>CACXNA010000007.1 GCA_902768985.1 uncultured Bacteroidia bacterium | reverse complement strand
CTGCACCGAGGCCATCGAACTCTCGCCCGGCGGCCCGGTAGTCGCCCTGAACATCCCCATCGGCCAATGGCACACCGTCCGCGCCCTGGAATCCGGCACTGTCATAATGGAAGTCAAAGACGGGCCGTATGAACCCACGGGGGAGGAAGATATCCTGGCTTTGTAATCGGCCTTATTGGGTGTGATCTCGGCATAGGGCTTCCATCAGTCGCTGGAAGACAAGTGCCATCGGATGCTGAATGCAGTGGAGCCAGGGACTGTGGTACCCATCCATCGGCACCCAACGAAGGATGAGTCTTTCGTTATCCTGCGAGGCAAGGTAAGAGTGACTACTCACAATCATGATGGCTCTATCATAGAAGATGTGGTGTTGAGTCAGGAGAGGGGGAATTATGGGGTTGACATCCCTAAGAATGTGTGGCATAAGCTGGAGTCGTTAGAGTATGGGAGTGTTATCTTTGAATGCAAAGAGGGGCCGTTTGTGGAGCATGAGGTGGAAGGGGTCTTAGATTTAACTAAGGGATAAAGAAAGTTTAAACCGATTTGACAGTATTGTGGTTATGTGTTTTGGCCGCTGTGGAGGAAGACTAAAAGAGAAGAAATATGAGTGAAAAATGTGAAAAATATCCGGTTGGTATTGTGGACCGCCTGCGTGAATTTATGGAATCCGAAACTCGCTCCTGTTCTATGGATCCATGATGTATCACCCCAGAGTATGTCTATCGTATGTGGGGTGGAACTGTGAGTTTGGAAGACATCAAGAAGACGTTGGCCTTATTGAAGGCTGAATAAGATCGTCTGTGCAGGCCTTGTTGTGTTGGCTTGAAGTTATCTTGAGTTTATGACAGTAAAAGGTGTTTTGAATGCAATCTGGCAATTCTGCCGCTACCTCTTCTGGCCCCAGTGGGGCAGCAAGCGCCGCCGCGCCCAGGAAGAGTATGAAAGGATGTTGGAGGGAGGGAGAGTGAAGTAAGTGTTTAAACAAATCAATCCCCTATATTAGCTATCAAACAATATAACGAAATTAAACAAGATACGATGAAGAAGTATATTGAGTTACGAATTAAGGGAACAGAAGATGCAATAACGTCTTTTGTTGAGAGTCTGGAATCTTTCTCGTCCGATGCTTTCATATTTAAGGAGATACGTGAAATCAATACAATAGGTGATGGACATTATGTGGAATTTCATGCAAAGCGTGCAATTGATTTCAAATCTCGCGTCGTGCTATTATGGGATCAGAGGGGACTCCGAATGTGTAATATCATACCAAAGACGGTCTCTTTTTTAGAGATGGAACAATACAATGCTGTTTTAAGGCATTTTTATGAAGATGTTATAATTCATTCCAATCTTAAGCAGTTACAGGTAGAGATTACAAAAGAGGAGAACTCTATGAAAGATCTGATTTCTGTTCCAGCATACCATGCACTAGAGCTATGGGAGGAGATGTGTAATAAAAACTCTCCAACCGCTCATCCAAATGATCGTGAGCGTTGGATGGATTTTATATGTGAACTAGTTATTAACAAAGACAATTTATCCCTTTCTGATTTCAGGAATTGGCTCATTGAAGATAAAGGTTGGTACTACAATCCTGAAGATGATGATGACAGGACAATTCTTGATCTGGAATTAGACTTGGAGTTTGGACAAGATTTGATTGAGCACTATGCAAAGAAAACTCATCTTAAATAATGCTGCTGCGCATATATCCACATCCGTTTCTCCTATTCTTTTTCTTGATACGTGTGTGATGCTGGATATATTCAGAGTTGTGGAGCGAGCTAGTAGTTATAAACCTTTTAAAGTGTATGTTGAACTAGCCGAGAAAGTGAAAAAAGGTGACGTGGTAATAGTTTATAATGAGACGGTGCAAAGTGAATATATGTACAATGCCCCTGAGGTGGTGAAAGAAGTAAAATCTAAGATTCAAAATATGAATCGCCGCTGGAATGCTTTTCGTTCAATGAGAGATAAGAAGGAGGTTGCTAGTGAGATTAATCTGTCAGATGATAAGATTATTCAATCTGCTGAAGTTTTGTTGCGCTCCATAAGGAAAGATGCTATAATCGTAAAGGATTATGATGCGGCACTCCGCTCTTCTTATGATGTGGTTTTGAAGCATAAGGCACCTGCAGTAAGAGAATCTCAATTTAAAGATGCCTATATATTTAAGACATGTTTAGATTTGGCAAAGAAGAGTGGTAAAGAGATAATTTTCTGCTCAACCAATACCAAGGATTACTGCGAAGATAATGGAAGTAAGAAAGTCCATCCAGATATATTAAGCCAGGCAGCTGCCAATAATGTAATCGTAACTCTAAGTTTGGGGGAAGCATATGGAAAACTGTAAATTATTATAGAGATCTAAGCGATCGCATTCAACAAACAAACAGACAAATAACGGTATTAGTCTGATTAGGATGGAAAATAGGAACTGTATTACAACCCCCAGAGGAATTGGTGAGAAACTGATCCATAGAATGGGGGCGTGAGGGAAGCATAAGTAGTAAGGTCTGTGGGGCTGGTTGGCATTTGCCGCAGGCGAAACTCTCATCATTCGCAGAATTGTACAGGGCAGGCCGGTGGGCTTGCCCTGTTGTGTGTAGGTCGGTAGTTATGAAATAAATGCGCGCGGGATGGTCGGATTGAATGGAGAATTTCTTATATTTGTGAGGGTGCTGCCGCCGGGCTGCCCCTGCCGGCGACCTTAGCTTGGTGGATACTGTGGCGCGGGGTGAACTACAGTTCTTTGTGCCGGGGGTTTCCTTGATCTTTGGGAAGGATCGAGGAGTGGAAGGTTTTCCTAAATAATTGAAATACTGACATAAGATGAAAAAAGTAATCACTTATGGGACATACGACCTTTTACATCAAGGCCATATCAATCTTTTACGTCGAGCCAAAGAGCTTGGTGACTACTTAATTGTTGGGGTTACAAGTGATAGCTTTGATCGAGGCAGGGGGAAGTTGAACGTTCGCAACAACGTGTTGGAGCGCGTGGAGGCGGTAAAAGCTACGGGATATGCTGACGAGGTTATTATTGAGGATTATCTTGGTCAGAAGATTGATGATATTCAGAAATATGATGTGGATATCTTTGCTATTGGCAGCGACTGGAAGGGTAAGTTTGACTACTTGAATGAGTATTGCAAAGTAGTTTATCTTCCCAGAACAGAAGGTATCTCTTCCACAATGTTGAGAGCGGAATCAACAACGATTGTGAAGGTCGGTATTATAGGATGCGGACGTGTAGCTAATCGATTTCCCAAGGAAGCAAGTGTGGTTAGTGGGGTGGAAGTGGTGGCTGCCTACGATACAAACCTCGATGCCGCGAATCTTCTGAGCTCGAGAAATGAAAAAGTAGTCGCATATCCGGACTTGAAAGAGTTCTATGATGCGATTGATGCAGTATATATTGCGACACCACATCTTTCGCATTATTACTATATCAAACAGGCGTTAGAAGCAGGGAAACATGTTCTTTGTGAGACGCCCATGGTTTTGATTGGCGATGAGGCAAAAGAGGTGTTTGCCTTGGCAGAGTCCAAGGGCTTGATCCTGATGGAAGCAAACAAGACAGCTCATTGCCCTGCTTTTAATCATTTGATGGTGATGATTAAGTCTGGCGTGATCGGAGAGGTTGTGGATATAGATGCCTCTTTGTCGCAGTTGTTAGATAAGAACGGAAGAGAGTTTGATAAGTCGCAAGGTGGAGGTGCCTTGTTCGAGCAAGGGAGCTATCCATTATTGCCCATTTTTAAGTTGTGTGGGATAGATTATGAGAATCTGGATCTTTACTCCAGGATGGATAATGGTATTGATATTCATACCAAGGGGGTGTTCCGTTTCAAGAATGCTGTATGTTCATTTAAAGTGGGTCTTGGGGTAAAGACAGAGGGGAATCTTGTAATATCAGGGACAAAGGGATATGCTTACGTACCTGCCCCATGGTGGCTGACAGACTACTTTGAGTTCCGATACGAAGATCAGAATGAGAATAAGAAGTTCTTCTATAAGTGGGACGGTTATGGACTTCGATACGAAATACAGGAGTTCATTAGCAGCATTATCAACCACAGGTTCTCAAACGCCAGACTAAGAAGAAGAGAATCTGTACAAATGGCTAGAGTAATGCAGCAGTTTATTGAGAAAAAGAATTTCATGGAAATATAATTGATTACAATATGTACTATTTAGATTCAAAGATTGAGAATCTGTATCGTATTTTCGATCAAAACGAGCGTAAGGACTATTTGCGTCTTGACCTGAACGAGAACCCCGGTGGCCTCCCTCAAGAGTTCATTAACGATGTGTTGAAGGCTGTTGATGCTCGTTTTGTGGGGCAGTATCCTGAAACACTTCATTTTACTGAAGTCCTGGCAAAGTATCTTGGCACGGATATTTCCCATTTGTGTTTAGTGAATGGCTCTGCTGAAGGTATTCGCTATATCATGCAGGCATTCACGTCTCCTAATGGAAGAGTTGTCGGTGTCGTGCCCAGTTATTTCATGTTCCAGGTTTATTCCGAGATGTATGGTAGAGACTTTGTCAAGGTGCCATACAATGAGGACTTAACTATGGACGTGGATAATATCATAGCTGCTTTGACAAATGATACACAATTGCTCATTCTTCTCAACCCGAACAATCCTATGGGTAATGTGTATTCTGAGGAAGAGTTTGAGCGTATCATGAAGGCTGCTAATGAAAAGCAGATCACAGTTCTGATAGATGAGGCTTACCACTATTTCTATCCGGGAACTTTCATTAACTATGCTCTGAATCACGAGCATGTGTTTGTCACACGTACTTTCTCTAAGCTGTTCTCTCTGGCTGGTTGCCGTTTGGGTTATGTGGCTGGTTGGCCGGAAGGTGTGAAGATGGTACAGAAACTGTGCACGCCTCATAACACCAACGCTTTTGCCATGCTGTTTGCGGAGAAGATTATTGAAACACCTGGTGTGCTTCAGTCATTGATTGACAAGTTCAATGAGGGGCGGAAATACCTCATTGATGAACTTGATGCAAACGGCTATGCGCACAAAGGTGAGGCGGGTAACTTCTTATTCATCAAGACCAAAACGGATGCAGAGAAGATTGTGGCAAGAATGAAGGCGGAAAAGAAGATATTGATTAAGTCGTATCCGAACGTTGGTGAATTCGGAACCTGTCTTCGTGTCTCTATTGGTGAGAAAAAGTGCATGGAGCAATTTGTGAAAGCCTTAATAGAGTTGGATAAATAATCTGGGTTAACATTTGCCGCTTGCGGAATGGGTTTTATTTCCCGAAGGGGATGTTGGAAACGGTGGGATGGGACGGTTCCTCCTGGCAGGGTTGCTCGCGGAGGTGTTGTACTATCCCATTTGTCACAAGATTGACAAACACGACTGGGTTCGAAGGACCGCGAACATTTATCCTTTATGGATGGCGCTGTGTTGTTGCTATCACGTTGTCCCTAGAGGAATTGGTGAAAAACTGATCCATAGAATGGGGGCGTGAGGGAAGTAAAGTTGTTTGTACTTTTTGCCGCCTGCAGCACGAGTTATTATTTCCCGAAGGGGAAACCACGATGAAGATTGCTGTGGTTGCTTCAGGTTGGGCTGCGCGCGTAAGAGGATGCTCGCAGATGCAATGCCGTTTTAGTTGAGCTTGCGGAGGCGGGGAGAAAGACGGACGAACATCCTCCGCTTAGGCCGGGAATCCTTATTGACACCCCGAACGAGCGGAGTTCGCATCCGAATGCTCTTCTTTGCGTGGGCTCATTCCCCGAAGGGCAGGTTGCCATTTCGCGCGGCAGCGCGGGTAGATGGCTATGATTATAGATCAACAGATCCTTGACGAGTTGACGGCGAAGGCGAAGGAGAGTCCGAGGCTGCGCGTGGCCATGGATTTGCGGAATTCGCCGGACGATCAGAGTCAGCGTATGCTGAATGCGCTGGAGCCGGGGACGGTGATGCCCATACATAGGCATAAGGGTACTTCGGAGACGTGTGTATGTGTTCGCGGGCCACTGAGACGGTTGATATGGTGCCGGGCGGAGTTGTGTTGAATATCGAGGCCGGACAGTGGCACAGCTTGAAGTGCCTGGAGTCCGGGACGGTGCTGCTCGAGGCGAAGGATGGGGCGTGGAGGGAGTTGGGGGAGGAGGAGGTGATGGAGATTCCGGATCAGGTCCGGAATGAATATATAGCTGGCGCTTCTGTGCCGGCTTTTTTGTGTGAAAATCTGTGGCAAAACTTGCATGTTATGGAATTACTTGTTAATTTTGCCACACAAGAAGAACTGCCATGCTTGGAGAAACATTAAAGCAATTGAGAGAGGCAAACAGCTTTACGCAGGAGAATGTCTCTGATTATTTGGGAATCAAGCGGTCTGCATACTCGAATTATGAGATGGGGATCCGGGAGGTTCCGCTGATGGTGCTGGAGAAACTGTCCAGCCTCTATGGTTGTGATCTGTATGACCTGGAGTGTGAAGACAAGGATATTCTCCAGGGGGTTATTGCCTGCGCCTTCCGGGTGGATTCGCTGTCCGTGGAGGATATGAAGCAGGTGGCTGCGTTCAAGCAGTTGGTGATGAATTATGTGAAGATGAAAAAGATCGCGGCAAAATGAGAAGGTTGTCTGAGTTTGATGCGGAGCTGCTTGCTGTGCGTTTCCGGAATATGCTACATCTGCCACAGGATGTTCCGTTTCCGGTGAAGAGTACGTTGGAGCAGTTGGGCATCTTGACGGTGTTTCGTCCGTTGTCGGACAGCTCCTATGGGATGTCTATCAAGATGAAGGACGGGTCACGTTTTATGCTGGTGAGTAGCAATTCTACCATCGGTCGTCAGCATTTTACCATTGGGCACGAATTGTACCATTTGTATTATGATGAAAACCCGCAGCCGCATATGTGCGGGGCGGATGGGAAGGCTCCGGCGGAGCAGTCGGCCGACATGTTTGCTTCCAATCTGCTTTTGCCGCGGGTGGGGCTGCTGGCGATGCTGCCGGAGGACTTCCCGACATCCAAGAAGCTGGATCTTGCTACGGTGGTGAAGATGGAACAGAAGTTCCAGGTGTCTCGACAGGCGTTGTTGTTTCGACTCAAGCGTCTTGGCATTATCGGCGAGGATGTGTTGCAATCGCTTTTGCTTGCTCCGACCCGGGACGCAGCTCAGCGCCGGGGGTATGATGTGGCATTGTATGAGAATGGCAATGAAGGGCTTATCATCGGAGATTACAGCTCGTTGGCAACGGATCTTTTCGAAAAGGGGCGTATCTCCGAGGGGCATTATTATGAGCTGGTTAACGTGTTGATGAATGCCTGATCGGATTCAGATAGTGTTGGATGCAGATGTGATTATCCACTTTTCGCTGGGTGGGTATTTGCATTTGCTGCCTAAAGTGATTCCGGATTGTTCTTTCGTTGTGCTTAGCGTTGTCCGTAATGAGCTGCGCCAGGAAACAAGGAAGGTCTTGGACAATCACATTAACTTTCTGAAGAATATCAGTTTGATTGAGTATAACCCGATTGGAGAGGAGCGGCGGGAGTTTGCCCGGCTGATTTCGGTGTCTGGATTATGTCTGGGCAGGGGAGAAAGTGCTTGCGTGGCGTATCTTACCACTTGTGACTTCCTATACTATGCTTTCAAGCGTGGGTTGATGACAAAGGAGGAGATAGACACGTTCGTGCAAAAAGTCAGAAGCGCCGGGAGCATTTTGCCAGATATGGATATTGATTCGTATTATTGCAGCGTGTTGTAATAAGCAAACATTCTTTGTACTTTTTTTCGTAAAGTTGTTTGTACATTTTGCCGGACGAGTGATTTGACGGGGCGGAACGTGAGTGACGCCCCGTCCGCATTCCCCGAAGGGGGATGGGCCGAAGGCGGCCTACGGGACGCTGGTTGGCATTTGCCGCTTGCGGCGCGGGTTTTTATTTCCCGAAGGGAGGATGCTCGTGGCGGTGGGGGCGGTTCCTCCTGGCAGGGGTGCTCGCGGAAGGTTGGAGATGGTGTTATGACCCAGGACGAGCGGCGGAATCCGTCGCGGCATCGGATTGAGGAGCATGATATGCTGAATTGGGCGGAGGAAGTGTTCTTTCCCGGAATTTTTTTACGGATATATGAAAACTTTTACTATATTTGCATTAGAAACAAACTCAAAGGAACCATGCTTGCTAAATTTGCCGTAAAAAATTTCCGAGGATTTACAGAAAGGATAGAGCTGGATCTAACCAGACACAGCAACTTTAATTTTAATGTAAATGCGATAAAGGATGATATCATCAAGAATGGTATCATCTATGGCCCGAATGGTTCTGGCAAGACCAATTTCAGCCTTGCAATATTCGACATCGTGAATCACGTTTCCCAAAAATGGAAGAAACCTGATTACTATGCGAACTTTGCGTATTCCGGGGATACGTTCATTAAAGTTGACTTCGAGTATACTTTTATTTTCGATGGGCAAAAGATAGAATATAACTACTCCAAGAACTATCAAGGGATTATCACCGCGGAGGCTTTGGTCGTGGATGGAAAGCAGGTTTTTAATCGGGCCGAGGGAAAACTGGCTATAGATACGGGTTCGTTCCCGATGGAAAAGGCGATACAAAAGAATCTGGCTGACAATGCTAATCATGTCCCAATAGTTAATTTCCTTCTAATGTCTTTCCCATTGGCGCACGACCACTATCTTATAAAAATGCAGCAATTCGTCAATGGAATGCTCTGGTTCCGGAGCCTGGATGTTCGAGAGTTCATAGGCTTGGAGACAGGTACCACGGCGTTAGAAGAGTACATCATTGGGAATAAGTTGATAGATGATTTCCGTCGATTCCTTGCCAATGTGAGCGGCCAGGAATTCGAGTTCGCCCCGCCGAGGGCCGGAGAGAAGGTACTGTTCTGTTTGATAGACAAGAAGCGCATTCCGTTTATGGCCATCATTTCTACGGGCACCAAGTCCCTTGAACTTCTCTATTTTTGGATGAAGCAAATGGGAAAGGCTTCGTTTGTGTTCATTGACGAGTTTGATGCTTTTTACCATTTCAAGCTCTCTTTCGAGGTATGTAAGATCCTGTTTGAAAAAGATTGCCAAGTCTTCACGTCATCTCATAATACATATCTGATGACCAATGACTTATTGCGGCCGGATTGCAATTTCATTCTCAATGAGAATAAAATTAAACCATTGGTTGATTGCACAGAGAAGGAACTTCGGTTCGGTCACAATATCGAGAAGATGTTCCGAGCGAATGCGTTCAAGGTATGATACTGTTTGTTTTTGAAGGAGCGGAGCGGGAACCGAGGATCTTGAAGACGTTGGAGCGTCTTTTCTTCGGGGAAGGAGAGAGGCTTGTCTGCTCCTTTGGGAACAATATTTATGAATTATATCGGCAGTTGAATGAGTTTGAAGGGGATGGGGATATTGTCTCTATTCTTCGGGAGAACAAGGCCGATTTGCCGCTTGGGGTGAAATCCTCGGATTTCTCGGAAGTTTATTTGTTTTTCGATTATGATTTTCAGAACGAAAACCTGGAGCTGAAGGAGATGAACCGTCGGCTGAGGGAGATGCTGGAGTTGTTTGATGATGAAACTGATAACGGGAAGCTGTACGTGAGTTATCCGATGGTGGAGTCGTTGTGCTACACGAAAGAATTGCCGGATGAACATTTCGTTGAGTATATGGTTTCGCGGAACGATTGCCAGACGGATTCGTTTAAAGAATTAGCTCGGGCGTTCAGTTTTTATGGGAGTTGGGATTTCATTGAGTTGCCGGAGGCTGGCCGTCACCATCTTCGAAAGGATGAGTTTATGAGGGTTAAGGAGAACTGGTCAATTCTGGTGAAACAACATACCTCTAAGGCGAACTATATCTGTACGGGGAAGAACTGCATTCCGGAGGACAAGGAGATAGTCTCTCAACAGCGGATCTTTGCGGGCCAAGAGAAGAAGTATTTGTATGAGGGGGACGCGATTGCCATATTGAACGCCTTCCCTTTATTCTTGTTTGAATATTTTAGGGATATTAAGTGACTCTTTGCGGTCGACCCCTCCGCGACGTTTTTGCGGAAATAGTATAATTTTGATAAAAATCTTCCAAAACTTTACTATTCTTTCCATTTCGCCCTGGCACTTCATAGGCCGTTCCCTCGCCTTGGGGGCACCGCCGCCTCCCATTACGGTAGTCGGCGGCTGCAAGACGGACGATTTTGAGAGCCATGGGGGCTCTCAAAATCGCCCGCTTGCTGCCCGGTTGTCCCGGCAGCACCAGGCAACAGGCGTGGCGTCGCGAGCCGTTTCGACGAGCTCAGCGACGCCCCCTAACCTGTACGCGCCGAGCCGCGTATTGCGAGGCGCGGGTGCCTTTGGCCACAACGCTCGCCCCGCCAACTCCAATCGCTTACCTCTCCCGGCTGGAGGCGCCGACTACCGTAATGGGAGGCGGCTCCAGCCCAGCACCGGCGGATCGCGTACACAAAAGGGGCCCGATTTGAGGATAAACCCCGAGAAAACTAGTACTTGTCCTCAAAAAAGGCCTGTTTTGAGGATAAAGTCTGGGGGAACTGGATTCCATCCTCACTAGAGGCCTTTTTTGAGGATAGATTGGGTGGCGGTGGCAGCACCAGGCCCGAGTCCGGCCCAAACAGCCCCTTAATCAAAATCATCTGCGGAGGGAAGGTGCCACTGGATGCTGTAGAACGGGGGTGGGGTCAGCAGGTGGCGGCCTGGGGCGTGCATCTGCGGAGTTGACCTGGCCTGCAGTGGCGCCAAAGCGGGGTTGGGTCCGCTGGTGATTTTGAACAAAGGGCCCGGCGGGGAGAACGGCCGGGGAAAGCTGGGTTCCATCCTCATTTGAGGGCTGATTTTGAGGATAAATCGGTGAAAAACATTAGTTCGTCCTCACCGGGGGCTGTTTTTGAGGATAAATCGGTGAAAAACATTAGTTCGTCCTCACCGGGGGCTGTTTTTGAGGAGATTCGCCGGTCGGGGCCGGCGAATGACGAGATTCCGGGTCAAGCCCGGAATGACTAAGGAAAGGGTGGGGAATGGCTGGGGAAAGGGTGGGGAATGCCGGGAGATGGTCGGGGGCTATTGCGGGTTTGGGGGAGAGTGGTTAAATTTGTGGAAAAATAGAATCAAACATTATGGTCATTGCTGTCCACTAAAAGTTGTGGACGATTATTATATGGTTTAACATTTTAAACAAACTAAGTTCATCAAAACTATTTTGCTCTTTGACAATATTGTAGTTAGGTACACCAAACAGTTCTTGGAGAGGCGTAGTGTCTGTTAATGAGATACTTGCGATCTGTAACATCTCGTAGATAGACTGTTTGAAAGCCATCATTTTCTGGACAATCTCCATCATGCAATAGGCCGTTATCGCGGAGTAAATTTGGATCCTTACGGCGTTCTCGGTAGTACCCCAGAACTTTTTTATCTTCAGATGTTGCTTCAACCACTTGAAGAACAACTCGATATTCCACCTCAGGTGGTATAGCTCGGCGACTTGCATTGGACTGATATCCAGCGCGTTAGTGAAGAAAATGAACTTTCGGTTCTCTTCCTGGTCCCAGTAGATGATGCATTGTATTTGTTTGATATTCTGATGGATACATCCTTGTCAATGAAATCTAAAAGCTGTGCGAGCACGTATTTTCCGTTATGCATGTGCCATTCTACGTTAGTCTGGCAAAGATATTTTCAAATCGGCGCGCTCCAACAACTGCTGTAATTACCTAACTCTCAATATTTTCAAAGAACTTTTATAAATTTTTAGTGGACACTAATGTTATGTAACAATGGAAGGCGAACAGCAATGACAATGATACAGAAGCTTTTTGGATTCGATCCCGCGCAGCATAAGGTGCGGACGGAGATCTTGGCGGGTGTTACCACCTTTCTGACCATGGCGTATATCCTGGCCGTGAATCCGGGCATTTTCAGCGCGCTCGAGCCGTTGGGGATGCCGACCGGTGCGGTGTATACCGCCACCGTGTTGGCCTCCGTCGTCGGATCCCTGGTGATGGCCCTCTATGCCAGGAAGCCTTTCGCGCTGGCGCCCGGCATGGGTATCAACGCCTTCTTCGTCTTTACCGTCTGTCTGGGAATGGGCCGCACCTGGCAGTTCGCGCTGACGGCCGTCTTCATTGAGGGTATCATTTTTATCCTTCTTTCGTTCTTCAAAATCAGGGAGTTGATCGCGAACGCCATCCCGGCTTGCCTGAAGTCGGCCATCGGTGGCGGCATCGGCCTGTTCATCGCCTATATCGGTCTGCAGAACTGCGGTATCATCATCGCCGATGAGAGTACGCAGGTGGCCCTGGCCAACTTTGACAAGCCGTCCATTCTCCTGGCGCTCATCGGCCTTGTGATCTGCGGCCTGATGGTGGTCCGGAACGTACGGGGCGGCCTCCTTTGGGGAATCCTCCTGACGTCGCTCATCGGTATCCCGATGGGTGTAACGCATTTGGACACAATCTTTTCCATGCCGCCTTCGCTTTCGCCTGTATTCCTTCAGTTCGAGTGGGATCATGTGCTCTCGTGGGACATGCTTATCGTGGTGATCACCTTCCTCTTCGTCGATCTTTTCGATACCATCGGCACCGTGATCGCCGTCTCGCTGAAGACCGGCATGGTGGACAAGGATGGCAAGATTGAAGGGGTCGGGCGTATGCTGATGGCGGATGCCGTGGCCACCGCTGCCGGGGCCTGCCTGGGCGCTTCCACCACGACCACCTATGTGGAGAGCGTCGCGGGTGTGGCCGTGGGCGGGCGTACCGGCCTCACGCCCTTTGTCGTCGCGGTCTGCTTCGCGCTGTCGCTGTTCTTCGGCCCGCTGTTCCTCGCCATCCCCGCTGCCGCCACGGGGCCGGCGCTCGTCATCGTGGGCGTGATGATGTGTGCCAACGTCGTTGCAGTCAATTGGGCTGACTATAGCGAGGCCATTCCCGCTTTCGTCACCATGCTGATGATGCCGCTGAGTTATAGCATCAGCGACGGCATCATGCTGGGCGTTATCATGTTCGTGCTGATGAAAGCCGGCACAGGCAAAAAGGGCCTCCGGCAGATCAGCCCCACCGTGTGGGTGCTTTTCGGGCTCTTCGTGCTTCGCTACGTGCAGAATAGTCTGTAGCATCCTGATGTGCCGGGGCTCTTGCACCATTGCCCCAGAGTCGTTAACTTTGCGGAAAAATAGACGCGAAGACTTATGGTAAAAATCGGAACTCCATTGACAGGTGTCGCGAAGAAGGCGCTGCTGTGCGGCTCGGGCGAATTGGGTAAGGAAGTTGCAATCGAGTTGCAACGCTATGGTGTTGAGGTGATTGCGCTGGACCGGTACGAGAACGCGCCGGCGATGCAGGTGGCGCACCGGAGCTATGTGCTGTCAATGTTGGACGGCGCGAAGCTGCGCGAGATTATTGAGCGCGAGCGGCCGGACCTGATCATCCCGGAGGTGGAGGCGATCGCGACGCCGACACTGGTGGAGCTGGAGCGGGAGGGGTATCATGTGATCCCGACGGCGAACGCGACTTTCCTGACGATGAACCGCAAGGGGATCCGCCAGCTGGCGCATGAGACGCTCGGGCTGCCGACGTCGAATTACCGTTTCGCGGCTACGCGTGAAGACTTCGATGCGGCCATTGCCGCGGTGGGCACGCCCTGCGTGGTGAAGCCGATCATGAGCTCGTCCGGGCACGGACAGAGCGTGTGCAAGACGCCGGCGGACGCCGACCGCTGCTGGGCGATAGCCCAGGAGGGCGGGCGCGCCGGGGCCGGCGAGGTGATCGTGGAGGGCTTCGTGAAGTTCGATTATGAGATCACGCTGCTGACGGTGCGGCACGCGGGCGGCACGACGTTCCTGAATCCCATCGGCCACCATCAGGTGGACGGGGATTACAGGGAGTCGTGGCAGGCGCAGCCGATGAGCGAGTGCGCCTTGGCGCAGGCGCAGGACATCGCCAAGAAGATCACGGACGCCCTTGGCGGCTACGGGATCTTCGGGGTGGAGATGTTCGTGTGCGGCGACGAGGTGCTGTTCAGCGAGGTGTCGCCGCGGCCGCATGATACGGGGATGGTGACGATGATTTCGCAGGATCTGTCCGAGTTCGCGCTGCATGCGCGGGCGGTGCTGGGACTGCCGATTCCTAAGGTGAACTTTTATGGGCCGTCGGCCTCGAAAGCGATTGTGGTTGAGGGGGATACGACGCAGGTGGAGTTCGAGAACCTCGAGGAAGTTTTGGCGGAGCCGGATGTGCAGATCCGGCTGTTCGGCAAGCCGTTCATCAAGGGGCACCGCCGGATGGGGGTGCTGCTGGCGCGCGCCGAGAGTGTCGAGGCGGCGCTGGCGAAGGTGGAGCGGGCTTATGCGAAATTGCGCGTGCGCGTGTTGTAATTTTTCGTATATTTGAAGGAACCAATTAATACAACCACATATGTTTACACTAATTAATTTGCCGTACGCGCCGGAGGCGCTGGAGCCGGTGATCAGCGCGCGGACGCTGTCGTTCCATCATGGGAAGCATCTGCAGGGGTATGTCAACAATCTGAATGCGGCGCTGCCGGGGTCGGAGTTTGACGGGCTGTCGCTGGAGGAGATCATTTGCCGCGCGAGCGGCGCGGTGTTCAATAACGCCGGGCAGATCCTGAATCATAATCTGTATTTTACGCAGTTCGGGGCGCCCGTCGCGGGCGATGCCCCGCGGGGCGCGCTGGGGGCGCAGATTGCGCAGCAGTGGGGCACGCTGGAGGCCTTCCAGGCGGAGTTCGTGGCCAAGGGCGCCGCGATCTTCGGGAGCGGCTGGGTGTGGCTGCAGGCGGACGCCGCCGGGGAATTGTCAATCGCGCAGTATGCGGGCGCCGACAATCCCGTGGCGCACGGCTTCAAGCCGCTGCTGACTTTTGACGTGTGGGAGCACGCTTATTATTTGGATTATCAGAATCGCCGGCCCGACCATCTGAAGGCCCTCTGGCCCCTGGTCGACTGGCGTGTCATAGAGGGGCGCTACGCCCGTTAACCGCTAGCGGCGGGGGTGGTGGTCGAGGATGGCGCGCTGCCAGGTGGCGGCGTCGATGTGGGTGTAGATTTCCGTGGTGAGGATGGATTCGTGGCCGAGCATTTCCTGGACGACGCGGAGGTCGGCGCCGTTCTCGATGAGGTGCGTGGCGAAGGAGTGGCGGAAGGTGTGCGGGGAGATTTCTTTGCGGACGCCCGCGAGCAGCGCTTGTTTCTTGACCAGGTTGAAAATGGCCACCCGGCTCAACGGGCGGCCGTTTTTGTTGAGGAAGGCGACGTCGTCGAAGGCCGGCTCAGCGGGCGCCGGGCGCGCGGCGAGGTAGGCGCGGAAGGCGTCGGCGGCGAGGTCCCCGAGAGGGACGAGGCGCTCTTTGTCGCCTTTGCCGACGACGCGCACGAAGCCTTCCTGGAGGTAGACGTGGGAGATCTGGAGGCTGCAGGCCTCGGAGACGCGCAGGCCGCAGCCGTAGAGGATTTCGAGGATGGCGCGGTCGCGCAGGCCGGTCCAGCCGGCGTTGGTGTCGACGGAGTCGAGGATGGCTTCGACTTCCTCGACGGAGAGGACCTCGGGGAGGTAGCGGCCGAGTTTGGGCGCGTCGATGCGGTCGCAGGGGTTGTCTTTTCGTTCGCCCTCGAGGATGAGCCAGTCGAAGAAGGATCTTAATGAGCTCAGCAAGCGAGCTTGGCTACGCTTGCTGAGCGTTTTTGGCTTGTTCGGATTTCCCGGCTCCTGCCGGGTATTTCCCGCCCCGCGGGCGCTGTCCGTTCCCGCCCGGCTGGCCAGGTAGCGCTCGATATCCTCCGTCCTGATCGCGCGCGGCGCCAGGTCGACCGCCGCCAGGAGCTCCGCGACGTCGCGCCCGTAGGCCGCCACCGTGTTCGGCGACAGCCGGCGCTCCATCCGCAAATAATAGCGGTAGTCCTTCAGAATTCTGCTATCTTCCATTTCCTTCGTCGCCGCTGTGAGTTGTAAGTTGTTGGTGTTCTGCTAGTTGCTGTTTTGTACTCCCCCGAATTTTGGGGGAGTACAAAATGGTAATTCTCTGACTATTAAAACGTTGCGGCTCACAGGACAAAGAGGGGGAGGGGAGATTATTGCTCTTCGGCGCGGGCGGCGTTGAAGCAGTCGCGGCAGAGGGGCTCGTAGACGTCTTTTTCGCCGAGGAGGACGAGGTCCTGGCTCTTGCTGAGGCGGTGCGAGTGGTTCGCGAGCGCGCCGCAGCGGACGCAGATCGCGTGGACCTTCTGGACGTCCTCGGCGACGGCCATCAGGCGCGGCATCGGGCCGAAGGGGACACCGAGGTAGTCGGTGTCGAGGCCCGCCACGATGACGCGCACGCCGCGGTTGGCGAGGGTCTGGCAGACTTCGACGAGGGAGTCGTCGAAGAATTGCGCTTCGTCGATGCCGACGACCTGCACCTCGGGGCCGACCTTGTCGAGGATCTCCTTGGGGGTCGCGACGGGGGTGGAGGTGATTTTATGGAAATCGTGCGAGACTACTTCGACGTCGGAGTAGCGCTTATCGATGACGGGCTTGAAGATGGCGATCTGCTGGTTGGCGAACTGGGCGCGGCGGAGGCGGCGGATGAGTTCTTCGGTCTTGCCGGAGAACATCGAGCCGCAGACGACCTCGATGCACCCGGATTTTCTATGATTCTCGGAAAACATTGCTTACATTTGTGGTTGCACAAAGATAGCAATTTCTGTGCGGATGCGTATGGGCGCGAAAGGAATTTTGTACATCGTGCCGACCCCTGTCGGCAATCTCGGAGATATGACCTACAGGGCCGTCCATGTGCTGCAGGAGGCCGATTTGATCCTCGCGGAGGATACGCGCACGACGGCCGTGCTGCTGCAGCATTTCGAGATTCGCGGCAAGCAGGTTTTGTCGCATCATAAGTTCAATGAGCACCAGACGGTTGCGCTGGTTCGCGAGCGGCTGGCGGCGGGTCTTCGGGTGGCGCTGGTGAGCGACGCGGGGACGCCCGGGATCTCCGATCCGGGGTTCCTGCTGGCGCGTGCGTGCGCTGCGGAAGGGATTGAGGTGCAGACGCTTCCGGGCGCGACGGCGTGCATCCCGGCGCTCGTGTCGTCGGGGTTGCCGTGCGACCGGTTTTGCTTCGAGGGATTCCTGCCGGTGAAGAAGGGCCGCTCCTCGCTGCTGGCTTCTTTGGCTAGCGAGCCGCGGACGATGGTGTTTTATGAGTCGCCGCGGCGGCTGGTCCGGACGCTGGAGCAGCTTTGCGAGGCGTTCGGCCCTGCGCGGCCGTGCTCGGTGGCCCGGGAGATCTCGAAGGTGCACGAGGAGCATGTTCGGGGGTCGCTGGCTGAGGTTCTTGCTCATTTTCAGGCGGTTGAGCCTAAGGGTGAGATTGTGCTGGTGGTCGGGGGCTTCGTCTCCGACGCGCCCCGCGAGCACCGGAATAAGTATAAGGAGCTGGAGGAGGAGTAGCATTTCTCTCTCTTCTTGAGTTTGCTCCCATTTTCTTGGTTTCCCGTTTCTCTTCCATTTTTGCTGTGAGCTGTAAGTCGCTGGCTTATAGCTGATTGCTGATTTGTACTCCCCCGAATTTTGGGGGAGTACAAAACGTTAATATCCTATCACTGACCAACTTCCGGCTCACAGCAAAAATCCGCTGAACCCTAGTTTGCACAATTGAATCGTCTGGCTTGGGCGCTCACCGCCTCCCATTACGGGAGTCGGCGGCTCGCGCCGGGAGAGGTATGCTAATGGAGTAGCCACGCCTGTTGCCTGGTGCGGCCACACCAACCGGGCAGCAAGCGGGCGATTTTGAGAGCCATGGGGGCTCTCAAAATCGTCCGCCTTGCAGCCGCCGACTATGGTAATGGGAGGCGGCGGTGCCCCCAAGCGCTACCAGCGGCTCCAAACGACCTTGCCAGCACATTGACCGCCCAGGCCCGGGACAATTCCGGTCCAGGTGGTAAAATGCTGTGAGGTGGAAGTGGCTGGGTGTGAGAACGTTGCTGAATTGTACTCCCCCTGATTTCGAGGGAGTATAATTCAGTATTTTATTGATATATAAATAGATACGGCTCATAGCAGAATTAGGGGGAGAGACGGGTGGATGAGGGGTGGCGGCATCCCTGCACCGAGGCAATTATAGGTCAAGCTGGTAAATGCTGTGAGGTGGAAGAGGGGGGAACTATCAATTTTCAGTGATTTCCTGTCGGGAATCGGTCAGGGATTAAAATTCGTATTTTTTTGTCTGCAGTTAAACGATTAATCGGGAATTCGTGTTGTTTCTTTTGCCATATTCGCGGGAGGACCGGGGCCCGATTCGGCCTTTCCATACTTTAAGTTTAGCATGTTTCATCAAATTGGATGAAGGCCCCGGTTCTTTTGAACTATGAAAGATGACGAGAAGAATAAGCCGTCGGCGGCGGTGTTCAAGGTGGGGGCGATTGCCCTGGCCTTTTTGGTTGTCGGGTATCAGGCGGCGCTGTTCATGACCCGGGCGGGGAAGCTCCGGCTGGAGGCTAACCGGGACAGGCCCGATACTGTATTTGTTTATTATAGTGACGCGGAAGAGCCGTTCGGGAGCTCGCCTCGCCAGACGTCCGGCGATGCCGGACCCCTCCCACTTCCTTCGGAAGCGGGCCCCTCCCTCTTACGAAGCCGAGGGTGGCTACGGTCTGGCGAGGCGACTCCCGGAACGGCTACTTCCTCCGCGTCTGGAAAAAAACGGAACTCAGGACAGGTGCATCAGAACGGCAATTATAGTGAAAGAAGAAACTCCTCGCATTCGGAGTATGTGGAGGCGTACCGACGGGAGACGCGGCGGGTGGAGAGTTTCCGGTTTGATCCGAACACCGTGTCGGTGGAGGATCTAATCCGGTTGGGGTTCAGTGAGAAGCAGGCGGCGGCGCTCGACCGGTACCGGGCGAGCGGGGGACGATTTCGCCGGAAGGCGGATTTCGCGAAGTCGTTTGTCGTTGCCGACTCGGTGTACCGGCGCCTCGAGGGGTTCATCGATATTCCGAAGGTCGACCTGAATCGCGCGGATTCGGCCGCGCTGGACGACCTTCCCGGGATCGGGGCGTGGTACGCGAAGCGCATCCTGGAGTACCGCGCGGAGCTGGGCGGGTATTCATTTGCGGAGCAGCTGATGGATATCTATCGATTTGACCGTGAGAAGTTTGACGCGCTCGCGGACCTCGTTTGCTGCTCGCCGCCAGCGCCGTTCGCGCTGTGGTCGCTGCCGGCGGATTCGCTGCAGCGGCACCCGTACATCCGCTCGCGGCAGGCGGCGCGGTCGATCGTGCTGTTCCGCGAGCACACGCCGCGGGAGGGGTGGACGGTGGCGGCGCTGGGGGAGGCGGGCATCCTCCCGCCGGAGGACGCCGCCCGCCTCGCGCGCTGCGCCATCGCGCCGCCGTAAGGCTGCCGCTGGGCGCTGCTGCTGCCGTTGTCGCCGCCGCTGCTGTGAACTGTATGTTGCTTATACACAGCGAGATGCTATTTTGAACTCTCCCGTTTTCAGGGGGAGTATAAATCGATAATAATCTATTAATCAATCTAATCTAACTCACAAGTGAAAAACGAAATTAAACGGAGGACGCCGGAAGGGTCTTATCAGCATGTCTACAAAAGAACGGTGGATGGCGGCGTGTTGTTCTATCGTGTTGCAGATCATTTGGTTTATTATACTGTTGAATCCGTCGTCGCGCGCCGGCACAATCTGCCGATACAGGCGTCCTGCCATATGTTTACGCATACGCACGATGTGGTCGCGGCGGCGGATCCTTCACAGTTGATTGCGTTTGAGCACGATCTCAACAGTATTTTTACCCGGGAGTACAATGAGGAGACGGGGCGGCAGGGGCGTCTCTTCGAGGGGCCGTTCGGCAGTGCGGCGATGTCCTCCGAGAAGGACAAACGTTCGGCGCTGGTGTATGTTTTTAATAATCCGGTAGAGAAGAGGTTGGTCCGGCGCGCGATTGAGGACAGGTGGACGTTCCTGGCGTATTACGATAATGCGTTCCCGTTCTCGGCGAAGCCGATGTTGAGCCAGTGCCGGTGGGCGCTGCGGGACGCGCTGAAGGAGGTGGATATGGAATTTCGTTGCGGAAGGTATCTGGGTTATGTTATGCTGCGTCGCTTGTTTGAGGGTTTGAACGATGAGGAGCGGTGGCAGTTGACGGACTATATCATCCACCGGTATTTCTATTTAGATGTGAAAGGGGGCAGCAAGTTGTTTGGCGGTCTGTCGGGTATGGTGAAAACGGTGGATGCGACGAAGGGGCGGGAGTTTGGGGTTAAGGAGGAGCATGATAAGTGGTCAGATGTGCCGTATCGGGAGATGTGTGTTGCGGCGGGACGGGCCGGGTTGCTGAAACCGGGATTCCCATTGTGGAATCTGTCGGCGTCGAGGATAGAGGAGATAGGGAGGACGCTGCAGGGCAAAACCGGGGCGACGGATCTGCAGGTAGCCAAGTTTTTGCACCGGCCTTTTGGGAGGGCGACGCTGAATGGCTTTTTTTTCTGTGAGCAGTAAGAGATTGATGGATTGGGAGTTGCTGATTTGTACTCCCCCGGATTTTGGGGGAGTACAAAGTTGTAAATGGCTGAGGGATAGTGAGTTATAGCTCACAGCGAAAAGGGGAGAGGAGGGGAAGATGTGGGGGAGGAGAGAGAGGGGGAGCGTTGTTTGGGAAGTTGTGGGGAGAGCGGCGAGCTTTGCGGGTTTTTTACTAAATTTGTGGCGATGAAAGAGAAACTGCTGGGGATGACGCTCGAGGAGCTGAAGCAGGCCGCGGTGAGCTGCGGGCTGAAGGGTTTCGTGGGCGCGCAGCTCGCCGACTGGCTGTATGCCAAACGGGCTACATCCTGGGACCGGATGGTTAATATCTCGAAAGCAGCAAAAGAGGCCCTTGCAGAAAAATACGATCTCGGCATCAGCGCCCCCGTCGGCAGTTCAATCTCCACAGACGGAACAAAAAAATATCTATTTGAAGTTCATCCCGCTGGGAAAACAGAGGGGGGCTCGGCTCTTAATCAACATGGAGACGGTCTTGCTGTAGAGGGAGAAATGGCTGCACCAAATAAAATGGATAGCTGCCGGGGAGGGGAGAGGATCGAAGGACAGGAGAAGGCGGAGTTTGTCGAAGCTGTCATGATTCCGGAGGAGGAGAGGAGGACGCTGTGCGTGAGTTCGCAGGCGGGGTGTAAGATGGGGTGCAAGTTCTGTATGACGGGGCGGCATGGGTTCCATGGGCAGTTGGAGGCGGCGGATATTCTGAATCAGTTTCTCAGCATCGACGAGGCGGCGGAGCTCACCAATACCGTGTTTATGGGGATGGGTGAGCCGCTGGATAATTACGCGGCCGTCAGCCGCGCCATCGAGGTGCTGACGGCGCCGTGGGGCTTCGCCTGGAGCCCCAAGCGCGTGACCGTCAGCACGATCGGCGTGCTGCCGACGCTGAAGCGCTACCTCGACGAGCAGCGTTGCCATTTGGCGGTCAGCCTGCATAATCCTTTCCCGGAGGAGCGCCTGCAGATGATGCCCGCCCAGAAGGCCTGGGACATCCGGGAGGTGCTCGACCTGATCAGACAGTACGACTTCAGCGGCCAGCGCCGCGTGAGCTTTGAGTATACGATGTTCAAGGGGTTCAACGACGACAAGCGCCACGCAGACGCGCTCATCCGCCTGCTGCGGGGCCTGGAGTGCCGCGTGAACCTGATACGATTCCACAAGATTCCGGATTTCCCCTACGACTGCGCCACCGACGCGGCGATGGAGGCCTTCCGGGACCGCCTAAACAACCATCAAGTCCTATGCACTATTCGATCTTCGCGCGGCGAAGACATCCTGGCCGCGTGCGGGATGCTCGCCGGGCAGCATACTTCTTCGGATTAGCCCTCCTGCTGCTCGCAGGAAATGTGAACGCGCAGACCTACCCCAACGGCCTGTCGGCGGACAGCGTGGACCCTGCCGCCGACGCCAAGGTGATCCGGGAGATCCGCCAGCAACTGAACCGCGTGCGCAGCGCGCAGAAGCGCCCCATCGTGGGCGTGGTGCTCTCCGGCGGCGGCGCGAAAGGAGCCGCCGAGGTGGGCGCGCTGAAGTATATCGAGGAAATGGGAATTCCCATCGACTTCGTCTGCGGCACCAGCATCGGCGGCCTGGTCGGCGGCTTCTACGCCCTGGGCTACCGCGCCGCCGACCTCGAGGAGCTCTTTCAGAGCCAGGACTGGAGCGTGATGCTGACGGACCGCGTGGCGCCGGAATACATTCCCTTTCAGGCGAAGATGAACCGCGCGACCTACCTGCTCTCATTCCCCTTCCATTACCCGAAGGGGGAGGGGGAGAAGGTGGAATTCCGCTTCCGCGAGCGGGTCCGCAAGGAGATCGGCGAGCGGGGGCAAACCCGCGCCGGCGCGGCGAGCCTGATGAATTCGCTGCCGTCCGGGTACGCGTACGGATTCAATGTAAATAATTTGCTGTCAAGCATGTCCGTGGGCTACCAGGACAGCATTTCCTTCTCGAAGCTGCCGATGCCGTTCGTGTGTGTGGCGGGCGACATGGTGAGCTCGAAGGCGAAGAACTGGGGCAGCGGCTCCATCACCACGGCGATGCGTTCGACGATGTCGATCCCCGGCCTCTTCGACCCGGTGCGCACCGGGCGCATGGTGCTGGTGGACGGCGGCGTGCGTAACAATTTCCCGGCGGACATCGCCCGGGCGGTCGGCGTCGATTACCTGATCGGCATCGAGCTGTCCGACGCGCGGCCGGATTATGAGGAGATCAACAACATAGGGGATATCCTCGGGCAGTTCATTTCGATGCTCGGCTCGGATTCTTTTAATAAGAATGTCGGCAAGAGCGACGTGTTCATCAAGCCGGATATCCACGAATACAACATGCTGAGTTTCAACCGCGAAGCGGTGGATACGATGTTGGCGCGGGGGTACCGCGCCGCGGCGGCGCAGCGGGACGGCCTCCTCGCCGTTCAGGCGAAGGTGGGCCGGAACGCAAAAGCCGCGTCGCACGCCCGCGCCGTGGACCTCGCGAAGCAGCCGGTGCGGCTGAGCGCCATCGAGTACGATGGCATCTCCGATGCCGACTCGAGGCGCGTCGCCCGCCTCACCGGGCTGGACGTTTCCGTCCCGCTGGATAAGGAGGCCATCGACGCGGCGATGAGCCGCCTGCAGGCCTCCGGGGCCTTCGAGACGGTGACCTATTCCCTGTATGGCGCGGAGGCGCCGTACAGGCTTGTTTTCCATTGCACCCCCGCGCCGGTGCACTCCTTCGGACTCGGCCTCCGCGCGGATACGATGGACGGCGCCTCGCTGCTGGTCGGCATCGGCCTGAACACGCACCGCCTGTCCGGCTCGAAGGTGGATTTCCGCGCGCGGATCGGCCAGAACCTCCGGTTCACGGCGCACTACGCCCTCGATTTGAACGATCTCCCGACCCTCAATGTCTCGGCGTCGCTGGCCCGCTACCGCGGGCAGCTCGGCGCCTACGACGACAAGCTCAAGTACGACATTTCTTACATGACGCACCGCGAGGAGTTCTTCATCTCCGGGCTGAACTGGACGCGGATGGATATCCGCGCGGGCATCGCCCACAAGGCGTATATCCTTTCGCCGAATACGCCCTTTGCGCGCTCCCTGCAGGAGCATGGTATCTCACTGTCTTCCAATTATATCGGTCCCTATCTGCAGGGTGTCCTGTATACCTTCGACGATATCAATTTCCCGCGGCGCGGCCTGTCCCTGCGGCTGCGCGCGGACTACGATTTCATCCGCCCGGGGGTGTCCAATTTCACGCCGGTGCTGACGACCGGCGTGGACTTCAAGATCGCCGTCCCGCTTGGCGGGAACTGGACGCTGCTGCCCGACGTGCGGGTGCGCGGCATCTCGCACTTCGGCGAGGAGGTGGTGGACGGCCTGTTTCACACCAACTACGCCGGTGGCGTGCTGGCCGGGCGCTATGCCGAGGACCAGGTGCCGTTCTTTGGGGTGAACACCCTGCTCGCCACCGGCGACTATCTCCTCGACACGGTCGTGGAGGCGCGGTGGAATCCGCTGGGGAACCTCTACGTCAGCGCTTTAGCGGGTGCGATGCAGTACGACAACAAGTTCGTGTCCCTGGTCAAGGACCTGCGGCCCGACGTGTGGGCCTTCGGCGTGGGCGCGGCGTATGACACGATCGTCGGGCCGATCAAGCTCAATGTCCACTGGTCCAACATCCACAAGTGGGGCGCGTACATTTCGCTGGGATTTGATTTCTAAGTCTATGACGGAACGGGAGAAACAGGTTTTCGACGCGCTTTCCGCGCAATGCGCGAAACGGGAATACTGTACCGCTGACGTGCGGCGCAAGGCGCTGCAGCGGCTGGAGTTCGATGCGGCGGCGGCCGAGGCGGTCGTCTCCGCCCTCGTTTCCGAGGGCTACGTCGACGACCGCCGCTACGCCGCCGCCTACGCCCGCGAAAAGTCCGCGCTCGCCGGCTGGGGCCCCGTCAAGATCCGCACCACGCTCCTCGCGCGCGGCGTGCCCCGCGAGGTGGCGGTCGAGGCGCTCGGCGAGATCGACGCCGACCGCGCCGCCGCCAAGCTCGAGAAGGTGCTCGAGGCGAAGTGGCGCACGCTTCAGGACGACCCCCAGGGGCGCCTGAAGCTCATCCGCTTCGCCCTCTCCCGCGGCTACGACTACGACCCCCTCCGCCCCCTCATCGACCGCCTCACCCATCCCCAACAAGACTAGCCCGGCCCCACCCCTCCGACGACTAGTTGCCTCCTGCCAGCTATCGTCCTGCCCAGCCTGGACCAAACATCCCGCTTTCTCCCCTCTTTTCCGCCATTTTCCGTCTCCCTGCCGCTGCTGGCCGGTTGTAGCGTTTTCTGTAACTTCCTATCCTTTAATGTTTTGCTAAAGTAACTGGTCCCTCAAGTCCCTGGTTACTTTGGCAAGTAGCTGATTTTAAGGAATTTGCTTAAAACAGCAATGAAGCCCGCTCTCCCTCCTTTCTGTCTCCATTTCCCGTCTCCCCGTCGCCGCGAACCATTTGCTGCGTTTATCGTAACTCTCTATTCCTCAATATTTTACTAGAGTAACCATGCCCTTAAGTCCCTGGTTACTTTGGCAAGTAGCTGATTTTAAGGAATTTGCTTAAAACAGTAAAAGAAGCCCGTTTTTCCTCCTTTCTTCCACCGATTCCCATCTCCCCGCCGCCTCTCCGCCTCCCCGCCGCCTCTCCGCCTCCCCGCCATCTCCTTGCCATCTCCCCGCCATTTGGCTGTGAGCTGTAACGTGCTGTTACTCAGGGAAATGCTGTTTTGTACTCCCCCGATTTCCGGGGGAGTACAAAACGTTAATTTGCTGTTAGATAATTAGTTATGTCTCACAGCGGATGGGGGAGGCGGAGAGAAATGGGAAAAGTGCCGGGGAGAGTCGGGGGAGAAGGGGGAGATTCGGGGAGAGAGGGAGGAGAGAGAGAGGGGAAATGGCGGGGCGGGGTGGGTTTTGCGGGAGTTCACAGCGAGTTGGGTGGGATGATAAATTATAGATCAGAGCGGGCGGGGGGATGAGAAAGGAAAGGGGAGGTGTTTTGCGTAATTGTTTGTCTATCTGTTTGTTGTGAAAGTAACTGGGGACCTGGGGGACTGGTTACTTTCGGAAAGTGCTGTGTGCGAGAAAGTTACGTAAAACGGCAGCGGCTTCCGCGGGTTTTGTGACGGGTTTTGTGAAGGGGTTTGTGACGGGTTTTGTGATGGGTTTTGTGACGGGGTTTGTGACGGGGTTTGAGACGGGGTTTGTGAAGGGGAGGGGCGGGCGGCGTGCATGGGGAGGTGTGCGGGGCGTGCGTTTGTGTGGAGGGGTGAGTGGGAGAATCCAGAAAAAAGTTGTATATTTGTTTGCTTTGGAAAAGCTGCCGAGGCAGGAGTCGGTAAACTGTCAAAATGTTTAACGATTAAAACCATTTAACTATGGCGAAAGAAGAGACGAACAAGGCCGCTGAGGTGAATGCGGCGAAACTGAAGGCCCTCCAGGCGACGATCGACAAGATCGAGAAGGATTATGGCAAGGGCACGATCATGAAGCTGGGCGAGCAGCCCGACTGGGACGTTCAGGTGATCCCGAGCGGCTCGGTGGCGCTGGACCATGCGCTCGGCATCGGCGGCTATCCCCGCGGAAGGATTATCGAGATCTACGGTCCCGAGTCCAGCGGTAAGACCACGCTCGCGATCCACGCGATCGCGGAGGCGCAGAAGGCGGGCGGCATCGCGGCGATGATCGACGCGGAGCACGCCTTCGACCGGACCTACGCCCAGGCCCTCGGCGTGAACCTCGACACCTTGCTGATTTCCCAGCCGGACAACGGCGAGCAGGCCCTCGAGATCGCGGACAACCTCATCCGCAGCGGCGCCATCGACATCATCGTGGTCGACTCCGTCGCCGCCCTCACCCCGAAGGCGGAGATCGAGGGCGAGATGGGCGACAGCAAGGTCGGCCTGCAGGCCCGCCTGATGTCGCAGGCCCTGCGCAAGCTGACGGCCAATATTTCCAAGACCAACACCTGCTGCATCTTTATCAACCAGCTGCGCGAGAAGATCGGCGTGATGTTCGGCAATCCCGAAACCACCACGGGCGGCAACGCCCTGAAATTCTACGCCTCCGTCCGTCTGGACGTGCGGCGCACCACCCAGATCAAGGACGGCGACGAGGCCACGGGCAACCGCACGAAGGTCAAGGTCGTCAAGAACAAGATGGCCCCGCCTTTCAAGAAGGCGGAGTTCGACATCGTCTTCGGCGAGGGTATCAGCCACGCGGCTGAGATCGCCGACCTCGCGGTCGAATTCGACATCATCCACAAGAGCGGCAGCTGGTTCAGCTACCAGGACGAGAAGCTCGCCCAGGGCCAGGCGGCCCTCAAGCAGCTCCTGCGGGACAATGTCGAGCTGTGCGACGAGATCGAGGCGCAGGTGCGCGAGGCGCTCAAAGCGGTAAAAGACTAATGGAAAAAAAGAAGATTATCCTCACAGGCGACCGGCCCACCGGTCGCCTTCACATTGGCCACTACGTGGGCTCGCTGCGGCGCCGCGTGGAGCTGCAGAACAGCGGCGCGTTCGATGAGATCTACATCATGATCGCGGATGCGCAGGCCCTCACGGACAACGCCGACAACCCGGAGAAGGTCCGGCAGAACATCATCGAGGTGGCCCTGGACTACCTCTCGGCGGGCATTGACCCGACCAAGAGCCACATCCTCATCCAGAGTCAGGTGGCGGAGCTCACCGAACTGACGTTCTATTATATGAATCTCGTCACGGTCCAGCGCCTGCAGCGCAACCCGACGGTAAAGCAGGAGATCCAGATGCGGGGATTCAACGATTCCGACGCCAACGACAACAAGGCCGGCACGCCGGTCGGCTTCTTCTGCTACCCGATCAGCCAGGCGGCGGACATCACGGCCTTTCAGGCCACGACGGTGCCGGTGGGCGAGGACCAGGAGCCGATGATCGAGCAGACGCGCGAGATCGTGCGGAAGTTCAACGCGACCTACGGCCCGGCGCTGACCGAGCCGGAGATCCTCCTGCCGGACAACGCGGCCTGCCTGCGCCTGCCCGGCACGGACGGCAAGGCGAAGATGAGCAAGTCGCTGGGCAACTGCATCTACCTGTCCGACAGCGCCGAAGAGGTGAAGGAGAAGGTCCGCGGGATGTACACGGACCCGGGGCACCTGCAGGTGAGCGATCCCGGCAAGGTGGAGGGCAATACGGTCTTCACCTACCTGGACGCGTTCTGCAAGCCCGAGCATTTTGAGCGCTTCGCGGAATGCTTCCACGGGAAGAAGGTGAGCTTCGACTTCAAGAGCCTCGACGAGGTGAAGGCGCAGTACCGCGCCGGCGGCCTCGGCGACGTGATGGTGAAGAATTTCCTCACCGCCGTGCTGAACGACACGCTGGAGCCGATCCGCCAGCGCCGCAAGGCCCTCGAGCAGGACCTGCCGTACGTGTACGAGGTCCTGCGGCAGGGGACCGAGGCGGCTCGCGCCAAGGCCGCCGAGACGCTCGCCGCCGTCAAGGCTGCGATGCGGATCAACTACTTCGATCCTGGCGTGCTCGAGGCGCTGATCGCCGAACAGAAATCGAGATTCGCCGGTCAAGCCGGCGAATGACGAACCGGGGCCGGCAAATGACGAAAATTTAACTCGCGAATGACCGTGAAGCCTTTTCTTCTACTGGTGCCTTTGGCGCTGTGCGTGCTGTCCTGTGAGGGAGGGCTGGATGTGCCGGGAGGGGCAGGACCGGGGGAGGCGATTGCGCAGGCGCACTGGCTGGAGCTGCCGGAGACGTCGGCCACGGACGGACTGGACTTCTTTTCCCGGAGCTGTTCGATCGATGGGAAGGCGCTCCGCAACTATTCCTACTACTGGGACTACACCAACCGCGTGTCTCGCTGGGTGGCCTATCCGCTATGCGGCGTCTATCTGGGCAATTCGGGCCGTAGCGAGGCGTGGGGCTATGACCCGTTCCTTCCCGCTTCGAAGCAGTCTAACGTGAGCGGCGGCTTTAGGAAGGGAGACAACAACTGGTACGACCGTGGACTCCAGCTTCCGTCGGCAGACCGCACTGCCAACGGTGAACTCAACGCTACGACCTTCTACAGTACCAATATCACCCCGCAGGATAGCGGATTCGCTGGCGGCGTGTGGGCGACCCTGGAGGGCAAGATTCGCGTCTGGGCGGCTAAGTCCGATACCCTGTACGTCGTGTCCGGTTGCGTGTCGGACGGCGCGACACATTATGTGTACGACCGCAGCGATAACAAAGTGACCGTCCCGGCGGCCTATTTCAAAGCGGTGCTCCGCTATAGCAAGGATATCACGCAGGGGGACAGAGGTTTCATGGCCGCGGCGTTCTGGTATAACCACGATAGTTACCCGAATTACTTCTCAAAAAGCGAGTCGATGTCGGTGAAGGACCTCGAAGAGAAACTCGGCTACAAACTTTTCGTGAACCTCGACGAGGTCGTGGGCGTGAATGTCGCCAACTCCATCAAATCCGAAAAACCTTCCCTCGTAAACTGGTGGTGGCAGTAGAATGATAAGTTTGTCTGTGAGCTGTAACTAGCTGATTGATAGTTAATAATAAAATTATACTACCCCCATTTTGGGGGTAGTATAATTTGTTATATTGCTGATCTGTAATTACTTACAGCTCACAGCAAAACCGGAGGCGGAGAGAAGATTCGGAGCGAAGCGACCGAGGGGGTATCGGGGGATTCTTCCCCCGTCATAGCGATAGCGGCAACCCCAAATTGCGTTATGCAATTTGGGGTTTGCCGGAGCGATCTTTTTTCTCCCGCTGGAGGAAGCGGTCGGGCATTTTGCCGTCCTGGAGCTCCTGCCACTGGACGCGGTTGCGGAAGATGTCGCAGGCGGCGAAGATGGCGGCGCGCATCGAGCGCGGGTCCGCCTCGTCGCGGCCGGCCATCTCGAAAGCCGTGCCGTGGTCCGGCGAGGTGCGGACGTACGGCAGGCCGGCGGTGAAGTTGACGCCGTCCTCGAAGGAGAGGGCCTTGAAGGGCGCGAGGCCCTGGTCGTGGTACATCGCCAGCGTGGCGTCGAAATTCTCGAAATGATTGAGGCCGAAGTAGCCGTCGGGGGAGAAGGGACCGAAGGCGAGGATGCCCTCGTCGGTGGCCTTCTTGATGGCGGGGATGATGATGTCCTGCTCCTCGGAGCCGAGCAGGCCGCCGTCGCCGCTGTGCGGGTTGAGGCTCAGCACGGCGATGCGCGGCTGGTCCACCACGAAGTCCTCCTTGAGGGACTTGTTGATGAGGCGCAGCTTGCTCAGAATGCGCTCTTCGGTGATCTGCGCGGCCACTTCCTTGAGGGGAATGTGGCCCGTGACGACGGCGAGGCGCAGGCGGTGGCTGATCATGAACATCAGCGAATCGGGGGCGCCGAAGGCGTTCTGGATGTATTCGGTGTGGCCCGGGAAGCCGAAGCCCTCGAGCGACATGGCCTTCTTGTTGATGGGGCCCGTGACGAGCACGTCGATGAGGCCCGCCTTGAGGTCGGCGACGGCGCGCTCGAGCGACTTGATGGCGCCGCCGGCCGACTCGGCCGTGGCCTGGCCGGGCTCGGCGTAGGCGCTGTCCGGGAGGCAGTTGACGATGTTGATGCGCTTGGGGTGTGCCTCGGAGGCGCTGCCGATGGCGTTCGTGTCCATGGACTCCACTTCGGGGATGGTCTTGCGGTAGAAGCCGAAGAGCTTGGAGGAGCCGTAGATGACGGGGGTGAACTGCTCGAGGATCCGCGGGTCGGCGAGTGCTTTGATGATGACTTCGTAGCCGATGCCGTTGGAGTCGCCCTGGGTGATGCCCACTATGATTTTTCCGTTTTGCATATCTTAGTTGTATTAGATTCCGGGTCAAGCCCGGAATGACTATATAAAAAGCAATGACTATAAAAAGCAATGACTATAAAAAAGCAACGACTATAAAAGGGTTTCAGTTGATGCTAAGTAACCTTCGTCGTCGGGCAGGCCGGGGAGGGAGTAGGCGGCGACGGCGAGGCGGTCGCAGCGCTCGTTCTCGGGGTGGCCGGCGTGACCCTTGATCCAGGTGAATTCCAGCCGGAAGCGGGCCGCGAGCGCGTCGAAGCGGGCCCACAGGTCGTGGTTCTTCTTGCGCTTCCAGCCCTCGGTGACGGTCTTCACGACGTAGGTGGAGTCGCTGAAGACGCGCACCTCGGCGCCGTCCCACTTGATCGCTTCCAGGCCGTTGATGACGGCCAGGAGCTCCATCCGGTTGTTGGTGGTCTTGGCGAAGCCGCCCGACATCTCCTTGCGCGCGTCGCCGCAGACGAGGACCGCGCCCCAGCCGCCCGGGCCGGGGTTGCCGCTGGCTGCGCCGTCGGTGTAGAGATATATGGGAGGTCGCGTTGGCATTATGTGCAAAAATAGTTATTTTTGTGGACTAATAGAATAATAACCGAGTATGAATTTCGAGCGAACCCTCATCATCACCGGCGGTGCCGGTTTCATCGGCAGCCATGTCGTGCGCCTGTTCGTGAACAAGTATCCGAACTATAAGATCATCAATCTGGACAAGCTGACGTACGCCGGTAACCTCGCGAATCTCAAGGATATCGAGGACAAGCCGAACTACAAGTTCGTGAAGATGGACATCTGCGATTTCGAGGGTGTGCTGAAGCTGATGCAGGAGGAGAAGGTGGACGGCATCATCCATCTGGCCGCCGAGTCGCACGTGGACCGCTCGATCAAGGACCCGTTCACCTTCGCGCAGACGAACGTGATGGGTACGCTTTCGCTCCTCCAGGCCGCGAAGGCCTACTGGGAGCCGACGGGATTCCGGGTCAAGCCCGGAATGACTATGAAAGAAGTAGAATGCAGATTCTACCACATTTCCACCGACGAGGTGTACGGGGCGCTGGAGATGACGCACCCGGAGGGCGTCGAGCCGCCGTTCACGACGAAGGCGAGCTCGGGGAAGCATCATCTCGCGTACGGCGAGAAATTCTTCACCGAAGAGCTGAAGTACCAGCCGCACAGCCCGTACAGCGCCGCGAAGGCGAGCTCGGACCACTTCGTGCGGGCATTCCACGACACCTTCGGGCTGCCGACCATCGTGACGAACTGCTCGAACAACTACGGCCCGTACCAATTCCCCGAGAAGCTTATCCCGCTCTTCATCAATAACATCCGCCACCGCAAGCCGCTGCCGGTCTACGGCAAGGGCGAGAACGTGCGCGACTGGCTGTACGTGGAGGACCACGCACGCGCCATCGACGTGATCTTCCACAAGGGCAAGATTGCGGAGACGTACAACATCGGCGGCTTCAACGAGTGGAAGAACATCGACATCATCAAGGTCCTGATCAACACCACCGACCGGCTCCTGGGCCGCAAGGAGGGCGAGGATATGGACCTGATCACCTATGTGACCGACCGCGCGGGCCACGATCTGCGGTACGCGATCGACAGCTCGAAGCTGCAGCGCGAACTCGGCTGGGAGCCGAGCCTGCAGTTCGAGGAGGGCATCGAAAAGACGGTCCGCTGGTACCTGGACAACCAGGCCTGGCTGGACAACGTGACCTCCGGCGACTATCAGAAGTACTACGAGAACATGTACGCCGGCCGATGAGGCGACTGCTCCCCATATTCCTGATCCTCAGCCTGTTGGCCGGACCGCGTGCGCAAGCGCAGCGGGTCCGCCAGGCCGACTCGTCGGTGTTCAAGCCCACGCAGCTGATTGCGCCGGGCGTGCTGATTGCATCGGGAATCGGGATCCATTGCTGGGGGCACGACGCCATCGACGTGCCCGTGAACCAGTGGTTCCAGGAGAAGTGGCGCGCCGGCGGCCCGGAGCGCGGCTTCGACAATTATATCCAGTATGTGCCCATTACGGGCTACGTGGGCCTGGGCCTGCTGGGCGTGCCGGCGAAGCACGCCTTCACCGACCGCATGATCCAGGGTGTGATCTCCTGCGCCACGCTGGGCATCATCTCCTGGTCCTGCAAGGAGCTGATTTATTCGCCGCGCCCCAATGGCGCGAACGCGAAATCCTTCCCCTCGGGGCACACCGACTGGGTGTTCATCGGGGCGGAGCTGGTGCGCATGGAGTACGGCTGGGGCTGGGGCGCGGGTGCGTACGCCATCGCCATGACCGTGGCCGTGATGCGCAACTACAACAACTGGCACTGGCTGAGCGACTGCCTCTTCGGTGCCGGACTCGGCATCCTGACGGCCCACGTGGGCGAATGGCTGCTGGAGCCGGTCAAGGACTGGCTCAACATCCCGACGATCCAGTGGGACGGCCTGCGCAAGACGCAGGTGCAGACCGCCCTGGTGCCGCGGGTGGACCCCGTGAGCGGCACCCTGTGCGCCTCGCTGGCGTTCGTGTTTTAGGCAATTACTAACTAACCACATATATGTCCCGTACTGTCCGTATTATCATGCTATTGGCGTTGCTGCTCGGCTCCTGGCCCGGCCAGGCGCAGGTGGTGCGCCAGCGGGACACGTCGTCGGTCTTCAAAGCCACGCAGCTCATCGCGCCCGGCCTGCTGCTCGCCACCGGCCTGGGCATCCATCTCACGGGGCACGAGGCCATCGACGTGCCGGTGTATCAGACGTTTGCGCATCTGCGTGAGGAAAAGGGCGTCCTGAAGGGCGCCGACGCCGTCCTGAAGTACGTCCCCGTGGTGCCGATGGTCGTGGACCTCGGCCTCGGACTGACCGGCGTGCCGTCGAAGTACGACCTGCAGGACCGCGTGATCGAAGCGGGCCTGGCGTCTTTGGTGGCCGGCGGCACCTGCCTGCTCCTGAAGAACGTGATCACGGCCGCCCGGCCGGATATGACGAACTATAATTCTTTCCCCTCCGGGCACACCGTGCTGGGTTTCGTGGGTGCGGAGCTGGTCCGCATGAATTACGGCTGGGCCTGGGGCCTCGGGGCGTATACCGTGGCGTCGGTCGTCGCGTTCATGCGCGTGTATCAGGGACGCCACTGGATGAGCGACATCCTCTTCGGCGCGGGCCTGGGCATCCTGGGCGCGCACGTGGGCGAGTGGCTCCTCGAGCCCACGAAGCGCTTCTTCAACATCGGCCCGCTGACCGTCGTGCCGACGATGGATCCGATGAGCGGGACCGTCTGCGCGTCATTGGCGTTCGCATTTTAAGATATTATTGTTATATTTGCAAACTAAGAAAAGCTATTCCATGGGAAGATTCAGTAAGAGTCTGGATAAATACAGCGCAAAATTTCTCGGTCGGTCGCAGGTTTTCCTGATGGACCTGACCATTTCGATTGCTTGTTCGGTCATCGTCGCCATCGTGTCCTTCCTGTTGGATCAGGACATCTTCCAGGACCGCCTCTTCGACCTGATCTGGGGTGTTGCCGCTGGCGCGGGTTCCGCGCTGATGTACTGGCTGCTAAAGACTTACGTCATCGTCATCCGTCATTTCTCCTTCAAGGATACTTTCCTGCTCGGTGCGGCTGCGATCGGCAAAGGCCTGGTCCTGGCCCTGGTGGCGATTCTGCTTGGGAGATACAACGTGGAGGTCTTCGTGCTGTTGCTTTTCGACATAGTGGCCACGACCGTGGCGCAGTGTACGGTGCGCCTGCTGATGATCTACGTCTACGACAATTACAAGAAGCAGGTACGTGAGCTGGAGCGCCGCGAGCGCGTGCTGATCTACGGCATCGAAGACAAGGCGGTGGCCACGTCCTCCCGCCTGCGCGGCTCCAAGCGCTATGAAGTGGTGGGACTCATCTCCAATCGGACGGACATCGAGCATTCGATGATCGCCGACCAGAAGGTGTACCACCTCGATACGCAGGAAGAATTCGAAACGGTGGTGAACCAACTCTCCCTGCGGGGCATCATCTTCACGCGTGAAAAGGATGTCGCTGCGGAGGAGGGCCACCTGGTGCGCTTCTGCACCGAGCGCGGCCTGAAGATCCTCATCGCCCCGGCGGTGGATGAGATCACGGGCGCTCCGACGCCCAAGCTGCAGGTCCGTAATATCAAGATCGAGGACCTGCTGGGCCGCGAGGAAATCAAGATTTCGATGGACGCCATCCAGGCGAACTTCAAGGATAAGGTGGTCATGGTGACCGGCGCGGCCGGCTCCATCGGCTCCGAGCTCTGCCGGCAGCTGGCCGGCTTCGGCGTGAAGAAGCTCGTGCTCTTCGACAACGCCGAGACCCCGATGCACACCCTCCGCCTGGAGCTGGAGGAGCGCTTCAAGCAGTTGACTTTCGTGCCGATCATCGGCGACGTCCGTCAGGTCGAGCGCCTGGACTTCGCGTTCCGCACGCACCGGCCGCAGGTGGTCTTCCACGCGGCGGCTTACAAGCATGTGCCGCTGATGGAGGAGAATCCCTGCGAGGCCGTGCTGGTGAACGTGTACGGCTCACGCAACGTGGCCGACAAGTGTATCGCATATGAGGTGGAGAAGATGGTGATGATCTCCACGGACAAGGCCGTGAATCCGACCAATATCATGGGTTGCACCAAGCGTCTGGCGGAGATCTACGTCCAGAGCCTGGGCAAGGCCATCGAGGCCGGCTCGGTGGCGGGCAAGACGAAGTTCGTGACCACCCGCTTCGGCAACGTGCTGGGCAGCAACGGCTCCGTGATCCCGCGCTTCCGCGAGCAGATCGAGCGCGGCGGCCCCGTCACGGTGACGGATCCCAAGATCACCCGTTACTTCATGACCATTCCGGAAGCCTGCCGGCTCGTGATGGAGGCGGCGACGCTCCCGACGGAGAACCGCATCTGCGTGTTCGATATGGGCCAGCCGGTCAAGATCGACGACCTGGCGCGCCGGATGATCGAACTGGCGGGCCTCGTGCCCGGCCAGGACATCGAGATCGCCTACACGGGCCTGCGTCCGGGCGAGAAGCTCTACGAGGAGGTGCTCTCCAACAAGGAGAATACCGACGAGACTTCGCACGACCGCATCCGCATCGCCCGCGTCCGCGAGTATGCGTACGGCGACGCCGTCAAGGCGGTCGACGAGCTCACGAAGCTGAGCCGCGTGGTGGACATTCCGTCCACGGTGAAGCTGATGAAGTCGGTGGTGCCGGAGTATGTGTCGAACAATTCCCGGTTCGAGGAATACGATAAGAAATAGATTCCGGGTCAAGCCCGGAATGACTATTGTTGTGCTGGAATGACTATTGTTGTACCGGAATGACTATCTTCTAGTCGCCGGTTTCTTCCCGTTATAGAGATAGTCAAGCGCCTCCCGGAGGATCCATTCCCGGTCGGCGGCATGCAGCAGCGTTTCGATCGGCACGCCGATGGCGACGCTGCTGGCGTTTTCACCCTGGTTGATCACCGCGGCGGCGTACTGCCGCCCGGGGTAGGTGAGCCAGACTTTGGCGCCTTTCCCGACGGCCTTGAGCCCGTCGGGGCGCTCCACGCAGTAGATTTCCGCGTTCATATTCTTGCTGAAGGGCATGCCGGCCATCTCGCCGCTGTTGGTGCCGAAGGGGTTGGCGAGCTGGATGCCGAGCAGCTGCTCGAGGAAGACGGCGTCGTCCGGCGAGTCGGAGGCGATGTTGGCGCCGCTGACGAGCAGGCGCGCGCCGGCATCGACCTGGCGGCGCAGGGCGGCCTGGAGCGCTTCCGGCCAGACGGCGAAGCGCTCCGGCACCGCGCCGCGCCCGACGGGCGTGCGGCCCTGCTTGCCGCAGATGAGGTCGATGACGTAGGCCGGGACCTCATTTGCCGTGAAGGCGTCGCGGGACATCGAATAGAAGGGGTAGCCCAGGCGCATCAGGTGCACGCCGTGGCGGTAGGGATAGTCGAAGGTGTTGCCGGCGAAGACGAGGCCCGCCTGGTCGTCGAAGGAGGCGCCGAAGCCGGGGTACTCGTTGTCCACGAACTGCGCGGAGCGGCGGAATTCGTAGTTCTCGCCGATGTAGCCGATCTCATTCATATAAGGTACGCCCGTGTCGATCCGGCTCTCGAAGCCGGCGTAGCCCGGGCTCTCCACCCACGCCGGGGCGGAGATGCGGTCGAAGTTGTTGACGATCAGCACGGGGGCGCGCTTCGTCCCGACGGGCGCGCCGACCGAGAGGACCTCGGACGGGAAGCTCTTGCCGCCGGCGTTGAAGGCTTCGACTTTGTAGCTGTAGATGTGGCCGGGCTCGATGTCGAGCGTCAGCACGGGCTCGGCGCACTCGACGCCCGCGTCCCAGCCGCCGTTGTCGATGCGGGTGTAGACGAGGTAGCCGTCGGCCGTGGCCGTGGGCTCCTTGGGGTCGGGCGTGGGCTGCCACTCCAGCCGCGCGTGGCCGCTGTCCTGCAGGCGGACCGAGAAGGCGCGCGGCGGCAGGGGCTGCACCACGTAGGGCGTGTGGTATAATTCGCTGAGGGATTTGAGGATACCTTTATAGACGGCCCGGCACACCGTGAGACGGAAGGACGGGTCGAGGCCGTATTTCATGTCGGCGAAATTCTGGTGGCTGAGCAGCTCCAGGATCATGGCCGGGACGCCCGGGGTGCGGGGCTCGTTGTAGTTGCGGTCCCAGGTGCCGCGGCGCGACCAGTCAGGGTCGTAGTCGAGGCGCAGGTCCTGGACGACCTGCGACTGGACGTAGTCGGCGAGGACGCGGCTGACCACGCGGTCGCGGCCGTCGGCGAACTTGCGTTTGCCGTCGTCGTCGCGCAGCGTGTAGATGGCCAGCGTGCCGACGGTGCTGTCGTTGGGCGTGAGCCCGGCGTCGGTGTGGAAGGCGAACGCGAGGTCGACGGGGATGTCCTTCTCCTCGTGCATCCAGCGCGTCCAGGCGCCGCGGGCGGAGTAGTCGCAGGTGTAGTCGGTCTCCCAGGCGCGCGTGACCGTGCTGTCCGCGCCGGCCCACTGCAGCCAGTAGTGGGCGCCTTCGGCGAATGCCGGCATGCCGGAGATCCGGCCGCCGCGCTCGAGCTTGCCCATGCCGCCGCCGAATTTGACGGCGTCGGCGCTGACCGCGTAGCCCGAGCCGCCGCGGTTGTCGAGCACCACGCGCCCTTCGGCACCTTCGGCGAATTCGAAGGTGCCGAGGTAGATCCAGGTGCCGCCGCCGCGGCGCTGGTTGACGGTGAACTCCGTCCGCCCGCCGAGGTGGTGGACGGTGTAGTGCGCCTCCGTGCAGCTGTTGGGGAGGGTTTTATAGGAGATGTAGACCGCGTAGCGGCCGCGCTCCCTTATGTCGGGGATCCAGGTGGCGCTGGCCGTCGCCGTGGCGCCGGAGCAGTCCGCCATGCGGGCGGTGCCGGCGCTGAATGGGCGGTCGGCGAAGGTGTAGACGGGCTTCGCGTCGGCGAAGCCTTCGCCCGCGAGGGCCCATTCGCCCTGCTCCTGGTAGCGTCCGCGGGTGCGCATCTGCCCCTCGCGGGGGCCGGGGAAGGCCGGGTCGTTGTCGGCGATGATTTCCCGGGTCTGGGTGTCCCGCTCGCGCGGGGTCATCACGTAGGCGCCTGCGTTCTCCAGCATCGGGATGAGGAAGGGGAGGACGTAGGTCTGCGTGTACATGTCTTCGACGGTGCGGTGGATGGGGGCGCGCTGCCAGATCCAGGCGTCCTGCTCCTCGTCGTAGTAGCGGCCGTGGCTCTGCCAGAGCACGATGTAGCGGTCGTTGAGGCCCTTGAGCCAGCGGCGCGCGCCGGTGCGCTCGATGAAGCGCGCCTGCGTCTGGCGGGGGTCTTTTATCTTAAAGGAGTAGTCGGCGGAGGGGTTGCCGTCGGAGCCCAGCACGGGCGTGGCGAGCTCGCCGAGCTCGTAGCGGTTGGTCTGGATGAGGCCGAGGCCGTAGTCCTTCCATTTCCATTCTTTCTCCAGCTCGGCGCGGAACCAGGTGACATCGTTTTCGTGCCAGGGGAAGTAGGAGAGGTTGTTGTTGAAGGTCAGGTTGAGCTTCTTGCCGCTGACCGTCACGCGGCTCACGGAGAGGCGGTAGTCGACGGTGGTGCGGCGCTTGAGCCGGGCCTGGAGGGTGTCGCAGATGGTGCGGAAGTCGCGGGCGCGCGGCGCCTGGGCCCCTGCGGGGAGCACGGCGAGCAGGCCCGCGAGCAGGAGGATGAGCCGGCGCGTTCTCATGACGCGCGGCGCATTTTGGAGACGTCGATGATGAAGGTCAGGATGCCGGCGAGGACGATCGCCAGGCAGTCGGCGCGGAAGTCGCTGATGTCCTCGTAGCGGTAGGGGAGCAGACTCTGCCCGATCTCGGTGAGGCCGGCGAAGATGGCGCCGATGGCGCAGATGCTCACCAGCGCGGCCAGGGCCTTGAGGGGCGTGTCCGTGTACTTGTCGTAGGCCAGGTAGGCGAGGATCGGGAAGGGGAAGAACATGCAGAAGTGGACGATCTTGTCGGTCGGGATGCCGAGGAAGATCTTCGGCACGCTCGAGAGCTTCTCGAAGTTGGCGAAGAGCAGGTAGCCGACGACCGCGAGGTAGAGGACCATCGCGATCGTGAAGATGATGGATCTTTTGCGGTTGGGTTTCATCTACAGGGCCTGCATGTCGTGGAGTTTCCGGTAATAGCCGCCCAGCGCGAGGAGCTCTTCGTGCGTGCCGCGCTCGACGATGCGCCCTTCGTGCAGGACGACGATCTCGTCGGCGTGCTTGATGGTGCTGAGGCGGTGGGCGATGGCGATGGTGGTGCGTCCGGCCATCAGCTTCTCCAGGGCTTCCTGGACGCTGCGCTCGGACTCGGTGTCCAGCGAGGCCGTGGCCTCGTCGAGGATGAGGATGGGCGGGTTCTTGAGGATGGCGCGCGCGATGCTGATGCGCTGGCGCTGGCCGCCGGAGAGCTTGACACCCCGGTCGCCGATGTTGGTGTCGTAGCCTTCTTCCTTCTCGCAGATGAAGTCGTGGGCGCCCGCGATGCGCGCGGCGGCTTCGACTTCTTCGCGGGTGGCGTCCTGTTTGCCGAAGGCGATGTTGTTGAAGAGGGTGTCGTTGAAGAGGATCGGGTCCTGGTTCACATTTCCCATCAAGGCGCGCAGGTCGCTCAGGCGCACGTCGCGGATGTCGGTGCCGTCGAGGGTGATGCGGCCTGCCGTGGGTTCGAAGAACCGGGGGATGAGGTCCACGAGCGTGGACTTGCCGGCGCCGCTCGCGCCCACGATGGCGATGGTTTTGCCTTTCGGGATTTCGAGGTCGATGCCGCCCAGGACCTGGCGGCCGCCTTCGTAGCTGAAGCTCACGCCTTCGAAGCGGATGCTTTCGCGGAAGGCGTCGAGCGTTTTGGGATTTTCCGCTTCGCGGATGGGGTTTTCCGCCTGGAGGATGGCGTCGATGCGCTCCATGGAGGCGAGGCCCTTGGGGATGCCGTAGGCGGCTTTGGAGAGGTCTTTGATCGGCTGGATGATGCTGTAGAGGATGGCCATGTAGGCCATGAAGGACGGGGCGTCGATGACGGCCTTCTCGCCCAGGATCAGGGTGCCGCCGAACCAGAGGACGATGGCGATCATGGCGGAGCCGAGGAATTCGCTCACGGGGTGGGCGCTGGCCTGCCGGACGGCCACCTGGGTGTTCTTGCGGCGCATGTCTTCCGTCACTTTGCCGAAGCGGCTGTCCATGCGCTTTTCGGCCCGGAAGGCCTTGACGATGCGCAGGCCGCCGAGGGTTTCTTCGACCTGGCTCATGGTGTCGCTCCAGTATTTCTGCGCTTCCGCGGAGTCGGCTTTCAGCCGGCGTCCGGTGAAGCTGATGATGCCGATCATGATGGGCGCGAAGATGATGACGAACAGCGTCAGCTGCCAGGACATGCGGAAGAGGACGAAGAGGTAGATGACGATCAGGATCGGGTTCTTGATCAGCATCTCGATGGTGCTGGTGATGGAGGTCTCGACTTCCTGGACGTCGCCGCTGATGCGGGCGATGATGTCGCCTTTGCGCTCCTGGCTGAAGAAGCCCAGCGGCAGGGAGAGGATCTTGCGGTAGATCTCCATGCGGAGGTCTTTGACGACGCCGGTGCGGATGGGGACCATCACGGCGGCGGCGCCGAAGTAGCAGGCTACCTTGATGAGGACGATCGCGATGAAGATGAGGCAGAGCATCAGCAGGACGTGGCTCTGGCCGTATTGTTCGATGAACTGGGCGACGTAGTAGTAGGCGTTGTTGGAGATCTCGTTGAAGGGCATCCCGCGATGCCAGGGGATGAATTCGTAGTGGACGTCGCTGATGTTGAAGAGGATCTGCAGGATCGGGATCAGCAGCGAGAAGGAGAATACGTTGAAGATCGCCGACAGGATGTTCAGCACGACGGATCCTCCGACGTACCCCCTGTACGGCGCCACGTACCGCTTCAATATCTTCCAGAAGGCTTTCATATAGCTTACAAATATAGCAATATTCTTTTATAGTCGTTGCGGGCGGGGGCTCCCTCGCGGGCGGCCGGAAATTATTTTTCGTGCAGTTGCTCGAAAAACCAATTTCCGCTCCGCCCTCCGCAACGCCAACCCACAGCCCCCGCCCGCCCAGGATCGGGAGCTTAACCTGCTGCCCGGGGAAGGGCGGGTTTTTCCGGGTGGAGGGAATTTGGGGTGCGGAGGGTTACATGGCATGAAAATTTCATTATATTTGAAGTTGCAAAACTGAGATGTCCTCCATAAACCATTATACGAGCGAGATTCGCTTTGGCGCCCTGCTGTTTGCTGTGGTGGCGCTGAGCGTTTGGGTGTCGCGGTATATTCCGGAGGCGTATTTCGACAGTGCCGTCACGCCGATTCTCGTGTCGGCCACCACCGCCGTCGCCCTGTGCTGTGCCTGGATCACTTTCCGGCATACGGAGGGATACCGCATGCGGCGGATCTGGGGCTGGATGCTTATTCTTTGGGCCGTTCTGGATGGTTTTTATGTCATCTCCTGGCTGTTCATGGGGAAGCCCGTGATGAATATGGGCGCCTACGAGCTCTCGACGATGGAGATTGCGCTGGGCAATCTGCTGGGCTGGTCTCTGCTGCTGTTCCCCACGGAGGCGCTCCGTCCGGGGTGGCTGAATGTCCGTCGCGCCCTGATTCAGGTCCTGCCCATCTTCGCCCTGGTCGGGTTGGACTATCTTCTCCCTTTCAGCCTGCGGGTCCTGGTGGGTCTGTATCCGGTTTTCCTGCTGATCCTGCTGTTTACGCATGTGCGGGAGTACCGGCTCTGGTGCGAGGACAATTTCTCCTCCCTGGAGGATGTGGACGAGAAGAGTATCCTCCGCTTCATGTGCGTCGGAGTCCTGGTTGGCCTGGTCTACTTCTATATGTGTGTTTCCCATGACCATGCGCGAGGGTTCACGCAGCAGTGGCTGGTCATCTTCGCCCTGGCTTACGGCACGGACCTGATCCTGTTCCGCCCGGACCCGTGGGAGCAGGTGAAGCAGGCGGCCAAAGACGCCGCCCCCAAGGAGGATCTTCCGCCGCAGTCCAACGAGGCGTACCGCCAGGCGCTGGAAGCGTGGATGGAGCAGGAGAAGCCTTATCGGAATCCGGACTTCAAGCTCGTGGACCTGCAGAAGGTGCTGCCCATGAACCGCACCTACCTTTCGCAGTTTATCCATGCGGAATACGACTGCAGTTTTTATGTTTTCGTGAACCGCTACCGAGTAGAGGAGGCCAAGCGCGTGATGAGCGAGCATCCCGGGATGAAAATGGCCGAGGTTTCATCTAATTGCGGCTTTTCGTCACCTTCCGTATTCAGCCGCACGTTTATGACCATCACCGGCCAGTCGCCCAAGGAGTGGGTGAAAAATTGATTCTGCGTAAATTTATACCCTAATTTCTTGATTTTGCGTTTATTTTTCCGCTAAGCTCTTGCTTAGAAGAACGGGAATACGTATCTTAAACGCAATTAACGTGTGCAAGCGCGAGACGATAACCACAAGAATCCGTCGAAATCTTTTGATTTCTTTTGACAAACAATTGTAGGACTTTTACTCGAATACGAAATAAAGCCCCCACCTTTGTAGCGGATAAACGAATTAATAACTACTAAAAACTGATAAGGGAATGAAGCAATTAGTATCGTATCTCTCCATCGCCGCCATGATCCTGGTGGCCTGTGCGTGCAACAAGCAGGGCCAGCCGGACGAGGCTTCCGGCAAGATGAGCGACCTGCAGTATCTGATTGACGGCCTGGTGCGGACCGACGATGCCGGGAACATCACCGGCTACATGATCGGCGACTGCCTCAATGAAGCCAACCCGTGGGAGATTTCCGTCCCCGTGAACAATTACGAAGAGGCGGCCGCAATTTTCCGCGATCTTCTCCCGGACGATGCGCAGGTCACGACCAGCGGAAAGACCCTGATCTGGACGATGACCGACGGGGAAAACAAGCCGGAGGCCACGGCGGAGTTCGCCGAGGATCCCGGCTTGGGCGCCATCGCCGCCATGACCGTCAAGCCGGTCCTCCAGGCGGGTGCGGCAAAACAAGTCAGCCCGTCGGTCCATTTCATCCTGACGAGCACCTGGCCGCAAAACGCCGGCGCCGCCGAAGAGATCCTGGAAAGGGACTATTACCTCGGTGCGGCCGTGTACATGGAGAAAAATCTTGGCTATGGCAGCGGAGAGTTCCTGGTGGTCCGTCCCTGGTCGCCCAGCGAATGCGGTATCATGATCACATTGGATGCTCCTTACGATTATCCGGACGATGAGTGCAGCAGCGTAAAGACGCTGAAAAATGTGCACAAGGCCCTGTATGCCAACTACGATCTCCTGGTCAATGGTTATGCGAAACAGCACAACTGGCCAAGACTTGACGATTGGTACATGGCTAAAGATAAAAAAGCTTATGTCCTGGATTATTATGTGAATCTGGCAACCGGAAAAGATGATTGGTTTTGGACCGCCCCGGGTGATCGCGCAATGGCGCACGTCTATTGCTTCAAACCGAACGGTGACAAGATCAAATTCTGGTAGTCCCTTCACAACTGCATGATGAAAGGCGTTAAAATAGTGACTTTGCTCCTTCTGTCCGTCCTCTTCCTGGCTTGCCGCAAGGAAGAGGGTGGCAAGGATTTGACCATTATCTTCGCCACGACCACCGGTCTGGCCGGCGACGGATACAATGAGCCCATTCTCAAAGCATTGATGGAGACTGTGTCGGCGCAGCCCGGCATGACGATCCACATGCTCAAGCCCGACAACCTCTCCGAGGCCCGCAGCCAGTTTGACGAGTGGCTCTCCGGCGCCGACGACCGCAAGGCCCTGGTCCTCTGCGGCCCGGAATTCGAGTCGCTGGTAGAGGGGGTTAGCCTTGAGAAGGGCCGTATCCTGCTGCTGGACAGCGACAAGACTTACGGCGATCGCATTGCCACGGCTCAGCTCAAACGCTACGGCGGCGCCTGGCTGGCCGGGGCCATCATGAAAGATTTCGAGCTTTTGCTCATCAAGGGCCTGGACGGCGACCGCATCATCGACGAAATCTCCCAGGGCCTCGAGGACGGTTACAAAGAGAACGGGGGAGCGGGCTTGCAGAAATACGTCCTTTCCTCGGGCTATGATGGCCTGGATATGGCGGACGGGCTTTACAGCATCCTGTGGGAACAGGAAGTCGTGGAGCTGTTCTATTACGCCGACGGCATCATCGCCCCGGTGTGCGGGACCTCCCGCCTGGGTGCATTCGATTTCTCCTGGAGGTATTTTGCTACCATTGGCGTCGGGGATGACGGCAGCTCTTATACCGACATCCTGCCCTTCTCCCTGATCCTGGATCTGGGAGGCATCTTGAAAGAATACGTATCCGGGTGGGCGCAGAACAGCCCCTGGCCGGCGCATGCAGACTACGGCATGTCCACGGGGCATGTGTACATCAGCTTCAACGATCGTTTCTTTGAGCTTTTTGCAAGTCAGACCGATGATTGGACGTTATCGCTGGATGCCTGGACTGCGCTGGAAAATCAATATAGGGACAAAGCTTTGGAAAAGGAGGCCGAATATGCGTATTGACCGTTTTTTCTGGCTGCTTGCAGCCTCCCTGATTCTGCTTGCCTGCGGCAAGGAAATGCCCGGGCCGCAGAGCGGGACCACCACTTACAAGGTGGCCGTCGTGATGCCCCAGTCCCAGTGGGACAGCGAGAAGCTCCTGGTGCAAGGGGCACTCGCCACCATCGATCAGGCCCAGGAGGGCCTCCAGCAGCGCGTGAAGCTGGATCTGGAATGGATCGATGAGGAAGATGCCAATTTGGAGGACGAAGTCTATCGCATCACCCATGACGACTCCTATGCCGCCATCGTGGGACCGAAGTACAGCCGTCACGCGCGGATGCTGGCCCGCGAAAGCCTGAGCTACCGCATCCCGGTCATCATGCCAAGCGTCACCTCGGCCGAGATCCAGCGCATCTACGGGGGCAGCAACAGGACCGCCCCCAACATATTCTGCATGAGCGAGAGCGACCTGGCCCAGACCCAGGCCATGCTGAACGTCCTCCGGAAGCAGCTTCTGGCTGGCCACATCATCATGCTGTCGCGAGGCAGGGACGCGGACGACTATGTCTACTCCTTTGCCTCCTATGCGAAATACTTTACCACCGAGTTGAGGTATGAATCCTACAAGGAATCCATATTCACAGACAAGGAAAGCCTGCGCTCCTGCATCAGACAGATCAAGGCCAGCATGTCCTCGTATTTCTTCGTTCTTCCCACCATCATATTTGTCCCCTCTTCTGTAGAGGATATGCTGATGCTGAACGAAGTGCTTGATGAAGAGGGTATCAACCTGGGCATGGAGGCGGGCTCCTTTCATAACATCAAGGATTACTTCCCCGAAATTTACTGTACCGACATCGGCTGCAATCCGCTGCTGGAAGGGAAATTGACCCACGAATTTCAGGGCATCGCCCTCTGCGGTGACCCTGAAAGCGGGTTCCCCGCCACCCGCAAAGCCGTCACGGGCCGCGAGATTCAGAACGGCTATGCACAACTTTACGACAGCTTTACCCTGCTGGCGCTCTCGCTCGCTCACAAGGAGACGGCGCAGCTGGAGACGGTCCGCGAGGCCATCGTGGCCGTGATGGACGCCTGCGACGGCGACGCCGACGAATTATCCTGGACGCCCGACGGCCTCCGCCATGGCTTCCAGTCCATCCGTAACGGTCACATTCCCAGCATGTCCGGCGCGTCCGGCAGCTGGATATTCGACAGAGAGACGCACATCAGCCAGCTGGGCACCTGGTACGGCCATTGGCGTTATTACGACGGGCAGTACCACCTGGCGGGTTATCTGACCCGCAGCGACCACGCGCGGAAGAGCAGTATGGACCAGATGTGGGATTTCGTGGCGGACGAGCTGATGAATTTTGACAAGAACATCAAGGGCGTCTCCTACGAGCCGCTCACCGACCGCTGCGCCGTGGTGATGGCCACCTCCACCGGCTGGATCAACTACCGCCACCAGGCGGATGCGCTGGAATTCTACCGGATGCTCAAGAACGCCGGCTATGACGACGACCACATCGTCCTGATTGTTGAGGATGATATCGCAAACAATCCCGAGAACCCGCATCCGGGCGTGGTACACGTGACCCCCGACGGGGAGAACCTGCACACCAACATCCAGGTGGACTACAAGATCAGCGAGCTCACGCCGGAGGACTTCGGCAACATCCTGAAAGGCAACGTCACCGCGCGCACACCGCAGGTAGTGCATGGCAGCAAGAACACCAACGTCGTGCTGTTCTGGAGCGGCCACGGCACCTACAATACGAAGATCAACTGGGGGGACGATTATATCTGGGCGGGCGAGATCCACAGCATCCTGCAGAACGCGCAGGACAACTTCCGCAAGCTTTTCTTCGTGATGGAAACTTGCTACAGCGGCTCCGTCGGCGAGGACATGCCGGGCATCCCCGGCGTGCTGCTGCTCACCGCCGCCGCTCCCGGCGAGACCTCGCACGCGGACGTGCTGGAAGGCAACATCTACCTCTCCAACGCCTTCACGCGCGTGTTCCGCGAGGAAGTGGAGGCGAACCCCCACATCAACCTCTACGAACTGTACTCGAGGGTGGCGCGCCACACCACCGCCAGCCACGCCATGATTTACAATTACGAGTGGTACGGTAACGTATACTACAGTACCCTGGCTGAATTTTTTGAACCCATCAAGAACTAACACTAACAGAAGATGAAACGGATTTTACCCTTTTTGGCAATAATCTCCCTGGCTCTGGCCGTGTCCTGCGGGAAGACTCCTGACCCGGAGACGTACGACGACGGCCTGTACGACCTTTCTCAGGTGTCTGTCGTGGATTCCGGCACCATCCCGCTGGAGGAGTTCTACTCCAAAATCCTGCAGGATGCCACGGCCCGCAACGGGGAATATGACGAGTCTTTGTACGGCTATTATTCCGACCTGCTGAAGCAGTCACAAGGTGGCCAGACCAAGGCTGAGGACAGCGGTTCCAGCGCCACGATGGCCTATGCCTGGACTACGCTTCGCTATAAGACGCTCAGCGCGACGGGCGAGGAGATCATGTGCTCCGAACTGCTGGTCTGGCCTTATGTCCCTTTCACGGAACAGCGGCCCGGCAATGTGGTGATCGGCTGCCATCTCACCATCACTTCCGATGCGGAACGCCCCAGCAATTTCTCCAATCTGGGGATCACCAGTGATGCCAATCTGCTGGCCTGTTTTGCCAATCCCCTGAGCCAGAAAGCCCTGGTTATCCTTCCCGATTATGAGGGCTACGGCGCCACCAAATCCCGCAACCACCCCTATCTGAACCGCGAGGCTACCGCCCGGCAGGTAGTGGACGGCGCGAAGGCCGGCATTGCCTGGTATGAAAAGGAAAAGATGAAGCTGGCGGACAACTGGAAGTCGGTGGCCGTGGGGTATTCCCAGGGCGGCGCCGTGGCGGCCGGTGTGTATCGTTACTGTCAGGAGAACCGTGAGAGCGGCCTTCGCCTGGCAGGTGCCGTTTGCGGGGACGGTCCGTACGACCCGATGTCCACGGTGGGCAAGTATGTGGAGATCGGAAAACTGTTCATGCCCGTCGCTGCCGCCCTCCTGCTGAAGGGTGCGGTGGATACGAATCCCCGTCTCAGGGCGCTGGGTTGCACTTATGATGATTTCTGCACGCCCGAGTTCGTACAAACGGGTATCTTCAACTGGCTGGCGGACATGTCCATGAGTACCGCTGATATCCACAAGAAATTCCTGGCGATCTCCCAGAGCAGCAACAGCGGCTTCAAAGTGTATTGCTGGTCCGAAAGCCGGCGGGAATATCTCCCGTACAATGCAAACAATGCCGGCAACTCCAGTCTGAAACTGGACCTGAGCAACTGCAACGGCATGAACTACGTCCCCATCGAGATGTGCCTCAAGCCTTCCCTTGTGGAGTACTTCAGAAGCGGCACGATTCCCTCCGATATCCCGTCCGAAAAGGTGCGCGCCTTCGAGCAGTGCATGGAAGAGAACAGCCTGTGCGCGGACGGATGGCTTCCTCCGCAGAGCGGCGGCCTCACCTTCTTCCATTCGGAGACGGACGAGGTGGTTCCTTACTCGAACCTGGAGACCGTGCATGAGATGTGGGATACGGCGAGCAGGAATTATTCTTCTTATCTGCTCACCAAGGCCACAACGTACTACCATAAGGCTGCCGGCGTCCAATTCATGATCTCGTACAGCGGTTCCTATACCAACGATATCCTCTCCGGCAAGTGGACGTCTATCCATAAGAAACTGTAGATTTTTTACCCCATTAAGTATATGAAAAAGAATGGTTTAGCTAAAGTTTTCGTCCTTACCGCCGTGGCGCTGCTGGCGCTGGCGTGCACCAAGGACAACAGCAACGAGAAGAAAGTGGCGGTGCTGCTTCCTGATGCTTCCATTATCGACCGTTGGACCACCGACAAGGCAAACCTGGAGACGGTTATGGCCAAGTATGGCTTCAATACGACGTTCTACGAGGCTCCGGAGTCGGAGGCGGGTGCGGCGCAGCAGGTGGAGCAGCTCCGCGAGGCCATCCAGGTCGGTGCGCGGTTTATCGTGCTGACGTCCATCGACTACAAGAAGATCAACGAGTCCGGGCTGCTTGCGAAGCATCCCGAGGTCAAGGTCGTCTGCCATGACCGCTTTGTGCTGGACAATCCCAACATTGCCTATATCTCTTCCACCGACACGAAGGAGATCGGGCGGATGCAGGCGCTGTTCCTGCTCAACCATTTCCATGCTTCCGGTGCCACTTCCATGACGATTGAGTTCCTGGAGGGTCCCGAGAACGACGTCAACGCCAAGGATTATTTTGAGGGCGCCTACGACTATCTCAAAAAGTATATCGACAGTGGTCAGCTGGTGGTCAAGAGCGGCAAGACGACGTACGCTCAGGTGAAGTCCGACAGCTGGCTGATCGCCGACGGCAAGAAGGCCATGCAGGATCGCCTGGCCAGCTACGGGGCGGGCGAGCGTCCGGACATGATCCTTGCGGCCAATGACAACCTGGCCGAGGGCGCCATCGAGGCGCTGGGCCTGGCGGGCATTACGGATATGCCGGTCATCACCGGCCAGGACAATACCGCCATGGCGATGTCCAACATAAAGCACGGCAAGCAGGCCATGACCATCGACAAGAACCTGCAGGATATGGCCTACAACACCGCGATGATCATCAACAGCCTCATCGCCAACGCCCCGGTCCAGACCAGCCAGAGCATCTCCGGCATCCCGGTGCTCTACTCCAAGGTCACGCTGAAGACCGTCGACAGTTATTAGCATCGCATATCATGTGGACAGAAGGACAGTGGGAACTCTCCCGGCAGAGCCTGGTGGATATTCTGGGGGAGAAACATTATACCCCCGATGAATTTGTGGACGCCCTGGGGGCGCCCTCGTTCACGGCTTTGCTTAAGAGTATCAAGCCTATAGCCGTGCCGTGCTTCAATGCGCTCTTGAAGGCCAAGGTGCGTCATCACCGGCGTGGACTGAACAAACGGTTCTCCAAAGGCTGCTGGGAAATCAAAAGCTATACTTTTACCTACCGCAGCCAGGCGGTGGATGGACGGGAAATCATCCTGTCGGGCCGGGTAACGTTCCCGGGCAACAAGGAAGAAGGTATTCCCAATGCGGTGAAAACCATCTCGCTCCATACGCACCAGGCGTTCTTTTACCCGGAGTGGGCGCCGTCCCAAAACCTGATGTTCATGCCGCTCAAAGCCCTGTGGGATTCTGCCGTCATTGAGCCGGATCTGCAGAAATGGGGCATCAATCACGGGGTTGAGCCCGATGGCGGCGGATCGGCCCTCCATATGGCCCGCCAGCTGGCCGACTGTACCGTTGCAGCGCTGGAGCTTATGCAACAGCGCGGGGTTACCCTGGATCCGAATGGATATACCACCAACTGGGGCAGTTCACAGGGCGCCTTCCCCGCGCTGCTATTTGCCAAGTGGTACGACACCGAGGCGCCGCAATGGTTCAAAGAGACCTTGAGGCTGCGGTCTACTTTTGTCGCAGAAGGCGCCATTTTCCTGCCGGAACTGGTCAAATACACGTATCACCATCCGGAACTCATTTTTATGGGCCACATTCCGCTTGTGGGGTATTTCCAAGCCTTCAGCCCGGAACAGCTGGGCGGATATCGGCCCCGGGACTTTGTGCCGGGATGGTATATGGACACCAAATTCCAGGTGGATGGAAAGGAGATTTCTTTCCTCGATGCCATCAGTCTTTACTATCCTCAGTTTACGGACCCGGTGGTCAAAAAGATGAATTCTTTTGACCAGCTTGTAGCGCCGGACATGCTTTCGGCCGACGGGGAGGTGGACCTGGACAGCCCCAAAGTCCGTGCATGGTTCTCCTGCCTCAGGAAACACAACGATGTGGAAGGCTGGACGCCCGCTCATTCCCTTTACATCGCCCACAGTCCGGAGGATGGCATGATTCCGTTCGAAATGGTCTACGATCTGTACCGGACCATCAGCAACGAGGGGCGGAATGCCAGGGTGCATATGCTGTCCGTTCCTTCCTGGCGCTTTTTGCCCCGTGGCGGCATGAATCCGCATTTTATCATTGCCTTTGTGGAACAAGTCATCATGGCTTTTGTCCAGAATCCCGAAGATATGTGCAAGCTGAACAAATCCGTCCAATAGCCTATGAAAGATCAAACATTGTGGAAATATATGGAGAGCGGTATCCTGGCTGACAGGAACCGCCACGACGCTTTTGTGTATTTCGGCCGCAGGATCAGCCGCCAAACGCTGGTGGAGCGGGTGCAGCTTTGGGGACGCGTCATCAGGGGAATGGGACTGGAGCCGGGAGACGAGCTGCTTATCTTCGGCCCGGCCTTGCCGGAATTCGTATATATTATGCTGGCGGCCGATATGACGGGCGTCACCGCCAACCTCCCCAACCTGATGGCCTCGCCGGAGGCGTTGGATGCCATGGTGGGCCGGAGCCGCGTCGCCTTTGTGTTCGACGGGATGGAGAAAAAGATACGGCAAACCCTCCGGCGGGAGCAATTCCGGCACGTGGTCCTTCTCCCGGCTACGCCGCTGCTGGGTCTGGTGCGATTCGGCCTGCGATTGCGGGCCAAATATATGACGGCCGATGCCGCCATCCGGCGTTTCGGGTCCTGCGACGGGCCTCTGGAAGCGGAGCCCGTCCCGGGGAAAGCGGCCTTCATTTTCTGCTCTTCCGGAACGTCGGGTGCAAGGGCCGCCAACCAGATTGGGATGAGTGACGAGGCGATGATTGCCATGTTCCGGAATGCGCTGGCATTTAACCAAAGCGGTACGCCTTTCCTCGAAGGGAGAAAATCTTATTGGCATCTTCCGCCCTTTGTGTGTACCGGCTTGTTCGTAGAGGTGCTGGCACCTCTATTCCGCGGAATGACGGTGTATGTGGATCCGCGGGCAACGGCCCGGCAGATGATCAAGAACATCCTTGCTTTCAAACCGCAGGTTGTCGTGATTCCCGGCGGGTTCTGGGTGTACTTCTTCCGTCATATAGACCGGCTTGTCCAAAGCGGGAACCGTCCCGACCTGAGTTTTTTCCGATTTCCCGTTATGGGCGGCGAAGGCTGTACGCCCGAGGCGCTGCGCCACATCAATGATGTTCTGGAAGTCTGCGGCAGTCGTGTGGCCCTTGCCTCGGGCTACGGGCTCAGTGAAACTTTTTCCGTATGCACGGTGGACTATGCGCCCGCAGGTTTCGAAAAAGATTATTCCCGCCCCGTCATATGTGTGGGCGCTCCTTTCCCCGGCGTCACGGTGGGCATTTTTGACGTAGACGGCCAAGAACTGGGGCCCAATCAACGCGGAGAAATCTGGGTGAAGACCCAGTCCCTGACCATCGGCTATATCAACAATCCTCAGATGAACCGGGACAGGCTGCAAGGCGGCTGGCTCCGTACCCAGGACATTGGAGAGATGGATGACAGCGGTAAACTCTTCGTGTATGGCCGGATGAATCAGTTCGTGGCTGCGCCCGGCGGAGAAAAGGTTTATCTGTTCGACATCGCCAACCGGCTGCGGGAAGACCCTGCCGTCAAAGAGGCCCTGGTGTGCCCGTTGGCTGCAGAAAACAGTCCGCTGGCGGCGCACGTTGTATTGGAAGACGGCATCCGGGAAACAGAAGAAGAAGTCTTCTGCCGACTGGACAGTACCATGCGGACGTTCCTTCCATCCGGGCTTCGCATAGACAGATACCGCATCGAGCGTGAGCATCTGCGCATCAATGTGGTCGGGAAAATCGACCGGAATTACTACACCCGCATCCTCACCGGCTATTACGAGCCCCACAAGCGCTAGTGGACTGCCGTCCACAAAATACTGAATTAACACATAAACAATAAACCAATTATTTTTATCAACCTATTTTTTTATCAATTATGAGAAAGAATTATTTTGCTAAAGCTTTGATCCTCGGCGCAGCGATGCTGCTGGCACTTGCTTGCACGAAAGAGGGTAATCAGAAGAAAGTAGCCGTGCTGCTTCCCGACGCTTCCAGTCTTGACCGTTGGGCTACAGACAAGTCTAACCTCGAGACGGTGATGGCATCGTACGGCTTCAACACCACTTTCTACATCGCCCCGGAGACGGAGGCGGGTGCTGCCCAGCAGGTGGAGCAGCTCCGGGAAGCCATCAATGCCGGCGCCAAGTGTGTCGTGCTGACGGCCATCGACTATAAGAAAATCAACGAGTCCGGTCTGCTTGAGCAGCATCCCGAAGTGAAGGTGGTATGCCACGACCGCTTTATCCTGGACAACCCCCGCGTCGCTTATATCTCCTCCGCCAACACGCGGGAAGTAGGGCGTCTGCAGGCGCAGTTCCTGCTCAACCATTTCCATTCCTGCGGCGAGCCTGTCATGTCCCTCGAAATCCTCGCCGGCCCGGATACCGACATCAACGCCAAGGCCTATTATGACGGCGCGATGGAACTGCTCAATCCTTACATCGCCAGCGGGAAACTGCAGGTCGTGAGCAACAGGACGGAATACGGTCAGGTGAGTGCTGACAGTTGGATGATTTCCGACGCCAAGATAGAAATGCAGGACCGTCTGACCTTCTATAATGAAGGGGATCGCCCGGATATGGTGCTTGCCGCCATCGACAATCAGGCTCAGGGAGTCATCGAGGCGCTGGGTCTGGCGGGCATTACGGACATGCCGGTCATCACGGGCCAGGACAATACCGCCATGGCGCAGTCCAACATCAAGCGCCACCTGCAGACCATGACCATCGACAAGAACCTGATGGACATGGCCTACAATACGGGCCTGATCGTGAACGGCCTGCTCTCCAATTCTCCGGTCCAGGCCAGCCAGAAAGTCTCCGGTATCCCGGTGTTCTACTCTCCGCTTACCGTGATGACCGTAGACAGCTATTAAGATTATTCGCGTATAACACCACTTCGACCCTATGAAATTCCGTACTTTACCCATCGTCGCCTTCCTGTTCATCGCGGCGGCCATGGTCGTTCAGTTTGCCATCTCATCTTCCCTTGAGAAGGAGCATGTGCGCGAAGTGGTGGAATACAAAATGCAGCTGGCGCAGAAGGATTTCTTCCATATTCTGGTGGGCTTCCACAACGCCGCTGACGAAATGCGGAAATTTGTCCTCGAACACCCTGATAATGAGCAGGATATTTTGGAGGCGACCCGCGAGATGCTCGACCGCTATCCGAACATTGACAATATGTTCGTCAAGTTCGCGCCGGGCGTCTATCGCGGCAGGGTGGACAATTATCTCCCGCGTACGTATCGCTTCCATGGCGAGACCTTCACGACCGACCGGGGTGCCGACGGGCTGGATTACTACGCCCGGGACTGGTACGCCGGTGCGCTTGAATGCGACAGCGACGGCTATTGGTCGGAGCCGTATATCGGCGCCAGCACGCAGACGCTGATCGCTTCCCATTCGATCCGGATAGAAGACGGACAGGGGAAGCTGATCGGCGTCGTGGGGGACGATTTCACGATCGAGTGGATGGAAGCCATCCTGCAGGATATCAAGCCTTACGACGAGGCTGTGTGCCTCATCTACGGTACCAACGGCTCGCTCGTCGCTTCATCCGACAGCGTGACGCCGGAGGATGAGATGCGGTTCCGGAACGACGGGAAGCACTGGCTGGTCTATTCGCAGACGATGACTCCGATCAACACGCAGCTGATGATCGCCGTTCCGAACACCGTCATCTGGCAGAGTATCAAATGGAGAAGCATCGTCACGCTCTTCATCCTCATCATCGGCATCGTAATCCTCATCCTTTTGTTCCGCCGGATCGGACTGAACCAGAAGGCGTACCTGCAGGTTGAGAATCATCATAAGCTGATGCAGAAGGAGATGCAACTGGCCAAGAACATTCAGACCGGCATCCTGGTGAACGATTTCATAGATGACGACCAGCTCGCTCTCCATGCGACGCTCGTGCCGATGCGGAGTATCGGGGGCGACCTGTACGATTTCTACCGGGACGGCGATTATGTCACCTTCATCATCGGTGACGTCAGTGGGAAAGGTGTGCCGGCGGCGATGTTCATGTCCGCCGCCGTCACGCTCTTCCGCTCTGCCGTCAGGCATCACTCGACCACCAACGTCATCATGGAAGAGATCAACTCCATCCTCTCGTTGAACAACCGCTCGATGATGTTCGTCACGGCACTGATCGGTCAGCTCCATCTGCCCACGGGGCAGCTCTCGTACTGCAACGCGGGCCATCTGCCGCCCATCCTCGTCAAGGACGGCCGGTGCCGCTGGCTCGACTTGACGGAGACGAATACGCTTTTGGGCATCGACGGCGATTTCCATTTCTCCGAGCAGACTGCCACGATCGACCACGGCGAGCAGATCATCCTCTACACCGACGGCGTCACCGAAGCCGCCAACGTCCGGAATGAGCTGCTGGGCTTCGACCCGCTGCTGGAGCTGCTGCACGCATGTCCGCAACCGATCGATGACCGGACGGTGTACGATGTCGTGTGCCGCTTCTCCGCCGGCGCCGAACAGGCCGACGACATCGCCATCATGTCCGTCACGCGGAAATGACCCCTCCAGAAGCGTGGAGAAGAGCGGGTATATTTGCATCAGGAACTAACTATAACCACATCAAGTATGAAAAAGAAAAATACTTTTATCCTGGCCACTTTGATCGCCCTTTGCGCCGTCGGCCTTCTTTCTTCTTTCCTGTTCAACTGGCCCGTCAGTTCGGAAAGCGCCAGCGGCAGCATCGGCAAGGCTTCCCGCTTCTCGCGCAAAGTCGTCACCGAACCGATCGATAATATGGAGGAGCTCCTCCGGACCGATGAGGATTACAAATCCAGCATCGTCCTGGCCTATTCGGTCATGTATACCCGCGCCGTCCAGTTCGGCACCCTGGTGGACATGTCCAACCAGGCGGCCGGAGGCATCCCCGAATTCGAGGGCATCCTCCAGGAGATGAACGACAATGTCCCCGTCTTCGCCAACGTGGCCAATGCCCTGGTGGAAGCCGGTGACGACCTTGAAACCGTTCTGTACGACATGCCTTGCCCCGAGGTCGCCCAGAGTACCATGAACGCCGCACTTTCTTATACCACGCTCCAGAAGCAGAACGGCCTGGCCGATCGCTTCATTGATACCACCGACGAGTATGTCCGGAAGACCGAAGCACCTGAAGATCTGATGCTCGTCCGCGACCTGTGGGTGGACTATCAGCAGATGACCGCCGCCCTGGAAGGAGACAAGAAAGCTGCCAGGGCCCTGGATAAGAAAGGTACGCTCCTTACTGCCGAGCAGGCTTTAAAGGCCTCTGAGATTTTCCGTGACGCCGACGTCCTCAACGCGGAAAACAACGGTACGAGCGTTTATAAAGACATCCTTGACCAGCTCGTCGTCGGCAATGTGAATCTGTCGGAGATTATCAGTCGGGGCCCGAAGCTTGATCCCTTCCGTCCGATTATTAATCCATACGGCCCGAGGATTGAATCATACGGCCCGAGGATTGAATCATACGGCCCGAGGATCATGGAGATGACTCCTGTGCAGGCGAGCCAGTATCTCAACATAGTCATCCGCCAAACCGCAGAGGGAAATGTTGTGCGCCCGTAGTTGTTGTCTATTCTGTCGATTGTTTTCGGGGATGTAAAGGGGCGGAGCGATAATCGCGGATAATTGCTAACTTTGCTGAACGTTAGCAATACAATTAAAACACAGCAATATGGTTAAAGTCAATGTGGGAGGCTGCAGCTCCTTTGTCAAAGATGCAGAATATCAGAAATATGTCGGGAAAGCCCTCGAGGCCTTTGATGTGCTTGAGTCCGGAAGCGGCGCGGGCAACGATTTCCTCGGCTGGAAGACCCTGCCCGTGGATACGCCCGATTCGCTGATCGCCGACTGTGAGGCGATCCGCGACGCGTGGGCGGAGAAGGGCGTGGAGCTCGTGGTCGTGATCGGCATCGGCGGCAGCTACCTGGGTGCCCGCTGCGCCATCGAGGCCCTCTCGCACGGTTTCGTGCGCAAGGAGGGTGTGCCGCAGATTGCCTTCGCCGGCAACAACCTCTCCGAAGACTATCTCGCCGAACTGATGGACCTCGCCCGGATGCGCAGCACCGCCTGCGTGGTGATCTCCAAGTCCGGCACCACCACCGAGCCGGCCGTCGCTTTCCGCATTTTCAAGGAATATATCGAGAAGACCTACGGCAAGGCCGAGGCTGCGTCCCGCATCGTCGCCATCACCGACGCGAAGAAGGGCGCCCTGAAGACCCTCGCCACGCAGGAGGGCTACAAGACCTTCGTCGTGCCCGACAACGTGGGCGGCCGCTACAGCGTCCTGACCCCGGTGGGCATCCTGCCCATCGTCCTGGCCGGCTTCGACATGCGCGCCATGCTGAAGGGCGCCGCCGAGGAGCGCGCGGCCCTGCTGAAGAAGTCCGCCGACAACCCGGCCGTGCAGTACGCCGCGATGCGTAATCTGCTCTACAGCGAGCTGGGCAAGAAGATTGAGATCCTTGTGACCTTCAACCCCAAGCTCCAGTACCTGGGCGAGTGGTGGAAGCAGCTCTACGGCGAGTCCGAGGGCAAGGAGTGCAAGGGTATCTTCCCGGCCTCCGTGGTGTGCACCACCGATCTCCACTCCATGGGCCAGTTCATCCAGGAGGGCGACCGCACCCTGTTCGAGACCACCGTCACCGTGCAGAAAGCCAACCGCGAGGTGGTGATCGGCTCCGATGAGCAGAACCTCGACCAGCTCAACTACCTGGCCGGCCAGCACGTCGAGCACTGCAACAAGATGGCGCAGCTGGGCACCCAGCTCGCCCACATCGACGGCGGCGTGCCGCAGATGGAGGTGACCGTGGAGAAGCTCGACGAGGCGAGCCTCGGCGCGCTGTTCTATTTCTTCGAGTTCGCCTGCGGCGTCAGCGCCTACACGCTGGGCATCAACCCGTTCAACCAACCGGGTGTCGAGGCGTACAAGAAGAACATGTTCGCGCTGCTCCGCAAGCCGGGCTTCGAGGCGCAGACCGAGGAGATCCTGAAGCGGATCCAGTAAAATCACTCCGGGCTTGACCCGGCGTGCATCCAATACGCTCGAGGAGACTTGAGGCCGGGTATTCCGTAATACGCGTCCACCAGGTCTCCTTGAATGTATATTTCCCGACCGGTCAGGTCGGGGTGGTCCATCAGGTTGAGGTCGTCGCGCAGCTGGCCGGAAGGGAGCTGGACTGCGAGGCAGTTTTCCCGGACCGTGGTGGTGTCGGTCAGGCCCAGGATGAGGTTGGTGTTCTTGGTGTAGGGCGCGCCGAAGACGTATTTCTTGCTGCCCGTGGCGATGCCCACGATGTAACCCTGCACCCAGGCGCCGGTCTCGCCGGCGTGCTCGCGCGCCTCGACGACGTCGTAGGCTTCGTCGGGCGGGCCGGCGGGCTTGTTGGGCTGGAAGAGGTCCTCGCAGGCGGCGAGGAGCAGGAGGGCGGCGACGGCCGCCAGGAGGTGAGGTGCGTTTTTCATGGCGTTCGGTTTTGGGCCCAAGATGGGGAAAATCCCGATACGCCACAGTAAAATTCGTATCTATTTCGAGATAATTTGTGAAATAATTTCCGATTTTCCGATCAGACAAAAAATCAGAGCACGAAAAGCGGGGAGGGCGTCATCCGCGGGAGCGGGCAGAGGCGGGGGATGCGGCCCTCGACGTCGGCGTAAATGCCCTGCAGTACCGCGGAACTCTCCTGATAAGCGAGTTCGGGGGTATTATTATGCTCGGAAAGATGGCAGAGGAAGATGTTGCGGAGGCCGGGGTGCGCGAAAGCGCGCAGCGCTTCGGCGCACTCGGCGTTGGAGAGGTGACCGTGGCCGCCGCAGATGCGGTCCTGCAGGACCTTGGGGTAGGGGCCGTGGCGGAGCATCTCCAGGTCGTAGTTGGATTCGATGACGACGGTGTCGGCCTGCTGGGCGAAGGCGAGCGCCTGCGGCACCATGCGGCCGATGTCGGTCATAATCACGAACTTATAATCATCCAACATCAGCGCGTAGCCGTAGGTGAAGGAGGCGTCGTGGGGGACTTCGAAGTACTGCGCCCGGATGCGGCCGGGCACGAGTTCGTTCCAGCCCGGCGCGAGCGGGGCGCGGCAGGCGCCGTAGTATTCTCCCGTGATAAAATGGTGCGTCAGCGCTTTTGCGAGCTCCGGCGGCGTCCAGATGGGCTTGCGGAGGTGTTTGCAGTAGGAGCCGAGCGAGCGGATGTGGTCGTTGTGGTCGTGCGTGACCAGCAGGCCGGCGAAGTCGTCGAAGCAGAGGCCCTCGGCGGCGAGCTCTTTCTTGAGCCGGCGCGGGCTGAAGCCGGCGTCGATCAGCACGCCGGCCTCGCAGGCGTCAATCTCATTGAATATACCCAGGAAATAGCAGTTGCCGCAGCTGCCGGAGGTGAAGGACTTGAACTTAATTTGTTTCATCCTCCGCGCAGTATTTGGAGATGACGCTGTAGGAATCCGCCACGCCGAGCTCGCCGGCGCGCGACAGGTCGATGCAGCCTTTCTCCTTGTCTTTCAGGTAGATGAGCACCAGACCGCGGTTGTAGTAGGCGTCGCCCATGTTGGGGTAGAGCTTGATGGCCATGTCGTAGTTCTCCAGCGCTTCGATGAAGTGGGAGGACAGGCACTCCAGGTTGCCCAGGTCAAAGTAGAGGTACGGCACGTCGGGCAGGATGGAGAGCGCCTCCTTGATGTCGGCGATGGCGTCGGAATAATCATAGGTGCGCGCCACGCGGTCGCTCACGCGGGCTCGCGTGGAGCCCTCGGTGTCCATCGACAGCGTCTGCACGCTGCCTTCGAGCGAGGCGATGAAGTCGATCATTTCGGCCTTCAGCACGCCGCGGTTCATCAGGTAAAAGGCCTTGTAGTAGCGGGCGTAGCGGTCGCGGGAGACGTCGTCTTCCGCGGCGTTCACCGCCCGGTCGAACCAGCTGAGCGCGGAGTTGAACTGCTTGCGCTGCAGCTCCTGGAGGCCCTTGACGAAGTATTCTTCGGCGTTCGCCGTGAAGAGGTATTCGTCCGTGCCGGTGCTCTCCGTGTTGCCCAGGGTGATGGGCGTCGGCGCCGCGTCGATGAAGCGGTCGATCAGCACGTTCTCATATTGGCGCGAGAGCGCCACGTTGCGATTTTCCCGCTCGCGGGCGAGGCTGAATTTGTAGAGCGGCCGCAGGCGGATGTCGATGTCGCGGTGCTGCAGGAGCTCGTTGTCGAAGTCCTTTTTCGCGAAGTCCGCGTCCAGGGCGAGCAGCGAGTTGTACTGGCGCGTGGTGTCGGCGAACGAAGTCTCGCCGCTCCGGGAGCGGTAGTCGCGCACCTTCTGCTGCGCCGTCTGGTAGTCCGCCCGCGACTCGCGGGTGCGGCCGAGCATATTCTCCACGTAGGAGCGGTTGAGGTACGCTTTCGCGAAATCGGGATAGAGTTCGATGGCCTTGTTGTAGTCCTCGAGGGCGTCCTGCCAGCGGGCCATCTCCACGAAGATGGCCGCGCGGTTGTAGTGCGCGAGGACGTTGCCCGGGTTGATGTTGATCACCCGGTCCATGTCCGCGAGCGCCTCTTCGAAGGCGCCCACCTGGGCGTAGATGAGGCTGCGGTTGTAGAGCGTGAGGGCGTTGCCGGGCTCGTGTTCGAGCACGGTGTCCAGGTCGGCGACGGCCTCGTTGTAGCGCTTCTGCTCGTAGTAGATCAGCGCGCGGTTGAAGTAGGCGAAGGTGTTCTGCGGGTCCAGCGCGATGGCTTCGTCCAGGTCGGCGACGGCTTCGTCGTACTGGCCCTGGGCGGCGTAGACGCGGGCCCGGCGGACGAAGCCCTCGGGCTCGGTGCGGTCCAGGCGGATGGCGCGGTTGTAGTCCGCCATCGCCTTGGTCGTGTCCGCTAGGAAGAGGTAGCACGCCCCGCGGTTCAGGAAGGCCGCGGGGTCGCGCGGTTCGCGTTTGATGTAGAAGTCGAAGTCCGCGACGGCGTCGTCGAATTTCTGCGCGAGGAAGTTGGCTACGCCGCGCGAGAAATAGATGCCGATCTGGCCGGGGCGCAGCTCCAGCGCGCGGCCAAAGTCGCGGAAGGCGGCTTCGTAGTCGCCGAAGCGGCTTTCGGTGATGGCGCGGTAGTGGAAGCCGTTGGTGAAGACGGGGTTGAGGCGCACGGAGGTGTTGAAGTCCGTCTGCGCGCCACGCAGGTCGCCGAGGTTGTATTTCGCGATGCCGCGGAAGAAGAAACTCCAGTAGTCGGTGGTGTCCAGGCGCGCCAGGACGTTGAAGTTCTCGATGGCCAGGGCGTAGCGCCCGTCGCTGAGCGCCTGGCGCCCCCGCCACATGAAGACATCCTTGTCGTACTGGGCGGACGCGATGGAGGCTGCGGAGAGCAGGATCGCTATGGTCAGGAGAAACTTTTTCATTACCTTTGCAAAGATAAACAATTATCGGACCCGAATTGAAGCGCCTGCGCATTTTTCTGCTCATCTTCTTCCTGCCGGCCGCCCTGCTTGTGCGGCCGGCGGCGCTGCGTGCGCAGCAGTTTGCGCTTTCTGAGTCGGCCGGCCGGATGGCCGAGCTGCGCGCCGAGGTGGAATTCCTCTGCGACTCGCTCTGCGCCGGGCGGGCCTTCGGCACCGCCGGGGCGCAGGGGGCGACGCTCTATTTGCTGCGGCAGCTGCGCAACGCCGGGCTCCGCACTACCGTGCAGTCCTTTGCCGCCCGCGGGCGGGTCGGCCACAACGTGGTGGCCGTGACGCCCGGCTGGTTCCGGCGCTACATCGTCGTCGGCGCCTATTTCGACGGCCTGGGCACGCTGGACGGCCGTCTTTTCCCCGGCGCCGACGCCAACGCCTCCGGCGTGGCCGCGCTGCTCGCGCTCGCGCGGGAGCTCCCTTCGGTATGTGCCGGCGAGGTGGGGCTCGTGTTCGTCGCCTTCGACGGACACGCCGCCGACCTCGCCGGCGCGAGCGCTTTCCTTTCTCGGTATCGCTCGGTTTATCCGCCGGTGCTGATGGTCAACCTTGACCTGCTCGGCTCCTCGCTCGCGCCGGTCAGTCCTTCCCGGCCCGACTACCTGATCGCCCTCGGCGGCGGGCCGTTCCGCTGGTCCCTCGAGTCCGCGGCCCGCGGCCCGCGCCTCGACCTTACCTATGATTATTACGGGAGTGAGGCATTCACGGAGCTGTTTTATCGTCAGGCCAGCGACCAGCGCTGTTTCCTGGAGGCCGGCATCCCCGCCGTCATGTTCACCTCCGGCATCACCCAGCACACCAACCAGGTCACCGACACCCCCGCCACCCTCGACTACGACCTCCTGAGCCGCCGCATCGACCTCATCGCCACCTGGCTCCGTGCTCAGCTGTAGGTCTGTGTGTGGCTGTAGGTCTGTGGGCAGCTGTAGGTCTGTGGCCCTGCCGCTCTGCCTTCCTGCCTCCCTGCCACGCCGCCTTGCCGCCTTGCCGCCACGCCGCTTCTCCGCTACATTGTGAGGTGTAATCTGTTGGAAGACAGAAGAATATAATTTTATATTCCCCACTTTTTCGGGGGAGTATAATGTCATAAATACCAATCTACTAACTACTTCCAGCTCACAGCAAATCTTCCCAAAAATACTGTTTTGCATAACTGCCTGTAAATGATTTTATTGCGAAAGTAACCAGGCCCCAGAGTACCCGGTTATTTTGGCAATCTTCTGGCTGATAGTTGTTTATGAATAACGGGTAATTTGACGACATTCTTCCAGCACATTGCGTTTCGTGCTGTTTTTTATAACTGATTGTTGTTGAGTGTTTTATGAAAGTAACCGGGTCCTAGAGTAACCGGTTACTTTTGTAATTACTTGAAATGAAGTAGTTTATGAAATACGGCAGCCAGTTGAGTTTGGGCTGGTATGGGCTGTCGCCGCCTCCCATTACGGTAGTCGGCGGCTCCCGCGGGTGATCAATGTGCTGGCCGAGTGATTGAAGGAACTGGTAGTGCTTGGGGGCACCGCCGCCTCCCATTACGGTGGTCGGCGGCTGCAAGGCGGGCGGTTCGGAGAGCCATGGGGGCTCTCCGACTCGCCCGCTTGCTGCCCGGTTGGATCGGCAAGCCCCAGGCAACAGGCGTGGCGTCGCGAGCCGCTCCGACGAGCTCAGCGACGCCCCCTAGCCTGTACGCGCCGAGCTTCGTAATGCGAGGCGCGGGTGCCTCTAGGCTCAGACCTTCCTCCTGCATACTCCAATCGCATACCTCTCTTGGCGCGAACCGACGACTCCCGTAATGGGAGGCGGTGAGCGACCAACACTGCGACAAATGCGGAAATAGCTGTGAGGTGGATGTGGCTGGGGGCCAGGGTGTTACTTCTTTATACTCCCCTCGAAAATGGGGGAGTGTTAAATAGTATTTTGCTGTCTTTTAATTAATTATAGCTCACAGGGAAATAGAGAGAGGGAAGAAGAAAAAATTCACGGGCCAGTTGCATCACTGCGACTAGCCCGTTACTTAACCTAAACTTAAACTATGAAAAACTTCGTGGCCAAGGTAGAGAGATTTTGGGAGAAATGCAAATTTTGATTGGATTTATTTTGTAATTTTGTGGCGTTGGTTAGCCCACAACACAATTATTATGGTTAAACATCCCTTTATTCTTTTCATCGCTGCCGCACTGCTGGCGGTGATGCCTTCGTGCAAGCGCTACGAGACCGTTCCCGGTGACGCGCTGCAGACCAAGATCTACACCCTGGACAACGGCATGAAGATCTTCATGTCCGTCAACAAGGAGCAGCCCCGCATCCAGACCTACATGGCCGTGAAGGTGGGCAGCAAGAACGATCCGTCCGAGACGACCGGTCTTGCCCACTACTTCGAGCACCTGATGTTCAAGGGCACGGAGCATTTCGGTACTGTGGACTATGAGGCCGAGAAGCCGATGCTTGATGAGATCGAGCAGCTCTTCGAGACCTACCGCAAGACGACGGACGAGGCGGAGCGCCAGGCCATCTATCACCGCATCGACTCGGTGAGCTACGAGGCCTCCAAGCTCGCGATTCCCAATGAGTATGACAAGCTGATGGCCATTATCGGCGCGGACGGCACCAACGCCTGGACCTCCGCCGACGAGACCGTCTACACCGAGGATATCCCCTCCAACCAGATCGACAACTGGGCCCGCATCCAGGCCGACCGCTTCCGCCACGGCGTGATCCGCGGCTTCCACACGGAGTTGGAGACGATCTACGAGGAGAAGAACATGTCCCTCACCCAGGACAGCCGCAAGCTGTGGGAGGCCATCGACAAGGCTCTGTTCCCGCACCACCCGTACGGCCTGCAGACCACCCTGGGCAGCCAGGAGCACCTGAAGAATCCGTCCATCACCAACGTGAAGAAGTACCACGACGTGTACTACGTGCCGAACAACATCGCCGTGTGCGTGTCGGGCGACTTCGATCCGGACGAGATGGTGGCCGCCATCGAGAAATATTTCGGCGACTGGGAGCCGAATCCTGAGATTCCGACGCTCCAGTTCGAGCCGGAGGCGCCCATCACGGAGCCCATCGTGCGTGAGGTCTACGGCCTGGAGGCCGAGAATGTTGCCATGGCGTGGCGCCTGCCCGCCCCGTCCGACCTGAAGACCGCGGCCGTGGCCGAGATCGCCGGCGCCGTCCTCTACAACGGCCAGGCCGGCCTGATGGACCTGGACGTGAACCAGCTGCAGAAAGCGCTGTACGTCTACGGCGGCTACGAGGCCCAGGCGGACTACAGCTATTTCCTCGCCCTGGGCGCCCCGAAGCAGGGCCAGACCCTGGAGCAGGTCCGCGACCTCGCTCTCGAGGAGGTGGCGAAGCTGCGCAGCGGCGACTTTGACGAGGCCCTCCTCGAGGCGACCGTCAACAACATCAAACTGAACAAGATGCGCCAGCTGGAGGACAACGCCTCCCGCGCGCAGAACTACGTGACCGCCTTCATCAACGGCATTCCCTGGAAGGACGCCTGCAAGGACATCGACCGCCTGGCGGCCGTGACCAAGGACGACGTGATCGCTTTCGCGAACGAGTACCTGGGCGAGAACGCCTACGCCGTGGTGTACAAGCGCCAGGGCGAGGACAAGACCGTCCAGAAGATCTCCGCCCCGAAGATCACCCCGATCGTGACCAACCGCGACATGGCCAGCGACTTCCTGACCGAGATCCAGAACAGCGAGGTGAAGCCGATCGAGCCGGTGTTCGTCAACTTCGACAAGGATATGTCCAAGTTCGGCCTGGCCGAGGGCGCCGAGGTGCTCTACAAGAAGAACGACCTGAACGACGTGTTCGACGTGCAGGTTGTCTATAATAAGGGTTCCCAGCAGGATCCCGCCCTGGGCCTGGCGATGACTTACCTGGGCTATCTGGGTACCCCGGACATGAGCGCCGAGGAGATGGCTTCCAAGATGTACTCCCTGGCCTGCGACTACAGCGCCGGCGCCGGCGCCACGTCGACTTCGATTCGCGTCAGCGGCCTGTCCGAGAACATGGCCGAGGCGCTGCGCCTGGTGGAGAACCTGGTGCAGAACGCCGTGCCCGACGAGGCCATCCTGGCCAACCTGAAGGCCGACCTGATCAAGGACCGCGCCGACAGCAAGAAGGCGCAGCGCAGCTGCTTCAGTGCCCTGCAGCGCTACCTCTACTACGGTCCCGACTTCATCAAGACCACGACCCTGACCAACGACGCGCTGATGGCGCTGAGCTCCGAGGAGCTCCTCGCCAAGGTGCGCGAGGTCTTCAACCTGGGCCACGAGATCCTCTACTACGGACCGATGTCCGAGAATGAGCTCAAGTCCGCCCTCGCCGACGCCCATTATGTGGCGGAGGGCGCCCAGATGCTCCCCGAGCAGTATCCGATCCACCAGCAGACCCCGTCCAACCGCGTGGTGATGGCGCAGTACGACGCCGCGCAGATCTACTATCTGCAGTATTCCGACCGCGGCGAGTCCTTCGACCCGGCGAACACGGGCGAGATCGCCATGTACAACGAGTACTTCGGCGGCGGCATGAACACGATCGTGTTCCAGGAGATGCGCGAGGCGCGCGGCCTGGCCTACAGCGCCCAGGCGTACCTGGGTGACCCGTCCGTCAAGGAGGACACGTATTCCTTCATCGCCTTCATCGCTACGCAGAATGACAAGATGCGCCAGGCGGTCGAGGCTTTCGACGAGATCATCAACAACATGCCGGAGTCCGAGGCTGCCTTCGCCGTGGCGAAGGAGGCCCTCCTGAGCCGCCTGCGCACCCAGCGCACGACGGGCATGGACGTGCTTCGCAGCTACCTGGCCTGCCGCCGTCTCGGCATCGCCGAGCCGATGGACCGTGCCATCTTCGAGACCGCGCAGAAGAGCGAGCTCGCCGACATCGTGGCCACGCAGCAGAAGTGGGTCAAGGACCGCAACTACACCTATGCGATCCTCGGCGACATCAAGGATCTGGACACCAAGTTCCTCGCCACCCTCGGCCCTGTGCAGGTGCTGAGCCTCGAGGAGATTTTCGGCTACTAGTATGACGCTGAAGGCCTGTCTGCGCTCGATGCGGCTGCGCACGCTGCCGCTCTCGCTCGCCGGAATCGTGCTGGGCGAGCTGCTCGCCGCGAAGATCTGCGACTACGACGTGCTGACGGTCGTGCTGCTGGCGCTGACGACGGTTTGCCTTCAGATTCTCAGCAATTTATCGAATGAATTAGGGGATACCCTGTCCGGGACGGATCGCTCCGACCGGCAGGGTATCCATTATTCTATCCAGGACGGGGAGATGACCGTCCCGGAAATGAAGCGGCTGATCGGCTGCTTCGCCGTCCTGTCCTGCCTCGTGGGCTTCGTCATGGTGTGGCGCGCCTTCGGCACGGTGCTCTCGCCGCTGCCGGCGGCCTTCCTGGCGCTCGGCGCCGCCGCCGTCTGGGCGGCGATGCATTATACGCTGGGGAAGCACCCCTACGGCTACCGCGGGCTGGGGGACATTTTCGTGTTTATCTTTTTCGGTCTCGCGACCGTGTGCGGCGGCTATTTCCTGACCTGCCTGGTCTGGGACTGGCGCATCCTGCTGCCGGCCGCGGCGATCGGCTGCTTCAGCGTGGCGGTGCTGAATGTCAACAACATACGCGACATGAAGAGCGACGCCGCGACGCGCACGACCGTGGCGCTGAAGCTCGGTCTGCGCCGCGCGCGCATTTACCAGACCGCGCTGATCGCTGCGGGCTGGGTGCTGATGACGGTTTACGCGGCGACGGAGCCGCTGCACTGGCTCCATTTCGCGTACGTGCTCGCGCTGCCGGGCTTCCTGAAGCACTTGCATGGCGTGTGGACGCGCGAGGACCGGGCGCTGGACCCGATGCTCCCGGTGCTGGTCGTCAGCACGTTCACGTTCGCGTTGCTGGCAGGTATCTGTTGCTAGAAGATGCCCGATCAGGTCGGGCATGACGTTATTTTTCCCCGATATACATCCGGCAGAGGCCGAAGGTGAAGGCGCGGTGGCGTACGTTCGCGTAGCCGCAGCGCACCATCGTGGCCGTCCATTCGCGGCGGCCGGGGAAGGCCTGCACCGAGGCGGGGAGGTACTTGTAGGCGGCTTTGTCGCCGGAAACGAGCCCGCCGATCCAGGGCACGAAGTGCATGAAATAGAGGTTGTAGGCCCAGCGCAGGAGCTTATTTTCCGGAACGGAGAGCTCCAGGATGACGAGGCGGCCGCCGGGCTTGAGGACGCGGAGGATCTCCTCCAGCGCCGCTTCGCGGTGCGCGAAATTTCGGATGCCGAAGGCGATGGTGGCGCAGTCGAAGCTGCCTTCGGCGAATCGCATCTGCTCGCAGTCGCCCTGCTCGCAGGAAATGCGGCCGGCCAGGCCGGCCTTCTCCACTTTCTCCCGCATCACGGCCAGCATGCCCTCGGAGAGGTCAAGCCCCGTGATGCGGCTGTCGGCGTGCATGCGGCGCGCCTGGGCGAGCGCGAAATCGCCCGTGCCGCAGGCGATGTCCAGGAGCGCCTGCGGGCGCTCGGGCGTCACGATTTCGCGCAGCGCGCGGCGGCGCCAGCTGCGGTCCACCCCGAGGGACATCAGGTGGTTGAGGCGGTCGTAGTCGGGGGCGATCCCGTCGAACATCTGCTGGATTTTCTCTTTTTGCGGCATGGTCTTGAAATGAAAAATCCGGCTTTGGCGGCCGGACTCTCGAGCAGGATAAGGGAGTCGAACCCTCCTCCTTGGCTTGGGAAGCCAATGCACTACCGATGTGCTAATCCTGCTAAGTGCGACATTGAATCAGATTCGAAAATCTTTGGGAAGAATTTGATTCAATCCCGATGCAAATATAGCAAATTATTCGTAAATTTGACAACTTGAAATTAAACGTAGACATGTACTCATTGGGAATCGACGTCGGATCTTCATCCGTCAAAGTAGCCCTCCTCGACATCAAGGGAGGCAAATGTGTTTGTTCAGCCACCAACCCCAAGTCCGAAGCCCCCATCAAGGCCGTCCAGAAGGGTTGGGCGGAGCAGGACCCGAAGTCCTGGTGGAAATATATGGTCGAAGGCATCAAGGAGATGGCAAACGCCGGCTATGACCTGAGCAAGGTCCAGTCGATCGGTATCTCCTACCAGATGCACGGCCTCGTGGCCCTCGACCAGAAAGGCCAGCCGGTGCGCGACGCCATCATCTGGTGCGACTCCCGCGCCGTCGCGATCGGCGCCGAGGCCCTGCAGGCCATCGGTTACGACCGCTGCATGGAGCACCTGCTCAACTCCCCGGGCAACTTCACGGCTTCCAAGCTGGCCTGGGTGAAGCGCAACGAGCCGGACGTGTACGCCAAGATCTGGCGTTTCATGCTCCCCGGCGACTACATCGCCTACCGCCTGACCGGCGAGGCCACGACCACGGCCACGGGTATGTCCGAAGGTATCCTGTGGGACTTCGTGGACCGTCGCCGCGCCCACTTCGTGGCGGACTACTACGGCATCGAGTCCGATAAATTCTGCCCCGTGGTGCAGGCCATCGGCGAGCAGGGCAAGGTGACGGCCAAGGTGGCCGCCGAGCTCGGTATCCCCGCCGGCACGCCCGTTTCCTACCGCGCCGGCGACCAGCCGAACAACGCCTTCTCCCTGGACGTCCTGAAGCCGGGCGAGATCGCCGCGACGGGCGGCACCAGCGGTGTCGTCTACGGCGTCACCGATGTGCCGAAGGCGGACCCGCAGTCCCGCGTGAACACCTTCCTGCACGTCACCGCGCAGACGGAGCACCCGGTCCTCGGCGTGCTGCTCTGCATCAACGGTACCGGCATCATGAACTCCTGGGTGCACCACAACATCACCCCGGAACTCTCTTATCCCCAGATGAACGACCTGGCCGCCACCGCCCCCGTGGGCTCCGACGGCCTGCTCGTGCTGCCGTTCGGCAACGGCGCGGAGCGCGTCCTCGCGAACCGCTCCACCGGCGCCCGCCTCGTCGGCGTGGACCTGGTGCGCCACAAGCAGGCGCACATCGTGCGCGCCGCCCAGGAGGGCATCGCCTTCTCCTTCCGCTACGGCATCGATATCATGAAGGAAATGGGCCTGAAGCCCGACGTGATCCGCGCCGGCAAGGCCAACATGTTCCTCAGCCCGCTCTTCCGCTCGACGCTCGCCACGCTGTGCGACGCCCGCATCGAGCTCTTCGACACCGACGGCTCGCTGGGCGCTGCCCGCGGCGCCGCCCTGGGTGCCGGCATCTACAAGTCGACGGACGAGGCTTTCGCCACCCTCAAGAAGCTCGACATCATCGAGCCGGAGAAGGCCTGGAAGCAGCCGCTCGAAGAGGCCTACGGCCACTGGAAGCAGGAAGTCAGCAATGCACTCAAATAGTCAAACCAATAATCAATCTTATTTTTAATCATTATGGCAAACAAAGAGTACTTCCCTGGTATTGGGAAAATCAAGTTCGAAGGTAAGGATTCCAAAAATCCTCTTGCTTTCCATTATTACAATGCCGATCAGGTCGTCTGCGGCAAGAAGATGAAGGACTGGTTCAAGTTCGCCATGGCCTGGTGGCACACCCTCGGCCAGGCTTCTGCCGATCCGTTCGGCGGCCAGACCCGCAGCTACGAGTGGGACAAGGCTGACTGCCCTTACACCCGCGCCCGTGAGAAGGCTGACGCCGGCTTCGAGATCATGGAGAAGCTCGGTATCGGTTACTACTGCTTCCACGATATCGACCTCGTCGAGGACTGCGAGGACATCGCCGAGTACGAGGCCCGCATGAAGGACATCACGGACTATCTGCTCGAGAAGCAGAAGGCCACCGGCATCAAGAACCTGTGGGGTACCGCCAACGTGTTCGGTAACAAGCGTTACATGAACGGTGCCGCTACCAACCCGCAGTTCGACATCGTCGCCCGCGCCGCTCTCCAGATCAAGAACGCCATCGACGCCACCATCAAGCTGGGCGGCACCGGTTATGTGTTCTGGGGTGGCCGTGAGGGCTACTACAGCCTGCTGAACACCCAGATGCAGCGCGAGAAGGACCACCTCGCCAAGATGCTCACCGCCGCCCGCGACTACGCTCGCGCCAACGGTTTCAAGGGCACCTTCCTCATCGAGCCGAAGCCGATGGAGCCGACCAAGCACCAGTACGATGTCGACACCGAGACCGTGATCGGCTTCCTGAGGGCCAATGGTCTTGACAAGGACTTCAAGGTGAACATCGAGGTCAACCACGCCACCCTCGCCGGCCACACCTTCGAGCACGAGCTCACCGTGGCTGTTGACAACGGCTTCCTCGGCAGCATCGACGCCAACCGCGGCGACGCCCAGAACGGTTGGGATACCGACCAGTTCCCGGTGGATGCGTTCGACCTGACCCAGGCCATGATGCAGATCATCCGCAACGGCGGCTTCAAGGACGGTGGTACCAACTTCGACGCCAAGCTTCGTCGTTCCTCCACGGATCCTGAGGACATCTTCATCGCCCACATCAGCGCTATGGACGCCATGGCTCACGCCCTGCTCAACGCAGCTGCCGTGCTCGAGGAGAGCCCGCTCTGCCAGATGGTCAAGGAGCGTTATGCTTCCTTCGACAGCGGCCTCGGCAAGAAGTTCGAGGAAGGCAAGGCTACGCTTGAGGAGCTCTATGACTATGCCAAGAAGAACGGTACGGTCGTGGCTGCTTCCGGCAAGCAGGAGCTTTATGAGACCATGCTGAACCTCTACGCCAAATAGTAATGGCTGCTCAGCAAGATAAAGGATCAGGTGCGTATCTGTTTTCGATCGTGCTCGTCGCCGTGCTCGGCGGCCTGCTGTTCGGATACGATACGGCTGTGATTTCCGGTGCAGAACGGGGTCTGCAGGCGTTCTTCGAGGGCGCCTCAGACTTCGACTACACCAATGCTCTTCACGGCTTCACCTCTTCCAGCGCTCTGATCGGTTGCATCATCGGTAGCGCACTCTCCGGTCTGTTCGCCGGCAAGTTCGGCCGCAAGAAGAGCCTGTTCTTCGCAGGTGTCTGCTTCTTCCTGAGCGCCGCCGGTTCCTACTATCCGGAGTTCCTGTTCTTCGAGAAGGGCGTGCCCACCCAGTCCCTCTGGGTCGCGTTCAACCTCTACCGCGTGCTCGGCGGCATCGGCGTGGGTATGGCTTCCGCCATCTGCCCGATGTACATCGCCGAGGTGGCCCCGGCCAACAAGCGCGGCACGCTGGTGTCCTGGAACCAGTTCGCGATCATCTTCGGCCAGCTGGTCGTGTACTTCGTGAACTTCCTCATCCTCCAGTCGCACAAGAACGATCCCGCCATCGTCGAATGGACGAACCAGATCGGCTGGCGTCTGATGTTCGGCTCCGAGTGTGTGCCGGCAGGTCTCTTTACCCTGCTGATCCTCCTCGTGCCGGAGACGCCGCGTTACCTTGTGATGTCCGGCCAGGATGACAAGGCCCTGGCTGTGCTGTCCCGTATCAACGGCAGCACTGTGGCTTCCCAGATTCTCTCCGACATCAAGAACACCGTCGTGGAGAAGAAGGAGAAGCTCATGGCCTACGGCTTCATCGTCATCTTCATCGGCTGCATGCTCAGCGTGTTCCAGCAGTTCGTCGGCATCAACGCCGTGCTATACTTCGCGCCGCGCATCTTCGAGTCGATGGACATGGGCGATCCGATGACGCAGACCGTGATGATGGGTATCGTGAACATCAGCTTCACGCTCGTCGCCATCTTCACCGTGGAGAAGCTCGGCCGCAAGCCGCTGCTGATCACCGGCTCCCTGGGCATGGCCCTGGGCGCCCTCGGTGTGGCCCTGGCGGACGCGGTCCCGGGCGTGCCCGGTATCGTGGGCGTGCTCAGCATCATGATCTACTCCGCTTCCTTCATGTTCAGCTGGGGTCCGATCTGCTGGGTGCTCATCTCCGAGATCTTCCCGAACACGATCCGTGGCGCCGCTGTGGCTATCGCCGTGGCCTTCCAGTGGATTTCGAACTTCATCGTGAGCTCCACCTTCGTGCCGCTCTACACCTGGAGTCCGGCTTTCACCTACGGTCTCTACTGCGCGATGTGCCTCCTGGCTGCCTTCTTCGTGTGGCGCCTGGTCCCCGAGACCAAGGGCAAGACCCTCGAGGATATGTCCACGCTCTGGCGCAGCCGTCAGCAAGCGAAATAATTCTGCTGAACCCGCAACTAAAAACCGACCGGACACCCATCCGGCCGGTTTTTTATATTTCCCCGGCTTGCTTTCTCCCGCTTGCCTTTCCCCGCGGGCGGCCTTGTTCAAAATCATCTGCGGAGCCGACCGGCATTTGGCGCCACTGCAGGGCACATTAGGTCCGCAGGTGCACGCCTCAGGCCGCCACCTGCGGACCCCACCGGCCACCGGCGCGCCTCCCGGGAGCTGTCCACGACGCAACGGCTCCGTCTTGGCAGGGAGCTTCGTCGCCGGTACAACTGCTCTGTCAAGCAGGTTGCGAGAATGGTGGGCCTGCGGGCAGAGGAGCTGGCAGGCTGTCTCTAACTACTTGATGACGATGTTGGTCTTGACGGTGGCGTAGGGGGAGCTGACGCTCAGGGTGGCGATGCCGGGCTGGCCGCGCAGGGAGCGGACGACGGCCAGCGCCTTGCCGCTGAAGAGGGCTTTCTCGTCGCCCTTCAGCGACAGCGTGTCGGCGGCGTTGCCGTTGTCAACGCCCGCCAGCTCGCCCGCGCCCGCCACGCTGAAGCGCAGCAGGTCGGTGGCGTTCGGCACCACGCGCCCGTCGGCGTCGAGGGCCTCGACGGTCACGTAGGAGAGGTCATAGCCGTCGGCGGCGATGGTCGTCCGGTCGGGCGTCAGGCGCAGCGTGACGGGGGCGCCGGACGTATAGCGCGCCTCGCGCGCCACTTCCTTGCCGCCCCGGTAGGACACTGCCTCGATCCGCCCGGGCTCGAACGGCACGCCCAGCCACTCCGCGTGGAGCTGGGTGTGCGTCTTGGCCCGGCGGCCCTGCGACACGCCATTTACGAAGAGCTCCACCTCGTCGGCATTGTTGTAATAGACCCAGACGTCCACGGGCTCGCCCGGGGTCCAGTTCCAGTGCGGGAAGAGGTGCAGCACCGTCTTGTCCGTCCACTCGGACTGGTACATCCAGTACGCGTCCTTCGGGAAACCGGCCAGGTCCACGACACCGAAATACGAGCTGCGCGACGGCCAGCCGTACGGCGTCGGCTCACCCAGGTAGTCGAAGCCCGTCCAGATGAAGGTGCCCGCGATGAAGTCGCGGTCGCGCACGGCGATCCACGCTTCCTCGTGATAATTCGCCCACGGGGCGCAGCAGGCGTCGTAGGCCGTGACCTGGTGGTCCCAGTCCACCTCGCCCTCGGCGGTATACTGCCAGCCGCGGCTCGGCAGCTTCTTGCGGTCGGTCGAAGGCTGGAAATACATCCCGCGGCTGTTCAGGGAGGAGACGGTCTCGGAGCCGATCAGCGGCTTGTCCGGGAACCAGACGCGGCAGGAATCGTACAGGTGCGGATGGTAGTTGAAGCCGTAGACGTCGAGCGCGCCGCTGCGCAGCAGGTTGTTGCCCGGCCAGACGCCGTTGCAACCTGCCGTGATGGCGCGCGTCGTGTCCAGGTCGCGGATGAGCTGCGCCATGTGGCGCGTGAGTTCGACATTCGCCTCCGGCTCGTCGAAGGGCGAATCGCTCTGCTCGATGATCTCGTTGCCGATGCTCCACATCACCACCGACGGGTGATTGCGGTCGCGGCGGACGAAGTCCTGCATGTCGCGGACATGCCATTCGTCGAAGAATCGGGAATAATCGTAGCGCGTCTTGGGCTTGCGCCACATGTCCATGGCCTCGTCCATCACCAGCAGGCCCATCTCGTCGCAGAGCTCGAGGAGCTCCTGCGCGGGCGGGTTGTGGGAGGTGCGGATGGCGTTCACGCCCATGTCCTGCAGGATCTGCAGCTCGCGCTCCAGGGCGCGGCGGTGCACGGCGGTGCCGAGGCACCCCATGTCATGGTGCAGGCAGACGCCCCGGAGCTTGAGCGCGCGGCCGTTCAGGAAGAAGCCGCGGTCGACGTCCCACGCGGTCGTGCGGACGCCGAAGCGGACGGCGTAGCTGTCCTCCTGGCCCGCCGCGGACACCTTCACGTGCGCGGTATACAGATAAGGATCGTCTACGTCCCAGCGGCGGGGCGCCGGGAGCTCGACGCGCGTCTCGAAGACCGGCGCGCCGAGCGCGGAAGTCTTCGCCACTGTGCGCCCGCGGGCGTCCGCGATCCTTATATCGTACTGCAGGTCCTGCCCGGGGGTACTGCCCTCGGTCTCGACGGTCAGCACCACGGTGGCGCGCTCGTCCGAGACGTTCGTCGCGCGCACGTAGACGCCGTTGTAGGCCACGTGGAGCGGGTCGCTGACGACCAGCCGCACGGGGCGGTAGATACCGCAGCCGGCGTACCAGCGGGAGTTCGGCTGCTCGGCGTTGTCGCAGCGGACCGCGATCACGTTTTCGCCCGGCCGCAGGCAGGGGGTGATATCATAGGAGAAAGAGCTATAGCCGTACGGGCGCGTGCCGAGGGCCTGCCCGTTCACGTAGACGGTGCTGTTCATGAAGACACCGTCGAATTCCACGCGTACGCATTTGACGGCTTTGCCGTCGGGACCGAAGGCGCCCGCGGGCGCCTCGAAATGCTTGCGGTACCAGCCGATGCCGCCCGGCAGCGCGCCGCCCCCGGGGGTGGAGGGGTTGTCAGCGGAGAATTCCCCTTCGATGCTCCAGTCGTGGGGCAGGTGCAGGTCGCGCCAGGCGCCGTCGTCGAAGGCGCTCTCCGCGTAGGCCGGCTCGTCGCCGAGGGTGAACTTCCAGTCGAAATTGAAATCTTCGCCGCGCTGCAGCGGCGCGGTCTCGGTGAGGCAACCGGCCAGCAGGAACAGCGGTAACAGGGTTATCAGCAAGCGTTTCATGTTGGCAAAGATAACAAAAAAAGAACATCCGCGTCCTTAATCAAAAACATCAGGAGAGGCAATGTGCCCTGGAGGCGCGCCGGTGGCCGGTGAGGTCCGCAGGTGGCGGCCTGAGGCGTGCACCTGCGGACCTGATGTGCCCTGCAGTGGCGCCAAATGCCGGTCGGCTCCGCAGATGATTTTGAACAAGGCCGCCCGCGAGGGATGGCAAGCGGGAATGACAGGTGCGGTTTTTGCGGTAGGGGAGGGCGCATTTGCAAAGTTGCTGCAAATGCGCTAACTTTGTACGATTACGCGCTCGCGCGTATGTATTTGCATAACAGAAAACGAATAATACTGTCAAAATGTCATTTGCATCTGTCATCGGCAAGATCTTCGGCTCGAAGTCGGAACGCGACTTCAAGGCCGTGAAGCCCATCCTGGACAAGATCCTCGCCGTCTACCCGGAAATCGACGCCCTCTCCGACGACGACATTCGCGCCCGCTCCGCGGCGCTGCGCGCCCAGCTGCGCGAAGTGGAGAAGCCCTTCGAGGACCGCATCAACGAGATTAAACAGGAACTGGATCAAGATATTCCCATCTCCGAGAAGGAGCGCCTCGCCGGCGAGTCGGACAAGCTCGTCAAGGACGAGGACGAGGCCATCGAGAAGGCCCTCGACGAGATCCTCCCGGAGGCTTTCGCCATCGTGAAGAGCACGGCGCGCCGCTTCAAGGAGAACGAGACCATCACGGTCACGGCGACGCAGTTCGACCGCGACCTGTCGGTGAACCACGACTTCGTGGACATCGAGGGCGACAAGGCCGTCTTCCGCAACCACTGGCTGGCCGGTGGCAACGAGATCACCTGGGATATGGTCCACTACGACGTCCAGCTCATCGGCGGCATCGCCCTGCACCAGGGCAAGATCGCGGAGATGGCGACGGGTGAGGGTAAGACCCTCGTGGCGACCCTGCCGGTGTTCCTGAACGCCCTCGCGGGCAAAGGCGTGCACATGGTGACCGTCAACGACTACCTGTCCAAGCGTGACTCCGAGTGGATGGGCCCGCTGTACATGTTCCACGGCCTGTCCGTGGACTGCATCGACAAGCACCAGCCCAACTCCGACCCGCGCCGCAAGGCCTACGAGTGCGACATTACTTTCGGTACGAACAACGAATTCGGTTTCGACTACCTGCGTGACAACATGGCCATCAGCCAGGAGGACCTGGTGCAGCGCAAGCACCACTTCGCCATCGTGGACGAGGTGGACTCCGTGCTCATCGACGATGCGCGTACCCCGCTCATCATCTCCGGTCCGATCACGCGCAACGAGGCCGACGAGGCGCAGTTCATGGAGTTCCGCCCCTACGTGGAGCGGCTCTACCAGACGCAGCGCACCCTGGTGAACCAGGTGCTCAACGAGGCCAAGAAGAAGATCGCCGAGGGCGACGAGGCCGAGGGCGGCAAGCTCCTCCTGCGGGCCCACAAGGGTCTCCCGAAATACCAGCCGCTCATCAAGTTCCTCTCCGAGCCGGGCATGAAGGTGCTCCTCCAGAAGGCGGAGAACTACTACATGCAGGACAACGAGAAGGAGATGCCGGTGGTCACCGACCCGCTCTATTTCGTGATCAACGAGCAGCTGCACTCCGTGGATATGACCGACAAGGGCCACGAGGTGCTGGCGAAGGCCGTGGGCGAGGACGACTTCTTCGTCCTGCCGGACGTGGGCTCCCGCATCGCGGAAATCGAGCACTCCGAGGCGACCCTGCTGGAGAAGCAGCAGAAGAAGGACGAGCTCATGGCGGACTTCTCCACCAAGAGCGAGCGCGTGCACACGGTCATCCAGCTCCTGAAGGCCTACACCATGTTCGAGAAGGACGTGGACTACGTGATCATGGACGGCAAGATCAAGATCGTGGACGAGTCCACGGGCCGTATCATGGAGGGCCGCCGCTGGAGCGACGGTCTCCACCAGGCCGTCGAGGCCAAGGAGAACGTCAAGGTGGAAGGCGCCACGCAGACCTTCGCGACGATCACCCTGCAGAACTACTTCCGCATGTATCACAAGCTCGCCGGTATGACCGGTACGGCCGAGACCGAGGCGGGCGAGTTCTGGAGCATCTACAAGCTGGACGTGATGGTCATCCCGACCAACCGCCCGGTGATCCGCGACGACCAGAACGATCTGATCTATAAGACGAAGAAAGCCAAATACGCGGCCGTCATCGACCGCATCGTGGAGCTGTCGAACGCCGGCCGCCCGGTGCTCGTCGGTACGACGGACGTCGAGACCTCCGAGCTCCTCAGCCGCATGCTCCGGATGCGCGGCATCCGCCACAACGTGCTGAACGCCAAGGAGCACGCCCGCGAGGCCGAGATCGTGGCCCAGGCGGGCCAGACCTCGGCCGTGACCATCGCCACGAACATGGCAGGCCGTGGTACGGATATCAAGCTCTCCGACGACGTGAAGGCCGCAGGCGGCCTCGCGATCATCGGCACGGAGCGCCACGACTCCCGCCGCGTCGACCGCCAGCTGCGCGGCCGCGCCGGCCGTCAGGGCGACCCGGGTTCGTCCACCTTCTACATCTCCCTCGAGGACAAGCTGATGCGTCTGTTCGGCTCCGAGCGTATCGCCGGCATGGTCGACAAGATGGGCATGGCGGACGACGAGGCCCTCGAGAGCAAGATGCTTTCCAACGCCATCGAGAACGCGCAGAAGAAGGTCGAGGAGAACAACTTCGGCGTCCGTAAGCGCCTGCTCGAATACGACGACGTGATGAACTATCAGCGTGAAGCGATCTACTCCCGCCGGCGCAACGCCATCAGCGGTGAGAAGATCGAGATCGACCTCCAGAACATGATGAAGGACACCGCCGCGGTCTTCGTTGACAACAACAAGGGCCTTCCGTTCGAGGAGTTCGAGGTCTCGCTGATGGCCCAGCTCTCCATCGACACCGGCCTGGACGAGCAGACCTACGAGAAGGCAAAGCCCGCCGAGATCGAGGACCGCATCGTGGAGCACATGCAGGAGGTGTACCGCCGCAGGATGGATACGCTCGTGGAGCGCCTCTACCCGATCATCAAGGACGTGTATGAGAAGCAGGGCTCGATGTACCAGAACATCGCCATCCCCATCTCAGACGGCCGCAAGCAGATGACCCTCTCGGTCAATCTCGAGCGCGCCTACAACTCTGAGGGCCGCGAGATCGCCAAGACCCTGAGCAAGAACATCATCCTCTACCAGATCGACGAGCACTGGAAGGAGCACCTCCGCGAGATGGACGACCTCAAGCAGAGCGTCCAGAACGCCTCCTACGAGCAGAAGGACCCGGTGGTGGTCTACAAGCTGGAGAGCTACAACCTCTTCGCCTCGATGCTCGAGACGCTCAACCAGGACGTCCTGTCCTTCCTCTTCAAGGCCTTCGTGCCGCTCCAGGACCGCCCGCAGCAGCCGCAGCGTGCCGTCCGTCCGCAGACCGACATGTCCCGCTACCAGGCCCGCCACAGCGACCTCAGCACCAATGGCGAGCAGAAGGCGAACGCCCCGGTCAAGGTGGACAAGCAGGTGGGCCGCAACGATCCCTGCCCGTGCGGCAGTGGCAAGAAGTATAAACAATGCCACGGCAAAGGCCTGGTCTAAAACTACATAGCCATGAATTTCAGTCCGAGCAATAAAACTGTCAAGACAGTCGAACAGAATGTGAACGATGTCAGCCGCATCTCCCAGGGTACTTGCATCCACGGAGATCTGACTTCTCCCACCGATATCCGTGTGGACGGCCAGGTGGACGGTTCCCTCTTCTCCGACGGCAAGGTGGTGGTGGGCGAGTCCGCCCGCCTCTCCGGCAAGCTCTTTGGCACGATGATCGATTTCTGGGGCAAGATGGACGGCGATGTGTTCGTCAGCGACACGCTGTCGCTGAAGAGCTCCTCCGTGGTCAATGGCAATATCCACGTCCGCCGCATCCAAGTGGAAATGGGCGCGCAGATCAACGGCTCCTTCAAGATGATCACCGAGCAGGAGTACAACCAGCTCGTGAACACAATGGTGAAGCGGCCGGCTCCCGTTCAGGCGCCGGTCCGGCATCCCGGCCGGCCTCCGAAGGCCGCTCCGGCTCCCGATCCGGAACCCGCTCCCAAGACGATTCCCGTCCTCGAGATAGAGGAGTAGTCTTCCGACTAAAGAATATTCATCGACTGCTCGCGGATCTTCTCGAGCTCGTCCTTCATCTTGACGACGAGCTTCTGGATTTCCGCGTGGTTGGCTTTTGAGCCGGTGGTGTTGATCTCCCGGCCCATCTCCTGGATGATGAATCCCAGCTTCTTGCCCGGGCAAGGCTCGCCGTCGATCGTATCCATGAAATACTTGCAGTGCTGGCGCAGGCGGACCTTCTCCTCGTTGATGTCCAGCTTCTCCAGGTAGAAGATCATCTCCTGCTCGAAGCGCTCCTTGTCCAGCTTGACCTGCAGTTCCTCGGCGGCCTTGAGGATGCGCTCGCGCACCGTCTGCAGGCGCTCGGCCTCGTGGCTCTCGACCTCGTCGTAGAGGCCGAGGATGGTCTTCACGCGGCCGGTCACGTCCGCGTAGAGCGCGGCGCCTTCGCGGCTGCGGAAGGCGTCCAGCGCCGTCAGGGCATCCTGCAGCGCCGCGGCGACCTTCGGCCATTCCTCCTCGGGAATGGTCTCCTGCTTCCCGCCCTCGAAGACGTCCGGGAAGCGGAGAATCGCCTCCAGGTACTCCTCCTTCGGCATCGCGATGCCGACCTTGCAGCCGATCGCGTGGATCTGGCGGAAGTAGTTCTCCACCAGCGCCGCGTCGATCTGGCGCGCGGCGGCGCCGGCCTTCGGCTCGAAGCTCAGCAGGACGTCCACCGTGCCGCGCTGGAGCGCGTCGGAAAGGGTTTTGCGGACCTCCAGCTCTTTGTCCTTGGGCAGGAGGGAAGATTTGATATTGATATCGCAGCTTTTACCGTTCAGGGTGCGTATTTCGAGCGTGAGGCGCCCGGTGGAGAGCTCGGCAATCCCTTTGCCGTAGCCGGTCATGGATTTAATCATCTACAGGTTTCTTTTTAGCATCGCAAATTTACGGATTTATTCGTAATTTTGCGCGTTCAAGCGAATAGAGACTTATGGAAGAGAACGAGAAGAAACTCAATTTCCTCGAGGAGATTATTGAAGACGACCTGAAGACCGGCAAGGTGCCGGCCATCCTGACCCGCTTCCCGCCGGAGCCGAACGGCTACCTGCACCTGGGTCACGCAAAATCCCTCTGCATCAACTTCGGTCTCGCCATGAAATATGGCGGCAAGACCAACCTCCGCTACGACGACACCAACCCCGTCAAGGAGGATACCGAATACGTGGACGCCATCAAGGAAGACATCCGGTGGCTGGGCTTCCAGTGGGAGAAGGAGTGCTACGCCTCCGACTACTTCGACCAGCTCTACGCCTGGGCGGAGCAGCTCATCGAGCGCGGCCTCGCATATGTCGACGACCAGACCCAGGAGGAGATCTCCAAGGGCCGCGGCACCGTGGACAAGCCCGGCATCGAGAGCCCGTACCGCAACCGCAGCGTCGAGGAGAACCTGAAGCTCTTCCGCGAGATGCGCGACGGCAAATACGCCGACGGCGAGAAGGTGCTCCGCGCCAAGATCGACATGGCGCACCCGAACATGATGATGCGTGACCCGCTGCTGTACCGCATCAAGCACGCCTCGCACCACCGCACCGGCGACAAGTGGTGCATCTACCCGATGTACGATTTCACGCACGGCCAGTGCGACTCCATCGAGCACATCACGCACTCCATCTGCACGCTCGAGTTCGACGTGCACCGTCCGCTTTACGACTGGTTCATCGAGACGCTCGGGATCTACCCGTCCCACCAATATGAATTCGCCCGCCTCAACCTGACCTATACGCTGATGAGCAAGCGCAAGCTGCTCGAGCTCGTGCAGAAGGGCCTCGTGGCCGGCTGGGACGATCCGCGTATGCCGACGCTCTGCGGCGTGCGCCGCCGTGGCTACACCCCGGACGCCCTCAAGATGTTCTGCGAGAAGATTGGCGTCAGCAAGCGCGACCAGCTGATGGACATCCAGCTGCTGGAGTGGTGCGTGCGCCAGGATCTCAACGCCCGCGCGAACCGCTACATGGTGGTGCAGGATCCGCTGAAGGTCAAGATCACCAATTGGCCGGAAGGCCTCGTGGAGTGGTACGACTGCCCGCTGAACCCGGCCGAGCCGGAGGGCGCGACCCGCAAGGTGCCGTTCACCGGCGAGCTGTGGATCGACCGCGCCGACTTCATGGAGGACGCACCGAACAAGTTCTTCCGCCTCAAGCCGGACGGCGAGGTGCGCCTGAAGTACACCTATATTATCAAGTGCGAGAAGGTCGTCAAGGACGCCGCCGGCAACGTTGTCGAGCTGGAGTGCACCTACGACCCGACCACCAAGCCGGGCGGCGGCGAGTGGCGTTCCGTCAAGGGCACGATCCACTGGGTCTCCTGCGCGCACGCCAAGGAGATCGAGCTGCGTAACTACGATCGCCTCTTCACGCTGGCCGACATGAGCCAGGTGCCTGAGGATAAGGACTATAAGGATTATCTGAACCCCGAATCCCTGGTGCTGGGCCGCGGTCTCGCGGAGCCCGCCCTGCTGGACGACGCCTCCGGCAGCGCCGTGCAGTTCGAGCGCACCGGCTATTACGTGAAGGATCCGGATTCCACGCCGGAGAAGGCCGTCTTCAACAAGACCGTCTCCCTAAAGGATTCCTACAAGCCGGAGTAGTTTTCCGTTATTCCGAAAGTTCCAGCCAGCGCTCTTCGCGCTGGCTGATTTCGTTCATCAGCGTCTGGATGCGCTCAGAGGCGGCCTGCAGTTCGGCGTAGGGGAGTGTGCCGGAGGACATCTTCGCCTCCAGCTCCGCCTTTTCGGCCTCCAGTTTTGGCAATTCTGCCTCGATCGCCTCTAATTCTCGTTGCTCTCTCCAAGTTAGCTTTCGCGCTTTTTTAGCCGGGACGGCAGCTGCCCCCGCTCCCATCGGATACGGGGGCATATCCCCCGAACCCCCTGCGGCCTCAAGCCCCTTTCCGACTTTGCTATCACAAAGTCCCGGGGCCGGCCGGTCCGCTGATGCGGACTTCGCTTCGCTCGAACTGCCACGAGGCAACGAGTCGGGCCGCTTGTTGGCGGAGGCAAGCCCGGCCCGACCTTTCTCGAGGTCGCGGACGTACGCGCGGTACTCGGAGAAGGAGCCGATGAAGTCTTTGACGCGGCCGTCGCCAACGAAGACCAGCAGGTGGTCGGTGACGCGGTCGAGGAAGTGGCGGTCGTGGCTGACGACCAGCAGGCTGCCCTGGAATTCGCGGAGGTATTCTTCCAGGATATTGAGCGTGACGATGTCCAGGTCGTTGGTGGGCTCGTCGAGAATCAGCAGATTGGGCTCCTGCAGGAGGATGGTCAGCAGGTAGAGGCGCCGGCGCTCGCCGCCGGAGAGCCGCTCCACGCGCGTGGAGAGCATGTCGTGCGGGAAGAGGAAGCGGCTCAGCAGGCGCGTGTCGGGCACGATGTCCAGCACCGTGTCGCCCGGCCGGAACTCCATCCCCTCCTGGCGGTAATAGCCGATCCGCAGCGTCTCGCCGCGGTCGATCAGCCCGCTGTCGGGCGCGACGGCGCCGGTCAGCAGATCCAGGAACGTGCTCTTGCCCACGCCGTTGCGCCCCACGATGCCGATCTTGTCGCAACGCTGGAAATCGTAGGTGAAATCCCGCAGCATCGGGAGGCCCTCCCAGGAATAATTGACGCCCTTGCAATTGATGATCTTCCCGCCGAGCCGCGCGCTGCCGCCCACGCCGTCGAAGCTGACCTGCTGCGTGCGGTACACCTGCGCGGCGCGGTCCGCGAGCTCGTGGAAGGCGTCGATGCGGTACTGCGCCTTGCCCGTGCGGGCGCAGGGCGTGGCGCGGATCCACTCCAGCTCGCGGCGGAGCAGGTTGCGGACCTTGTCCGTCTCGGCGTTGTAGTGCGCGATGCGCTCGTCGCGCTTCTCCAGATAATTCTGGTAGTTTCCTTTATAAATATAGACGGCGCCGTGGTCCAGCTCCATCACGGTATTGCACACGCGGTCGAGGAAGTAGCGGTCGTGCGTGACCATCAGCAGCGTGCAGCGGCTGCGCTTGAGGTAGCCCTCGAGGAACTCGACCGCCTCGATGTCGAGGTGGTTCGTGGGTTCGTCGAGGATGAGGAAGTCCGCCTGCAGGGCGAGCAGCTCGCTGAGCGCCACGCGCTTGACCTCGCCGCCGGACAAGGCCGCCATGGGCTTGTCGAAGTCCGGCAGGCGGAAGGATGTCAGAATTTCGCGCAAGCGCTGACGGTAGTCGCGTAGCTCCTCCTCGTGGAAGGTCGCGAGCGTCGGGGCGGCGTGGGCGTAGATCTGCGCCTCGATCGAAAGCGCGGGGTCGTAGGCGTAGTCCTGCTGCAGGAACGCGATGCGGATGTCCTTCAGGAAGAGCACGCGCCCGCCGGAGTCGGACTTGTCCTCCCCGGCAAGGATGCGCAGCAGCGAAGTCTTGCCCGTGCCGTTCGGCGCGATCAGGGCAATCTTGTCGCCTTCGTTGATGTTGAAGCCGATGTGCTCGAAAAGAATCTTGGGGCCGTACGCCTTGGAGATGTTCTCGATCTGCAGGTAGCTGGGCATACTACATCAAGCCCAGCACGCGGGAGCGGGAGAGCAGGCAGTCGCCCACGGACGCGGCCTTGCGGCCCAGCTGCGAGAGAACGAGGGTCGTGTCGGCGGAGACGCGCGGCAGGGAGAGGCGGTTGACCGCCGTCTTGATCGGGAGCAGGAGATAATCCTTGCCGACGATCAGGCGGCCGCCGATCACCACGAGGCCCGGGTTGAAGACGTTCAGCACGCCGGAGATGCCACGGCCGAGCGTGTCGCCGATCTGGCCGATGGCGTCGATGGCGAGCACGTCGCCCTCCTCGACGGCGCGCAGGATCTCGTCCAGCTCTACGTCGCCCTTGGTGTTATAGGCGTCGGCCATCGAAGAGGCCTGTCCCTTCTTGAGTTTCTCGATGATCATGCGGTGCAGCGCCGAGCCGGACGCACCCGTCTCGAGGCAGCCGACCTTGCCGCAGCGGCAGATGATGTCGTTGTCCAAGACGGGGAAGTGCCCCAGCTCGCCGGAGTAGCCGGACTTGCCGTAGTAGAGCTTGCCGTCCATGATGATGCCCATGCCGAGGCCCCAGCTGACGTTGATGAAGATCATGTCGGGGTCGGCCTTCTTGCCGAGCGACATGAATTCGCCGTAGGCCATGGCGCGGGAGTCGTTCTCGATGGTGACGGGAACGTTGAATTCCTTCTGGAAGATGCTGCCCAGCGGGAGGTCGTCGCTGACGAAATAGGTGAGGCTGTAGCCTTTCTCGGGGTTGACGCGGCCGGAGAGACTCACGCCCACGCCGAGGACCTTGATCCAGGGAATGCCGCTGCGGATGACCTCGTCCATGACCATGCGGCACATGGTGCGGAAGGAGTTCTCGTTGGCGACGAGCACGAACTCGATGTCCTGGATATAGGAAATGACCTTGCCCTTGAAATCGCTGATGGCGATGTGGAAATGGTGGCGCGCGACGTCCACGCCCACGAAATAGCCGGCATCCGGGTTGAGGCCGTACACGCTCGGGCGACGGCCGCCGGAGGTGCCCACCTTGCCTTCATCTTTGATAAAGTCCTCCTCCATGAGTTCGGAAACGAACTTGGTGATGGTGGGGACGCTGATTCCCAACGCGCGGCTGAAGTCGGCGATGCTATAGTTGTTGTGAGTGATGCACAAACGCAAGATTTCCCGCTTCACAGTGGCGCTCTTGCTGGTGGTGTCGTTGAGAAAAGAAGATGTCATAGCGGTTCTCGTGTACAGTCCGTGCAAAAATATAAAATTTTCCTTATATTTGCCATTATTTTTGAAGAAATTTAATAATGGCGTTCGGTAAATTCTTCAAACGACTCCGGGAGCGCCGGCTGTCGATCCGTACGAAGCTCATCCTGAGCCTTTCGTCCATCGCCGCCATCTTGCTGGTTTCGCTGTCGATATCCGTGATGGAATACTCCGGGATGAGTGACTATGTCTCGGACCTGATCGCGGATGATATCAGCAGTATCAACGTGGCCAACCGCCTGGCCGACATGAGCAATACCTACAACCTGCAGATCCTCGAGGTGATCGGCGACGAGACCTCCCTGCGGGTGCCGGCCTTCGACGACGAATATTTCAAGTCCCACTGCGACCTGCTCCGCTCGAGCGTCCCGTCCAACCAGGTCAAGCCGCTGGCGGATTCGGTGATGTATTCCTATTCCGCGTACATGCTGACCTCGCTGGAGCTGGAGGACGTGCTCCAGTCGGACTTCATCGATTCCCGCTCCTGGTACTTCGAGCGACTGCAGCCGCGCTACGACCGGCTGCGCACGGACCTCGGCGCCCTGTCGGAGGCCATCTACCAGGATCTGGCGAAGAACTCCGCCACCTTCGAGGGCGGGTTCTACCGGAGCATCATCCCCGGCATCGTGGCGGTGGGCGTGGGCCTGCTGCTGGTCGTGATGCTGCTCTCCTTCCTGCTTGCATTCTATGTGAATCCGCTCTACCGGATGCTGGACGGCCTGGATGCCTACCGCTCCCGGGACAAGAAATACAACGTCAAGTTCGACGGCGACGACCAGCTCGCCCAGCTCAATGACGGCATCTCCGAGCTGGCCAACGAGAACCGCCAGCTCCGCAGCCGGATCAAGACCATGGGCAAGAAATGAACTGGAAGGTCATCAGCAGGAACATCGGCTACGCCCTCCTCGTCAGTGCACTCTTCATGCTGCTGTCGGTGGGCGTTGCGTTGCTGAACGGGCACGATTCCGCGCTCGCCGCGCTCATGATTTCCTTCCTGATTACCTTCATCGTCGGCATTTTCCCCTTCATTTTCGTGCGCTCGACGACGGCGATCACGCTGAAGGAGGGATACGTCATCATCTGCCTGTCCTGGTTCCTGTCGTTCATCTTCGGCATGCTGCCGTACGCCCTGTGGGGCGGTCCGTTCACGCTGCAGAACGCCTGGTTCGAGTCCGTGAGCGGTTTCACGACTACGGGCGCGACCATCCTGGACGACATTGAAGCCCTGCCGAAGAGCCTGCTCTTCTGGCGGGCGTCCACGCATTTCATCGGCGGTTTGGGAGTCGTGGTCTTCCTGCTGCTCCTCATTCCGGGTTCCAACCAGATGAAGATGCGCCTGACGAACATGGAGCTGACCTCGCTCTCGCGGGGCGGCTATTCCACCCGGACCAACAAGACGGTCTATATCTTCGCCTTCGTGTACCTGGGCCTGCTGGTCCTGTCTTTCATCGCTTACATCATTGCCGGCATGCCGGTCTTCGACGCGGCCTGCCACGCGATGAGCGTGAGCGCCACCGGCGGCTTCAGCACGCGCAACGCGTCGATCGCCGCGTTCGACTCCCGCTGGATCGAGGGCATCACGATGGTGTTCATGTACCTGTCCTCGCTGCATTTCGGCGTCATCTATCTATCTGTCATCACGCGCTCCAACAAGCCGTACGACAACCCTGTCGTGAAGTTCTACACGGTCTGGGTGCTGGTCATGGCCTTCATCGTGGGCGCGGGCCTGCTGGGCAACGGCATCTGCGATACCTGGGGGAAGGCCCTCTGGAACGGCCTCTTCGAGACGCTCTGCGTCACGACCACGTCCGGCTTCGCCATCCTGGACAACGCCCAGTGGCCGCTCTGGATCATGATGGTGCTGATGTTCTCCGCCTTTATGTGCGGCAGCGCCGGGTCGACCTCGGGCGGTGTGAAAGTGGACCGCATCATCCTTTTATTTAAGGCCACCGGCCGCCGGGTGAACGGCATTTTGCACCCCTCTTCGGTGAATGAGGTCCGCATGGGCAAGCGCATCCTGCGCGACGAGGAAGTGTCGCCGCACCTGCAGTACCTGGCGATGTACGGCCTGCTGATCGCGGTGTCCGTGACCCTGAGTCTGCTGGTCGGCGTGGACCACCAGAACAGCTTCATCGCCTCGGTGACGAGCCTGGGCAACGTGGGCCCGGCCTACGGCGCCCTCGGCACGATGGGCTCGTTCAATAGCGTGCCCGCGCTGGGCAAGCTGATTTTCTCCGTGGACATGTTCCTGGGCCGTATCGAAATCTATCCGGTGCTGGCCGTGGTGGCGATGATCTTCGACAAACGCGCCCGCGAATGATGGACCGCGCGGGCTTCCTGGAGCAACAGTTCCTGAAACGTTTCAAGGCGGAGCCGACGCCCTGCCAGGCGCGGCTGTTCCGCGAGGTGGCGGCGTTCGTGACTTGCGACGACGCCGACATCCTCGTGGTGAACGGCTATGCCGGTACGGGCAAGACGACCGCGATCGCGGCCGTGATCGCGGCGCTGAAGGACGTCGGGACGCAGTCCGTGCTGCTGGCCCCGACGGGCCGCGCCGCGAAGGTGCTGTCCGGCATTTCACGCCGTCCGGCGTATACCATCCATAAGCATATCTACCGCCAGAAGGGCGTCGGGAGCGACGGCTTCGGGCAATTCTCGCTCTCGCCGAACAAGGCCAAGGGGACCCTCTTCGTCGTGGACGAAGTGTCCCTGATCGGCATCGACGCGGCCTCCGGGCAAGGGACGGCCGCGTTCGGCACGGGCAATCTCCTGGAGGACCTGGTGAGCTTTGTGCGCAACGGCGTCGACTGCCGGCTGGTGCTGATCGGCGACGCCGCGCAGCTGCCGCCCGTGGGGCTGGACGCGTCGCCGGCGCTGTCGAAGGCGTTCATGGACGGGTTCGGCGGCGTGCGCTACAGCGAGCTCACGAGCGTCGTGCGGCAGGCCGCCGAATCGGGCATTCTCCGCAATGCTACGCATTTGCGGGAGCTGATCGCCTCCGGCGAGGAATGCTTCCCCGGCTGGCAGCTCGACCTGCGCGGGGCGGACGACATTCGCCGGATCGGCGGGGGCGAGCTCATCGAGGCGCTTTCGGACGCCTACGGCCGCTACGGCGAGGACGGGACGGTAATCCTGTGCCGCTCCAACAAGCGGGCGATCCGCTACAACCTCGGCGTCCGCTCGACGGTGCAGTTCAAGGAGGAGCGCCTCGTGCGCGGGGACAAGCTTATGATTGTCAAGAACTGCTACCAGTTCGTGGAGGACGTGCCGGGGATGGACTACATCGCCAACGGCGACATCGCGAAGCTGGTGCGCATCGGGAATTACGAGGAACGCTACGGGCTGCATTTCGCGACGGCGACGCTCGGTTTCCCGGACTACGACGACGTGGAGGTCCGCGCGAAGGTGTGCCTGGACACGCTGGAGTCGGAGTCGGCGTCGCTGACCTACGAGCAGAGCAACGCGCTCTACCAGGGCGTGTCGGCGGACTACGCCGACAAGGGGACCAAGAAGAAAATCTGGGAGGCGGTGCGGGAGGATCCGTATTTCAACGCGCTCCAGCTCAAATACGCCGAGGCGATCACCTGCCACAAGTCGCAGGGCGGGCAGTGGGACTGCGTGTTCATCGACTGCCCCTTCTGGCAGGACGAGCAGACGCTCGACGACCTGAAATGGCTCTACACGGCGCTCACGCGCGCCGTTCGGCAAGTATATCTCGTGAATTTCAATGACCGGTTCTTCGTATGAAAAAGACCTTTATTATTTTAGTTTTGGTTTGCCTGGCCTTCGGGCTGCGGGCGCAGGATCAGAATGTGACGCCGTCGCCGGACGGGACGATGGAGGCGTTCACCCGCGGGGGTGACCTCTGGGTGCGCTCGGTGGCCGATTCCACGGAGACGCGCCTGACCTTCGACGGGTCGGAGCTGATCCTGAACGGATACGCTTCGTGGGTCTATTACGAGGAGATTTTCGGGCGCCCGTCGCGCTATCGGGCCTTCTGGTGGAGTCCCGATTCGCAGCGGCTGGGCTTCTACCGTTTCGATAATTCGGCCGTGCCGATGTTCCCCATTTATTCGCCCTTCGGGCAGGATGGGACGCTGCATCAGACGCGCTACCCCAAGGCGGGGGAGGCCAACCCGTCCGTGCGGATCGGGGTGATCGAGGCCCGCGCCGGGGCGCAGCCCGTGTGGGCCGACTTCGACGATTCGCCGGAGCAGTATTTCGGGACCCCCTTCTGGGGGGCGGATTCCCGCGAGCTGTACGTTTCGCGCATGCCGCGCCGGCAGTCTGTTTTGGATTTGTACGCGGTGAGCGTGGCGGACGGGTCCAAGCGGCCGGTCTATCATGAGGAGTATCAGGACGCGTGGGTGGAATGGATTGAGGGAATGATCTTTACGGAGAAGGGGCTGTATATGGCGCGCAATTTCGAGACGGGCTGGGAGCAGATTTATTTCCTGGGTTACGATGGGACTTTGCGGCGCCTGACCTCCGGCGAGAACTGGAGCATCCAGCTGCTGCGCGTCGACGAGAAGAAGGGCGATGTGTGGTTCACCGCGAAGCGGGACGACCGCCTGCACACGACTTTTTACAGATTGGACAAGAAGGGCCGGATCACGGCGCTGACGGATCCGGCGCTGAACGTGGTCAATGTGGAGATTTCCGAGGACGGGAAGACGTTCCAGGCGGCTGCTTCCACCGCCCGGATGCCCTGGGGGGCCGTTTCGGGGCGGACGGACAAATATACGATGAAGATCGATTCGACGCTGGTGGAGGCGCCCGACACGCATCCGGATCCGCAGATTGTCAAGATTTCCAACGATGGGTTTGATTTATACGGACTGATGTCGCTGCCGGCGGGTTTCGATGCTTCGAAGAAGTATCCCGTTCAGATGCAGCTCTACGGCGGGCCGGGCACGCCCTACGTGCGCGACAACTGGCAGGACCGCGACGCTTCCGACGCCTGGTGCTACGAGAACGGCGTCATCTATATTGTGGTGGATCCCCGTTCATCGGGGGAGAACGGGCGCCGGGGCATGGACCAGGCGTTCCGCCGGATGACGGTGATCGAGCTGCAGGACTACATCGCCTGGGCGAAGTGGCTGCAGGCGCTGCCGTACGTGGACGGCTCGCGCATCGGCGTGAAGGGCTTTTCCTTCGGCGGCACGACCACCGCGATGCTGGTGCTGCGCTATCCGCAGTATTTCCGCTGCGGCATCGCCGGGGGCGGGGTGTATGACTGGCACCTTTATGACACGCATTATACGGAGCGTTTCATGGACACGCCGCAGGCTAATCCCGACGGGTACGCCGAGGCGTCGGTTCTCACTTGGGTGCCTTCCGTCTTTGCGGGTGATGGGTTGAAGCCGCTGCCTAATGCGCTGTGCCTGACGCACGGCACGGGCGACGACAATGTCCATTTCCAGAATACGCTGCAGCTGATCGACGCGCTGCAGCAGGCCGGCTACCAGTTCGAGACGCGGATCTATCCCGACGGGATGCACGGGTACCGCGGCAAGCAGCATGAGCATGATGCGGCCGCGGAGGCGATCTTCTGGCGAAAATGGTTGCTGGATTAGCAAAAAGAAAACCCGGTCAGCGACCGGGTTTTCTTTTTGCTAGGCCTTGCACTATTTGAAGAGCTTCTGGGCGAAGTTGTAGAGGGCGCGGCGCCAGGACTGCCACTCGTGGGCGGTGTCCGGCGACACGTAGAACACGGTGTTCATGCCGGTCTTGCCGAGCTCCTCGGTGATCGGGCGCGGGTCGGCGGCGCCGCCGATGCGGTTCTCGAGCTCGCGGCTGCCGAAGCTGATGAAGATCAGCTTGTTGTTCTCGCGGAAACCGGGGGTGGAGTCAACCTCTTCCGTGGAGAAGACGCCGCCGCTGAAGATGCCGATCCAGGAGAAGAGCTTCGGGTTGGCCAGGGCGATGGAGTGGGTCTGCATGCCGCCCATCGAGAGGCCGGCCATGGCGCGGTGCGCGCCGTCGTTGTAGACGCGGTAGTTGGCCTCGACCATCGGGATGAGGTCCTTCTCCAGGATGCTCTGGAAGGCACCGGCGAAGTTCATGCCGGCGAACGGGTTGCCGCCGCGGCCGGCCTGCGGACGCTGGCCCTGCGGGGCGCCCTGGGCGGGAGCTCCCTGCGGGCGCGGTGCACCGGCGGCCGGACGCTCCGGACGGGGGTTGTTCGGGCCGTAGGTGTCGGAGCCGTTATCCATCACTATGATGAACGGGACGGCCTTGCCGGCTGCGATGAGGTTGTCCATGATGATGCCCGTGCGGCCCTGCTGCGGCCAGCCGTGCTCATCCTCGCCACCGCCGTGCTGGAGGTAGAGGACAGGGTATTTCTTGTTGGTGTTCTTCTTGTACTCGGCCGGGGTGTAGATGTAGCAGTGGCGCATCGAACCGGTCACGGAGGAGTAGTAGTACACTTCGCTGACCTCGCCCTGCGGGACGTTCTTCAGGGTGTAGAAGTCTTCGTCCGCGGCGGGGATGTCGATGCCGCTGCCCCAGCGGGAGGCGCCGTAGTAGTAGAGGCTGCCCGGATCCGGTACGGAAGCGCCGTCGATTTCGAGCTGATAGTAGTGGAAGCCTTCGTCCTGCGGGGCGGAGTCGCCGGTCCAGACGCCGGTACCGTCGTTGACCATGTCGTACTTCACGCCGCCGATGTCGAGCTTGACGCTCTTGGCGTCCGTGGCCTTGACCTGAGCGCGGACCATGCGCTGGGAGTTGACCATCGGATACTGGTGGTTCGGCTGGTTGGTCGTCGCCGGCTTGAAGTCCTCCTTCGTCTGGGCGCCCAGGCTGAGCGCCGCGATGAGGAGCATGGCAGAAAGGATGATTTTCTTCATGATAGGTGTATTAATTGGGTTAAACGTTTTTTGTCGCGTTATGTTGCAGTTCGTTGCAGTTTGTCGCAGTGACGAAGGTAGCAAGAATTCCGCTCCTTCGATTTCACGTTTCCGTCAAAAGGTTTTACTAATCGTCATTCGCCGGCGGTGACGAGGAGGACGGAGGAGCCGTCGGCGAGGCGGCAGCCGAAGATGTGGACGTCGCCGCCGGAGGCGACGCCGAGCCGCTTCTGGAGCTCGGCGCTGCCGAGCGGCAGGTTGCGGGCGGTGACGTCGGCGCGCGGGTAGCTTTTCCGCAGGGTCTTGAATGCCGCGGCGCCCAGCGGCAGCACCTCCCGCACGCGCCACGCCTTGAATACGGGGGCATATCCCCCGAAACCCCCTGCGGCCATAAACCCCTTTCCGACTTTGCTGGCGCAAAGTCCCGGGGCCGGCCGGTCGGCTGGTGCCGACTTCGCTTCGCTCGAGCTCGAGGCGACGTCCGTAGGGGCCAGGTAGAGGTGGGTGGAGGGGGCGAGTTTGCGGAGGCTCCAGCGGGCGCAGGGGAGGCGGAAGGCGCCGGCCTTCAGCAGCGCCGGGCAGGGCTCCAGGAGCACGTCGCCCGGCTGCACCCCGGCAGCATACACCGCCTCCGCCCCCCGCTCCTCGGACATCCGGAACTGCAGACCGTCCCCTTGCTGAACGTCGGGGGAAGTCGCCCCGGCAAAACCGTGGCCGCCCGTGGCCTCGTGAACTAAAATTCCCCTGCGTGAAGCTGTAAGCCGGGCGAGGACGATGTCGGGTTCGGGGGAGGGGTTGTCGCGGAGGAGGAGGCAGAGGAGCTCCTTGACCTCGCCGTCGCACTCCACCACGTGGATCTCGCGCAGCGCGGGCCCGAGGCGCTCGGCGAGCATCGCCAGGTCGGCCATCGGCGAAAGCTTGACCAGCACCGCCGGCGCCTTCCGGAGCAGCATCGGGAGCAGCGTCAGGATGTCCGGCGTGCAGTCCTCCAGCAGGAAAACTTTGCGCCCGGCGGCGTCACGACGCGCCGGGTCGGCGTAGATCAGATCCGCCTCCGGCAGCTCGGTCTGCGGCGTCACCGTCTCGCAGCGCACGTCGATATTTCCAGCGCCCAGGCGCTGGAAATTCCTTCCCGCCGCGGCCGCCAGCTCCTCGCTCCGCTCGAAGTACACCACCCGCTCCGCGACCTGCGCGAACGCCCAGCTATCCACCCCCAGCCCGCCGGTCAGATCCAGCACGGTCCCGAGCGGACCGGAAGCGGCAATGGTCTCGTCGCCCGCAGTCTTTGCCGGGACAGGTGGTGCTGGCGCAAAACCGAAAGAGGTCTCCACTTCACGGAGCGGGCAACTGCCCCCGGAAACGTCCGGCTGCGCCGGACCCCTCCCACCTGACGATGGGCCCCTCCCTCTTACGATGCCGCCCGACAAGGACAAATCCCCCTGAAAGGGGGCGCAGGGGGTTGAAGGACAAGCCAGCTTGCTGGCACGGTTTCCGGGGGCAGTTCCCGCTTCCGTTCCGCCAGAGACCGCGAGGTTGGCCTTGTACGCGGCGGTGGCGGAGGACGAGCACTGCTCGAGGGAGAGGGCGGAGGGGAACTCGAGGGGGTCGAGGCCGGCGGCGCGGCGGTCGGCGTCCACGGCAGCCCAGGCGGGCAACTTGCGCGCCACTTTCTGCGCCCGCTCGCTGTCCAGCCCGGCCATTATGTCCGCAAAACTCCGTTTCATCCCTGCAAAAATAACACTTTCGACAAAAAATTAGTATATTTGACCTGTTCCGCCCGGACCGCAGCCGGGCCCGTACACAAAAACCGCCAGATTTGTGTACGGCAGGCAAAAAAACGGGTCCCATACACAAAAACACCCCGTTTTTGTGGACGGCCGACAGGAAGAATTGAAAGCGGTGCGCAAAAAGCCCCGGATTTGCGCACGGAAGGCTGAATAATCCGGGTCGGTGCGCAAAATAACCTCATTTTGCGCACGGCCGACGGAAAAACCGGGGCTTTGTCCTCAAAAACGCCCTGTTTTGAGGACAAACAGTGGGAAAACGGAGGTTTATCCTCATAATTGCCTTGTTTTGAGGACGGACGGTGGAAAAACGGAGGTTTATCCTCAAATCAGCCCTGTTTTGAGGATAGGGCGAAGAGGCAGGAAGAAGCAGGCCGGGCCGGAAGATAGGAGGGCAGGAAGAAGCAGGACGGACCGGAAGACTGGGGGGAGCTTGGATGAAGCAGAGGAGGGCCAGATGAGACAGGCTGGAGAGGCAGGAAGAAGCAGGACGGGCCGGAAGACTGGGGAGGCTGGATGAAGCAGAGGAGGGCTGGATGAGGCAAGCCGAGGAGGCAGGAAGAAGCAGGACGGACCGGAAGACTGGGGAAGGAGCCTGGATGAAGCAGAGGAGGGCCGGAAGACAGGAGAGACAGGGAGAAACAGGACGGGGAGAGAGGCAGGGGGGCTGTCGGTCGGACGGAGGAGCGGCAGGGCGATAGAGAAAAGGGATCGAATAGAAGATTGTAAGATTTGTATACAACACAGACAGAGAAATAATAGAAACAGAGAAAGAAAAGAGATAAAACAAACAAAACCAGATAACCACATGAAAGAATTTGAACAGAGAGCACAGGCCTGGCTCGACGGCGATTTCGACCAGGAGACCAAAATGAAGATCATGCAGCTCCGGAATGAAGATCCCGCGGGCTACGAAGACGCCTTCTACAAGAACCTTGAATTCGGCACCGGCGGCCTGCGCGGCATCATGGGCGTGGGCACCAACCGCATGAACCGTTACACGGTGGGCATGGCCACCCAGGGCCTCGCCAACTACATCCTGGCCCACTGCCAGGACGACGACCCGAAGGTTGTCATCTCCTATGACTCCCGCAACAACAGCAAAGAGTTCGCCCGCATCACGGCCGACGTCCTGTCCGCCAACGGCATCCATGTTTACATCTTCGACAACATCCGCCCGACGCCCGAAATGAGCTACGCGGTGCGGCTGAAGGGCGCCGTGGCCGGCGTGATGATCACCGCTTCCCACAACCCGAAAGAATACAACGGCTACAAAGTGAGCTGGTCCGACGGCGGCCAGGTGACCTCGCCGGTCGACAAGGACATCGTGGCCGAAGTGGCCAAGATCACCGACCCGTCCATGGTCAAGTTCAAGGCCGGCCTGCGCTGCGGCGAGGTCGAGGCGATGGGTGCCGACGTGGACGAGAAATATCTATCCGACCTCCTCTCCCTGAGCCTCAGCCCCGAGCTCTGCGAAAAGCACGGCGACCTCAAGATCGTCTACACCCCGCTGCACGGCTGCGGCGTGCGCATGATCCCCGAGATCCTCAAGCGCAAAGGCTTCAAGAACATCATCCACGTCCCCGACCAGGATGTCTCCGACGGTGATTTCCCGACGGTCGTCTCCCCGAATCCCGAAGAGCCCGCGGCCCTCAAGATGGCCCTCGACAAGGCTGACGAGACGGGCGCCGACCTCGTGATGGGCTCCGACCCGGACGCCGACCGCCTCGGCATCGCCGTGCGCGACAACGACGGCAAGATGGTGCTCTTCAACGGCAACCAGACGGCCGCCATGCTGACCTACTACATCCTCAATCGGTGGAAAGACCTGGGTAAGCTTGGCGCCGGCAAATACGTCGTCAAGACCATCGTCACCACCGAGCTCATCGCCGACATCTGCAAGGGCTTCGGCGTGCCGGTGTACAACGTCCTCACGGGCTTCAAGTACATCGCCGAAGTCGTCAAGCGCGAAGAGGTGAAGGGCGGCGAGTTCATCTGCGGCGGCGAGGAAAGCTACGGCTTCAACGTGGGCATGTTCGTCCGCGACAAGGACGCGCAGGTGGCCGCGATGATGGTGGCCGAATGCGCCGCCTGGGCCAAGGAGCAGGGCCTCTCGCTCTACCAGCTGATGCAGCGCATTTACAAAGAGTTCGGCTACCGCAAAGAGGGCCTCGTGTCCGTGGTCCGCAAGGGCATCTCCGGCGCCCGCGAGATCCAGCAGATGATGGTGGACCTGCGCGCCAACCCGCCCAAGGAGCTCTGCGGCTCGCCGGTCACGAAAGTTATTGACTACCTGGAGCCTGAGAAGACCGGCCAGCCGTCCTCGAACGTGCTGCAGTTCTTCGACGCGGCGGGCGACGTCGTGTCCGTCCGCCCGTCCGGCACCGAGCCGAAGATCAAGTTCTACTTCGGCGCCAAGGGTGACGACGCGGACGACAAGATCGCCGCGCTGAAGCACCAGTTCTGCGAGTAATTATTTGTTGAAATCTTTGCACCATTGCGCGAGCGGACAGCTCGCGCAATTTGGTTTCAGGGCGGTGCAGACGTAGCGGCCGTGGAGGATGAGCCAGTGGTGGGCGATGGGGCGCAGCTCCGCGGGCGTGTGGCGCTCGAGGTCGAGCTCCACGGCGCGCGGCGTCGTGCCGCGGGAGAGCCCCAGCCGCCGCGCCACGCGGAAAACGTGCGTGTCGACGGCGATCACCGGCTCGCCCCAGGTGATCGACGCGACCACATTGGCCGTCTTGCGGCCCACGCCCGGCAGGCTCATCAGCTCGTCAATCCCCGACGGGACCTGCCCGCCGAAGTCGGCGAGCAGCTTCTGCGCCATGCCGATCAGGTGCTTGGCCTTGCTGTTGGGATAGGAGATGGAGCGGATCAGCGCAAAGACATTCTCGAAAGAAGCCGCCGCCAGCGCCTCCGGCGTGGGGTAGGCGGAAAACAACGCGGGCGTGGTCATGTTGACCCGCTTGTCCGTGCATTGGGCCGAGAGCATCACGGCCACCAGCAGCTGGTAGGGGGAGTCGAAATGCAGCTCCGACTCGGCAATGGGGACGTTGTCCCGGAAATAGCCGAGGATGGCGTCGTAGCGCTGCTTGAGCGTCATAGGGTGATTTCTTTGCAGGTCTCGTCGCGCGTCTCGAAGACGCGGCCCGGGTAGCGCTGGCAGATGCCGCGGTTGTGCGTGACCATGACGATGGCCGTGCCCTGCTCGCGGTTGATCTGCTGGAGCAGCTGGAGGATGCCCTCGGCCGTCTCCTCGTCGAGGTTGCCGGTAGGCTCGTCGGCCAGGATGAGGGCGGGGTTGTTGAGGATGGCGCGCGCGATGGCGATGCGCTGCTGCTCGCCGCCGGAGAGCTGGTGGGGCATCTTGTGGGACTTGGTAGTCATCCCGACCGCCTCCAGCACCTCGTCGATACGCCGGTGGATGGCCCCGGCGTCCTTCCAGCCGGTGGCTTTCAGGACGAAGGAGAGGTTGTCCTCCACGCTGCGGTCCATCAGGAGCTGGAAATCCTGGAAGACGACGCCGATCTTGCGGCGCAGATATGGCACCTCTTTTGCCCGGATCTTCGTCAGGTCATATCCGCACACCTGCCCGGCGCCCTTGAGAAGGCGGTTTTCCGCCGTGATGGTCCGGAAAATGGAGGTCTTTCCGCTGCCAACCTTGCCGATGATGTAGACGATCTGGCCGGGATAGACTTCCATGTCGAGACCGTAAACCACGGTCACGTCCCCGCCGCGGATGTCCGCATCGGAGAAGGAAATGAGCGGTACGCTGTTTTCTTCCATAAAGCAGGTGAAAAAGTTGGATGAACCCTACAAATATAGCGTAAAAATGAGTAAATTTGTCACTTTAGAAACAGAATAAGCTTATGAGGTTGAAAACACTGCTGACCCCCCTGCTTGCGCTGGTCTTCTGCGCCCCGGGGCTCGCTGCCGCCCCGGACGGCGGCGTGCGCGCCTGGGAGCAGGCGATGCGCCTTTACGGAAACGGGATGTATGAACAGGCCCGCATCTGTTTCGAGGCCATGCCCGACAGCCCGCTGAGCGATGGATACGAGGTCCTCTGTGCCCTGAAAATGCAGACGATCGACTGCGACGACCTGTTTGCGAGCTACCGCCTGCGCTACCCGTCGTCGCGCCTGACCGGCACGCTCCATTTCGAGCAGGGACGCATCCTGTTCGACCGGAAGAAGTATCAGCAGGCCGCGACCGAGTTCTCCTACGTGAGCTCGGAAGACCTGGAGGAAGAAGAACTCTCCGAGTACATCTTCAAATGCGGATTCTGTGCGTTCAGCCTGGGGCAGTATGCGGAAGCGTCCCGCTTCTTCACCCTGCTGGAGTCGCTCCCGCAGTCGGACTACACGGCGCCGGGCCGCTATTTCACCGGCATCATGCTGTACGAGAACAAGGAGTTCGCCCGGGCGGAGGCCAATTTCTGGCAGGCCTCGGCCGACAGCCGCTTCCAGGCGCTGACGGACTTCTACATCGTCGACTGCGAATTCAACCAGAAGAACTACGACTTCGTGATCCGCGAGGGCTCGCGCATCTACGCCTCGCTCCCGCCGGAGCGCCGCGAGCGCGTGGCGCGCATCCTGTCTGAATCCTACCTGATCAAGGGCGAGAAAGAGAAGGCCCGCGAATACTACGACGACCTCTCGCACGAGGATATGAACCGCAAGGACTTCTTCTACGCGGGCACGGTGCTCTACTCCGTCGACGACTACGCCGGCGCCATCGATAATTTCCTGCAGATGGGCAGCCGGGCGGATTCGCTGGGCCAGGTGGCCAACTACCTGCTGGCCAACTCCTACCTGCGCACGCACGACCAGGTGTCGGCCATGCAGTGCTTCAACGACGCCGCGAAGGTGGACTACGATCCCGAGATCACGGAGGACGCTGCGTTCAACTACGCCAAGCTGGCCTTCGACCTCAATAAGGACACCTCCGGCTTCGCCCACTACATCGAGCGCTGGTCCACCAAGGCGCGCGGCGACATGATCTACGGCTACATGGCCCTGGCGGCCCTCGTGGACAAGGACTACGCCGGCGCGGTGGCCGCTTACGACAACATCGACGAGCTGACGCCCGACATGCGGAACAATTATACCAAGGCCAACTTCCTGCGGGGCGAGCAGCTCTTCTCGAGCGGCTCCTACCGCGACGCGGCCCCGTTCTTCCGGGCCACGGCCTACTACGTCCCCCGCACGGACCGCTTCAACCAGCTGTCCCGCTACTGGATGGGCGAGGCCTACTACCGCTCGGGCAATTACAAGGAGGCACAGAGCGTCTTCGCGGAATTGCACAACGCCGCCGCGTTGGACGACACGCCGGAAGGCCGGCTGCTGCCGTACAACGTCGGCTACAGCTATTTCAAGGCGGGCGACTACGCCGCCGCGGCCCGCTGGTTCGACAGCTACATCTCCTCGGGCGACCCGACGGCGCGCGAGGATGCGATGAACCGCCGCGCGGACTGCGACTTCGGCCGCCGCGACTACAAGGCGGCCGTCAACTCCTACCAGAAGGTGATGACGGAGTTCTACACGCCGAACAACATCTACCCCTACTACCAGCAGGCGGTGGCCTACGGCCTCTCCGGCGACAAGCGCCGCAAGGTGTCCACGCTGCTGCACGTCGAGGATGCGACCCCCGGCGTCCCGCTCTACGAGGAGGCGCTCTACGAGCTGGGCCGCGCGCAGATGGACCAGAAGAACAACAACGACGCGGTGCGCACCTTCACCCGGCTGCGCCACAATACCCAGGACAACACCTGGGTGGCGCGGGCGATGATCGGCCTGGGCATGGTGTACCGCAACATGAAAGAATATGACGCCGCCCTGGAGTACAACATGGAGGTGGTGCGCCTGATGCCGAACAGCGAGTACGCGAACGAGGCGATGAGCGCCATCGAGTCCATCTACACCGCCCGGCGCCAGCCGGAGAAATTCCTCGAATACGTGGAGAAGAACTCCCTCGCGCAGAGCCAGAGCGACGCCGACCGGGAGAAGATGTATTTCAACACCGCCGAGCAGCTCTACCTGGCCGGGAACTACCAGCAGGCCGCGGGCACGCTGCGCAAATATCTCGAAGAGTATCCGGGCGCGGAGGACCGCCTGCAGGCGGAATTCTACCTGGCCGAGTGCTACAACGGCCTCGGCGAAAAGGAGCAGGCCGTCAGCCATTACGCGGCGGCCGCCGCGGGCGAGACCGCGTATTCATTCTCCGAAATGGCGCGCCTGCGCTACGCGGAGCTCTCCTACGCGCTGGAGCGCTACCAGGACGCCTTCAAGGGCTACCAGGAGCTGCTCGCCAGCGCGCGGATGGACGCCAACAAGCAGACGGCCCGCGTGGGCATGATGCGCTCCGCGTACCGGAGCAAAGATTACGCGACGGCGATCGCCGCCGCCGACGAGGTCTCCGCCCTGCGGGGCCTCTCCGATGAGCTGAAGCGCGAGGCGACCTTCGTCAAGGCGAAGTCCAGCCTGGCCACTTCCCAGCGCGATCAGGCGCTCCGCCTGTTCCGCCAGCTCGCCGCCGACCCTTCCACGGCCATTGGGGCCGAATCCGAATACCTGCTGATCCAGAGCCTCTACGACACCGGCAAGTTCGACGCCGTGGGCGAAGAGGTGTATGCCTTCTCGCAGAAGGCCGGCGACCAGTCCTACTGGCTGGCGCGGGCCTATGTGACGCTGGGCGACTCCTTCGCGGAGCGCGGGCAGTACGCCCAGGCCAAGGCCACCTTCGAGAGCATCCGGGACGGCTATGAGCCCGGGAAGGGCGCTGACGACATCCTCGACAGCGTCAAGATGAGACTGGAACGTCTCGCCACCTTAATGCAAGAGTAAGCGTATGAAAAGAATCAATCTGGCAATTGCCGTGATGGCGCTCTGCGCGCCGCTTTCCGCACAGAATATCAACCAGTCCGTGCAGGTGACCAACGAGTACGAGTCCCGTTTCTCGGACTTCCAGAAGACGGGGCCGTCCCTGCAGGTGCCCGACTCGCTGTACCGCTTCGACTACAGTTTCGACTATTCGGTCTTCGAGACGCCCTACAAGGGCTCGTACGAGTTCTCGCCGTATCGGATTTCCGTGACGCCCGAGGCGCGCCTGTACGATGGCAGCAAGTTCTTCCTGCGCCTCGGAGCGGGCTATACCATCCATCCGCAGTTCGAGATGGCCTGGCAGATGCTCCAGACCCCTGATTTCGCCATCGGCGTCTTCGCCGAGGCGGGGGGCTACGCGGGCAGGTACAGCCGTCGCGGGGTGGCCGAATCTTTCTCCGGCCATGACCTGAACGGCCGCATCGGCCTGGGCGGCCAGTACCTGCGCCCGGCGGTCCGCCTTTCGTACCACTTCGGCTACGAAGGCATCTTCGCCGGCGAGGGCGGGGCGGAGCCGTATTTCCGCAGCGGGTTCAGCTCCGTCATCGCGGCGGGCCGCATCCAGTCGCGCGAGCGGCCGGGCAACCAGATGTTCTACGACATCGACCTGCAGTACCGCTATTCCAGCGACGGCGGCCGTTCGGAGGGGAAGGTGAGCGCCTCCGGGGAGAACAATCTCCGCGTGGCCGTTTCGGCGGGTCCGGTCCTGGCGAGCAAGTACCGCATCCTGATTGACGGTTTCTTCGAGCTGGAATCCCTGCGCGGAGACGACTACTACAAGGTCGCCGATTCGCACGGCGAGCTGTTCGGCGGCATGCGGATGGCCAGCCTCGGCTCCATCAAGCCGCACGTGGACTTCCTGCTGGGCCCGGTCCGGCTCGACGCCGGCGTGCGCGTGGACTACTCCAAGGGCACGGAACAGGGCGCTTTCTCCGTCTCGCCGGACGTGACGGCGCGGATGGCGCTGCTCAACGCGGACATGGAGCTGGTGGCCGGCGTGAGCGGCGGCCAGTATATCCAGAGCCACTACGCCGTCAAGCAGCTCAACCATTTCGCCTTCATGATGGGCTCCTCCGCCAAGATCTCCCGCGAGAAGCTGCACGTCCGCGCTGGCCTGCAGGGGCATGCGGCGTCCCGCCTGCAATATGAACTCGAAGCGGGCTATGTCTCCTACCAGGGCATGCCGCTCGCGTCGCTCTACGGCGTGTTGCCGGTAGACTATAACGCCGCCTATGTCCAGGGCCGCTTCTCCTGGCGCGGTCCCCGGCTGGAGCTGGACGCCGACGCCAAGTACAGCTACCTGCGTCTCAACACCCTGTGCGCGGCCTTCGCGCCGCCGGCATTCGTGGGTGAGCTGCGCGGTCGCTACAATTGGGAAAACCGCACCTGGGCGGGCCTCTTCGTGGAGGCGCAGTCCTCGCGCCTGTCGCTCGCCTCGGACGGCGTGTGGATCCCCTGGTTCGCCAATCTGGGCCTGACGTTCGAGTACCGTATCGACGCGCGCTGGACCTTCTGGGCCGAGGCGGGCAACCTCCTCGGGATGGCCATCGAGCGGGCGCCGGGCTTCATCGAAAAAGGCCAGTATGGCACCGTCGGTTTCAGCCTGAAACTTTAGGAAAATCCGGTAAAAATTCGTACCTTTGACGGATTTTAAGAGATACTAATTCAAGATGATCGAGAAAGAAGATATGAAGCTTGCGGAAGAGCAGTATTCCGCCAACAGTATCCAGGTGCTTGAGGGCCTCGAGGCCGTGCGCAAGCGCCCTTCCATGTACATCGGTGACATCTCCGAGCGCGGTCTGCACCACCTGGTCTACGAGGTGGTCGACAACTGTATCGACGAGGCGATGGCCGGCTATTGCGACAGCATTGACGTGCGCATCCTGGAGGGCAACTCCATCCGCGTCAAGGACAATGGCCGCGGTATCCCGACGGGCATGCATGAGAAGGAGCACCGTTCCGCCTTGGAGGTCGTTTTGACCGTCCTCCACGCCGGCGGTAAGTTCGACAAGAACAGCTACAAGGTGTCCGGCGGTCTGCACGGCGTGGGTGTGTCCTGCGTCAACGCCCTGTCCGACTCGCTGGTGGCCGAGGTGCACCGCGAGGGCAAGATCTTCGAGCAGCACTACTCCAAGGGCAAGCCCCTCGGGCCTGTCCAGGTGGTCGGCGAGGCCGAAGACACCGGCACCACCATCACCTTCCACCCGGATCCGACCATCTTCACCCAGACCACGGTCTACCGCTACGAGACCCTCGCCGCCCGCCTGCGCGAGCTGGCCTTCCTGAACAAGGGCATCCACATCGCCCTGACCGACGAGCGCGAGCTCGTGGATGAGTTCGTGGTCGACGAGGCGGGCGAGTCCAAGGCCACCGGCCGCAAGGTCTTCCGCAGCGAGACGTTCTACTCCGAGAAGGGCCTGAGCGAGTTTATCGAGTACCTCGACGCCGGCGCCCAGACGATCATCCCGCAGCCGATCTGCGTCAATTCCGACAAGATCATCCCGATCGACATCGCACTGCAGTACAACAACGGCTATTCCGAGAAGATTTACTCCTACGTCAACAATATCCACACGATCGAGGGCGGTACGCACCTGCAGGGCTTCAAGATGGGCCTGAGCCGCTCCCTGAAGCAGTATGCCGAGAAGAACAAGCTCCTGGACAAGTTCAAGGGCGAGCTGGCTCCGGAAGACTTCCGCGAGGGCCTCACGGCCGTGATCTCCGTCAAGGTGGCGGAGCCGCAGTTCGAAGGCCAGACCAAGACCAAGCTCGGCAACCCGGAGGCCACCTCCGCCGTGTCCCAGGCGACCGCCGCCGCGATGGATATCTACCTGGAGGAGAATCCTAAATTCGCCAAGACCATCATCGACAAGATCGTCCTCGCCGCGACGGCCCGCGCCGCCGCCCGCAAGGCGCGCGAGATGGTCCAGCGCAAGAGCCCGCTCGGCGGCGCCGGCATGCCCGGCAAGCTGGCGGACTGCTCCGAGCGCGACCCGGAGAAGTGCGAGCTCTTCCTCGTGGAGGGTGATTCCGCAGGCGGTACGGCCAAGCAGGGCCGCGACCGCAAGACGCAGGCCATCCTCCCGCTCCGCGGTAAGATCCTTAATGTCGAGAAGGCCTCCGGCGACCGCGCCTTCGATTCCGAGGAGATCCGCAACATCTACACCGCCCTCGGCGTGACCGTGGCGATGGAGGACGAGACCGGCGAGAAGCACATGGACCTGAGCAAGCTCCGCTACCACAAGGTGGTCATCATGACCGATGCCGATGTGGACGGCTCGCACATCGCCTGCCTGATCCTGACCTTCTTCTTCCGCTATATGTTCGACCTGATCAAGAACGGCTACGTCTATCTCGCGACCCCGCCGCTCTATCTGGTCAAGAAGGGCAAGGAGGAAGTGTACTGCTGGACCGAGGAGCAGCGCGAAGAGGCAGCCCTGCGTCTGGGCAAGGGTTCCGACAAGGGCTACACGGTGCAGCGCTACAAAGGTCTCGGTGAAATGTCTGACGTCCAGCTGTGGGAGACCACCATGGATCCGTCCCGCAGGCGTCTGCGCAAGATCACCATCGACAATGCGGCCGCCGCGGAGCGGACCTTCTCGATGCTGATGGGCGACGACGTCCCGCCCCGCCGGCAGTTCATCGAAGAGAACGCGCACTACGCGAACATCGACGCCTAGTGCATTTTTGAGTGAAACGAAGAATCTAAACCTTATATGTTAGACATTTTTGACAGAATCGAACGCGACAGCGGCGGCCCGATCGGACAGTATTTCGAGCAGGGCTTCGGCTACTATATGTATCCCCGTCTGGAGGGCGAACTCGGCCCCCACATGATCTTCAACGGCACCCCGGTGCTCAACTGGAGTCTGAACAACTACCTGGGCCTGGCCAACCACCCGGCTGTCCGCAAGGCGGACGCCGACGCGGCGGCGCAGTGGGGCCTGGCGTACCCGATGGGCGCCCGCATGATGAGCGGCCATACCCGCTATCACGAGCAGCTCGAGCAGACCTTCGCCAAATTCGAGAAGAAGGAGGACGCGTTCCTCTACAACTTCGGCTACCAGGGCATCGTGTCCACGATCGACGCGCTGACCGCGCGCCACGACGTCATCGTCTATGACGCCGAGTGCCACGCCTGCCTGCTGGACGGCATCCGCCTGCACATCGGCGAAAAGTACAAATATCGTCACAACAACATCGCCGACTGCGAGAAAGTCCTCGCCCGCGCCTGCCAGGTGGCGGAGGAGAACGGCGGCGGCGTGCTGCTGATCACCGAGGGCGTGTTCGGCATGACCGGCGCGCTCGGCATCCTGGACCAGATCGCCGCGCTGAAGAAGAAATACAAATTCCGCATCATGATCGACGACGCCCACGGCTTCGGCCTGCTGGGCGCGCACGGCCGCGGCACCTCCGAGCAACTGGGCTGCATGGACGACATCGACCTCTACATCGGCGCCTTCGCCAAGTCGATGGCCTCGATCGGCGGCTTCGTCGCCGGCCCGCACAAGATCATCAACTATCTGCGCGCCAACATGCGCAGCCAGATGTACGCCAAGTCGCTGCCGATGCCGCTCGTGATCGGCAACATGAAGCGCATGGAGATCATCGATTCCCCGGAGGGCGACGCGCTCCGCGCGAAATGCTGGCAGATTACCCACGCCATCCAGGACGGCTTCAAGAAGGAAGATGGCCAAGGACCTGCGTGAGAACTACAAGATCTTCTGCTCGATGGTCATCTACCCGGTGATCCCGAAGGGCATGATCATCTTCCGTATCGTCTCCACGGCCGCCCATACGATGGAGGATGTGGAGTATACGCTCAAGGCTTTCAAGGAGATCAAGGCGAAGCTCGACGCCGGTCAGTACGACGGCGACGACATCGCCAAAATGACTATTGAATGATAAGTTTACAGGACAAGGTAATCATTGTTACAGGAGCCAGCTCGGGTATCGGGCTGGCCTCTGCGCGTCAATTCGGCAGCGAAGGCGCACGGGTCGTGATGGCCGCGCGCTCCATCGCGAAGCTCGAAGAGCTGGCGCCGTCCGTCGCTCCGGCGGAGCGCGTGCTCTGCGTGCAGTGCGACGTGACGCGTGAGGAGGATTGCCGCGCCCTGGTGGAGGCGACCGTGGCGCGCTTCGGCCGCATCGACATCCTCGTGAACAACGCCGGCATCTCGATGCGGGCGATGTTCAAGGACCTGGACCTCAAGGTGATCCATTCCCTGATGGATGTCAACTTCTGGGGCACGGTCAACTGCACGAAGTTCGCGCTGCCGTATCTGCTGGAGACGAAGGGCTCCGTGGTGGGCGTGATCTCGATCGCCGGCTATTCCGCGCTGCCCGCGCGGACCGGCTACAGCGCCTCGAAGTACGCCATCCGCGGCTTCCTGGACACGATCCGGATCGAGCACCTCAAGGACGGGCTCAACGTCCTTGTGTTTGCCCCGGGCTACACTTCTTCGAACGTCCGCAACGCGGCCCTGACCGCCGACGGCTCCGCCCAGGGTGAGACGCCGCTCGACGAGGGCAAGCTGATGAGCGCGGAGGATTGCGCGAAGCGCCTTTCCAGCGCGCTGCGCCACCGCCGCTCGCAGGTCATCCTGACCCCGCTGGGGCGGGCGACCGTGCTGCTCCACCGCCTGTTCCCGCGCCTGCTGGACCGCCTGACCTACAGCTACATCGCCCGCGAGGCGGGCAGCCCGTTCAAATAGCCGCCCGATGAAAAAACCGCTTCGTATACTTCTCCCGCTCGGCATCGCGTTCCTCCTGCTGGTCCTGCTGATGCCGCGCAGCGCCAAGTTCGCCTACGACTACCACAAGGGGCGGACCTGGAAGTATGAGACGCTCTACGCGCAGTTTGACTTCCCGATCTACAAGACCGAGGAGCAGATGGCCGCGGAGCGGGGCGAGGTGTCGGAGCCGATTCCGTATTTCCGTTATTCCGACGAAGTCGTCACGCGCAACCTGCTGGCGGCCGAGGGGCTCGAGCTGGGGACGCTGCGCAGCGCCACCGTGTCCGCCCTGCGCGCCATCTACCAGCGGGGCGTGATCGCCGACGACCAGAACCGCCGGAGCGGATCTTCCGATCCGGAAGTGCTTTATATTCAGCGCGACAAGCGCGCGACCAAGGTGCCATTCTCCGAAGTGTACCGCCTCACGGACGCGCGCACGCAGCTGCTGTCCGACCTGTCGGCGGTATCCGACGCGAATGTGGATTCGCTGTTGCGCGCCGCCGGCGCCTATGCGCTGCTGGTGCCGAACCTGCTCTACGACGAGCAGACCACGGCGCTGGTGCACACCGAGTCCATTACGAGCGTGTCGCCCACGTCGGGTTATGTGAACGCCGGGCAGCTGATCGTCAAGGAGGACGAGATCGTGACGGCGGAGATCGCGCAGATGCTTGATTCCTACAAGCGTGAATTCGAGGCCAACATGGGCTACGCCGGTTCGCCGCTGAAGATGCTGCTGGGCAACATCCTGATCGCCCTGGTCCTCGTGACGCTGCTGTACCTGTCCATCCTGCTGAACAACAAGCGGATCCTGAACGACTCCCGATTCCCGTACGTGGTGACCGTCTTCCTGCTGGGCGCCCTGACGGCGCTTATCCTCGTCCGCGTGGACGAGAAGGCGCTCTATTATGTGCCCTTCACCCTGGTGGCCCTGCTGTTGCAGGCCTTCCTGAAGAACCGTTTCGTGGTGTCGCTCTACGTGGTGACGCTGCTGCCGCTGCTGATCTTCAGCCACGACGGCGCCGTGCTCTTCGTGATGTTTTTCGTAGCCGGCATGGTGGCGACGCTCGCGTTCCGCTACTTCAACCGGGGCTGGAAGCAGTTCATCACCGCGCTGATCACTTTCGGCGTGCTGGCGCTCTCGTACCTGGGCTTCCACGCCGCCGAGCTGGTGGCGGGCAATGTCTGGGCGGCGCTGCTGTGCCTCTTCATCGGTTCGATGCTGACGGTGGCCGGCTATCCGCTGGTCTACCTCTTCGAGCGCCTCTTCAACCTGGTGTCCAATTCCCGCCTGATCGAGCTCTGCGACGTGTCCAATCCGCTGATCCGCGAGTTGGAGCAGAAGGCGCCGGGCACGTTCCAGCATTCGCTGCAGGTCATGAATATGGTGGACGTCGTGGCGCGCGCGGTCGACGCCAATGCCGACCTGGTGCGCGCGGCCGCCCTGTACCACGATATCGGCAAGCTGTACAACCCGCTGTGCTTCGTGGAGAACGAGTCGCTGGTCCCGCGGGACGGCGGTCCGCGCTACCACGAGGGCATGTCCCCCGAGCAGAGCGCCCGGGAGATCATCCGCCACGTCCCCGAGGGCGTGGAGCTGGCGCAGAAGCACCACCTGCCGGAAATGATCATCGACTTCATCCGCAGCCACCACGGTACGACCACGACCGGCTATTTCTACGGCCAGTTCCTGGCGGCCGGCGGCGACCCCGCCATGGCGGACGAATTCCGCTATCCCGGCATCAAGCCGGAGACCAAGGAGCAGATTATCCTGATGCTCTGCGACAGCATCGAGGCCGCGTCCCGAACCCTGACCGAGTACACGCCGGAGGCGTATTCCGCCTTCGTGGAGCGCATCGTGGCCGGCAAGATGGACGAGGGCCAGTTCGAGCACGCCGACATTTCCATCAGCGAGCTCGGTACGGTCAAGGAGACCATCAAGCAATATATCGCGCAGACCCACCACGAGCGGGTCGCGTATCCCAAGAAAAAATCAAGAAAGAACACAAAATAGCGTTATGAAAGTAAAAGAAAAGAAGATTGACGATCTGAACCGCGAGCTGACCATCGAGGTGGCCGCGGCAGACTATGCTGAGATTGAAAAGAAAAAACTTGCCGACCGTCGCCGTACGGCGGAGTTCAAGGGCTTCCGCAAGGGCATGGTGCCCGCCTCCCTGATCAAGCGCGTCTATGGCGAGCAGGCGCTCGTCGAGTCCGTGAACCAGGTGATCGGCCAGGCGCTGGACAAGCACATCAACGACAAGAAGCTCCACATCCTGGGCGAGCCCCTCGCTTCCGCGAACCAGCCCGAGCTGACGTGGGAGTCCGGCAACGACTTCACCTTTGTCTTCGACCTGGGCCTGGCCCCGGAGGTGAACGTGGAGGTGGAGAAGGCCGACACCGTGCCTTCTTATACCGTGACCGTCGCTGCGAAGGACAAGGCTCCGATGATCGATAGCATGAAGAAGTATTATGCCGAGCACAAGGAGGAGGGCCAGGAGGCCAAGTCCGACGAGGACATCGAGAAGGAGGTCTCCGAGCGCCTGAAGAACCAGTACGAGAGTGAGGCTCAGTGGCGCCTGACCAAGGATATCCGCGACTTCTTCGTGAAGAAGGCCGATGTGAAGCTCCCGGAGGAGTTCCTGAAGCGCTGGCTCATCGAGGCCAACAACGGCAAGCTCTCCAAGGAGGATGTCGAGAAGGATTTCCCGGGCTTCGCCGAGGATTTCAAGTGGCAGCTGGTGCGTGGCTCCCTGATGCAGAAGTGGGGATTCAAGGTGGAGGAGAAGGACCTGCACGAGCAGGCCGAGGCTTTCGCCCGCTACCAGTACGCGATGTACGGCATCGGCAATGTGCCCGATGAGATGGTGAAGGAGATGGCTGTCAACATGCTCCAGGATCAGAAGCAGATCGACCGCCTGGTCGAGCAGGTCGAAGACCGCAAGGTCCTCGACAAGATCAAGGAGACCATCACCCTCAAGCCCACGAAGATCACCGCCGCGAAGTTCCGCGAGCTGTAAATCCTATTATCGCCGGTGGGCTAACCCCCCGGACCCCCTGCGTCGCTTCGCTCCGAACGCATCATTTACGTTATTCGCCGGCTCTGCCCGGCGAATAACGTTTTCTGGCCAGGATCCCCCGGCAAAACCTGCCAGGTCCCCCGAAAAAATGGGGGACCGGCCAGAAATACAAGCCTTTTTCTGTCCGGTGCTTCCGGCAGAGGCGGCAGGGCTGCCGTCGTGCAAGCAAAAAAATGCTTGCCCGCCGCCACCCTGCCGCCTTATCTGCCTCCAGTACCCACGGCAGCCGTTCCCACCGCACGGCTCGCGCACACCCCCCGACAGCATGGGCAAACGGGCGCGGGCTTCCGCACATCCTCCCCACCGGCTGCCGCAAGAGGGATCTTCGTCCGTCGGGTAGAGCTGGCAGGGACTGGCTCCGGAGGACGTGTCCACCCCCGGACTCGGGCAGGGAGGAGACAGGTCCCTGCCAGCTCCCGGCGGACAAATTGGTTGGCTGTCCTCAGAAAAGGCTTGTTTTGAGGATAAGTGGCGGAAAAACTGCTTCCTGTCCTCAAAAATGGCCTATTTTGAGGACAAGTGGCAGAAAAACCGGCTTCCGTCCTCACCAGCACCCCATTTTGAGGATATACCTGGTGGCAAGGGGGACTACTGCCAGTAGTCGTAGAACTTCGCGATGGATTCCATGCCGGCGAAGAACTGCGAGAGGAGATAGCTCTCGTTGGGGGAGTGGATGGTGTCGCGCTCCAGGCCGAAGCCCATCAGGAGGGGGTCGATGTGCAGGATCTTCTGCATCTCGCCGAGGATGCCGATGGATCCGCCGCCGCGCGCGGGGACGGGCTCGCAGCCGTAGGTCTCGCCGATGGCGCGCGCGGCGGCGCGGTAGGCGGCGGAGCTCATGGGGATGGTGAAGCCGTCGCAGCCCTCGCAGGGCGTGACTTCCACCTGGACATATTTCGGGGCGATCTTCCTGAAGTGCTTCTCGAAGAGCCGGGTGATCTCGGCGCTGCGCTGGTCCGGGACCAGGCGCATGGAGATCTTGGCGTGCGCCTCGGAGGGGAGGACGGTCTTGGCGCCGGGGCCGGTGTAGCCGCCCCAGATGCCGCAGACGTCCAGGCAGGGGCGGATGGCGGTACGCTCCATCGTGGTGTAGCCCTTCTCGCCGCGCACCTCACGGATGCCGAGGAACTCCTTGTACTCCTGCATGTCGAACGGGGCCCGGGCGAGCATCCGGCGCTCGGCGCGGGAGAGTTCCGCGACGCGGTCGTAGAAGCCCGGCACGGTCACGCGCCCGTCGGCGTCGAGCAGCGTCGCGATCATCTCGCAGAGCACCTGGATGGGGTTGGCAACGGCGCCGCCGAAGTGGCCGGAATGCAGGTCCTTGTTCGGACCGACGACCTTGACCTCCAGGTAGCTCAGGCCGCGCATGCCGCAGTTGATGGAGGGGACCTTGTCGCTGATCATCGTGGTGTCGCTGACCAGGCAGATGTCGGCCTTGAGCAGCTTCTTGTGGGCCTTGATCCAGGCCGGCAGGGACGGGCTGCTGATTTCTTCCTCGCCTTCAAAGAGGAATTTCACGTTGTGCGCGAGCTTGCCGCTGCGCACCAGGTATTCGAAAGCCTTGACATGCATGAACAGCTGGCCCTTGTCGTCGTTGGCGCCGCGGCCCCAGATGGCGCCGTCGTGCACCTGCGGATCGAAGGGGTCGTGCTTCCACTTGTCCAGCGGTTCGACCGGCTGGACGTCGTAGTGGCCGTAGACCAGCACGGTCTTCGCCTTGGGATCGATGATCTTCTGGCCGAAGACGACCGGGTGGCCGGCGGTCTCGCAGACGCCCGCCTCGTCCGCGCCCGCTTCGAACAGCAGGTCGGCAAGGGTCTCGGCGCAGCGGTACATGTCGGCCTGGTGCTCCGGCTTGGCGCTGACGGAGGGGATGCGCAGGAGCGTGAAGAGCTCCTCGAGGAAGCGCTCCCGGTTCTGTTCGATGTAGGCTTTCATGGGATTAGTTCCTTCTGAGGTTTTTGGAAGTGAGGTTGAGGCGGTACTTGAAGGTCCGGTTGCCGTGGTAGTAGGACATCGCCAGCGTGTTGGCATCGTCGAAGGCGATGCTGTTCAGCAGGCGGTCGCGGTAGTGATCCTTGCACTCGGGCTCGGCCCAGGCGAGGACGTAATTCTTGTCGTCCTTCTGGTAGACCACGATGACGGTGTAGCCGCGGTGGTCGAACATGGCGGCCGTGTATTTTGAAGAATTCTTCTTCCCCTTGACATTGGCGAACTCCTCCACGAGGGAACTCTCCTCCTGCAGGATGTTGAATTTCATCTTCGTGGCGGTGGTCAGCGCGTCCGGATTCTGCGTCAGCCACCAGTCGATGGCGGCGTCGGTCAGGTAGAAGTTCTCCGGGATCTGCTCCAGCGCGGGATTGTCCTGGATGTCCTTGAGCAGCAGGCGCATCCACGGGCGGTCCATGCCGCTGAGCAGGGCCTCGTCGGAGCGGCCGCTCAGGCGGTACGGCTCGTCGGCGGTGCGGATGTCCTTGCCGCGGAAGGAGACGCAGCCGAATTCGTCGGTCTGCGGGGCGTAGGCGGCCGCGACGTAGGCCGGCTGCGCGCCTTCCATCAGATAATGGAAGAAGAGGTAGCGCGTCCCGCGAATGGTGACCACGGAGGTGCCGTCCACGAAGGCGCGGGCGGTCATGCCCTCGGCGTCGGTCGCAGGTGCGTCATAGACGCCCTCCTGCTCCCAGTCGCCGCCCTTCTTCACGAAGGTGACGATGCGCACCTGGTCCAGGGCGAGCCCCTCGCCGTCGAGGCAGATCGCATAAATGCGGTCCACGGCTTCGCGGCGGTCGGCGATGGCGCGGAACTGCGCGCCACCGGGCAGGAGCGGGGCGGCAATGGCCGCCGCCTGCGTCTCATTATACGGCGTGATATTGAGCAGGGTGTCCTTGCGCGCCAGGATGTCGGCCGCGTAGACGGACGAAGGATACTTCTTCAGGAACTTGTCGAAAGCGGCGATGGAAGGCGCCGCGATGGTCTTGTCGTAGAGTTTGGTCTCCGCCTTCTTCTGCGCGGCCAGCGGGCCGGCGGCCAGTAGCAGGAGCAGGGCGGCGAAAAGGCACTTTTTCATTATAAGAATGTTTCGAAATAGTCAGTAATCTTCTCGTACAGGTGCACGCGGGCCTTGCCGCGCATGTTGTGCTCGTCGAGCGGGTAGGGGAACCAGTCCACCGGGACGCCCTCCTCGATGCAGGTCTGCACGAAGCTGAGGGAGTGCTGGGGCACGACGGTGCCGTCCTGCAGGCCCTGGCAGATGAGCACGCGGCCGTTCAGGTCCTTGGCGCGGGCGATGAGCGAGGCCTCGGCGAAGCCCTCGGGATTGGTCTCGGGTGTGTCCATATATCTTTCTCCGTACATCACTTCGTACCATTGCCAATCAATAACCGGGCCGCCGGCCACGGCCACCTTGAAGAAGCCGGGATTGCGGGTGTTGAGCGACAGGGTCATGAAGCCGCCGTAGCTCCAGCCGTGCACGCCGATGCGCGAGCGGTCGATCCAGGGCGCGCGGTCCAGCAGCGCCCGGATGCCGGCCATCTGGTCTTCGACCTCGACCGTGCCGCAGCGGCGGTTGATGGCCTTCTCAAAGGCCGCGCCGCGGTTCTGCGTGCCGCGGTTGTCCTGCACGTAGACGACGTAGCCGCGCTGGGCCATGAGCATTTCCCACATGCGAATGTTGCCCAGCCAGGAGTCGGTGACCATCTGCGAGTGCGGGCCGCCGTAGACGTAGACGATCAAGGGATATTTCTTTGACGGGTCGAAGTCGCGCGGGTAGAAGAGGCGGTAGTAGTTGTCGTACTGCCCGTCGGCGGAGGGCGTCGTGCCGAGGTCGACCCGGCACTGGGCGTACTCGTCCAGCGGGTCGAGTGCGGTGAGGATCATCTGCTGGAAGGTGCCGTCGGCGTTGCGCACCTGCGTGACGCCCGGCACGTTGAAGGAGCTGTAGCGGTCGATGAACTGGCTGCAGTCGGGCGACATCGTGATCTTGTGCCAGCCCCGCTCGGGGGTGAGGCGCTGCGGCTCGTCGGGGCCTCTCCGGCGCAGGCGCACCCGGAAGAGGTGGTTCTCGATCGGGGAGACCTCCGCGGAGGTATAGTAGACGTATTTGCCGTCGTTGGCCACGTATTCCACGTCGGCGGCCACCGGCGTGATGCGCATCATGGTGCCGAGCGTGTCGCAGCGGTAGAGGTTCCGGAAGCCGTCGCGGTTGTCCGTGCGGTAGATGAAGTCGTAGCTGTCCTTCAGGAAGTACAGCGGATCCAGCGGCTCCACCCAGGCGTCGTTCCGCTCCGTGAGGATGGTGCGGACGAAGCTGCCGTCGCCGCTGCGGTACATGTTGAGGTGCATCTCGTGCTGGGCGCGGTCGACCACCTGCACGAAGAGGTATTTGCTGTCAGGCGACCAGGTGACGTTCGTCAGGTAGCGCTCGTCGTCGAAATCGTCGACCTGCAGGGTCGAGAGGATATTCCCGTCGAAGTCGGTCACGCATACGGAGATGTGCTCCGAGGCCATGCCGGCCATCGGGTAGCGGATCAGCATCGCCTCGCCGGTGCGGGAGGTGATGTTGTAGATGGGATACTGCGTGACGGCGGACTCGTCCTTGCGGTAGACGGCGAGGCGCCGGCCGTCCGGGGCCGGGAAGACGCCGCCGCTGATGCCGAATTCATTTCGGCTCACGGCCTGGCCGTACACGATGCCCGGGCCCTCCGGGACGGGCAGTTTCCACTTCGGGGGCTCCGGCTTGGGGCGCTCCTTGGTCAGCTGGCTGTCGGCCGTCCAGAAAAGGGGGACCTGTTCGGGGGTGACGGAACGCTCGCCCTGGCCGACGGACTCGGCCACGGTGAGCAGGCGGGCGTTGGGATTGCCCTCGAGGTGCGTCGCGAGGATGCCCGCGACGAGCAGCAGCGCGCCGATCATAGCGACTCGCCGCCCGTGACGATCGGGATCTCGGAAATGGTCGAAGCGGGGCTCACGGACACGATGCGGTCCACGATATAGTGCTGCATGCCGCGCCAAGGCAGCATGCCGTTGTATTCCTTGTAGTGGAGCTCCACCTGCTTGCCGCTGCAGAGCATCAGCGAGTCGGCCACGGCCTTGTCCACGACCGAGAAGTTGAACTCGTTGGACTGCAGGCTGCCGCCGGACTTCGAGTTGCTCTTGAAGCCGGTCTGGATGAGGCGGCCCTCGTAGGTCTTCCAGACCCAGCCCTTATAGACGATCTGGTTCAGCTCGCCGGCCTTGACGCCCTCGCCGAACACGAAGTAGAACTTGAAATACACGAACACGGCGGCGGCCACCAGGAGGATGGCCGTGACCCAGGTGATGATTTTGCCCTTGGTTGTCATAATGTTGTAGGTTACTGACCTACAAATATAACAATAATCCCGGACACCTGGTGCCCGGGATTATCTTAACCTATGATGACGCAGAAGGATTACTTCTTGCGGCTCTTGTAACGCTGATAGAACATATCAACACGGCCGGCGGTATCGACGATCTTCATCTTGCCGGTGTAGAAAGGGTGAGATGTGTTGGAAATCTCAAGCTTTACGAGGGGGTACTCGACACCGTCAATGGTGATGTTCTCCTTGCTGGTAGCGCAGGAGCGGGTGATGAACACGTCCTCGTTTGACATATCCTTGAAAGCTACAAGACGGTAGGTTTCGGGATGGATTCCTTTTTTCATTACACTAGTGTTTTTTGAATCGGGCGCAAAGATAAGAATAATTTTCGTAATTTTGCAAACTATGACACTGATTAAATCCATTTCCGGCATCCGCGGCACCATCGGCGGTGCCCCCGGCGAGGCCCTGACCCCCGTCGATATCGTTAAGTTCACCTATGCATACTGTGCGTGCTTGAAGGTGCGCAAGCCCACCCCGAACAGCGGCAAGCGCTACAAGGTGGTCGTCGGCCGCGACGCACGCCTCAGCGGCGCGATGGTCGAGCAGCTCGTCTGCGGCACCCTCGTGGCCTGCGGCGTGGACGTGGTGAAGTGCGGCTTCGCCTCCACCCCGACCACGGAGCTGGCCGTCGGCTTCGCCGGCGCAGACGGCGGTATCATCCTGACCGCCAGCCACAACCCGCGCCAGTGGAACGCCCTCAAGCTGCTCAACGAGCACGGCGAATTCCTCACCGCGGCCGAAGGCCAGGCCATCCTGGACCTCGCGGAGACGGGCGACTTCGATTTCGCCCCGGTGGACGAGCTGGGCAGCATCGAGGAGCATGACTTCACCGACGAGCACATCGACGCCGTCCTGGCCCTGGAGGCCGTGGACGCGGAAGCGGTCCGCAAGGCCGGCTTCAAGGTGGTGCTCGACGCCATCAACTCCGTGGGCGGCATCATCATGCCGCGCCTGCTGGAGCGCCTCGGCGTGGAATGCATCACCCTCAACGGCGAGCCCACGGGCGACTTCGCCCACAACCCCGAGCCGCTGCCGAAGAACCTCGTCGAGCTGAGCGAGACGGTCGTCCGCGAGAAGGCCGACCTGGGCATCAGCGTCGACCCTGACGTGGACCGCCTCGCCTTCATCTGCGAGGACGGCAAGCCTTTCGTCGAAGAATACACCCTCGTGGCCGTGGCCGACTATCTGCTCGAGCGGGCGGAAAAGGCGGGCGTGACGCCGCGCAATACGGTTTCCAACCTCAGCTCCAGTCGCGCGCTGCGCGACGTGACGGAGGCCCACGGCGGCACCTACTACGCCGCCGCGGTGGGCGAGGTGAACGTGACCACGAAGATGCACGCCGTGAACGCGCTGATCGGCGGCGAAGGCAACGGCGGCGTGATCTATCCCGCCAGCCACTGCGGCCGCGACGCCATGGTGGGCGTGGCCCTCTTCCTCAGCCACCTGGCCCATAAGGGCCTGAGCGTGAGCGCCTACAAGGCCACGCTCCCGCCGTACTTCATCGCCAAGAACCGCATCGACCTCAGCGACGCGGCCATGATCGACCGCATCCTCGATGCGATGAAGGAGCAATTCAAGAATGAGAAGGTGAACACCATCGACGGCGTCAAGATCGACTTCGAGGCCAACAAGACCTGGGTCCACCTGCGCAAGTCCAACACCGAGCCGATCATCCGCATCTACTCCGAGGCGCAGACCGAGGAGGAGGCGCAGCGCCTCGGCGAGGAGGTCATCGCGCTGGCCAAGCGCATCATCGGCGCCTAAGCCATGTTCTCCTTCCGCACCACGCCGATCGACGAGCAGCTCGACAGGAGCCTGCGCGAGGGCCGCGTCGCGTGCTTCTGCACGCAGAACTGCTGGGATCCCTCGCGCGGGCGCTACCTGTATGACATTTTCCGCGAACGCGGGAACCTGGAGCGCATCTTCTCCCCGCGCGACACCGAGCTGACGCCCGACACCAACCACATCGACTTCAGCGCCGACGAGCTGGAGGGGCTGGACGCCGTGGTGGTGGAGATCCAGGACGTGGGCACGCGCTACTTCAACTATACCCGCGACGTGATGCGTCTGCTGTCGATGTGCGCGCGCATGGACGAGAGCCCGTCGGTCTTCATCGTAGACCACATCAACCCCGCCGGCCGCGTGGTCGAGGGGACGATGCCCGCCGTGGAGTCCGACATCTGGACGCCCAAGGTGGCGCATCGCCACGGCCTCACGCTCGGCGAGCTGTGCCACTTGTGGTGCAGCGAGATCGGGGCGAAATTCCCCCTGCACATCATCTCCGCCTTCGTCTCCGACGTCGGCAAGGACCTGCTGCCCTGGACCATCGCGCCGGCTTCCGACATCCCGGGGATGTTCACCTGCGAGATGTATCCCGGCGGCGGCCTCTGGAACAATACGTCCATCACCCCGGCCATCGGCACGGCGCGGCCGTACGAGTACTTCGGCGCGCCCTTCATCAAGAGCGGCGACGTGCGCTTCCTGCCCACGCCGCCCGGCGTGATGATGCGCCCGTGCTCCTTCACGCCGGCCGCGGGCCGCTACGCCGGCGAGCGCTGCTACGGCTACCAGATCATGCTCCAGCCGGGCGTGCAGTACCATTCGCTGCTGCACACGCTCCAGCTGATGCGCTTCCTGGCGGAGCGCTATTCGCAGTTTGAGCTTTTCGATTCGCTGTTCGTGAAAGTGGCGGATCCCGTGATCGAGGAGTACCTGCGCGGGCGCCTGACCTTCGACGTGGTCCAGGAGCACGTCAAACTGGAGGAGCAGAAGTGGATCCGCAAGGCCAAGCGCTACATTCTCTACGACGACGCGCCGTACCGGATGAAATAATTTTTTCGCCGAGTGCGAGAAAAAATTTGGGGAATTCAAAAATCTGCGTATCTTTGCAGTCCCAAACGCTGGGTTCGTATAACGGTTAGTACTCGAGATTCTCAATCTCGCAATAGGAGTTCGATTCTCCTACCCAGTACGAGCAGGACGACCGTCAGTTTTTCAAATCGATCAGACTTGGAATGCTGGCGGTCCTTCTTTTTCTACCGTCCTACCAGCCTGCTCGTACCCTTCGGGTCTTTATGAACGAGGGGGCGTCCCCCCTCGAGCACCCCTGCGTCGCTTCGCTCCCAACCATCCCTCCATCATATTCGCCGGTGTCGACCAGCGGATCTCCGGGATTATTGTTCTTCCTTCCCGCTGGTTGCTGCAGATTGTCCTGTTTTTTGTAAGTGATTGACTTTGATAAAATTGTGAAAGTAACTGTTTCCCCACGCTTCGCCCTCCACAACGCCCTCGCACGGCCGGCGAATCCCGTTTTCCGGCCAGGATTTCCCGGCAAAAGCTGGCAGGTCCTCTGGAAATACAGGGGGACCTGCCAGAAATACCGGCCTTTTTCTGTCCGGTGCTTTCGGCAGAGGCGGCAGGGCTGCCGTCGTGCAAGCAAAAAATGCTTGCCCGCCGCCACCCTGCCGCTTTATCTGCCTCCGGCCTATCTATGAAGGGGGCTCCGCCCCCTGCGACCCCTTGCGGCCATAACCCCCTTTCCGTATTTGCCCTTCGGACAAATACCCGGGGTCGGCCGGTCGGCTGGTGCCGACGTCGCTCCGCTCAAATCCCAACGGCCGCAGGCCCTCGCACAACCCCCGACAGCGCAGGCCACCGGGCGCGGGCTCTCGCACATCCTCCCCATCGGCTGCCGCAAGCTGTTATCTAGTCCTGAAAAGGTGCTGTTTTCTGTAAGTGACTGATTCTGTTTGAATTATGAAAGTAACTGTGCCCCTGGGAACCCGGTTACTTTCGTAATTTCCTTAAGGACAATCTTTTATGAAAAACACCCGACCGGCGCATTTTCAACATTCCGAGCGAATGGACAGCAATCCTCCTTTTTCCCTGTGAGCTGTATCTTCTTATGGGTCAGCGAAATGCTGTTTTGTGCCCCCTCGAATTTCGGGGGAGTATAAAGTTGTAAAATTCAGGTAATCAGCGAATTATAGCTCACGGCACAGGGGAGGGAGCGGCGGGAACTGCGGTGAAGATGGCGGTGAGGATGGTGGCGAGGACGGTGGTGGGGATGGGGGTGAGGGTGAGGATGGGGGTGGAGACAAAGTAGAGTCGCGTTGGGTTAGTCCACCGGGTCGACATCGGGGTAGGTGCCGGGGGTGAGGGCGGCGAGGAGGGCGGCCTTGCGGGCGGCGAGCTCGCGGTCGCGCGCCAGGAAGTGGCGCGCGAGCACCTCGCCGCTGCCCTGGCGCCGCACTTCGACGAGCCGCGTGTAGGGCGGGAAGCCGAACTGGCGCCGCTCTTCGAGGAGCTCGTCGGGGCCGCGCGAGCCGTCGAAACGCGCGGGCACGGCGGTCTGGATGACGACGCGCGGGGCGAACTGCGCCAGCGTGCCGAGCAGCTGCGCGGCGCGCTCGTCGGCGCGGAAGTCGTCGCGCGAGACCAGGGCGTCGGCCTGCAGCACGGCGAGCAGCGCGACGTCCGGCGCGCCTTCGCGCTTGAGCGCGTTGAGGGTGCTGACGCGGATGTCCCGTTCCGGGAAAAGGGAAACAATTTCCTCCTGCAGCGGCTCCGGTTTCTCCCAGCCGCGGATCAGCAGCACCGGCCCGTCGGTCTGGCCGATCGCTTCGATCAGCTTGCGGGAGAAGTTGCCGACGATGCCGTTCTTGCGGCGCTCGGCGGCGAGGTCGATGACCTCGGCGGGAGATTCGCCGAATGAAGCAGATCCTTCGGCAGGCTCAGGATGACAACTTCCGGCGAGGGCGTACTTCCCCAGCCGGACATTGAGGAGCGTCTCCAGCGAGGGGACGGCGGCGCCGAGCAGGACGCGGGCGCCGTGGATGCCCGCCAGGGCGATGGCGGCGTCGCGGCCGTGGTAGCGCGGCGCCGGATCGGCCTGCTTGTAGGCCGGATCCTGCTCCTCGTCCACGACGACGAGGCCCAGCGGGCGGAAGGGGAGGAAGAGCGCGGAGCGCGTGCCGAGGATGAGGGTGGGCGCGCCGCGGCGCAGGCGCTCGGCGGCGGCGCGGCGCTGCACCGGCGTCCGGCCGGAGTGGAAGACCTGCAGCTGCGCCCCGAATTCGGGCGCGAGCAGCGCCTCCAGGCGGTCGCAGAATGCGATTTCGGGCGTCAGCACCAGGGCCTGCCGGCCGGCGGCGAGCGTTTCCCGCAGCGCGGGAATGTATTCCTCCCGCCGCGATGCGGCGGTCAACACGAGCGGCTTGGCCGCCTCCTTTTTGTCATCCTGAGGCCTGAGGCCGAAGGATCCGGATTCTTCGCTTCGCTCAGAATGACAGTACCCCGCAATTTCCGCGCGCAGCGCATCCCGCTCGGCCGTCAGCCGCGCCTGGACGCGCTCGTTGTGCCGCCCCGCGAGCTGCGCCTCCTTCTTCGCGAGCCGCTCGCGCAGCCGCGCCAGGATGTCGGCGGCCGTCTGCTCGCTGCGCAGCTTGAGCAGCGGGTAGGCCGCCTTGTAGACTTCGCCCAGCGTGCAGAGGTAGTAGCCGGCGAGGAATTCCCAGAAGCGGAGCTCCTCCGCCGTGACGGCGGGCAGCTCGTCCTGCACCGCGACGATGTCCTGGATGCGCTCCGGCGGCAGGTCGGGGCGGTCGAGCACGCGCCAGACCACGCCGTCGTAGCGGTGCTTTCCGAGTTCGACGCAGACGCGTCGCCCCGGCTCCAGCGCGATGGGAGCGGCGTAGGTGGGAATCCACCGGAGCTTGACCGGCAGGAGAACCTGGATGTATGTCCGCGCTGCCGTCATGTCCGAAAGGGGATTAATCGGTGTCGCCGGCGGCTTCGTTGGCGTTGCGGGCGAACTCCATCAGGGCCGGCGAGATGTGGCAGTAGCCCTGCGGATTCTTGTCCAGGTAGTCCTGGTGCTCCTCCTCGGCGCGGTAGAAATTCTTGAGCGGCTTGACTTCCACGACCAGTGGCGTCTTGAGCTCGCCGGCCACGCGGTCGTAGATCCGCTGAATGGCGGGCAGGTCGGCCGGGTCGGTGTAGTAGATGCCGGTGCGGTAGCGCGTGCCCTCGTCGCCGCCCTGCTTGTTGAGGCTGGTCGGGTCGATGGCCTTGAAATAGACCTGGATCAGGCGGTCCAGACCGAGCACGTCGGGGTCGTAGACCACGTGGACGGTCTCGGCGTAGCCGGTCCTGTCCGTATAAACCTCCCGGTAGGTGGGATGGGAAATATTTCCGTTGGCATAGCCGGTCTCGGTCTTGACGATGCCGCGGACGCACTTGAGGTAGTGCTCGGCGCCCCAGAAGCAGCCGGCTGCCAGATAAATCTCTTTTGTCATATTGCAAAATTACATTCAAAGCATGGAAAATGCAATACAAAAAATCACTAAATTTGAACGCTGGAAGCGATTGAATCCGCAATGAACAATCAATCCGTGGATTAGTAATACCAACCAAATAGTATCATGAAGAAGTTTTTGATTATGGCAGCAACTCTGCTCGTCGCCGTCTCGTGCGGTGCCAAGAAGGAATCCAAAACCCTGGTCCTTTATTATTCGCAGGGCGGCACGACGAAGGTCGTCGCCGAGGCGATCCAGCAGGCGCTCGGCGCCGACATCGAGGAGATCCTCCCCGTCGATCCTTACGATCCCGACTTCAACGCCACCATCTCGCGCGGCCAGAAGGAGATGAACGAAGGGAAGTTCCCGGAGCTCGAGCCGATCAAGGCGAATGTCAAGGACTATGATGTCATCTTTGTCGGTTACCCCGTCTGGTTCGGCACCTACGCCAACCCGATCGAGACCCTGTTGACCACCGTGGATTTCAGCGGCAAGGAGGTTGTCCCGTTCTGCACCTTCGGCAGCGGCGGTCTGGACACCAGCTCCAAGGCCATCGCCGCGAAGCTCCCGAACGCGACCGTGCTGCCGGGCTACGGCGTGCGCGCCGCCCGCATTGACGCGGTTCCCGCCGAGGTCGACCGCTTCCTGAAGGAAGGCGGCTTCCTCGCCGGCGAATATGTGAAGCCGGCCGAGTTCCCGGCCCCGCACGCAGTTTCCGAGGATGAGTCCGCGCTCTTCGACGCGGCCGTCGGCACCTACCCGATGATCCGCGCCAAGGCGACCGAGGTCGCTGAGCGCGACGTCGAGGGCGGCAAGGAGTACCTCTTCACCGCTTCCGAGGGCCGAGGCAACATCCAGGTGCTTGTCCTCGTCGAAGACGGCAAAGATCCCGTCTTCACCCAGGTCCTCCGCTAAGGATGGCTGAATACCCTCAGATCGTACGCGAGGAATGGACGCTGGTGGGTGAGGGCTACAACGGGCAGGCTTACCTGTCCGATGCCCACCCCGGCGTCATGCTCAAGCTGGTCCGGCGCGAGATGGGCGCCGCCCACAAGGTCGAGCAGGAATTCCAGGCTGCGAAGACGGCCTATGAGATCGGCCTCCCGACCCCGCAGGTGTATGAGATCGTGCGGGACGGGGAGGACCACGGATACCTCTGCCAGATGCTTGCGGGCAAGAAATCTTTCGCCCGCCTGTGCGCCGACCAGCCGGAGCGCATTCCGGAGCTGGCAGCACGCATGGCCGAACTCGGCCACGCGCTGCACGCTACGCCCGTCGAGGTGAGCGATTATGTCCCTTCTATGAAGGAGCTGCTGCTGACGGCTTTGGCGGCATCGCCCCTCGTCGATGACGCGCAGCGGGCGCTGCTGAAGGAGAAGGTCCTGGCCCTGCCGGACGACCGGACCTGCCTGCACGGCGACTTCCAGCCGGGCAACCTGCTCCTCGCAGACGGGAAATGCTACTGGATCGATCTGGGCTGGCTGGCGCAGGGCTGCCACCTGATGGACCTGGCGCACCTCTACAAAATGATGGTGGAGGACAGTGTGATCCCGCAGGTGCAGGACCTGACCCACATGACCCGCGAGCAGATGCTCGCATTCTGGGACGCCTTCGCCCGGGCCTACACGGGCCGGGACGACATCGAGGCGCTCAACCGCGAGCTCCGGCCCTACGCGGTGCTGGACCTCATCCGCACCTTTCACCTCCACGCCCACGACGCCCCGGACTTCCTCGCCTTCCTCAAATCCTGGATCAACCGGACCCTGGAGACGTAGCGGGGCTAGCCCATCATTTGCTCTATCCGCTGGAGTGCATCCGCCGGCAGGGCGCAGTGGTAGGCCATGTCATACACGTAGGGGACCTTGGCCGCATAGTACGGGATGAGCCGCCGGGTGTATTGTCCGAGGATTTGCGGATCCGATGTGCCCAGATAGGCCGGCAGGAAGAAGTTCCAGTGCTCTCTCATCTGCTCCGAAGTAAGGTGGAACAGGGAATTGGCGCGTTCTTCACCCATCCTGACCCCCATGATCCACATGATGCTGATATCCCATTCCGGGGTCCCGTGGCTGAATTCTCCCACGTCTATCCACAGCGTCCGGTCCCCGTCGGTGATGATATTGCCGATCTGGAGATCTCCGTGCAGGCAGGTGGGCGCATCCGGTACCGTTTCCAGGAAAGCCAGGGCTTTTTGCTTGTATGCCTCCGGCACCAGCGTCTTCTCCTTGTAGAACTGGATGAGGACTTCTTTGTAGGAGCGAAGACGGCCGGGCGGAACCGGCGTGGCGTGAAGCCTCCGGGCCCATTCGGCAAAAGTGAGGGAGATCTCCTGCAGGCGCTCGGGCTCCTCGGAGATGATGCGCGTGAAGGAGCGCTTTCCCTTTATCAGCTCATATTCAGCGCCGTATCGTTCCCCGTCCGTCACGAGCCGATACGGTTCGGGTGTGGGAATACCCATCTCAAACACCGCGCGAGCCGTGTAGAATTCGGCCTTGGCCCTGTCGGCCTCAAATCCCGGATTGTAGAGCTTGGCCAGTGTGTTTCGCGTTTTGTGGGTATAGGATACGGCGGTCCCGCCCTCTCCGGAGCGCGTGTAGTCGCTCAATTCTATTTTCTGGTAAGAGTCCATAAATCAGCTAGTTGTATTGTTGTCACAATATACTTGAGGACGGGTTATTTCCAGCTGAAATTATCTTTTCCGGCGCCGATTTCAAAGTGCTGCTTTACGATGCCCAGATCGATGTTCACATACCCCGCCATGGAGAACGAGGTCCTCGCTTCCACCACGTTTCCGGGGTGCAGGATGAATTTGAATTTCTGCTGGTTGACGGCAGTGGGGGCGAGCAGGGCTGCCTCAAGCCCGTCTTTGAACCACTGGGGAGGGACGCCCTCGCATTCGTAGAAGTTCTCTGCCTTTTTCTGCGGGTGCTGGGTGCCGGAGGTGGCCCCATAACCGAGGGCGATGACGCAGTGAACCACGTCACCCTCACGCAGGGTAAATGTGCCGGGAATCTTCTTGTAGGTCAGGCCCACCCAGCAGGTGTTCAGTCCCAGTGTCTGCGAGAGCAGAACCAGTTCTTCGCCAAAATAGCCGATTTCCTCTTCGGCCTCCCTGCTCTTGGGCGCGGCCATCACGAAGTAATTCTTCACACCGGAAAACTGGCCGTACTTCCACATGCCGGAGGAGAAGGCCTTGGGCTCATCCAGGACCAGCTGGATATTCAGGCCGGTCTGGGCATTGATGCGCCCGACAGCGTCCTTCAGGACGTCGACTTTCGCCGTTTCAATGTGCTGCTCGCTGTATTTCCGCACGGAATGCCGTGCCTTGATTGCATCTATAAGTTCCATTTTCAAATCGTTGCTTGCACAAAGATAATTAAAAACTCCATATATTTGTGATCATGAAAGCACTGGTACTGGGCGCCACGGGCGCCATCGGCAAAGACCTTGTAGCGCTTCTGCTCAAGGACAATTCTGTGGAACGTGTGGACATCTTCGTCCGGAGGGAGGTGAGCATATCATCGGAAAAGCTGGTTGTGCACGTGGTGGACTTCGACCATCCGGAGCTGTGGACCGATCAACTTGTCGGCGACGTCCTGTTCTCGGCGCTGGGCCGGCAGCTGCCCCTGGCAACCGCTTTTGGAGGTCGTGGTAGGACGTTTCCTGGCGGTTGAGGCCCGAAGGGCCGAGGGCGGCTTCAGCCGCCGTGCCGGAGCGTCAGCGAGATGCGAAGCATCGAAGCAGCGCAGGCACCCGGGTTCTGCAAGCGTAGCGCAGCAGGTTCCGGCATTCCCCCTGAAAGGGGGATGTCGCGTAGCGACAGGGGGTTGGAGGAACATGCTCCAACAAAAAAGTCCAGCCGATTGGCTGGACCTTTTTTGTGGAGCATAGGAGAATAGAACGGTAGGATTTTAGGGTTTTAAGTAGTATTGTAACAAAGTGATAATCATTACTTTAATGCAATCATAGTAAATCGGGATTTATTTGGATTTTACGAAAATTGTGTATAACTTTGTGTACGAAAATAAAGATACGAGGTTATGCCAGTCAAGTTTTATCTGTCGCCTCAAGCCAATAAAGCAGGCGAAAAACCCATACGAGTTTCCATAATGGTGAAGGGTGCCCGGTACCTCACCACCTGCGAGTATAAAGTCCCCGAGGCAGACTGGGTGCCCAGCAATCCTGACCCCAAGTTCCGTGACAAGCACAAGAACGAGTATGTGCTGAACAAGTCCGTCAATGCGAAGGGTGTCTCCGGCAAGATCATCAACACCAGGCTGAAGAAAATCGAGGCCCACTTTGCCGACTACGAACTGAACCAGCTGGTCAAGCCGAAGGACGAGGATCTGAAGGCCCAGTACCAGATAGCCCTCGGTCTTCCGGACGAGGCTGTGGAAGTCGTTCCCAAGGAGAAGAAGATAGGCCTCTTCACGCGCCTAAAGGAATTCATTGCGGAAGAGAGTGCCGCCAATGGCTGGGCCTATGCCACCCTCCAGTGCTGGACTACCTTCACCCACCACCTGACTGCATTCAATGCCCGCTGCACCTTCGACACCTTCAACGAGACCGGCATCAACAAATTCGTGGTGTATCTTCGCTCCAAGTGCGGCCTGGAGGAGAAGAGCGTCCAGAAGCAATTCAACAACCTGCGTTGGTTCCTGTACTGGGCCATCCGCAAGGGCTACTGCAGGGAGCTTACCATCAAGTCATACCGGCCCAAGTTCAAGGTCCTGGAAAAGCCTGTCATCTTCCTGACGAAGGAGGAACTGCTGCACCTGTACCGCTTCGAGATTCCCAAGAACGGCACCAAAGTCAAGCTGCTCGATATGAATGGCCAGGAATACGAGAAAGAGGTCGAGGATGCCGGCGGCATGTCCAAGACCAGGGACTGCTTCTGCTTCTGCGCTTTCACCTCGCTCCGCTATTCCGATCTGGCCAACCTCAAGCGGACGGACATTGAAGGCGACACGATGTATGTGACCACGGTGAAGACCAACGACCGCCTTCCCATCAACCTGAACAGTTTCGCCAAAGCCATCCTTGATAAATATAAGGATGAGAACTTCCCCTATGGCCGTGCGCTGCCGGTGCTGGCCAACCAGCTGATGAACCGATACCTGAAGAACCTCTGCGAGCTGGCCGGTTTCAACAAGCCCATCAAGCGGGTCTGCTACCGGGCCGGTGAGCGTGTGGAGGAGACATTCCCGAAGTATGAGATGATAGGTACCCACGCCGGCCGCCGTACCTTCATCTGTTTCGCCCTCTCCAGCGGTATCCCGCCGCAGGTCGTGATGAAATGGACCGGCCACTCCGACTACCAGGCGATGAAGCCTTATATCGAGATTGCCGAGAAGACCAAGGTGGATGCCATGAAACTCTTTGATGATGAAATGAAGAAATAAGCGCCCTATGACCCAGACAGAAGCACATATCCTCACCCTCAGAATCGACGCAAAGAAGGCCGCAGAAACGGCGGCCATGCTGTTGAAGGATGACATCAAGACAATGGACGTGAAGCAATTCCTGGCATTCACGGTCCCCAAGATTGAGAACTGGCAGAAGCAGCTGGACCGGCTGAAGGAGTATTCCCAGGTGCGGGAATTCTGCAATGCGTCGGAATTCTCCACCAAACTGGGCGTCAGCCGGACCACGACGAACACTTGGAAGAATCTGGGCTACATCGTCTACCAGGGCACCAAGATTGACGTCAAAGGCACCATCCAGCTCTGGGAAAACCTGCGCTGGCTTTTCTGATATTCCGGGGAAACCCGTAACGGCAGACTACCGTGCGGTGATTAGGAAGGAGCCGTCCTGATACTGGCTCCTGTAGCCGGTAACGGAATCCAGCAGGACGAACCGGGCATACACCTGGTATTGGTCGAGTTCGAATCCGAATTGCTCCGCATACCCGGGAATCACGACGGACACCACGCCTGCAGCACAGTCTCCCTCAGCCAGGTAATTCCTGAGCTTGCCCAGATGCCGACACCGTCCCGGAGCAGTGAGCTGGATCTTGGCCAGCAGCCGGTACCGGGAAGCCTCCGGCCAGCTGCTCAGCTCTACCCGGGCGGGGATCACCAGGCAACCATCCACCTTTACACCATCACCCAGCGACACCGCAAACGGCGGGAACTTGTCGAAGGGCACCGGCGAAGGCTGGTGCTCATTTCCGAGCGTCGCGAATCCGTGATATGCTGATACGAATAGGTTCTGGCCACTGATGAAAGCCTTGTGGTCGAACGGCGGCCGGTGGGGTTCCACCACCTCCGCCAGTTTGTTCCAGACCAGCTGCGTCCTGTGCGGAACCTCCCTCCAGGCAGCCAGGGCACGACGATGTACGTCCAGGGCCGATGTCTGCTTTGCCGTACCTGGGTACCGGCTATGAGAGCGCTTCCTATAGTAACACTTCCCGTTCCGGTGATAGAAGGTCACCTCACCTACGGAACCGTAGGCGTCAGCAATCAGGACTGATGGGTAAAAACGAGGCATAGGGCGCTATAAGTTTTGGGCAAAGCAATACCAAATAGTAATCTCAAAGGAGGTTTACATCTATCACAAAGTTACTAAAAATCCGTCACTTACGCAAGTACAGCGGCGTTAGCCGCTGCCCCTCTGAGTATATATTTATACCTTTTTCCGTCCCTTCGGGCGGGTGATGTCGGTTGATGTTGCACTGACGCTGCTGTGAGTCTGCCAGTGCCATAGGGCGCGGAACGAAGTGGAGCGTGGCCCCGGAGGCGGTCTGGAAGGTGTGGGGGCGGCGGGCTCTGGAGCGCCGCGGAAGGGAGACTACAGGCTCCCTGGAGCAGCGGAAGAGACCGGCGCGAAGGGAAGGCAGACGGCCTCCGGGGCCTGGGCCGAGACGGCCCATTGCTGGAACGAAGGTAGGACGCTCGTGGCCGTCAGGCCTTGCACCAAGCCACCGGCGCAGTCTGTGGCAGTTTGGGCTGCGGCTCTGACGCGGAACAAACTGACACTGTCTGCGCCAGCAGCCGGGACGGCTGCCCCCGGCCTGCCCGGAACACTTCTGGCGGTGCCCGGAACACTTCTGGCGGGATTCTTCCCGGCAGAGGTGTGGAGGAATAGCAGGCAGGGATAAACACGGCGAAGCCGTACCGCGGAGTGGAGGGACGGGACTCTTCTGACGGAGCTTGCGGAGGAAGAGGAGTCACGGCCTGGAACGACCCAGCAGCGGAGCTGCGTAAGGCGGAGGACTGATTGCACTGAACTGAGGCTCCCTGCGGGCTTCTTACCCTCGCACTGTACTGACGGTATGCGTGGTTGCACTTTGCGCCCACGAACACCTCATTTATCCTGATACGAGCCTCAAAGCGGAAGTCGCGGGCGGTTTATCCGACCGCGGGTGGAGCGCTGCCGGAACTGGCACTGACGTTCCCACGAAGGACGCGCAAAGTGCGCAGCCCCCCGACGGGCCTGGAGGCCGGAGGTCCTTGAGGGGGGCTGCTTGTCCTCCGCCGCCTCACCCGGGAATTCGAAGGTAGGACCTCCGCACCGCACTGACGGAGCGTCCTTAACATAATCCGAATTGTGTAATCAGACGCCCTGCAGGCCGTTTTTGCGGGCTTCTGACCCCTTGATACTTCTTCCCTTGATGCGGAGCACTGACGTTGCCGGCGGCTGTTACACAATTCCGATGGGATTATGTTATGGAAAGCGGGATACGGGGTACGACGCTCGCGCTGGCACTACGGCTCCCGGGTGATTATCTTCCCCTCCGGGGACTGAGGGGCATAAACCAGCACGGTGAGCTGGCGGTTGTGGAGCAAGCGCAGCGAGCGGAACAACCGACTGCTGACCGTGACCGCTTTTCCTTTAAAGTGCGGGAGCCTTGCGGCGAGGGCCAATGGAGCGGAGGGCGTCCGTGAGTCTGTGGCCGGCTTGTCCGGTCACAGTCTCACAGCGAAGTGTGGCAATAGAGGTTGCTGGTCTGGCTGTTTGGGCGGAGGCTCTGCCGGAGACCAAACTGACAGACGAGCAAGTACCTTTTCCCTTATCTACGCCGGCATCGGCAGGACGCTGGATCAGGGCACCATCGGCCCGCATATTCCCATCGGCCTACATCCATTCCCTGATGCTTATACGCATCTGTCCACTTTGTCCACCGGTGGACGGAGTGGACAAGGTGGACAAGGTGGACAAAGGTGGACATGCTGTCATGGCTGCTCTGATTCGAAGTGGTCAAATGGCGAATAACCTTCTGTCGGCATTGGCGTAATATCGGCGGTATTCATCTTTGATTCTACTGACTTAATAGCAGCGTAATCCGCCAATGACATTCGGTCTTCGGTAAATCTCACAAAATCGCCATCGAATCGAAGTGGGATTATACCCATTTCTCCTGAGCGGTTCTTTGCAATGAGCAATTCGGCCTGATCATCGCCCATCTCAGAAAGCCCAAGCAATGCTGGCCTATGAATGAACAGCACCATATCGGCATCCTGTTCGATGGAACCGGAATCTTTCAGATCACTCAAGACGGGCCGTCCATTTGACGAACCTTGTCGGGCCATCAAGTTTCGATTGAGCTGCGCCAGTGCTATGATTGGGATATGCAGTTCCTTCGCAGTCTCTTTCAATTGGCGGGAGATTTCGCCAATCTCCAGCGCCCGGTACTGGGACAGAGAGGCCGAGGCGTGCATTAACTGCAGATAGTCCACGAATGCAATCTTGATTCCTCTTTCCTGGACCATTCGTTTTATCTTGGACATGAATTCCGTAATAGTCAGCCCTGGCGTCTCATCAATATACAGTGGGGCCTTTGCCGCTCTTGCCAATGCTTTTTCCAGCAACTCCCACTCGTAGTCTTCCATCTTATCTTTGCCCTTCCTCTTGCCTGATGAAAGGCCGGATTCCATCCCGATCAAGCGGTCTGCCAATTCAATATCGGCCATCTCAAGGGTGAAGAATGCTGTTGGAATATTGTGATAAATGGCTGCTGCGCTTGCCATATTCAAGGCGATGGCACTCTTACCATGCCCTGGACGGGCACCAATGACAATCAGATTCCCGTCTTGCCATCCACGTGTGATGGCATCCAGCGACGGGAACCCGGAGGGGACCCCGGTGAGGCCATCTGTTTTCTGAACGAACTGAAGGCGGTCCATTGCCCGGTTCAGCGCATTCCCGATTTCCACATATTGGCTGCGCATATTGCCTTGGACGGCATTATACACTTCCTTCTGAGACTCCTCTATGAGTTTGTCCACTTCATATGTCTCGTCGAAGGCCTTCTGAAGAATCCCATAACCGGCTTCAATGAGATCTCGCTGGATAGTTTTCTGCTGCAGGATTTTCACGTAGTATTCGAAGTTGGCAGCAGAACCAACATTCTGAGTGAGTGCCGCAAGCCGTGTCGGACCGCCAACTTCTTCCAGGACACCATCTGTCCGCAGCCTTTCGGCTACTGTGGTCATATCGATAGCGCTACGGTTATTAAATAGCCCGGAAATGGCGGTAAATATCAGCCGCAGTTTGGGGTCGTAAAAGCTCTTTTCTTTGAGCGCACCTACTGCCTGATAGATGCAGTCTTCGTAGAGCATCATTGCACCTATCACGGCTTCTTCAACCTCTGGTGCCTGTGGCGGTTTATGACCGATTTCGGCCGACGCCATCTGTACCGCATCCACTGACGCGGCCCTTTTTCGTGTATTATTAGCCATTGCTTTTAGTGTTTTTCAGGGATAAATAGCCGCTAACTCCTTATTCTTCGCTATCATCAGAATGGCTCCCTTTTGCCACATCTTCCGGCAGGAAATAGCGTTCCTTCACGAACAAGGAAGCGCCGAGCGCCTCGTTACCATAATACCCACCTACACGGTGCAGCGTTTCAGTGTAAGTCAGGTTTAGCAGCAGTACTTTGGCAAGCTTATCTTCCGGATGGTCTTTGATATGCCTCGCATACTCTTTTGCCACCAAAAGCCGGGCATTGTCATACAGGTTGTCCGGTATTTCAGAATACGTCGAAATGCCAAACACGCCCTGCTGGGCATACAATCGCCAATCCACCCAAACCTCCAGTAGATACTTGGAATACTGGCCAGCTTCGATAAGCTCGCCGAGGTAATCTATACCATTCTCTTGACCGCAACAAGCCATTTCGCAAGCCAGGATACACCGTTCATCAAAATCCGTTGATTCCACATATCGTTTCTGTAGCGAACTGCGTAGGTTCTCCAAAGCCTCAGTCCCGTAGTCCTCGTTGACACGGATCTTCTGAATCTCTGCGATGTCAGGAATATATTGGCTTTTGTCATACAAGTCCCAAAAGTCTTTCTGAATTGCTTCGAGATCTGCCTCAGTCACATAATCAGGTGTATCATACGGTACGTTTACAAGCTCGCCAAACAGGTTGGCCATCTTCTCGCACTCGGACGGTACGTAGTCAATGGTCGTGAGCATCTTGACGAGTTTCTTCGCCTTGGTCACACACGTACTGTTGCGGAACGCCAGTTGGTACTCATTCTTCAACATTGGAAACTCGCCCCTTACGGTGTCCGTTGTCAGGGAATCCCCGATGTTGGTATTCTCCCGCTCGAAGAGTTCTTCAGCATTCACGAAACGCCTGAGGAATGCAGCCTTATTCCACCGTTCTGCGAAAGAGGCAAGGAACGGTGTCGATGTGTCTCCGGTATAATAGCACCCCTCCAGATACTTTGTGTTTGCTTTACCAAGTGCATTCTCGCCGGAAGCCAGCGAACACATATCTTCCAGGCTTTCGCGTCCAGTAAATGTCACCTTCGGCTCATAAGGGACATCCGGAATCGTGGCAAAAGACTCGTCAGAGTCATCCATTATTACCGGCTTCTCGTTCGTGTCCACAACGCCCCACTCCGGAGATCTCTCAAGCCTGGTGCCAGAGATCTTACCACTTCTTCTACCACATCCGACGAGCATTGGCAGAATCAGAATGGCAAATGACAGAAAAATGATGGACTTATTCTTCATAGCATTATTCTGGTTATGATAATACCTTCTTCTCTCCCTGTGCTCCGGCTCCAAGTTGCGGCAAGAGGGAGAGCCCTTCTTTCCGCTTCTCATCCATATCATTGTAGATCTTGCTCATGCGAGCCTGGGACTCTTCAATGATGCTGATATACCTCGTCAGGCAGTCCTTGAAGTGCCCGTACTTGTTCTCAATGGCGGTGATCTGGAAAGCGATGCCGTCCTCCTCTTCACCGGTGAACAGGACCTTCCCCATAATGAGTTCGTCCGACACTTGGTGAGCCGCCTTGTGCATCAGGTCCATATCCCACTCGTTGTGGTTTAGGTTGTAGTGCTTCATCATCACCAAAACAGGGAATCTATCCGCATCGATAGCATAATGCTCCCCCTGTACCATGAAGTTAATCCAATGCTCGTCAGCATCAGGGACATAGCCATTGAAACGGATAGCCTCCATCGCGGACTCTTTGTCAAGTTGATGTGCGTCAACGTCATCGACGCCAACGGATTCCGTTGCTTGGGTTCGCTGTTCTTTAAGCAACTTATTGTCTCTTTCAAGCTGCTTATAATCCTGGCTTTTACTTACATACAAGGCAAGGAAGATTGCAGCAACTATAGAAATAATCGCAATTACCATAATCAGTCTACATTTTTGTTTTTCAGTACTTTCAAAATAACGGAATCCCATATATTGTATAGGATGACACTTTCTCCTTCTTCTTTCAACCGAGCAAGTTCAACTTCGGAAAGGGTGATAAAGTCATTCCATAATGATCTGTGAACTACCAGGAAATTGCCAAGACCAAGGTATTGGTCCTTCCATTCATTAGGATACAATCCACCGCCAAATATCCCTGGTTGAATATCCGATAACGGAGGGAAGATTTTGCATAGATCGTCTCTGGTAATCCCGTATTGCGGATAAACATAGTTTGTGTGATATACAGTCCCATCTGATGTGATGAAAACCACTCCTCCATGTTCACCGCATGCGCCTGCTGCAGCCCAATGGAATGCCACAATATCAAGGCCCAAGTAATCATTGAGATTGCTGGCATTTATTTCAGTTGCATTGAGTCTCATAATATTGCGTTAATGCTTGATAATTAATTTGTTGTTTTCGTTGTCAATTGTGATGGAGCCAAAGCGCTCAAGCACTGACTGACCGAGAAGCAGGGGCGCTTTTTGATTCTTTACCACTGAGGCTTCAATGTTTTTTAATAGCACATCGCCCACCAATACCTCTTTAATGCAAACAATTGCCCCATCAGTAATGCTACCATCGGCCATGATGAATCTTTTAGATCCTCTGAAATCTCTTTCTGACAAATAATCATTCTTAAGCATAAAGCTGGCTTCGACGCTGGAAATAGTCACATTGCTGGCACCTGTATCGAAGACGAACTTGAGTGGAAGCCCATTGATGGTGCAGGGTATTTCGTATGTTCCACCGGCCATTTTTTTCATTGACACTTCAGAGATGAGTGCTTCAGCTGCTTGCATAGTAATCTCTGGCTCTTCTACGCCGTCATTGACCGGTTTGTTCTTGTACTCCAGCAAAAGAGATTGGTACTTCTCGAGATTACGGAGGGGGTCCATATCGTTGTCATGCTCCATATGAACAAATCGACGGAATCCTTTCTTGAAAGCATCCTCAAGGGAGGCTAACGCTTCGTCAACCTTGCCCATCCTGGCGAACAGACAAGCTTTATCATAATAATTGCCGCTATCGTAAGGCTTGTTCTCAATAATCTTGTCTAACCATTCTATAGCCTCATCATCTCTCCCTAAACCATGGAGCGCATAGTGACGACAACTCCCATCTTCCGGTTCATCATCGATTTCAAGTACTTTCTCATAATCTAATTGGGCTTCTTCCTGCCTGCCAAGTTCCATTAAGAGGTCTCCACGGCTTACAAATAAATATGAATACGTTTTGTCCAGATCAATGCCCTGGTTGAAGTATTCCAATGCTTTATCATTATCTCCCTGCAACTCGTAGCACCAACCAATGGCGTAGTATTCATAACCACTCGAAGGGTCATCCTCCATAGAAATGGTATAGTCCGCAATTGCCTTGTCGTACATTCCAGCACTTCGATAGATGTCTCCACGGTGTCCATAGAGGGCCTTGCTCCCATCAAGGTCTATGGCACGAGTCGCTTCCTTTATGGCCATATTAAACTGACCGAGTTCGGAATAGCAATTCGATTTATAGTAGGCTATCATCTTGTATTCACCGTACTCTTTTTCGACCTTATCGTAGAGTTCAAGTGCTTTCACGTAGTCAGAATGATCCTCGTAAAGCCGAGTCAACAACACAATCCATCGATCAGAGGCATCATCTTTATTCATCTCAGCTTTAACTTTTGCGACGCCATAGGTGTAGTGTTTTCCCGCATATTCCGCGACCAGCCATGCTGGAGCGTCATCATTCAGCTCGAAGTACTTCAATGCAGCATCAACTGATTCATCCGTTTTCCCAAGTTTGTCCAGGATTTGCATCTTGAATCGATAAATTTCCGCATAACTGGCATTGTAGGATTCAGCCTTTCTTAGCCACTCCAATCCTTCTTCATATTTATCCTGGTCTAATCTGTTACGAGCCAGGCCAACCATTGCACCCCCATCCCCGGGATCATCTTTCAACATATCTAAATAGACTTTCTCGGCTCCGTCAAGGTCCTTGGCGTTATATAGCGACTGCGCTAAATCAAATTTGTAACTCTGAATCCGGCCTGGATTGTCTTTCTTCGCAAATTTGATAGCCTGCCTGTACGAGTCAACTGCATCGGCGAATCTTTCCATATCATCGTAAATCGCTCCTTGGAGCCCAAACAGCGTGGACTTGTATACGCTTGGCTTTCCTTTGTAATGCTTGATTGCATACGATAAATCACGCAGAGCAGTATCGTACTTATCTGCGCGCCAATAAATCTTAGCGCGAAGAAATCTTGAGTCCAAATGATCTGGAGTCTCGTCAAGTTGTTTATTAACAAGCTTGAGAGCCTTGTCATCATCTTTGTCTTCAAAAAAAGCATCCACGGCTTTCTGGTAGTTGTAGTCAGAGACGACCTTTCTCTGGGCGCACGCCTGGGGCGCAAGTATGGCCAAAAAGACCATAAGGAAAAACAATCTGGTTTTCATTATTGTGATAGGTTTGGTTATTAGCAGGGCATGGCGAGTTTAAGGTTATTGATAAACCTACGATAGGCATTCCACGGGATCGATTTTTTGTCTCTCTCATCACGAACCAGTTCGAGAAAAGAGGCATCATCTTTCTCCCGGTCAAATAGCAGGGATGCGATTGGGTTGTCGGTCTCTTCCTCAAATTCCTGGCGAGCTTCGGCATTGCCGATCAACATCGATCTAAGGGCGGTGTGATACTTATCATACGCTGGGTTCTCGGCCAGCAGCTGACGCATTAGACCTGCACCTGGATCGGAATAGACCCGCTCGTTCAGGATGGCCAGTCTGTACTTGAACTTACGATATGAAATGGAATCCAGTCCCATCTCTCTGGACTGGTTAAACAGAGCCATCATCTTCTTATATGTTTCATCCACTTTATCCCACTCCTCCTTCTCCTCATAACAGCGGGAGAGGATGTAGAGCCCGTCGAAATTCGAATCCAGCATAGGAAGCATTTCAGAAATGATTCTTTCGGATTCATCCTCTCTGCCGGCATAGAATAAGCCGATGGCATCCATAAGACGATACTCGACGTTATCACTTCCTATCGTCTTCCACTCCTTACCTTTTAGACATTCATCATCAACAACATAAGACATGGCCCTGGCCAGAAGTTCAGACGCATTATCGTAATTCCCCTGATTGACTTCTTCAGTAGCCATTTCATATAGTGTAGTGGCAGCACCATCGCAATCCATGTTTTTGATAAAACCGTTTATGGCAGCACCGATATTGATCTCCCGCATAATCTTCTCGGTGTTGTTTATGTCCGAAGAAAAGTCAAGCACATCCTTGGAAACAAGCACAGACGATAGGGTCATAGGACGGAGCAGTTCCAGCCCTTCCAGCGAGCGTGAGCGGCTTAAGGCAACATAAGCCTGACCATTCGTAAACGCACTTTTACCGAAGTCTATGGCAACCCTGTCGAAAGTCAAGGACTGGCTTTTATGGATGGTAATCGCCCATGCGAGCCTCAAAGGATATTGGGTTACCGAACCTATCGTTTTCTTGATACTCGATTTCGTGGCCTCATCAAATTTGTATTCGATACTTTCCCACTTGACCCGTTGAACCTCTTGAGTAGATCCATCGTCAAAACGAACCTTTATACAGTCGTCTGTAAGACTGTCGATGGTTGCAAGTGTTCCATTGGCCCATCTCTGGAATGAATCATTTCTTGTGAACATTACCTGAGCGCCGACCCTGAGATACAATTTGTCCTCAGCAGCGTCTTGACACCTTCTGGAATCTCCCGCATGTTCGGCTTCATAGACCATCAGGTCTCCATCCAATTCCGCGAGCCTTTCTTCATTAATGAGCTGGGCTGCTTTCTTGGTGCATGTCAACGTTACTTTGAGTTTTTGACTTCCTTCCCCAGGGACAACTACCCGGCTGTTAATACGCAGCATATCCCGGTAAGATACGGTGCCCGTCCTTACATGTTCCAGCAGTTCGATGAATACTGGATCTGATTGCCGGTAGATCTTCATGAACTCAATCTTTGGCAAACCATAGCGTTGGATGACGGCAGATTTATAGAAATAGAAAGAGCTTGAGTGGTACAGGTCCATCAGGATTTCGCGATCCTCCTGGGTTACCACCGGTTCCAATTGAAACATGTCTCCGACAAACACCATCTGCAGTCCGCCGAAGGGCGCTGAATTCTTCCGGTAAAAACGAAGCGTCCTGTCTATCGCATCCATTATGTCACACCTGACCATAGACACTTCATCAATGATGATTGTGTCAATGTGTCTCACGAGGGAGATTTTATTCGCATTCATGGTGCCAATGTCGCCAGGCCCAAGCACTCCGAAATCAAGTCCAAAGAAGGAGTGAATGGTTTGACCACCAGCGTTAATGGCAGCAATCCCCGTGGGAGCCAGAACGATGAACTTCTTGTCAATCTTTTCCTGGGCCATTTTTAGGAACGTGGTCTTACCTGTTCCTGCACGGCCGGTGAGAAAGAAAGAATTATTAGTCTTGGCGATCATGTCAAAGGCATGATTCTGCTCAATGTTGTTGGCGTCGAAAGAGGTTTGCATGACAATTGGTTTTTCTATTCACGACAAAGGTAAAACCACGACGCGCAGTGTTTTTTCGCATCGTGGTCGTAAAAAGAATAGCGCGAGATTAGAGCCCCGCGCTTATGTCATACGCATTAACTGATTTCCAAACCGGCAATAAGACGAGAAGGGGTTTGTTCAATACTCTCGATGACTTCCGGATAGGAAATGCTCAATTGTTGTGCGGCCCTCGTACAGGCAACGTATAGTTCTTTCTTCTTGGTGTTCAGGTATTTTTCGTGCTTATCCGTTGTCTTGTTGCTGTATTTCTTAAGGCCAGGGAAATTGAGATCGTACATTCCGATCAGAAAAACGTATTTCCATTCCAGGCCTTTCGCCGAGTGGATTGTTGATAGCGTAAGACAAGGACCATCTGTTGCTGCCACACTTTCAACAAAGTCCTTTTCATAGAAGCAGATAAAGCGCTCCTTGTCTATCGTAAATGCGTCCAGATACTCTTTGATGGTCTTGTAACCCGAGATGAGCGACCTTAGCTTTTTGAAGTCTTCTGCAACCTGAGGTTCCGTGTACATCCCCGCAGGCAAGAGTTTGTCAACAATCGCATCGACCAAACTGGGAAGACTCCATTCCAGACGGTCATATTCTTTGTGGATTTCACGAAGACTTCTCCCATAAGTGTGTCGGAAGAATAACTCCTTGGGAGAGAAATGACGAGGGGCACCTATTGGCTGAGTCTTGACATCGATAGCAAGGGTTCTACATACCGACAGAATGCTTTTTTCGTTGTTGTTGTAAAGAATACGCAGCAGGTTGTTTACGAACTTTATATGGCTTTTGATTTTACGACGTCCACCCAGTACAACATATGGAATGTTATTGGCGTTCAGCTTTTCAATAATGTCGGCTAACCCTTTTATGTTCGGAGATATAACCGAGCAAGAATCAAAATCCCCAATAGCCGAAATGGAATCTACGACGCTCGTGCTCTCGTCTTGCACTGTAGGGTATGCTTTCGCTTGAATCTGGCCAGCAATATCAGAGCGTAAAGGGACATTCTCACAGTCCATGAATGTGAAGCCGTTGACGAAACCGAGTACAGCCTCCGGACATCTATAAGAGACAGAAAGGTCTCGACGAGTCACCTCATTCTGGTACTGAGCCAGGAACTTATCTAAATACTCATAAGAACCGCCGTTGAATTCGAATATGTTCTGCCGGGGATCTCCGACCATAAACAACTTGAGTGATGGTTTGAGTCCCAACATCCGGCTAAAGATCGTGAAATTGCTCTCGTTGAGATCCTGTGCTTCATCAATTACAAGCATGTCCGACGAGGCTAATATCCAGTCCGCAAATTCTTGGTCCTTCGATAACAGGTCGTCAAATAAGTACAGGATACCATTGAGGGAGATAAACTTATACCTTGCTTTAATGTCAGCAATTGCCGCAGATAAATCCTCCGGCCACAGCTTGCTACTATTGCTTAGGAAGCCATTAATTTCCTCCAAGGTATATTTGTCATTCAAAAGCCGGCAAATGTCGGGAGCGAAATCAAATAACTCGTCATCACCAATAATCATGTACTCAAACGAGCGTCCCTTTAACTGATAATACTTCCGCATTTTCCGCAGGCAGAAAGAGTGGATGGTCCCGTTGAAGAGTTCGTATTGATTCTCTTTGAGATACATGAACGCCTGCTGTTGGAACTTCTCTTCCAGTTGCCTGGCGGCGGTATTGGTGAAAGATAGGGCTACAATGTGATTGCTTTGTGGATTCTTGATAATGTGGTGGACCATCTTCTGGACGAGGAGGGTGGTCTTTCCAGTTCCAGGGCCGGCGTTAACGAATACAATACGGGAATCAGTAAGAACTGCATCTTTTTGCTGCTCGTTCAATCCCTTGAGACAATCTGACTGATTAACGCCAAGAAGCTCAAATGTGGCGCTATCCGGAATAACATTCGTTGCATTGTAAATAATGAGAACAAGGTCCTCAAATATGCTTCTGATGTCGCCCTTTGTGACAGAAACGCGCTTTATTTCCTCAGGCCTTATCTCAATAAAATGATGGATGATATAATTCAACTTCTTCCTTGTCCTATGGGCACGCATTCTCATTGCCTCTTCATCAGGGTTGGAATCATAATACTCGTCAATTCTATCCTGCATGGTGAATTGCCCATCCAACTCTGGCGTCAGGAGTTTGAAGAAATCTTCAAGAAAGCCTCTAAAATCAAGAGCCTTGATAGCCCAGTTGCTATCAGGCCTGATAAAGGCTTGCTTCATCCCTTCATAGTAGAAATTTACCTGCTTCGCTTCCATACGAAAAAACGTTTCGTGGTTTAACTTACAAATTTACAAAAATTTGACGGCTATACGAAAATTAACTAACTTTGACCATTATAGGTTGACTTTTTCCCAATTCAAGTATGATTAAAGACAATAAAATATACTTCGAGTACAAAGGGTATGAGAATCGATTTCATGGCGCTCGTCGACCTGCCCTTATACGGTTCTCAAAGAAAAGTATCCGCGGTAGTCGATTCAATGATGATGAAGAAATTGATGTTGTCACGTTGTATATTGATGGAAAAATAGTGGAGAATTCTTTGGATTACCGAGATAAGTCGTTTCGTGATCCATTTGCAGTAGTTCTCGTGGAACCTAATCAATCCAGCCAAAGAGAATTATCTTCGTTTAATATTGTCGCTCGTCCCTTCAATCCGAACTCTATGGAAGACTGGTGGTATTTGTTTTACGATTCATCAGAATTCCATAGAATGGGTGACGGTTTAGCGTATGCTATAATCGCAGTAGCCTTTGATAAGTACTATTTAAACTTACAGGCAATCTCTCAAGCTATTCGCTCCTTTAATGAACCGAAGAGAGGACAAGTTGTTGAGCTTATTAAATCTGCAACATACGGATTAAGCACGAATAAGATTAATCACGTTAACGATTTGTTGCGCACTCTCGGTAACCCCAGTATTCTTTTCTTTCCGCCAATCCTTGTTGATGCTGCAAAACAATATGAGATTTCATACGAGGATCTTAGTGTCCATTCATTGGTTGATCAGATTTTTAAACGAGCAGCTGAGACAACCATTAAGAGTCCAAGGGGGTTTTCTCGATTTATACAGTGGCTTAATGATGATTCTATTAGTATATCCATCCAAGAATTAGAGACGTGTTTTTCCTTTTTAGATGAATCAAATCGGAGCCTTGCCATCAGACGGTATTTCTTAGATGTGAAGAAAGGTGTTCTTCACTATGACGTACAGTCTTTATCTGCTTTTTCATCCCAGAATTACAAATACTATTCTACAATTCGGTACATTTTTGAAGGATGGCCTGGGGCAAGAAACGTTTCTACGGAGTTCCTTCTTGACTGTCTTAATACATACGAGAAAACTAACCAAGAAAGATTTCAAGTTAGCAATGGTATACTCGATTGGGCTGTGCAAAAATCAATAGAGGTGAATCGCCCAATAGAACTAAACTTCAATGATTGGTTATGTTACTGTGAAGGGGGAATCCTTATCAATCCTGATTTTTGTGGGTTTGCCAATTTCGAAATCAAATATGAACTTGATGATTATGCGTTTGAGAATGAGTCGATTAAGAATAGTATCAAGTCGTTAATAGACCAGTTTTGTGTACAATTATACCACACCGAGGATATTAATCAGATTGATCCAATAACAGGAGAGCCGGTTATTGACCCAAAAACAAATAAAATTATCACTATCCCGAATGTGGTTTATGAAGACAGATGGAGGATACGTAATAAGAGAGATGAGGAATATATTAATCTATTTGTAAACTGGGACAAAAAGCCGGATACTGAGTCAAGAGACGACGTTTTTACCCCTGAAATGATTGACTATTCCATTGTGCGGGGAAACGTTGAGCACTATCTTACGGAAAAATACGGAGAGATAACACCATTCGTTTCCGAAAGACATCCGGACATAATTGTGAAAATGTTCGCCTATGAGATTGGAATGAGAGTGATTATGAATGATGATGTCACCCTTGGTGAAGATCTCGGAATAGATGTATCGGAGGTTAAGCAAAACATGAGAAATAGAATGGTTGAATTGTTTGGAGCGTCCCTCGAAAGAGAATATGATTCATCAATTTACCATCGTGCGCTTGTCGATTCCTTATTTCGAACTACAGGTAATTCAAAACAGTGTTTTAAAAAAAGAGAGAAGACATACCGGTGGGAGCGAAGTGTTTATTGTGCGCCCAAACTCGCCGAAATCCCCAATCTACTAACGGGAAGAAAGTGTGCAGATTGTCAGAATGATATATGTTTTTTGACGAGCATAAAAAAAGATCCAGACTGGAATAAATATACATTGATACATATCTTGGAGATAATCGGTTATAAAGTGCTGGAGGATACTGAAGCAGGATTAATTCCTAACCAGGTTTACAACCAATTTGTGAGTCAGATTAATAATGCTATACGTTTTGTAAAGAGGCTCATTTGTAGAGAGTGTGGTCACATTCTTTTCCCAGCTAAAAAAGAAGGGCATTCAAAGTATAAGTGCTTAATGCCCTCTTGCCCAGAGTATAATAAGGAAGTATACCTCAATTTTTGCTACGATTGTAAAAAAGGGATTATAGATTCAAGAGATACAAAGCAATGCCCCAATCATCTGTATATCTGCCCTTCCTGCAACTCATGTTGCTCTAATGAATACTTTGAAAAACAGGCCGAAAAGTACCGATTACTCGGGAGGCGGGTACCTTTGTTTATATCTAACTATATGGGGAATGGGCACAAGGATAGACACATGGTTTTCTGCCATAAATGTGGGTCTCAAAAAGTCGATTATACTGATAAAGAAGGGCACCATGAACTGCGTTGTTTGACTTGCAATCCAATTCAGGAATCAAACACTCTACCATCCGAGATGATGCCTGAATATGGTCCTATCGAAGATAATAACTTGGAAATCGACCCCTGGGCCTGAGTTTCTAATTGCTTAATTATTCGTAGTTTTTATACCAAGAGTATACTTCGAGCTGCATCTTTGCGCCTTTTATCATATCTTCCCTTAAAGACACTGGCGAGAGAACAATCAGGTTTGGCCCGTAACTTCTAAGCAGCGCGGTCAACTCGTAGTTCAATTTACAGTCAAGGGAGAAGAATGCGAAATCCTTCAACTGGGGATGTTCACGGCGTAGTTCCGCTTGGTCATCTTTCGATAATTCGGCCTGATATGGATGAATGGGCTTAGTGCGGATATAGTTGGCGGAGGACTTGTGAACAGCGAACACAACGTGTTCTACGGGTTTGTCCCAGTAATATGTCACTCCCACTATGTCATCGAAGAGTTCGTCGATGTCCACCTGGCACTCCACATAAGGAATGTTTTGCACTTCCTCGTATGCCTCGATCCTGTCCAGTGGGATATTGGCTATGAAATGTGGGTTGTATGGCAGTTTTTTGTCACAGGTGGGAGTACAAAGCAGATACCATCTATCCCTATATTGCTTAAGCATGTAAGGATAGGCGATGATTTCCTGCGCACTCTCAGCGTCAAACTTCCGGTATGTGATGGAAACGACTTTCTTGTTTGTAATGGCAGAGAAGAACCAGCCCAAGTATTCCTTATTCTGAAGGAACTCGTTTGAACTGAAACTAATCACTTTTCTCTGCGGAACGCCATTCCCGGCGTCAAACTCGCTCCCGCCGAAAGATAGTTGGTTCCCCAGTTTTGTTTTCAGATCATCCAGCCACATGAAATTATCCAGCCCAGAGAACTGTCCAAGCGTACTTAACACTTCATTGAGAAGCATCTTCTCATCGTCCGACAGAGGCTTTGAGAAGATGGATCTCGTCTGGTCGGCATACCGGATTACTTTCTTTCCGTTGATAATCTTGCTCTCATCAAGGTCAATCTGGAAAATATCCTCCATATCCCTCAAGTCCATTTCTATCGTTCTCTTGCTCACTTGCAGGGCTTCGTCAATGCCTTTCAGGGAATCGTTCACTGCATTCAATAATTGGGTACGGGTATAGTAGTGGTGCTGGTCCGACAACATCCTATCCAGAATAATATATCTTACAACGGCGTTTTTGTTTGCTGGCATACTTGTTCTAATTGGTTACGGAGACAAAGATACGGATATTTTGCGAAACGTATCTTCGCAAAGAGCCCCGTCATTCCTGACGAGGCTCTCAAGTATTCAGTTGGCTTTATTTGCTCGGATTCATATCCGCCATAAGCCAATCGCTGTCTGGACGTGTAATTAAGCGAGCGTTAGAATATGCCATCTGCAAGGTGAAAATCGTCCGACCAACGTAGTTGTTGATTTTTTTCTCCTTATTGACTTTATGCTCGACAACAAGAGCTACGTCAATAACGTCCTTTTTCTCAAGTGCCAGAGGAAGCAGCAATGAGAGCTGATGTTTTTCAACATAATACACTGGAATTGCTGTCTTATAGTTCCAAGCAACACGGCTGAGTGTGATATTCAAGGCATTCTTAAACTTAGTCGTCAAGAACTGCATCCAGTCATCATCCTCGAAGATGTCGTCAGCCATCTTTTTGAAATAGGCCTGGCGCTGGGGCCGGGGCAGAGAATCAGGATCGTCATAGAAAGGATAACCTTCCGGCGCGCCCTTTTTCACGAAGCCAAGAGGCAGCCGCTCTATGTTGTCCTTGATGAAGTGCTCCCAGTTAAGCGTTGGAATGGCAGCATTCGTGTCGTAGAAAAGATCACTCGAGTCTGTGAAATACTGGGCCCTCTTGGGGCGATAGGGGAAATCAGTTATGATATTCTGATAGTAGCTGTTTGCTGTTCCGAACGCGATAAATATCCAGGGCTGCGATACAACTGGATTTGAACCGTCGTTCTTCTTGAAGAAAGCATAGATGGGCTCATAAATGTTGTTGACCAGTCCTGTATTGAACAGTGCATGCTCTTCATTAACGAGTATCTTCAGGATGGCATCTCTGTTCTCCTCGGCGGCTTTACGTGTTTCTTCCGCGTCCTCAAACTGGAGGCGCTCAAACGTATAGCTTAGGTAATTCTTGAGGATGGGCTTCTTTTGCTTGTCCTCTTCAGAATAGTACCACCTTTCCTCGAGAGCAAGGTTCGTTGCCAATTCGTTGATGGCCGCATCCCAGCCATAGGTGGTAGAGTTTTTGGGGCGAGGGAAATAAGCGAAGGCATCAATGGCATCCCCAATAAAGGAACCCTGTTTCGGGTTTTTTCTTACGCGTTCTTGCTTCACACCAGAAAAAGCAGACGTGGCATCCGGTGGTGTACTCAATTCTTTCTTATCTCTTATAAGCACAGGCGCTTCGTGCTTGGTAGGATCTCCTGAACGAAATTCAAAACGACCTCGGAACAGACATTCCACTGCCTGACGGATACCAATAAAGCCCATCGCAAGAATCTCTGGCTTGAGCCCCTTGGCTCCAATCACGGCGAAGTTCTTCCAACCATCAGAATCACCAGTGGCCTCGCGTAAGATCGCTTCAATCTTTTTTTTCAGGTCTCTCTGTATGACTAATTTGTTGGGGGCAATCCGAAAAGCGCGGAAAACGTCTTCCGAGCCTTGCAGCTGATATTGCTCCATGAAGGAAGAATCCGGATATAACTCCGAGAGAACTTTTTCGACATCAACGGGGATGTCGCTATGGGAGGCAATGAGTTCGTTGAACTTCTCGCGGAACTCGTCATACTTGAGCCAGAACCCTGGAAGAGTAGGGGTCTGAGCATAGGCGCCTTCGATGAGGGCCTTGATGTCAAAATTTGTCATAAAACTTTAATTTTTATTTGTTTATGGTTATCTGCGATAACCTTCGCAGCTTCAAACTCAAATACCGTTCCTGTCATTTTCTTCTGCCATTTTGTCTGTCAACATAGAACGGCGCTGTCTTTCTTGAGGCAAAGATATTTCAATTGCGCGAAGCCAATTTTCGCAAAGATGAAAAAAAGCCATCTTGTCTAAACAACTTTGTCCACCGTGTCCACCGGTGTACGGAGTGGACAGGGTGGACAGTGGTGGACAAGGATGGGAAGGATGCTCGGCTTGGCCGGGCATTTTTCGTTAGTGGATGCCAAGGTAGAAGTTGATGCCTGTGACGTGGAGGTTGACGAGGTTAGTCTGACCGATGTCGCTGAGGAGGTATTCCACGTCGGCCTGGTTGTCCATGAAGAGGTTTTCGGTGAGGACGGCGGGGCAGCTGGTATGTCGTAGGAGGTAAAAGGAGGCCTCGATGTCGGGATCGCCATCAGTGAGGTCCATTCGGAGGCGCTGGTCGGGGATGTGGATCTGGGCGGCGTTGTAGAGGCAGGTGGCGAGGCGGTCGGCCGGGGTGTCCTTGGGCGTGGTGTAAGCGCACCAACCGGTGGCGTTATACCAGCGGTCACCTTTGCCAGCAGCGTTGCAATGGATGGAGACGAGGATGACGTTCTCTTTACCGAGGGCGTAGCAGAAGCGGTTGACTCGGTCGCAGCGTTGGAAGAGGCTGACGTCGTTGTCTTCCGGTACCAGGAGTTCGGCGTCGTGGCCCTGGGCCTTGAGGGCGGAAACTATGCGGCCGGCGAGAAGCCGGTTTTCGGCGTATTCCAGGAGGCGTCCATCGGGGCTCCGCTTTCCCTTGGTGTCCACTCCGTGGCCGTTGTCGATCAAGATTTTCATAGCTGGTTTTGTGCTTAGGTTTACACCTTTAAGTTACACAAAATCAGCGGGTAATGCAAGAGGTATGGCGTGGGCGTTAACCCCGTTGGAGCGTAGTGAATTCTTTTGAACTGAAAAAGTTTGAAGAATAATTGAGGGGTGGTGAATAAGACTTCGGAAATGACAGATATGTCGCTTTGTACAGCCGAGTTTATGTCGTGTCGAGAAAAAATGCTAACTTTGTTTGTTTGCGTTAATTAAGAACACTGGGCTAAACTATATGAGTGAGTTACGAGACGTCTTGGTAAGCATTGCGAACCACACCGATGTTGAAAATCGGGAGCATTACCGCAACCCGAGCATTGGGCGTGGTGAGCTGATGATGAAAGGGCTGTCTGTCCCCAAGACGATATGGATATTAAACTCTGAACCTCAGCAAACCTGGGGCGTTAACAGGGACATCACCGGCGCTGCTGTATCAACCTTCCATACTGGAATGAAAGATGCCTATGCCGAAACTGATTCCGTCGCTGTCCCCAAGAACAGAGAGTTTGCCCGAATCCTTCTCCAGAATTACGAGGGCCATCATACTTGCAAGTTTATGAATGGCCAGGTCAAGGATTTTCTCATCAGGAACTCTGCTCATTATACCAACACAGGGTCTTCTGTTGTCAATATCAATGTGGGCGTAGCCGGGATGTCTTCCTGGTCTATTTTCCAGAACCTCCGGCAGGCTGCTGAAGCCTTGAACAGACTTGATGAAGGTATTCGCCAATCCAAGCAGAAAGAAGAGGAAGCCAAGAGAAAAGCAGAGGAGCTGAGACGCCAGAAACAGGAAGAGGAAGCTCGAAAGGCTGAAGAAGAGGCGAGGAAACTGCAGGACGAGATCAAAGCAGCCCAGGAGCAACGAGAAGCCATCCTCACACAGGCCAGCAAGGCTGCCGAATTCATCAGGAAGCAGGTCAGTCTCCGAAGGAACCCGGTTCTGGATAAAAACCAGGATAGTGCTAAGTTCTCGAATCTGTACAACGGCGTGGCCGAAGTCATCAACGGAGGCCCGGGAACCGGCAAGACTACCACGATTATCCAGCGCCTCAAACTCTTGATTGACCGGGGCGACCTTGAAGACTATATGGATAACCACGATGACTGTAAGCTGACCAGAGACCAGCTGGATGTCATCTCTTCAAGCGCCGATAACTGGATTTACTTCTCTCCGACCGATTTGCTGAAGAAGTACCTTCAGGACAACATGAATTACGAGGGCCTTACCAACACAAGTCATAGAACAGTCGTTTGGAAGGACTTCCTGAAGGATGCCATCCGGGATGAGTACCACCTTGCAGGACAGGATTGCCCGTTTGATTTCATGGGCAAGAAAAGCGAGTCCAGAATCATCTATACTGGCGATCATATTGCCGTTATTGAGAATTTTACCAAATTCTTCCTTGAGCAGGTAAAAGAACGCTTCAGAAAGGTCTCCAAGGTTGATTACAACCAGTTTGAGTGGAAGATCCAGGGGAAGGTCATTACCGAGGAATGCGCCAAGATTGAAGACGTCAACAGCATAGACTCGCTGCTGCGATTTCTGATTCATCTTAATGGCATTGATCAGGTGCTCATTGTGAATGGAAAGCGCGTAGAATCCGGGGCTGCCATCACGTCCAGGTATAATGAGCAAGTACGTCAGCTAACTGACCGATATGCGGCGCTTCTGAAGCGTGACGAGCAGAAGTATAACGAAGCGATTGATTTCGTGAAATCTCTGGCCACTGTGCCGCAGCCCGAAGTAGAAGAGGGTGAGGAGCCGGAAGAGATCGAGCCTGATTACGGCGATCTTTCTATAGCTTTGTACAACAAGCTGAATCCCATCCTGAAAAAACTTGCTCTTCAATTCAAAGATAGCACGGCCAAACTGACTGCCCAGCAGAAACAATTGTACGAGATTGTCAAGGGAGTAATCGTTGAAGAAGATCTCAAGAAGCTGGCGGATTCAGCCTACTTCGTAAAGTATATGAATCCGGCACTTCGTGGATTCACCCAGTATGTTCTGTCTCCGATCCCGCAGTATTACCGCCAGTACAGAAAGTTCATGCCGGAGGCTGACCGCGTGAATTGGGATGCCGAGCTGCTGAACGAGATGGTGGATACCTACAAGAATAAGCGCCTTTTGAGCCAGGAACAATCCCTGCTTGTCGGATTCATCAACAACATTGCCAAGTCGCTCTATAAAGCCAGCAGACGGCTATTTGAAGGGGCAACTCATAAGTACATCATCGCGTATAAGGATCTGTGCCGACCGGTAATTGGTGTCGATGAAGCCACAGATTACAGCCTCATTGAATTCTACGGTATCAAGTCATTTGGACATTACGAGGTTTGCTCGTACACGCTATGCGGCGACATCATGCAGTTGATGAAGCCGGATGGCATTACCGATTGGAAACAGCTTGAGCATCCGCTGTTATTTGAAAAAGTGGACGTGAAGGATCTGCTCATTTCTTACCGCCAAAGTGAAGAGTTGCTTAAACTGGCAGACCTGATCTACCAAGAGGAACTGAAGAGGAAATCCCCGTATCAGTGCTACCTAAAGGGCGAAAAGACTCCGAAAGCACTCTGGCTTGAGTGGGAAGATATGGATGACAAGGCCCAGTGGATTTCCAACCGCGTGATGGAAATTGTCAAGGCCTACGAATACGTGCCTACCATTGCAATCTTCACCATTGACAAGCACAAGGCTGAGGAGCTGAAAGAATCCCTGGATGAGTGCGACAATCTCATCAAGGCCGGCATTGACGTAAAGGTCTGCTCGGATAACACACTGGAGGGAGAGAAAACGCTGCGAATCTTCCCGATAGACCAGGTGAAGGGAATGGAGTTCGAGGCCGTTTTCTTCTACGATATAGACGACATCGAGTCCACCAGCTTGATTAACAAGTATCTATATGTGGGCCTTTCCCGGGCGTCGATGTACTTGGCTGTTACATCCAACGGTCGCTCTGAAAAGATCTCGAATATGCTGCAGAAGTACTTTGCAGTAGACGAAGCCTGGTAGCCGGACTACTGCTTCTTTTTGAGAGACATATATTCCCGCATGAGTTCGTCTGGAATATCCATGTTCCATTTCCGGAGCACGGAGATTTCCAGTTCGACATCCTCGATGGTACGCTTCGGGACAATCTCTTCCTGCTTTTCTTGGAGTTCCTCAATATCAACAGGATCAGCGACAATCGCATCCTCAGACAGTTGCCACTTGAGGTAATTGATATAAGCCTCAAGGGCAGAGGTCATAATCATTTTTTTGGCAGAATTCATTTCCGCCATGGCAGGCGTCACCTGGAAGTCGTACAGGTACAATTCCAAAGCACCGATGTCGTTCATACTGAGAACGCTCTTGTGGCTTGAATCATATTTGCCTCGGATGATGGTGTCAACATCGCCTTTGATTCCTCGAATGATGCGCTTGATGTCGTTCTCATCCTTGCCTCGCTTTTCCAAGTAATATCTGAATTCCGGCTCGTTGGCATAGATGTCTTCAACGCCATTCTTCAGTTCAGCTCCCTCTACGACTTCTTCCTTTGAGTCATGGAGCATCTCGACATCCTCTTCACCTTCCTCGAATTCATCCATGAAGTAGATTTCCTTACCGTCCACGACCCGTGTTCCATAAGGCACGGAATAGTCGCAGTCGTAGCCCTCAAAATGTCGTCTCCATTGGCGTTTTGCGGATGGGAAGCCGAAGCGATTATAGAGGCCGACATTGTCAAGGAGGATCACTTTATCCTTACCCTTTGCGACACGCAAGCCACGCCCCACTTGCTGCAGGTACATGGAAAGTGATTTCGTCGGTCGGGCAAGCTGGACAAATTCCAGGTCCGGGCAATCGAAACCTTCACTGAATATGTTGACGTTACAAATGATGTCAATTCTTCCGGCTTTGAAGTCCTTTACATAGCCTTCACGGACGTCTGCCGGGGTGGTGTCATCAATGGCCACTGCCTTGTATCCACGAGCCACGAACTGGGCGCATACGTGCAGATTATGGGCCTTTGTAATCGTGTAAACGATACCTTTCTTACCCTTGGCATAGTGTTCATACGAGGCTACGATACCAGCGCGGATCTCGTCACGGTCCATCACATCAGCTGCCGCCTCATCCAGATAATCACCGTCCATGGCAAAGCGATTGATGCTGTCAATGTCCATCTGGATGCGGGATTCCGGCCGTATGGAGTAGTATTCGTAATCACAAAGCCAGCCTTCTTTTATGAAGCGGGCGACGGGCATCGAGGTGATGAGGTCGTCGAATTCGGGACGGAAACTCTCGTGGCTCATACGGTAGGGAGTGGCGGTCACACCCAGAACCTTTGCTTGAGGGAAGGCACGAAGGATCTTCTTGTAACTATCTGCCTTGACGTGGTGGGCCTCATCTACGATGATGATGTCAAAGGCTTTGCCCTTCCATCTGTCCAAGCGCCGGATAAGGGTCTGTACGGATGCAACCTGGTAAGGCATATAATCCTCCTCCATGTTGTTTGCCGCAATCATGCCGGCAGCGAGACCGTATTTCAGGCTGAGTTTCTCCTTGATTTGCTTGATGAGCTCAATACGGTGCGCCAGGAATAGAATCTTGACGGCCGCCTTATGTTGGACACTCCATTCGAACAGATCTCTTGCGATGGACACGAACAGGTAGGTTTTACCTGTGCCTGTGGGCATCTGGAACATGATGCTACGCATCTGCGTCCACATCTTGTATATCTTGGCTTTCGCTTCGGTCTGATAGGGATACAGTTTCTTATCGCGGTAGGGATTCAGCTCCGTGAAGTCAACTTTGTGCTTGAAGGCGAACGGTGCAAGATACTGACCAATCAGGGTGGCAAGAATCTCCTCTGCGCCTTCCGGTTCACGCATCCAGTAGAATAGCGCCTTTTCAATCTCAAACGAAATGTCAGAGCTGGAGACCACAAACTTCTCGGTTCCCATCCTGGGGAAGGGCATCCGGATGTCTCCTACAAAAGGTGTATTTATCTGGATGTAGCGACGCCAGTTTTTGGTGAACTCCTTCTTCAGCTCATCATTGAGATAGATGACTGGCGAACCAATCTTCATATCCCGCACCATCTCCGTGACAGTTATCATCAAGACAGCCTTATGAGGAGCCTTGAAGCCGCTGGAGTGGCTTACGTGTAAGTGCGTAAGCTGGTCAATGTATGTCTGGAGTGGGGTGATGAAATCTGACATAAGATTCGAAATTGGTTATTGAAGGAGTTTGCCGACTATTTCGGCGGCATAGTGTTCTTCTGTATGGTGGCTAACCAGGAAGTCAAAGAATGCTTTCTGGTCTTTTTCGAGTTCTCCCGTCCGGATGATGGCTGGTTGGTTGATACTCATAAGCACGGAAAGACGGTCTCCGGTTAGGCTCTTAAGGGCACGTTTGATTTCAACCTTAGAGGCAGCGTCTCTTGTGAAGATATAAATCTCCTTCTTGGTAAGGTTGTTAATGCTTGCCTGCTGCGAGAAGAATTGCTCGAAATATTGTCTGTCGTTCTCCCCAAGGGAGTGCCCAAAAATGATGACCTCATCCGTTTTGCTTAAGGCCGAAACGATGTCCGGAGGGTTGAAAGAATCGTCCATTACCTTCTGAAGGAAGTCATACTCCGGCTCGATTGGAGTTCCGTCACGTGTGCCGACGATTATCTTCCCATCTTCGCAACTGCCGTGCATATAATAAACCGGGACGTCTTTAAGGCTGTATCCACGCATCTGAACTCGGGTGTAATTGAAAGTGTATATGCTGACCGTATCACCGGCATCAATACATTTGCTGATTGAGAGAAGCAGATGGAAGGAAACGGACAGACTTTCCGGAATCGGTTTCTCGATGGATTTCAGATACTTGTAAAGACCCTCCTTAATAAGTTCAAGCGCTTTACGGTCCCGCCAAATAGGAGATTTCAGGGCGTCTTCTTTGAGATGCTCACCAATCGCTGGAATTGGACGATCTCTGTAAAGGAGTACACCTTTATCAACCAACGATTGCAGTAGGTCAATCTTGTCATCATACCAATGACAAGCGAATCCATATGACGAAAAGTCTTTTAGGAAATCCTTTTCGTCTTCTGTGAGAATGTCTTCACCATCCTTGAGGTTATGGAGCCCCTTGTAGTAGTTCAGAAGCTCGTTTTCGAGGTCGTACCATTTGACGGCATCCGGCAAAACTCAGATTCCCAAAAGTCTTTGTAGGACGTTTTGAGGCCGAGGTCAAGGTCGAAACCGTTGCCGAGGATGAGAACTATTTTGCGGGGCTCTGACATTGGTTTATGAGTTGTTCAGGTATTCTTCCAGTTTCTCCTGGAGTTCTTTGAAGATGCGGTGATTGGCTTCGGAATCATTGTCCACCTTACGGGTTTCACCAAGGTTCTTCGTGGGGACCTTGATGTTGATGTGGAAGAAGTCTGTGAGGGCCTGGAATGCTTCTTTCTCCGGAAGCGGATTGCCGAGCTGGTCGGTGAAGAAGCCGAGCTTGTACATGGGGTACAAGATGCGCAGCAGGTCTGCCTTGGAGCGCTTGGATTTCTCGAAATAGATAGGGCTTTCCGCCGGCACGGGAGTATCGTTGCCGGGAGTCTGGACTTCCTGCATGTTGTTGGCGGTGGCGTGAACTTCAGTCATTGTGATTTGGCCGCCATTCGAATTGTCGATTACTCCAGTGTTGAGAACTTTCATTCTGCAATCTTGTTTGGGGCGTCAAGGCCGGATTTGTCAATCAGGTTGATGGAAGCACCTGGTTTATTGATAAGGGTTCCGCTGTTCTCGACTTTATCCGTGTACACAGCATCAATATGTACCTCGTAATGAGTCATTTGAAAAGCGTAGTCCGCGTGAGCTTTATTGATGCGGGCGACAAGTTCTTCCAGCATGAAACGGTCATGGAAGAAGTCCTGCAGATCCTTGGGAGTACACCCAGATGCAGCAATCAAGTTTGCGATAGCAACTTCATCATCTTGATTGTCTTCGTATATTCTACCGAGTATGGTTCTGGTAAAAGGGCCGTGAAGTTCATTGTAGATGGTCTTCAGGTCGTTTTCTGTAGCTGGACTATCCCATGGGCAATGTGTGCGGATGAGGTGGTCGATTTCCTGGGGGCCTTTCGCTTTCCAGTGGTTCTCAAAGTAGCGTCCCAGGGCATTGGTGTAGAGGAGGGCGTTATGCTCTGTCCTGTCCTCGTGAGTTGCCGCCTCTAATTCCAACACCAGATCCATCAGGCGAGATATTGCGGCAGGAAGGGCTCGCTGGATTTCATTCTCCCGCTTTGTCAACTGATTGGCGCTTTCTTTGACCACGGTCTTAGCTTCATCGTCCAGCTCCAAACCGTTCACAAAAGTGCTGAATCTATCCGTTTCCTCATAATCTGGAGAAATCAGCGTTTTCTCCTGATCGATGATTTCCCAGAGTTTGTTCTTCCAACGCTGGATTTCCTCCATTGTGATGGTCGGGAAGGCGTTTTCATAAATGTCTTTGATGTCGGGAAGCTCGTCTGCGAGTATGGTCATACGATGCAGTGCAGCCAGTCCCAAGGCTGCCCGCTGCTCATTCAGCATAGTATCCCAGTCCAACACGACCTTGAAAGTCTCATCCAGGATCTCGTTGGCTTTGATACTGAAGATTCGTATGATGTCCTTCGGATACATCAGTCACCAAGTGTCCCTCCTGCGGCACCTTCTTCCATAGGGGAAGCGATAAAAGCGTTCAATTCCTGGCGACGGGTGCGCCATTGGGGC
>CACXNA010000006.1 GCA_902768985.1 uncultured Bacteroidia bacterium | reverse complement strand
GGGGGATGTTCTCCTGCTCGATGCCCAGGGTCTTGCAGCCGTCGATCAGGTTCATCAGGATCTCGCGGCAGATGGCGATGTCCATGACGGAGTTGATCCGCGTGGGATTGATGTCCCGGCTGGTGACCGTCTCATAGCCGGGATTCGGGGTCGGGTTCTCCGGAGAGAAGGACGGGTAGAAGATGACCTTGCCGTCCGGGCCGCGGTCGCACGCGTAATCCTCGTAGAACAGGGCCATTTCCTTGTAAGCGGGGATCAGTCGGGTCCGCAGGAATTCCTTGTCGCCCGAGACGAGGTAGTACCCCCACAGCTCGTTGTAAACCCAACCCAGGACGCCCGTAAAGGCGTAATGCGGATAGGTGTGGGAGAAGTGATAGTACAGGCCGGAATCCGGGTCGCAGTGGACGCTGGCCAGCAGGCCGCGGGCGCCGTAGAGCAGCTGTGCGTTGGTGCGGAAGTCGTCGAACTTGGTCTCGTAATACTTGAAATACACGTCCATCTCGTCGAAGAGTCCCGTGTTGTTTCCCGCGCAGACCTGCAGGTTGGTGTTGATGTTGTGCTGGCCCGTAAAAGGAGGAATATACTTGCCCGTCTCGTAGATCTGGAAGAAGCGGCCCATGTCATAGAGCTTCTCCAGCAGGGTGGGATCCAGCTCGTTCTTGCTGTGGGCGCGACGGAGCAGTTCTTCGCCGGAAAGCAGCAGGTCTTCGTCGGAGCTCAGGTGGATCCGGGAACGGTCCATCCGCTCGCCAATGTACTTTTCGTTCCCCTTGAGCATTTTGTTGAAATCGACCTTCATGGCCATCAGGGCGTCCCGGACGGGCTTGACGCAGTCAAAGGTGAAGTCGTTTTCGAAGCGCTCGATCTTAGCGACTACCGTCAGGCCGTCCGCGCCGGCAATGCGCATGCCCTTTTCGGTCTTCTGCATGGTGCCGCCTTTGGGCAGGAAGCGGATGACCACGGCGTAGCCCTTTTTGCCGAAGTCGGGATTGTACGCTGTAGCCAGCGTGATCACGCCGTCCTCGATCTTCAGCTCATGGGTGCTGCCGGACAGTCTGGGCAACCCCATCTCCACATCCAGGTCCAACTGTCCCTTCGGGGCGGTGAAGCGGTTCACGGTGACGTCCCCGTCATAGGCGCAGAAGGATTCGTTCCGGAAGGATCCGCGCGCATCGGTCCACATGGAGGTGATCATGCCGTTCTGCATGTCCAGGAAACGAAGATAATCCCGGGTACCGGTCTGCTCCGGACGGCGGAAGGTGAGCGTGAAAGCGGTGTGCCTCCGCGGCCCGGCTTCGGGGTACAGAATCTTGTTGTCGAAATTCATGTACTTGTCAAAGCCAGCCTTTTTCTGGGCCTCGTCCACCAGGGCGTTCGCCTCATCCGGCTTGCCCTCCAGCAGCAGCTGGCGGATGCGGGGCAGGTAGGGGCGCAGATCGGGAGGCAGGGGCGTCTCCGCCCATTTCGGCTCATAGAGCATCTCCTGGGTATAGGTCATCACCTCGTTATAGGGCTGGCCGGAAGCCTGGAGGCGCAGGGTGCCGCTGCCGGTGATGAAATCGTCCGAAGATTCCGCCGCGGGAGCGATGGAGCAGATACTGTGCTGCGGCAGAATGGTGGCGCGCTGCTCCACCGGAATATAGGGAATGGGATACTCGAGCTTTTTGGTATCAATCTTGGCGCCGATGGCCCCCACCGCAAAGCTCAGGAATGCGAAAAGTGCTATTAACTTTTTCATGACTGGTGTATTAGTTTTGTGTAAAAATACAAAATATCCTCAAAAACTGCACAATTTGAGGACAAAAGCCGGTTTTTCCACCACTTATCCTCAAAACGAGCCAAATTTGAGGACAAACCTACGAAGAGAATTCTTCTGGAGTGATCTAGAACTCCGTCTTTCCGCCGTCGTCCTTCATGGCGCGGTACTTCGCGCGGTTGAGACGGAACAGGGAGGCGATGCGGCCGGGACGGCCTTTGCGCGGAAGAGAGGGCTGCGGTTCTGCCGCCTCGTAGCACACTGAGGCCTCCGCGAGCCTGGGCATGCTCCGCTTTTCGCAAACGCTGAAGTCCATCTCCGCGCTCGGCATGGGCGGCGCGCCGAACATGATCGGCTCCTCCCCTTCCGGGTCCGCTTCCTCCAGGATGCCGGATGCCATCATCTTCCGCTGGAAGTTGCGGCGGTCGAACTTGACGCCGAGGATGGCCTCGTAGAGGCGCTGGAGGTCGGGGATGGTGAAGGTTTCGTCCAGCAGGTCGAAACCGATGGGCTCGAAGTGGATATCGCGGCGCAGCCGCTCCATCGCCGCCTCGAAGATCTGCCGGTGGTCGAAGGCCAGCTCGGGCAGGGCGTCGATGGGAAACCATGCGGCTTCCGCGGCGTCGTCGCCGCCGACAACCTCGGCGGGCTTGACGAGCGCGTAGAAGGCAATGGTGATCACGCGCTCGCGCGGGTCGCGGTCCGGGTCGGAGAAGACGCCCAGCTCGCCCACGGCCGAGGCCTCGAGGCCGGTCTCCTCCCGGAGCTCCCGCAAGGCGCCATCTTTTGCGGTCTCCCGCATTTGCAGGAAGCCGCCCGGGAACGCCCAGCTGCCCTGGTAGGGCTCGCCGCCGCGCCGCACCAACAGCACCTTCAACTGACGGTCTTCGTAAGTGAAGATGACGCAGTCGGTGGTCACGGCCATGTGCTCGTACTTGTACTGGTACGGGAATTCAGCGCCTTTGACGTATGTGAAATTCTTTCCCATCGCAATGCAAAGATAGGTGTTTTCAGGGGTTTTGCAAATTTTTGTGTCGTTTTGACGCATTTTATTTGGAAGTGTCGATTCTTTGTTCTACTTTTGCGTCACAACGACACAATTAACACTTAAAACAAGACGCATTATGGAACAGAAGACCAAAGTTTACAACGTGATTATCATGGACCGCAGCGGCTCCATGTGGGATATCCAGAAGCCGGCCATCATGGGCTTCAATGAGGTGCTGGGCGGCGTGAAGGCTGCCGTTAAGAAGTTCGCGAACACGCAGGAGCAGTACATCACCCTGGTGCTCTTCGACAGCACGTCCATCGACGAGGTGTACTGGAATGCCGATCCCTCCACGGCGGCCATCCTGACGGAAGAGACCTATGTGCCCGGCGCATGCACTCCCCTGTACGATGCCATGGGTCGGACGCTGACCAAGCTGCAGAAGGAGCTGAAGGACACCGAGAACTACTCGGTGGTCGTGACCGTCATCACGGACGGGTATGAAAACGATTCGCAGGAGTATGACCTGCCGGCATTGCGGGGCCTGATCGAGAACCTGAAGAAGCAGGGCTGGTCGTTCGCCTACATGGGGACGGACCACGACGTGGAGAGCGTGACGGTGAGCCTGTCCATCACCAACGTCGTCAAGTTCGAGAAGACGGCCGAGGCGACGGTGCGCTCGTTCAAGAAGGAGCGCCGCGCCCGCGAGCGCTATCTCCAGGAGGTGGAGGACTTCAACCTCGCCACTCCCTGCGCCACCACCGAGGAGCGCAGGGCCTTCAATTCAAGCCTGGCGGACGGGTATTATGAGGAGAAGAAGGGGGAAGAATGAAGTCTATGCCTTTCGACGGCGATAGACTTCATTCTTTCCGAAACACAGGGCCTTTGTGTAGGCCCTGGCTTCTTTGGGGTCCCCGGAATTTGCGTTCCACTCGTTTTCGAAGCAGTCGAACGCATAGGTGACGCTGATCAAGGAATCCCGCAGGCCGCTATCGTCCCAGCTTAATTTGAGCTGGGGATTATTCCGCACCAGGTCCTTGCACTCGCAGTACATGGCGAAGAAGCGGCCCCTGAGCGGCCTGCAGAGGATCTCTCCCCATTCTGTATCCTGCCACTCATTGCTGGAGAGGCAGCACTGGGCCGCATGGGCATACTGCTCGAAAGCATCCTCGATACGCCCCAGATTCAAGAGCCTCACTGCCAGCTTTTCATAGGCTTGACTGACCCGGAAGATGTCGCCACGCTCATAAACGGTGCGGTAACGGATACTGTCGACGAGACGATTGATAGCGTCCAGTTCGGCGTGAAGGTAAGCGGTTACTTCGCTGGGAATCATTCTGACCTGGCCCTTCTCGGTCCAGGCCACAAGCTGATAAGAATTAGCCATAACAAAAAGTATTTCAATGAACTCAGCCGGCCACCGGGTCGCTCGCGTCGGGGCGCAATACGCCCGGGGAGTGGACCTTCGTCCGGCTGTTTGTTCACAAAATTGTTATGACTATGAGATTGTTATGTGTGCATAAGACGCGCTTCTGTTTGCAAAGTTACGATATAAAGACGAACCTGCAAGTATAATCTATCACACCGAGTGTATATTTCCTATCGAAGGCCCGTCTAGTCTTTATAAATGTGCAAGAACCAGGCTTTCCCGAAAGAGAAGTTAAATGATTCTCTCTGATGATCCGAGAGGTAGCGGAACACATGGGCAAGTCCATGGAAATAAGCCCAGCACAATCCACCCAAGACGGCGACTCCGACCACAATAAAAGGCCATGCCAGTCCGCTTGCATTAAAGACGAGGCCCAAACCAAAACCGATTAAAGCAGAAGCAATTAACGCAATGGATGCAAACATATAAAACTCCGCACTATTGTAGCTATCTCGGATCAGCTCACAATACTCAACCTTCAGCTTGGGCGATTTCTCATCATATTGGGAATTCTCATCATAATCTTTAACATAATCCTTCCACTTCTTCTCCATACAGTGGAGGAATAAACCCTGGATGTATTTTTTCTGGAAGGACTGCTCGAGAAGGTTTTGCATTTGCGCAATCACGCTGCACGTGATCCAGTAAACCTCCTTGTAGATGCGATAGCGCACAACGGACAAGGAAAAGAAGACACCTATCAGTCCGGCGATCACCAATACCCACCCGGCAAAAGTCATCCGGAAGCCATCAAGCGTCATCGTTTCCTTCGAAAACAGGAATGGAACAAGGAAAGCAATCACCGCCACATAAATAGAAATGGTTTTGTCCCGCTTATCCTGCTGCAGCGTCAACTCACGACACGCCTGGACATACAGGGTTTTAAGATCATGCTGGACAGTAGATTCATCTTTGAACTGCTCGGCACCCGGCTTAACGGGAGCGAACTCCTCATTGTTATCAGTTTTAGTGTTCATATAAATGGGCACAATTCATTGAGAATCGCACAAATGCAAATATAACGAATTTCTTTTTGTATATTTGTCTATCACGAAACAAACCTCGACCGATTATGGCACACCTCAACCTCGCCATCCCGCTGGAGCAGGAGCTCGGCAAACAGATTTACAACGCCCTGCAGGGGTCCGTTGTCGAAATGATTATCAAATCCGCTACGGACGAGTCCAGCGACGCCTACTGGCGCAGTCGAATGGAGGGGCACTGCATGAAGGTCGACAAAGACCTTCTGCCGGCCTTCCACGCACTGTGCCAGGACGTCATGAAGCGACTGGATATCAAGGAAAAAGTCGATTTCTACGTCACGGGCGACAGTGATCTGAATGCCTTCAGCGTCGCCGCGGAAGACGAGGGGCAGCCGCACATCGTCAACATCAATTCCGCGATGTTCGACCTGATGAGCGAGGACGAGTTGCGTTTCGTGGTCGGCCACGAACTGGGCCACTTGATCAACAAGGACACGGCGCTCAAACGCCTGATTTACTTCGTTTTCCCGCCGGACAGCACGGAGATTCCCATCACCATGCAGCACAAGATTCGCCTGCATGATCAGCTCGCGGAGTTGGTTGCCGACCGCTACGGCTACCTCGCCTGCGGCGACCTCAACGCATGCGTGACGGCCTTCTACAAAATGTCCTCCGGCCTGGACCTTGCCAAGATGAATGTGAGCATCGAAGCGTTGTTGGCCGACAACCGCAAGCGGCTCGATTACTTCCTCAACGACAAAGGATTAAGCCGCTACGACCATCCCGTCAATCCCATTCGCGTGCAAGCGATCAACCTCTTCGCCACGGCCAAGGACGAGAAGGAACTGGAGAAAGGCATGGAAGAACTGATCGGCATCCTCCTAAAAGTCGGCAACGGCCCGCTGGACGAGGATCTTTCTGTATTCATCGCTTCTGCGGGCCTCATCGTGGCCAACGCCGACGAGCAGGTCTCCGAGAAAGAAATCGACCACATCATCCAAAGCCTTGCCGCCCTGCAGATCTTCCCGAAGCATTTCCTGGACTCCGTGGCTAAAAGCGACGTGCCGAAGCTCTTTGAGATGTCTGTCGCCAACATCCTGAGCCATGATCCCGGGATGCGAGACGGCCTGCTGACCTACATGATCAACCTCGTCCTCTCTGACAAACAGATCGACCAAAAAGAAATCGAGTTCGTTTACGGCTTCGGCAAGAACATCGGCTTCTCCGAAAAGGAAATTTCCGTCAAATTCGCAGAAATCATTCAGCGAAAATACGTACCTTCGCTAGCAGCTATCTGCTAAGCAGGCATGACCGACCAGGAAATCATACAGGGGCTCATCGAGCGGAATGAGCGCATCACACGGGAGTTTTTCTTCCGGCGGTGCCAGCCGCTCTTCTTCGCGCTGATCGCCAAGTTCTACCCTTCCGGGGCGGACTACGACGAGTTGGTGAACGAATTGTACCTGCACTTGATGGAGGACAATGCGCGACGGCTGCGGAAGTACGAGGGGCGCGCATCCATCTACCAGTGGCTCAAGCGAGTAGCCGGGAACTATTTCCTCGACAAGGTCAGCCGGGAGCGCGTGGTGGACAACGCAACGGACAACCGACTTTTGGAAGAAGCAAAAAAAATCCCGACGGACGATTCCACACAGGAGACCGAGACGGACGTCGCCGCCATCCTGGACCAGATCAAGAATGAGAACTACCGCCTCGTACTCCAGAAGCACGTCATGGAGGGCCTGAGCTTTGACGAGTTGGAGAAGATAACAGGCATCAAGAAGGCCAACCTCTACAACATCAAAAGGCGCGCGCTCAATGCGCTGGAGAAGATTGCCCGCATCGCCCGCACGCAGGGTGATGTCCTGTGCGCCGTTCGCTGCGAGGAGTACATCCTGCATTGCTTCGGCATCCATAAGACAATGCAGGAACTTCGCGACCTGGCGCAGAATGCAGGCTGGCTCACAGAGAACGGCGCTTATATCCACGATCTGGGGAATACGGCTGAGGCACTGGGCCTGCAGGTTGAACGGAAAGAAGAAGGGACCCTGCAGGACATCGTCCAGGCCCTGGACGAAGGGAAACAAGTCATGGCCGCCGTCGACGGCGGCGAACTAATCGGCGACCCCGTCGAGGAGCGCCTGGAAGATGTGCTGGTCGGCGGAATCGTGGACCACTGCGTGGTCGTCCTGTCTGCCGACATCCCGGCCGACGAGGTTATCCTCTTCGACCCGGCCTTCGGCGAAATCCCCCTCACCGTCACCATCGCCCACTTCCTGGATGCCTGGAACGACTCTAACAATTACATGGTATCCTGCGGAGAATGAGGAAAACAAATAGCACACTGATCGGGAACCTGGCATGCTTTACGGCATACGCCATCTTCGGATTCAATATAATCTGCTGCAAGAACATAGCCATTGACGGAAATATCACGCCGATGGCGCTGTTCTGCCTACGCTCGTTCGGAGCGACGGCGCTGTTCTGGATCTGGTCGCTCTTCACGGCGCCGAAGGAGCAGATTGCAAAAGCTGACATGTGGAAGGTCGCCATCGCGTCCTTCCTCGGGCTCTTCATGACGCAACTGTCCTTCCTCTTCGCCATCACAAAGGCCACGGCCATCGACGCCTCCATCATGAGCACGCTGAGCCCTATCATGACGCTCATCATCTCCGCTATTGTCATTAACGAGCGGATCACCTGGAGCGGCGTGACGGGCATTGCCCTGAGTCTCGTCGGTGTGCTGATTCTGATCTTCAACTGCGTCTCCATCCGATCCGGCGCCGATTCCACGTCCATCTGGGGCATCCTCGGGATGATTGTCAACACCCTGAGCTTCGCCACGTACGTGGGCGTCTTTAAGCCGCTGATTCAAAAGTACTCCGTCGTCACCTTCATGAAGTGGATGTTCCTCTTCTCCTCGCTGATGGCACTCCCCTTCTCCTTCAGCGCGTTCGGGGCCTCCGACTTGGCGGCCGTGCCGATGAACGTGATGTGGCAAGTCATCTACGTGGTGGTCGGCGCCACCTTCATCTCCTATTTCCTGATTCCCGTGGCGCAGAAGCGCCTGCGGCCGGTCGTGGTGTGCATGTACACCTATGTCCAGCCCGTCATCGCCATGGTGATTGCCCTGGCGATGGGCCTGGACCATCTCACGCTCCTGAAGGTGCTGGCCTCCGTCCTGGTGTTCACCGGCGTCGGCCTGGTCAACTTCGTCCCGAAGAAAGCCAAATGACCGAGTACCTGCTCATAGCGCTGTTGGCGGTCGGAGCCAGTTTCGTCGAACGGACGACGGGCTTCGGCTTCGGGATCTTCATCATGACGGTACTCCCCTTCCTGATGCCGTCGTACGGCGAAGCGACGACCCTGTCGGGCCTGCTGGCCTTCGCCACGACGCTCATCATCTGCATCCGGATGTGGAACCTGATCGACTGGAAGCACCTGTGGCTGATTCTCGCCACTTTTATCGTCGTCTCCGCCGGGGCCATCTACGTGCTCGCAAGGATGCAGACGCATTCGCTCACGCTGATGCTGGGCATCATCCTCATCGTCGTCAGCCTCTATTTCATCTTCCTGGGCGGGAAGATCCACATCAAACCGACGCCGACTGCACAGATCATCACCGGCACGCTCAGCGGCCTGATGGGCGGATTCTTCGGCATGCAGGGCCCGCCGGCCGTGCTGTATTTCATCTCGTCCGAACCGGACAAAGACCGCTACATGGCCGTCATTTCGATGTATTTCTGCCTGGGCAACCTCGCCATGACCTTCTTCCGGGCGCACAACGGTTTCCTGACCGCGACGGTCGGCAAAGGATTTCTCGCCGGCATCGCCGGAGTCTTCTTAGGCACCTACCTCGGCGCCAAGGTCTTCAACCGAATCCCCGCCAAGATCTTCCGCTACGTAGTCTATGCCTACATCGGCATCTGCGGCATCATCATCCTGGCTACGAGATAAACCAAACCGCTTGGGGACATACGGATAGAACGGGAACGTTTCTTCGATGGCTTTGATCACGGCGGGGCCCCAGGCGGGCGGCGCGACCTTGGCCATCCGCAGTTCGAAGGCGTCGATGGCCCGGATGTCCTCTTCCATCCCCATCTCCCCCAGATAGGCCATCATCTGGCGGACATGGGGAATCCCGTAGATGCAATACGGCGGCTCGTCGGGCGTTTCCTCGTAAAGATACTGCCGGATGCACTTGAAAACCAACCTCTCCCCTTCCCGGAAGCCCAGCTGCCCGCCGCTGGTCTTCAAAACATAGAGGTAGGTCCACGGTGTAAGGCGTTCCGAGTTCGGGAAGAACCCGGTCCGGATGCAGAAGGTGGCATAGTCGACAAAAAGAAGTTCGTCAATATGGCTCATAAGATACTCCCGGGGGCAGTATTTGACCACCACGCGGGCCATCCCAAAGTCGCGCGACGCTTCCCACCACTGCTGGACAAGCGGGATGAAATCATCCACCCAGAAGTCCTCGCCGAGCAACTTCTCGCTGATAAAGTCCCGTTCCGGTGCACAGCCGTGCTCCATGAACGCCAGCATCACCCGCGTCTGCATCGCATGATCCAGCCCGTCGAAGCGCTTGCGAAGCTGCCGCTTGGCCTCCAGCAACTTGCCCTTGCGCCGGTTGATATAATCATCCAGCACCTCCTCGATGGGATAATTCAGACGATGGGAGGAAGCCTGCTTCCGCCTCCTGGCGGCCCGGTATTTCAGAATGTGGCCGGCCAGGTGCGCACGCTCAAAGTCCTCGCCGTGAAAGATTTTCTTGAGTTCTGCCGTGTCCAACGCGTTCATCAGCGCTTCCCGGGCAAAAAGGGTTAATTCGTTTTGTTCCATACGCATAGAAAGACGGAAAACGCACACATAATCTATCATCGAAAAATCTTGAAAAGAAAAATTATCTTTGCTGATAGATTCCGTCTTCGATCCCGTCTTTATTCTTGCAAACCAAAAAAACAGACTTATGAGCAAAACCACCAACTACACCCTGTCCCTCTCCAAGAAAATCGGCAAGCTTTGGGTCCTCGAGGACGTGACACCCTTCTTCAAGCCCTTCAAAACCTACTATTTCCAGGAGATGGGACACGATATCTGCAAGGTCACGACCAGCGGCACCGGGAACATGGTCCTGGACATTCTCGCCGGCGACGATACGGAAATGAAGCTCGAGCTCAGGATCTCGAGCGAGCGGATCAACCTGCCTGACTTTGTGGAATTCGAGCTGATCGAGCCCTTCAAGCTCTCAGCCAAATATCACGTTAATAACTGCCCCGGATGTCCCCAACTGGAAGCCTGGTTCAACGCATCCGTCAAGGACATCTTCAGGGCCTATCCGGCCTTTGCCTATATTAAGAAAGCGGCCTAAAGCTGCCGGGTCAGGTCGACCATCTCGATGGCGGAGGTCATGGCGTCGAAGCCCTTGTTGCCGGCCTTGGTGCCGGCGCGCTCGACGGCCTGCTCGATGGAGTCGGTGGTCAGCACGCCGTAGATGACGGGGATGCCGCTCTGCAGGCCGGCCTGGGCGATGCCCTTGACGGACTCGTTCGCGACCATGTCGAAGTGCGGGGTGTTGCCGCGGATCACGGCGCCGAGGCACACCACGGCGTCGTACTGGCCGGACTGAGCCATCTTCTGGGCGACGAGCGGGATCTCGAAAGCGCCCGGGACCCAGGCAACGGTCAGGTCGTCGGCGTTGCCACCGTGGCGCACGAACGCGTCTTCCGCGCCGCCGAGCAGCTTGCCCGTGATGAATTCGTTGAAACGGGAGGCGACGACGCCGATCTTCATTTTAGATGCAATGAGCTTTCCTTCAATGGTTTTCATATCTTTTAAAATTTAATTGTTTCTTTCGTCGAGGTGGAGCAGGTGCCCCATCTTGCTGCATTTGGTGCGCAGGTAGCGGTCGTTGACCGGGTTGCTGCGGATTTCGATCGGCTCCCGGCCGACGATCTCGATGCCGAAGCCGTCCAGGCCGCTGATCTTCTCGGGATTATTGGTCATCAGGATCAGCTGCCGGGCACCGAGGTCGGCCAGGATGGCCGCGCCCGTGCCGTACTCGCGCAGGTCGGGCGCGAAGCCCAGGGCGAGGTTCGCCTCGACCGTATCCATCCCCTGCTCCTGCAGCCGGTAGGCGCGGAGCTTGTTGATCAGGCCGATGCCGCGCCCCTCCTGCCGGAGGTAGAGCAGGATGCCGCGCCCGGTCTGCTCGATGCGGCGCAGCGCCTCTTCGAGCTGCTCGCCGCAGTCGCAGCGCAGCGAGCCGAACACGTCGCCGGTCAGGCACTCGGAGTGCACCCGGCAGAGGACCGGCTCGGGCGTGGTCACGTCGCCCTTGACGAGGGCGATGTGGTGCTCGCCCGTGATCTTGCTCTCGTAGCCGTAGGCCTTGAAATGGCCGTACTTCGTCGGCAAATCAGCCACCGTCACGCACTCGATGGTCTTCTCGTGCGCGCGGCGGTAGCGGATCAGGTCGGCGATGGAGACGACCTTCAGGCCGTGCTCCCGCGCGAAGCCGACCAGCTCCGGCGTGCGCATCATCGTGCCGTCCTCGCGCATGATCTCGCAGCAGAGGCCGCACTCCTCCAGGCCCGCCAGGCGCATCAGGTCCACCGTGGCCTCCGTGTGCCCCGCGCGGATGAGCACGCCGCCGCGGCGCGCCTTGAGCGGGAACATGTGGCCCGGGCGGCGGAAGTCGGCGGGCGTCGCGTCCGGCGCGATGCACTTGAGCGCCGTCACGGAGCGCTCCACGGCCGAAATGCCCGTGGTCGTGGACACGTGGTCGATGGACACGGTGAAGGCCGTATGATGGTTGTCAGTATTATAGGTAACCATCGGATTGAGGTCCAATCGCGAGGTATAGACCTCGCTCATCGGCATACAGATCAGGCCTTTGCCGTGGGTGGCCATAAAATTGACATTGTCGGGCGTCGCGTAGCGCGCGGCGCAGATCAGGTCGCCTTCGTTCTCCCGCTCGGGGTCGTCGATGACGACGATGAGGTGGCCCTGCCGCAGCTCTTCGAGCGCCTCTTCAATCGTTGATAAAGTATTGTCGTTCATATTAAAATCCATTTTCTGCGAGCCACTCCAGGGAGAGGCCGTTCGTTTCATGCTGAGGAGTTTGCGCGGCGAGCAGGCGCTCGGCGTAGCGCGCGAGCAGGTCCACCTCCACGTTCACGGGGCTGCCGGGCGCGAGCGCGCCGAGGGTCGTGGCGGCGCGCGTCTGGGGAATGAGCGAGACCGCGAACGAGCGCGCGTCCACGGCGACGACCGTGAGGCTGACGCCGTCCAGGGTCACGGAGCCCTTTCGGGCAATGTATTTAAGCAGCCCCGGCTCGAGCGCGACGCGCACGCGCCGGGCAATGCCGTCCGTCTCCACGGCCACGACCCGCCCGCAGGCGTCCACGTGGCCGGAGACGATGTGTCCGCCCAGCCGCCCGGCGGGCGACATGGCGCGCTCGAGATTGACGCGCGCCCCCGGCCGCAGCCGGGCGAGGCTGGTGAGGCGCACGGTCTCGGGCATCACGTCCGCCGTGAACTCCCCGCCGCCGCAGGCCGTGACCGTCAGGCAGACGCCGTTCACGGCGATGCTGTCGCCGACGCGCGTCCCCTCCGTCACCGTGCGCGCGGCGATGCGCAGCGCGGTGCCGGCGGCCCGGGAGGTAATGGCACGGACCGTGCCGATTTCTTCTATGATTCCGGTAAACATAAGGTCATTTCTTGGGATAGGCGTGGACCAGCAGGTCGGGACCGATCTGCTCTACGGAGCGGATGTCGAGCGCCTGCGCGTCCGCCATTTTCGCAAAGCCGGGGCCGCCGACGGCGGTTTTGGCATCCTGCCCGCCCAGAATCTTGGGCGCAATAAAAAAGTAGTATTCGTCGACAAGCCCCTGCGCGACGAAGCTCCCGTTGAGCGCTTCGCCGCCCTCCAGGAGGAGGGAGTCGATGCCCAGCGCGCCGAGGCGCGCGAGCATGTCCGGCAGGTCCACGCGGCCGTCGCGGGCGGCGCACGGCAGGAGCTCGGCGCCGCAGGCGCGCAGCCGCTCCAGCCGCCCGGCCGGCGCCGCGTCGGTGTGCGCGACGATGGTTCGGATTTCGCCGGCGCTCCGCGCGATCCGGCTCTCCGGCGCGAGCGCGGCCGCGCTGTCGGGCAGGATGCGGACAGGGTCCTTGTACCCCGCCGCGCGGCAGTTCAGCATCGGATCGTCGAGCCGGACGGTCCCGGCGCCGACGCAGATGCCGCTGCGCTGCCCGCGCAGCCGCTGCACGAATTCGCGCGCGGGCGCGGACGTCACCCAGCGGGCGTCGCCATCCGCGGTGGCGATTTTCCCGTCCAGGGTCATCGCCACCTTGAGGCTGACCCAGGGGCGCTTCTGCGTGATGTATTTCAGGAAAATGCGGTTCTGCTCGCGGATCTCCGCCTCCAGCAGGCCGGCCTCGACGGCCACGCCGCCCGCGCGCAGCAGCGCGATCCCCCGCCCGCCTACCAGCGGGTTGGGATCGGTCGCACCCACCACCACGCGGGTGATCCCGGCCGCGAGGATCGCGTCCGTGCACGGCGGTTGCTTGCCGTGGTGGCAGCAGGGCTCGAGCGTGACGTACATCGTCGCGCCCGCCGGGTCCTCCGTGCACGCGGCCAGCGCGTCGCGCTCCGCGTGAAGGTCTCCGTATCGATGGTGATAACCGCGTCCGATGGTCCGGCCGTCCTTCACGAGGACGCATCCTACCATGGGGTTGGGCGCCGTGTGTCCGCGCCCGCGTTCTGCAAGGGCGATCGCCTCCTGCATGTATGCCCGGTCGGCGTCCGACCAGGTGTTGAGAATTCTAACCATACTTATCCCGTCTTCCATCCGGACTATACCGTTGGTGTCGGAGTTTCACCGGCTCAGTCCCCTCTCGGGGAGTCGCGGACTTTACCGCCAGTAGGGAATTTCACCCTGCCCTGAAGAGATATCGGTCGCGAAGGTAGTTTATTTCCTCCGCATATCAAAAAATATTTACCGTTTCAAGTTCTTCACGAACGCGGACGGTGAGATGTTGAACTGCTTCTGGAAGCTCGCCGCGAAGTAGGACGACGACGAGAATCCGAGCATGTCAGCCACCTCGTTGATACGATACTGCTGCGTGGCGAGCAGCTCCGCGGCGCGCTTGAGGCGGCAGAGGCGGACGTACTCGTTGACGTTCATGCCCGTATTCGCCTTCACCTTGCGGTAGAGCGTCGAGTTGCTCGTGTTCATCTGCGAGGCCAGCTCGTCCAGACCGAGGTTGTTGTCGGCCATGTTGTCCTGGATGATCTTGTGCAGCCGGTCCATGAAGGCCTCGTCCACTTTGCTGGCGGCGCTGCTGAAGTGCGACAGCGGCGAGGAAGTGAACTGGCGGTACGCGATCTCCTTGTTCTTGAAGAGGTTGGTGATGTTGGCGCGGAGCAGCTCGATCGGGAAAGGCTTCTCGATGTAGCCGTCGGCACCCACCTGAAGGGTCTCGATGCGGGTTTCCGTGCCCACGGCGGCGGTCAGCAGCAGCACCGGGATATGGCTGTATTCGGGGTTGGACTTGATCTCGTTGCAGAGTTCGCAACCGTCCATCACCGGCATCATGATGTCGCTGATCACCAGGTCGATCTTCTGGGTCTGGAGCACCTCGAGGGCCATCTTGCCGTTCGCGGCCAGGAACACGTTGTATTCTTCGTTGAATTCGCCGGCCAGGTAGAGGCGGAATTCCTGGTTGTCCTCCACGATCAGCAGCGAGGAGCGCGTGCTGTCGTATTCGGAGAACTCCTTGGCTTCCTCCGCCTGGACGGAAGGCATCACTTCCACCTGCTCCGGGTGGTCGACAGGCAGCTCCAGCACGAAGGAATTGCGGTCCGTGCGCGCCGTGTCCAGGTACAGGCGGCCGCCGTGCAGCTCCGCGAGCGTGCGGGCCAGCGGCAGGCCGAGGCCGGTGCCCTTGCCGCCCTGGTAGAATTTCTCGAAAATCTTCTCGCGCTCGGCCTCCGGGATGGGCCAGCCGTTGCTGTCCACCCGCACGATCACCTTCTTCTCATCCGGGTGCTCCAGGTACAGGTCGATCAGGCCCTGGCCGTATTTCATCGCGTTGGAGAGCAGATTGCTGATGATCTTCTCCACGCTGTCGACGGCATACTGCATGTCGATCACCTCGTCCGGCACATGGACCGTCAGGTGCACCTCCTGCTCCACCGCCATCGGCGCGAAGCGCTCGCAGGTCTTGCGGACGGTGTCGCAGATGTTCTGGCGCGTGAATTCGAGCTTCTCGTCGCCGTTCTCCAGCTTCTTCATATCGAGGAGCTGGTTGGTCAGCGCCAGCAGTCGGTTGGTGTTGGCCTGGATGACCAGCATATCTTTCTCCGCCTCCGGCGAATATTCCTTCAGGCGGATGATCTTGTCGAGCGGCATCTTGATCAGCGTCAGCGGCGTGCGGATCTCGTGCGTGATGTTCGTGAAGAAGCTGTTCTTGGACTCGTACAGCTCGCGCTGCTTCAGCTGCTCGAGCGCTTCGAGCTGCCGGTCGCGCTTGGCCTTGCGCACGCGGCGGGTGGCATACATGACCAGGAACCAGACGGACACGAACAGCAGGCCCCAAAGGATCTTGGCAGCGATGCTCTTCGAGAAAGGCGGCGTCACGTAAATCTCCAGGCTCTTCGTGGAAGCCGGATCGTCGCTGCCGTAGATACTCACGGTGAAGACATGCTTCCCGTAGCCGATATTCGCATACTGGACGACGTTCTGGGTGGACACCGCACGGATGTCCGCGTCCTTCGAGACCAGGGAGGTCTCGTACCGGGTCGCCAGCACGTTGGAGAAGTTCGGCGCCGCAAAAGCGATGTTCAGCAACGACACGTCCTTGTAGCTGACCCGGATCTGCCCGGAATAATGGACAGAGGAGCCGGTGCTGGAAAGCCGGGTCACCCGGTCGCCCACAAAGGCGCTGACATCTATAATATAAACTTCCCGGTTCCGGTACATGCCCGTCAGGACCTCCGGATCGAAGGCGAAGACGCCGTCCGTCATGCCCAGGTAGATGGTCCCTTCGGGGGAAAGGTAGGAGGCCCCGTAGGAATACTGGTTCCCGACCATCTGCGAGTCGCCGAAGAAGGTCGTGAGCTGGAAGTTGTCCGGATGCATCATGAACAGGCCCTTGTTGGTGGACACCCACAGCATGCCGGCATTGTCCTCCATCACGGAACAGGTATTGTTCGAAGGGAGGCCTTCCGCACGGGTAAAGGTCTGGAAACGGATACTGTCGTCCGACTGCACGTAGGTCATCAGGATGCCGGCGCCGCCGGTCGTCACCCACATGCGGTTCCAACCATCTTCAAAGAAAGAGGTGATGCGGCCGGAGCCCGGAATATCCAGTTCCGGCTCCAGGTGATCGAGCAAGCCCAGTTCGGCGTCCAGGAGGAAGATGCCGGAACCTTCCGTTCCGACCCAGATCCGGCCGAGGCTGTCTTCGGCCAGGCACTGCACCAGGTTGTCACCCACTTCCGGCACTGCCTCGTATCGGTCCGTTTCGGGGACCAGTCGGTACAGGCCGTTCCCCGCGCCGACCAGCAAAGTACCGTCGGAAGTGCAGAGCAGGCTGGACAGGCGGTTGTCCCCCACCCGCTGGCGGGCCACCAGGCTGCGCCGCGCCGGGTTATAGCGGAGCAGTCCGCTCCCGAACGTGGCGACCAGCAGGTCGTCCCCATCCACGAGGATGGCCTGGATGTTATGGTACGTACCGGACAGGTCATGGCGCTCGAACGTTTCCGTCTTGGGATCGAAGCGGTTCAGCCCGCCGTCTTCGGTGCCCATCCAGATGAAGCCGGACGCATCGGGCGTGATGGCCCGGACGATGCGGCCCTGCATGGACTGCGCACCACCGTCCGGATAATAAAGGGTATAGGCGTCGTGGCTGTTCAGCCACACATTCAGGCCGCGATAGTTCGTGCCGGCCCAGACGTTGCCCTCCACGTCCGCGTACATATTCGTAATATAGCTGGAAGAGAGCGTCTTGCGATCCGTTTCGGAACGGGTGATATGCGCCTGCAGGCCTTCTCCTTCCAGGTAAATCCAAATGCCGGTTTCCGTACTGACCCAGTATTCGCCGACCGTGCGCTCCAGCAGGCAGAGGATACTCCGTCCGCCGTTCTGGCTGCAGTTGAAGATGCATTCCCGGTTGTAGTTTTCCGGATCCACCAGCCAGACGTTTTCTTCGTCGTCCACAACCAGCAGGCGCCCGTTGGAAAGGCCCTTCACCGAGCGGATGCCACCGGGCCGCTCCTTGCGGAAACGGTCCGCGCGGCTCTCGTAGCGATACAGTTCCCCTTCGGACGACGTGCACCAGGGGGAGCCGTAAGAGTCGACCGTCAGGGACGCTGCCCGGAAAAATTCCTCCTCCGGATAGTGGTACAGCATGTCCGTACTCTTATTATATTTATAGAGTGTCTGGAACTGGAACCAGGCGCAGCCGTCCGCATCCACCACGATGGTCGTAGCCGGGACCCGCTCGTGGATGCCGACGTTGACCGTCTCGTCAGTCTCGGGATTATAGTATCCGCTGCCGCCCACGGTGGAGAACCACACCAGGCCGTCCGCGTCCACGCACATGGCCGTGGACATGCCCCGCATCAGGCTCTCGGGGTCCTGTCCGCCCAGGTAGGTGAAGCGGTATCCGTCGTACACGCAGATGCCGTCGTCCGTGCCGATCCAGATGAAACCGTTGCGGTCCTGCATGGTGCAGTATATGGTATTGCTGGGCAGACCGTCCCGGGTCAGGTAATGATTGAAGGAATAGCCGCTGCCGGCCGCATGGGCCAGCACGGCGATCAAGATCAGGTTAAACGACAGAAGCAGTCTCTTCATGGTTTGGTTCATTCGACAGCGCAAAAGTACTTATTATTTCGGTACAGGGAATGTCCCAAGCCATGAAACATGTCGGGTTGAAGGTAATTTATCCTAGTTTGACGGAATGTTGTCCTGCTAGCAAGAATAGTTTGCCTACCTTTGCAATAGGAAAAAGCAACACAATACAATTTCCTTATATTTATAGTTAGTTAGTAAATATACTGATGGGGGAAGGGCCGCACTGTGACAGCGCGACCCTTCATTTTTTTATAACTGGTACTCGATCACTTTCCGTTTCGGATCGAAGGGGCAGAGGTCGTCCAGCGACATCCCGCGGATGGCGGCCTGCACCAGTTCTTCCTCCCCCGCATCCCTCCCTTTCAGGAAATGGCGACCCGCGTCCAGCAGGACCTGCCGGGGCACGAGGCCGATGATCTCCGTGCCCGTGACGCGCAGGCCGCGCGCGGCGGCCGCGCGGGCGACGGTCTCGTACGCGACGTGCAGGGGCGTGGCGGCGATGTCCGTGACGTTCATGGACACCTGCGCGATGCCGTATTCTTCGATGTACCAGCCGATGGCCTTGCAGCCCTTCAGGGGGCCGCGCTGCCAGCTGCCGTCCGGCAGCTTCCGGCCTTTTTCCCGCACGTCCTTGGCCACTTCCGTGGCCGCGGCGGCGTCTTTCGTATCCAGGTTGAAGTTGACGGCGATCAGGAAATTGCGGGCGCCGACGACCGAGGCGCCGCTGCGGGCGGCACGCTCGTCCCAGGCGCCGCAGAAATCGGGGCGGCGCGCCGGGTCCGCCATCTTCTCCGGGAGGGACTCGTACTCCCCCGCCCGGCAGACCGCGAGGTTGCGCCGCTCGGGCGCGAACGCGGCGGCTTCGTAGCAGTAGCACGGGATGCCCAGCTCCTCATACATCCTTTTCGCGAGCCCGCGCGCGAGCGTGGCGCATTCCTCCAGGCTCACCCCGCTCACGGGGACGAGCGGGAGGACGTCGGTGGCGCCGATGCGCGGGTGCTCGCCGTGGTGGCGGCGCATGTCGATGCGCTCCTGCGCCATGGCGCTGCCGCGGAACGCCGCCTCGACTACCGCCTCCGGCGCACCGACGAAGGTGATGACCGTGCGGTTCGCGGCCTGGCCCAGGTCCACGTGGAGCACGCGGACGCCCTCCACGGACGCGATGGCGCCCGCGATCGCGTCGATGACCGAGCGGTCGCGGCCCTCGCTGTAATTGGGGACACACTCGATGAGTTTTTCCATAAAAGGCACTTTGAACTATCCTCAAATATATCGTTTTTTCGTATCTTCGCAAACGTTATGAAGGGAAAATTCATTCTTGCATGCCTCCTCCTGGCCGCTGCGTCCGCCTGCCGCGCCGGCGCCGAGGAGTTCCCCGCTTCCGATGCGCGCATCACCTGGGTCGGCCGCACGGCCGTGCAGGGCGGCGACGTATCTTTCGACTGGAGCGGCGTTTACGCCATCGTCCAATTCTACGGCGACGAGCTCCGCCTGCGCGCTTCCGACAGCGGCAAGGATTATTATAATGTATGGCTGGACGGGATGTCCGCGGAGCCGCACAGCACCTTCTGCCTGCAGAGCCGCGACACGACGGTGACCGTCATCAAGACGGACCGCGCGGACTTCCACACGGCTTACATCCAGAAGCGCACCGAGGGCGAGCAGGGCTGCGCGACTTTCCACGCCTTCATCGCCGAGGACCTCGGGCAGGCCCGCCCCCTGCGGGAGCGCGTGATCGAATTCGTCGGAGACTCCTACACCTGCGGCTACGGCACGCTGAGCCACAAGGCCACGGACCCCTTCACCCCCGAGACGGAGGACTGCAACCTCACCTACGCCGCCATCATCGCCCGCTTCTTCGACGCGGACTACTGGCTCATCGCGCACTCCGGGATGGGCGTCGCGCGCAACTATGGCGACAAGTTCTCCGGCTGGTACATGCCCGACCGCTACCTGCAGACCTTCGACGAGCAGAAGCAGCCCGCCTGGTCGGCGGGGAAATATGGCGCCAAGCCCGCCCTGACGGTGATTTACCTCGCCACGAACGACGTCTCCGGCCAGAAACAGCCCACCCGCGAGGCCTTCGTCGCCAACTACCTGCGCCTCATCAAGCAGGCCAAGGACAATTACGGCGCCGAGCATCCCGTGCTCTGCATCGTCCCGAAAGGGCGCGACCTGATGTTCGACTACATCAAGGCCGCCATGCTGCAGAACAAGATGAAGAATGTCAATTACATGGTGCTGACCGGGAAGGTGCACGACAGCGCCGGCGAGCTGGGGGCCAGCTATCATCCCAACTACCGGGGGCAGCTGAAGAAGGCCTACGCCATCCTCCCCTACGTCTCCACCATTACGGGCTGGCCGCTGGAGGCCAAAGTGCTGGAATAGCGGCGCATGAAACATTCCCTGTCCGCTTTTGCCGTCCTCGCCGCCGCGCTGCTCTGCATCGTGGCCTTCGCCCGTTTCTGCCCGCCGCAGCAGCCGGAGAAGGGCCTGCGGCGCATCGACCTGGGCGCCTGGGCGCCGCGCACGGACACCCTCGTCATTCCCCCTATTCCGGAGCCCGCGCCCATCCCGGAGCCCATGTGGCCGGACACCAATGCGCACCGCATCCTTTTCCTGGGCGACTCCATGGTGGAGGGGCTGCGCTACCGGCTGTCGCAGTACGCCGTGGCCAACGGCCATTCGATGGAGTGTGTGATCTGGTACAGTTCTTCGTCGAAGTACTGGGCGCAGTGCGATACGCTCGACTATTTCATCCGACGCTTCGATCCGACCTATATCTTCGTCTGCATGGGCGCCAACGAGCTCTTTGTCAGGAATCTGGACGAGCGGGAGGCGGCCGTCGGGAAGATCATCAGCAAGATCGGCGACCGGCCGTTCATCTGGATCGGGCCGCCCAACTGGAAGCCCGATACGGGCATCAACGATATCCTGCTGCGGCTTTGCGGCAAGCGAAGGTATTATCCCAGCCTGCGGCTGACGTTCGAGCGCGCGAAGGACGGGGCGCATCCGGTGCTGAGTTCTTATAATATGTGGGCGGACTCCGTTTCGACCTGGCTGCGTGATTCTTGCGCGCACCCCATCCGCTGGGAGATTCCGGCGGAGGATACGCCCAAGACCCACGGTGTAACCCTCCTCATGCCTCCCGAAGATTGACGCGGCATGAATTTCCTGAGTATCAGCTTCTGGGCAGCGTTCTGCGCGTTTTTCCTGATCTATATTTTCGTCAGGAAATGGTCGCGCACGGCCATGCTTCTCTGGGTGCTCGCCTTCGACCTGTTCTTTTTCTGGCAGGCCAACGGCTGGCTGATGCTCCTCCTGCCTGCAACGGCCGCCGTCAACTACTTCCTCACGGAATTATTGCGCCAGCCAGCGGGTGCTGAAACCAGCAGCGGCGCCGGTGTTGCCTGTCGCCGAAGGCTCAGCCGCAGCAGGATTCGTGGCGCCGAATCCGGTTTCCGCGAAAGCGGAAAGCGAGGATGGAAGCCGAGGCGCAGGCACACCGGGCCGCAGGAAAGCACCCGCGGGGCTGGTCGGAAATGGCTGCTGGCGCTGATTGTGCTGCTGGACCTGGGGGCGCTGGTGTATTTCAAGTATGCGGGATTCTTTGCGGGGATATGGAATTCGCTGACAGGTAGCAATTTGGCGATTGGCGAGATTGTATTGCCGATCGGTATTTCGTTTTATACTTTTCAGGCGATCAGTTATTCGGTGGACGTGTATCGGGGTACGTATGACGGGCGGCCGGACTTCCTGGAGTTCTGCTTCTACCTGTCGTTTTTCCCGCTGCTGCTCGCGGGCCCGATCACGCGCGCCGGGCGCTTCCTGCCGCAGATCCGCCGCGCCCGGCCCGCCACGCGCCGCGAGCTGCGCCTGGGCTTCTGGCTGGTCATCTGCGGCCTGCTGAAGAAGGGCGTGCTGGCCGACTACCTGGCCGTCTACAACAACCTGGCGTTCGACTCCCCCGTCGCCTATTCCGGCTACGAGCTGCTGATGGCGGTGCTGGGCTACACGATGCAGATCTACCTGGATTTCTCCGGCTACAGCGACCTCTCCATCGGCATCGCCGCCCTGATGGGCTTCCGCCTGGACGACAACTTCCTCTTCCCCTACCGCTCGCTGAACCTCACGGAGTTCTGGCGCCGCTGGCACATTTCGCTCTCCACCTGGTTCCGGGACTATGTTTACATCCCGCTCGGCGGCAACCGCAAGGGGCAGGCGCGCACGCTGCTCAACAATTTCCTGACCATGGTCGTGGCCGGCCTCTGGCACGGCTCCACCTGGATGTTCGTGCTCTGGGGCGCGCTGCACGGCGCGGGCCTCGCGGTGCACAAGCTCTGCCGGGGCTGGCTGAAGAGAATTCCTGACTCCTGGCCCGTCAAGGCCCTTTCCTGGCTGCTGACGATGGCTTTCGTGATGGCGTGTTGGGTGTTTTTCCGCGCCGGGAGCCTGCAGGATGTCGGCGAGATCTTCCGCCGCATCTTCACGGAGTTCGACCTGGCCTATGCCGCACCTTTCTGGGCGGCGCGCAAGCTCTGGTGCTGCGTGCTGGCCGTCGCGGCGGCGGGGCTGCTCATCCCGCCCCGCGCCTATAACGCACTCAGGGCAGGCTTCAAGCGCCTGCCCTGGGTGGTCATCTTTGTGGTCTTTCTGCTCGCCGTCCAGCTGGTCATCCAGCTCCGCAGCGGCGACATCCAGCCATTTATCTACTATCAGTTCTAGTCCCCCTTCAAAGAAACAAATCCTCAAATGAGCCTTTATTTGAGGACAGAACCCGGTTTTTCTACCTTTTGTCCTCAAAACCAGGCATTTTTGAGGACAAAGTTTGTTTTTACGCGAGTATGTTTTTATATTTGGTACACAAACAACTAACCATTTTCCGCATGCAACTGAAACCGCTCCTGCCGGCCTTCGCGCTGGCCCTGCTGGCCGCCTGTGCCGCCCCCAAGGATGTGGAGGTTGGACCGTACACCGTGTCCATCATCGAGAAGAACGTCTACCACATCCAGGATTACAACAGCGAGAACCCCGCCGGAGAGTCTTTCGACGCGGAGGGGAGCAAGACCCATTTCAACAACTGTTCGGATATTTACCTGTTCGTGGGCAAGAACGAAGCCCTGCTGCTGGACCTGTCCAACCCCATTACCTGGGCGGATAATGCCGCGGAGTCGCTGCGCGACATCGTCTGGGAGCGTGCCGGCGGCATGCCGCTGACGATTACCTTCACCCACAACCACGGCGACCACACGGGCATGCTGCCCGCTTTCGTCAATGACCCGGGCGTGCAGTTCGCCCTGCCGCAGATCGACTTCGCCCGCCTGGCGGACCGCTTCCCCGAGGAGCGGACCCGCTTCTTCGACGAGGGCGAGATCTTCGACCTCGGCGGCCTGAAGCTGGAGGCCATCGGCGTGCCCGGCCACACGGACGGGTCGATGGTGTACCTCCTGCAGGGGCGCGACCTGCTCTTCAGCGGCGACGCCGTGGGGTCCGGCCACGGCGTGTGGCTATTTAACGCGAACGCGTTCAACCAGTACGTCTCCGGCGTGCCGTACCTGATCCGGACGCTCGAGGAGCGCGGCGTGAACGAGAAACGCCTAAAGATCTACGGGGGGCATTACTGGCAGAAGGACTGGCTGAACCTCCCCAAGGGGACGGAACTCGGCATGCAGTACCTGCGCGACATGAAGGCGCTCTGCGACGAGATCGAGTCCGGCACCGCCGCCACCGAGCCCTCGAACCTTGGCCGGCCGGGCCTGGAGACCTATTTCCGCCACGGCGACGCCATCATCACCTGGAGCGCCGAGCAGGCGGAGCAGTTCCGCCAGCGCTACAGCGAGAAGTTCGCCTACCGCGACGCCGACGTGGTCTTCCGCCAGATCGACGAGCACACCTGGGAGGGCAACGGCTACCAAGTCTATAATGAATCCGTGTACCTCGTGGAAGGTGAGGAAAAGGCCCTGCTGATCGACGCGGGCGCCTATATGCCGCACCTCGACCAGGCCGTGGCCGCGCTGACCGACAAGCCGGTCATGGTGGCCCTCACGCACGGCCACGGCGACCATGTGGGCGGCATCGTCTGCTTCCCGGAGGTCTGGATCCATCCGGCTGACATTCCGATGATTGCGCGCAACGGCGAAGGCTACCAGGGCGAAATCCACGAGCTGAATGACGGCGATGTCATCGACCTCGGCGGCCGTGAAATTAAGGTGCTCCACACCCCGGGCCACACCTCCGGTTCCATCACCTTCTTCGACAAGGAGCGCCACTACGGCTTCAGCGGCGACGCCTTCGGCTCCACGAACCTGCTGCTCTTCGTCCCGTCCTTCAGCACCCTGATCGAGACCTGCACCCGCACGGCCGATTACATGCAGAAGAACGGCATCGAGAAGCTCTTCCCGGGCCACTACGGCGGCCCGAACGTGGAGACGCTGCAGCGCGTCCTGGACGAGAAGAAGATGTCGCAGGAGCTCCTCGCCGGCAAGCGCCAGGGCGTGGCGGAGAACGCCAACGGCCTGAACCGCTACATCCGCGACTACGGCGTCACCATCCGCTACACCGACCCCGACGCCCTGAACTAATTCTCCGCTGAACGGAAAACGAAAGTTTTTGCGCCGAAGGCTATTGCTTTTGCGCGCGGGTGTGCGTACCTTTGAGACTAGGAAAACCAAAACCATTCCGCATATGCACACCAAAACCATCGCGCGCGCCGTTCTGGCGGCCGTCGCCCTGTGCCTGTCCCTTTCGTTGCACGGACAGGACAAGACCACATTCTGCAACCCGCTCGATCTGGTGGTTCCCGGCGAGCGTTCCTACCGCGGCGGAGAGCCCGTCGTCCTGATCTACGAGGACAACTACTACCTCTTCGTCTCGCACCGCAAAGGCTACTGGTACTCTCCCGACTTCAAGGACTGGACCTACGTCGACGCCCCGAACTACCCGGGCGGCGTGGTCTCCGTCGTGGAGATGGACGGCAGCCTCTACGGATGCTCCATGAACAACAAGAACGTCTACAAGGCCATCGACCCCAAGGCAGGCACCTGGGAGCAGGTCGGAACCTTCGATTCCGACCGCTACGGCGATGCCAACATGTTCTACGATGACGGCCACCTCTACCTCTACTACGGCTGGTCCCAGCTGATGCCCTTCAAGGTCGTCGAGCTGGACAAGACCACCTTCAAGGAGATCGCCGGTCCGGAGGTCCTCTTCTTCAGCGACTACCGCAACCACGGCTTCGAGAAGCGCACCCGCGACGATGTGATCTACTCCATCTTCAACGGCCGCCGCGACTACTTCGAGGAGGAATATCCCTGGATCGAAGGCCCGTGGATGACCAAGCACAACGGCAAATACTACCTCCAGTACGCCGCCATCGGCCTGGAGTTCCTCTCCTACTCGCACGGCGTGTACGTGTCCGACAGCCCGATGGGCCCCTTCACGTACTCCCCGCACAACCCGCTGACCTTCAAGACCACGGGCTTCGCGGTGGGCGCCGGCCACGGCAGCACCTTCCATGACAAGAACGGCCAGCTCTGGACCATCTGCATGATCCCGTCCAGCTACGGCGGCGCAGGCCGCGGCTCCGAGCTCGCCATCTTCCCGACGGCCGTCGACGAGGACGGCGTCATGCACTCCAACGTCGAATTCGGCGACTACCCGCAGTACTGGCCGGGCACCCGCACCGACGCGGTCGACCACAACTGGACCGGCTGGAAGCTCCTCTCGCACCAGAAGAAGGTCACCGTCTCCTCCACCTTCGAGAACTACGTTCCCGAGAACGCCGTGGACGAGGACTTCATGACCAACTGGGCCGCCGAGACCGGCAATGCCGGTGAATGGTTCCAGGTCGACCTCGGCAAGGTGGCCGACATCTACGCCATCCAGTGCAACTTCGACCACATCGGCGCGGCGCAGGCCGCCCGCGGCGGTTTCGGCGCCCCCGGCGCCATGCAGGCTCCCGCCAATCCCGAGTTCTACCAGTGCTTCACCGTGGAGGCTTCCGTGGATGGCAAGAACTGGACGAAGATCATCGACAAGAGCGCCAACAAGCTCGACTTCCACCACGACTACACCCAGCTGAAGACCCCGGCCCAGGCCCGCTACATCAAGGTCGTCAACGCCCGGGAGTGCCACGACGGCGCCAAGTTCAGCATCAAGGACCTCCGCATCTTCGGCAACCCGTACTCCGCCGGTTCCGTCAAGGTGGCGGGCGTCAAGGTGGTCCGCAACCAGCGTGACCGCCGCGAGGCCGAGCTCCTTTGGGATCCCGTGCCGGGCGCCGACGGCTACATCATCCGCTACGGCATCGAGCCGAACAAGCTCTACAACAGCTACATCGTCTACGACCAGAACTCCTTCAAGATGCACAGCCTCAACACGGCGTCCGAGTACTTCTTCGAGGTCGAGTCCTTCGACTCCGGCCTGGATTACTTCTATCCGAGAAGCGAGGAAGTGAACGGCACCGGCGGTGAGCTCGAGCTCAACAAGCGCGTCGCCGGCCGTCCCGCCTTCAACTACGGCGGCAACGACCAGAGCAAGCGCGCCATGGTCAAGGAAGGTGTCGACGAGTACGTCTTCGACGGCATCGATCCGGGCTTCTGGACGCTCAACCACACCTTCGGTCCCGTCCTCTGGGCAGGTGAACTGACCGAGGCCGACCTCATCGGCGAAGGCGAGCCGGGCATCGAGGCCAAGCTCACCGAGATGGGCCACGGCACGAACGTCGAGGCCGAAATGTGGATGAAGGTCGTGCGCGGTCCCGAGACCGGCAAGATCATCGTCGAAATTCGCCGGCAGGCCCGCCGCGGCGGCTGGCCCGGCATGATGGGCGGCGCCATGGGCGCTCCGCAGATGGGCGGCGGCGTTTCCTCCCCGGTCGTCAACCCGGACAACACCATCACCTTCAACTACCGCGATCCCAACGCCAAGTCCGTCAAGGTGAACACCCAGTTCGCCGGCACGCAGGAGATGACCAAGGGCGCCAACGGCGTCTGGACCGTCACCCTCGGCCCCGTGGCCCCGGACATGTACCCGTACAGCTTCGACGTGGACGGCGTGCAGGTCATGGACCCGCAGAACCCCGAGTGGTTCCCCAACGAGACCTTCAAGAACAGCCTCGTGGACGTGCGCGGCACGGGCGAGCCCCTGCTCCACGCCCTCAAGGACGTGCCGCACGGCAGCGTGGACTATGTCAACTACTGGTCCAACACGCTGAACACCTGGGGCAACGCCATCGTCTACACCCCGCCGATGTACGACAAGAACAAGAATAAGAAGTATCCTGTCTTCTACCTCATCAGCGGCACCACCGACACCGAGGAGGTTTACTTCAAGGTCGGCCGGATGAACCTCATCCTCGACAACCTCATCGCCGCAGGCAAGGCCAAGGAGATGATCATCGTCCTGCCGTACGGCAACCCGTCCAAGTACTTCAAGCCGGGCGAGGGCAACCTCAACGGCCACTCCTTCACCCGCGACGTCATGCATGACCTGCTGCCCTTCGTGGAGAAGAACTACCGCACCATCAACGACCGCGACCACCGCGCCATCGGCGGCTTCTCCCGCGGCGGCAACCAGGCCCTCTCCATCGGCCTGACCCACCTGGGCAAGTTCTCCTGGCTGTGCTCCTACAGCTCCTTCACGAGCATGGACCTGCCGAACGTGTACGACGACGCCGAGGCGCTCAACAAGCAGCTCCACCTCTTCTGGCTCGGCGTAGGCACGGACGACTTCCTCTACGGCAACGCCAAGGAATACATGGATTTCCTTGACAGCAAAGGCATCAACAACGTCAAGGTGTTCACCGACGACAAGTTCGGCCACACCTGGATGAACGCCAAGTACTGGCTCGACGAGTCCCTTCCCCTCCTGTTCCAAGAATAAGACGACGAGATATGAAAGCATATAGAATTCTCTTTGCGGCGGCCCTTGTATTCGCCCCGCTGTTCTCCCAGGCCCAGCCGCAGGCCGGCGAAGGCCAGCGCCTCACCCCGCAGGTCATGGCGCGCCTGTTCCCCGCCGGCGTCGTGTCGCCGGACTACCACGCCGACGGCTCCGTGACCTTCCGCTGCCAGGCGCCGAACGCCAAGGTCGTCGAGCTCGACTGCCAGATGTTCCCGCAGGCCCTGCCCATGGTCAAGGGCGAGAACGGCGTCTGGAGCATCACCGTGACGCCGGGCAAGCCGGACATCTACCCGTACGCCTTCGTGATCGACGGGACCAAGATCGCCGACCCCAACAACATGTTCATCTTCCCCAACGAGGGATTCAAGTATTCGCTCGCCGACGTGCGCGGCCCGGAGCCGTCCATCCAGGACATCCAGGACGTGCCGCACGGCAAGGTCTCCTACCGTTTCTACCATTCCAACACCTGCGGCATCGACCGTCCGCTGACCGTCTACACCCCGGCCGGATACAATCCGAACGGCAACGAGAAGCTCCCGGTCCTCTACCTCATCCACGGCATGACGGACACGTATGAGACCTGGTTCAAGGTGGGCCACGTCAACAACATCATGGACAACCTCATCGCGCAGGGTCTCGCCAAGCGCATGATCATCGTGATGCCTTACGCCAATCCGTACATCGAGATGATGCGCCAGGGCCTCGCCGACCACTATGACTCCATGGACACCGACCGCGTGGCCGCCGAGATCATCAATGATGTCAAGCCCTTCATCGAGGCCAACTACAAGGTCAAGACCTCCGCGCGCGACCGCGCCGTGGCCGGCTTCTCGCTCGGCGGACGGCAGGCGCTCGCCACCGGCCTGGGCCATCCGAAGGAGTTCGCGTGGGTCTGCGCCATGGCGCCGGCCATCTTCGGCAACGAGTACGAGACCAACTTCCAGAACGGCACCTACGTCCCCGTGAACACGCTGAACAAGAACTACAAGCTCATCTGGCTCGGCACGGGCACGTCCGATTTCCTGATCGATCCGTCCCGCGGGCTGGACGCCTTCCTGACCGCCAACGGGGTGAAGCACACCTTCTACACCCCCGACGGAGGCCACACCTGGATGAACTGCCGCGATTACCTCACCCACATCGCCCAGTTGCTCTTCAAATAGCATGAGAAAAGGCGTCCTGCTGCTCCTGGCACTCTTGACAGCCGCCCCGGTCCTTCTGTCACAGGAAGGGCCGGCGGCTTTCGATTCGCGGGAGTGGGATTTCGGCGCCATCCGCGAGGCAGACGGCGTGGTCACCCACGCCTTTACCGTATTCAACGGCGACAGCCGTCCGCTGCGCCTCACGCGCGCCATCCCCGGCTGCTCCTGCATCAGCGCCAGCGTGCCCTCGGAGGCCATCGCCCCCGGGCAGTCCGCCGTCGTGGAAGTCCGTTTCACGCCCGCGGGCGCGTCCGGACTCGTGGAGCGCAACGTGGAGATCCAGGCGGCCGGCGGCCGCAGCCTCGGGCTCCTCAGCATCCGCGCGGACGTGCTGCCCGCGGACCGGAGCATCCAGGAGCGCTACCCGGTCGTATTGGCCGAAGGCCTCTACGCCAGCCGCTCCGACGTCCGCTTCGGCTACCTCGAGCGCGGCCGCTCCAGCGGCAAGGTCGTCTTCATCGCGAACGCCTCCGCCCGCCCGATGCGCCTGCGCGCCGAGGGGCTCGCGGGGACGCGCTTCCGCGCCGTCTTCCCCGAGACGCTCGCCCCGGGCGAAGAGGCGCGCCTCGAACTCTGGTGCGACGCGCCCGCCGACCCGGCGTACTTCGCCACCCTGCGCGCCTCGCTACGGCTCACGCCCGACGGGCTCCCCGCCCTGCGGGAGCTGCCCGTCAGCGGCCTCTGCCTGACCCAGGCGCCGGAGTCGCCCGACGCGCCGCGGCTGCGCAACGCCACCGTGGAGCTGCGCCGCGGCCTGCTCGCGCGCACGCCGCGCGGCACCCTCGAGCTCTTCAACGACGGCGCCTCCGACCTGGTCATCCACGCCATCGAACTCCCGGACGGATATAGTCATTCCGGGCTTGACCCGGAATCTCTCCGCATTGCCCCGGGCAAATCGCTGAAGGTTACGTTAACAGCTCGTCATTCGCCGGCCCCGACCGGCGAATCTCCCCGCCTGACCGTCTTCAGCAACGACCCCCTGCGCCCCGCCAAAGAAATCAGTATCAACTATTTATAAACAATGCGTAAAACACTAATCTTACTTTCTTCCCTGGTCCTGCTGGCCGCCTGCGGCCCCAAGCAGACCTACGAGTACCCCTTCCAGAACCCTAAACTCAAGATTGAGGACCGCGTGGAGAACCTGATCTCCCTGCTCACCCCCGAAGAGAAAGTGGGCCTGATGATGAACAAATCCATCTCCGTCGACCGCCTCGGCATCCCCTCCTACAACTGGTGGAGCGAGGCCTGCCACGGCGTGCGCGAGGACGGCTACACCGTCTATCCCCAGCCGATCGGCATGGCCGCCGCCTTCAACCCGCAGCAGATGTACGACGTCTTCTCGCAGGTGTCCGACGAGGCCCGCGCCAACTGGAACCGCTCCGACCACAACATCTTCAATGTGCCGATGGGCGTGACCTACTATCCCGGCAACCCGGAGCTCACCTTCTGGTGCCCGAACGTCAACATCTTCCGCGACCCGCGCTGGGGCCGTGGCCAGGAGACCTGCGGTGAGGATCCTTACCTCTCCGGCGTCCTGGGCGTGCAGACTGTGCTCGGCATGCAGGGCAATGACTCCAAATATTATAAGACCCACGCGTGCGCCAAGCACTACGCCGTGCACAGCGGTCCGGAGCCCCTCCGCCACACCTACAACGCCCACGTCTCGCAGCGCGACCTCTTCGAGACCTACCTCCCGGCCTTCGAGAAGCTCGTCGTGGACGGTGACGTGCGCGAAGTCATGTGCGCCTACAACCGCTACGAGGACGTTCCCTGCTGCTCCAGCGACCGTCTGCTGACGGATATCCTGCGCAACAAGTGGGGCTACGAGGCCATCGTCCTGACGGACTGCGACGCCATCAACAACTACTTCACCCGCGGCCAGCACGAGACCCAGCCGGATGCCCTCCACGCCACCGTGGACGCCGTCCTGCACGGCACCGACCTCGAGTGCGGCAAGACCATGATGGCCCTCACCGAGGCCCTGGAGAAGGGTATGATCAGCGAGGCTGACCTCGACGAGCACCTGCGCCGCACCCTGCGCGGCCGCTTCGAGCTGGGTATGTTCGACCCGGCCGACATGGTGCCCTGGTCCAAGCTCGGCGAAGACGTGATCAGCAGCGAGGAGCATGACGCCCTGGCCACCCAGGCCGCGCGCGAGTCCATGGTTCTCCTCGCCAACGACGGCATCCTCCCGCTCTCCAAGAGCCTGAAGACCGTCCTCGTGGTCGGCCCGAACGCCGACGACGTCGCCCTGCTGAACGGCAACTACGGCGGCACCCCGACCGACAACCACAAGCACTCCCTGCTCGAGGGCATCAAGAACGCCCTTCCTGAGGCCAACATCCTCTACTCCAAGGGCTGCACCCTCGCCGACGAGTACAACACGATCTACCACCTGCCGGAGTTCAACGACGGCCAGGGCGTGTTCGTCGAGTTCTGGGACAACAGCGAGATGAAGGGTGAGCCCAAGACCAGCGGCTACTACAAGGAGCTGAACTTCAGCACCTTCGGTGCATACGGCTTCGCCGAGGGCATCCCGACGGACAAGATCTCCGTCCGCATCAAGGGCCGCTTCGTGCCTACCTTCAACGGTCCGATGAGCTACACCGTCTCCTCCGACAACGGCTACATCCTCAAGGTCAATGGCCGCGTGGTGGAGAACGCCAAGCCCGCCATGGGCGGCATGGGCTTCGGCTTCGGCCGTCGCGGCGGCGCCTCCTACAAGACCTTCGACGTCAAGGCCGGCAAGCCGATCGACATCGAGATCGAGTACCGCCGCGGTGCGGGTCCGTTCGCCATGCTGCGCGCCGACTTCGTCGAGCGCAAGTATGCCGACTTCGCCGAGGAGAAGGCCCTGGCGGCCAACGCTGACGCCATCATCATCATCGGCGGCATCTCCGCCCAGATGGAAGGCGAAGGCGGCGACAAGGCCGACATCGAGCTCCCCGCCGTGCAGCAGCGCCTCGTCCGCGCCATGCACGAGACCGGCAAGCCGGTGGTGTTCGTGAACTGCTCCGGCTCCGCGATCGCCTTCGCGAGCGTCGAGGGCCAGTACAACGCCCTCCTCCAGGCCTGGTATCCCGGCCAGGGCGGCGCCAAGGCCCTTGCCGACGTGCTCTTCGGCGACTACAACCCGTCCGCCAAGCTGCCTGTCACCTTCTACGCTTCCACCGCCGACCTCCCGGACTTCCTGGATTACAACATGGACAACCGCACCTACCGCTACTTCCGCGGCACGCCGCAGTACGCCTTCGGTTACGGCCTGAGCTACACCACCTTCGCCTACGGTGAGGGCAAGCTCAACAAGTCCTCCATGAAGAAGGGCGGCAAGGTCACCGTCACCTTCCCGGTCACGAACACCGGCTCCGTCGCCGGCGCCGAGATCGCCCAGGTCTATGTCCAGGCCCTCGACAACCCTGACGCCCCGATCAAGGCCCTCAAGGGCTTCGACAAGGTGCAGCTCGCCCCGGGTGCCACGGCCAAGGTGGCCATCACCCTCGACGACGAGGCCTTCGAGTACTACGACGCCTCCGTGGACGGCCTCTCCGTCCGCCCGGGCAAGTACCGCATCCTCTACGGCTCCTCTTCCCGCGACGAGGACCTCAAGGCCCTCGACTTCCAGGTGCTGTAGCCATTCCGTCCTCAAAACACCCTGTTTTTGAGGACAAACAACAGAAAAAAGGCATTCCGTCCTCAAAACAGCATGTTTTTGAGGACGGAATTGTTTTCAGCCAGCTTAAAAATAGACCCCCGGCTGCAGGAGCAGTCGGGGGTCTGGTTGCAATATGGAAAGGAATTTACTTACGGAACGATGGGCTCACCGACCTCGGAATTCTCCTTATCCTGGGCGTCCAGCTTGAAGAGCATGAACTGGCTGTTGTCCTTGGTGTAAGGCTCCCAGCCGAGGCCCGGATCGCTGTTCTTGGCGAAGTTGGTCCAGGCGGTCAGCATCTTCTCGGAGAGATCCCAGTCACCCTGGGTCCAGGGACGCCAGCAGTGCTCGAGGGACTTGAAGACGAACCACAGGTCAGAGGAGTGGAACGCACCCTTCAGGCGGGCGGTCACCTCCGGATGGGAACCGTCGTCAGGCAGCGGGCGGGCGAACTCGTAAGCCCAGGCCTTGGCGCCCTTCTCCTCACGGTTGAGACAGAAGGCGGCGATACCGCCGGACATGTTGCCCATATCGTTGAGCGTGTAACCGATCATGTAAGGGACATCGGCGAGCGAGCCATCCTTGGCGGCGTCGTCAAAGCTCTCCTTGCTGACATAACCGTCCACCATCGGCATACCGGTGAGGGAGCCGAACTTGCCGCTGGCGCCATTGTAGATGGTGCTGAGGGCATAGAGGGTCTCGGTGGAAGCGGCACGCATCTTCTTGAGGTCGGTCAGACCGGCCCAGTCGAGGATCTCCTTGCAGGACTGCTCGGCCTCCTTGATGTTGGTCGGGCGGAACATGCGCATCATGCCGGCAGGCATGGCGGGCATACCGGCGGGACGGCCGGCGGGAGCGGCTGCGGGAGCCGGCTGCGGGACGGTGATGCCGCCGCCGGACATGATGACGGCCTTGTGGAAGAGACCGCGGGCGAGCGGGGACTCGCAGATGGTCTTCACACTGCCGGCGCCGGCGCTCTGGCCGAAGATCATGACGTTGTCAGGATCGCCGCCGAACTGGGCGATATTCTTCTTGATCCACTTCAGGGCCTCGATCTGGTCGAGGATACCGTAGTTGCCGGACACACCGTGCGGGCTCTCGGCGGAGAGCTCAGGGTGGGTCAGGAAGCCGAAAACACCGAGGCGGTAGTTGATGGACACGAGGACGACGTCCTTCGCACCCCAGGCCTTGGCGTCGAACTCAGGCTCGGAGCCCCAGCCTTCGCGGTAGCCGCCACCGTGGATCCACAGAGCCACAGGGAGCTTCTTATCGGGCTGGCCGGAGGCCTTGGTCCAGACGTTCAGGTAGAGGCAGTCCTCACTGTACGGCGCTTCGTCGCCATAGCCCCACTCGGTGAAGTAACCACCGGGGTACTGGATGGCCTGGTAGCTCGGATGACCGAACTTGTCGCAAAGCTTCACGCCCTGCCAGGGAACGACCGGCTGGGGTTCTTTCCAGCGGTTTTCGCCGATAGGCGGAGCGGCATAAGGAATGCCCCGGTACACGAGGACGCCGGGAATCTCCGTGGTGACACCTTTGATCTGGCCGCCCTCAATGGTGAGGACCGGCGTGTCAACAGCCTTGCTGCACCCGAAAAGGGCGAGCACGGACAACAAAAGAAGTGCTTTTTTCATATTGATTTGAAAAATTGGTTAGTGATTCCGTGTAATCTTCTACAAAGTTACCTTTTGCTGCGAAGGAATACTAGCACGGATAGACCAAAAGTATATAAAAATGCGTATCTTGCGACGTTGTTTTGGCATTTGCCAAGATTTGCTTAACTTTGTCTTACTATGGTTAGCAGTGTTCGTGTACAAGACCGCCTGATCGACCTGGACAAGGTCCTGGCCACCAAATTCAAGGGGAAGAAGATCCCCCAGTTCGTCGTCAATTTCTTCAAGCGCTTCATCCACCAGGACTGGATGAACGAGATTCTCTCGCGCGGCTATGACGGCGCGGAATTCTGCGACGATGCGCTCCAGTATATGGACATCAAGATCGAGGTGGAAGGACTGGAAAATGTCCCCAAGGACGGCACGCTCTATACCTTCGCTTCCAACCATCCGCTGGGCGCCGCCGACGGCCTGGCGCTCTGTGGCCTGATCACGCGCGAATTTGGCAAGGTCTGCATGCCGGTCAACGATTTCCTGATGTTCCTCAAGCCCCTGGCGCCGCTCTGCGTGCCCATCAACAAGACGGGCAACCAGGTGCGCAACCTGCCGCAGCTGATGGACGACGCCTTCCGCTCGGGCGACCAGATCATGATCTTCCCGGCGGGCGTCTGCTCCCGCCGCATCAAGGGCAAGATCCAGGATTTCCCCTGGACCAAGACATTCATCACCAAGAGTGTGGAGACCGGCCGCCCGGTGGTGCCGGTCCACTTCGTGGGCCGCAACCCCGCGCGCTTCTACCGCGCCGACTGGTTCTTCCGCAAGTTCCTGAAGACCAAGTTCAACATCCCGATGCTCTTCCTGCCGGATGCGCTGTATCATTCGCAGCACAAGACCTTCAAGATCATTCTCAGCAAGCCCATCCCGGCCGCTACCTTCGACAACAGCCGCAAGCCCGTCGAGTGGGCCGCGTGGGTGCGTGAAAAAGTATATCAACTCTAGCGAGTCATGGAAAAAATCATCGACCCGGTGAGCGTGGACCTGCTCAAGGCCGAGCTCACGCCCGACAAGAAACTGTGCGACACCAATAAATCCGACAACGAGATTTACGTGGTCGACTGCCACAACGCCCCCAATGTCCTCCAGGAGATTGGGCGCCTGCGCGAGATCGCCTTCCGCGACAGCGGCGGCGGCACGGGTGCCGCCACGGATCTGGATGAGTTCGATTTCAAGGACGACCGCCTCTACAAGCAGATCGTCATCTGGGATCCCGAGGCTTCCGCCATCCTGGGCGGCTACCGCTACATCCTGGGCACGGACGTGAACCTTGACGCGGAGGGCCAGCCCATCCTGGCTTCCGCGCACCTTTTCCATTTCTCGGAAGAGTTTATCCAGGATTACCTCCCGCACACCATCGAGCTCGGCCGCTCCTTCGTGGCGCCGGAATACCAGAGCTCCAAGGCCGGCGCGAAGGCCATCTTCGCCCTGGACAACCTCTGGGACGGCCTCGCCGCCATCATGCTCCAGCATGCCGACATGATGTACTATTTCGGGAAGATGACCGTCTACCCGGACTACGACAAGGGCGCGCTCGACCTGATCCAGCATTTCCTGTGGAAGCATTTCGAGGATAAGGACAACCTGGTCCGCCCGAAGCAGCCCTACGCGGTCGCGACGAACGGCCGTCTGCTGGACCTGATCCTCAAGGACGAAGACTACAAACTGGACTACCGCAACCTCAAGGACGCCATCCGGCGTCTGGGCACGGGCATTCCGCCGCTCGTCAACTCCTATATGAATGCGTCGCCGAAGATGAAAATGTTCGGCGGCAGCATCAACGACGAATTCTTCGACTCCATCGAGATCGGCATCCTGATCGGCTTCGACGAGATGTACGCCGACAAGCGCGACCGCCACAAGGAGCCGTATTTCAAGCATTTGGCAGAGACATATCTGAGTCGCCGTGCGATCCGTGCGGAGCTGTCGGAGCTGAAGGACAAGCTGCTCAGCAAGAACGAGCGGCAGCGTGCCCGCCGCTTCAACGCTTTCCTGAAGAAGAAAAAGAAAATAGAAAAGGTGGAGCCGTAAGCCGGTTTCTGTTCACGTTTTTTCTGCCATTTATCTTCGCAACCTACCCCCTGGCATCGGACGGGCCGTCCTCGTCTGCCAGTATATTTGGTCTTGCAGGTCCCGGTGTCGTACCCGCACGACATCGCTGCCGTGCGTCGTGGGCTCTTGCCCCGCGTTTTCACCCTTACCTTTCGGCGGTCATTTTCTGTTACGACGGGCGTAAGGTTACCCCTACCTGCGCTTTCCGCAGCGGGATGCCCTGTCCTGTCCGGACTTTCCTCCCTTACGGGCGGCAGATCGCCCCACCTTTATTTCAACGGCGCAAAGATAATAAAAAAAGCCGAAGCTAAACAGCTTCGGCGATGAGGTCGTAGTCCTCCGCGGCGACGATGCGGACGCGGAGCATGTCGCCGACCTGCAGGTCGGGCGCGGGGTTGCGCAGCAGGATCTCGCCGTCGACCTCGGGGCTCTCGAACTCGCTGCGGCAGACGGCGAAGGATTCGCCGGTCGAGCCGGCGAATGACGACGCGGTGCTGTCGACCATCACGAGGCACTCCGTGCCGACGCGGGCCTCGTTGCAGGCAAGCGAAATCTCGCGCTGGAGCTCCATCAGGCGGTCCAGGCGCGCCTGCTTGACCTCCGCCGGGACGTCGTCGCGCAGGTGCTCCGCGCCCCAGGTCCCCTCCTCTTCGGAATAGGTGAACGCGCCCAGGCGCTCGAAACGCGCCTCGCGCACGAAGTCCAGCAGTTCTTCGAACTCCGCATCCGTCTCGCCGGGATGCCCCACGATCATGGTCGTGCGCAGCGCGACGCCGGGCACTTCCGCCCGCAGGCGGGCGATCAGCGCGCGCGTCCACGCGCCGTCCACGTGGCGGTGCATCCGCTCCAGCATCCCGTCCGCAATGTGCTGCAGGGGGATGTCCAGGTAGCGGCAGACCTTGGGGTTGTTCGCCATCGCGACGAGCACGTCCTCCGGGAAATCGGCCGGATAGGAATAATGGATGCGGATCCACACGATCCCGGGGATCGCCGACAGGCGCTCGAGCAGCTCGCCCAGCGCGCGGCGCTTGTACAGGTCCAGCCCGTAGTAGGTCGTGTCCTGCGCGATCAGGATCAGCTCCTTCACGCCGGCCGCGGCGAGCGAGGTCGCCTCCGCGAGCAGGTCCTCCATCGGCACGGAGCGGTGCGCGCCGCGGATGAAGGGAATGGCGCAATAGGAGCAGCGGCGGTCGCAGCCCTCGGAAATCTTCAAATAGGCATAGCCCTGCGGGCGGGAAATGCGGCGCGCGGTCAGCGGCCCGGGCTGCACGCCCAGGTGCCGCAGCACCGGCGCAAGGTCGCGCGCGCCGTACCACGCGTCCACCTCGGGGATCTCCGCACGCAGCTCGTTGGGATAGCGCTGCGACAGGCAGCCGAACACGACCAGCTCCCCCGCCTCGCCCCGCTTCTTCGCCTCCACGGCCGCCAGGATGGCGTTCACCGACTCCTCCTTGGCGTCGCCGATAAAGCCGCAGGTGTTCAGCAGCAGCACGTCGCAAGGCTCCTCGCCTTCGACAATGGTAAAAGCATCCGCAGGCAGTTGGGCCAGCAGATGCTCGGTATCGACGGTGTTCTTCGAACAGCCGAGGGTGATGACTTTAAGCCTCCTGGGCTGCATCCTCTTCCTTGACGAAATCCAGCGAAGCGTACTTAACGAGCTGGTCGTACCAGTCGATCACCTTACGCATGTGGGAGACATAGAAGCGGTCGCCGTCGTAGTTCGGGATCGCCTTCTTGAACAGGGCGACGATCTCCTTCTCGGACGCCTTGGAAGAAGGGGCCTCGGCATCGCCGAGGGCGGCCTTCAGGGCCAGGAACACCTGGTCCAGCTTCATCTCGCCTTCGCTGGTGTAGATGGCGATGTCCGCCAGGGTGGAAATGCGGCTGGAGGTGGAGAACACCTTGCGCTGCTTGGTCTCGAGACTCTCGGCGATCGCGCCGCCACGGGCCTGCGCCACGTATTGGAAAAGGCCATGCTGGCCGGCCACGGAAAGGATCCGTGCTAAATCAGTTTGCATATCAGTTGTCTTATTTTAATGTTCAATTCTTCTTTCGTTCCTTCGTTTTCCAGGACCCAGTCGGCCCGCGCGGGGTCGAACGCCTGCAGAGCGTCCCGCTCCGCCGCCTTGGGGTTGCGCTGCACGCGCACCTCGTACGGCGCCGTGACCAGCAGGACCTTGTCGTAGAGGCCGTCGAACTGCGGTTTGTCCAGCGCAATCGCCGACTCCACGAAGAGCAGCGACGTCTTCTGCGCGGCCTTCCAGGCCTTCAGGTCCTCCAGCACATGCGGATAGACCATCTCCTCCAGCGTCCGGAGCTTGTCCGGCTCGGCAAAGACGCGGCCGATCTCGCTCCAGGGCAGTCCCAGCCGCTCCTCGATGCTGCACTTCAGGCCCGGGACGAGCGAGTAGAGCATCTTCGTGCGCGCGTCGCACTCGTAAACCGGGAAACCGAGCGAGGCGAGGTACTTGCAGACCTCGCTCTTGCCACTCCCGATGGGGCCCGTGACCAGGATCGTGCGCATCGCTACTCCGCCGTTTTCACCAGACAGTCAAACACTTCCGGCGTGATCGAGTAGTCGATCACATTCGACGGGAGATGCTCGCAATGTGCCACGCAGCGGCCGCTCATCGAGCCGGCGAAGTCGTTGTAGTCGATGTAGAACTTCGCCTGCCGGGCGGGATCGGTCGCCGTCGGGAAGATGCAGCGGAACACGACCGTCGCCGTGGAAGGCAGGACCGCCAGGTCCACGCGGGCCGGGACGTTGCGCGTCTCGAGGCGCACCTCGGAGCGCAACTCCACGAAGCGCGTGACCTCGAGCGAATAGACGCACTCGTCGTGCGAAAGGCGCACGCCCAGGGGCGTCTCCAGCCGCAGCTTGCCGTGCACGCTGCTGCGCAGGCCGTCCAGGTCGAGCGGCTTCGTCGCCACGACGGACACGTTCTCCAGCCGCGACGGCTCGCCGTACACGAGCACGGAGTCCGGCTGCAGCTGCAGCGGACGCAGCGCCATGTACTGCGGCGCGTAGTCGAGCGCCAGGACGGGCCGGACGGGGACCTTCTTGAAGGTCTCCTCCGGGAAGGAGAATTCAGGATCCTCGGAAATGAAGCTCTCCACCGTCACGCCTTCCCCGAAAATCTGGGAAGCGTAGCGATAGAGGGCCGTATTGGAAATCGCGTACCGATCCCCCTCCGTGTGCCGGAAGTCCGACGCGGCGAAGCTCACCTGGCCGGTGCGCTTGTGCCGCCGGGCCATGACCACATGCCGGTAGCCGGACGCCGAGACCTGGGCGGTCACGGTGGCCTCCGACTGCGACAGGGCCGCACGGCCTTCGATGTTGCTCCGGGCCGTCACCGGGACGCTCACAATCGCCACGTAATCCAGCGACAGATTGAGAACGAGCCAGATGCTGGCCGAGAACAGCACGCAGAGCAGGAACTGTACCCAGACTTTCACGCCTTATTTCTTGTCGCTCTGGGCAGGGGCCTCGGCGGTGGTGTCCTTGTTGATGGAGCTCTTGTCCACGCGGATCTTCACCTCACCGTCCACCTTCACGAGCACGGTGCGCTCGTCCACGTCGGCGATGGTACCGTAGATACCGCCGGCGGTGATGACCTTGTCACCCTTCTTGAGGGCGTTGCGCATCTCCTCGAGTTTCTTCTGCTGCTGACGCTGGGGACGGATCATGAAGAGCCACATCACCAGGAACATCAGGGCGAGCATCAGGAGGAAGCTCCAGCTGCTGCCACCCTGTCCGGCAGCGGGAGCTGCCTGTAAAAGCATCATATTCATATTCTATTCGTGTTGGTTAATCAATTTATCCAGCAGGCCGTTCACGAAAGCGCTGCTCTCGGGCGTGCTGTAATACTTCGAAATTTCGACATACTCGTTGATGATGATGCGCGGCGAGACCGCCGGGGCCATCTTCGCCTCGGCCATGCCGCAGGCGATCAGGCAGAGGTCGGTGGTGCAGAGCCGGTCGCGGTTCCAGCCGGGCGTGAGCGCCGCCACCTGCGCGCAGAAATCATCATAATGGGCATAAGCGGTACGCAGCAGGTTCACCACGAACTTCTTGTCGCTCTCAAGGGCCTCCCCGCCGGGCAGTTCGCTCTGGTAGAGGGGCGGCAGCCGCCACACCCCGCCCTGTCCCAGTTCGCGCATGGAGCGGATGCACCAGCCCAGGGCATAGCCCAGGTCGTCGTTCCAGTGGATGGACAGATCCTCGAGGATGGCGGACAACTCGGTGCTGTCCTCCAGCTCGCGCTCGTAGATCTTGCACCACAGGCGCGCGTCCTCCTCCAGCGAGTCCTCGCCGCTCTCCAGGTACTCCTGGAAATACTTGCGGCTGCGGATGCGCTCATAGAGGTGGCGCAGCAGCACGTCGTACTGGTCCCAGGCGAATTTCTTGCGGGACACGAGCTTGCTGAAATCGGGATCCTGCGCCAACAGGGGCGCGATTTTGTTATTGACGAACTTGAGGTTGGGATGCAGCTCCTCTTCCGTGGGGTTGAACTTGGCACGGGCCGCCTCGATGCGGGCGCGGGCCTCTTCGGTCAGCGGGCCCGTGAGGGCGAGCAGGAACAGGTACAAGTCCCGCGTGGACTCACATGAAAGGTCCAGAAGGGACTCTGCTTCCTTGAGAGTCATACCGTGGTTTTCTGCGTAGCAGTAAATGGTCTTGAAGGCCTTGATACGGAGAATTCTTCGGTTGAGCATACTTTCAAACAAATTTATCTGCAAAGATAACAAGTAATCGATAAAAAATCCTATTTTTGTAAGAAGATATCAACCAAAATAACGCTATGTACAGAGACGATTACGATTCGCGCTACGACAGCCGAGATGCAGAAGATGTGTACTCCAAGCCCGTTCGGGCCGGGAAGCGGACCTATTTCTTCGATGTCAAGGCCACCAAGGGCCGGAAGGATTTCTACCTGACGATAACCGAGAGCAAACGCCGCACCAATCCGGACGGCAGTTTCAACTACGACAAGCACAAGATATTCCTCTATAAGGAAGATTTCGAGAAATTTGCCGAAGGCCTGGAAGAGGTCGTGGCCTACATCCGCGACAACTGCTTCCACGGCGAGATCCCCCAGCGGACCGCCGAAGGCTTCGGAGAAGCGGATTTCGAAAACCTTTAATCTGATGGCTTCCATCCTCCTCAGGGACGTCACCCTCGGGGATGAACGCAAGGACATCCTGATCGGGCAGGGCCGGATCCGAAAGATCGGGCCAGTCGGCTCGTGTGCCGACTGGGAGATGGCCGGCGACCTGGACATCATGGACTGTTCGGGCATGGTGGCCATTCCGGGCCTGATCAACATGCACACGCACTCCCCGATGTCGCTGATGCGCGGCATCGGCGAGGATATGCTCTTCCCCGCCTGGCTGGACAAGATCTGGAAGGTCGAGGAGCACCTGGACCACGATTTCGTGTACTGGGCGACGAAGGTCTCCTGCCTGGAGATGATCCGCACCGGCACGACGACCTTCAACGACCAGTACTGGTTCTTCGACTCCTCCGTCAAGGCCGCCCGCGAGATGGGCATGCGCATCGCCACGGGCTACGACGTCATGGACAAGGGCAACCGCGGCGAGTCGGAGCGCCAGAAGGAGCAGTGCGTCGCCAAGAGCGAGGCCTTCCTGCACGCCGGCGACCCCGGGCACATCTACGAACTCGCCTTCCACGCCATCTACTCCGTCAGCGAGGAGATGATCGTCTGGACCAACGAACTTTCGAAGAAATACGACGTCCCCCTGCACATCCACCTCTGCGAGACGCGCGGGGAAGTCGAAAACTGCAAGGCGGCGCACGGCGGCCTCACGCCCGTCGAGTACCTCGACCGCCTGGGCGTGCTCTCCCCCCGCCTGCTGGCGGCCCACACGCTCTGGCTCTCGCCGCACGACATCGAGCTGCTCGCCGCCCACGGCGTGCATTGCATCCACAACATCAACTCGAACACCAAGCTCTCCTCCGGCTACCGCTTCCTCTACAACGAGATGCGCGACGCCGGGATCAACCTCTGCCTGGGCACGGACGGTTGCGCGTCGTCCAACAACCTCGACCTGCTCGAGGCCATGAAGAACGCCGCCATCTTCCAGAAGGCCTGGCGGGAGGACCCCTCGGCCCTGCCGCTGCCGGAGCTGCTGGACATGGCCACGCGCAACGGCGCGCGGGCCCTGCGGCTCGACGCCGGGCGCATCGAGGAAGGCGCCGCGGCCGACCTCGCGCTCGTGGACACCGACAACACTTTCTTCCTCTCCCCCGGCCCGTTCCTCGCGAACCTGGTCTATTCGGCCCATTCCGACTGCATCGACTCCGTCATCTGCGACGGCAAGTTCCTGATGCGCCACCGCGAGATTCCGGGCGAGCGGGAGATCCTCACCGAGGCCCGCAAGGTCCTCGCCAAGATTTCGTAAAACACTAAAACAGAGAATACTATGGACAGTAGAATCCGCACATACCAAGTTGCAGCCGACTATATCCGCCAGCAGACCGGCGGCTACGCCCCGCTCGTGGGCATCGTGCTCGGCAGCGGCCTCGGCCGCCTGGCCGACCGCATCGAGCAGCCGGTCGTGATCCCCTACCGCGACATCCCGGGCTTCCCGATTTCGACCGCGGTGGGTCACAAAGGCAATTTCATCATCGGCCGCCTGGGCGGGAAGACCGTCATGGCCATGCAGGGCCGCTTCCACTATTATGAAGGGTATCCGATGGACCTCGTGACCATCGGCGTGCGCACGATGGCCGTCCTCGGCGTGAAGTTCCTCTTCGTGTCCAACGCCGCCGGCGCGGCAAATCCGGACTTCCGCGTGGGCGACCTGGTCGTCATCCGCGACCACATCAGCATGTTCCCCAACCCGCTGATCGGGCCGAATCTCGACGAGATGGGCCCGCGCTTCCCGGACATGACCTGCGCGTACGACCTGGAGCTGCAGGCGCTGGCGCAGAAATGCGCGGCCGAGCTGGGCTTCGAGCCCCGCAAGGGCGTGTATTTCGGCAGCACGGGGCCGACCTACGAGACGCCCGCCGAGGTGCGCTTCTACCGCACCATCGGCGCCGACCTGCTCGGCATGTCCACCATCCCGGAGGTGATCGTCGCCCGCCACTGCGGGCTGCGCGTCTTCGGCATGAGCGTGGTGACGAACTGCGCCAATTTCGACAATCAGCCGAAGAACCTGAACGACGGCGACGATGTCGTCAAGCAGGCTGACGCCGCGGCCATGAAGATGTCCGACCTCTTCAACAAAATGATTGCTTCGCTCTGATACGTCTTTCGCCGGCTTGACCGGCGAATCTCTACAAAGCAGTATCTAAGAAATCGATAAAACATTGGATATCAAGGTTGTAAGGACGGGGACCGGCGAGCCGGTTCCCGTTTTCGTCCAACAGGAAGTAGTTGGGCTGGGCGTTGACGCCGAAGTCGTGCAAAGCGATGTAGGAATTGACCCGGCCGACGTCCTTGAGGGGCTTGCCCTTATCGTTGAGAACCCATTCAGATTCCGGGAGTTTCGTCTTGTCATCGACGTGCAGCGCCACGATGATGAAGTCGTCGCGCAGGCGGCGCAGCACCTCCGGATCCGACCACACGCGCGCCTCCATCTCCCGGCAGTTCACGCAGCCGTAGCCCGTGAAATCGAGAAAGACCGGCTTGCCGGTGGCCTTCGCCGCGGCCAGCCCGTCGGGCAGGTTGTCATACGCCTGCAGCCCGTGGGCGACGGTGATCGTCCCCGCTGCGCCCGTCAGCGCCGCGTCGTCATTCCGGGCACCATTATAGTCATTCCGGGCACCATTATAGTCATTCCGGGCTTGACCCGGAATCTCTGACAGAACGAAGTCCTGCGTCTCCATCGGCGGCATGTAGCCGGAGAGCGCCTTGAGCGGCGCGCCCCACATGCCGGGCAGCAGGTACACCACGAAGGCGAACACGGCGATGGCGAGCGTCAGGCGCGGCACGCTGAGGTACTCCAGCGGCGTGTCGTGCTTGAAGCGGATCTTGCCGATGAGATACAGCCCCAGCAGCGTAAAGACGGCGATCCAGATGGCCAGGTAGACCTCGCGGTCCAGCAGGTGCCAGTGGTAGGTCTGGTCGGCGGTGCTGAGGAACTTCAAGCCGAGAGCGATCTCGATGAAGCCGAGGACCACCTTGACGGAATTGAGCCAGCCACCGCTCTTGGGGAGCTTTTTCAGCAGCGAAGGGAAGAGCGCGAGCACCGTAAACGGCAGCGCGAAGGCGACGCTGAAGGCCAGCATCGTGACCATCGGGGTCCAGAACTCTCCCTGCGTGCTCTTGATCAAGACCGTGCCGACGATGGGGCCCGTGCAACTGAAGCTGACGAGCACGAGCGTCAGGGCGAGGAAGAAGATGCCGCCCAGGCCCTTGCGGTCGCTGTTCTTGTCGGCATCGTTCGTCCACTTCGACGGCAGCGTAATCTCGAACGCGCCGAAGAAGCTGGCGGCGAAGGCCATGAAGACCAGGAAGAAGAGGATATTCGGCAGCCAGTGGGTCGAGAGCCAGTTGAAGATGTCGGCCGTGACGCCGCTGCCGCCCACGAGCCAAGTCGCGCCAATAATGGCGCTAATCGGCACCGTATACAGCAGCACGATAAAGAGGCCGTAGAAGAAGGCTTTCAGGCGGCCCTGGCGGGCATTTTCGCTGCCCTTCATGAAGAAGGAGACCGTCATCGGCACCATCGGGAACACGCACGGCGTCAGCAGCATCGCAAATCCCCACAAAATCGCCTCCAGGATCAATGCCCACAGATTCGATTGCGCCTCCGTTGCGGACAGGGTAGTGCCTCCTGAGACGTCCTGCTGCGCAGGACCCTTCCCACTGCCTTCGGCAGCGGGCCCCTCCCTCTTACGAAGCCGAGGGTGGCTACGGTCTCCGGAGGCACTACCCTGATCCGCCAACTCCGGCGCAACGGTGGTAGCTTCGACAAAGGCCTCGAAGTCCCAGTCGACGGGCATGTAGCAGGCCTCGCCGGCGCAGGGCATATACGTGACCGTGCCGGTCACGTGGTCGATCCCCTCGTCCAGATCGCCCGTCAGGACAATCTGCTGACCGTCCGCGGTCTCCTTGACCTCGGACTTCCAGTGAATCTGCGGCGTCAGCTGCAGCAGCAGGGTGATCAGCAAGAGCAGGCGGGACATGGGGCAACGGTATTATTTCGCGATAGCGACGGAACGCGTCTCACGGATGACGGTGATCTTCACCTGGCCGGGATAGGTCATCTCATCCTGGATACGCTGGGCGATGTCGGTGGACAGACGGGCGGCCTGCTCGTCGGACACCTCCTCGGCGCCCACGATCACGCGCAGCTCGCGACCGGCCTGGATGGCGTAAGACTTCGTCACGCCCGGATAAGACGCGGCCAGATCCTCCATGCCCTTCAGGCGCTTGATGTAAGACTCGATCACCTCGCGGCGGGCACCCGGACGGGCGCCGGAAATGGCGTCGGCCACGAGCACCAGTGGCGCGTAGATAGAGGTCATCTCCATCTCCTCGTGGTGCGCACCCACGGCGTTGCAAATCTCGGGACGCTCCTTGTACTGCTCCGCGAGCTTGGCACCCAGCAGGGCGTGCGGCAGCTCCGGCTCCACGTCGCTCACCTTACCGATATCGTGCAGCAGGCCGGCGCGGCGGGCCACCTTCGGGTTCAGACCCAGCTCGGAAGCCATGATGGCGCAGATGTTCGCCACCTCGCGGGAGTGCTGCAGCAGGTTCTGTCCGTAAGAAGAACGGTATTTCATGCGGCCGATCAGCTTGACCAGCTCCAGATTCAGGCCATGGATACCCATATCGATGCAGGTGCGCTTGCCCGTCTCCAGGATCTCGTCCTCGAGCTGCTTGCTCACCTTCGTCACCACCTCCTCGATACGGGCCGGGTGGATGCGGCCGTCGATCACCAGCTGGTGCAGCGCCAGGCGCGCCACCTCGCGGCGAACCGGGTCGAAAGCGGACAGCAGGATGGCGTCGGGCGTGTCGTCCACGACGATCTCCACGCCCGTGGCGGCCTCCAGCGCGCGGATGTTGCGGCCCTCACGGCCGATGATGCGGCCCTTGACCTCGTCGTTCTCGATCGGGAAGGTCGTCACGGCGTTCTCGATGGCCGTTTCCGTAGCGGTACGCTGAATGGTGTTGATCACGATGCGCTTCGCCTCCTTGGCGGCGTTCAGGCGCGCCTCGTCCATGGTATCGTTGATGTAGGCCTGCGCCTCGCTGCGCGCCTCGGCCTTCATGTTCTCGACAAGCATCTTGCGGGCGTCCTCGGCGGACATGCCGGCGATGTTCTCCAGCTCCTTGTTGACCTGCGCGGTCACGCGCTCACACTCCTCCATCTTGGCGTCCAGCTTGGTCTTGAGGGCGTTCACCTGGCCCTTTTGGGAATCCAGATCATGCTGGCGGCGGTCCAGCTCGCCCTGCTGCTGCTTGAGCTGTCCCTCGCGGGACTTGATGTTGTTCTCACGCTCGCGGAGCTCGTTGTTCTTGTTGTTCACGAAATTCTCGTGCTCGCTCTTGAGCTGGAGGAACTTCTCCTTGGCCTGCAGGATCTTCTGCTGCTTGATGCTTTCGGCCTCCAGCTTCGCCTTCTCAATGATGGCGTCCGCGCGTCCCTTGGACGCGGAGCGGCTGACGAGTATATAAATTGCAAGTGCCAGGACGGCGCCGGCAACTGCTGCTAGGATGTAGTACAAAAACATAGTTAGTTTCTATAATATAATAAACAGTATCTACTCTTCCGAAGCAGATACTGTTATAGAAAAAAAGCCGTCAGCCGAGCTTTCAGAAAGCCTCTGATTATGTTTTGGGCTCCGTTCTGTATCGGGCTTCCCGTCCAGCGGGCTTGCCTTCCTCAGCGCGAGTTGACCCGGTTCCGAAGAACTTGTTGTTTTCAGAAGATGGGCCTGACGGCTATTACTTTTTCGTTATACCCTCCAGATAGCTCGTTACATCCCCCTGAAGTTCCTCCACCTCTGCAACGAGGCGCGACATTTTCTTCTGGGCGGAGAGCTTGCCGGCGGCTTCCTGGATCGCCACGAAGACCAGCTTGTCCTCCGGACTGCTGTCCGGGAACCGGGCGTCGAACTTGGTCACCATCTCGGAAACGTCAGCAGCCGCAAGGCGCATCAACTGCTCCATCTCGGGAGATGCAGCACTGAGGCGATAGGGCTTGCCCGCAACTTTCAATGTGATGTCCTGGGCCATATCAGTTCTCCAGCAGCTTTATGCATTTGTCAATCTCGTGAATCAGCCGTTCTATCCGGGCCTTGGACTCCGTAGGGTCGCCGGCGGCCTGGAAGGCGCGCAGCAACTCGAGATTGTCTATCTGTTGGTTCAAATCAGCAATCTGCTCCTTGTACTGCAGGTTCTTCTCCTCGCTCGCGGCCAGCTTCCCGGCAAGTGTGTCCGCCCGCTGCCTCTCGGCCTCGTACAGCGCTACCAACTTGGCGATATTTGACTTGACATCTTCGAGCATCGCAGAGGATACCTAACATACAATATGCAAATATAATGAAATTCTGTCAAAACATCAAGATGGCACAAAAAAGAGAGCCCGCACTGAAGCGCGGGCTCTCCGGGAGAGTAATATTTATCTAAAGAATTATTAGTTCTTCGGCTTGAGGATAACGGTGCGGCTCAGCACATCGTTGTTGAAGAAGATCGGATCGACACCACCGTAGGCGACGGTCTCGAGCTTGCTGGCAGGAACGCCCTGGGCGACGAGGAAGTCGTACACCACCTTGGCGCGCTGCTCGGACAGGGTCTGGTTGCGCTTGGCGCTACCCGTCTTCTTGTCAGCGTAACCGGCGACGACGAACTTGGCGTCCACGCCCTTGATCTCGTCAGCATAGAGCTGCAGGCGAGCCTTATCCTTGGCGGAGAGGACAGCCTTGTTGATGTCGAAGAAGACAGCGGTGGAAGCAGGGATCTCCTTGTTGACGAGCTTCTCGACCTCCTTGATGACCTCCTTCTCGACCACCTTCTCGATGATCTTCGGGTTCTTCTCGGCGTACTCGCGGGCCAGAGCGTCAGCAGCCTCCTTGGAGAGGTAACCGGCAGCAGCGGCAGCGGCAGCAGCGCGGGCGAACTTGCCATGCTTGCCACCCACAGTCCAGATGGCGTTCAGGGTCAGGCGACCGGTGCCCTCACCCTTGCGATACTGGGAAGCGTCGCCGAAGAGGGACGGGGTGATGCCGAAACGACCCTCAATAGCGAGCTCGAAGGCGTTGGTGAAGTTATAACCGAGACCGAGACCGGCGGTAGCGCCAAAGCGGGTCTTGAAAGCGTTGCTCTCAATGACCTTGACGGCCACAGCGTTCTGATCAGCCTCGTTGGCGAACTTGGAGTTCTCCTTGGAGAAGTTCACGGTCGGACCGACGAAACCATAGACATCGAACTTGGCGAGGTCAGCGGCGAAGATGTTGCTGAAGTTGATCATACCATCGAGGTTGATCTCACCGAACAGCTGGTTCTTGAAACCACGGGCGACGGCGAGGCCACCGGTACGATCGGTAGCGTTGCCGGCGACAGAGTCGAGGGTCTGGAAAGGACCACCGATGACGGCACGGACACCCCAAACCGGAGTGATGTACTTACCGACCATGATGTTGCCGTACACATTCGGGGTGTTGAAGCCGCGGTTGTAGACGGAGATAACGCCACCACCGATGCCGACAAAGATGTCATTCCCCTTGTAAGCAGTCTGAGCGTTCGCAGCGAACATGCCGGCTGCGAGAGCGATAGACAGAGCGAGTGCTTTAAGTTTCATATCTAGTTACTTTTAAATTCGTTATACTAAGGTACGCAAGTCCGAATTACTCGGCCGTGATGATACCACCACCAGCGTTGTTGTTGTCACCGTGGAGGGCGTGACCATCGTGGGTGTAGTGGCCGGAGTGCGGCACATAGTGGCTGGCGTGATCCGGGTGAGCGATCTCGACGGCGCCGGCAGCAGAAGACAGGTAGGAGATGGAGAAGGTACCAAGCACAGGGAGAGCCGGGTTGTTGCTACCCGGAAGCGGCGTAGCGGTAATGGCAATCTTATCAGTCGTGGTAAACACCGGGTTGATCACGTTGTAGAGGGACCAGGCACCGACGGAGAAGTCGAGGGACTCTTCGATCTCATCGTAATACATGTAGGACATGTACTCGACGTAATCGTAGATTTCCTCAACGGAAGCACCGAAATCAGCTTCGGTATCGGGATTCACAACGAGGTCATCGTTGACAAGGAAGCCATCATAGGAAGTCCAGCTGTAGGTATCCTCGAGGATGAACTCGCTGGCATTCTCCATCATATAGACTTTGTACTTCTGGCCACCGTATTCGACGGTCTGAGCGGCCTTGTAGCCATGGCCGTGGGCAGCAGCGATGAGGCCATAGACTTCGACCGTCTTGGTCTCGTCAACGACATCAAAGTCAACCTCATAACCACCGGCATTGTACGGCAGAAGGACAGTAGCATTCAGGACAGCGTCCATACCGGCGAAGATCTGCGGGAAGGAGACAGTCTCGGAACGGGAAGCACCGTCGTAAGTGGCGGTCACGGTAACGGAACCGGCAGCGATGGCCGGATTACCGGTGATGGACTGAGTGGTCGCACCGTTGGACCACGCATACGTGACGGTCGCAGCGCTCGAGTCGAAACCAGGAGCAGGGCAGAGCACGGTCACGTTGATCGTAGCGGTGGCCTCGGACACGGTGAAAGCGGTCTGAAGATTCTCAGGCTCGCAAGCGGCGAATACACCAACTAACGCAATGAGAGAAATAAACTTTTTCATTTCTTTAAAATAAATATTAAACATTAAACTTATTATCAACTAATTACCTGCGGAAAGACGTACGTCACGTCAGGACATACCACTCTCCAGCCGACAAAGATACAATAAAAAATTTAAAAAAGCAAAATATCTCAGAAAAATGACCGATTTCTATCGGTTTAGGGCAGATTCTATATAATAAGGATTATAGTAGTTCTTCGACATGATGTTGTCCGAAGCTTCCGAACGGAACTCCTTATAATAGTATTGCTCGTTATTTGCGTTGTAGCTCATGCCCATCTGGCCGGAAGTCGTGATCCGGGGGACGTAGCCATAGCGGCGGTTCCGGTACGGCGGCAGGGCGATCTGGAAGCGGAAGCCGCCGTTGGTGTGGGCCGCCTTGTCCAGGCCCTTCATGGCGTAGAAGCCGATCGAACAGTGGCGGAAATGCCTGATCATCTCGAACTTAACACCATAGTCGCGCAGCAGGAAGCGCTCGACGCGCAGCGTGAACTGCGTCTGGAGGGAAGGGTTGTAATAGTTGATGGCGGCGTTCCAGACGAAGCGCCAGTTGGGGGTGGCGTTCGGATGGAACCAGAAACCGACCAGCCATTCGGGCAGCGGGCCCTTCTTGCGGACGCCGCCGACGGCGATGACCGAGGGGCCGAAGCGCACCTGATCCAGGTAGCCCATCTTCGTGTCAATCCAGAAGCGCTCGTTGGGGAACCAGTAGGCCAGCTCCAGCGCGGCACCCGTGTAATTGGAATTGAAGATACCCAGCGTGAGCTTGCCGAAGACGTTCAGGTGCCAGGGATCGCGGAAACGCTGCGACAGGGTGATGAAACCCGGGTGCGGCAGGCCTTCCGTGACGCCGTAGCCGTCGTTGAAGACGGGGATCTTGACCTGATAGCTGAATTTGGCGCCCGGCCAGAGCGGCACTTCGAGGGCCGGGCTGAGCTGCCAGAGGGACTGATACACCTGGGTGATGATCAGGTTCATCAGGCTGACCTGCGGATAGACATTGATGTCGGCTTTGCCGAAAGAATTGTTCAGCATCGGCTGCTTCCGGACGGCGTCCCAGGACGCGTCGAGGCGCTTGGTCGTCCGCCAGCGGCCCTCAGCGGGGTTATAGCTGATCGTGACCTCGGGGACCTTGAAGGAAGTGCCGATGATCTTCACGGGCTTGGACTCGTCCAGCCCGGCACCTTCCAGGATCTGCACGGCGCGGGCGAAGCCGTCCGCCGGGAGCTTGTAGTAATCGTTCTCCACCGTGAAGGCCGTGAACGCCGCGGTCTCCACCGCACGCACGTTCGTGAAACCTGCCTCCACCAGCCGGCGGGCCGCCTCCTCGACGCGGGACGCTTCCAGCGCGAGGGTGTCGGACGGCGCCTGGGCCGCCGACGCGAGCGGCGTCAGCAGCGGCAGGAGGACCAGAAGCCGGTGGATCATTTTCATATCCTGCAAAGTTAATACTTTTTCAGGACTTCGCGCGCCCCGAAGGTGGGGTTACCATTATTATAATTATAGGAGTCGTGACGGACGGGGCCGATGCCCGGCGCGTACCAGTTCTCGGTGAGGGTGTCGCGGTTGCGGCCGATGCCGCGCTCGATCTTGTGCTCGCGCACCACGATGCAGTCGAAGGTGCCCGCGGGCACGGTGACGCGCTCGTAGCGGAGCACCTCGCGTTCGATGATCTCCATGGAGTGGGTCATGACACCGGTCTTGACCGTGCCGCGGCCGTCCGGGAGCTTGTCGCCGGGCTTCATGTCGGCCGGCAGGATGGCGGGAATATCCTCCACGCTCTGCGCGGCGCCCGGGAACATGTTGTGCAGCACCGCGCGAAGCGACTCGCCCAGATTCTGCACCACCGTGCCGTCAGCGTTGACGGTCGTCGTCTGCTCGGAAGGGCCGCCATAAAGCTCCGCCCCGCCGGGGCCGCGCACCGTGAGGATGCAATCCACGAGGCGCTTTGTGCCGCTGCGGCGCACGGCGGTGTACTCCATCGTGACGGTCCGCTCGATGCGGCCGTTCGCCTTGGTCCGCTCGTAAACGAGCGTGCGGCCGGGAGTTGTGCAACAATACGGCTCCCCTGCCCACGCGGCGAAGCCCGCGAGCAGCAGGGTCATGATCAACAGAATGCGTTTCATACTGCAAAGATGCGAAAAAAAACGCAAAAAGGGAGGGAACCCCGTGAGGTCCCCTCCCAATTAACCATAAAACCAAATGTTAGAACAGGAATCCGATCTTCAGCCGCGGCGCGCCGAAGGCGCCGATGTTGTGGGTATCACCGGCCAGGAGAGGCAGGCCCTCCTGCGGGCGGTACTGCGCCACGCCATAGATGTAGCGGGCCAGATCGATTCCGCCGCCGATATAGAAATTGGACGTCAGATAGTAATCAATGCCTGCGATGACCGAAGCACCGAGCTGGAAGGTCTCGCCGACAGAGATGCCCATCGATTCGAGTTCGTCGTATTTCTGCTGGTTCTGCGCGTAGGTACCCGAGAAGCGGATCCCGAGGTAGGGACGCAGCGCAGGAACCTTGGGCACCCGGAAGTAATAGCTGCAGGCAATGTAGGCAAGGTAGCCGACCTTCTGGTCCTGCGGCACGGCCCGATATTCGGGCACGTCGCCGATCACAAAGCCGTCGTCACCCGCCGTGCCCGGGACACCGAGGTAGCCGGGGTTATAGGAGAAATTGAAGGTTCCTCCCACATCCAGCTTCCACTTGTCGCAGAACAGCAGGCTGGCTTCCACGCCGAACGCAGGTGCCTTGTCCATCCAGTTGACGGACAGTTCCGGCATTTCCTGCAGCGCCGCCCTGCCATCCAGGGCCCCGACGCTCGCATACCCGTTGGCGCCGACCGTCACGGCTGCGCTGAAGCGGACGGGCTTCACGCGCCCGACCTGCTCCTGCGCCAGCAGGCTGGCGCCGACGAGCAATGCAAGGAAAAGGGTTGTTAAACGTTTAATATTCATCTTGTTGAATGAATTGTCGGATTAAACTTGTATAGGATGGGTTGGGTTGGACTAGGCGGCACCGCCATTAATGCCGTTCAGCATAGCTTCGAGCTGGGCCTTGAGGTCAGCAACGACCTTCTGCTGAACCGCAATCTGATCCTTCAGTTCTGCGACTTCCGTTTCCAGACGGGCAATCTGGGCCTCCATCTGCTGGACCATCTGCTGGACATCAATCGTGTCTTCAATCAGGTCCCTCTGGATCCAGAAGATATCCACTTGCAGGTCTTCGATTTCATCTTCAAGCTCCGCAATCTTCTCTTCGATTTCCACCTGATTGCCATACTCGTCAACATAATAGAGAAGGTTCTGGATGGCGTCATACTCAGCCTGAGCGTCATTCTTGACCTGCAAGGCGTCATAGTAGGCCTTCTGGCGCTTGTCGTACTCCAGATAGGTATCTTCGGCTTTCTTCACGGTGGCATCGAAGGCGGGCTTGGCGGCGGCCATTTCCGTAAGCACGGCTGTTACTTTGGCATAGTCATCATCGATAGCGTCAAGCGCCTTCTGGGCGTTTTCTACCTTGGTTTCATCGACAGGATCCTCTGCCTTGGCATCTTCGACTGCCTTCGCCAACGGTTTGCGCCATTCGTTGTACATGGCCTCGAGATTCGCGGCGTCAATGCCAGGGGCAAAGTAAGTCCAGGAAGGACTGATCAAAGTCCAAACATCCCCTTCATAGATACCGTCCTTGGCTTCCGGGTAACGCTCCAAATCCGCATATTCCCAGGTGGCCCAATTAAAAATAACAACTTTTTTACTCTCGCTATTAACAACATAGCATTCATGGACGCCAGTCTCAGGATTGTCCTGGAAGTGAAGACCGGTTGAATACTTGTTTAAGAATGAACGTAATTCGGAAGAACCCATGGATACCTGTTCGTCGCATAAATCGTAGTAAACAGTTGTATTCATGATTGCATTCCGACTCTCAATAAAAGCATCCCATGCTTTGCTTTCATTATCGGCAGCCTGCTCAAATTTAGTGTTGGCGTCAATGAGTGCAAGCCGCGCAGCCAGTTCCTTATCCTTCAGCTGATCCGGTGTAAAGGTCCGGTAAGCATTGATGGCATCCAGTTCCTTCTGAACGCGGGCGATCGCCGCCTCTTTCTTAGCGATATTTTCTTGAGCCTTTTTATTCAGCTCCTCAATGTAGACCGTCGGATCAACGGATTCTACAATTTCCTTGAGTAAAGCCAGCATGAACTCATCATCTTCCAGATCGGCCACCAAATCCACCAGGCCGGAACGGGCAATATTGTACTGGGCGAGAACCTCGAGTAAGTTGTCGTTGGCTTCAATCTGACCCGCCACGACAGCGGCCGCCAGCTCCTGCTGCAACTGCAGCAACTGAATTTGATACCGCAATTCAGCAAGCTCCTTCGCATACTGGGCGCGCTGGAGATCAAGCTCTGCCTGTGCCTTGGCGGAAGCGGCGTTCGCCTGTTCCGTCTGCGTCTGAGCAGCGATGTAAGCAGCCTGGGCCTGATCGAGGGCGGCCTGGGCGTTGGCCAGCGTCGTAGCAGCGGCGGCTTCGGCGCGATGGTACTCGGCCAGGGCGCGAATCTCGTCGGCGCGGGCGTTGCGGAGAGCCGTCACTTCCGGCGACTCAACATTTTTCACGCAGGAAGACAGGGCGATGGCTCCTATCAGGACACCTGCAAATAATGCTTTAAATTTCATTTCTTTTTGGTTTTAGTTAATAATTAGGTGATAAGGTAAAATTGTTTTCAGGGTCTGGTATTCACAATAGAACGACAGGTGTGGCCCCCCGCATACTGCGGGAACCACACCTGTCAGTCAGCCGCCGGGACGGCTAGAATCCGGGACTTCTATGAGCAAATTACTCATTGATTCACAATGAGTTACAAGAGGTAACGACAAAAGAGAGCGCCGATTGATAGGGAAAGGGCGTAGAATAGTCATAGGTATATCCTTGCTGATACCGACACAAACATAACACTATTCTCCATATTTTGCAAATATTTTTGTATCGAATTCAGAATTTTTACTATTTTTGCACACACAAGGTCTGTATTCATATAATATTTTACAATGGCGCAAGCTGGGTATACCAGTTTATGCTATTCTCCAGCTTGTATTACTCAGTTATTTTAAAAACGTATTCATTCATGAAACGTATTTTCACAGTCCTTGTACTTCTGTTCCCGCTTTCAGCCCTGGCGCAGACGGAGCAGGCCTCCCTGGTCCGCAACGGCAAGCAGATGGAGGTCGCCGCCGATTTCCAACTCGACGCTGAGCTCGTACGCGGGATCAAAGCCCTGGCCCTGATGCCGCGCATCGTGGGCGAGGCCGACACGCTGAACCTCAAGCCGGTCGGCCTCTATCTTAAAGACAAGCATTACCACTTCCTCTCCGGCCTCGGCGTGACCGAGGGCGACGCCGTCTACGGCAAGCAGGATCTTCCCGCCACGATGCACTACGCGACCGCCGTCCCGTTTGCGCGCTGGATGGATGATTCGAAGCTGGAGCTCGTGACCCTCTATGAGGGTTGCTGCGGCGACGGCGGCGTGGAGCGCGTGGATTCGCTGGCCGCCTACCAGCGTCCTCCTATTCAGTATCATCCCGCCTACCTCAACGCCCCTGCGCCCGCGCAGGTCAAGGCACGCTCCCTGAGCGGCGAGGGATCCGTCATTTTCTCCGTTGGCAACAATCGGATCAATCCCAAGCTGCGGGACAACGCCGCCATGCTGGAGGAGATCCGCACGGCGATCGAGACCGTGCGCGCCACCCCGAATGTGACCATCCGCGGCATCGTGCTGCAGGGCGGCGCTTCGCCGGAAGGCCGGTACGCCTTCAACGAGAAGCTGGCGGCTTCGCGCGCGGAAGCCATCCGCACCTATCTCACCAAGCAGCTGGACCTGCCGGAGGAGATTTTCCAGACCGACTTCGTCGCGGAAGACTGGGCCGGCCTGCGCGCTTACGTGACGGCTTCCGAGCTGGCGGACAAGGAGGACATCCTGGCGATTATCGACAGCGACCAGGAGCCCGACGCCAAGGAGCAGGCGATCCGCAGCAAGCACACCGCTTCGTGGCGGACGATCAGCACCGAGTGCCTGCCCGAGCTGCGCCGCGTGCGCTACTGCATCGACTACGAGATCGCCGGCTACGAGGAGCCGAAGGACATCCTCGCGGTGATGGAGACGGCCCCGGAGAACCTGACGCTGGCGGAGTTCTACGCCGCCGCGGGTCAGTATAAGCCGGGCACGGCGGAGCACACCCGCATTTGCCGCGCAGCACTGGCGCAGTTCCCGGACGATCCGGTGGCGAACCTGAACGCCGCCAACGCGGAGATGGCCGCCGGCAACTACGCAGCGGCCAAGCCGCTGCTCGCCAAGGCGGGCTCGTCCGCTGAAGCCGAGTACGCCCGCGGCGTGTTCGAGGCTTCGCAGGAGCACTACGAGGCGGCGGTTCCGCATTTCCGGAAGGCGCTCGACGGCGGCATCCGGCAGGCCGCTCCCATCCTGGAAGAGATCGACCGTTAAAGATTATTTCGTATCTTCGCCTCCCGTATGATAGCAGAACTGCAAGCTTACGTGGAGGCGGAGATTCTTCCCCGCTACGACGCCTTTGACAAGGCACACCAGCGCCCGCATGTCGAGCGCGTGATCCGCGACGCCCTGGCGCTCGCGGTTTTTTATCCCGTCGACCGGGACATGATCTACGCCGCCGCGGCCTTCCACGACACGGGCCTCTGCGCGGACCGCGCCACGCACCACCTGGTGTCGGGGCGCATCATCCGGGAGGACGTCGCCCTCCCCCGCTGGTTCTCCCCCGAGCAGATCGAGACCATCGCCCAGGCGGCGGAGGACCACCGCGCCTCGCTCGACCACGAGCCCCGCTCGATCTACGGGCGCATCATCGCCGAGGCCGACCGGCAGATCGAGCCCGAGACCATCGTCCGCCGCACCGTCCAGTTCGGCTTCGCCCACTACCCCGAGCTCGACCGCGAGGAGCACTGGCGCCGCACCCTGGAGCACCTCCACGAGAAGTACGCGGAGGGCGGCTACCTCAAGCTCTGGATCCCCGAGTCCCCCAACGCCGGCCGCCTCGCCGCCCTCCGCGCCCTCATCGCCGACGAACCCCGCCTCCGCACCCTGTTCGACGCAATCTTCGACGCGGAGTCCCAGTCGTAGGCCCTCTGGCTTCCACTCCGCCCTCCGCAACGCCCCCGCACGGGCAAACCGGCTCCTATCCTCATTTTGGCCTAGTTTTGAGGACAGAAACTGGTTTTTGGCTGGTTTATCCTCAAAATGGGGTGTATTTGAGGACAGAAGTCGGTTTTGGACGGACTTATCCTCAATTCCGGGTGTTTTTGAGGATAGGTTTGGCGCTCGGGAAGAGGTCTTCGACGATGGCGGGCGACAGCCGTAGCATCCGCTGGATCTGTTTGTTGGAGGCGTTATAGTCGAAATGCATCTTCCGGGCAAGGTCCAATTTCCCGTCGGCAGGTACCAGGACAGGATTGGAAACATCATATTCTTTGGCACACAAGGCACAGACGGCTCCGAACAGCTCGTCGTCCGTCAGAAACACCTTATCTCCCAGCCGCCGCGCCACCTCCGCCTGCGCTTCCTGGTCTCGGCCGAGCAGGCGAAAATACTGGTGTGCATCCCGGAAGAACGATTCCGCTTCCCCCAAGGCGCAAAACGAAGGGGCCGCCAGGACGGGGCCGACTTTCCTGTCCGCCGGCAGGGGCAAACACAAAAGCACTCTGTAATGGTCGGGCAGATCCGCCTCCCGGCTATGGCACATCTCCCGTCGCTCCCGAAGTGGCAGTTCCGCAAATGAAGCAGTAGGGAGCAACCCGGCCATCGGGTTAAAGAAGTATGCGCCAGCGCTCCACCAATAAGAGAACGGTGTACAGTCCGGCGAGACCACATAACCGTTACGGTTGACGTAGATAATCTCGCTGCGAAGCGCGCGCAGGTCGGGAATGCGGAAAAGCGAAGCCTCGAAGCGCTCGGAAGGCCAAAAGCGTTTCTTTCTGGCGAGATATCTTTGCAGGCGCGCCCGAAACAGGGAGAAAAAGGCGCGGACATCTGCCTCAGAACCAGCCAGGATGACGTGTATATGATTGCTCATCAACGTAAAAGTGATAATCCTGCAGCGGGGAATCTCCGCTGCACTCATCCCCAACAACGTGATACCGAACACGAAATCGACCGGTTCCGCAAAAAAGATCGGCATCCCGTCCCCATCCGTATAGAGATGCCAATACGGGCCGCCCCGGGAAAAGGCGGCCTCGCATACGGATTCCGGATTCACTGGGCAGGCCCTCCCGGCCTTCTGGAATGGCCTGCCTCGGCGCCCAGGTCAACCCCGAGCCGCTCCAGGCGGAGTTTGATGGCGTTAACATTTCGCCCGAAGGGCTCGGACAGTTTCTTCCAGTCCACTCTCCTTCCGCCCTCCGCCGCCCGCTGGTATTCCGCAAGCAGCGCCTGGTCCTGGTCGTCGGTCCACTTCGTGAAAGCTTTTGGGTAGCGCTGGCGCAGCTCTTCGGCTTGCAGTTTGCCGAGATTCAGGAAATCGCGCAGGTAGAGGTATTTGTCCTTGTCGGCGCCGCCTGCCAGCCAATCCGCGAGGTCTCCGGCGGCGGCATGGTGCTGGATCTGCCGCAAGGCAAAGGCGGACATGCCGCTCACAGCCTGAATAGGAGCAGGCGCAAGACTTCCGGCCTGGGCCTCGCCAGGATCTTCGCTGTCCGGGGTGTTGAGAATACGGCCAATCTCGAGGAAGGCCTCGTACATAAGATCATCCAGCGCACCATGCGCCAGGGAACGGTGTTCATCCAGAACTTCCTGGATGAGGGCCTCCCGGGTTGACGGGGAGGCGACGGGTTTTTCAATAGTCTCCATAAAGAAACCTTTATTGGTTAAACAAAGGCCTCACTCCGAGTACAAGGATAGGGATTTTTCGCGAAAAGAAAAAACTAACCCCGATAATCTTTCTTCAAATCCTCAAAAACACCCCGATTTGAGGACAAACCCTCCAAAAACCAGCTTCCATCCTCAAAACAGCCCCATTTTGAGGATAAACCAGGCCAAAACCGATCTGCATCCTCAAAAAAGGGCTCAAATGAGGATTGAAGCCGGGCGCCCGTGCGTTGGCGTTGTGTGCGAGGCGGCTAGAGGCGTCCAGGGTAGGCCTCGAGGGCCTTCTGGAGGACGACGAGGGCCTTGGCGAGGTCCTCTTTGCAGAGGACGTAGGCGATGCGGACCTCCTGGCGGCCCTCGCCGGGCTCGGTATAGAAGCCGGCGCCGGGCGCCATCATGACCGTGGCGCCTTCGTACTGGAAGTCACGCAGGCACCAGATGCAGAATTTCTCGGCATCGTCGACGGGGAGCTTCGCCATCGTGTAGAAAGCGCCCATCGGGATGGGCGAATACACGCCGGGGATCTTGTTGAGCCCGTCGATCAGGAAGTTGCGCCGCTCGAGATATTCCTCATACACGCTGTGCAGATACTCCTTCTGCACGCTCATCGTCGCCTCGGCGACGATCTGGCCGAGCAGCGGCGGCGACAGGCGCGCCTGGCAGAACTTCATCACCGCGTCGCGAACGGCCTTGTTCTTCGTGCAGAGGCAGCCGATGCGGATGCCGCACTCGGAGTAGCGCTTGGACACGGAGTCGAACAGCACGACATTCTCTTCAATCCCCTCCATGTGGAAGGCGGAGATATACGGCATGCCCGTGTAGATGAACTCACGGTAGACCTCATCGCTGAACAGGAACAAGTTGTGTTTCTTGACGATATCGCGCAGGCGCTGCATCTCCTTGCGGGTATAAAGGTAACCCGTCGGGTTGTTGGGGTTGCAAATCAGGATGGCCTTGGTGCGCGGGGTGATCTGCTCCTCAAACGCCTCCACGGAGGGCAGGCGGAAGCCGTCCTCGATGTTGGTCTTGACGCTCTTGATCACGGCGCCCACAGAGATGGCGAAGGCCATGTAGTTGGCGTAGAACGGATCCGTGACGATCACTTCGTCGCCCGGCCCGAGGCAAGCCAAAAACGCGAACAGCACCGCCTCGGAGCCGCCGGTGGTGACGATGATCTCCTCCGGAGAAAGGTAAATCCCGTACTCTGCGTAGTACTGCACCATCTTGGTACGCAGCGAGAGGTAGCCGTCGGAGGGGCTGTACTCCAGGATGCTGCGATCCACAGCCTTGAGGGCGTCAAGACCGCACTGCGGGGTCTTGATGTCTGGCTGGCCGATATTGAGGTGATAGACATGCACGCCGTTGCGCTTGGCCGCGTCGGCGTACGGCGCCAGCTTCCGGATCGGGGAAGAAGGCATGTTCTGTGCTCGCTGCGAGATTTCCATAATAGCGCAAATATACATAAAAAAACGAGATTCGCCGGTCTGAGCCGGCGAATGACGTATAAAATATTGGGATTCCGGGTCAAGCCCGGAATGACTATTAGCGAGCCAGAGCCGCCGTAATCTCTTCCGCCGCCAGGGCGATGGTCACGAGCTGGACCACATTGCGGGTGCAGCACTCGTTCTCTCCCCAGTGGAAAGGATAGTCGTCCTTGTTCTCCATGTAGTCCGGGGCCATCAGCAGCAGACCCGGCACCAGGCCGCCCGGGATGACGGTATAGTCCGCGCGGTTGTTGCCGTAGGCCACCTTCTTGGTCTTGGCGCCCACCGCCGTGATGAAGGACACGTTGCTGTACGGGTGGCAGCCGTAGAGATAGTTCAGGCCGTCGAGCACCAGCTCGGGGTCGATGGCATCCGGGAAGAGGCGCCAGACGTTGTAGCAGTTCAGGGCCCAGCCCAGGATCTGCTCGTTGCCGCCCCAGCTGCGCCCGGAAATGGGCACGCCGTACGGCGTGGTCTCCGCCTGGGCCTTCAGGCTCTCGACGTACGCGGGCAGCGCCTCGCGCACCTGCGCCTGGAAGCTGGCGTCCATCTCCTTATAAATAGAGAGCGCCGTGGTCAGGTTGACCCCGCCGAAGCCCATGCGGCCCCAGCCGCCCGTGCTGCCGATGGCCTCGCCCTGCGGGACCTCGACGCCACGGGCCACGCCCTGGCGGCCGATGCCCGTCCGTGCGCGTGCGGTCTGCGGCATTTCGACCGGCTTGAGCTGCGCGAGCACCTTCGGCTCGAAGAAATCGCGATACTTCTTCTCCCCCGTCGTGCGCCACAGCTCGATGGCGGCCGAGATGCGGCCGTCGCCGCCCATCCCGAAGCCGCCGAAGCCCATGCCCGCGGCGTTGCGGGCCGGATCGGCCGCCTCGAAGTTCTCCTCCCAGAGCTTGACCGCGTTCTTCAAAGAACGCTCCGCAAGCTCGGGGTTGTACGGCTTCAGCACGCGGGCCGCAGCCGCCAGCGCGGCGATGGTGGACATCTGCCCGGCCGGGTTGGCGCCGTTGGTCGTGAAGGCGAAGCGGTCGTCGCGCGTGCCGGTGAAGAGGCCGCGCTGCTCATACGGGGCGAGCGAAGCGTCGTAGACGAAGTTATCGGTGATCGTGGAGGCGTCGCCGAGGTGGTGGTACTGGTGCATCGTGCCCTGGACGATGCCCTGGGCCACGAAACCGATGTTCTCCACCTGCGCGTTGATGTTCAGCACGCCGTGCTCGCACTGCTGGATCACGTCGGGCACGCCGTCCGGACGGTGGATGTCGACGAACTGCGTCTTCTGGTCAATATAGGTCTGGTCGCGCTCCGGGCGGAATTCCTCCCAGAGGGTCGCAAACTGCTGCGTCAGGCCGATCACGGTGCCGGACTGGATGTCGAAGTCGCCTGCGTCATACCAGGCGCCGACAGCCAGGTTCGGGATGTGCTCGTAGGCCTTGTATTTCGTGTTGGTCTCAGGACCCTGGCGGTAGCCGTCCATCTGCTCGTAGCCCGGAGGCGCCTGCAGGGCGTCGTCCATGTGCGAGCGGCCGTGCCAGATGCGGTAGCCCTCGTTGACCTCCATGTGGTCCATCTGGACCGGCAGCCACACATCCATCGTGGGATACCAGGTGCCGGCGTAGACATTCGCGTCGATCGGGAACGGATTGGTGCGCGTGCCCTTGTACTCGATGCAATAGAGGCCCGGTTCGCGCACGTCGGAGAAGTCCACGCGCGCGTAATTATAGCGATGGTTGTAGACGCCCCACTCCTTCACGGGGACCTCCTTCGCCAGCTGGCGGAAGCCGTCCTCGGCGATACGCCAGATGCGCGCGGTCGCGGCCACCGGATCGCGGCGGTCGAGCTCCAGCACGGCCACCTTCTTCTGGGCGGGCGTGTAGCCGACCTGCGAGAAACCGATATTCGGCTGGCGTACCCAGTCGGGGTCGTACGCCGGCTGCACCGTCCACTCCACCACCTTGCCGGTCTTGCCGGCAGGCAGCAGGGTGCGGAGCACGAAGGTGCCGTTCTGCGCGAGGTTGCGGCCGTCGAAGAGGCAGATCCCCTGCTCCGAGCTCACGGCCACGCGAAGGTCGTCATCTTCCGGCGCCATCACCAGACGCTTGCCTACGGCAAACGGTTCCGGGTCAATGAACTCCCCGCGTCCGCGGTCGTCGAAGGTCGACAGGCCGAAGAACTGCGGGATCTTCTCACTGACCGGGCGCATCTGCGTGTCGCCGGCCGGGTAGTTCGGCAGGATGAGCGATTTGCCGTCCACGTAGACCGTTTTACCGTGGTAGCTCGCCGGGAAGAACTCGAGGTTCAGGCCCGCCTTGCCCTCCAGCTTCGCCGGGACCGGCTCGTCAAGGTACACGCTGAGCGTGAAAGCGGTCCCCTTCGCAGCCACGACGATACGCGGCCGGAAGGCGTAGTCCGGATATTCGAAGGTCATATCGATGGACTGCCGCGAGCGGTCCAGGTCGCGCCGCAGGATGTCGGGATAGATATCCCACTGCTCCGGCGTGTCCATCAGGCGGATGCCGCCGCCCGTGACGATGCGCTCGCCATGCTGGATGAGCTCCACGCCGGCGGTCTTCTCGTCACAGAACATGCCGTTGTACTGGTTGCTGTAGACCAGCACGGAAATGCCGTTTTCTTCGAAGACTTCGAACTCGTTGAGCCGGAGTCCCTGCGCGGACGCGGCAGCGCCCAACAGCAGGAGGGACAAAAGGATTAGGGTACGTTTCATGTGCGATAATTAAACGGTTAATCTCTCAAATATAGCAATAAAAACATATTATCGGAACAGCAACCCGTTATAAATGATGCATTCTCACAACAATAAAAAAATTGACAACAAAATATCCACGCTCTTTTTAATCATTTGAAACAAGATTTGTCGTAATTGGTCTTTGTGTGATAAAACGTTAGAAAAAAAGGAGATACCTTTGTAATGTCAAACCCGACTCGCAACAATTCGGGTGGTAGATTTTGGTTAATTGTATTGTGGGAAACGGGTTCCGCGTGAGCGCAACCCGTTTTAATTTCACCATTTACACAAAAGGAGCCGCGCATGAAGCGCGGCTCCTTTGACATATAGTCCGAATCAACTATTAATAGCCAGGGTTCTGGACCAGGTTCGGGTTCAGCTGCATTTCGTTGAACGGGAACGGGAAGAGCTCGTTCTTATTGGTCTTGAAACCGACATTGTAGAGCTTGGCGCACCAATCAGCATCGCTTTCGTCGATGTAGCCGCGGTGTACCGCTTCGCCCTTCTTGGACATTGCATCGTAGAAGGTGGGATAGTACTTACCGTTGTCGGCAAGCTCCGTCGCGGCATCACCCCAACGGATGAGATCCTGGAAGCGGGTGCCGTCCAGCCAGCCCTCGAGGAACTTCTCAGACTTGACCGTCTTCATGTCGCACACCGTGACCGGAGTCTTGGAACCGGCACGCTCGTTGACGAGCTTCAGGGCGGCGAGGCCGCTGCCGTCATCGTTGGTCTGGGCGCAGCACTCTGCATAGAGAAGGAGCACCTCGGCGTAACGCATGAGGGTGAGGTTCCAGTTGGCGACGTTGCCGTCGGCCATCACGCGGTCCTCCTGGCGGAAGAGACGCTTCCACATGAAGTAACCGACGTGACCGTAAAGACCGGAATCCATGACACCACGGGTCTTGTCCGTCTTCTTGTCGACACCGTCCTTGTCGGAGGTGTACGGCATATCGTAGAGCACTTCGTCATAGCTCTTGATCCAAGCCTTGCGGCGATAGGAATCCATGCCGTCATACTCAAGAATTTTGTTCACGAACTTCTGGGAAGGGTTGACCCAGCCCCAGCCGCCGACGACCAGCTCGGAACCATCGCCGGTCGGCGAGTTCATGTGGTCGGAACGCCAGGACCACAGCCAGCGGAAGTTCGGCTGCGTACGGCCATAGGCATTCATGCCGTCAAAGAACTGGAAGTTGAGCTCGAACACCGCCTCGGTAGAAGCGCGGCCGCTGTTGTGGTTCAGGGAAGCCATCTGATCACCCGGAACCAGCTTGTAGAGCTTGGAATCGATAACTTCCTTGAGAGCGGTCTTCGCACCGGCATAGTCGTGCTTGCTGATGAGGGCTTTGCCCTTGAGGGCATAAGCAAACTCCTTCGTAACCTTCACGGCGCCCTTCTTGTCATCGACAGAAGTCTTGGAGGTCAGGTCAGGGATGGCCTTGTCGCACTCGTCGGCGATCCACTGGAGGACAGCGTCCTGAGAGGCGGCATTCTCCGGCTTGGCGTCACCGGCCAGGTTGCTCTCGACAATCGGAGCGGTGCCCCATCCAAGGGCGAGGAGCAGCTGAGCCTGGGCGCGGAGGATGCGGGCCTCGGCCACGCAGCGCTTCTTGACCTGCGTGTCGGCAGCCTCGGCGAAATGATCGATCACGTCGTTGGCGGCCTTGATGATCATGTAGTAGCACTCATACGTACCTGCAATCAAGGAGTTGTTGTAGTCCGCACGGAAAGCCTGGATTTCGTTACCAGACTGGCCATCGGTCTTATCGGAACCGGCGACGAAAATCTCGTCGGAGGCGTACTCCCACATCGAAAGGAACGGGCAGTCGTTCCAACCGGCGGTGGTCCACATCGTGTTGGAGAGGAAACGGCCGGCGGTATAATAGGCAGCCACGAGCGCGGATTCGGCATCGGCGTCGGTCTGGTAGAAGGTCGACATGTCGATCACACCCTTGCGGGGGATATCCAGGCGACTCTCACATCCCACGAACATCAGGGAAGCGGCTGCAACGGTCAGGGCGATAAATATCTTTTTCATATTCGTAGTCATTCTAAGATTAGAACTCGAGGTTGACACCGAGAATCAGGGACTTGGCAGTCGGGTAGTTACCCATGTCAATACCGGCGGCGGAGCCACCGTTGGTAGCCGTCTCCGGATCCAGCCCGATGTAGTTGGTGAAGGTAATGTAGTTGTCCAGGGCGGCGAAGATGCGGAGGTTGTTGATCTTGGCCTTCTGGGTCAGCTGCTTCGGCAGGGTGTAACCCAACTGGATCTGCTTGATCTTGAAGTAGGAACCGTCGAAGAGGGTCAGCGTAGAGGAGAACGACTGCGTGCTCCACTTGTCAGCGGCAGGGAACTTGGCGTTGGCCTTGTTCACGGCAGGGTTGTCCCAGGAGTTGGCCCAGTAGTAGGCGTAGGTGTTGCACTCCTTGCGGTCAGGACGCCAGGACGTCGGGAAAATCTTGCTGCCTGCGATACCGTTACCGAAGATCGTGAGGTCGAAATTCTTCCAGCTGAGGTTGATGGTCAGACCGTAGGTAAACTTAGGAATACCGGAACCCAGGTCAACGCGGTCGGACTGCGAAGGAGAGGCGGTCTGGCCACCGTCAGCGGTGCGGTACAGGGCGTTGCCCTCGTTGTCGAAGCCAACAGCCTGATAACCGAGGAGGTACCAGATGCTGTGGCCCTGCTCGAAGTAGGTACCCATTTCGCAGCCCTGCGGGACGCGGCCGGTAATCTGGCCGACGGTGGGCTCGACATAGGTGACCGTATTCTTCAGCCAGGAGGCGTTGCCGTTGATGGTGTAGCTGAAGTCACCGATCTGGTCACGCCAGCCGAGCTCAAGCTCGACACCGCGGTTGTTCACGGAACCGGCGTTCATCGTCACGTTGGTGGCGACACCCAGGTCACCGAAGGCAGGAAGACCGACTTCCTTCACAGGGCTCACACCGACCAGCAGGTCCTTGGTGTCCTTGTTGAAGTAATCGATACCGATGGTCAGGCGGTTGTTGAACAGACGGGCGTCAAGACCGAAGTCGAGCTGCACGGAGGTCTCCCACTTCAGATCAGGATTCGCAAGACCGGAAGGGATGGAACCCATCGACAGGGTCGGGCTGGTAGGATCGTACTGATAGTACACGGCGTTGGCCATGATCGACGTGGAGTACGGGTAGTTGTTCAGCACGTTGATGTTACCGTTGATACCCCAGCTGGCGCGAAGCTTCAGGAAGGAGACCACGCTGCGGTCCACGTTGTTCTTGAAGAACGGCTCGTTGCTGATGGTCCAGCCAGCGGACACGGACGGGAAGTAACCCCACTTCTTGTTGAACGGAAGCTTGGAGGAGTCGAACGCATCGGCGCGGAAGTTGGCCTGGATGCTGTAGCGGTTGTCATAGGAATAGGAGAGACGACCGAAGTAGGACAGGCTGGCGGAACGGCCGGGAGCATTGTTCATGTTCTTGGTGACGCCGTCGGACAGCAGGTAGTCCAGATAACGGAAGTTCTCGGCATAGCCCTTGAGGATGTCGGTACCGGAAGCGGAAGCGCTGACGTTGTCCCAGTTGTTCTCGATATAGGACATACCGGCCATCGCGCCGACATCGTGCTTGCCGAAGGTGCGGTTGTAGTTGATGAAGTTCTCCCACTGGTAGTACCAACCATTGTTGGCCGAGGCGGAAATGCTGTAGTTGTCGGACTTCACCGTGTTGCTGCTGTAGTAAGGAGCAGAATAGTTGTGACTGTTGTTCTGGGAGATCCGATAGCCGAAGCGGGACGTGAACACGAAGCCCTTGAACGGCATGAAGTTCAGGTAGGCGACGCCACGGATGCTGAAGCCGCTGCTCTTGCTGTCGGACGCATCACGCTGCACGAACGGGTGGCCGGACTGGGTGGAACCGATACGGGGAGGAAGCCAATACAGGCCGGAATCAGGGTCGGTGATCAGGTTATATCCTTTCTTCTCATAGTCGATCATATTCGCATAGTACTTCTCGAGCAGAGCCCGGTCGCCAGCGGCAGGGAACAAAGGAGAAGAAGTGATGGCGGACAGCATGAAGGAGCCGTTGTCGTTCGCCTCGGACACGGATCTGGTGCTCCAGCGCTCGATGGAGTTGTTGACGCCGACGGTCAGCCAATCCTTGATCTTGTAGTCGGCGTTGACCTGGAAGGTCAGACGGTCGTACACATCCTTGTCACCACGGACGATACCGTTGTTGTGGACGTTGTTCAGGGAAACGAAGAGATTGCCACGGTCGTTGCCGCCGGAGAAGCCCACCGTGTGGCGGTTGCTCCAGGTCGGAGTGAAGATTTCATTGCTCCAGTTCACATCGAGCCCGTCGTAATGGGCATCGCTGAGAGCCTGATCGCTCAGGTAACCGCAGGCCTTCTCGAAGGCGATGTAGTCGGCGGCGTTCATGATGTCAAGCTTGCGAGACAGGCTGGAAAGGGTGAACTGGCCGTTGTAGAAAATCTTGCCCTCGCCTTTCTTGCCGGACTTGGTGGTGATGAGCACGACACCGTTACCGGCCTCGGCGCCGTAGATGGCGGCGGAGGCGGCGTCCTTCAGGATTTCCATGGACTCGATCATTTCCGGATCCAGGTACTGGATGTTGTCAACCTTCAAGCCGTCCACGATGAGGAGCGGTCCGATGTTGCCGGAGTTGGAGGAGTAACCGCGGACGCGGATCTCAGCGCCCTTGCCCGGAGCACCGGAAGCGTTGATGACCTGCACGCCGGCAGCCTTGCCCTGCAGGGCGGCGGCTGCATCGGAGGTGGAGCGGTTCTGCAGGTCGTCCTCGCGGACGGAGGCGACGGAACCGGTCAGGTCGCTCTTCTTCTGCACACCGTAACCGATCACCACGGTCTCTTCGAGCATTTCAGCGTCGTCTTCGAGAACGATGGTCATACCGTTGGCGGCGGAAACGCGCTTGGTGGTGTAACCGATGCAGGAAACTTCCAGCGTAGTGCCGGGAGCGACACGGATTTCGAACTTACCGTCGAGATCCGTCGTGACGCCATTGGTGGTGCCGGGCACCACGACGGCTGCGCCGATCACCGGCTGGTTGCCGGAATCGACCACATTACCGCGAATGGCAGGATTCTGGGCGAGAGCTGAGCTCATTCCCAAGAGACTTGCAGCAAAGATCATGATGACCGTTGCTGCCTTCGCAAACAATTGTTTGGTCATAGAATTAATAATATTTTGGTTAAAAAGGGTTGCGGGTCCCATGTGTCCAACTATGGTTGAACACGCAAATATAACAAAAGTTTGCAGATTTGTTCAAAAATTTCGCAGTTATTTTTAAAAATAGTTCACGTGTATGGTCTAGAATTTTAATAAAAATGGGAGGCAGCCTTCACAGGGTGCCTCCCAACCACTAACAAATTATTCGTATGTAGAACGAATAGATTTCAGGAATTTGCGATTAATTCCAACCCGGATTCTGCTGGATGCCTTCGCCGGTTTCCTCGTTGTAGGCATTGAGCTGCAGTTCGCCGAGCGGGTACGGCATCAGCTCGTTCTTGCCCTTCACGAAGCCGTAGTCGCCAGCTTCACGCGTATCGGAGATGAACACCACAGCGCTATGCGGGGTGCCCTTAGCGGCATCGAACGGATCCTTGAAGGAAGGGATCTCCTTGTACTGGTCCTTGAGCACCGTAGCGGCGTCGCCCCAGCGGACAAGGTCGGCAAAACGGACACCCTCCATGAACATCTCGAAGCGTTTCTCCTTCTTGACGTTGTCGAGGGTCAGGGTCGCGTAGGTCGGAGCGCCGGCGCGGGAAGCCACCTTGTTGAGGGCGGCAAGGCCGCTGCCGTCGGAATCGTTGCTCATTGCGCAGGCCTCAGCATAGAGGAGCAGCACCTCGGCGTAACGCATGACGGGCGTGTTGTTGTCGTTGCCATCCTTGCTGTTCTGGTTCAGTTCGGTCTCGAGCGGAGCGTACTTGGTCAGGAACCAGCCGACATTGCCGAAGTAGGCGGAAGAAGTGATACCACGGTTCGGATCCAAAAGCTTCTGCGCCTTGGTCATCGTATCATCACCCGGAATGGAAGGATAAGAGTAGTCGGTCAGGAGCTCCTCGTAGGAGATGAGCCAGGCCTTACGGCGGTAGGAGTTGGGCTCATTCTGCATAATGGCATTGACGAAGGACTCGGACGGGTTGCCGCCGCCACCCCATGCGTTGTTAATCTGGAAGAACGGCATAGGGAGCTTGCGGAGGTCACGCCAGAAGCAGGACTGGCTGCGCTGGAAGTGACGGAAGCCTCCGAAGTTGTTCAGGTTGGTATTGTCGACATAGTTGAACTCGAACACCTTCTCCGGGCTGCCGTCGCCGGCGCGGTGGAACATGTTCCACATATCCTCGCCGGGGACCAGGTCGTAGTTGTTGGAATCAATGACCTTCTTGAGGGTGGTCTTGGCGCCGCTGTAGTCGCCGGCGAAGACCTGAGCCTTACCCTCGATGGCCAGGGCGGCCTCCTTGGTCAGGCGGACAGCACCGTTCTTGTCGTTCTTGCCATTGCGGGAAGGCAGGGCGGCGGAAGCCTCTTCACATTCCTTGATGATCCAGGCCAGCAGTTCGGCATGGTCGCAGTTGGACGGATGGGCGTCAGCCTCGATGATGTGGTCCATCTTCGGCGGGTTGCCCCAGAAGGTGGCGAGGTGCAGGTGTGCGAAAGCACGGAGCACGCGGGCCTCGGCCACGTTGCGGGCCACCTTGGCGCTGGTAGCCGGATCGAAGTTGTCGATCACCAGGTTACAGGCGTAGATGAACTGGTAGAAAGCCTTGTAGTCGGCAACGACAACATTGCTGTTGCTACCGAAGGACTTGCGGAATTCATTGATTTCCAGACCAAAGATATGGTCGCTCTCGCTACCGGAACCGTAATAGCTGTCGTCGGAGGGAGCATTCATAAGAACAAAGTGGGCCGGAGCGATATTCCAGTGACCGAAGTCCAAATCTGAAACATTGATGGCCTTGATACCCGCAGCATAAGCGTTGAGCGCTGCGGATTCCGCACTCTCCTCGGAGCCGTCATAGAACGACTCGTAGGCAATAACACCCTTCTTCGGGATGTCGAGCAGGCTCTGGTTGCAGGACGCGAGCGTAAACAGCGCCGTCGCAAGAGAAATACCTATAATGATATATTTTTTCATGATAACGCTATGTTAGATTAGAACATAATGTTGACACCGAAGAGGAGCTTCTTGGAGTTCGGGTAGGAACCCTTATCCAGACCCATACCGCTGTTGGAACCGGTGGAGACCGTCTCGGGGTCGAAGCCAGGGTACTTGGTGAAGGTGAACCAGTCATCCATGGAAACATAGATGCGCAGGCTGCTCAGGAAGATCTTCTGCATCCAGCTCTTCGGCAGGGTGTAACCCAGCTGAATCTGCTTGATCTTGAAGTAGTCACCCTTGAAGAGGTTGGCGTCGGAGCTCCAGAAGTCGGCGTTGTTGCTCATTTCCTTGATGGACGGGAGGGTCTTGTCGGCGTTCTCGTAGAAGTACTTCAGGGAGTTGATCTGCGGGTGCTCGGTACGGAACACGCACGGCATGATCATGTTGCCGCCGGCGCCGGTGCCGAAGAGGACGAAGTCGAGGCCCTTCCAGTCAGCGCGGAAGGTGATACCGTAGTTGTAGGTCGGCAGACCGCTGCCCAGGTACGTCATATCACTGTCGGTCGGAGCCGTGGTGAGGGTACCGTCAGCTGCGTAGAACTGAGCCTTGCCTTCGGAAGTGGGACCAGCATACTGGAAGCCACGGAGATACCACACCGGGTAGCCCTCCTCGAAGACGGTCGTCATCTTGAAGTTCGAGAAGCTGGAACCGGGGACACGGTCGCCGTTGGACTTGTTCATGTAGGTCACGAGGTTCTTGTTCGTGGAGAAGTTGGCGTTGATGCTGTAGTGGAAGTCGCCGACAGTATCCTGCCAGCCGGCTTCAATCTCAACACCGCGGTTCATGATGGCACCGGCGTTGCGCTGGGTGGAACCGGCACCGACTTCGAACACCGGGTTCACGGTCATGAGGAGGCCGTCGGTGATCTTGTTGTACCAGTCGAAACCGAAGGAGAGACGGTTGTTCAGGAAGCGGGCGTCGAGACCGATATCGGTCTGTTTGGAGGTCTCCCAGGTCAGGTCAGGGTTGGCCAGGCGGTCCGGCCTGGAACCGTTGTAGATGGTGTTGTCCACCACATCCCACTGATACTGGGCGGAGTTGTAGCTGATATCGGAGGAGTAAGCGTAGTTGCTCAGCACGGCGATATTACCGTTGATACCCCAGGATGCGCGGATCTTGAGGAGGTTGAGAACGTCACGGCTGACGTTGTCCTTGATGAAGCGCTCGTTGCTGATGGTCCAACCCACGGACACGGAGGGGAAGTAGCCCCAGCGGTTCTTGGTGGAAAGCTTGGAAGAGTCGAACGCATCCGCACGGAAGTTGGCCTGCAGGCTGTAACGGTTGTCAAAGCTATAGGTCAGACGGCCGAAATAGGAGATCTGCGTGCTCTGGGTCGGGTCGGAAGTGCCGTTGAAGGTCTTCGTACCGGAACCGTTGTCCTGGCTGATGTAGCGGAAGTTCTCGGCATAACCCTTCAGAGGATCCGTACCTTCGAGGCGGGCGCCGACGGCGCGGCGGTCGGAGAAGGTGTAGGACATACCGGCCATAACGCCGAGGGCGTGCTTGCCGGCGAACACCTTATTATAGTTGGCGAAGTTCTCCCACTGATAGTAGTAGTTCTGGGAGGAGGTAGCCGTGATCGCGTAGTTGCTGTAGTTGAGCTTGAAGTTCAGGTAGTACGGCTCCAGGTAGTTGGAGGAGTAGCTCTGCGCGATGCGATAACCGAGGCGGGAGGTGATGACCAGCTCCTTGATCGGGGTGAAGTTCGCAAAGACGGTACCGCGGATGTTCCAACCTTCGTTCTTGCTCTGGTTACGGTCGCGGAAGACGAGCGGGTTACCGCCGTCACCTTCCTGCAACTTGGAGGTAGCGTAGTACCAATCCGGATGGTCGGCCGGGCGGTACACGGTGATACCGGCGGCGATGGCGTCCTTCATACCGATGGGCAGCTGATCGTAGGAGGTGTAGTACACCGGGGTCAGCGGGTCGATGACGAGGGCGCCCAGCAGGGACGTACCATTCTCACCGTTGGAGTACTCGGAACGCTCGCTCAGGGACTGGCTGCGATAGCGCTCGATGGAGGTGTTGGTACCGACCTGGAACCAGGACTTGATCTTGTAGTCGGCGTTGACCTGGGCGGTGAGGCGCTTGTAGAAGTCCTTGTTGCCCACGACCATACCATCCTGGTCGGTGTAGTTCAGGGAGATGTAGTATTTACCACGGTCGTTGCTGCCCTGGGCACCGAAGGTGTGGTTGTGGGAAATACCGGTACCGAAGACGACGGAAGCCCAGTCGGTCTCGGTCTTGCCATCCCACTTGCCGTCAGCGATGATCTCTTCGCGGGTCCAGTGGCCGGCACGCTCGTTCCAGTCGATGTACTGCTGGGCGTTCATGACCTCGGCCTTCTTGCCGACGGTGTTGAGGGTCAGTTTGTAGTTGTAGAAGATGTTGCCGTCACGGCCCTTGGCGTTGGCGCCGCTCTTCGTGGTGATGAGCACGACACCGTTACCAGCCTGGGCGCCGTAGATGGCGGCGGAGGCGGCATCCTTCAGGACCTCGATGGACTCGATCATGGCAGGATCCAGATACTGGATGTTGTCCACCTTCAGGCCGTCCACGATGAGGAGCGGGCCGAGGCCGGCGGAGCCGTTGGAGGACAGACCGCGGACGCGGATCTCAGAGCCGGAACCCGGAGCACCGGAGGCGTTGAAGATCTGCACACCGGCAGCCTTACCCTGGAGGGCGGCGGCGGCGTCGGAAGTCGAACGGTCGGACAGTTCGGCGGTGCGCACGGACGCAACGGAACCGGTGAGGTCGCTCTTCTTCTGGACACCGTAACCGATCACCACGGTTTCCTCGAGCATTTCGGTGTCATCCTCGAGGACGACGGTCATGCCGTTGGCGGCAGTCACGCGCCGGGTGGTGTAGCCGATGCAGGAAACCTCCAGCGTGGTGCCGGGGGCGACGCGCAGTTCAAACGCGCCGTCGATGTTGGTCGTGGCACCGGTGGTGGTGCCGGGAACCATCACAGCCGCGCCGATGACCGGCTGGTTGCCGGAGTCAACGACGGTACCGCGAATGGGAGCATTCTGGGCAAGAGCTGAGCTCATCCCCAAGAGACTCGCAGCAAAAATCATGACGATCGTTGCCGCTTTCGCAAACAGTTGTTTGGTCATAGAATTAATAATATTTGGTTATAATAGGGTTGCAAACCCAGTTTAGTGTCTTGGTTAAATCAAAACAAATATACAATTTTCTTTGCACATTTGCTCAATAAAGATGCAGTTATTTTAAGAAAGCGCGCGTTTTCCCTGAAAAGATTTCGATATAGAATCCATATTTAAAACGATTGAACCCATATTTAAAGGAATAATGGCTAACTTGCAGCCGTATTATATTAATGGTCCTGATGAGACACGCCCTACTCCCCTTCCTGCTGCTCGCAGGCCTGCTCGCCAGGCCCGCCACGGCTGCGCCTTACTATTACTTCGGCCACTTCACCACCCACGAAGGCCTCCCCTCCAACACCATCCACTGTACCTACCAGGACCAGTTCGGATTCGTCTGGATCGGCACGCGTGACGGCCTGACCCGCTTCGACGGCTACGACTTCCGCAGCCCGGACCCGGCGTTGGGAGGCACGGACATCACGACGCTGGCCACGGTGGACATCGCCGAGGACGAGGACGGCCTGATCTGGTTCAGTACGTCGGAGGGCGTGGGCTACTACGATCCCTTCACCGGGAAAACGGAGCGTCTCGGCCGGCTGGGCACCGGCGCGAGCTTCGACCTCCAGCCGGACGGCAAGGGCGGCATCTGGCTCACGGGCGACAAGCTTTACCGCTACAGCAAGGCCACGGGCGACGTCAAGGCTTACACCACGGGCACCAGTTATCCCCGCAAGATCGTCGTCGACAGCAACGACGCCGTGTGGGTCCTGTCGGCCGGCGGCAAGCTGTTCAACTACAACAAGCGCAGCGACCAGTTTGAAGAAACGTCGCTGACCATGCACCTGACCGACATCGAGCCGGCCCAGGGCGGCAACCTGCTGGCCTCCACGATCGATCAGGTCCTGCTCATCAGCACGACCAACCTCAACCTGACCGCGACGGAAGTCTTCTCCACGCGGAAAATGGGCCTGGAGGTCCGCCAGATGCTCGAGCGCGTGCCCGGCGAATACTGGATCGCTTCTTCGCACGGCCTCTTTATCCAGAACCTCAATACGGGCGAGCTCGTCGAGCTGCATCCCGAGGATGCCGACCCGCACTCCCTGTCCGCCAACCTGGCCACGAGCCTGAGCAAGGACCGTCTGGGCAACGTCTGGATCGGCACCTACTACAACGGTATCAACGTCTGGGAGAACAAGGCCGACACCTTCATGCTGTTCTACCCCAACCCGAGTCCCCGCTCGATGATCGGCTCCATCGTCCGTTCCATCGTCACGGACGACGACGGCAACATCTGGTTCTGCACCGAGGACGGCGGCCTGAACACCATCTCCGCCGACCGCGGCACCAATGAAAGTTACGAGATCTCCCCGGCCCTGAACATGCAGCAGATCACGGCCGACGGCGACGACCTCTGGATCCATACCTTCGGCAGCGGTGTGTACCGCTACGACCGCAAGCGCCATGTCGTGAAGAAGCATTACACCGTGTCCGGTGCCAACGGCTGCGGCCTGCGCACCTCCGACGGGCGCATCTTCACGGGCGGACAGCGCAACCTCTACGTCCTGGATCCCGAGCAGGACCAGTTCGTGCCGGTCGAGCCCCCCTGCAAGGAATTCGTCCACTGCCTGTTCGAGGATAGCCGCGGCAACCTCTGGATCGGCACCTACGGCGACGGCTTCCTCTGCCGCGACAGCGGCGGCAACGGTCTCTCCCACCTCACGGTGGATTCCGACCGCGGCCTGACAGCCGACCGCATCACTTCCTTCTTCGAAGACAGCCGGCACCGCGTCTGGATCACCACCGAAGGCGGCGGCCTCTGCTATACGGACCCCAACCCCAACCTGTCCAACCTCCGGGTGCATGCCTTCCCGCGCACCGAGGCCTTCAACAATAACGTGACCTGCGCCGTGGCGGAAGACGAGGACGGCGTCCTCTGGGTGTCCACCACCCGCGGCATCGTGCGCATCGACGGGGAAGCGCTCAACATCCAGGGCTATATCGAGGACCGGCAGCAGATCCTGGGCGCCCAGTTCTCCTACGGCGCATCCCTGATGACGCGCAGCGGCTACATCTTCATGGGCAACACCCAGGGCCTGGCGGGCTTCTCGCCGAGCAAGATCAAGAAGGCCGCGATGGGCCACGCCCTCTACATCACGAGCATCGAAGCGACCAACGCCGAGCGCACCCTGCGCCTGCATGAGGACGGCCGCTCCACCATACGCACCAAGCGCCTCAGCGTCAAGTCCCGCGACGCTTCCCTGCTGTCCATCAGCTTCGCCACGCCGGACTTCTCCGTGATCCGCCAGACCACCTTCTCCTGGAGCCTCAAGCGCAACAACCGCGTGCTCCTCTCCGCCCCCACGACGACGGAGAACCAGGTCAATTTCACCGGCCTGCGGCCGGGGCGCTACGTCTTTGACGTCGCCATCGTCGGCTCGGAGAACGAAGACGCACGGCAAACCCTGGAATTCGACATCGAGGCGCCGGCCCTGTGGAGCAAGACGGCCAAAATCATTTATGGCTTCCTCGTGCTGGGCCTGATCGGCCTCTTCTTCTACGAACTGGAGATGAAGCGCCGCCGCGACCGTGCGCGCCACCTCTCCCGTATGGAGAACCAGAAGCAGAAAGAGATTTACGACGCCAAGATCAACTTCTTCACCAACATCACCCACGAGATCCGCACTCCGCTAACGCTCATCAAGATGCCGCTCGACAAGCTGATCGAGGAGAAGAACTACACGCCGGAGTCGGAGAAGGACCTGCTCACCATCCAGGCCAACACCGACCGCCTGCTCAGCCTGACCAACCAGCTGCTCGACCTGCGCCGCATGGAGCAGAACGAGATCAAGCCGGTCTTCCTCAAGGAGGACCTCGGCGCCATCGTCCGCAAGTCCTGCCGCTACTTCGAGCAAATGGCTGAGGAGCAGAAGATTACCCTCCGCGAGGACATCCCGGACCAGCCGTTCGAGGTCATGTGTGCCCGCGACTCCGTGGAGAAGATCGTCAGCAACCTGCTCTCCAACGCCATCAAATACACGAGCGACCGCATCGAAGTGTCCCTGAAGCCGTCCGCCGACGGCAAGAGCGCCATCCTGCGGGTGAACAGCAACGGCGAGAAGATTCCCGCCCGCGAGAGCGAGAAGATCTTCGAAGTCTTCTACCAGGTCGGCGAGGAGCGCAAGAGCCAGGGCACGGGCCTCGGCCTGGCCTTTGCCCGCACCCTCGCGTCGCTGCACAACGGCAAGCTGTATCTCGACGCCGGCGCCCGCGATTGCAATTCCTTCGTGCTCGAGCTGCCGGTCGAGCAGCAACAGCAGATCCGCATCGAGGACCGCAAGCGGACGGAAGATGAAGACGCGCGCAACGCCGACTTCGACAGCAGCCGCCACACCATCCTCGTGGTCGAGGACTCCGCCGAGATGCGCGGCTACCTGGCCGGCGAGCTCTCCGACGAGTACAACGTCATCACGGCCGCGAACGGCCAGGATGCCGTAGAGAAGCTCCAGGAGGAGCGTATCGACCTCGTGGTCAGCGACATTATGATGCCGCTGATGGACGGCTGCCAGCTCTGCAACTACATCAAGACCAACATGGAGTTCAGCCACCTGCCCGTGCTGCTGCTGACCGCAGCCGTGGGCATGGAGACGCGCCTGCAGACCCTCGAGGTGGGCGCCGACGGCTACATCGAGAAACCGTTCCCGATCGCGCTGCTGCGCGCCAACATCGCCAGCCTGTTCAAGAACCGCGACATCGCCTACAAGCAGTTCACCGACTCCCCGCTCACGCACTTCAACAGCGTGAATACCAGCAAGATGGACGAGGAGTTCATGGAGAAGCTGCACGGCATCGTGATGAAGCACATGGCGGAGCAGGACCTCAGCATCGAGACGCTCACGTCCCTGATCGGCACGAGCAAGAGTACGCTGTACCGCAAGGTGAAGGCCAACACCGGCCTCAACATCAACGAGTATATACGACTCTGCCGCCTGAAGCAGGCGGCAGAGATGCTGTCTTCCCAGAAATACCGGGTCAACGAAGTGGCTTACATGGTCGGCTTCTCGTCACCGTCGTATTTCGCGACCAGCTTCCAGAAGCAGTTCAACATTTCGCCTTCGGCGTTCGTCAAGAACCTTAAAGATTAATGACCAGCACGGCACCGTCGTTCTGGGCGATGCTGAGCGGTTTTTTCGGTGCAGGGGCGGCCTGAAGGCCGTCCTTGCCCGTACTTAGCACGCGGGCCGTGCCGCCCAGGCGCGCCTCCACGGCCTTCACATCCAGCTTGACGGGCTCGTCGCCGGCGTTGATCGCCGCGACGTACCAGGTCGCGCCCTGGCGGCGCGCCAGCACGATGTAGCGGCCGGGATAGCCGTCGATCAGGCGCGTCTCATCCCAGGTCGTCGGGACCTGCTTCATGAAGTCGATGGCGACCGCAGGCGCGTCCGTGAGGTTATTCGGCGTGAGCGCGAAATTCTGGATCGGGTTCTGGTAGAGCACCGCCACGGCCAGCTCGGCCGCGTCCGTGGTGCGGCGCTGCGTGCCGAAGACGCGGCCGCCGGGGCCCGGGGCGCCGTTGGCGCGGTTCAGGCGCTTGTTCAGGAACACGCCGCCGAACTCCATGCAGCCCACCGTATTGCGCAGGAACGGGTGCAGGGCGGCGTGCATGGCCTCCAGGTCGCAGTGGTTCTGGCCGAAGACCATGTTCTCGGAGGCCAGGACGGCCTCGCTGCCCACATAGTTCGGATACATCCGCTCCCAGCCGCGCGGCAGGGTCGCACCATGGAAGATACACATCAGGCCATGATCGTCGGCATCGCTGAGGATGGCCTCATACAGGCGCATCGTCTCCTGCTTGTCACCGCCGAAGAAGTCCACCTTGACGCCCTTCACACCGATACTCTCCATCCAGCGCATCTCCGGCTTGCGCGCCAGCGGGTCGCACATCACGTTCACGGGGCTCTGGACGATGTCGTTCCACCAGCCGCTGGAGGAATACCACAGGAACACGTCCACGCCCTTGCTGCGGGCATAGCGCACCAGCTCTTCCATGCCGGCGTGGCCGAACTCCTGGTCCCAGCCCGCGTCAATCAGAATATAAGGCCATCCCATGGCCGCCGCCAGGTCGATGTAGGCCACCTGGTCGGCCTGGTTCATGCTGGCGTCCTGCCAGACGATCCAGCTCCAGCTGCTCTTGCCGTAGCGGTAGCTGCGCGTGGTCTCGTAGCGCGGCGTCACGACGTCGAAGGCGATGGTCGTCTCCACGATCGGCGCCAGGTCGGCACCCACGGTGATCGTGCGCCAGGGCGTGGCGCCGGGCAGGCTGAAGGCCGGCTCCACGGTGCCGTTGCCGTTGTTCTCCTCCGGCATCGGGAAGGCGATCGTGTAGCCCTCGGCCGCGTCGTAGTCGGACAGGTGGGAGGCGCAGTAGCGGCTGTCCACGCCGGTCTCGCTGACCAGCACCCAGCCGTCCCCGCCCACGCGGAAGAGGCACGGGAAGGTGTAGCCGTGGCCGTACTGCGAGCGCCGGTCGAGCGGCGCGTCGAGGGTGTAGTGCTCTTCGTAGCTGGGCTTGCTGCGCTTCCAGCCGATCATCGCGTCGCTCTGCGGCGTCAGGAAGCCGGTCGTCCCTTCGGGGAATCGGAACGCGCTCGCCTCGGCGAGCACGCGCACGCTGCCCGTCTCACCTTCGCGCGGAATGACGTAGCGGAAGGCCGCGTCATTCGCCGTCAGGTGCCACTCGATGTCGAGCTTGCGGCCGTCGGGGTTCTGGCAATGCAGCACCGCGCACAGCGCGGCGTGGTCGATGTGCGAGGCCTTGATGCGGTCGAGCACATAGGTGTCGCGCCCCTCCTGCGTGTCCACGGACACGCATTCCAGGCGGGTGTAGTCGACTTCGTTGGTCTGAAGGCCCAGCAGGGACGGGGCCACGAGGGTTTTGCCGTCGTAGGCGACGGTGTAGCGGAGCTGGCCGGCGGTGTCCTCGAAGGCCACCTGGAGCCGGGCGTCGGGGCCGGACAGGACCGGCAGCAGCGACAGGAGAACGGTTAATAAATTCATAAATGTGGTAGATTTTGGGCGAATATAAACAAAAAAAGGAAGATAAGCTACTGCTTATCCTCCAGACCTTTGTGCCAGAAACGGAAAGTGATGTCCTCCCCGTGGTGGTAGAGGCGCTGGTTGGTGGTCGGGCTGTTGAGCGGACCGGCCGCCTCCACGTAGGGGCCGACTTTGACGTAGTCGAACGCGGCGTAGATCTCCGGCTCCACCTCGGGGCGGCCGGAATAGACGGCGCGCTCCAGGTCCGGATGCGCCGTGCGCAGGTGCTCGGCGATGCCCAGCAGGGCCTGCGCGTCCTTGCCCTCCCCCAGCAGGAGGAAGCAGTTGACCCCGAAGTTGTCGGCGATGAGCTTGTCCACGACGGCGGGCGTCAGCTCCTCGCCGATGTCCCGCTTAAGGAACGGCGAGTGGCACCCGGGACAAGAACCCCGGCAGTTGCTGATTTCAACTGCCAGGGTCACTTTGTCCGGAATCTCCTCGAGGACGATGTCCGTGAGCTCCGGGATGTACTTGATCATGCGGTCGGTACGTCCTTCGGATTGTAGAAGCGGTGCTGAGCTTCGATCTGGCGCGGCTCCGCGAAGGAGGACACACGCTTGAGGTAACCGATCACGCGCGTGAGGTAGTCGAGGTTCTCGCTGCCGCACTTCGGGCACTTGGTGAGCGTGTCTTTGCTGATGTAGCCGCAGTCGTTGCAGACCGTATTGCGGCAGTTGAAGGTGAAGTAGTTGGTACCATAGTGGGCCGCCGTCTTCAGCAGGCTGCGGTACTGCTCCTTCGTCAGGTGCTCGGCGATATTCATGTGCAGGGCGGAGCCGCCGTCGAGGTACTTCACGAAGTCCTCGCCGTGGAGCTTGAACTTGTCGATCATGGACACCTCGACATCCTCAGGGTTATAGAAGTAAGAACTGTAGAGGTTGTGCTTCTCGGAGACGAAGTAGCCGTCCTTCTTGTCCCACTTGTAGTTCTTGGCGGCGAGGTTCTCGGCCGGCACGAACTCGGTGTTGAACATGGCGTCCGGGGTGCGGTCCTTGCGGTTGGCGATGTTGATGGTCTCGAGGATCGTGTTCACGAAATCGCCGTACTCGGGATTCGGGGAGACCTTCAGGCCCAGGAACTCGGCGGCCTCGGTCAGGCCGTTCACGCCCACGGTCAGGTACTGCTTCTTCATGTCGATGAAGCCGGCCTTGTAGACGTCCAGCATGTCGGCCTTCAGGAAGTCCTTGATGATCTCGTTGAAGGCGATCTGGTACTTGTGCACCCGCTCGGTCATCTCGCGGATGTCCTTGTCAATGTAGTTGTTGTAGAGGTCTTCTTTGTCGTAAAAGTGGGAAACGGGATTGAGGGGCTTGCCGGCCTCGAGGTTGACGCCGCGGCGCTCCTGGAAGTAGCGGCGGACGGCATCCTGGATCAGGCGGTTCAAGTTGATGGTCATCACGGACTTGGAACCCGTGGCCACGGAGGCCGTACCCATCGAGTACTGGTGGGTGGTATGGTTGTGGCCGTCCTCCTTCTGGATCTCGTTGCGGAGGCGGCAGCAGCTGGACAGGGAGTCCGGGCTGTTGGAGAGGTAGCAGAAGAAGCTGTGGCCCTTGGACCACATCTCGGCGGTGAAGTCGGCGTAGTCCTTGTCGGCGAAGTCGTCGCCGCCGTCGGTCAGCAGGGCCATCGTCTCCACCGGGAAGGTGAGGATGTAGTTGTTGCGCTCCTCGTTGAACCAGTTCATGAAGTGGCGCTGCAGCCAGTCGAGGGTCTCCCACTTCGGCTTCGAGCCGTCCGGGAAGAAGAAGTCGCCGAACACGCCCTCGAAGTAGGGCTTGTCGAAGTAGCCGATGTTCCAGAACACCGTCTGGTAGCCGCGGTTGCCGGCCGGCATGTTCATGGAGTGGACCACCTGCTGGAAGTAGTTGTCGATGACCTTCACGAGCGTACGCTGCTTGACGTTGTTCTCCACGACGTCGTTCAGGTGCTCGAGATAGTTGTCGCCGTAGTCCTTGCGGATGAAGTAGTCCAGGTACATCAGAAACTCCGGCGTGGCCACGGCACCCATGAACTGGGAGGACACGGAGTACACCAGGTTGATGAACTCGCCGCAGAAGCTCTTGAGGTCGGTCGGGGCGATGGACACGCCGCCCAGCTCCTTCAGGCCGCTGACGAGGAAAGGATACATCGTGATGGCGACGCAGTACGGGAAACCCGGGGTGCCGGACTCGTCATGCTTGTAGAGGACGTGCGACTCCAGGTCCGTGATGTACTGGTCCGCGAGGGCGCGGCCGTACAGCGCCTTGATCTTGTCCTGCATGATGTAGCGGTTCTGCTTGATGTTGTTCTCCTTATAGAGTTCGTTGCCCAGCGTCACGATGTTCTTGCGGGTGACGTTGGCATTGGCGTCGAACTTGGAGCCCGTCGCGGCGTTGGACGCCTTGATATAGTCTTTGATGAAGTCGCGCTTCTTGCGAAGGTCGAGGTCCGCGTCGAACTTGTCGATATAGGCATGCGCGACCTTCTTGTTCACGGACATCAGGGATTCCTCCACCTGACGACGGATCTCACGGCTGGTGATACCCTCGTAGACATACAGATTGTTGATGATGGAGACCACGATCGAATCGTCGCAGTACTCCCCTGCTGTTTTGTAGGCCTCGTGAATGCCACGGGCAAGTTTGGCTTTGTCGAACTCTTCAAAAGAGCCGTTGGTTTTACGTACGTCCATATTGCTTTTGTTGATTATTCTGCGGTCAGCACTACTAGGAGGCGCTCCCTCGGGAACGGCGCTCGAAGTACAAATTTAGTCTATCTCCAGAGCAAAAGCCCGGGAGAGAAAGTGTTTTTTTCAACAGAGTTATTAACAAGTGCGCTAGGCGGCGGTCAGCCGCGTTTTCATCCATCGGCCGCGGCCGATGCGGACGGCAAAGATGAGGCCCTTGACACAAAGTTCGGTGGCCATGGCGACCCAGTAGCCCACCAGGCCGTAGCGGGGGATGAGCCAGAGCGCGAGACCGAGGCGTATCACCCACATACTCAGCAGGTTGATCAGCGACGGGACCAGGGTGTCGCCGGCGCCGATGCAGCAGCCGTAGGCCACGATGCTGACGCCGTAGAGCAGCTCCGCCCAGGCCTCGATGCGAAGGCATTTCACGCCCAGCGCGATCACTTCCGGATCCTGGCTCAGCAGGCCCATGATCTGCGGTGCGAAGAGCCACATCAGCACCGCCAGGAAGGCCATCATCGAGGCCCCCGTGCCAATGGTAATCCAGGCGAAACGCTTCGCCATGTCGGGGCGTTTCGCACCCAGGCTCTGGCCCACGAGCGTGGTGGCGGAATCCTCCAGTCCGTAGCCGGGCAAATAACAGAATCCCTCGGCGATGATGGCGAAGGAATTGGCGGCGATGGCGATGGTGCCGAGCGGCGCCACGAGCACGGTCGCGGCGATGTAGGCGCCGCGGGAGATGAGGTTCTGGATCCACAGCGGCCAGCTGATGCCGAAGGCCTGCCGGGACACCTGCCGGCGCTCCGGCGCGGTGGGGCGCACGTATTCGTCCTGGCGGAGCTCCCGGCTGCGCCGCACGGCGTACCAGAGGAGAAATGCGCCGGCAGCGGCGGTGGCGAGCCCCGTCCCCAGGGCAGCGCCCTTCACACCCATGCCGAGCAGGAAAATGAATACATAATTGAAGACGACATCCAGCCCGCACATCGCGACGCTGAGGATGCCGGGCACCTTCGCGTTGCCGCTCGCGATGAGCGTCGCCTCGCAGAAGACCGCAAGCTGCAGCAGCGGCAGGAAGAGCGCGTAGATCAGGAAGTAAGCCGACGCGTCCGCGAGGATTTCCGGCGTGCCGCCGAGCCAGTGCGGCAGCGCGCGGTGGATGGACACGGCCAGCAGCATGAGCAGCACGCTGATGCCGAGCGAGGCGAGCACGCCGTGGCGGAAAATGCGCTTCGCGCCGACGAAATCCTTCGCCCCGCAGCGGTGCGCGATCTGCACGCTGAAGCCGGAAGAGGTGGCATAGCAGAAGCTGCCGAAGATCCAGGTGGTACTGCTGACCAGGCCGATGGCGGCGGCCTGCTCGGAGCCGAGCCGGCCGACCATCGCCGCGTCGATGTAGCTCATCAGGCACATCGCGAGCTGGGCCATGATGGACGGCCACGCAAGCAGGAGGGTGAGCTTGAACTGCTCACCCCCGCTCATCGGCTCGCCTCCGCGGAGTCGCGCCAGCAGTTCGTCTTTGGTCATTCAGCCCGGGAGAGGTTCATGCACACGACCCCCTCGGTGGTCGCCAGGACCAGCGAGTCAACATCCAGTTGCTCAATGATATAAATCAGCGTCACCTTGCCATCGGGGCTCGTCGGGTCCGCAGCCGTCAGGATCAGGCTGTCGCCGTCGAGCGACCAGTCCCGCAGGTTCAGGTCCGCCAGGCCCACGGCGCGGGCGGAGCCGTCCTCGGCGAGCACGAGGCCCACTTCCACGGGGCCCGTGCAGTCGCGCCAGATACCCGGCAGCAGCCGGTAGGCGGACGGCGTGGTGATGTCAAGCCGCACGGCGCGGAACGTTTCCCCGTCAGGGAGCGTTTCGTAGGCGATCCGCACCTCGTCGCCGGGCAGCACGCCCGGCACCAGCATCGGATCCGTGCCCAGGGTGCTCACGGTGAAGGAGCCGCCTTCGGGCGTCTGGACAGTGACGGAATGGATCGTGGCGTCAATGACGCTGCCCTCCACGGTCGGGAAGGAAGACTGGCGGCAGCCGGCGAACAGCAGGACGCCGGCGCTCAGAACGGCAAGGATTCTCTGGAACATGGTATGCGGTTTTGAAACATACAAAGATAATAAAGTTTTTTCTTCCCCGATTCATGGTTAACTTTTTGGCAATCCCGAGAATTATTGCTACCTTTAAGGTTTGGATTGAAATAACTAATTATTGTTGATTATGAAGAAAATCGATGTCGTGCTCGGGCTCCAGTGGGGCGACGAGGGAAAAGGCAAGGTGGTCGATGTCCTGACCCCTGATTACAAAGTCATTGCCCGCTTCCAGGGCGGCCCCAACGCCGGCCATTCCCTGGTGTTCGACGGCGACCACTTTGTGCTCCACACCGTTCCTTCCGGCATTTTCCGCAAGGACTCCGTCAACGTCATCGGCAACGGCGTCGTCATCGACCCCGTGATCCTCATGGAGGAGATCCGCGCCATCGAGCAGAAGGCCGGCGACATCACCGGCAAGCTGCTCATCTCCAAGCGCGCCCACCTCATCCTCCCGACGCACCGCATGCTCGACGCCGCCTCCGAGGCCGCCAAGGGCAAGGGCAAGATCGGCTCCACGCTGAAGGGCATCGGCCCGACCTACATGGACAAGACCGGCCGCAACGGCCTGCGCATCGGCGACATCCTCTCCCCCGAATTCAAGAATCGCTACGAGGCGCTGAAACAGAAACATTTCGGCCTGCTGGCGCAGTACGATTTCCAGTATGACATCACCGACTACGAGAAGCAGTGGCTGCAGGCCGTCGAGGACCTGAAGCGCTTCCCCTTCATCGAGAGCGAGCTGGTGGTCAACGACTACCTCGCCAAGGACGTCCCGGTGCTCGCCGAGGGCGCCCAGGGCTCGATGCTGGACATCGACTTCGGCACCTATCCGTTCGTCACCTCCTCCAACACCATGACCGCCGGCGTCTGCACGGGCCTCGGCGTGGCCCCGAACCGCGTGGGCAAGGTGATGGGTATCTTCAAGGCCTACTGCACCCGCGTGGGCAGCGGCCCCTTCCCGACCGAGCTCTTCGACGAGACGGGCGAGCAGCTCCGCCAGATCGGCCACGAGTTCGGCGCCACGACGGGCCGTCCCCGCCGCTGCGGCTGGCTGGACCTCGTCGCGCTGAAGTACGCCGTGATGATGAACGGCGTGAGCGAGCTCATCATGATGAAGTCCGACGTCCTCAACACCTTCAAGACCATCAAGGTGGCGGTCGCCTACGAGATCGGCGGCAAGCAGCTGGACTACTTCCCCTTCGAGAGCGGCGAGGAAGTGAAGCCCGTCTACAAGGAGTTCAAGGGCTGGGACTGCGACATCACCGGCGTGCGCAAGTACGAGGATTTCCCGCAGGAGCTCAAGGACTACATCGCCTTCATCGAGAAGGAGACCGGCTGCCCGGTGAAGATCATTTCCGTCGGTCCTGACCGCAAGGAGATCGTTCTCCGCTAGGACGTGACCCGATAAAAAATCCCCCGGAGGCGGCTGCTTCCGGGGGATTTTTTTGCGCGGCGGGCTTACAGGATGCCGACGCGCTTGAAGATGTAGTCGACGTTCTTGAAGTAGTACTCCAGCGTGAAGCAGGACTCCAGCTCTTCCGGGGTCAGCTGCGCCATCACGCCTGCGTCGGCGAGCAGCAGCGTCTTGTAGTCGAGCCCCTCGGACCAGGCCTTCATGGCGATCGGCTGGACGGTGTCGTACGCGGTCTCGCGGGCGAGGCCCTTGCCGATCAGCGCGTTCATCACGCGCTGGGCGAAGATGACGCCGTTGGTGCGCCAGATGTTCTTGATCATGTTCTCCGGATAGACCGTGAGGTTCTCCAGAATGCCCTTGAAGCGGGTCAGCATGTAGTCGAGCAGCTCCGTCGCGTCCGGGAGGATGATACGCTCCGTGGAGGAGTGGGAGATGTCGCGCTCGTGCCAGAGGGCCACGTTCTCGCAGGAGGCGGACATGTAGCCGCGCATCACGCGGGCGCAGCCGCAGATATTCTCCGAGCTGATCGGGTTGCGCTTGTGCGGCATCGCGCTCGAGCCCTTCTGGCCCTTGCGGAAGGCCTCTTCCGCCTCGCGGACCTCGGTCCGCTGGAGGTTGCGCACCTCGAAGGCCATCTGCTCCAGGGTGGAGGCGATGACGGCCAGGGTGGCGATGTAGTAGGCGTGGCGGTCGCGCTGCAGCACCTGCGTGGAGATGTCGGCGGAGGCGATGCCCAATTTCTCGCAGACGTAGTCCTGGATGAACGGGGGGATGTTGGCGAAGTTGCCCACGGCGCCGCTCATCTTGCCGGCCTCGACGCCCTGGCGGGCGTACTGGAAGCGCTCGATGTTGCGCTTCATCTCCTCGTACCACAGTGCCCACTTCAGGCCGAAGCTGGTGATGTCGGCGTGGATGCCGTGCGTACGGCCGATGCAGGGGGTGTCCTTGAACTCCAGCGCGCGCTTCTTCAGCACGGCCTGGAAGTCCTCGAGGTCCTGCAGGAGGATCTTGTCGGCCTGCTGGAGGAGGTAGCCGTTGGCGGTGTCGACCACGTCGGTGGAAGTGAGGCCGTAGTGGACCCACTTGCGCTCCTCGCCGAGGCTCTCGCTGACGGCGCGGGTGAAGGCGACCACGTCGTGGCGGGTCTGCTCCTCGATCTCCCGGATGCGGGAGACTTCGAATTTCGCGTTCGCGCGGATCTTCTCCACGTCCTCGGCCGGGATGACACCCAGCTTGCTCCAGGCTTCGCAGGAGAGGGTTTCGACTTCGAGGTAGGCGTTGAACTTGTTCTCCTCGGTCCACACGTCCCGCATGACCTTTCTGGAATATCGCTCGATCATGGCCGCTTATTTTTTCAGGAAATTGTTGATGTTGTTCTCAATGCGGGCGGCGTCGCCGGGAGCAGGGGCGAACTTGTCGCCGGTGATGTGCTCGTAGAGCTCCACGTAGCGGTCGGTGATGCCCGCGACGACCTCGTCGGTCATCTCCGGCACCTGCTGGCCGGCCTGGCCCTGGAAGCCGTTCGCCATCAGCCACTCGCGCACGAACTCCTTGGAGAGCTGCTTCTGGCGCTCGCCCTTGGCGAGGCGCTCCTCGTAGCCGTCGGCGTAGAAGTAGCGGGAGGAATCGGGCGTGTGGATCTCATCCATCAGGATGATCTTGCCGTCACGCTTGCCGAATTCGTATTTCGTGTCCACGAGGATCAGGCCCTTGCCGGCCGCGATCTCCGTACCGCGCGCGTAGAGGGCGCGGGTGTATTTTTCGAGTTGCTCGTAATCCTCGCGGGAGACAATGCCCTGCGCGATGATCTCCTCTTTGCTGATGTCCTCGTCGTGCCCCTCGGCGGCCTTGGTGGTCGGGGTGATGATGGGCTCCGGGAAGCGCTGGTTCTCGACCATGCCCTCCGGGAGGGCGACGCCGCAGAGCGTGCGCTTGCCGGCCTTGTACTCACGCCAGGCGTGGCCGGTGAGGTAGCCGCGGATCACCATTTCAACCTTGAAGGGCTCGCAGCGCCAGCCGATCGTGGCCATCGGGTCCACCTCGGCAATCTTCCAGTTCGGGATGATGTCCGCCGTCGCGTCCAGGAACTTGGACGCTATCTGGTTGAGAACCTGGCCCTTATAAGGAATGCCCTTCGGCAGGACGACGTCGAAGGCGGAGATGCGGTCGGTGGCGACCATCACGAGGTAATCGGAGCCGATGCTGTACACGTCACGGACCTTGCCGGTGTACTTGGCAACCTGTCCGGGGAAATGAAAATCAGTGCTGAGGATAGCTTTCATAATGCTGTTTGAAATTGTGCCACGAAGTTACTTGTTTTTTCCCACTCCGAGAAAAAAAATTGCTATTTTTGTCCAGCGTTTTTCAACACTTTTTCAACACCTGAAGCATGTTACGAGAGGAGACGGTTTTCGGCCCGATCCACAGCCGCCGGCTGGGGTCGTCGCTCGGCATCAATCTGCTGCCGCGCCAGGGCAAGATCTGCAATTTTGACTGCATCTACTGCGAATGCGGCTGGAACAAGGACGGCCGGGACGACAAGGTCCTCCCCACCGCCGCCCAGGTGCGCTCCGCCCTGGAGGACAAGCTGGCCGCCTGCATGCTCGAGGGCACGCCCATCGACTCCATCACCTTCTCCGGCGACGGCGAGCCGACGCTCAATCCCGAATTCCCCCGCATCATCGACGACACGCTCCAGCTGCGCGACGCCTACTACCCGAACGCGAAGGTTTCCGTGCTCTCCAACGCCACGCGCGCCCACATCCCGGAGGTCGCCGCGGCGCTGAAGAAGGTGGACAATCCCATCCTGAAGATCGACGCCCCGACGGACGGGCTCGTCGAGCGCATCAACCACCCGGCGCCCGGCTACAGCCTGGCGCGCGTGATTGAAGCCCTGCGCGGCTTCGGCGGGAACTTCGTCCTGCAGACGATGTTCCTGCGCAGCCCGGACTTCGACTCCTCCAGCCCCGAGGTGCTGGACGGCTGGATGGCCATCGTGCGCGACCTGCGGCCCCGCCGCATCATGGTCTACACCATCGACCGCCCCACCCCGGCCACGGGCCTGGAGAAATTCACCGTCGAGCAGATGCGCGCCCTCGTCCAGCCTTTGATTGACGAAGGCTTCCACATTGACATTAAAGGATAACCATGTACAAAACCCGAAACCTCCCCAACACCCGCATCGAGGTGGCCGACGCGCTGCGCGGCATCGCCGTCGCGGGCATCATCCTCTACCACTCCGTGGAGCATTTCAACATCTTCAGCGGCGAGCCCGTGACGCACACCCTCCCCTGCGACGACCTCGTCGCGAACGTGCTGGCGTGGCTGCTCAGCGGCAAGATGTACGGCATCTTCGCGATGCTCTTCGGCCTGAGTTTCTTCATCATGAACGACAACCAGCAGCAGAAGGGACGCTGCTTCTCCGGGCGCTTCGCCTGGCGCATGTGCCTGCTGTTCCTCTTCGGCGTGGTGAACGTCGCCATCTACGACGGCGACATCCTGATGCTCTACGCGCTCTACGGCCTGCTGCTCATCCCCATCAGCTACCTGCCTTCGGCGGCGGTCTGGTGCATCATCGGCGTGCTGGCCATCCAGCCGGTGGAGCTGTTCTGCCTGCTGACGGGCACCACCATCGACCATTCCCGGCTCTGGGAGGTCTACGGCTATATCAACGACGCGCACCAGCACGGCACCTTCTGGGAGAACACCGTCACCAACCTGAAATACGGCCTGGAGGTGAATATCCTCTTTAATGTATACAGCGGCCGCCTGACGCAGCTGCTCTGCCTCTTCATCCTCGGCATGCAGCTGGGCCGCCAGCGCCTCTTCTACAACGAAGGCAGCAACCTGCGCACCTGGCACATCCTCCTGGGCGCCTCCGCCGTGGCCGTCCTGGCGCTGAGCATCGTGGACTTCAGCGCCGTCGAGACCTGGCTCAAGCCCATCTACAACCTGAGCATCCTGCTGATGATCGTCTCGGCCGTCGTTTCGGCCTGGTACGCCTTCGCCGGCTTCCGCCGGGCGCTCAGCCACCTCTGCACCTTCGGCCGCGCCAGCCTCACCAACTACCTGCTGCAGTCCGTCATCGGCAGCTTCATCTTCTGCGGCTATGGCCTCGCCTGCTACCGCAAACTCGGCATCACCTACGCGGTGCTCGTGGGCGTCTGCATGGTCATCGTGCAGTACCTCTTCATCCGCTGGTGGTTCAAGAGCCACCCCCGCGGCCCGCTCGAAGGCCTTTGGCGCAAACTCACCTGGCTCGGCGCCAAACAATAATCCGCATCGAACAATAGACAGCCGCCGCAGCGCGACAGGCAGTGCCGCAGCCGAAGGCTCAGCCGCAGCAGGATTCGTGGCGCCGAATCCGGTTCCCGCGGCAGCGGGAAGCGAGGATGGAAGCCGAGGCAGCGGCAGCTGCCTGCAAGCAAGGCGGCTGGAAAATATTTTTGCGAAAATTTGTAAATAATTATTGTTTTTCAATAAATTTTTATATCTTTGCAGAAACAAACCAAGAATTTTGCCTTATGATTGACTGGTGGAACTCCCTTGAACCTGCGATGAAAGTCCTCTGGGCCGTGACCCTCTCGGCTTCGCTGGTCTTCGTCATCCAGACCGTAATGACCTTCCTCGGCGCCGCCGGGGACACCGACTTCGACATCAACACCGACATGGACACCGCCGGGCCGAGCGACATCGGCGACGGCTCCGTGGACGTGGGCGCCGACGTCGAAACGGGCGAGTCGGGTCATCTCGGCACCGGGATGAACCTGCTTACCTTCCGCAACTTCATCAACTTCCTGATCGGCTTCGGCTGGACGGCCATCCTGCTCAAGGACAACATCCCCGCCACCGGCCTGCGCATGCTGATCGCCATCCTGGTCGGCATCGTACTGGTGGCCATCGTGATGCTGCTCTTCAAATGGCTGACCGACATGCAGCAGTCGGGCAACATCAACGTCTTCAAGTCCGCCGTCGACTGCGAAGGCACGGTCTACCTGACCATCCCGGGCGAGCGCGCCGGCGAAGGCAAGGTGCAGATCACCATCAACAATTCCGTGCGCGAGTACGCGGCCGTGACCGACGGTCCGACCCTCAAGACCGGCCAACGCATCCGCGTCGTGGAAGCGGTCAGCTCCAACACCCTGCTCGTCGAAGAAATCAATTCCGTTATCATTTAAACCCCCAATAGTATTATGGAACTCTATCTCATCCTCATCATCGTGGGCGTGCTCTTCGTGACCTTCACGGCCATCCTCGCCCGCTACAAGCGCTGCCCCTCGGACAAAGTGCTCGTCATCTACGGTAAGACCGGTCGCGACGCTTCCGCCAAGTGTATCCACGGCGGTGCCGCCTTCATCTGGCCCGTCTTCCAGAGCTACCAGTTCCTGGACCTCACCCCCATCTCCATCGAGTGCAACCTGACCAACGCCCTGTCCAAGCAGAACATCCGCGTGGACGTGCCCTGCCGCTTCACCGTCGGTATCTCCACGGAGCCCGAGAGCATGACCAACGCCGCCGAGCGTCTGCTCGGCCTGAACATCGACGACATCCGCAACATCGCGACGGATATCCTCTTCGGTCAGCTGCGTCTCGTCATCGCGACCATGGACATCGAGGAAATCAACGCCGACCGCGACAAGTTCCTCGCCAACGTGTCCACGAACGTGGAGGCCGAGCTCCGCAAGATCGGTCTGAAGCTCATCAACGTGAACGTCACCGATATCCGCGACGAATCCGGCTACATCGAGGCCCTCGGTAAGGAAGCCGCCGCCAAGGCCATCAACGACGCGAAGAAGAGCGTCGCCGAGCAGAACCGTTACGGTGAGACCGGTAAGGCCGTCGCCGACAAGGACACCCGTATCAACGTAGCCGCCGCCGACGCCGACGCCGTCAAGGGTGAAAACACCGCCAAGATCGAGATTGCGAACTCCGACGCACAGCGCCGTGAGAAGCAGGCCGAGGCCGAGCGCCTCGCCGTCGCAGCCGAGAAGGTGCAGGCCGCAAAGGCCCTCGAGGAGGCGTACAAGAGCGAGCGTGACGCCGAATTGGCCCGCGCCGAGCGCGAAAAGGCCACCCAGCAGGCCAACATCGTCGTGTCCGCCCAGATCGAGAAGGAGAAGGCCATCATCGAGGCCGAGGCCGAAGCCGAGCAGCTCCGCCGCAAGGCGAAGGGTGAGGCCGACGCCATCTTCGCGAAGATGGACGCCCAGGCCCGCGGTACCCTCGAGATCCTGGCCAAGCAGGCCGAAGGTTTCGGTCAGCTCGTAGCGGCCGCCGGCGGCGACGCCCAGCAGGCCATCACGATGCTCATCACCGACAAGCTGCCCGAACTCGTCAAGACGCAGGTCGAGGCCGTCAAGGGCATCAACATCGACAAGGTCACCGTCTGGGACAGCGGCAAGAGCGAGAACGGCAAGACCGCCACGGCCAACTTCGTGTCCGGCCTGATGGGGTCCGTCCCGCCGCTTGAGGAGCTGTTCAAGATGGCCGGCATGAGCCTTCCGGGCTACCTGAAAGGCGAGGCCAAAGAGGCCCCCGCTCCGGCGGAGGAAGTGAAACCAGCGGAATAGCTTTATGATCGTCGTTAATGTAGATGTGATGCTTGCCCGGAGAAAAATGTCCTCCGGGGAACTCGCCGAACGCGTGGGGATCACAGCTGCAAACCTCTCGATCCTCAAAACCGGCAAAGCCAAGGCTATCCGTTTCTCCACGCTTGACTCCCTCTGCGCAGCGCTGGACTGCCAGCCCGGCGACCTGCTCGAATTCCGACCGGATCCTTAACGGTTCGCTCATCTAAAAATGGGGTGCAAGACAGCTTGCACCCCATTTTTTTTGCTATCTTTGCGCCGAAGTTTGTGGTGCGTTGCTTTTGCAACCGTAAAGGGGAATCCGGTGTAAGCCCGGAGCTGTGCCCGCAACGGTAAGATTTCCATCGAGTCCGAATACCTGCCACGAACGAAGTTGATACCGGTGGCCCGGGGTCAGGCCGCCTTAGCGACGCAAATTATGTTCTTTTCTACCTTATTGATTGCGGCGGGTCTGCTGGTGGCAGAAACGCCGGATACCCTCCAGGCCGTCACCATCGTGGCCGACAAGGGTGTCGTGGTGTCCCGGACGGACACCCTTGCGCTGCGTGCCGACGGGACGGCCGCCCAGGCGCTCCTTCGTTTTCCCGGACTTTCCATCAGTGACTACGGCGGACTCGCCGGCCTGAAGAGCGTCAGCCTCCGCGGCCTCGGCACCGCCCACACCGACATCTACCTCGACGGCGTGCGCGTCAGCAATTTCCAGAGCGGCCAGAACGACCTCGGCATGCTCCCGATGGAGACCCTCGGCAGCGCCGTGGTGGACTATGCGCAGAACAGCGTGTCCTTCCGCACCGCGAAGCCGGTCTTCGGCGACCGCATCTTCGGCGGCCAGGTGGGCCTGCAGGCCGGTTCCTTCGGCACCTGGATGCCCTCCGCCCGCTTCGACATCAAGGCCTCCGAGCGTGTGAGCGTCAGCGCCCACGCCGCCGGTGTGCTCACCAAGGGCGACTTCCCCTACGGGCCTAACGGCGAACGCCGCAGCGGCAACGACCTCAGGCAGCTCCGCGCCGGCGCCGACGTCTTCGGCGTCCTCGACGGCGGCGACTGGCACGCCAAGGCCTACTACAACGCCTCCGACCGCGGCACGCCCGGCTCCCTGAGCTGGCCGTCCGCCGACCGCCAGCAGGACAAGAACTTCTTCCTGCAGGGCGCCTTCCGCAAGGCTTTCTCCGACCTGTACACCCTGAACCTCAGCGCCAAAGCCGCCTGGGACGACCTCTTCTACAAGAGCGAGTGGGGCGACAGCGACTACAACTTCAACGACTTCCAGCTGAACGCCTCCCACAGCTTCCGCCTGACGGACTGGTGGGGCGTGTCGCTGGCCACCGACATCGAGCGCGGCTCCCTGAAGGCCACCGGCTATGACGCCGCCCGCACGGCCGCCATCGCGGCCCTGGCCACGGCCATCCGCGCCGGCTGGTTCAGCGCCGACCTGGCCGTGGAGTACCGCGGCACCTTCGACAAGGGCCAGCAGGCGCTGAACAGCGTCTCCCCTTCCCTGGACCTGCGCTTCACCCTCTTCGAGGGCTTCGACCTCGTCGCCTTCGGCCGCCGCGCCTTCCGCGCCCCGACCTTCAACGAGCTCTACTACCCCGGCTACGGCAACCCGAACCTCAAGCCTGAGGACGCCTGGCTCACCGACGTGGGTATCGACTTCCACCGCGGCCTGTGCGAGAACTGGACGCTGGGCATCAAGGTGGACGGCTTCTACAATTCCCTGCAGAACAAGATCATCTCCGCCCCGTCGGAGGCCGACCCGTGGGTCTGGCTGCCGTACAACATCGGTAAGGTGGAGGCCAAGGGCGTCGACGCCGCCCTGAGCCTGCGCTACGAGGGCGATCGGTTCCGCGGCGGCTTCTCCGCCCGCTACGCCTGGCAGTCCGCCCTGGACAAGACCCCGGACAGCGCCACCCTCAACCAGCAGATCCCGTACGTCGCCAAGAACACCGTCGTGCTCGCCGCGGACGCCGCCATCTCCGGCTGGCGCCTCGACGCCGTCTGGAACTGGCGCGGCGGCCGCTTCGACGCCTCCGGCGAAATGCCGAACTGGAACACGCTCGACCTCACGCTGAGCAAGGATTTCACGCTCGGCAACGCCGGCGTGCTCTCGCTGAACGTCACGGCCCGCGACCTGTTTGACTGCCGCTACGAGCTGGTGCGCGACTACCCGATGCCGGGCCGCTCCTTCCTCGGCGGATTCACCTTCAAGTTCTAGCTGTATGCTGCTGAGCCTGCTATATGTCCTGCTGTCCGGGATCGCGCTCCCGGTCGGAGGCATCCAGATGCAATACCTGTGGCGCAACCAGCTCGGGGACGTCTATTCCCTCGGGCTGGGCAGCGCCGCCTGTCTGGGCGCCGCGGCCGCCACGATGTCGGGCTGGTGCTCGCTGACCGTCGGGTCCTTCGTCTGCACGCTGATCTGCACGATCATCTGCTTCTTCGTGACCCTGCGCGTCTCCACGCAGAACCTCATCACCTTCGGTATCATCTTCGGCACCTTCATCGGCTCGCTCGGCACCATCGTGGTCACGAACGCGCCCACGGGCGACCTGCTCAAGCAGTACTACCTCTGGGGCGCGGCCAACTTCCACCTGGAAGGCGTCACCACGGGCGACATCTTCTTCTCGCTGGCGCTGTTCGCGCTCGGCTTCGCCGCCGCGCTCGGCTCGCACCGCGACCTGACGCGCCACTTCAACGGCGAGATTGAGCTGCCGGCGTGGCGCAAGGCGGTCGCCCTGACGATGATCATGTTCCTCGTGACCTCGGCCGTGAGTATCTGCGGCACCATCGGATTCATCTCCCTGGGCGTGCCGAACCTCAGCCGCATCATGTGCAAGAGCACGGACATCCGCAAGCACTACCTGCTCTCCAGCGCGATGGGAGTCGGGCTGCTGCTGATCACCTATATCGTGGTGGAATACGTGAACTTTGGAATCTACCTGCCGGTCAGCGCCACGATGGCCATCATCGCGCTGCCCCTGACGGTGTTCCTGTTCACTAGAAATAATAAGTAGTCAATCCCGGCAGAATAGTCATTCCGGGCTTGACCCGGAATCTATTTCACCTTCTTCGCTGCCTCCTTCAGGCCCAGGCGAATGTTCTCAATGACAGCCTTCGAAGAGTAAGTGGCACCGCTCACGGCGTCCAGCTTCACTTCGGAGGCTTCTTTGACGGTCTTGCCGATGAGCGCCGTGAAGATAGTGCTCTCCTGCACCCGCTGGAAGAAGCCGGGCGACTCGACGTTCGGCAGGGCCTCGATCTTCTCGATCTTGCCGTCCGTGACGGTGATTTCTATCGGGGTGGGGCCGGCGTAGCCGAGGACCTCTTTGCCCAGTTTCTCAGTATTGATGACAACCGTCTTCGGCGTCTTGTTCGCCGCCGCGGCGTTCAGGCACACACAGGCGCCCAGAAGAAAGATCATAGCACGTTTCATGGTCGCAAAGATAATACGTTTTCGCCCTTCGGGCAATCCCCAATAATGATTATTCTGCAAAAAGCAGCGCCCGCAGCTCCGGCGCCGAATCGACGATGCGCGGCGCGTCGCCGAGCTGCTCCCGCGTGCGGAAGCCCCAGCTGACCGCCACGCAGTCGACGCCCGCGCCGGCGGCGGTGGCGATGTCCGTGGCGGAGTCGCCCACCATCACCGTTTCCCGAAGGGAGACGCCCACGCGCGAGCGGATCTCGTCCACGATGGCAGGGTCCGGCTTCAGCGGCGCACCCGGTCGGCCGCCGAGGACGGCGGCAAATGCGATCTCGGGGAACATCCGGCTGACCAGCTTCTCCGCGCCCGCCTGGAACTTGTTCGAGGCGACGGCCAGCTCCGCGCCGGCGGCCTGCAGCTCCTGCAGCAGCTCGCGGATGCCGGGATAGGGGCGCGAGCGCTCGTCGATATGTTCAATGTAATATTGTAAGAAGACCTCCAGGAGCGCATCGAGCGCCTGCTCGTCCGCGCGCATCGCCTCCGGCATCGCCTGCTTCATCAGGTTGCGCACGCCGTGCCCCACCATCCCCCGGAACGCGTCCGGCGCGTGCTGCGGCAGGCCCTTCGCGGCCAGGGCCGCGTTCGCTGCCGCGCCCAGGTCCGCAATCGTGTCGACGAGGGTGCCGTCGAGATCAAAAATGACCAGTTTGTATTTCATGGCGCAAAGATACTCCCAATTTTCTTGAGAAATCACTTGCAGGTTCGAAAAAAAGTAGTACCTTTGCATTCCACAAACGGGGTATTAGCTCAGTTGGTAGAGCGTTTGAATGGCATTCAAAAGGTCAGGAGTTCGATTCTCCTATGCTCCACAAAATACGCTGAAAATCAGCAAGTTACAGAGGTTATACACAATTTCGTACACAGTTTTGGCGAGTTGTGTATAATTTTCTTTATTAGCCTCCCCTATACTGTAAACCCTAAAATCGGGGGTCGGAGCCCGGGTCGAGCCAGGGACCTCCCGCGACATTTCCACACCATACGTCCGGATAAAAACAAAAAAAACCTGCCCCCCGAAAGGAAGGCAGGAAATCTTTTTGTCCCCTCGCCCGTCAAAAGAGCGAAGATCAAGGAAGGCCTTTTATTAGGCTCCGGCAGTCCACGCCACCTCAGCCAGCATGGTACCGGACTTCTCGCCGGTGCTGGAGTTGACGTAGTAGTAGCGGAAGAAAATCTTCGGCGCTGCGGCGCTGGGAGCACCGTTCTTGGCCACGTAGTCGGCACGGATGTCGACAGCTGCGGCGGTGGGCTCTTCCACCATCTTGATGGCAGAGGCCTTCGCGTGGGCGCGGGAGACGCCATTGGACTGACCTTCGGTGGCCTCGATGACCAGGAAGATGCCGCCGTTGTCGGCGAGAGCCTGATCCAGCTTGAAGGTAAAGGTGTCACCCTGGCACACGATGGTGGCGGTGGAAGGGTTCTCAACTCCCACGAGAGTCGGAGGCGTGGTCACAGGGGCACCGCCACAGGCGACAATCCAGTAGTTGAGACGGGTGAACAGGTTGGCACCGGAAATCTTGGCACCGGTACCGAGGACGCTACGGCCCTGCTGGCTGAGGGCAAGCTTGTTCCACGCGAGGATCTGCTCGTTGGTGAGCGAGCGCCACATCGTGGTCAGACGCTTGAAAATGCCCTTGACCTTAGCCTGGTCCTGGGTCCTGACGGAACCGCCATACCCGCGGTTGCGGATGTACTTGCGGTTCTTCATCTTTGCGGCCGTTACGCCCTTGGCGCTGCCGCTCATCTCCTCGAAGGCGATGGAAGGAATGTACTTCATAGTCAGAAGAGTTTAAGGTTAATAAATTGAGTAATAAGAAAATAAAGTGCAATCAAAATCACGGCAAAGAAGCAGAATCCACCGACTCTAAGCTTGGCTTGCTGCCAGCCGGTCAACTTTTTCTCCACTTCAACCGTCACGGTCTGTACCCGGTCCCTATATATTAAGGAATCCCGATACACGATCTGTTTGTCAACAACCGCCGGCAACTTCACGGGCTTCGTCTCCAGTGTGTGCTTCAGCACTCCGTCGGAAACCACGGCCGAGGAAGCGGCGTATTTGTTCTCCAGATGTGACACCGTGTCCAGGACTGCGACCCGCTCCACGACAACCGGCATCTCGACCAGGACGGTATCCTTCTCGATGACCGTCTCCGTTCGGACTTCCACCTTGGTACTGTCCGTCGATGGAAGCTGGCGGACAGTACTGCAGGCAGAAGCGAGCCCGGAGCTCGGCTTCGAACTTCCGGAACTTGACATCGTAAGAGGCCTTGACGCCCAGGATCGCCCCGCAGAGGACCAGCAGCTCGCTCACAATCGAAATAGCCGAAGAAGCTATCTCCCCCAGGGGCTCGATGAAGAACAGGCACACAGCCGCGATCAGGACACCGCTGGTGAAGCTGGCCACTGCGATGATACCCTGCAGGCGAGTAAGTTCTATTTTCTTCTTCTGCGTCATGGCCGTTACGCATTATTATCTCTTACAAGGAACGCATACACAAACGGATCGTGTCCAGTGTCCCAGAATCCCATCACACGGCGCTGGTTGGAGAGAGTCTTGTTCTCGATGTGGGCCTCTGCCATGCCGTCGCACTCCGGGTGCATCTGGTTGCCGCCTCCGCAGATGGGGACATCTGCAGTGATGTCTGCCGGCAGCTCTTCCATGACCACTTCCCAGAGAGAATCCCTGTAAGCGTAGGAGCATCCGGAGAACAGTAGATGGATGAAAACCCAGTGCTCAAACTCCACCATAAAGGTCTCGTAGTTGAAGCGCAGGTAGTTATCCGGCGTTGTCATCGTTAGGCGCTGCTGCGTTCCTTTGATGGTGTTGGCACCTTGGTTGAGTTGCGGGTAGAGCGTGAGGATGTAGATGATGAGCGGGCCATTCTGGTCAAACCAAGGCTGCTTCTCAATCACGATGGTGTTCTTGTCTTTCACCCAGGACTTGAGGATGGAACCGCCATCATAGATAGAATCACCCCAGGAGTAGTGCGCATCTTCCATAAAGCGGACGAAGACAGCACCAACTGCACTGCGGTCTATGCTGAGGTCCGGCACGTAGATTTCCAGCTGGTCACAAGCCTGGTACTCTGCGCTGGTGGGATCAAAGCTGAACTTCGCATTCAGCACCACGTAATTGGAAACCTGATAATCCTTGAAGGAGATCTGGCCGGCACCGAAGTTATTTCCTGTACTGTTGAACATAGCGTTTCAGATTGAAGGTTAATAGATGATACCGGCTCCGAAGCACTCCGTTTTTGCCACGTAGTAGCCGCCACGATGAGCAAAGGTCATTTCAGACTTGCCGCCATAATTGCGGATATAGACCAGGTAGGACTGAGCGACAATCTTGCCGTTAGGATCATTTGCACGGCCGAGGCAGACACCAGTACCGATAACTTCTGCAGGGAGCTGCTGGGACAGATAGACCTCAGAGGAAGCGACATTGCTGTGTCCCAGGCATACAGCGTTGAATTGTGCCACGGGAGCGCCCGTAGAAAAGTCCACGTCAATGGCAGTGACGTTGTTATCCTCAGTAGGATCCAAAACATCCATAGTCACCCTGACCCTACGCTGCACAGGAGCCTCACCCGTCACAATCACAGCCTCCCTCGCTACCTGTCCGGCAAAACCGGTGTCGGTATCCAGCCAATAAGCTTCCACAAACACTTTCTGCCCGGGCGTCGGCTCCACGCCAATCGTCTTCATATAAAGCGTAGTCACGTCCGCCTCGCCCCAGTCATCCTCCATACCCGGAGTAATAATCACAGTCTTACTCCAGCCATTGGAAATCCCCGCGCTCTGCGAACCAGACATCTTCACCACCAACTTGAACGGCGCACTCTCGTGCTTGATTCCGCCCAGGGCCATATACTGCGGCGTCACCGCCACGGAGCCATACACCACATTCGGCACAGCCACCTGCGCCGCCGGAGCATCGGCCATCACAGCCTCCCCGGCCATCACGCGGTTCGCGTTCAGGCGCACGTACAGGTTCATACCGGAGAGCTCGGCCTTCTGGCCCAGCGACGAAGCACCGGAGGCGTGTTCTGCCAGCCGGTCCCACTCCTGGCGCTGCTCATTCGTGAGCGCCACCCAGCTCTTGGAAATCTTCTTCAATGAAGCCCGACGGGCAAGCTGGGCTCCCGTCGCTACACCTGTCGGATAGCATTTCAAGGAAAGGATGCTACGGCCGCCCACTTGGCGAGCCGTAACACCCTTTGCCGACCCAGAAAAGCCCCCGAAAGCAATGGAAGGAAGCGCTATCATAGTTTAAGAACTGTTTTAATCTTGTTTTCGTAAATCTTTGATTCAAATTTACTTAACATACAAGCGCCAGTCAATCCCCCAAACTTTCACCTGCACAACAATTTGACACCCTATACCCCAATTATTACCAAACCAAACTAAAACAAACTCAAACCGCACATCAACTGAACAGATTCGCAAAAAAGTGTCAAGTTGAAGTGCTTTTTAAGTATGCTTTAATATCGTTTCTTATTGTAGAGTTTACTCTAATTCGAAAGGTGTAAACCCAACTATATCAGCATATTGCGCTATCATAAAAACTGATATACCTTTGTTCCAGCGCTCGCAGAAATTACTGCACAACCGGTTGTGTTTTGTTTAACCTTTAATCATCAGAAAAATGATTATCGAAAACACAACACCCATTGCCGCCCTCACGGTCGGCGACCTCAAAGAACTCCTCCGGGAGCTCGGAATCCAGCCCAAAACCGAAGCGGTCAAGTCCGTATCCGGAGGCCCCCGCCGTTACGTGTATGGCCTGAAGGGCATCCAATCTCTCTTCAGCTGCTCGCACCTGACGGCACAACGCTACAAGGACAGCTTCCTCAAGCCAGCCATCATGCAGCAGGGCCGCAAGATTGTTATTGATGCCGACCAGGCCATTGAACTCTTCAAGACGCACAAGGATGGAAACAACGGATAGCATCAACCCTGTCGAAGCCATCACGGCTGCCGTGGAAGCCCAGGCGCACACCACCGACATCGACATGCTTGCCGTTAAGAGCGTCAACGACACCCTCCTTGACGCCTCCAAGGAACCCGACCCAGAACCGCTCTACGACAAGCTTTGGTACCAGGGCGAAGTCTCTTGCCTCTTTGCTGATTCCAATATCGGTAAATCCCTCTTCGCAGTCCAGATTGCAGAAGGAATCGCCCAGCGTTTCCGTGTCCTGTACCTTGATTGCGAACTCTCTGCAAAGCAGTTTCAGGACCGCTACACCAACAAGAAAACCGGCCAGCTGCACCGCTTCCCTGACAACTTCTTTCGGGCTACCATCGTACCGGCCCGCATGGATCTCAAGGACTGGGAAGACCGCATCCTTGGCAACATCGAGAAAGCCGCCCTGCAGATGAAGACCCCCGTTATCATCGTGGATAATATCGGTTACCTCTGCAACAACGCGGAGAAAGGCCAGGACGCCGGCACCTTCATGATGAAACTCCTCAAACTCAAGCAGCAGTACGCCTGGTCCATCCTGATCATTGCCCACACGCCCAAACGCCACACCTGGGCACCCATCACCCAGAACGACCTCGCAGGATCGAAGAAACTGTTCAACTACTTTGACAGTGTATTCGCCATCGGCCTCAGTTCCAAGGACGAAAATTTCCGCTTCGTCAAGCAGCTGAAAGTCCGTTACGGAGGTTTCTCCTACGGAGCCGGTTCCGTGATGGTCTTCGAACTCAGCAAGGAGGATGACATGGTCCGCTTCAACTTCCTGTACACGGAGCCTGAGAAAAACCACCTCTCAGAGCCTGACGACAACGACATTATCCAGCGCGATATGCGTGTCGTAGAACTTCACAAGCAGGGCCTGAACTACCGTGACATCGCCGCCCAGGTTGGCATTTCAAAGTCGATGGTCGGTAAAATCATCGCTAAAGCAGAGCAGTCCAACCAGGTGTCCACCGTGGACAGCGTGGACAAGGTGGACAAAGTGGACAACGGTGGACAAAGCCTTTTCGAGAACCAGGAATCAGAGTAAAACCCTACAGCAATGGAATTTAACTATCATCTTCAGAAATATGCCGGCACTGCCTCCCGTCACACTTGCCCCAACTGTGGCGGGAAACGCTGCTTCACGCTCTACGTCGACAACGACGGAAACCCTCTCCACGAGACTGTTGGCCGGTGCGACCACGAATCCGGCTGCAACTACCATTACACCCCGCGCCAGTACTTCAAGGACCATCCGGAGGCCAGACCCAACGCAGAAGACTGGCGCAAGGCTCCGGAGTGGCTGAATAAATCCGTCCACCAGCGTCCACCCTGTCCACCCGTCCACCGAGTGGACAAAGTGGACACCATCCCGGACAACATTGTTGCCAGGAGCATCCGCCCCACCCTCGACTCCGATTTCATCACCTTTCTCCGCACCCTTTTTGACCCGATAACGGTTTCCTCCCTCATCCAGGAATACCGCATCGGGGTCACGCGTGAGAAAGCCGTCATCTTCTACCAGATTGACATCCAGGGCCGATGC
>CACXNA010000005.1 GCA_902768985.1 uncultured Bacteroidia bacterium | reverse complement strand
TATTGATTGGGCTTTGACAAACAGAGATGCTCTGGCTCCGCATGGCCGCCGCGAATAACATCAAATAAATTCCCTGTTTATCGAAATGAATAGGCCCCGACAGTCCATGAGGATTGCCGGGGCTTGTCGTTTCTCTATATCACTGGAACCAAGTATCTTTGCATCATAATCAACCACATACCATCATGAGCGACTCCAAACACTACATGCATTACACCGACTTCGGGAAAGGGCCGGAGATTAAGGAATACTGGCGCATCAACAAGAAATACAACATAGAGGTCAGTCCAAACTTTGACTATAAGCCATATATATACGCTTCTGTGGCCAGGTTTACACCTACGGATGACAAGATTCCGACTAGCTTCGATTGCATGAAATACAAGCGGATATCAGAGGCTGAATTCACAGAGTATTTCAATAAGAACTACGCCGCCTTCCAGAACCTTCGTTTACGCGGAGGGGAATACTATGTGTGCGGCAGTCATGAGAATAACAGCTTTTCCTTTGATGCCTTCTTTGAGAAACCCAGGCTTCATTGTTCCGTAGAATGCAGGAAATCAATTGAAGGGTCAGATGTCTCTCTCTTCTGCCAGCATACCATATCTCAACGTCCAAGCGTTAAGAAAAAGTCCCGCCACGTATCAGAAGATGTCTTCCTGCAGGTCTTCAAGATGGTGTTGGAGTTCCTCTACGATGGCTCGGCAATGCCGGTACTGCAGGACAAACTCATAGAGGCCGTGAAGGGTATGATAGATCCGGAGAATCCCGTTATGGAGGAGGTCATCAATCAGGAGTCGTACTATCAGAAGGCCCGGAACCTGATGCTGCAACGGAAAGAAGAAATCAGGTCCCGTCTCCTTGAACTAGACGACAAGCCCTCAAAACGCAGGGAGTTGAGGGCTCAGATGAAAGCTATAGACTACTGTGTGTCCGTCTTAGACAATAACCATTGATGGTAGGGTATTCGTCGGAATTTGTGTTGATTTTGTAATAGTATTCGTCGGAATTTGTGTATAGTTTTGTGCTTAACATCTTGATTATATGCCATATAAAGCACACACCCCAATAGCCTTTTAAGGGAGTCTATTTGAGGTGTGTGGCAAGAACCTGCCCGGAACGCTCCACGCCATACCGTTGGACAAACGTTGAGGTTTTCTTGACTTCCTCTTTGACTCAGGCGCACGACCGCACGTAAGAAAGGATTCCGTCAACGTGAAGCTGGGTGATGGCCGCCTTTCCTTCGTCGCTCAGGAGGAAGTCGCAGGAATGGTGGCAGTCCATAAATCCGTTCTCGGTGAGCGCTGCGGCACAGGCAGTGTGGCGGAGGATGTAGAAAGCAGCTTCCTGATCCGCGTCGCCGTCCGTGTAATCGAAGCGCATCCGATGGCCGGGCAGGTTCTGCAGGGCGGCTTGACAAAGATGGTTGGCCAGCAGATCTCCGGCGGTTTGACCTGGTGAAGTGTAGCAGCACCAGCCTTCGGCATTGTACCATTTGTCGCCACGGCCGGCGGCATTCACGTGGATGGAGACCAGAGCGACGTTGCGAGTTCCAAGTTGCGAGCAAAGGAGGTTGACCCTGCGGCAGCGCTCTGCGAGGGAAATGTCTTCGTCTTCCGGAACCAGGAGTTCGGCATCAAGACCGAGGGAGAGGAGGGAGGTCACAACCCGGCGGGCGATTTCGCGGTTGTACGACCATTCGAGGAGACGGCCGTCGGGACTTCTTTTACCCGCTGTTTCCTGGCCGTGTCCGTTGTCGATTAAGATTTTCATAGGAAAAGGTTTTAGGTTTGCGGGTCGGCAGAATAAAGATACTAAGAATTCCGCATTTCCACAAAAAAGTCTTACCTTTGCCCCTGAAGCAGCACCTTAGTTGCTGACTTTATTTTCGCTACGGTCTGGTGAAACTCGTGATGGGCTTTACCAGACCTTTTTCGTATGATTTCCGGATTTTAGGAAGGTTTTAGGAAGGTTTTTTTTATAGCAAAACCCCTCACAGATTGCTCTGAAAGGGGTTTCCGTGGTGCTGGGAAGAATCGAACTGCCGACACAAGGATTTTCAGTCCTTTGCTCTACCATCTGAGCTACAGCACCAGTTGCGTTTTGGGATTGCAAATATAGGAACTGTTTGGGAAACCACCAAATTTAATTTGCGATTTCAAGCAGAAATATGCGATTAAACGCGTCTCCCGGCGAGGATGACGCCCGCGAGGATCAGGGCGGAGCCGACGGCGCCGGCGGGCGTGAGGCGCTCGCCGAGCAGGATCATGGCGGTAATCAGCGTGAAGACCGGGTTCAGGTAGACGTAGTTCACGGCGGTGATGTTGCCGAGCCGGGCCGTCACCAGGTTCCAGGCCACGAAACAGGCGAGGGAGGCGCAGAGGCCGAGGAACAGCAGGTTGCCCCAGACCACCGGCTGCGCAAACAGCTCCAGCGGAGCGAATTCGCGCCCGAGCAGGAAGGGGAGAATCGTCAGCAGGCCGTAGAAGAACACCTTGCGCGTGGCAAAGACCGGGCCGTACTCGTCCGTCAGCCGCCCGATGAACAGGCTGTACAGCGCCCAGCAGAGCGATGCGCCGAGGGCGAGCAGGTCGCCGCGCAGCGACACCTGGACGCGCTGCCCGTCGAACATCATCAGGGCCATGCCGCCAAGCGCCAGGAGCGTGCCCAGGGCGAGCATCCACCCGGAGCCGATGCGCTCCATCGCATCGGCGAAGCGGTCGTGCCGGACGCGCCGGTAGAGCAGCGAAATGAGCGCCGTGAAGAGCGGCGCACTGCACACCAGGAAGGAGACATTGCTGGCCTGGGTGTGCGCCAGGGCCGTATTTTCCGCGAGGAAATAGAAGGAGCCGCCCGTCACGCCCAGGAAGACGAAGAGCAGCTCGTCCCGCCAGGAGCGGGCCCAGAGGGAAGGAGATTCCGGGTCAAGCCCGGAATGACTAAGATGTAACCGACGAATGGCGGAGTAGATCCAGATGCCGAGGTAGGCGACCGAGAAGCGGACAACAAAGATTTCCGCAGGATCCAGTCCTGCGGAAATCAAAGTCTTGGTGCTCACGAAGGTCAGGCCCCAGATGGCCACGACGACGAGCGCCAGCAGATGCCAGGGCAGCCTGCTAGTACTCATCCCAGCTCTTGATGCTGATCTCGTCCAGCGGAACCGCGCAGAAGGCGCGGATGTAGGCCGTGGCGAGGCGGCTGTTGGTGATGAGCGGCACGTTGAAGTCGATGGCCGCGCGACGCATCTGGTATCCGTTGCTGAGCTCGCTGTGCGTGAAGTTCTTAGGGATGTTGATCACAAGTTCAACTTCATGTTTGCGGATCAGGTCCAGGGCAGCCGGAGCGCCGAACTTCTCTTCGTTCGGCCAGAGGGCCTGGATGGCCGGTACGCCGTTCTCATTCAGGTACTTGGCCGTACCGCCCGTGGCGTAGATCGTATAGTTCTTCTCCGCGAGGAGCTGGCAGGCGCGCAGCAGGTCCGCCTTCTGGATCGGGTTGCCCGAAGAGATGAGGATGGACTTCTGCGGGATGCGGTGGCCCACGGAAAGCATGGACTTGAGCAGCGCCTCATTGAGGTTGTCGCCGATGCAGCCCACCTCGCCGGTGGAGGCCATGTCCACGCCCAGCACCGGGTCCGCCTTGCCCAGGCGGGCGAAGGAGAACTGGGAGCACTTGATGCCCACGTAGTCGAGCTCGAAGGGATCGATGTCGATCTTCTCCGGCCGCTGGCCGAGCATACAGCGCGTGGCCAGGTCGATGAAGTTGACCTTCAAGACCTTGGATACGAAGGGGAAGCTGCGGGAGGCGCGCAGGTTGCACTCGATCACCTTGATGTAGTTGTCGGTGGCGAGGAACTGGATGTTGAACGGGCCGGTGATATGCAGCTCGGCGGCGATGGCGGCCGCGGTCTTGCGGATCTTGGCGGCCGTGATGCCGTAGATCTTCTGCGGCGGGAACTGGATGGTGGCGTCGCCGGAGTGCACGCCCGCGAACTCGATGTGCTCGGAGATCGCGTAGGCGATCACCTTGCCGCCATCGGCCACGGCGTCGCATTCCAGCTCCTTGCAGCGCTGCATGAAGGAACTGATGACCACCGGATGCTCCTCGGAGACCTCGACGGCCATGTCGAGGAAGATGCGGAGGTCCTCCTTGCTGTAGCAGACGTTCATGGCGGCGCCGGAGAGCACGTACGAAGGACGCACGAGCACTGGGAAGCCGACTTCGTCGACAAATTTGTCCACGTCGGCCATCGTGGTCAGCTCGCTCCAGCGCGGCTGGTCGATGCCCAGTTTGTCCACGATCTGGGAGAACTTGTTGCGGTCCTCCGCGCGGTCGATGTCGTGGGCAGTCGTGCCGAGGATGTGGACGCCGGCGCGCATCAGAGGCACGGCCAGGTTGTTCGGAATCTGGCCGCCCACGCTCACGATCACGCCGTAAGGCTTCTCCATCGCGCAGATCTCCATCACCGTCTCGAAGCTCAGCTCGTCGAAATAGAGCCGGTCGCAGACGTCGTAGTCGGTGGAGACGGTCTCGGGGTTGTAGTTGATCATGATGGCCTTGTAGCCGCTGCTGCGCAGGGTATTCAGGGCATTCACGCCGCACCAGTCGAACTCCACGGAGCTGCCGATGCGGTAGGCGCCGGAACCGAGGACGATGACGGTGTTGGAGCCGTCTTCAAAGTCGACGTCGTCCGTCTCACCGTTATAAGTCAGATAAAGGTAATTGGTAGAAGAAGGGAATTCCGCGGCCAGGGTGTCGATCTGCTTGACGTGCGGGCGCAGGCCCAGGAAGGCGCGCAGCTCGCGCACCTTGGCCTCGGGAGCACCCGTCAGGCGGGAAATCTGGACATCCGAGAAGCCCTGGCACTTGGCCTTCTTCAGGAGGTCAAAGCTGATGTCGGTCAGCTTCGTGCAGGCGCCGAGCTCGTGGTAGGTCTTCGCGATGCCGGCCAGCTTGCAGAGGAACCAGCGGTCAATCTTGGTCAGCTCGTGGATGCGGTCCACGCTGTAGCCGGCCTCGAAGGCGGCGGCGATGGCGAAGATGCGCGTGTCGGTCGGCGTCTTGAGCGCCTCGTCCAGGTTGTCACCGTTGAACGGCTTGTTGCAGACAAAGCCGTTGGCGCCCTGTCCGATCATGCGCAGGCCCTTCTGGATGGCCTCTTCGAAGCTGCGGCCGATGGCCATCACTTCGCCGACGCTCTTCATGCTGGAGCCGATCTCGCGGGACACGCCCTTGAACTTGGCGAGGTCCCAACGGGGGATCTTACAGACCACGTAGTCCAGCGCCGGCTCGAAAAAGGCCGGGGTGGTCTTGGTCACGGAGTTCTTCAGCTCATAGAGGCCGTAGCCGAGGCCGAGCTTGGCGGCGATGAAGGCGAGGGGATAGCCCGTGGCCTTGGAGGCCAGGGCGGAGGAGCGGCTCAGACGGGCGTTCACCTCGATGACGCGGTAGTCCTCGCCGTCCGGGCTGAAGGCATACTGCACGTTGCACTCGCCGACGATGCCGACGTGGCGGACGATGTCGATGGCGATCTTGCGCAGGTAATGGTATTCGTCGTTGGTCAGGGTCTGCGAAGGAGCCACCACGATGCTCTCGCCGGTGTGGATGCCGAGCGGGTCGAAGTTCTCCATGTTACAGACCGTGATGCAGTTGTCGTAGCGGTCGCGGACGACCTCGTACTCAATCTCTTTCCAGCCGCGCAGGGACTTCTCGACGAGCACCTGCGGGGAGAAGGAGAAGGCCTTGCGGGCCACCGTGTCCAGCTCCGCCTCGTTCTCGCAGAAGCCGGAGCCCAGGCCGCCCAGCGCGTAGGCGGCGCGGATGATGACCGGATAGCCGACCTCGCGCGCGGCGGCGCGGGCCTCTTCCAAATTGGCCGCGGCGTGGGACTTGATCGTCTTCACGCCGATCTCGTCCAGGCGCTCCACGAAGAGCTCGCGGTCCTCGGTGTCGATGATGGACTGGACCGGGGTGCCGAGCACCTGCACGTTATTCGCCTCGAGGATGCCGCTCTTGTAGAGCTCCACACCGCAGTTGAGTGCGGTCTGGCCGCCGAACGAAAGCAGGATGCCCTGCGGCTTCTCTTTCTTGATGACCTTCTCCACGAAGAAGGGGGTCACGGGCAGGAAGTACACCTTGTCGGCGACGCCTTCGGAGGTCTGCACCGTGGCGATGTTGGGGTTGATGAGGACCGTCTTGATGCCCTCCTCGCGGAGGGCCTTGAGGGCCTGCGAGCCGCTGTAGTCGAATTCGCCGGCCTCGCCGATCTTGAGGGCGCCCGAGCCGAGCACCAGAACTTTCTTTATGTTGGAGTCGATCATAATCTGGAGATAAAGTCGTCAAAGAAGAATTCCGTGTCCACCGGGCCGCTGGAGGCCTCCGGGTGGAACTGGGCGGAGAAGAAGGGCTTGGAGGTGTGGCGGATGCCCTCGTTGGTGCCGTCGTTCATGTTGATGAAGTACGGCTCCCAGCCTTCCGGCAGGCGGCTGTCGTCCACCGCGAAACCGTGGTTCTGCGAGGTGATGAAGCACTTGTTCGTGCCCGCCTGGCGCACCGGCTGGTTGTGGGAGCGGTGACCGTATTTCAATTTATAGGTGGAAGCGCCGGCGGCGATACTGAGCAGTTGGTTGCCCATGCAGATGCCGCAGACGGGCTTGTCGCCCTCCAGGGCCTTGCGGATGTGCTCCACCGTGACGCCGCAGAGCGCCGGGTTGCCCGGGCCGTTCGAGATGAACAGGCCGTCCCACTCCAGCTGGTTGAAGTCGTAATCCCAGGGCACGCGGATCAGCTCGACGCCGCGCTGCACCAGGCAGCGCAGGATCTGGTGCTTGACACCGCAGTCCACCAGGACCACCTTCTTATCTCCCTTACCGTAGCGGATCACGTCCTTGCAGCTGACGATGGCCACCTGGTTCTCCAGGTTGGGGTCGGGGATCTTCCCAATCGTCTCCGCGCCTTCCGGCACGATCTGGCCGAGCATGGCACCCTCTTCGCGGATCATCTGCGTAAGGGCACGCGTGTCAATGCCGCAGATGCCGGGAATCTTCTGCTCCTGCAGCCATTCGCCGAGGCTCTTGACGGCGTCCCAGTGGCTGTATTCCTCGCTGTAGTTGGAGATGATCAGGCCGCGGACATGGATCTTCTCAGACTCGAAGGTCTTGCAAATGCCGTCGGCGTCCACTTCCATGGGCGGGATGCCGTAGTTTCCGATGAGGGGGTAGGTGACGCAGAGGATCTGGCCGGAATAGGAGGGGTCCGTGAGGCTCTCGGGATAGCCCACCATCGCCGTGGAGAAGACCACTTCTCCATTGCAGGGGCCGTCGTAGCCGAAGCTCCAGCCTTCCATTTTCCGTCCGTTCTGCAGGACGAGTGTCGCTTTTTTGCGTGTTGCCATAGTTCTTTATTTCCAATTGGACGCCGCATCCATCAGCGCGGCGATCTTATCATTACAAAGGTTTCCCAGGCTGCCCAGGTGTGTGTGCCCCAGGTCGGAGGCCTTGAGCGTGGCCTTGTCGCCGCCGCTGTAGCGGAAGCGGCCCTCGTTCACCTCGATGCCCACCTGCTTGTAGGCCTCGCGGAAGGGCGTGCCCGCGAGCGTGCGGCGGTTCACTTCCTCGACCGTGAAGAGGTAGTCGTAGAGCTTGTTGTCGAGGATCTTCTCGTTGACCTCGATGTGCTGCAGCATATAGTCCGTCATCTGCAGGCACTCGTGCATCAGCTCCAGGGCGGGGAAGAGGATGTCCTTGAGGAGCTGGTAGTCGCGGTGGTAGCCGTGCGGCATGTTGCTGCAGAGCAGGGCGATTTCGTTCTCGCAGGCGAGGATGCGGTTGCACTTGCCGCGGAGGATCTCCCACACGTCGGGGTTCTTCTTGTGCGGCATGATGCTGGAGCCCGTGGTCAGCTCGTCCGGGAAGTGGATGAAGCCGAAATTCGGGCACATGTACATGCAGCAGTCGGCAGCGAATTTGTTGAGCGTCAGGGCGATGCCGCCCAGGGCGGAGGCCACGGCGCGCTCGGTGCGGCCGCGCTGCATCTGCGCGGCGACGCTGTTGTAGACCGGCGAGGCGAAGCCCAGCAGGTCTGTCGTCATCTGGCGGTCAAGGGGGAAGGAATTGCCGTACCCGGCGGCGGAGCCGAGCGGGTTGCGGTTCACCATCCGGTAGGTGCCGCCCAGGCCGTACATGTCGTCCACGAGCGCTTCGGCGTAGGCGCCGAACCAGAGGCCGAAGGAGGAGGGCATGGCCACCTGCGCATGCGTATAGCCCGGCAGGAGGACCTCTTTATACTGCTCGCTGAGACCCTGGAGGGTGCGGAAGAGCACGAGCACTTCCTCGCGCACACCCTTCAGCTCGTCGCGCAGGAAGAGCTTCAGGTCCACGAGCACCTGATCGTTGCGGGAGCGGCCGGAGTGGATTTTCTTGCCCATCTCGCCGAGTTCGCGGGTGAGCAGCAGCTCCACCTGCGAATGGATGTCCTCGACGTCCGGCTCCAGCACGAAGTCGCCGGCCTCGATGCGCTCCGCGATGCGGGCGAGGGCGGCGTCAAGCGCCTGCAGCTCGTCCGCGGTGAGCAGGCCGATCTTCTCCAGCATCTTGATGTGCGCGCGGGAGCCCTGCACGTCGTAGCGCGCCAGGCGCAGGTCGAGCACGCGGTCGTTGCCGACCGTGAAACGATCCACTGCTTCCGTCGCAGAAGTACCTTTATTCCAAAGTGTTGCCATAGAACATCTCAATAAATGCTATATACTTGTCAATGCCTTCCCGGATCTCCGACGTGCGGATGAATTCGTCCGCCTTGTGGGAGCGGGAGGAGTCGCCGGGCCCCATCTTGATGGCGTCCACGGGGATGCGCATCCAGTCGGAGGTGGTCGGCGAGGAGAAGGTCTCGATGCCCAGCGCTTCCGCGGTACGGAGCAGCGGGGAGCCTTCGCGCGTGGCCGAGGAGCGGTTCGCGAGGTTGCGCGCCTTGAGCGTGCTCTTGCAGAATGCCTGCAGCTCGTCCACGATCTCTTCGTTGGTATACTGCTCCGTGGGGCGGATGTCCACCACGAAGTGGCAGCGGTCGGGGATGACGTTGTGCGCCTGGCCGGCCTCGATCTGCGTGACGCTCAGGCGGACGTCGCCCATGCGCGGGGAATGCTTCGTGAAACGGTGTTCCCGCACGGCCTGGATATCGTCCAGCGCGATGTAGAGGGCGTTCACACCCTCGCCGCGCGCCGCGTGGCCGCTGACGCCCTGCGCCTCGCCGTCCAGCACCAGCAGGCCGCGCTCGCTGGTCGCGGCGCGCATCTGCGTGGGCTCGCCCACAATGACCCACTGCGGCCGGGGCCAGCGGCTGTCCGTCGCGAACAGGCCGTCGGGCGCGAAGATCCAGCGCGTGCCGTCGGGGCCGCTGACCTCCTCCTCGCGGGAGAGGATCAGCATCAGGTTGATGGGAAGCTCCTGCTCATAAAAATGGCGGAAAGCAGCAATCATAGACACTACACTTCCGCCATCATCGTTGGAACCAAGTCCATAAACAATATCGGGATCGTTCCCCGAATCGTACGGGTCGCGGGTGTAGCCATGATTGACAGGAACCGTATCAAGATGGGCATCCAGGGCAATCGTGGGCTTGGACGGATCGAAACGTCGGTTCAGCGCCAGCAGATTGCCTCGGACTTCTTCGCACGGGATTCCGAAACCGGCCAGCGCTTCCCGGACGCAGGCGGCCACCGCCGCCTCCTGCCCGGAGAGGGAAGGGATGCGGACCATTTGCCGCAGCAGGTTGATGGAATCTTCGTACAAATTCATATCTTCAATTCTGTGCCGCCCGGTACCAGCAGGTTGGCGGCGTTCCGGATGACGACCCCGCAGGCGCCTTCCCGCAGGGCTGCAAAGGAGTTTTCCAGCTTGGGAATCATCCCCTCCGCGACGCGTCCTTCCGCCTTGAGGCGCTCGAATCCGGCCGGATCGAGGGAGGGGATGACGCTGTCGTCGTCATTCCGGTCACAAAGTACGCCATTTTTCTCGAAACAATAAAATAATTTTGCGCCCAAAGCGACAGAAATTGCCGCCGCCATGGTGTCGGCGTTCGTGTTGAGCAGCTGGCCGGCGCCGTCGTGGTTGATGGCGCTGAACACCGGCACCAGGCCGGCGTCCAGGAGCAGCTGGATGAAGGGGACGTTGACGGAGGCCGCCGTGACGTCGCCCACGAAACCGAAATCCACGACGGTGACGCCGTCGGAGAGGGTTTTCGGGGCGCGCTTGCGCGCGGTGACCACGCTGCCGTCGCAGCCGGACAAGCCGATGGCGTTGCAGCCATGCGCCTGCAGGCGGGCGACGATGTCCTTGTTGCACCAGCCGGCATAGACCATCGTCACGACCTCGAGCGTGGCCGCGTCCGTGACACGACGGCCCTCGATCTTGACGGGCTCCTGCCCGAGGGCTTTCTGTACCTGGCTGGCGCGCACGCCGCCGCCGTGGACGATGACCTTCGGGCCCGGCAGGGCCGCGAATTCCGCGCAGAAGCGCTCAAGCGCCTGCGGGTCGTCCACCACGTTGCCACCGATCTTGTAGAGACTGATCATAGGCTTTCCAGCATCCGTTTCATCACCACCTGCGCGGAGACGGCGCGGTTGGCCGCTTCCGGGATGACCAGGCTCGTGGGGGCGTCGATCACCTCGTCGGAGACGATCATGTTGCGCCGCACGGGCAGGCAGTGCATGAAGTAAGCGTTATTGGTCACGGCCATGTGGCGGGCATCCACCGTCCAGCCCATGTCCTTGCTCAGGATCTGTCCGTACTGGGCGGGATCGGTCACGCCCGGGCAGCTCCAGTTCTTGGCATAGACGAAGTCGGCGCCCTCCAGGGCCTTCATCTGGTCGTATTCCACGGGCGCATTACCCGCGAAAGCGGGATCCAGCTCGTAGCCGTGCGGGTGCGTGATCACGAAGTCCACGTCCGCCGCATTCATCCATTCCGCGAAGGAATTCGGGACAGCCTGGGGCAGGGCGCGCGGGTGCGGAGCCCAGGTCAGCACCACCTTGGGGCGCTTCTTCTTGCGGTATTCCTCAATGGTGATCAGGTCCGCAAAGGCCTGGCAGGGGTGCACCGTGGCGGATTCGAGGCTGATGACGGGCTTGCCGCCATACTCCACGAACTGCTTCAGGACGGTCTCGCTGTAGTCGAATTCCCGGTCCTGCAGGCCCGCGAAGGAGCGGATGCCGATGATGTCGCAGTAGCTGGTCATCACGGGGATGGCCTCGCGCAGGTGCTCGGACTTGTCGCCGTCCATCACCACGCCCATCTCGGTCTCCAGCTTCCAGCTGTCCTGGCCGATGTTGAGCACGATGGGGCTCATGCCGAGGTTGAGCGCCGCCTTCTGGCTGCTCAGGCGCGTCCGGAGGCTGCTATTGAAGAAGACCAGCATGATGGTCTTGTTCTCGCCCAGGTGCTTCCAGGCGAAGGGATTGGCCTTGACCTGCTTCGCTTCCTCGAGCGCTGCGCCGAGGTCGCCGATATCGCTGACGTGAAAGAATGATTTCATTATGCGAGGACTTCTGAGAATGCGGTGAGGAACCGGTCCGCCTCGGCCTTGGTCAGGCACAGCGGGGCGAGGAGCCGGATCATATTCTGACCGGCCACGCCGGTGAAGATGTGCTTGTCGTAGAGGAGCTTCTGGCGCAGGGGAGCGACGGGCTCGTTGAACTCGATACCGAGCATCAGGCCCTTGCCGCGCACTTCCTTGATGCGATCGCTCTTCGGAAGCGCTTCCTTAATATATTCGCCGACGGCGAGGGCGTTCGCCATCAGGCCTTCCTGCTCGATGATGTCGAGCACGGCAAGCGCGCCCGCGCAGGCGAGGTAGTTGCCGCCGAAGGTGGTACCGAGCATGCCCTTGCGCGCCTGGAAGCGCGGGGAGATGAGGATGCCGCCGCAGGGGAAGCCGTTGGCGATGCCCTTGCCCATGGTGATGATGTCGGGCTTGATGCCCGCCCACTGGTGGGCGAAGAACTTGCCCGTGCGCCCGTAGCCGCTCTGCACCTCGTCGAGGATGAGCGCAGCGCCATACTGGTCGCACATGCGGCGCAGGGCCTGCATGAAACCGTTGGTCGGCAGGTTGATGCCGCCGCAGCCCTGGATGCCCTCGATGATGACCGCGGCCACGCCGCCCTTGCTCAGCTCGTCCAGCACGGCGTCGCCGTCGTTCAGGTCGACGAAGGTCACGCGGTGATGCGCGTTGAAGGGGGAGACGATGGCGGGGTTGTCCGTCAGCGCCACGGCGCCGGAAGTGCGGCCGTGGAAGCTCTTGCGGAAGGCGATGATGCGGTCCTTGCCGGTAGCGAAGGACGCCAGCTTGGCGGCGTTCTCGTTCGACTCGGCGCCGCTGTTGTCCAAGAAGAGGGTGTAGTCCTCATAGCCGCTGACCTCGCCGATGCGGCGCGCCAGCTCCTCCTGCAGGGGGTTGCGCACGCTGTTGGAGTAGAAGCCAATCTTGTTCAGCTGCTCCGTCAGCGCCGCCACGTACTGAGGGTGGGAGTGGCCGACGGAAATCACGGCGTGGCCGCCGTAGAGGTCAAGATACTCCTGCCCCTTGTCGTCCCAGACGGTGCAGCCTTTCGCCTTCACCGGCGTGACGTCGAAGAGGGAATATACGTCGAAGAGTTCCATATCATCCTAAAATGCTGATGCCTTCAGCTTGAGGCCCGTGGTCTCGGGAATGCCAAAAATCAAATTCATGTTCTGGACCGCCTGGCCGGACGCACCCTTGAGCAGGTTGTCGATCACGGACGAGACGACCAGCGTGCCGTCGTGCACCTCCGGGGCCACGATGGCCTTGTTGGTGTTAACCACCTGCTTGAGGTCCACCGGACGGTCGGAGACGAAGGTAAACGCCGCGTCGGCGTAGTATTTCTGATAGAGCGCGAGCGCTTCTTCGCCGCTCAGCGGCGTGTCCACCGTGACGGAGGCGAAGATGCCGCGGGCGAAGTCGCCCCGCATGGGGACGAACTGGATGTCGTTGAAGCCGAGGTTGCGGCAGATCTCCTTGAGGTGCTGGTGCTCGAAGACCTTGTAGGTCGAGAGGTTGTCCGTCCGCCAGCTGAAATGCGTGGTGGCGGCGGGCTTGACGCCCGCGCCCGTGGAGCCGGTGATGGCCGTCACGTGGACGGTGCTCTGCAGCAGGCCGGCATGCGCCAGCGGCAACAGGGCCAGCTGGATGGCGGTGGCGAAGCAACCCGGGTTGGCGATCTTGCGCGCAGTGCGGATCTTGTCGCGCTGCCACTCCGGCAGGCCATAGACGTAGCCCTCGGACTCGTCGCGGTAGTCCTGCGCCAGGTCCACGACTTTGAGGCCCTCCGGGCAGGCGTTCTGCTCCCAGAACTCGCGGCTCTTGCCGTGGGCGGAGCAGAGGAAGAGCACATCCACGGCCTCCAGGTCGTAGCTGTCGCTGAACGTCAGCTCCGTGTCGCCGAACAGGCCGCCGTGCACGTCGTAGAGGTGATTGCCGGCGTTGCTGGTCGAGTGCACGAAGACAATCTCCACCTCCGGGTGGTTCACCAGGATGCGGAGGAGTTCGCCCGCCGTGTAGCCGGCGCCGCCGATAATGCCGACCTTAATCATCGCCCTTGAATTCGTCCTTGTGGTTGCCGTAGTAGACGCGCAGCGGCGTGGACGTGACCTTGATGAAGCCCTTGGCCTCTTCGGCCGTCCAACCCTTCTGGGTCTCGCCGTACTCGCCGAGCTTGCTCTTGACGAGGTCGTCGGGGGAATCCACGCCCACCGTGGAGAAGCCGTAGGGGCGCAGCTCGAGGGTCACGGTGCCGTTGACGTTGCGCTGGCTGCTCTCGAGCATGGCCTCGATGTCACGCATCACGGGCTCGAGGTACTGGCTCTCGTGCAGGAACATGCCGTACCAGTTGGCCACCTGGTCCTTCCAATACTGCTGCCACTTGGAGAGGGTGAATTTCTCCAGGAACTTGTGTGCGCCGATGATCAGCATCGGGGCGGCGGCTTCGAAGCCCACGCGGCCCTTGATGCCGATAATGGTGTCGCCGACGTGCATGTCGCGGCCGATGCCGTACGGGGCGCCGATGGCTTCGACCGCCTGGATGGCGGCGATCTTGTCGCTGTATTCCTTGCCGTTCACACTCTTCAGCTCACCTTTCTCGAAGCCGAGGCTCAGGATCTCGGAGCCGCTCTTGCTGACCTGCTTGAGGTAGGCGCTCTCGGGCAGGCCCTGCTTCGAATCGAGGATCTCGCCGCCGCAGATGGACGTGCCCCAGATACCCACGTTGTAGGAGTATTTGAGCTTGGTGAAATCGGCGTTGAAGCCGTGTGCGTTCAGGTAATCGACCTCCTCCTTGCGGGAGAGGTTGCCGTCGCGGGTGAGGGTGATGATCTCCATGTTCGGGCACATCACCAGGAAGGTCATGTCGAAGCGGACCTGGTCGTTGCCGGCGCCGGTGGAGCCGTGGGCGATGGCGTCCGCGCCGATCTCATTGGCGTAGCGGGCGATGGCCATGCCCTGGAAGATACGCTCGGAGGACACGGAGATGGGGTAGGTGCCGTTGCGGAGCACGTTACCGTAGACCATGTATTTGAGGCTCTTGGCGTAGTATTCCTGTGTGACGTCGAGGGTCACGTACTTGGTGGCGCCCAGCTTGTAGGCGTTCTCCTCGTTGGTCTTCAGCTGCTCGGCGCTGAATCCGCCGGTGTTGGCGCAGGCGGCGTGCACCTCGTAGCCTTTCTCTTTGGCCAGGTACATCACCGTGTAGGAGGTGTCCAGACCTCCGCTGAAGGCGACGACGACTTTCTTTTTCTTTTCCATATCTGTTTCTTTTTTTGTTCTGTTTGGAATTATTCGCCCGGATGGTGGATTTCCAGGTGCTCCTGCGGGTCGTAGAGCAGGCCCGTACAGATGCACATCTTGTAGTCATGGCTCTCCAGGATGTCGAAATGGCGGCAGCCCTCGCAGCCCTTCCAGAACTCCGGATCGTCCGTGAGTTCGGTGTAGGGGACCGGGCGGAAGCCGAACTCGTAGTTCATCTTCATCACGGCCGCGCCGGTGGTGATGGAGAAGATCTTGGCGTTGGGGAAGAGCTTCCGGGACAGGATGAAGGTCTGCTCCTTGATCCGCTTGGCGATGCCCATGCCACGGAACTTGTGGGCAACGATCAGACCGGAGTTGGCGACAAAGCTCTTGCCGCCCCAGGACTCAATGTAGGAGAAGCCGGCGAACTCGCCCTCGTCGGAGACGGCGATCACGGCTTTTCCAGCCCGGATTTTCTCATTGATGTACTCCGGCGTACGCTTGGCGATACCGGTCTTGCGCTCCAGGGAGGAGATGTAGATCTCCTGACAGATTTCTTCCGCAAATCGAGTGTGGCTTTCGTCAGCCACCATGACATTGATGTTCATTTCTATACAATAGGGCCCCTAATGGCAAGACAAACCGAGATTGTCAATTGCAATTATTGGGCGAAAATTCATATTGGGGGTTTGCATGTTGAATTTCCGAGGATGTGGGAGGGTTCTACGCCTCCTATCGTCGGTCTCGTCTGGAGCTTTGGTAATACACAAAACACATAACGCAGCAAAGATAAATAAAATTTTTTAAATATCAAATGATTGTCCACACGCAAAGCCCATAAATCAGTTACCGGACGCTGGGAAGGGGATCCTGCGTCCGGTAACAAATAGAAAGCGGGAGACGAATTAGAAAGCGGCGGCGAGGGATTCGAGCGCCTCGCGGAGCAGGGAGCGGGGGCAGCCGACGTTCAGGCGCATGAAGCCCACGCCTTCCGGGCCGAAGACCGAGCCGTCGTTGAGCGCCAGATGCGCCTTGTTGATGAAGAAATCCACCAGCTCGTGCTGGGAAAGTCCCAGCTTGCGGCAGTCCAGCCAGACCAGGAACGACGCCTGTGGCCGCACGGCGCGAATCTGCGGGAGATTCGTGCGCAACCATTGGTCTACATAATCGATGTTACCCTGCACGTAGTCAAGCATTTCCGCGCGCCACTCCTTTCCCGCTTCCGTGTAGGCGGCGCGGGTGGCTTCAGCCGAGAAAATGGGCGGGTAGTCCGTCTCGTTGGACTCGATATACTTGAAGAATTTCCCGGCGAGCGCCGGGTTCTGGATGATCACGTACGAGCTCACCACGCCCGCGATATTGAAGGTCTTGGACGGGGCCATGAAGGTGATGGCGCAGCGCGCGGCCGCCTCGCTCACGGAGGCGAAGGGGACATGCCGGCGGCCGCCGAGCACCATCTCGCAGTGGATCTCGTCGGAGACGACGATGATGCCATGCCGGTCGCAGAGGTCCGCGAGGCGGCGCAGCACCTCGGCCGGGAAGCACACCCCGCCGGGGTTGTGGGGGTTGCACAGGATGAGCATCTTCGTCCGCTCGTCGATCTTGCGCTCGAGGTCCTCCAGATCCATTTCGTAGGTCAGCAGGAAGCCATCTTCATCATAAACGGGCCGCAGGGGATTGTTCACCACCTCGAAGCCGCTCTCCTCCGCCACGATGCGGAAAGGATGGTAGACCGGCTTCTGGATGATCACCTTGTCGCCGGGCTGCAGGAAGCAGCGCTCGGCAAAGCCGAAGCCCTTGACGATGCCCGGCACGTAGCGGAAGTCCTTCGCGGGCACCTTCCAGCCATGCAGGTCCTCGACCCATTTCGAGACGATCTCGAAATAATCTTCGCCCGTGGAGGGGTAGCCCAGGACCGGATGGTCCAGGCGGCGCCGCAGCGCGTCGAGAATGAAATCCGGGGTGCGGAAGTCCATGTCCGCCACCCACATAGAGAGAAGATCAGTGCGTCCGTAGTGCTCCTGAAGCGTGTCGTATTTGATGCAGCGCGTGCCGCGCCGGTTGATAACTTCGTCGAAATTGTACATGAAATGATGAATTCAATAGCCAAAACACAAAAATACTGAAAATTTTTATACCTTTGCGCCGAAGTTTCACCAACCCCAATTTTATGGTAGGAAATGAAGAAATACCTTTTATCGATCGCAGCGCTGCTGCTCGGCTTGCTTGCGCACTCGCAAGAGGCTGACGATCTCGGTAATTACGCCGAGGTCTCTGTTATTGCCCGACTGGACCTGAACCCCTTTTTCTACAAGGACGCGACGGAATTCACCCTCGGCAATTCTTCGATTTACACCCATTTTACCGGCTCCGCTTCGGAGCATTTTTCCTGGACGCTCGTGAACCATTGGTTCAACGGATATTCTTTCCTGGGTCAGGATGCTGATCCGTGGGAGATGTTCCGCGGAATCGGCAGTACCGCCGCCACCAACTTCATTGACATGGCCTATGTCGACCTGATGTTCGGCGGCTGGACCTTTACGCTCGGCAAGCAGTGCATGGCCACCGGCGGCCACGAGTACGACGACTGGGACTGGGACGTTTACTATCCCAATCTCAACTCGTCGCTTTGGGAAAGCCTGTCCTGCTATCAGTGGGGCGGCAAGGTGGCCTGGACCACGCCGTCCGAGCTGTCCACCTTCGCCCTGCAGATGACGACTTCGCCCTTCGGCGAGCGCCCCTTCAGCAGCGGCCTGTGGACCTGGTCCGCGCAGTGGACCGGCGAATACGGCTGGTTCGCGCCGACCTGGAGCGTCACCGCCCTCACGCGTAACGGCGCCACCACCGGCGCCCCGCGCGCCTGCGACTGGCTCGTCTCCCTGGGCAACCAGTTCCTGCTGGACCAGTGGACCATCGAACTGGACTGGAGCAATTGCGCCGGCTTTATGAAAGATCATACCATGGCCGGTCATTCCATCCACGGGAAAGTCAACTTCGCGCCCTCCGAGCGCTGGAATGTCGCCCTCCAGGGCAATTTCTGCAAAAGCACCCTCGATGAGTACTTCGATGTCAACCCCTGGTGGAACGCCGGCGCCATCGCCGAGTTCTTCCCGCTGAAGGATTCCGACGCGCTCCGCTTACACGCCTGCGCGGTATATGATAGCTGTTACGGCGCTTTTGAGCTCCTGGTGGGCGCCCGCTACAACCTGACCTTCAAGCTCTGGTAGGGGAATGGCAGCCACCGAAGAACACATCATCGACCTCAAGCACGTCAGCAAGAGGTTTGGGGATAAAGTCGTCCTCGACGACATCAGCCTGTACATCCGCAAGGGCGAATTCGTGACCCTGCTGGGCCCTTCGGGCTGCGGCAAGACCACGACCCTGCGCCTGATCTCCGGCTTCCTGGCGCCGGACGAGGGGGAGATTCTCCTCGACGGCCAGGACATCTCCGGCATACCTCCTTATAAGCGTCCGTTCAACACGGTGTTCCAGCGCTATGCGCTCTTCCCGCACCTGGACGTCTACGAGAACATCGCCTTCGGCCTCAAGCTCCAGAAGGTGCCCGAGGACGAGATTGAGAAGCGCGTCAAGCGCGTGCTCAAGCTCGTGAGCATGTCGGACTACGAGGACCGCGACGTCGAGTCCCTGTCCGGCGGCCAGCAGCAGCGTGTGGCCATCGCCCGCGCCCTCGTCAACCAGCCGAAGATCCTGCTGCTCGACGAGCCCCTCGCCGCGCTCGACCTCAAGATGCGCAAGGACATGCAGATCGAGCTGAAGGAGATGCACAAGAAGCTCGGCATCACCTTTATCTATGTCACGCACGACCAGGAGGAGGCGCTGACGCTCTCCGACACCATCGTCGTGATGAACGAGGGCAAGATCCAGCAGATCGGCACCCCGATCGACATCTACAACGAGCCCGTCAACTGCTTCGTCGCGGACTTCATCGGCGAGAGCAACATCCTGAAAGGCAGGATGATGCACGACCGCCGCGTGGCCTTCATCAAGCACGAGTTCGACTGCGTGGACGAAGGCTTCGGCGAGGACGTTCCCGTCGATGTGGTGGTGCGTCCGGAGGACATCTACTTCACCACGGATCCCGCCAGGTGCCAGTTCAAGGCCACGGTCAATTCCTGCATCTTCAAGGGCGTCCACTACGAAATGTGGGTGGACACCGACACCGGATACGAACTCATGATCCAGGACTACGATCCCTATCCCGTGGGGAGCGAAGTCATGCTCTACATCGACCCGGATGACATCCAGGTCATGCACAAGGAGCGCACGCGCAACGTCTTCGAAGGCGAGATGGTGGACGAGACGCACGTCGAGATGCTCGGCGGCGTGTTCGAGTGCCTCCCGCAGGAAGGCATCGCCGCGGGCGACAAGGTCCGCGTGGAGACCAAGTTCGAGCACGTGGACCTGCTGGACCACCAAGAGGACGGCGTGATCGCCGGCGAGGTGCATTTCCTGCTCTACAAGGGTGACCACTACCACCTGACCATCCTGACCGACGACGGCGACCACATCTGGGTCGACACGAACGATATCTGGGACAAGGGCGATCTCGTAGGCATCAACTTCGCCCCGAAGGACCTCAAGATCAGCAAGCGAGATGAAGCGTAGCCACTGGAGCATACCCTACGTGGTCTTCATGGCCATCTTCGTGGTGTTGCCGCTCCTCCTGGTGATGGTGTACGCCTTCCAGGACGGGACCGGGCACTTCACGCTCGCCAACATCACGCGCTTCTTCACCGACTCCGACGCGCTCGGCACCTTCGCCGTGTCGCTCGAAGTCGCGATCGAGAACACGCTGATCTGCATCCTGATCGGTTACCCGGCCGCCTGGATCCTGGCCAACAAGGACCTGAACCGCAGCGCGGTGACCATCATCCTCTTCATCATGCCGATGTGGATCAACGCCCTGATGCGTACCCTCGCCACGGCCGAGATCTTCAACATGCTCGGCATTCCGCTGGGCAAGGGGACCCTGCTCTTCGGTATGGTCTACGACTACCTGCCGTTCATGATCTATCCGATCTACAACGTGCTCGCGAAGCTCGACAGATCCTATCTGGAAGCCGCCCAGGACCTGGGTGCCACCCCGTGGAAGGTCTTCTGGAAGGTCACCGTCCCGCTCTCCATGCCCGGCGTGACCAGCGGCGTGCTGATGGTCTTCATGCCGACGGTGAGCACCTTCGCCATCTCGGAGTTCCTGACCAACAACAAGATCAAGCTCTTCGGTACCATCATCCAGGAGAACATCAACTCCTCCATGTGGAACTATGGTGCGGCCCTGGCCTTCATTATGCTCATCATCATCGGCATCACGACGGTGTTCTCCGATGACAACGAAAACGCGGAGGAGGCGCTCATCTAGGCCATGAAGAAGTTCTTTGCACAAGCCTACATCTGGTTCCTGCTGGCGCTGCTGTATGCGCCGCTGATCCTCATCGCCATCTTCTCCTTCACGGAGAGCCGCGTGCTGGGCAGCTGGACCGGATTCTCCACCCAGCTGTACGCCAACCTCTTCTCCGGCGAGATGCAGGAGAGCGGTTCGCTGCTCGCCGCCGTGGAGAACACCCTGCTGATCGCATTCGTCTCCGCCACCGTGTCGATGATCCTCGGGACCATCGCCGCCGTCGGCATCCACAATCTGCAGGGACGCAAGAAACAGGCGGTTTCCTTCCTGAACAACATCCCGATGATCAATCCGGATGTCATCACGGGTGTCTCGCTCTTCCTGCTCTTCGTCTTCCTGCACTTCAGCCAGGGCTACCTGACCGTGATCCTGGCGCACATCTCCTTCGGAACGCCTTACGTCGTGCTGAGCGTGATGCCGAAGCTCCGGCAGATGAACCCGAACGTCTACGAGGCCGCCCTCGACCTCGGCGCCACGCCCGCACAGGCCCTCTGGAAGGTGCTCGTGCCGCAGCTGCGCCCCGGCATGGTGTCCGGTTTCATCCTGGCGTTCACCATGTCGCTGGACGACTTCGCGGTGACCTTCTTCACCCGCGGTACAATCGGCCTGGAGACGCTCTCCACCTACATTTACGCGGATGCGCGCAAGGGCGGCCTGACCCCCGAGCTGCGCGCGCTGATGACGCTGATTTTCCTGATTATCCTCATCCTGCTGGTGATCATCAATGTCCGGCAGGCCAAAATGCAAAAAGCAAATGAATAATATCAAAAAAGTATTCCTGGCGCTTGCCGCCGTCATGCTGCTGTTCGGCTGCAGCGCGGATCGGGAGCATCTCCTGAAAGTCTACAACTGGTCCGACTATCTGGACCTCACCCTGATCGAAGAGTTCGAGCAGTGGTACGAGGAGCAGACCGGCGAGCCCGTCAAGGTCATCTACCAGACCTTCGACGTCAACGAGACCATGCTCTCCAAGATCGAGAAGGGCCACGAGGACTTCGACGTCGTCTGCCCGTCCGACTACATCATCGAGCGCATGCTCCAGGGAGATATGCTCCTGCCGATCGCCAAGGACTTCGGCGACACGCCCAACTACATCGACGACAACCTGTCCCCGTACATCCGCGACTGCTTCGGCAAGTTCCGTACGGACGGCAAGGACGCCAACGAGTACGCCGTGGGCTACATGTGGGGCACGACGGGCATCCTGTACAACGCCAAATACGTCTCCGACGAGGATGCGTCCACCTGGGACATCCTGCGCAACCCCAAATACGCCGACAAGATCTTCATCAAGGACTCCGCCCGTGACGTCTTCTCGCAGATCATCCTCTTCCTGCACCGCGACGACATCGTCAGCGGCAAGGTCACCATGGACGAGCTGATGCTCGACTCCAGCGACGCGGCCCTCTCCGAGGTGGAAGGCTTCATGAAGCAGGTCAAGCCCCTCGTGGCCGGCTGGGAGGCCGACTTCGGCAAGGACCAGATGGTCCAGGAGCGCGGCTGGATCAGCCTGAACTGGAGCGGCGACGGCGTCTGGGCCATGGAAGAAGCCGCCGAGGCGGGCGTCGAGCTGCGCTACGCGCTTCCCAAGGAGGGCTTCACCGTCTGGTTCGACGGCTGGGTGATCCCGAAATACGCCCAGAACACCAAGGCCGCCAGCTACTGGATCAACTTCATGTCCCGTCCGGACAACGTGATCCGCAACGTCGAGGAGACGGGCTACGTCTCCGCGAGCGGCGCCGCCGAGGTCATGGAAGCCTTCATCGACGAGGAATATGAACCCCTCGACCTGACCTATTTCTTCGGCCCGCAGGCCGATTCCATCCGCACCAACCCGGTGCTCTATCCCGACCGTTCGGACATCGAGAACTCCACGATGGAGCACGACTGGGGCGAGCGCACGCCGGAGCTCATCGCCATGTGGAGCCGCGTGAAGGGCGAGAACGCCAACACGCAGACCTACATCATCATCAGTGTCGTCCTCGTGGCCCTCATCGCTGCCGCCGTGGCCCGGAAGAGCAAGAAAAAGAGCAAGCATAGCCGTCGTAGGAAATAATTGCTATCTTAGCGGAAATTTTCGACCACATGACAGCTTCCCGACGATTCATCTCCAGCGTTCTCTTACCGTTGGTCGCGTGCCTGGTCTGCAGTTGCGCCGGGCAGCGCGAGCACACCCTGAAGGTGTACAACTGGTCTGACTACATGGACCTCAGCGTCATCAAGGAGTTCGAGCAGTGGTACGAGGAGCAGACCGGCGAGCCCGTCAGGGTCGTCTACCAGACTTTCGACGTCAACGAGCTCATGTTCTCCCGGATCGAGCGGAACCATGACGACTACGACGTCGTCTGCCCGTCCGACTATGCGATCGAGCAGATGCTCAAGGCCGACCTGCTGCAGCCGATCAGCCGGGATTTCGGCGACACGCCCGACTACACCGCCGCCGTCTCACCCTACATCCGCGACCGCTTCGACCGCATCGAGGGTGGGGGAAAGAACGGCAACGATTACGCCGTCGGCAGCTCCTGGGGCACGACCGGCCTCATCTACAATGCCAAGTACGTCACCGACGAGGAGGCCTCCAGTTGGGGCATTCTTCGCAACCCCAAGTTCGCCGACCGGATCTTCATCAAGGACTCCGCCCGCGACGTCTTCTCCCAGATCATCCTTTACCTGCACCAGGAAGACCTCCTCAGCGGCAAGGTCACCGTGGACGAGCTGATGCATGATTCCTCCGACGAAGCCATCGCCGAAGTGGAGGCGTTCATGCGCCAGGTCAAGCCGCTCGTGGCCGGCTGGGAGTCAGACTTCGGCAAGGACCAGATGGTGGAGGAACGCGGCTGGATCAGCCTGAACTGGAGCGGGGAAGGCGTCTGGACGGCCCAGCAGGCGGCGCCGCAGGGCATCGACCTGAGATTCTCCCTCCCGAAGGAGGGCTTCACGGTCTGGTTCGACGGCTGGGTGATCCCCAAATTCGCCAAGAATGTCAAGGCCGCCCGCTACTGGATCGACTTCATGTGCCGGCCGGATGTCGCCATCCGGAATGCCCGCGAGACGGGCTATACGTCCGCCATCGCGGCGCCGGAGGTGCTGGAAGCCTTTGTCGACGGGCAATTTGCGCCCGTCGACCTGAGCTATTTCTTCGGTCCCGAGGCCACGGCCGTGTGCACCAACCCCGTGCTGTATCCCGATGCCGCTTCCATCCGGAACGCCGGGATGGAACACGACTGGGGCGAGCGCACGCAGGTGCTGGTCGCCATGTGGAGCCGCGTGAAAGGGGAGGGCACCAACACGATCACGGCGATCGTCATCGCCGCGCTGCTGACCATCCTGCTGGGGGTGGCCTACTACCGCCGGTTCCACGGAAAGGAAAAAGAGGAAGAAAACGCCTAGAGCAGCTTCTCTTTCAGGTGTTTGATCATGTCTTTGGTCATCGTCTCTAAGTTATAGGACGGTGACCATCCCCATTCTTTGCGGGCGCATACGTCGTCCATCTTGTTGGGCCAGGAGTCCGCGATGGCCTGGCGGATCGGATCCACCTCGTAGCGCATCTTGAAGTCCGGATAGTGCTTCCGAATGGCATCGTAGACCTCTTCCGGGTCGAAGCTCATCGAGGCGATGTTGAAGGCGTTGCGGTGCACGAGGTAGCGCGGGTCGGCCTCCATCAGGTTGACGGCCGCCTTGATGGCGTCCGGCATGTACATCATGTCCATGTAGGTGCCGTGCGCGAGCGGGCAGACGAATTCTTCGCCTTTGACCGCGGCGTAGTAGATCTCCACGGCGTAGTCCGTGGTGCCGCCGCCGGGCAGGGTCTTGTAGGAGATCAGGCCCGGGAAGCGCACGGAACGCGTGTCTACGCCATATTTATGGAAATAATAATCGCTCAGCAGCTCGGTCGCGACCTTGGTCACGCCGTACATCGACGTCGGCCGCTGGATGGTGTCCTGCGGGGTGTTGTCGCGCGGCGTGTCCGGGCCGAAGGAGCCGATGGAGGAGGGGGTGAACACGGCGCAGTGCTTCTCGCGCGCCACTTCCAGGATGTTCAGCAGGCCGTTCATCTGGATGTCCCAGGCCTTGAGCGGCAGGCGCTCGGCCGTGGCGGAGAGCAGGGCGGCGAGGTTGTAGATGGTGTCGATGTCGTATTTGTCCACGATATCCGCGATCTGCTGGGCGTTGCAGACGTTTGCCTGCTCGGCGGGGCCGCTTTCCAACAAGTCGCCCGTCGGGGCGGATCCGGGGATATAACCGGCCACAATGCGGCCCTGGTGATAGATCTTGCGGAGTTTCATCGTGAGTTCCGAACCAATCTGGCCGGTGGAACCGATGACGAGAACATTTTTCATAAGAGTGGCTTTCGTGCTATTAATTGTTACGCAAATTTATTAATTTTGTAGGAGAAAACACTAATAAATCCACATAATTTATGTACGGAAAGTTTCAATCTCATCTTCAGCAGGAACTTAAGGCCATCGACGAAGCCGGCCTCTACAAACGCGAGCGGACCATCTGTTCCCCGCAGGGGGCGGAGATCACTCTCGCCGACGGCAGCAAGGCCCTGAATTTCTGCGCCAACAACTACCTCGGGCTCTCGGACAACCCGCGCCTGATCGCCGCCGCCAAGAAGGCGCTCGACGAGCGCGGCTTCGGCATGTCCTCCGTCCGCTTCATCTGCGGCTGCCAGGACCTGCACCGCGAGCTGGAGAAGGCGATTTCCGCCTATTTCCATACGGACGATACCATTCTCTACGCGGCCTGTTTCGACGCCAACGGCGGCGTCTTCGAGCCGCTCCTCACCGCCGAGGACGCCATCATCTCCGACGCGCTCAACCACGCCTCCATCATCGACGGCGTGCGCCTCTGCAAGGCCGTCCGCTACCGCTATGCGAACGCGGACATGGCCGAGCTCGAAAAGTGCCTCCAGGAGGCACAGGCGCAGCGTTTCCGCATCATCGTGACCGACGGCGTGTTCTCGATGGACGGCAACGTCGCCCCGATGGATAAGATCTGCGAGCTCGCCGAGAAATACGACGCCCTCGTCATGGTGGACGAAAGCCACAGCGCCGGCGTCGTGGGCAAGCACGGCCGGGGCGTCGCCGAGCAGTTCAACCTCTACGGCCGCATCGACATCCACACCGGCACGCTCGGCAAGAGCTTCGGCGGCGCCGTGGGCGGCTTCACCACCGGCCGGCAGGAGATCATCGACATGCTGCGCCAGCGCAGCCGCCCGTATCTCTTCTCCAACTCGCTGCCGCCGATGATCTGCGCCGCCGGCATCGAGCTGTTCAAGATGCTCGGCGAGAGCGACGAACTGCATGACCGCCAGCAGGAGAACGTGGCCTATTTCCGCGACAAGATGATCGCGGCCGGATTCGATATCAAACCCACGCAGAGCGCCATCTGCGCCGTGATGCTCTATGACGCACCGCTGTCGCAGAAGTTCGCCGCCGCCATGGCGAAAGAGGGGATTTTCGTGACCGGTTTCTATTATCCCGTGGTCCCGAAGGGCCAGGCGCGGATCCGCGTGCAGCTCTCCGCCGCCCACACACGTCCGCAGTTGGACAAGGCCATCGCCGCCTTCATCAAGGTCGGCAAGGAACTCGGCGTGATCAAGTGACGCCGACGGTCGAATACCTGGAGGAGCGCTTCGACACATTCAACCGGATGTGTTTCGACGGCGCTCTTCCGCGTATTCCGATCAAGCTGAGCCGCGCCCGCACTTTCGTCGGGCGGCTCATCTACCGCCCCGTGCGCGACTGGCGGGGCAGGGTGGTGCGACGCGAGGATTTCGTCCTCCGCATCAGCACGTATTTCGATTTGCCGGAGGCGGAGATCGAGGACACGCTCATCCATGAGATGATCCATTACTGGATCGCGTGGAAGGGGATCAAGGACACGTCGTCGCATGGTAAGGAGTTCCGCCGCATCATGAAGGAAATCAACGCCTTGCACGGCCGGCACCTGACCATCTCGCACAAGTCGACGCCCGAGGAGCAGGACCGCGACACGCGCGTCCGCGACCATTATTTCTGCGTCTCTCAGCTCGCCGACGGGCGCACCGCGCTCACCGTCGCCGCCCAGCCCTGCATCGCCCACATCCGGCGGGCTTTCCGCTGGTCGCCGAGCATCCGTAGCCAGACCTGGTACCACAGCCGCGATCCCTGGTTCAACCGCTATCCGCACTGCCGCAGCCCCAAGATCTTCCCGGTCGATCCGGCCGTCCTCCAGCCCCATCTCGATGCGGCGGAATTGTTAAATTTTTCGTAAATTCGCATAACACTAAAACAAATGATCATGAATACGCAGCAACCGTTCATCATCACCATCAGCCGCGAGCTGGGCTCCGGCGGGCACACCGTCGGGCAGCTCCTGGCCGAACGCCTGGGCGTCCGTTTCAGCGACAAAGAGTTGATCAAGGCACTCCGGGAAGAGTTTCACCTCACGACCGACGCCATCGAAAAGCTCAAGGGAGAAAAGAAAGACTGGCTCACCTCGCTCCTGCGGAAAATCGTCGCGATGCCCAAGGCGGAGAACGTCGTCGAATGGGACGATGATTTCGTGAAAGAATACCGCCCGGACCTCAGCTCCGACGAGATCTTCGAAGCTGAAAAGCAGATCCTCCGGGGCATTGCCGAGGAGGGCTCCTGCGTCATCGCAGGCCGCTCGGGCTTCTTCGTGCTGAAGGATTTCCCCAACAAGGTGGACATCTTCATCACCGCTCCGCGCGAAAAGAGAATCGAGCGCGTGATGGCCAAGCAGCACCTCTCCGAGCAGGAGGCGGCCGCGGCCATCGACCGCGTGGACAAAGGCCGTGAGAACTATATCAAGCGCTACGCCGGCACGAGCCGTTACGACGTCCGCAACTACGACCTGGTCATCAACATGGACAACGTCCCGGACGAGAACGCAGCCGTCGAGCTGATCGTTAAGTATCTGGGCGTCAAATAAATCCTGCCTGCCATGACCCTGACCATGATCATCGAGCTGCTCATCGTACTGGCAGCACTGTACGTGGGTTCCCGCTACGGATCCCTGGCGTTGGGCGCCATCTCCGGCATCGGCCTCGCCATCCTGGTGTTCGGCTTCGGCCTCAAGCCCGGCACGCCCCCCACGGACGTCATCTACATCATTATCGCGGCCGTCACCTGCGCCGGCACCCTGCAGGCGTCAGGCGGTATGGACTGGATGATCCAGATCGCCGAAAAGATGCTCCGAAAGCATCCGGACCATATTACCTTCCTGGGCCCGCTGGTCACCTTCTTCCTGACCGTGCTCGTGGGTACCGGCCACGTGGTCTACACCATCATGCCCATCATCTGCGACATTGCCCTGAAGAAGAATATCCGCCCGGAGCGCCCCTGCGGCGTGGCGTCCATCGCCTCGCAGGTGGGCATCACCTGCTCGCCGATCGCGGCGGCCGTGGTGGCCTTCGTGACCATCTCCAACGCCAACGGCTACATGGTGAGCATCCCGCAGGTGCTGATGGTCACCATTCCGGCCTGCATCCTCGGCCTGATGTGCGCCGCCGCGGCTTCCTACAAGCGCGGCAAGGACCTCGACAAGGATCCTGAATTCCAGCGCCGCAAGGCTGATCCCGAGATGTACAAATACATGTACGGCAACACGGCGACGACCCTGGACAAGGAGATCTCCAAGGAAGCCAAGGCCTCCGTGTTCATCTTCCTGGGCGCGCTGCTCATCATCGTGGGCTTCGCCTTCTGCCAGATGATCCACGTCGAGGGCGGGGAGACCCTCGCCACGGCCATCAACCTGCCCAAGATGAACATCTGCATCCAGATCATCATGCTGGCCGCCGCGGCCGCGAACATCATCTTCTGCAAGTCCCAGCCCAAGAAAGCCGTGGCCGGCGCCGTGTGGCAGTCCGGCATGGTGGCCGTCGTGGCCATCTACGGCATCGCCTGGCTGGCCGACACCTACTTCGGCAACTACCTCGACGAGATGAAGCTGATGCTGACTGATCTGGTCACAAACTATCCCTGGAGCATCGCGTTCGTGTTCTTCCTGGTGTCCGTGCTGATCAACTCCCAGGGCGCCGTGGTCGTGGCCATGCTGCCGCTGGCCTACGAACTCGGCATCGCCGGGCCCGTGCTCCTGGGCGTGCTGCCCAGCGTGTACGGCTACTTCTTCATCCCGAACTACCCGTCGGATATCGCTACGGTCAACTTCGACCGCAGCGGCACCACCGTGATCGGAAAATACCTCCTGAACCACAGCTTCATGATGCCGGGCTTGATCTGCGTAACCGTCTCGACCATCGTCGGTTACCTGATCACCAACGTGATCTTCCCAGGCTACTTCGCCGGATTCATCCAGTAGGACTGATACATAGCAATAAAAAACCGGACTGCGCTGGCAGCCCGGTTTTATTTAGATTCCGGGTCAAGCCCGGAATGACTATTTGTTAAGCTTTCGCCTTCTTCGAGGGGTCTTTGAAGAGGATGGCGAAGAGGACGGCGACGACGCAGGCGTAGGCGGCGAAGATGTACCAGGCCATGGACCAGTTGGCCGGCGTGTTGAAGACGTCACAGGCCTCGACGACCTTGCCGGCGGCCAACGTACCGATGGAGGCGCCCAGACCGTTGGTCATCAGCATGAACACGCCCTGCGCGCTCGAGCGGATGTCCGGCGTGGTGTTCTCATTGACGTACAGGGAACCGGAGATATTGAAGAAATCAAACGCAACACCGTATACGATGCAGCTCAGCACAAAGAGCAGCACGCCCGGCCAGGCGGGATTTCCGGCGCCGAACAGGCCGAAGCGGAACACCCAGGCGAACATCGCCATGAGCATCACTTTCTTGATGCCGAACTTCTTCATCGCGAAGGGAATCAGCAGGATACAGAGCGTCTCGGAAGCTTGGCTGATCGCGATCAGTGCGTTGGAATTCTTTACCGCGAACGTGTTCGCCAGGGCGGGATTCTCGGCGAAGGAGCCGAGGAAGGTATTCGCATAACCGTTGGTGATCTGCAGGGAAGCACCCAGCAGCATCGAGAAGATGAAGAACACCGCGAACTGAGGATCCTTGAACAGGTTGAAGGCCTTGAGACCGAACGCCTCCGCAAAACTCTTGGACTCGCCGCCGCGGTTCGTCTCGCAGGCGGGCATCGTCAGCGCATAGCCGCAGAGTACCAGGGAGATGAGACCGGAGGAGAAGAGCTGCGTGTAGCTGTCCTGCATCGCCACGCCGCCAAACTTGACGAAATTGGTCGCCAGCATGCTGCAGATGAAGCCGATCGTACCGAAGACGCGCAGCGGCGGGAAGGCCTTGACCGGATCCAGGCCGCTCTTGCTCAGGGCATTGTAGGCGACGGAATTCGAGACGGCGATCGTCGGCATATAGAAGGCCAGGCTCAGGCCATACAGGATGAACAGGGGGGCGAACTCAACCTGGCTGCCTGCACTCATGCAATACCAGCCGGCGCCGATCATAAACAGACCTGCCAGGCCGTGGCACATCGAGAGGGTCTTCTGCGCCGGGATGTGACGGTCCGCGACGATGCCCATCAGAGTAGGCATGAAGATCGACACGATGCCCTGCATCGCAAAGAACCACTTGATCTGCGGACCGAGTCCGGCGTTGCCGAGATAACGGCCCAGGGAAGTCAGATAAGCGCCCCAGGCGCCATACTGGAGGATAAGCATCAGGACAAGCCTGATCTTAAGCTGTTTATTGTTCATACTGTTTCGGTTGAGTGTTCAGCTAACAAAATTAGCCTTTTTTCTTCTATTTTCACTATCTTTGAGGGATGAAATTTACGAAGACTGCGGCCGATCCGCATTCCGCCGCCCGCGCGGGCGTCATCGAGACGGACCACGGCCAAATCCATACCCCCATTTTCATGCCCGTCGGGACGGTAGGTTCCGTCAAGGGCGTCTATCACCGCGACCTGCGGGAGGACGTCCGCGCCGAGATCATCCTCGGCAACACCTACCATCTCTACCTGCGCCCGGGGCTCGACACCCTGCGCGCCGCAGGCGGCCTGCACGCCTTCGAGGCGTGGGACCGTCCCATCCTCACGGATAGCGGCGGCTTCCAGGTATTCTCCCTGAGCCCGATCCGCAAGCTGACCCCCGAGGGCTGCACCTTCCGGAGCCACATCGACGGCTCCCGCCACATCTTCACCCCGGAGAATAACGTGGACACGCAGCGCATCATCGGCGCCGACATCATGATGGCGCTGGACGAGTGCTGCCCCGGCGACGCCGACCACGCCTACGCGCGCAAGAGTCTCGATCTCACGAAGTCCTGGCTGGAGCGCTACGCGAAACGCTTCCGCGAGACGGAGCCGCTCTACGGCTACTCGCAGACCTTTTTCCCCATCCTGCAGGGCTGCGTCTATCCCGACCTGCGCCGCGAGGCGGTCGACCACGCCACGCAGTTCGACGCCGAAGGCTACGCGATCGGCGGCCTGGCGGTGGGGGAGCCGACGGAGAAGATGTACGAGATGCTGGAGCTCGTCTGCCCGCTGCTGCCGGACGACCGCCCGCGCTACCTGATGGGCGTCGGCACGCCGGCGAACATCCTGGAAGGCATCGCGCGCGGCGTGGACATGTTCGACTGCGTCATGCCCACGCGCAACGGCCGCAACGGTATGCTCTTCACCTGGGAGGGCATCATGAACATGCGCAACGCCAAGTGGGCGGAGGATTTCTCCGAACTCGACCCCTCCGGCGCCTCCTTCGTGGACCACACGTACACGAAGGCCTACCTGCACCACCTGTTCGTGGCCGGGGAAATGTTCGCGGCAATGCTCGCCAGCGAGCACAACCTCGCCTTCTACCTGGACCTCGTCCGCACGGCGCGGCAGCACATCGAGGCCGGCGACTTCGCCGCCTGGAAGGAAGGCGCCATCGAACGCATAACCCGCAGATTGTAAGATAGATGGAAGGCTTGCGGAAAATCGACTGGTACATCTCGAAGAAGTTTATCATGACCTTCTTCCTGTCGCTGCTGCTCATCATCATCATCGTCATCATCTTCGACCTGTCGGAGAAGATCGACTATTTCGTCAAGAACGACGCTCCGCTGAAGGCCATCATCTTCGACTACTACTGCAACTACATCCCATACCTGGTCAACATGTTCGCGTCGCTGTTCGTCTTCATCACGGTGATCTTCTTCACCTCGCGCATGGCGGCGAACTCCGAGATCATCGCGATCCTGTCCTGCGGGGTCAGTTTCCACCGGATGATCGTCCCGTTCCTGGCCTCCGCGGCCCTGATCGCGCTGCTCTCGCTGGGCCTGACCTTCTTCGTCATTCCGCACGCGAACGCCACCCGCGTGGAGTTTGAAGCGAAATACATCAAGCGGCACAACACCTACAACCTCCGCGACCTGCACTACCAGATCTCGCCCGGGCAGTTCGTGTACATCGAGTCGTTCAGCCGCTGGAACAACACCGCCTACAAGTTCACCATCGAGGACATGGACGGCCACCGGCTGACCCGCAAGGTCAGCGCCGAAACGGCCGTCTGGGACAGCACGATGGCCGGCTGGCACCTGAACAAGGTCTTCATCCGGGACTACACCTCCGGCCTCAAGGACAACGTGTCCTTCAAGGAGCAGCAGGACACCGTCATCGCCCTGCAGATCAAGGACCTGTTCAATAATGAGAAAACCGTAGAAACACTGAATATCAGGGAGTTGAACGATCTCATCGCCACCCAGAAGATGCGTGGCGACGCGAATGTCATGTACGCCGCCATCGAGCGCCAGCGCCGCGTGACGATGCCGTTCTCCGTGCTGATCCTGACCATCATCGGCGTGTCGCTCTCCGCCCGGAAGCGGCGCGGCGGCATCGGCTGGAACATCGCCATCGGCATCGCCCTGGCCTTCTCCTACATCTTCTTCCTGCGCATGAGCGAGATGTTCGTCTACACGGACACGCTGCCGCCAGGGGTCGCCATGTGGCTGCCGAACCTGCTGTACGCGGTCATCGCCTATTTCCTGTATAAACAAGCCTGTAAATAGAGATTCGCCGGTCGGAGCCGGCGAATGACGTAATAAAGAAATGAAAGTCAAGGTTATCAACAAGAGCAGCAACGCGCTGCCCGCCTACGCGACGGAATTCGCCGCCGGACTGGACGTCCGGGCCGACATCGCCGAACCCATCGAACTGAAACCCCTCGGCCGCGCCATCGTCCCCACGGGCCTGTACCTGGAGATCCCGGCCGGCTACGAGGTGCAGGTACGCCCGCGCAGCGGCCTGGCCGCCAAGAAGGGCATCACGGTGCTCAACGCACCGGGCACCATCGACGCGGACTACCGCGGCGAGGTCTGTGTGATTCTGGTCAACCTGAGCGGGGAGCCGTACGTCATCGAGTGCGGCGAGCGCATCGCGCAGCTGGTGCTGGCCAAGCACGAGGTCATCGAGTGGGAAGAGGCCGCCGAGCTGGCGGAATCGGAACGCGGAGCGGGCGGATTCGGCAGCACGGGCGTCAAATAGGGAACCATGGAAGAATTGTATGCCAAATACTTAGCCTGCGGCTGCAAGGTCACGACCGACAGCCGGGCAATCCGCGGCGGGGAGATCTTCTTCGCCCTCCGGGGAGAGAATTTCGACGGGAATAACTACGCGCTCAAGGCGCTGGAAGCCGGCGCCGCCTGGGCGGTCGTCAATGAGGATGCCAAGTGGGAGGAGATGCCCGATCATGACAAGTTGATCAAGGTCGCGGACCCGTTCAAGACCCTGCAGGAGCTGGCCATCTGGCACCGCACGCACGTGCGGGACGGCAAACTGCCCGTGCTCGGCCTGACGGGCACGAACGGCAAGACCACCACCAAGAACCTCATCGCCGCCGTGCTGGCGAAGAAATACCGCGTCACGGCCACGCAGGGCAATCTCAACAACGACATCGGCGTGCCGCTTTCGCTGCTGTCCATCACCCCCGACACGGAGATCGCCGTGATCGAGATGGGCGCCAACCACCCCGACGATATCGCCAAGCTTGTGAAAGTCAGCCAGCCGGACTACGGCCTGATCACCAACGTCGGCCGGGCGCACCTGCTGGGCTTCGGCTCCTTCGAGGGCGTCAAGGCCGCGAAAGGGGAGCTCTACAACTGGCTCGGCGCGCACCGCGGCTCGCTCATCTTCCTGAACGAGGACGATCCCGACCTGCGGGAAATGGCGGCCAAGCAGCCCTGCCATACCTTCGGCTACGGCATTGACTATCAGCGCGCCCAGATCCTGCCGGCCACGCCGGAGGAGCCCTTCCTGCGCATCCGCCTGGGCGATACGCTCGTGGTCTCGCACCTCGTCGGCGCCTACAACGCCACCAACATCCTGGCCGCCCTGGCGGTAGGCGAGTATTTCGGCGTGCCGCGTGCCGACGCCATCGCCGCCATCGCGGAATTCGTCCCCGACAACAACCGCTCGCAGATGGTGCGCACGGCCGCGAATACCCTTATCGTGGACGCCTACAACGCCAATCCTTCGTCGATGCGCGCCGCGCTGGAGAACTTCAGCCACGTCGAGGCCGCCCGCAAGCTGGCCCTGCTCGGCGACATGCGCGAGCTGGGTGCGGAGTCGCTCGAGGAGCACAAGAAAATCGTGCTGCAGCTGCGCGAGGCCGGGATTCCGGCCTGCCTGGTGGGGGAGGAATTCCAGAAGGCCCTGGCGGCGCTGCCCGGCGACGAGGCCTGGTTCCCGAGCGCCGATGCGCTGAAGGAGCATCTCGCGGCGCATCCCGTCCGGGACGCCGTCGTCCTCATCAAGGGATCCCATAGTATCTCTATGGAGAAGGTCATCCCTGCGCTATGAGATGCCCGATCAGGTCGGGCATGACGGATTATAATCGATAGCGATAAGAGAGCCGGACCTCCGTCCGGCCTTCTTTTTCTTTCTTGTTCCAGGGGTACTGGACCGTCTCCAGGCGCAGCCAGAGGCTGTGGTGGCGGCTGAGTTGCCAGGCGCCGTAGAGGGAGCCGTTCCAGCCGCGCCCGTAGCGCGCGGGGACGGTGAAGGCGCCGGGCGCGTCGCGCTCGTAGACATAGATCCGGTCGTCCCACGCGTCCACGCGAAACAGGCCTCCGCGCACGTACAGGGCCACTTTCTCTCGTTTCCAACCGCCCTCGGCGTACCAGTTCCAGGCGAAGCCGCGGCACCAGACGGCGTCGAAGCGGCCCGCGAGGAGCCACGGTCCCCATTCCGCGCCGAGTACGGCGCGTGTCTCCACCCGTAGGGGGAGCTCATCTTTCGGGCGCAGGCGCCCCTGCAGGCGCATTTCCGGCAGGAAACGGATGCGCCGCCAGGTGTATTCCGGATGCCAGCGCAGCAGCGCCTTGAACTGGCTTTCGCCCGTGTCCGTCCGCCAGCCGGCATCCGCCGTCACCCCGAAGGCGGGGCCCTCATAGCCCGCCGCGGCGCCGCTGTAACGCTTGTCCTGACGGCCGTACCAGCGGCCCATGACCCCGATGCGGTGGCCGTAGGCCGGCAAATAGAAGGCGCCCGCCAGGGCGGAGACATTCCCGTCGTAGCGGACCGCCGTCTCGGCGAAGAAGCTCCAGTCCGGCCGGGCGAAGCGCGCCTCCAGCGAAGCGCCTTCGCGCGTGGCCGTCAGCCCGGCCGTCGCCGTGCGCCAGGTCTTCGTCACGTTCACGATCGGCTGGTTCCCCGCAAGGGAATACGCCGCAGAGACCTCCCAGGTGCCGAAATGCCAGTCCGTCGCCACCCCCAGCAGGGTGGCGCCGTGGGAGCCGGTGGGCGAGAAGCCCGTCCCGTTCTTGCGGAACGCGCCCAGGGTGCCGAACCCGCTCAGCTGGAAGCCGCTCCACTGCAGCAGCCCCTGCCCGAAACGGGCATTGAAATGGCCCACGATCAGCTGTCCGAGCGCCCGCTTTCCATAGTAAGCGGCGCTCAAGGTAGGAGCACCTAACGATGGTTCGGACAATGTATTGCGTATGGAAACAAATGCTTGCGCGCGCTCCCCGAGGTTCGCTTCGGCCTTCAGGCCGCCGGCCGCCTGTCCATCCGCCCGGACAGCCCCGCGCAGCTGCAGCTCCAGGCCGAAGCGCCGGTCCTCCCGCCGCCCCGGGACGGCATCCTGCACGCCCAGGACGGCGAACTCCTGCAGCGCCGCCACGAACGGGGCGGGGAAGCCGTCCACGAGGGCCAGCTCGTTCCACGACAGGATGGCCCCCGTCTGCAGCCGGTAATCCAGCAGGGACGCGACCTGGAAGGGGGTCAACAGGCCCGTGGCGAGGAGCCGGCCGCGCCCGGCGTGATTCAGGTCGACGGGATGCGCCGCCAGGGACTGGTAGCGCTGCATTTCATCTTCGGAGAGTTCCTCGACGCAGGACGCGCCGGTGAGGGTCAGAACGGCTTGCTGGAAGCCCAGGGGCCCTATAAGGGCCACCAAGAGAAGCAGAGTTTTCATAGTTCGTTAAGTTTCTTCCCAAAATTAGAAATAATTTTCGTAAATTCGGACGATCAAAGATACATCAAGCCATGAAGGACGAAAAAATCCAGATTCTCGACAAAACATTCAAACCCTATATCCGCCACGAGCGCATCATGGAAGCCATTGACGGCGTGGCAGAACGGATCAACGCCGACTTCCGCGGCTGCACCGACGTGCCCGTGATCCTCTGCGTGCTGAACGGCTCCATTCCGTTCACGGGCGAGCTCCTGCAGCGCCTCGACTTCCCCTGCCAGCTCATCTCCATCAAGCTCTCCTCCTACCAGGGGACGAAGTCCACGGGCACGGTCCTGAACGTGATGGGCCTGACCTCCAGCGTGCGCGGCCGCCGCGTGATCATCTGCGAGGACATCGTGGACACGGGCAACACCATCGTCGCCCTGCAGGAGATGCTCCTCGACAAGGAAGGCGCCTCCGAGGTGCGCATCTGCACCATGCTCCTCAAGCCGGAGGTCTACAACAAGCCCGTCCAGTTGGACTACGTGGGCATGGAGATCCCCAACGCCTTCATCGTCGGCTTCGGCCTCGACTACAACGAGCAGGGCCGCAACATCAAAGACATTTACGTTATAGAAGAATAATCCATCATGAAGTATTACATCCTCTTCGGCCCTCCGGGTGCCGGCAAGGGCACCCACGCGGGTGTCATCGCCCAGAAGTACAACCTCAAGCACATCTCCACCGGAGAGCTGCTCCGCGCCGAAATCGCGGCCGGCACCGAGCTCGGCAAGCAGGCCAAGACGCTCATCGACGCCGGTTCCCTCGTCCCTGACTCCGTCGTCGAGGGCATGATCGAAAACGCCTTCGACACCATCAAGGGCGTGGACGGCTTCCTGCTGGACGGCTTCCCGCGCAACCTTTCCCAGGCGGAAGATCTTGACAAGATCCTCGCCAAGCGCGGCGAGGGCGTGACGGCCGTCGTCGGCCTGATGATCGATGACGCCATGATCTTCGAGCGCATCCGCGGCCGCGCCGTCATCGAGGGCCGCGCCGACGACGCCTCCGACGAGATCATCGCCAACCGCATCAAGACCTACCACAGCCAGACCGAGCCGCTGATCGACTACTACAAGAAGGCGGACAAGTACCACGAGGTGGTCGTGAACGGCGGCACCATCGAGGAGAACCGCGCCCGCGTGCTGGCCAAGATGGATAGCATCGCCTAATGGCAGACAACTACCTGGAGAAACGCTATGAGGAGGTGTTCGGCAAGGACGCCGGGCGCAGGCATGCCCCGCAGCGCCCCTCGCTCGACACACTCCTGCTGCACAACCGCAGCTACCGCGGCTTCGACCGCGATTACGTCGTGCACCGGCGCCAGCTGGACGCGATGATCGCCGTCAACACCAAGGTCGCCTCCAGCGTGAACATGCAGCGGCTGCGCTTCCGGCCCGTCGTCAAAGGGCCGGAAGCGGACGCTGTCAATAAGTATATCCGCATGGGCAGGGGACTGCCCCACCTGCAGCTGCCCTTCCCGGGCCGGGAGCCGGAGGCGTTCATCGTCGTGTGCTCCATCGCCGCGGAGAATCCCGGCATCGACATCGACCTGGGCATCTCCGTGCAGAGCATGCTGCTGAAAGCCGTCGAGATGGGCCTGGGCGGCCTGATTATCCGCAATTTCGACAGAGAGCCCATCCGCGAGGCGCTGGCCCTGCCGTACGAACCCATTTGCGTAATTGCCGTCGGCAAGCCGGCCGAGCAGATCGAGCTGGTCCCCGTGCATGAAGGGGAGCAGCTGCAGTATTATCGCCGGGACGGCGTCCATTACGTTCCCAAACTCACCGCAGAAGACCTCACCCTGTAGAGTATGTTAATCATCTTTAAGCTCCTGGGCTCGATCGCCCTGCTGATGTACGGCATGAAGGTGATGAGCGAGGCCCTCCAGAAGATGGCGGGACCGCAGCTCCGCCACGTCCTGGGCGCCATGACCACCAACCGCTTCACCGGCGTGCTGACCGGCATGGCGGTCTGCGTGGCCGTCCAGTCGTCCGCCGCCACCACGGTGATGACGGTATCGTTCGTCAATGCCGCCCTCCTGACCCTTTCCCAGGCCATTTCGGTGATCATGGGCGCCAACATCGGCACCACGCTCTCCGCCTGGATCATGTCGGCCGGCTTCTCGTTCAATATCGCCAACCTGGTCTGGCCGGTCTTCCTCGTGGCCGTGATCCTGATCCAGTTCAAGAAGCACCGCTACCTGGGCGACTTCCTCTTCGGCCTGTCCTTCATGTTCTTCGCGCTCGGCACGCTCAACGCCACCGGCCGCGAGATGGACCTGGCCAGCAACGCGCAGGTAGTCAATTTCTTTTCTTCCTTTGACTCAGGGAGTTACCTGACCATCCTCGTCTTCCTGGTCATCGGCGCCATCCTGACCTGCATCGCGCAGTCGTCCGCCGCCCTGATGGCCATCACCATGGTGCTCTGCACCACGGGCGTGCTGACCATCTACCAGGGCATCGCCCTCGTGATGGGCGAGAACATCGGCACCACCCTTACGGCCAACCTGGCCGCTCTGTCCGCCAACACGCAGGCCCGCCGGGCCGCCCTGGCGCACCTGGTGTTCAACGTGTTCGGCGTGCTGTGGGTGCTCTGCATCTTCTATCCCTTCGTCCGGACCGCCTGCCGCCTGGTGGGCGTGGACGCCGACGCCGGGGTGGAGAACCCCGAGCGTCTGACCTTCGTGCTGGCCACGTTCCACACCATGTTCAACGTGACCAACACGCTCATTCTCATCTGGTTCATCCCGCAGATCGAGAAGCTGGTCAGCAAGCTCATCCCGCACAAGGTCTCCGAGGACGACTTCCGCCTCAAGTACATTGGCGCCGGCATCATGAAGACGCCGGAAATCTCCGTCTTCCAGGCGCAGAAGGAGATCGAGCACTTCGCCGTGCGTATGTGCCGCGTGGTCAACATGGTGAAGGAACTGACCCACGTCACCGACGACGAAGCCTTCCAGGCCCTCTACGACCGCATCGCCAAGTACGAGCAGATCAGCGACAACATGGAGAACGAGATCGGCAAGTACCTGGGCCAGGTGGCCAACGCGCACCTGTCCGACGACACCAAGCAGACCATCCGCGCCATGCTGCGCGAGATCGGCGAGCTGGAGAGCATCGGCGACAGCTTCTTCAACCTCGCCCGCGCCCTGATGCGCAAGAAGAATCAGAAGGTCAGCTTCACGGCGTCGCAGGAAGCCGGCCTGACCGAAATGTACTCCCTGATGGGCCAGTGCATGGACCAGATGGTCCTCGTGCTCGAGGGAGAGGCCGACGAACAGGAGTCCACGCGCCTGGAGATCGCCCTCAATGCCTGCCGCGACCGGCTTCGCCAGGAGAACGAGAACGCCGTGGACGAGCGCGACTACAGCTACGCCTGCAGCACCATCTACATGGATCTCGTGGAGGAGTGCGAGCAGTGCGGCGACTACATCGTGAATGTCGTGGAAGCCAAGACCGGCCGCGACATGGACAAGCGCTCCAACCCCAAATAACGACTGAATTTTTGTATCTTTGCGCCCGAAATGGCAGAGAGCAACTTCATAGACTACGTCAAGATCTACTGCGCCTCCGGACACGGGGGCGCAGGATCTGCCCACCTGCACCGCGCCAAATACATCCCCAAAGGGGGTCCTGACGGCGGCGACGGCGGGCGTGGCGGACATATCATCCTGCGGGCCAACCCGCAGTTCTGGACCTTGATCCACCTCAAATACCGCAAGCACATCCACGCCGAGGACGGCGAGAAAGGCGGCAGCGACCTGCGCACCGGCAAGAACGGCGAGGACATCTATCTCGATGTCCCCATCGGCACCGTAGCCAAGAACGCCGACACCGACGAGGTGCTCTTCGAGATGATGGAGGCGGGGGAGGAGCGCATTCTCTGCCGCGGCGGCAAAGGCGGCCTGGGCAACAACAATTTCAAGACCCCGACCCTGCAGACCCCCCGTTTCGCCCAGCCGGGCGAAGAAGGGGAGGAAGGCGTCTATATCCTGGAGCTGAAGCTCCTGGCGGACGTCGGCCTGGTGGGATTCCCCAATGCGGGCAAATCCACGCTCCTGGCCACGATTACGGCCGCCAAACCGAAGATCGCTTCCTACGCCTTCACGACCCTGGAACCGAACCTGGGCATTGTGCGCTACTACGACGACAAGTCGTTCGTGATGGCGGACATTCCCGGCATCATCGAGGGCGCGCACGAGGGCAAGGGCATCGGCATCCGCTTCCTGCGCCACATCGAGCGCAACTCCGTGCTGCTGTTCATGGTGAGCGTGGAGGAGGAAGACATCGCCGGGGCCTACAAGACGCTCCTGTCGGAGCTCAAGCAGTATAATCCGGAGCTGCTGACCAAGCAGCGCGTGCTGGCCATCACCAAGTGCGACCTCATCGATGAGGAACTGGAGAAGATGATACGCCCACACCTGCCGCGCAAGGTCCCGTGCGTCTTTATTTCCTCCAGCACCGGCCAGGGGCTGCAGGAACTCAAGGACCTCCTCTGGAAGGCCCTGCAGTAGTCGTCATTCGCCGGCTCCGACCGGCGAATCTCAACCTTTCAGAACGTGAATCCGGGACCCGGTGACCTCCAGGTCCAGCGGGAGCTGTCCTTCGACCTCGCCGTCGTACTCGATGATATCTGCGGACGCTTCGTCCAGCAGGGTGATTTTCAGCGATTTGCAGCGCCCGGTGACGACCAGCGACGACTCGTGCGTCGTACCGGCGAACAGGCGCGGAATCTCCCGGGAAAGGCGTAGAAGCCTGGCCTTCGGAACGACCATATAGTCCACCTGTCCGTCGTCGTTGGTGGCCAGCGGCACCTGCCGCATGCCGCCGCCGGACCACGGGCCGTTGCCGATGGCCAGGGAGTAGGCCTCGCCGGCAAACACGGCGGAGCCGTCCGCCCAGACGACGATTTTGATAGGTTTCAGGTGGAAGAGGGTATAGCGTAACGCTTTCAGATAAATCAGCCTGGCGCGCTTGCCTTGCTCCTTCTGCCGGTTCACCCGCTCGCAGACATGCGAGTCAAAGCCCACGCCCGCGCAGTTCGCGACATAGTTCGTCTTCCCGTCCCGGCTGACAGCCCGGACAATGTCCATCCAGCCGAACGAATTGCCGATAATCAGCTTGACCACGCTCGTCGCGTCGTTGGGTACGTGGCAGGACTTGATCCAGTCGTTGCCGGAACCAATGGGCACCACCGCCAGGTAGAACTCCTCCGGGGACGTCCCGGTCTCGGCGCACCAGCTGCAAATACCGCCCAGCACTTCGTGCAGGGACCCGTCGCCGCCCACGGCGGCTATCTTCCGGTAGCCTTCGGCGGCGGCATCATGGGCCAGCGCCACGGCATGATTTTTATGATCCGTCGTTGCGGTAACGAAAGGAATTCCTTCCTGCGCAAGCATCTGTTCGGCCGGAACCCATTCAGACATCGCCTTTCCGGAACCTGCCCGGGGATTGACGATGAAGTACCACGCGGTTTTTGTTTCAGACATACCACAAAAATACGAATAATTTGTTAAATTTGCATTCTTAGGATAATAGAGAAATATGGGAAAAGTAATCGCCATAGCCAACCAGAAAGGCGGTGTCGGCAAAACCACCACCGCCATCAACCTGGCAGCGTCGCTCTCCGTGCTGGAGAAGAAAGTCTTGATCATCGATGCTGACCCGCAGGCCAACACGACCTCCGGCTTGAATTTCGCGCCTGATAATGACCAGCAGCGTACGCTGTACGAGGTCATGATCGGCAAGATCGACATCTCCGACGCCCTGATCCAGACCGAGATCGCCAATCTCCACATGATCCCGTCCCACATCAACCTCGTGGGTGCGGAGATCGAGATGCTCGAGGCGGAGGACCGCGAGATGCTGCTCAAGAAGGCTCTGGCGCCCATCCGGGACAATTACGACTACATCATCATCGACTGCTCACCCTCGCTGGGCCTCATCACCGTCAACACCCTGACGGCCGCAGATTCCGTGATGATCCCCGTCCAGCCCGAATTCTTCGCCCTCGAGGGCCTCGGTAAGCTGCTGCAGACCATCCGCCTCGTCCAGGGCGGCGTGAACCCGGACCTCACCATCGAGGGTTTCGTGGTCACGATGTTCGACGGCCGCACGCGCGTCCACGCGCAGGTGCTGAACGAGCTGCGCGAGCACTTCCGCGAGCTCGTCTTCAAGACGGTGATCCAGCGCAACATCCGCCTCAGCGAAGCGCCTTCCCACGGCAAACCTATCATCCTGTACGACATCATGTGCAACGGCTCCACCAACTACCTCAATCTCGCGAGGGAAGTGCTGGAGCATAACGGAGAGAATGTATGAGCAAAGAACCCAGAGGTCTCGGCAAGGGCCTGAGCGCCCTGCTCAGCGAAGTGCCTGACGCCAATCAGCTGCGCAAGCCGGTCGGCTATGTCAACAAGGAAATCGTGGGCACGCGCGGCCGCCAGGAGAATACGGCGGACATCCTCCGCATCCCCGTGGACATGATCGAGCCCAACCCCTTCCAGCCCCGTCTGTCCTTCGACCAGGCCGCGCTGGAAGAGCTGGCTGCCTCCATCCGCACGCTCGGGCTCATCCAGCCCATCACGGTCCGCCGCATCACGGACCGCCGCTACCAGATCATCAGCGGCGAGCGCCGCTACAAAGCCTGCCGCCTGGCGGGCATGACCACCATCCCGGCCTACATCCGCGACACGAACGACCAGGGCATGCTCGAAATGGCCATCGTAGAGAACGTGCAGCGCGAGGACCTCGACCCGATCGAGCTCGCCCTCAGCTACCGCCGCCTCATCGACGAGTGCCAGCTGACCCAGGACAGCCTCGCCGACCGGGTAGGGAAGAAGCGCGCCACCGTCGCCAATACCCTCCGCCTGCTCAAGCTGCCCGCCAAGGTGCAGCACGACATCAAGGTGGGCCTGCTGAGCGCAGGCCACGCCAAGGCCATCCTCGGCGTCGAGGAGCCGGAGGTGCAGGAGCAGCTCTGCGACCTCGTGATTCGCGACGGCCTGTCCGTCCGCGAGCTCGAGAACATCGTGCGCAAGCTGCAGACCAATCCCGACGCCGCCAAGGCCAAGGTCCGCGAATCGCAGACGCCCCAGACGCTTCCGCAGGAGTACTACCGCATCCTGGAGCATGTCGGCAAGTATTTCTCCAACGATATCTCCCTCAAGCGCAATGCTTCCGGCAAGGGCGTGATGACCATCCGCTTCGACTCGGACGAAGAAGTCCAAAGATTCGTCAAGGCCCTCGAAGACAAGCAGTTCTGATGAGGTTCCCGAGGCTATTCTGCACTGTGCTGACGGCGCTGCTCGCCGCCTTCTCGTGCTTGAACGCCTCGGCTCAGTTCAAGGAGCAGGCCTTCTCGCAGCAATACAACGACGACAAAGCCTCGGACAAGGATTCCACCGACGTGCTCTTTTCTTTCAAGGATTACTTCGGCGGCCTGGCCCATAAGAACGAGATCAAGATCGGCACGATGACGGCCGGTTCCGCCCTCATCATCGGCGGTTCGCAGATCTACAACCGCCAGACCTGGAAGCTCCCGATCGTGTACGGCGCCATCGGCGGCAGCCTCGGCGCCGGTATCTATCTCAACGCCACCGGCAACAAGGAAGCGGCCAAATACTGCTTCATCGGCGCCGGCGTGGCCTACTGGGGCACGCTGATGGACGGTGTGATCAATTTCAAGCCCAGCGTTTATCCCCATCCCGGCAAGGCGACGCTCTTCTCCATCCTCGTCCCCGGCCTCGGCCAGATCTACAACCGCGAGTACTGGAAGCTGCCCATTTACCTGGGCGCCATCGGCTTCGCCGTCCATTATTACGCCGACTGCCAGACCAACTACCTGCGCTTCAAGACCATCTACCAGGAGGCCTCGGATCCGACGTCCGGCTACGACGGGCCCATCTCGGCCGACCAGGCGCTCTATTACCGCAACGTCTACCGGCGCTACCGGGATTATTCCGTCCTCGCCATCGCCGTCCTCTACCTCCTGCAGGTCATTGACGCCAACGTCTTCTCCTACATGCACAATTTCGAGGTAGACGACGACCTGGCCCTGCGCGTGGCGCCCGCCGTCATCATGCCTGAGCGGCAGTTCGCCTCCATCAGCCCCGTGAACCAGCAGACAGCCTTCGGCTTGCGCCTGGGCATTAGTTTTTGACAATGAAGAAGTTACTTAGCATATTCCTCCTCTGCAGCGCGCTCTGCCTTCCGTCGGGCGCGCAGAACACCTTTAAATTTGGAACGGAAGCCGAAAGCGTGCAACCGCAGCGGAAGCAGACCTTCCGCGAATGGATGAACGAGACCTTCAACGGCCCCAAGAAGAAAGAGATCCAGCAGGAAAACGAAGTCCTGCGCAGCGAGCTGGATTCGCTCCAGCTGCTGCTGGACCACTTCCGCAGCCAGGCCACCATGGACGAGCGCGAGATCGCCGCGCTCGAGCGCGAAATGCAGGAAGGCGGCTTTGAGTATACGCCGGAGGCCACCGACAGCCTCCTGCACCTGTGGTACAAGAATACGATGATCGACGATTTCGATCCGGTCAACGAATACGACATGGACTCCGTGCGCTTCACCTCCAACGTCTCCGACGCCGAGATGATGCGCCGCCTGGCGGCGATGAATTCCTTCATCACGCTGCCGTACAACGACGTCGTCAAGAACTATATCATCCAGTACTCCGAGCGCATGACGACCCGCATGGGGCGCGTCATGGGCCTGAGTACCTATTATTTCCCGATTTTCGAGGACATCCTGCTCCGCTACGGCCTGCCGCAGGAGCTCAAGTACATGGCCATCATCGAGTCCATGCTCAACCCTGTGGCGACTTCCCGCGCCGGGGCGCGCGGCATCTGGCAGTTCATGTACCAGACCGGCACCAGTTACGGCCTGGAGATCAATTCTTTCGTGGATGAGCGACTGGACGTGGAGAAGGCCGTGGACGCCGCCGCGCGCTACCTGCGCGACGCCTACCGCACCTTCGGCGACTGGGCGCTCGCGATCAGCTCCTACAACTGCGGCGCCGGCAATGTCTCGAAGGCCATCCGCCGCGCGGACGGCAAGCGGGACTACTGGAGCATCTATCCTTATCTCCCGCGCGAGACGCGCAATTACGTGCCGGCGTTCGTCGCCGCCATGTATGCGATGACCTACTACCGCGAGTACGGCATCGTGCCGCAGAGCACGGGCGTGCCCGCCCAGACGGACACCTTCATGATCCGCCGCAACCTGCACTTCGACCAGATCGAGGCCGTGGTGGGTGTGCCGAAGGAGGACCTGCAGAATCTGAACCCGCAGTATGTCAACGACATCATCCCGGGCAACAACCATCCTTACGTCCTGAAGCTCCCGTACACCTGGACGTCCCGCTTCCTGGACGCCAACCGCGACTCGCTCTACGCCTACAAGGCGGATTCGCTCGTCCAGAACCGCATCCTGACGGACCAGGGCGGCAAATCCGGCGGCAAATCGACCAGTAAATCCGGCAGCAGCACCAACCAGCAGCAGCGCATCGCCTACAAGGTCAAGAGCGGGGATTACCTGGGCAAGATCGCCTCGAAATACGGCGTGTCCGTCGCCCAGCTCAAGAGCTGGAACAAACTGAAATCCAACAGCATCCAGATCGGCCAGACGCTCTACATCTACAAGAACGGCGGCCCGACCATCTCGCAGGGCAGCACCGGTGGCAGCAGCTCCTCCTCGAAGAGCAGCTCCTCCAGCTCCAGCGGCAGCAAGGCCAAGATTTATACCGTCAAGAACGGCGACTCCCTCTACAAGATCGCCAAGAACTACCCGGGCATCAGCGCCGACGACATCAAGAAGGCCAACGGCCTCAGCTCCGACTCCATCAAGCCAGGCCAGAAACTGACGATTCCCGCTCGCTAGCGCAAGCACTGTTTCGCGCCACTTGTCCTCAAAACCGGGCATTTTTGAGGATACGGGGCGGGGGAAAGGGGAGGTCAGGTTATTTTTTGTAGTACTTCGGCCAGCAGGAGGAGAGGTAGGTCTTGAGGCGGTCTTCCTGGGGGTTGGGCTGGGGGTCGTAGAAGACCGTGCCGGAGAGTTTGTCGGGGAGGAATTCGAGGTCCGTGAAGTGGCCGGGGAAGTCGTGGGCGTATTTGTAGCCGTCGGCGTAGCCGAGGTCCTCCATCAGCTTCGTGGGCGCGTTGCGCAGGTAGAGCGGCACGGCGGCCGTCTGGTCCTCCTTGGCGGCCGCAAGGGCCTTATCGATCGCCAGATAGGCGGAATTGCTCTTGGGGGAGCTGGCGAGGTAGACGGCGCACTCGCTCAGCGGAATGCGCGCCTCCGGCATGCCGATGGAGTGGACGATGCGGAAGGTCGCGTCCGCCAGCAGCAGGGCGTTGGGATTCGCCAGGCCGATGTCCTCGGCGGCGAGGATGCAGAGCCGCCGGGCGATGAAGAGGGGATCCTCGCCGCCGTCCAGCATGCGCGCCATCCAATAGACCGCCGCGTTGGGATCGGACCCGCGCACGCTCTTGATAAAGGCGGAAATGATGTCGTAATGCATCTCGCCGCCCTTGTCATAGATGGCCACATTCTCCTGCAGGCACTCCGTGACCGTGCGGTTGTCAATGACGATGGTATCGCCCTTGCCCAGCTGGGCATCGACCACGATCTCCAGGATATTCAGCAATTTGCGGGCATCTCCGCCGCTGTGGCGGAAGAGCGCCTCCGTCTCCCGGACCTCGATCTTGCGCTCCTTCAGCACCTCATCCTCGCGCAGCGCGCGGTCAAGGAGCTGCTGCAGGTCGGCGACCTCGAGGGACTTCAGCACGAAGACCTGGCAGCGGGACAGGAGGGGAGTGATCACCTCAAAGGAGGGATTCTCCGTCGTGGCGCCGATCAGCACGATGGTGCCCGCTTCCACGGCGCCCAGCAGGGCATCCTGCTGCGCCTTGTTGAAGCGGTGGATCTCATCGATGAAGAGGATCGGCGCGCCCGCCTGGGAGAAGAGCGACTTGGACTTGGCAGAGTCGATGACTTCGCGGACTTCCTTCACACCGGAGCTGACCGCAGAGAGAGTATAGAATTCGCGCTCCAGACTATTGGCGATAATCCGGGCCAGCGTGGTCTTTCCCACGCCCGGAGGACCCCACAGAATGAAGGAAGACAAAGCGCCGGAGTCCATCATGTTCCGCAGGATGCATCCGGGGCCGACCAAATGCTGCTGACCGACGTAATCGGACAGGGATTTGGGCCGCATTCGCTCCGGAAGAGGCGGTAACATTTTTGTTATAGACTCTAACACTTTTGTTTTACGAATTAATATTCAAGCTTCTTGATATAGGAGCGGCGGCGCTTCTTCTGTTCGTGCTCGAACTCGCGGAATTGGTTCGCATTCTTGGTATTCGTCTCCAGAATGGCGTTCGTTTCGCACCATTTGATGCCCGCTTCGTTGTACTTCCGGAACATATCCATGAAGAGCAGGGAGTTCACACCGGTATTCTGGTAATCCGGGTGCACGCCGATCAGCAGGAGCTCGGCTCCGCCCTCGCGCTTGATGAACATCGACTTGGCCAGGTACCACCAGCCGATGGGGAAGAGCTTGCCGCGCGACTTCTGCAGGGCCTTGATCAGCGAAGGCATCGTGATGCCGAAGGCGATCAGCTCATTATTCTCGTTCTCGACCATGGAGACGAACTTCAGGTCGAGCACGCTCAGGTAGAAGTCGAGGTATTTCTTGGCCATGTGGTCCGGCAGGACCGTGAAGTTGTACAGATTCTTGTAGCAGGTATTGATGAGGGCGAAGATCTTTTCGCCGTATTTCTCCTTCCGGACATAGCTGCGCGTGAGTTCACGCATATGCACATTGGTGCGCTTCTGGATGATTTCCGAAAGACGGGGCCAGCGCTCCGGCATCACGGTCGGGACCTGAATGTGGAGTTCCACCCAGTCGGCGTCCTTCTCGAAGCCCATCTCGGCCAGGTAGTCGTTGTAGTAAGGATAATTGTAAATCAGCGGCATCGTGCCCATCCGGTCAAAACCCTCGACGAGCATGCCCTCCGGGTCGAAGTCCGTGAAGCCCAGCGGGCCCACGACGGACTCCATGCCATGCTTCCGGCCGAACTCGTAGACCTTGTCCATCAGCGCCTTGGCCACTTCGGGATCCTCGACGAAGTCGTACCAGCCGAAGCGGACTTCCTTGTGGTTCCACTGCTTGTTGGCCAGGTGGTTGACGATGGCGGCCACGCGGCCGACCGGCTCGCCGTCCTTGTACGCCATATAAAGCGCGGAGTCGCAGAACTCCTGCGCCGCACCCTTCTCCTGGTCGAGCGTGTCCATCTGGTCGAACACGAGGGGCGGAACATAATAAGGATTATGACGATACAGTTTCTCCGGGAAAAGGACAAACTTCCTGAGTTCTCTACGCGTCAGAACGGGTCTGATTTCTACTGACATGACGGATCGGTTTTAGTATGTTTTATTCTTGCGAAGATACTATTTTCGTAGGAAAAAATCAAAGAATTTCCTATATTCGTAACCGTGCTGAAACCCATCCATATCCTTTGTCTGCTTGCGCTGCTGCTGCCTTTCGGAACGGCGGCACACGCCCAGGGACAGCGGGTCGGCCTGTTCCAGTCGCCCAAGGGTTTCGGCGTCACGGCCACGTTCGACACCGCCTCCGGCGAGGAAATGAACACCATCACCCTCCGCACCGATTTCTACGGCTTCCTGAGCGCCCGCACACGGCAAATCGGCGCCTTTCTCACCTACACCCATGACTACCGGATCTTCTGGACGGAAGGGGAGGATTACGCCCTGATCGTACACGCCGGGGCCGGCGTATCGCTCGGCTACTCTCACGACTACGAGAAAGGCTTTTACAGCGCCAACGACAGGGAACTGGAGCGGAATCCCGGCGGCGTGGCCGCACTCGCAGGCCAGATCGGCGTGCGCGTGGACTTCCGCCGGCACCTGACGCTGGACTTCGGTTTCTCCGTCGAGCCGGGCATTCACGTGCGCACGGCACCGGACACCGGCGCGGTGATCCTCTCCTTCTACAAGAACGGTATTTACCGGGGATATTACCCGCACCTTAACCTATTGTATCGCTTTTAGTAATGAAACGCAAGTTGTTCATATCAATGATCTTACTTCTTGCGCTTTCATCGGGTGCAACAGGGCGGACGATCCCGGCCGGCTGCTTCTTTGACCGCTTCGTCCTGGGGGCGGAGTGGGGGTACACCCAGTGTTTCTACCAGAACCGCAACTACAACTTCATCACCGAGGAAGGCTACCGCGTTTTCGAGCAAAACAGCTCCTTCTACGGCCATGCCAACGCCCAGGTGCTCGGCACCATCGGCTTCCGCCTGAGCGAGCAGCTGACGCTGGGGCTTTACAGCGGCTACATCGGCGTCGGGGAGAAGAACCGCCTGATCCCCGCCTGCCTGCGCGCCAGCTATTTCCCGTCCACCGACAGCGAAGACGGCCTTTTCGCCTATGCGCAGGGCGGCGTGGCCTGGCACGTGCACAGCACCGAGGGCCGCATGGCCTGGCTGGCCACTCTCGGCGGCGGCTACCGCATCCGCCTCAGCTACGACACGCACCTCGACGTGCTCTTCGGCATCAAATATCTGCATGATCATCCCTCGATTCCCAATCCCGAAGGCCCCGGAAACGTACCAGAGCACAACATCCGCATGAACAATGCAGGATATTGTGCCCTGGATATCTCGATCGCCGTCAGCTTCTAGAACAGCTTGTCGACAGCGGCAATGATTTCTTCTTCCGGCAGGGAAGGGTCCAGCACCAGGTCCGGCTCCTTGAAGATGAAGCCCTTGGCCATGGAGCCCAGCATACCGCCACCCGTACAGTTCAGCATGATGCACTCGTCCTTCTTGACGACGCCGTCCTCGACGGCCTTCGCCAGGGCGGCCACCGCCGCGCAGGGGGCCGGCAGGAGGTCGTACCCCTCGAGGTTGCGGAACTGGAGCAGCCAGTACATGATGTCGTCGTTCGAACAGGCAAAGGTGTCGCCGCCGCTCGCGCGCAGGACGTCAAATACGCCACCGGCGAGGCTGTAGGGCGGTTTACGGTTCGCGAGCACTTTGGCGAGGATCATTTCCGCGCTGCGGCGGCCCTCCGCGGGATCGAGGGCGAGCAGCTCGCGCGACTGCGCCTTCCAGGAATCATGGATCAGCGTGAACGGGCGGTTCTGCGCCATGTACACGCGCATCTTGTTCTCGCCGTAATGGCCGTCGGCCGCGAGGCGCTCCGCATTCTCCCAAGCCGCGATGGCTCCGGTACCGGAGCCGACCGCCTGGAAGTAGGCGTCGGGGATGCGGCCGACCTTCTCCACGAAACTCAGCAGGGTCGTGCCCATGCCGTCGCGACGCGCCACGTTCTTGGCGCCGCCTTCGAGGAAGTAGCGGGGATTCTTGGCCAGTTTCTCACCCAGCGCGATGGCGTCGTAGTAGTCGCAGCCGTGCGGGACGGCCACCAGCTTGACGCAGCGGTGCAGCTTCTTGTGGAACCACAGGTCGTGCAGGTTGTCCTGCGGGACGCAGATGACCACGGGAATCTCATTGTCCGAGCACACCTGCGCGAATGCGCGGGCGGTGTTGCCGGCCGACTGGACGACCAGCACGCGCTCCTCCTTCTTGTCCATGCGCGCGCACACGCTGAAGGCCTCCGTCTCCTTGAAGGAGCAGGTCTCCATCTTGGCGCCGATCTTGGGATTCCAACCGGAGAAGGTGATATATAAATTACTCAGTCCCAGGTGCTTGGCAAGTCCCTTGGACTTGTACGTCACCGGCGCGCAGGAATGCTTGAGCGTCCGCTTGATGGGCATCCAGTCCGCGTAGCGGTACAGGCCCTTGAGGTCGGCACGGGGCGTGAACTGCTTCTGGGCATAGACGGCGCGTACCAGCGAGGGGGCTCCGCCCTGCGGGTCATTGAGGTCCCAGCCGCGGTCGTCGAAGACCCGGCCCGTGGCCACGTTCATCAATTGATACTCGGTGGGTTGAAATTTCATATTCAGGTTATTAGAGTTTCACGAACAGCCAGGTGTAGTAGCCGAAGAAGAGCAGCAGCATCAGGATGGCCTCCCAGCGGTCGATCCGGTCGCGATGGCCCGTGTAGGTCCACAGCCAGATCAGCGCGGCGCTGGCGAGCAGCACGCCCAGGTCCACCCAGATCAGCGCGAGGGTCGAGAGGGGAGTCACCACAGCGGAAGTGCCCAGGATCAGCAGGATATTGAACACATTGGACCCCAGGACATTGCCCAGGGCCAACTGGTCTTTCTTCTTGGCCGCCGCCACAATGCAGGTGGCCAGCTCCGGGAAGGAGGTGCCGCCCGCCAGCAGGGTGATGGCGATGAATTTGTCGGAGACGCCCACGGCGCGCGCGATGGCGGTCGCATTATTCACGAAGAGCTGGCCGCCGAAGATCAGGCCGGCGAGGCCCGCGAGCACCAGCAGGATGGCCATGAAGAGGCTGCGGACCTTTTCTTCTGCCGCCTCGTCGGCACCCTGGTCGGATTTAAAGCAATAGAACATGTAGGCCGCGAAGACCAGCAGGAACACGATACCTTCAACGCGTGTGATCTGCGTGCCCGTCGTAACGAAAGCGACGAACAGGAAGGTCACCAGCAGGGCGATAGGGATGTCGCGGCGGCGGTTGGAGCGCGTCACGGCCACGGGGGCAATGACAGCCGTCAGGCCCAGGATGAGCAGGGTGTTGAACACGTTGGAGCCCACCACGTTGCCCACCGAAATGTCGGCGTTGCCCTGCAGGGCGCCGGTCAGGCTGACGACGAGCTCCGGGCAGCTGGTGCCGAAGCCCACGATGGTCAGGCCGATGACGAATTCGCTGATGCCGGCCTTGCGGGCGATGGCGGACGAGCCGTCCACCAGCCAGTCCGCGCCGAAAACGATCAGCGCGAGGCCCAACAGCAGCAGCAAAACTTGCACGATCATGCTTCTTCTTCCTTTTCTATTCTTTCCAGGCGGCAGACGTTCTCCACATGGTAGGTATGGGGGAACATGTCCACCGGCTGGACGTCGGTAATCTGGTAGTCGGCGCTCATCATTTCCATGTCGCGCGCCTGCGTGGCCGGGTTGCAGCTCACGTAGACGATCCGCTTCGGCGCAGCCTGCAGGATCGTCTTCACCACGTCCGGGTGCATGCCGGCGCGCGGCGGATCGACGATGATCACATCCGGCCGGCCGTGCTTCCGGATGAAGTCCGCCGTGAGGATGTCCTTCATGTCGCCGGCGTAGAACTCGCAGTTGTCGATGCCGTTGCCGGCGGCGTTGATTTTCGCGTCCTCGATGGCCTCCGGCACGTATTCGATGCCGATCACATGCTTGGCCTGGCGGGCGACGAACTGGGCGATGGTGCCCGTGCCCGTGTAGAGGTCGTAGACCAGCTCCGAGCCCGTCAGGTCCGCGAATTCGCGCGCGACCTTATATAATTTGTAGGCCTGTCCGGTGTTGGTCTGGTAGAAGGATTTCGGGCCGATCTTGAAGCGCAGGCCCTCCATCTCCTCGTAGATGGCCGGCTCGCCGCTGTGCAGGATGCAGGTCTGGTCGCCGATGGTGTCGTTCTTCTTGTCGTTGATGACGTAGTAGAGCGAGCTGATCTGCGGGAACTGCTTCGCAACGGCGTCCAGCAGGGGAGCGCGCAGGGGGAAGTCCTCGCCGAAACAGACGATGACCATCACCGCGCCGGCGTCCGTCGTGCGCACGAACATGTTGCGCAGCTGGCCGTGGTTCTCGCGGATGTCGTAGAAGGAAATGCCGTGCTCCAGGCAGAACTTCTTGATAAAGAGGCGGATCTCGTTGGTCGGCTCGGGCTGCAGGTGGCAGCGCTCGATGTCCAGGACCTTGTCGAAATATTTCCCGACGTGGAAGCCCAGGCCGGGGCCGGCGGGCACGCCGGAGGCGATCTCCTCGCTCGTCATCCAGCGCTTGCTGGAGGCGGAGAATTCGAGTTTGTTGCGGTAGTAGCGGGTCTTGTCGGAGCCCAGGATGGGGCGGAATTCCGGCACTTGGAGGTGGCCGATGCGGGTCAGCTGATCATAGACCTGACGATGCTTGGCTGCGAGTTGGATCTCGTAGGGGAGCGGCTGCCAGCGGCATCCGCCGCAAACGGCGAAATGCTCGCAAAACGGCTCCAGGCGCTGCTCGGAGGGCTTCACGAGCTTGATGATCGTGCCCTCGAGCCAGGCCTTCTTCTTGCGGACCAGCCGCACGTTCACCACGTCGCCGGGTACGGCGAATCCCACGAAAACCACCTGCCCCTCCGGCGTGTGCGCAATCGCCTTGCCCTCCGCCGCCACGCTCTCGATCGTGAGGTTCTCCAAAATAATATCCAGCTTGCTGTGTCGTGCCATACTGCAGGTCGGTTCAAATACAATCTTACAAATATAGCAATTTTCCGACACACGATAGCATCCTTCTCCGCCGGGATCGGCAGGGCTGCCGCCGTGCAAGCAAAAAATGCTTGCCCGCCGCCACCCTGCCGCTCTATCCGGCTCCGAAGGCCCGCGGCGGCCGTTCCCACGCACCCCACGCACGGCCCCCGACAGCACAGGCCAACGTGCGCAGGCTCCCGCGCATCCCGCCCACCGGCCGCCGCATCACTTTCTGGGGAAGGTCTGATTTCAGGCCCGATACCTTCCCCATGGAGAGTGCCTCCGGAAGCGGCCTAATGCAAGATCAGCGGGGAAGGTCTGCCACCTATAATCAGACCTTCCCCATTCAAGCTATTTCTGCACCTATCTGGAGAAATTATATAATAGTTTGATTCAGTGATAATTGTGTTTATACAGCAAGTTGTTGCAGTTTTACAATTAATTGATTATTAGGTGTTTTTATTTCTCCCACAAGTTGTGCGAGTTTTTGCCAGACGATTTCGAACACTATTCACTTCTTTCCATTATCTTTGTGAGAAAAGAACACCACCATGACACATAACCGATTCATCGCATTCTTCACGCTGTTGATCCTGCTCAGCCCCGCGGCATACGGCCAGCGGGAGCGGACCGTCACGCCCAAGGCGCCGGACTACAAGGACGCCACGATGTGGATCACCGCCGACGAAGACCCCGACGGGACCGGCGCGGATGTTTTCTATGTCGTCTCCACCTGGGAGGAGGACTGGAAGGATGCGCGGGGGAGAGTCGGCCATTACGCCGACGTCTGGAACCCCACGCACCGTGAGCGGATGGGACGGGAGATCAACGGGGTAGCGGCCTATATGGCCCCCGGGAACCGTTTCTGGGCGCCGTTCTACCGGCACGCGACCATCGACGCTTTCCTGACGCGCGACGACGCGGCGATCTACGAGCGGACGCGCCTCGCCATGGGCGACGTCTGCGCGGCGTTCGACCAGTTCCTGGCGGAGCGCGACGGCAGCCGCCCGATTATCATCGCAGGCTTCAGCCAGGGCGGCATGGCCGTCGTGGAGCTGCTCAAGCACATGGACGACGAGACCTATAAGAAGCTCGCAGCCGCGTACGTGATGGGCTACAAGGTCACGGCCGAGGATCTCGCTGAGTGCAAGCACATTAAGGCCGCGGAAGGGGCCGCCGACACGGGCGTGACCATCTGCTACAACACCGTTAAGGACGTGAAATACGTCCAGTCCGTCATCGCAGACACGGAGTTCGCCATCAACCCGGTCAACTGGCGCACAGACGCCACCCCGGCCGTCCTGCACGATACTGTCACCGTGACCCTGGCCCCGGCTTACCACGCCCTCGTGGTCACGGGCTATCCCGGCACGGAATACAAGCCTTACAAGGGGCTGATCAACGTGGGCGACCTCCACAGCGCCGAGCCCTGGCTCTACAGCGACTGCATCCGGGAGAACATGGCCCTGCGCACCTCCGAATGGCGCCGCCTGAAGGGCCCCGTGAAGCCGTATTTCACGGTGGATCAGCTGCCTGACCTCATCCAGTGCCTGCCCGCGCCGCCCGACACCGTCAGCGCACAGTTCGGCTACGACATGCAGCGCTACATGTGGGGACTGACCCAGCGCCTCGACCCCGTGCGGGCCGAAATCGCCAAGGGCGACGCCATCTGGGGCTACCAGCCGCTGCTGGACCAGTTCGCCGAAGCCTTCGGCCTCCAGGTCACGCCCGAGGCCACGCCGGAGATCTGGCGCCTGATGGAGACCGCGCTCTCGACCACCGACCAGATGCGCGTGCAGCCCAAGGCCTTCTACCACCGCAAGCGCCCCTTCGAGCGCTTCAACGAGCCCACGCTGACCGGCGAGGACGACGAGTTGCGCGGGGAGGGGAGTTACCCTTCGGGCCACACGATGCGCGGCTGGTCGGCCGCCATGCTGCTCGCAGAAATCAACCCGGCGGCCGCCAACGCCCTCTATGCGCGCGGCTGGATGTACGGCGAAAGCCGCGTCATCGCCGGCGCGCACTGGCAGAGTGACGTGGATGCGAGCCGCGTAGCCGCGAGCATCGGCGTCACGGCGCTGCACACCAGCCCGGAATTCCTGGCGCAGATGGCCCGCGCGCAGGAGGAATGCCGCCGGCTGCTCGCCAAATAGCCTTTCGCGTATGTCCATCTTCCTGAAACAGACCGACCCGGACGCCCCGCAGCGGGTGGACAGCCCCGAGGCCCTGATCGCCACGATCAAGGCCTGCGGCATCATTCCTTTCTTCGAAAACGCCCTTCCAGGCTATTCCATTGAGGAAATGACGCCCCGGGAGTACTGGTTCGACGGGGAAGAGGGGACCCTCGGCCCGTGGGACTGGAAGATCGACGCCGTGCAGACGGGGGAGATCGCCTACGGCAAATTCCTCTGTGGCGGCAAGGTCGCCTTCGCTACCGCGGAATGCTACCGCGACCTGCTGAACTGGCGCCGCGCGCAGGCCAAATACGCCCTGCGCGAGAGCGACCGGCAGGCCTACGAGGCCATCTGCAACGCCGGCAGCCTCACCACGCGGGAGCTGCGGCGCATCTGCGGCCTGAAAAAGGGCGCCATGGACGCGATTGTGACGCGCCTGGAGCAGCAGACGCGCCTGGTCATCGGCGACTTCGAGCGCGTCTATAAAGGGCAATTCCTGGAATACAGCGGCTGGCAGCTGGCGTCGCTTTGCCGGCCGGAGGATCTCTTCGAGTATGAGCTCGACGCGCCACTGCGCAGTCCGGAAGATTCTTACGAGCGCCTGGCTGCCCGGATCCGCCGCACGGCGCCGGACGCCACGGACGCACAGCTGATAAAATTGCTTGCTTAAAAGAGCAGTTGCTCGAAAAACCAATTTCTGCTCCGCCCTCCACAACGCCAACGCGCACTGGCGAATGACGTAAACGAAGAGCGGGGGATCTGTACGATTCCCCGCTACTTAACATAATATAAATTGTGTAACAAAAGCGCAAAAGCGCTAGAGTGAGCGCTTGGCATCGACCGGACCGGCGTAAATCCCCAGGAAGATCTTGCGCAGCTCCTTCTGATCGAGCCGCCGCTCGAGTTTCCCAAGCTTGTGGGCCATGTACTTCACGAAATCGGCCAGATCCTGCGCACCGTACATGCCGTTGTCCAGGAATTCCGATTTGCCGTACAGCAGGTCGTGCGCCATGTAATTCGTCTTCCAGAGCTTGTAGCCCTCGATGATGCGACGGTCGACGGCGTGGCGGATCGCCTGGTAGCGGTCGTTCTTCTCGCAGAGCGACGCCTCGTGGATCTCCTCCGACGTCAGCGGCTTGCCGATCTCCAGGTGGACATGTCCCTTCCACTGTCGGATACCGGTCATGATGCTGTGCAGGTCCTCCTTCGGCTTCTTCACGTACGGTCCCTTGCGGCGCAGGAGCACCTCGCGCGCCTTGCGCGAATCGCAGGACTCATACTCGTAGGAAATGCTCATCGGAACGATGTTCAGCTCGGCGAAATTCTCCTCGAAAGTCCCCTTTCCGCTCATGTCGAACATCTTCAAAAGACCCTGCTCAGTGGTGTCCAGGCCATTTTTCGTGCGTCCCTCGCGCTGCGCGATCCAGATGGAGGCGCGCCCGGAGGTGATCGTTTCGCGGATATACTGCGAGAGCAGCTGGGAGCTCAGGTACAGCTCCCGCGCGCCGATGCCGCGGATCACTTTGATCATGCGGTTCGAGCGCATCAGGTCCACGATCAGCTGGCTGGTCAGCAAATTTGAGCCGACACATATCTCCGTGAAAGGAAAGCCGTTATGGCGCATTACATATTGTATGAATGCAGGATCCATCACGATGTCGCGGTGGTTGGAAACTGCCAGAAAACGGCCGTTGATGCCCCGCAGGTTCTCCACCCCGCTGCAGGTCAGACCTTCGGAGGTCTTGGCGAGGATCGCATCAATCACGGCGAGCATCACCTCGTCCTGGAACTGGTCGATGCTGCCGATGCCGCGCAGCATGTGGCTGAGCGTGGATGCAGGCAGGTCGGAGAAGAGATACTTGGAGATCACGGGCATCATCGGATGCCGTGACACGCGGCCCAGGGCCTCTACCGCTTCTTCATCGGTATAGGGGCGAATGTCGCCAAATTCTTCGGTATTCGTACTCATGGCGGGTCAAAGTTACACAATCAGCGGCGGAAAAGCAAAGAAGAATCGCCGTAACTGAGGAAACGGAAGTCATGCGCGAGCGCATAATCGTAGATCGTATGCCAATCCCCTGCCACAAAGGCGGATATAAGCAGCAGGAGCGTGCTCTGCGGCTGGTGGAAGTTGGTCACCATGGCATCTACGATCCGGAAGTGGAATCCCGGCACGATGATGATGCGCGTGCCCACCTTCAGCTCACGCAGATTATTCTTATCCAAATACTTAATGATAGCGTCCAGGGACTCCTGCAGCGACATGCCATATTCACGCGTGTAAGGCGCCCACTGGTCCACGTCGACCGGATGCCCCTGCTCCAGGCAGCTGATGCCCACGTAATAGAGCGACTCCAGGGTCCGCACGGAGGTCGTGCCGACCGCCACCACCGGGCGGCCGCCGTCCCGCAGGCTGCAAAGCAGCTCGCGGCTCACCACGAACGGCTCCCGATGCATCGGGTGCTCCGACACCAGCGAGCTCTTGACGGGCAGGAAAGTGCCCGCTCCGACGTGCAGGCAGACGTTTTCGATGTCGATTCCCTTCGCGGCAATGTCGTCCAGCACGCGTTGCGTGAAATGGAGACCCGCCGTGGGCGCGGCCACGGAGCCGCGGATGTGCGCGTAGAGCGTCTGGTAGCGCTCCAGGTCGATTTCCTCGGTGTCGCGGTTCAAATAAGGGGGAATGGGCACGCGTCCGCAGCGCTCCAGCACTGCGGAGAAAGGAATGCCACCCTGCCAGGCGAACTCCACGATGCCCGTCTGGCCGTCCCGCCCGATCAGGCGGGCCGTCAGGGCCAGGTCGTCCCATTCGTCGCTATCGACGTCCAGACTGAGCGTTTCGTCCGTTTTCAGGCGCTTGGAGTTGCCGATGACACATTTCCACCGGCAGCACGCCGTAGCGGCAAATATGGTGTTGTATTCGGCCGGCGTATCGGGTTCCAGGCAGAATATTTCGATGTGTGCGCCCGTCGGACGGCGGAAAAAGAGCCTGGCGGGGACCACTTTCGTATCATTGAAGACCATCAGGCTGCCGGCAGGCAGCTCTTCGGCCAGCGTACGGAAGACGCGCTCCCGGACCTGACCGTCGCGATAAATCAATAATTTGGAGGCGTCACGCTCCGACAGAGGATATTTTGCGATCCTCGCATCGGGGAGTGTATAAGAATAATCTTCTATGTGAAGTTCTGGAATCATGATGCAAAGTTAACGTTTTTTTCGGAGGCAGAAAAACCGTCACAAATGTAAACATTTGTAAATCTCGTGTTAACATTTGTATAGTTTACAAAAGTTTTATCCACCATGATGAGCAATTGTTAATAACTGTTATAAGAACTTGTTATTGTTGATTTCTATTAGACGTAACCTAACTCATAATCAATGTTTTAAGTCATATAAGTTGAAGTAAACAACGATGTTGATTTCGTGTAAACAGGCAAAATAACACCCAGAACCTTGTATTTATAGTGGAAACTTACTAATTATATGTTAGAATCTCAATTAGTTGAATGACGCAATATGAAATTAGGCTTTACGTGCTATATCTGAACTGTCCACTACCCTGTCAACATTTCACCAACAATTTACATTTGTAACGCTTGTTTTCTTCCATTTTTCTTTTTACTTTTGTAAACAAATCGTTTAGAATTATGAACGCGCGTCTGCAACAGTTTTTGGTCGCTGAAAATATCAGCCAGGCCCAGTTCGCCGAGACGATCGGCGTCGCCCGTGCCAGTATCTCGCACATCCTCTCCGGAAGAAACAAGCCGGGCTTCGATTTTCTCGAGAGCATGATCCGCCACTACCCTAACCTGAATTTCGAGTGGCTCCTGACCGGGCGCGGCAAGATGTACACGAACGCCCAATCGGCCCCAGAGCCCCCTGCAGCGCCGATTTCTCCCCTTTCAGCCCGCGAAGAAGGCAACCTCTTCGACGAGCCGGACTACCCTGCGTCCACCCCCGCTGCAGCCCCCTCAGAACCCCCTACTCCCCGCCAAACCACATATACAAGATATATAGATAACCATTCGAGAAATTCTACTAATCAACGAGTTATCTCCAAAGTTATCCTCTTCTACTCCGACGGCTCCTTCCAGGAACTCGTCTAATCTTGTACCGTCAGCCGCAAACATTTCAGGCGGGCAAGACCTTCGTCTCGGCTTCCATCCTCGCTTCCCGCTATCGCGGGAACCGGATTCGGCGCCACGAATCCTGCTGCGGCTGAGCCTTCGCCGAAGGTCCAGCCACGCCTTCAAGATTCAGTTTGCGGCTGCTGCAGATAATTGATACGGCGGCTGCCGGTGCGGGGGGCGTGCGCGAGCCTGTGGACGTTTGCCAGCGCCGTCGGGGGCCGTGCGGGAGGGTGCGTGGGGTCGGCAGACGCAATAATGTGGATAGCCATAGCCGGTCGGCAATACCCGGGGAGCGAGGAGCGAGACGGGTATTGTTGACCGGCTGGCGATATAATAATATAAATGTGTATATTTGCATTGTATGGGACTGTACAGCATACTGATCCGGCCGTTTGTCCGCAGAGCGGACATTGAAAAGGCCTCCAGGGTGGCACTCCGGTATTTCGAAATGATCGAAAGGATACCGGGCGGCCGCCTGATCAGCCGCTGGATCCACAACAACCGCCCCACCGGACTCCAGCGCGAAGTCTTCGGCATTGATTTCTACAATCCGATTGGCCTCGGCGCCGGCCTGGACATCTACGGCGAGCTGTACAACGACCTGAACAACCTGGGTTTCAGCTTCGTAGAAATCGGCCCCATGAACGCCGACGGCATCCGGCGGGCCATCCGCCGCATCCAGCAGGACCCACAGAACGACATCCTGGCGGCATGCATCAACGAAGACTACCTCACGGCCTTCACGCTGGCATACGACTTCTGCGACTTCTTCGTCATCGACCTGTCGACCAACCCCTCCACCGACATCCTGGATCCCCTGCTGGACGCCCGCCTGGCCGAAGAAGTCTACAAACCCATCGTCGTCAAGCTTCCCGCGGTCCTGCCCCCGTCGGAAACCGAAGACCTCCTGGACTACTGCCTGATGAACGGCATCGACGGCATCGAAACCCGGAGCATCGAGCAGATCCGCCATATCGGCGAATATACCTCGGGCCGGCTTCCGATCATCTCCAACCACGCCATCGAAACCCCGGAACAGGCAGCTGAAGCCCTCGAAGCCGGCGCCTCCCTGATCGAAGTCCGCGATGGCCTGGTCCGACAAGGCCCCAACTTCGTCAGCAACATCCAAAAATACCTGCTCAACCAGGCCAAGAATGAACGAAACAATCCAAAACCGGATAGCCCGGCTGCTAACGACTAGCGGCCGCACCCTCAGCGCCGCCGAGTCCTGCACCGGCGGACAGATCTCCCACCTGCTCACCACCGTCTCCGGCTCCTCCACCTGGTACGTCGGATCCGTCACCTCCTACGCCACCCGGATCAAAGAAACGGTCCTCGGCATCCCGACGAAAACCATCCGCGACCACGGACTGGTCAGCAGCGAGGTCGCCGGCGCCATGGCAGAAGGCGTCCGAAAACTGATGAAGACGGACTACGCCGTCACCACCACCGGACTGACGGAAGGCGGCGACGAATGGGGCAATCCGGAAGGCACCGTCTGGATCGGAGTGGCCGGTCCGAAGGGCACAAAAACGAAAAAATACCACTGTAATCTGGGTAGAAAAGGCAACATCCGCCGTTTCGCCAACGTCGCCCTCCACTTCCTCTCCACCTACATCGACTCCGACTTAAAATAGCTGAAAATCATTCGATATAACAAATTTGTTAAAGAGTATAACATTTTTGTTAACCGCTATTTTCACCTGATTACATCTGTAATTTTGGTCTCTACTTCCGGTCGTAAGGGATGAGGGAAGCGTTCTTCAGATAGATGACGTGGATGGCGGGATCGTTCAGGAAATAGACGGTGGCGCCGCCGCTCAGATCGACGGACAAATCCTCGGTGGCCGCCTGCGTCAAGGACCCCAGACCGGACATCTCCACGAAGGCGCGCTCCGCCTCCAGCAAGGTCGCATTGACCTGGGTCGAATTCGCCAGCTTGTAGCGGACGACCGGCGCCTCGCCATTCAGGATCGACTTGGAAAAGCCGCGCGAGTCGAGCTTCAGCAACCCGGTCTCCCCTTTCACCGCCAGCGTGCTGCTGCCCGCCACCTCGATGGCGGTGACCTTCGTATGATGGGTCAGGTCCAGATCGGCCGTTCCGGCCAGGCTGACCGACAGCGAATCGCAAGTCACGCTCATATCCACATCCGCCTTCTTGTCCAGCGTCAGCGCCACCCGTCCGGAGCCGAACGCCAGCGAGGCCACCTTGGCATTGTCCGTGACGCGCAGTTCGAAAGCGTCCGGATCCACCACCAGGTCGTCGGCGGAAAGCAGGATCGAGCGCCCGCCGAGCTTCACGGAGCGCAAACTCTCCGGCATCGTGACATTCACCCGGAAAACCGGCGCATCCTTGCCGCGGAACTGCCGGCGCACCTCCGCCGGGACACGGCGGTCGTCCAGCGTGACCGTCAGCGTGCTGTCCATCACAGAGGATAGCACATAATCGGCAAAGAGCTCCTCCACGGAGAGTTGCACCTTGTACTGCTTGCCGTAACGGATGTCCAGCGCGAAATCCCCGCCCAGCTCGATGCAGCTGAAAGCCGGAATATCATCGCGCACCATCTCCCGGGCAGACTGCCCAAAGAGCGGAACCTGAACTAAAGCAATTAATGAGATTAAAATTGCTAAAAAATTATAATTCAATGATTTCATATTCAATTATTCGCTTAATTCCACCCACTCGTCCGTCTTGGCGTCGAGGTCCCGTTTACACTCTAGGTACTCCCGGGTCAGGTCCATGATATCATCCTTCTCCGTCGGAGCGGCCAGGACGGTCTCGATCTCCTTCATCCGCGCCTCCAGCTTCCCGATCTCACACTCCAGCCAGGAGATGCGGTTCTTCTTCTTCCGGTCCATCTTGCTCACCTGCTTCCGCTCCTCGAAGGCGGCCTTCTTCTGCTGGTCCTCCTGCTTCGGCGCCGTCTGCTCCGCTTTGCGCTCCAGCTCCTGGAGCGTCTCGAGCTTGCGCGCCGCCAGGAAGTCGGACACGGAGCCCAGGTGCTCCTTGACATGGCCGTCGCGGAACTCGTACATCTTGTCCACAAGGCCGTCCAGGAAGTCACGGTCGTGGGAAACCACGATCAGCGTGCCGTCGTAGGCCTTCAGGGCCTGCTTGAGGATGTCCTTGGACTTGATGTCCATGTGGTTGGTCGGCTCATCGAGCGCCAGCAGGTTGTAGCTTTGGAGCATGAGCTTCGCCATGCCCAGGCGCGCCCGCTCGCCGCCGGACAGCACGGACACGCGCTTGTCGATGTCCTCGCCGCGGAAAAGGAACTGGGCCAGCAGGTCGCGCAGCTTGCTGCGGATGTCCCCCACTGCGATGCGGTCGAGCGTGGAGAAGACGGTCTCGTTCTTGTCCAGGATATCTTCCTGATTCTGGGCATAATAGCCCAGCTGCACGTTGTGCCCCAGGCGGGCTTCGCCGCTGATGGGCGACAGCTCACCGGCGATCACGCGCATCAGCGTAGTCTTGCCCTCGCCGTTGCGCCCGATCAGGGCGACCTTCTCGCCCCGCTTGATCTCCACCTCCGCGTGGCGGAACACGACCTTCTGCGGATAGCCCACGGTCAGGTCGCTGCCCTTGAAGACGACGTCGCCGGAGCGCGGCGCCGGCGGGAACTTCACCGTCAGGCGCGCGTTGTCCGTCTCGTCGATCTCGATGCGGTCCAGCTTCTCCAGCGCTTTGATGCGGGACTGGACCTGGTTGGACTTGGTCGGCTTGTAGCGGAACGTATTGATGAACTCTTCCGTCTTCTGGATCATCCGCTGCTGGTTTTCGTAGGCGGCCACCTGCTGCTGGATGCGCTCTGCACGGAGTTCCAAATATTTGGTATACGGGACTTTATAGTCGTGGATATGGCCCAGCATCACCTCGACGGTGCGGTTCGTGACCGTGTCGAGGAAGCGCCGGTCGTGGCTGACGAGCAGCAGCGCGCAGCGGCGGGCCTTGAGGTAATCCTCGAGCCACTCGATGGACTCGATGTCGAGGTGGTTCGTGGGCTCGTCGAGCAGCAGCACGTCCGGCTGGGAGAGCAGGATCTTCGCCAGCTCGATGCGCATATTCCAGCCTTGCGAGAAGGTCTCGGTCAGGCGGCCCAGCTCGTCATCCAGGAAGCCCAGGCCCAGCAGGGTCCGGCGCGCCTGGACCTCGGGCGGCTCGCTGTGGCTCATTTCCAGGCGGTCGTTCAGGCTGGTCAGGCGCTCGATCAATTCCGCGTAAGCGTCTGATTCATAATCGGTACGCGTCTCCAGCTCCCGCGTCACGGACGCGATCTCCTTCTCTATCTCGGCCGTGCCGGAGAAGGCGGTCATCGCCTCCTCGAGCACCGTGCGGCCGCGGTGGTGCTCCATGATCTGGGGCAGATAACCGATGGTCACATCACGGGGCTTGTCGATGCGCCCGGAGGTCGGATTCTGCAGGCCGCAGATCAGCTTCAGGATGGTGGACTTCCCCGCCCCGTTCTTCCCCACGAGGCCGATCTTGTCGGTCTCAGATATATGGAAGTTGATCTTGTCCAGCAGGACAAAACCACCATACGCAACAGTCACATCCTCAATGGAAATCATACAAAAATCAGTCTGTCAAAGTATTCAGGTCGATGAAAGTCGGGCTTCGGCGTCCCGATGGGCGCCCAGCTCAGGTAGTGCGGGACCGGCAGGCCGTCGCCGCATTTATAAAAATTGCCCCGGGCCTCCAGGCCCGCGAAGGTATCCAGTCCAAACGTCGCAGCGGGAACGTCCAGCGCCAGGTCCCACGCCGTGGGCGCCTCCCGCAGGCCGAACGGCGCGGTGCCGAGCGAGGCGCGGCGGGCAATGGCCGCATACGCCGCCTCCGGCAGGCTTTCGCGGCCGTGACGCTCCGCGCCGCGGCAGAGGTAGATCTTCCCTGTGCAGGTGCATTCCAAATTATAATAGATCCCGTCTTCGCGGGGCGCGAAGAAGAACTCCACGCACGAATCCTCCCAGACCCGCTCCCGGTCCGCTGCGCAGACCGCGCGCACCGCCTGCTCCTGCACGTGGAAGTGCAGGTGGAGCGCCTCCCCGCTGTGGTAGATGTCCAGCGACACCTCCGGGCGGTACGGGAACGCCTCCGGCCAGTTCAGGCAGGCTATTCGTTCGTTTCGGGACTCTCGGCCGATTTGGAGCATAGCAGGATGGAGAATTCGTAAAGGAAATACAGCGGAATGGCCAGCACGAACATCGAGAAGGGATCGGAGGGCGTGATGAGCGCCGCGAGCACCAGCACGATGATGACGGCGTAGCGGCGCCCCTTCCGCAGCACGCTGCGGTCCAGGACGCCCAGGCGGTTCAGGGCCAGCACGACCGTCGGGAACTCGAAGACGACGCCGATCAGCAACACCATCGAGAAGAACATCGACATGTAGGAGCCGATGGTGATGGTGTTGGCGACCGCGTCGCTGACCGTATAATTCATGAAAAACTGCAGGCAGACCGGCAGGACGATGAAATAGCCCACCAGCACGCCCAGGTAGAACAACCCCGTAGCCATCCCGAAAGCCGTCCGGACGGCCTTCTTCTCCTTCTCGTAGAGCGCGGGCGCGAGGAAGCGCCACAGCTCCCAGACGACGTAGGGAAAGGCCACGATGAGGCCCACGGCGAAGGACGCCTTCAGGTGGACGAAGAACTGGGCGCTGATCTCGACGTTGATCAACTCCATCGAGAAGGACCAGCCCAGCAGGCGGTACACGATGAAATCGGAGCGCGTCGGCGCCAGCACGATGCCGTCGAAGAGGAACTCCCGGAAGACGAGGCCCAGCACGGAGCAGAGGCATACGGCGCCGAGCGCGCGGAACAAGCTTCCGCGCAGCACGTCGAGATGCTCCCAGAAGGACATCTCTTTCTCAGCGCCCGCCTCAGCCACTTACTCGGACTTCGGCGTTTCGTCGGACTTGGGGGCAGGTTTGGCGGGATCGGCCTGGTTGACCTGGTCCTCGATCTCGTTCATCCCTTCCTTGAAACTCTTCACGCCCTTGCCCACCCCCTTCATCAGCTCGGGGATCTTCTTGCCGCCGAAGATGAGAACGAAGACCAGAACGATGAGGACAATCTCCCAAGGTCCGAAAACTAACGGATAATACAACATATGCGTAGGAGGTTATTTCAAACTGTTCAGCGACGCCTCCAGGGCCTCGATGCGCGCCAGTGCGTCGGCTTCCTTCTTGCGTTCGCCGGCGATCACGGCCTCCGGCGCGTGCGCGACGAATTTCTCGTTGGAGAGTTTCGCGCGGACACCCGCGAGGAACTTGCGCTGGTGCTCGAGCTCCGCCTCCAGCTTGGTCTTCTCCTCGTCGGCGTTGACGAAGCCGGCCAGCGGAATGCTCATCTTGATGGTGCCGACCAGGAAGGACACGGAAGCGCCTTCGGCCGCACCGGCCTTGATCAGGCCGAGGTTCGCCGCCTTGCGGATCACGGGCAGCAGCTCGTCAGTGAACGCACCGTCGATGAAGAGGTCCAGCGTCTCCTTCGGAGCGATCTGCTTCTGCGCGCGGACGGCGCGGATGGCGATGATCGCCTCGCGGGCCTGCTCGAAGCGAGCCAGGAAGTCGGCGTCGTACGCGCCGGCCTTCGGGGTCGGCTGGTACATGATGGTCTCACCTTCCTTGCGCGGCGCCATGGCCTGCCAGAGCTCCTCGGTGATGAAGGGCATCACCGGGTGGATGAGCTTGATGAGCTTCTCGAAGAAGAGCACCGCGGCGTCGCGGCTCGCCTTGTCGACGGCCTTGCCGTACTCGGGCTTCACGAGCTCCAGGAACCAGCTGCAGTAGTCGTCCCAGAAGAGCTTGTAGATCGCCATCAGGGCGTCGTTGATGCGGAATTTCGAATAATGGTCCTCGACCGTCTCGATGGTGCGGGACAGCAGGTTGTCGAACCACTTCACGGCCACGGCGGCAGCCTCCGGCTGGGCGGCTTTCTCATCCACCTGCCAGCTGCTCACCAGGCGCCAGGCGTTCCAGATCTTGGCGCAGAAGTTACGTCCCTGCTCCACCTGGGACTCGTCGTAGAGGATATCGTTGCCCGCGGAAGAGCAGAGCAGCATGCCGAGGCGGACGGCGTCGGCACCGTATTTCTCGATGAGGTCCAGCGGGTTGGGGCTGTTGCCCAGGGTCTTGGACATCTTGCGGCCGATCTTGTCGCGGACGATGCCCGTGAAGTACACGTTGCGGAACGGCACGTCGTGCATGAACTCGTCGCCGGCCATGATCATGCGGGCCACCCAGAAAAAGATGATGTCCGGGCCGGTCACCAGGTCGTTGGTCGGATAATAATAGGATAGGTCGGCGTTCGCCTTGTGCTCCGGATGGCCGGGCAGCTCGGGATCGAACACGCTGATCGGCCAGAGCCAGCTGGAGAACCAGGTGTCAAGCACGTCCTCGTCCTGCTTGAGGTCGGCGGCCGTCAGGGCCGGATTGATCTTCTGCGCCGCCGCGAGGGCCTTTTCGGCGTTCTCCTCGACGACGACCTGCCCGTCAGGCAGGTACCAGGCCGGGATGCGCTGGCCCCACCACAGCTGGCGGGAGATGCACCAGTCGCGCACGTTCTCCATCCAGTGGCGGTAGGTGTTGCGGTACTTGTCCGGGATGAACTTGATGCGGCCGGACTCCACGTGGTCCAGGGCGCGGGCCGCCAGGTCCTCCATCTTGAGGAACCACTGGGCGGAAAGCTTCGGCTCGATGACGGCGTCGGTGCGCTCGCTGTAGCCGACCGGGGAGGTATAGTCCTCGACCTTGACGAGGTTGCCGGACTCCTCCAGCATCTTCGCAATCTTCTTGCGGGCCACGAAGCGGTCCTCACCCACGAGGATCTGCGCCTGCTCGTTGAGCTTGCCGTGGTCGTCGATGATGTCCAGGATCGGAAGGTTGTGGCGCAGGCCGATCTCGTAGTCGTGGGCGTCGTGGGCGGGCGTGACCTTAAGGCAGCCCGTACCGAAGTCCATCTCCACGTAGTCGTCTTCGATCACCGGGATCTCCCGGTTGATCAGCGGGATGAGCACCTTCTTGCCGCGCAGCCAGTGATGGCGTTCGTCGGCCGGGTTCACGCAGATGGCGGCGTCGGCCATGATGGTCTCCGGACGCGTCGTGGCGATCACGAGGTACTTGTCGGTCGGGTTGCCCTGGCCGTCGGAGACGTAGTATTTCAAATGATAGAAATGGCTCTGGGTGTCCTTGTGGATCACTTCGTCGTCACTGATGGCAGTCAGGGCGACGGGATCCCAGTTGACCATGCGCACGCCGCGGTAGATCCAGCCCTTCTTGTAGAAATGGCAGAACGTGGCGATCACGGCGTCGGACAGGGCCGGCTCCATGGTGAAGCGGGTGCGGTCCCAGTCGCAGGAGGCGCCGAGCTTGCGGAGCTGCTGCAGGATGATGCCGCCGTGCTCCTCCTTCCACTCCCAGGCGTACTTGAGGAACTCCTCACGCGTGAGGTCTTCCTTGCTGATTCCCATGCCCTTGAGCTTCGCCACCACCTTGTTCTCGGTAGCGATGGAGGCATGGTCCGTACCAGGGACCCAGCAGGCGTTCTTGCCGTCCATGCGCGCCTTGCGGATGAGCACGTCGTTGAGCGTGTTGTTGAGCACATGACCCATGTGCAGGATACCCGTCACGTTGGGCGGCGGGATGACGATCGTATAGGGTTCGCGATGATCCGGTTCAGAGTGGAAACACTTGTTTTTCAGCCAGTAGGCGTACCACTTGTCCTCCACTTCGGAGGGATTGTATTTTGCACTTAATTCCATAGTCTACAAAAATACACAAATTTTTCGTGAAAAGCTTTGATTCCATCTTTGATTACTCCAAAAAAACTTCCTAACTTGCCCTTTCAAATACTAACCCGTTAAATCCAGTTAATTATGGCACGATTCAAATGTACCGTCTGTGGATATATCCACGAAGGGGATGACGCCCCCGCCGTATGCCCTCGCTGCAAGCAGCCCCGAGAGAAATTCGTAGAGATGCTCGGTGGCGGTCAGTACCGCCCCGTCGAAGGCGCCTCCCCCGCTGCCGCTGCCGCCGCAGCCCAGCCTGCCGCCGGGCGCAGCCTGGCCGGCACCAAGACCGAGAAGAACCTCCAGGAGGCCTTCGCCGGCGAATCCCAGGCCCGCAACAAGTATACTTACTACGCTTCCAAGGCCCGGAAGGACGGCTTCGAGCAGATTGCCGCCCTCTTCGAGGAGACGGCCGCCAATGAGAAGGAGCACGCCAAGATCTGGTTCAAGTACCTGCACGGCGGCGCCGTCCCCGGCACGGCCGAGAACCTCAAGGACGCCGCTGCCGGCGAGAACTTCGAGTGGACGGACATGTACGCCCGCATGGCGAAGGAGGCCCGCGAGGAGGGCTTCGAGGAGATCGCCCGGAAGTTCGAGCTGGTGGGCGCCATCGAGAAGCACCACGAGGAGCGCTACCGCAAGCTCCTGAAGAACATCGAGGACAAGAAAGTCTTCTCCAAGGACGGCGACGCCATCTGGCAGTGCGCCAACTGCGGCCACATCGTCGTCGGCAAGCAGGCTCCCGAGGTCTGCCCGGTCTGCGACCATCCGCAGAGCTTTTTCCAGGTAGAGGCAACGAACTATTAGACAATGGATAACGAAAAGAAGCAACTGAATTTTGAACTCCGTCCGGAGGTAGCGCAGGGCACTTATTCCAACCTGACGATCATCAGTCACTCGCACAGCGAGTTCATCATCGACTTTGCGGCCGTCCTTCCCGGGATGCCCAAGCCCGAGGTGCGCAGCCGCATCCTGATGACGCCGGAGCACTGCAAGCGCCTGCTCATGACCCTAAACGACAACATCTCCCGCTATGAGGCCCTGTTCGGGACCATCAACCTCGGCAGCACGCCCGAGCAGAAGGGGACGTTCAACCTTGGAGACTTCGCACCGAATGGCACAAAATCTTAATCTCAAGAATATCAAGGCCATCGTCTACGACCTGGACGGCGTGGCGACCGACGGGAGCATCATCCCCATCGGTCCCACGCCCGAGGGTCTGCTCCGCATCGTCAACGCCAAGGATTCCTTCGCTTCCCGCTACGCGGCGACGCAGGGCTACATCATGGGCATCATCTCCGGCGCCGACACGGAGCCCCTCCGCAGCCGCTGCATCCACATGGGCGTAAAGGAGGAGAATCTCTATCTCGGCGCGCGTGGCAAGCTGAAATACTTCCGCAAATTCTGCGAGGACAACGGATTGGATGCCAGCGAGGTAGCCTATTTCGGCGACGACATCCCCGACACGCAGGTGCTGCGCGCCTGCGGGCTCGGCATCGCCCCGGCCGACGCCGTCGACGAGGCGAAGGCCGCGGCGGACTACGTGACGGTGCGCCCGGGCGGGCGCGGCTGCATCCGCGAGGGCATCGAGATGATCATGAAGGCCCAGGGCACATGGGTGTTCGACGAGGACCACTTCGACCAGATCTTTTAGCATGAAGAAGATCATTCTGGGCAGCAATTCGCCGCGCCGCAGGGAGCTGCTGGCGGGGCTGGACATCGATTTCACGGTCGACACCGGCAATACTTTCGAGGAGCGCCTGGAGCCGGGCGTGGAGGCGCACCAGGTGCCTGTGCAGCTGAGTGCGGGCAAGTCGCACGGCTTCCACCGGCCGCTGGCGGCGGACGAGGTGCTGATCACCTCCGACACGGTCGTGATCGTGGATCAGGAGGTGCTGGGCAAGCCGCATTCCCGCGAGGAGGCGGTAGAGATGCTCCGCAAGCTCTCCGGGCGCGCGCACGAGGTGGTCACGGCCGTGACCATCCGCGACTGTGAGCGTGAGGAGACCTTCAGCGTTTCCACGCAGGTGCATTTCGAGACGCTCTCGCAGGCGGAGATCGACCATTATATCGACAAGTATAGGCCCTACGACAAGGCGGGCGCCTACGGGATCCAGGAGTGGATCGGATACGTCGGCATTTCCGCCATCGAGGGCTCTTTCTACAACGTCATGGGTTTCCCGGTGCACCGGGTCTGGCACGCGCTCCAGCGCTTCCTCTGATGGCCCGCGCGCCCTTCACCTACCCTTTCTGCTACACCCCCGCGCCCGACATCGTCGCCGCCGCGGAACGGATCATTATATCTCTCAATGAATCTAAAGAGATCAAGGAAGGGAAGATGTTGGGGGTATTGAAAGTAGAGGATGAGGAGGGGAAGGAGGATTATCTGTATGCGTTCAGCGGGACGGTCGGGGGCCGGGCGACGCTGCCGGGGTTCGTGCCGCCGATCTATGATCTGACGGCGCCGGAGGGCTACTTCCGGCGGCGGGAGGCGGAGATTTCCGCCATGCCGGCCGGACCGGAGCGCGCCGCGGCGTCGGCGGAGCTTCAGACCTGGATCTTCGACCAGTACCGCGTCAGCAACGCCCGCGGCGAGACGCTCACCATTCGCGAGGTCTTCGCCCGCCGCGGCCTCATCCCGCCCGGCGGCACCGGCGACTGCGCCGCGCCGAAGCTCCTGCAATACGCTTACAGCCATCACCTTACGCCCATCGCCATGGGCGAATTCTGGTACGGCGCCTCCCCCGCCTCGGAAGTCCGTGAGCAAGGCCGCTTCTACCCCTCCTGCACCGGCAAATGCGGCCCCCTGCTGAGTTTCATGCTTGAAGGCCTGGACGTCGCCCCCAACCCCCTCGACCGCGAATTCACCGCCGACAGCGAGCCCCGCATCCTCCACGAGGACGCCGACATCCTCGTCGTCTGCAAGCCCGCCGGCATGCTCTCCGTGCCGGGCCGCACCCGCGCCAAATCCCTGCTGGACTGGCTCCGGGAGCGCTTCGGCGAAGTCCACTCCTGCCACCGGCTCGACATGGACACCTCCGGCGTCATGGTTTTCGCCCGCAGCCTGGCCGCGAAATCCGAACTCGAGCGGCAGTTCGCGGAGCGCGAAGTCGACAAGACCTACCGCGCCCGCCTCGCCGCCGGCAGCAAGCCCTTCGACCACGCCCGCAAAGGCACCGTCGCCCTCCCCCTCTGCCTGGACTACTACGACCGCCCCCGGCAGATGGTGGATCGCGAGCACGGAAAACTCGCCGTCACCGAATACGAAGTGCTGGAGCAACTCCCTGACGGAGAGATCGATATCCGCTTCACGCCCAAGACCGGGCGCACCCACCAGCTGCGCGTCCACGCCGCCCACGCCGACGGCCTCGGCCGCCCCATCAAGGGCGACCGCCTCTATGGAAGCGCAGACGGAGGCCGTCTCTGGCTGCACGCCGAGAGCCTCCGTTTCCGCCACCCCGTCACCGGGGAGATTCTCTATTTCGAAGCCTGATTACTGCCGGCTGCGGAACGCATCCAACTGCTTGAAGCAGCAGTCGTTCAGGATGCCCTGCAGCGGGCGGTCGAAGTTGCGGCGCACGCCGCACGCGTAATCAAAGATGAAGCATTCGCCGTTCTCCGGCGTGTACGGCTGCCACGCCGGCAGGCCCTCCACGTTCGGGTCGCCAGTGATGGCGAAATTCGCCCAGCTGCGGCTCATGTTCTGCGCCAGCTGCCAGTCCGCCTCGGACGGCTCCGGCAGCACCCGGCCGTGCAGGTTCGGCGTGTTGAAGCAGAAATTCAGCTCGTAGCCGTGCACGGAACCCTGGTCCGCCGGGGACTTCCAGGTGAACATGTACATCCACAGGGGCGCCTTGCGCGTTGTCGCCACGGCGTCCGCCGTGATCAGCGTCTTGGGACGGAACATCATGTCGATGGACAGCAGATCCTGCGGCGTATAATCGGGCCACGCTTCCGCGAAGGCGGCCACGTACTCGTCCACGCGCTCGCCGAAGGTCGCCTTCAACTGCGCCTTCGCCTCGTCGAGCGTCATCGGCGTGCCGTACACGCGGCGCTGCAGCTCGTTGAAGGTCGTGCCGATCATCAGGGGCACGTCGGAGGAGATCTCCGCGAAATCGGGCTGGAACGGCTGCTGGAGCAGCACTTCCCCATCCGGCGCCGGGCCGAAGCCCCACATCATCGGCGTGCCCGGCGAGCGGGTGCCGATGCTCGCGGCCATGGCCCGCTGGCCGGCCGCCACGAGCTCGGCGTACGGGACGTCCCGGAGCTTCTCCACCTCGTCCGGACCGAAGCCCAGCTCCGCCACGACGGCGCGGCCGAGCTCCTCGGTCATCGCTTTCGTGTTGACGTTCAGGATGGTACCGCTCATGATGATAGCCTTGTGGAAGAGCCCCTTCGCGGCGGGCATGCACATCAGCGTGCCCACCTTGCCGCCGCCTCCGGACTCGCCGAAGATCGTCACGTTGGACGGATCGCCGCCGAAGGCCTTGATATTGTCGCGTATCCACTCCAGGGCCTGCACGATATCGAGCATGCCCACCATGTTGGAGTGCTTGTACTGCTCACCGAAAGTGGAAAGATCCAGGAAGCCGAGGATGTTCAGGCGGTGATTCAGGCTCACCACGACCACATCCTGCTTCGCCAGGCCCATGCCGGGGTTGCCGGCGGCCGAGCCCGAGTCGAAGCCGCCGCCGTGGATCCACAGCATGACCGGCTTGCGGGCCTTCGTGTCGGTGGTCCAGACGTTCAGCACGCAGGAATTCTGCTCGGACATCACGCTCTCCGGCACCTCGCGCCGGCCGTTCCCCTGCATCACCTGCGGGCCGAAATGGTCGCAGACCATCACGGTGTCCCATTTCTCCACGGGCAGCGGGGGCATGAAGCGCTCCACGCGCGCATACGGGATTCCTTTAAATGCTAAGGTGCCTTCTTCTTCAATGCCCCGGACCTGGCCGGCTTTCGTGCGCACGGTCAGCGGATCGGACGGCGCACAGGCGCAAAGGGCCGCCACCGCGGCCACAGCGCAGAGGATGCGATACTTTATATTCATAGGAAGGGTCGGTTTCAGTTACTTCGCTGCGATGCACTCGATTTCCACCAGCGCGCCCTTGGGCAGGGCCTTGGCAGCCACGGCGCTGCGGGCCGGGAAGGGTTCGGCGAAGAAGGAAGCGTACACCTCGTTCATTGCGGCGAAATCGCCCATGTCGGCCAGGAAGACCGTCGTCTTAACGACGTTGGCCAGGGAAAGGCCCGCGGCCTCCAGGATGGCCTGCACGTTACGCAGCGACTGGCGCGTCTGCGCCTGGATGCCCCCTTCGGGGAATGCGCCCGTGGCGGGGTCGAGGGGCAACTGCCCCGACAGGAAAACGAGACCGGCGCCACTGTCGACAGCCTGGCTGTACGGACCGATGGCGGCGGGAGCGTTGGAAGTACTGATGGATTTCATATTGTTAGATCACTTAGTTCGTGACGGGTAGGCATAAAAAGAAATGAGTTGGTACCATCCCGGCAACAACTCATACTAACCACATAATTAATAACACTAAAACTAATAACCAATAGGTTGATGGGCCAGAACGGTCACTTGCTCAACCCGAGTGCAAAGGTACTACAAAAAAATTAATCTGCAAATTTTTTTTGAAAATTTTTTAATAATTTATTTCATTATTGGTATTCAATGGGTTAGAGTTAAGAAAATAGTTTTTAAAGGGCTTTTCGACCGATTATTGCCGCTTTTTGAACGAGGTTTGTCGCTTTTTGCCTATCTTTACCTATCAAAAAGTGTACTATGAGCCCCGAAATCACTTCCATAATTGACGGAATCAACGTCACGATGAACGCCGGTGGCATGAATACCATCAACATCGTCCTGGCTTTCGTGATGTACGGCGTGGCCCTCGGCATCAAACCCCGGATGTTTGCCGAAGTCTTCAAGAACCCCAAATCCCTGATCATCGGCATGTGCTGCCAGCTCATCCTGCTGCCGCTGCTGACCTTCCTGCTGGCCCTGGCCTTCGGCCACTGGATCAGCTGGACCATGGCGCTCGGCATGATCCTCGTGGCCTCCTGCCCCGGCGGCAACATCTCCAACTTCATGAGTTCGCTCTCCAAGGCAAATATCGAGCTGTCCGTCAGCCTGACGGCCGTCAGCACGGCCCTGGCCGTCCTGATGACCCCGTTCAATTTCTGGCTCTATGGCAACCTGTACCTGCACTTCGCCGAGATCGCCGGCGACGTGCCGCAACTCGCCATTCCCCTCTGGGATGTCTTCAAGACCATCTTTATATTATTAGGTATCCCCCTGACGCTCGGCATCCTGACCGCCCGCTACCTGCCCAAGGCCGCCGAGAAGATGAAGAAACCCATGCAGTGGTTCAGCATCATCTTCTTCGTCGCCATGGTGATCCTCTCCTTCATGGGCAACATCGAGGCCTTCCTGAAGAGCATCCAGTACATCTTCCTGGTGGTCCTGATCCACAACCTGCTGGCCCTCAGCATCGGTTTCGGCATGGGCTCCGCCTTCAAGGTCCCCAAGAAGGACCGCCGCACCCTGACCATCGAGACCGGCATCCAGAACAGCGGCCTGGGGCTCGTCCTGCTGCTCGGCACCAACCTCTTCGCGGGCTTCCCGCCGCACGGCGGCACGCTCGTGATCACCGCCTGGTGGGGTGTCTGGCACATCATCAGCGGCCTGACCGTCAGTACCATCTTCAACCGCTACGAATTCCGCAAGGCCAGGAAGAATGGCTAAAATCTGGGAGGAATATCCTTGGTACAGGACCGCGCGCGCTTATGTTGACTTCACCACCCGGACCTGTCTCCGCTCTATCAAGATAGAGGGGCTGGAGAACATTCCCCGCAGCGGCGCCGTCCTGCTGGCGCCCAACCACTGCGCCACGCTGATGGACCCCCTGCTCCAGTTGCAGATCCCGGGGCTGATCGGCTTCGGTGCCCGCTCCGACATCTTCGAGAATCCCAAAACGGCCAGGCTCCTGCGCTGGATGCGCATCGTTCCCCTCGCCCGCGAGCGCAACGGCCTCGCGGAGGTGGCGAAGAACTTCGAGGTCTTCGACGAGATCATCGACTGCCTGGCCCACGACGTGCCGTTCTGCATGTATGCCGAGGGCACGCACCACCCGGCGCCCGGCATGCTGCCCATCAAGAAGGGCCTCTTCCGCATCGCGAAAATGGCCTCCGAGAAGCTCGGAAAGCCGGTTTACATCGTGCCGATCGGCACCAACTACGAGGATTTCTACCGCGGGCAGACCCGCGTGCGCATGCGCATCGGCGAGCCGATGGAGATCGCGCAGGAGTTCGCGCGCCGCGAAGGGATGCCCGAAGCGGAGGTCTACCGCGAACTCTGCGAGCAGCTGCGCGAGCGCGACCTCTCGCTGATCGGCGAGCCGATGACCTTCAAGCGCCCGGGGAAGGCCCTGAGCTGGTTCCTGTCCGTGCTCTCGCTCCCCCTCTTCGCGGTCTGCGCCGTCGGCGCCCTGCCCATCTGGCTCCCCTACCTGCTCATCATGCGGGGCATGAAAGACAAGGCCTGGGCGCACACCGTGCGCTTCGGCCTGCACATGTTCCTGCCGCTCTTCGTCCCCTTCCACATCGGGTACGAGCGGCTGCTGAATCTCTATCGGAATCTGTTCTGATTCAGGCTATTCGCCTTTCTTCGAACCTGTAAGGATCTTCCTGAGGCCATGCACCAGCCCCAGGCCGGCGTCCGCCAGCAGGGAGCTCGGGACCAGGCTGCTGACCAGGTTGGACGGCTTCAGGGCGTTCAGCAGGCGGCCCGTTTCGTTGCTGATGCTTTTCCCGGTCGCCTTCTGCTCCGCCTTGACATACAGGATGGCTTTCTCCAAGTCATCTACTGTCTTGATATGTTCGTACTTGCTACTCATCTTCGTCGTCGTAGAATGCATCGATAAACAGTTTCACGAACATGTTGCGGAACAGCTGCTTCCTGCACATGCACAGCACGATCAGGACCAGCACGAAGAAGGCCGCGACCAGGAGCGTGCCCCACGGGGCGCCCAGCAGGCCGTTGACCCACTGAAGCAGCGCGATGGAAAGCAGGCCGAGCACCAGCGAAACGGTACAGATGATGACCAGGCTCGACAGGAACTGGGACAGCGCGTTCGAGAGGGCACGGGTGGTCTTGAGCTTGGCCTCATCGACCGCCAGCTGCACGTATTCCTGGACATCCTTGCTGATGATGCCCAGGGAAGTATCGATATCCATAACTATTCTTCCGTTTTTTTCTTGCTCTTCGCAGCGGCTTTCGCCTTCTTCTCCTTCAGGGCACCCTCGACCTTGTCGAGCCCCTTGAGCACGGCTGCACGGCCGTTGGTGAAGGCCTCGGTGCCTTTCTCCTTGATGTCGTTGACGACCTCCTCACCCTTTTCCGTCTTGGCGAGGAACAGCAGAGCGGCACCGGTCAGGGCGCCGGCCACGAATGCAAATAATGAATTTCCGTTGGCCATAATGCTAGTGTTTTTAATCTATTTTCCTGTGGTTCCTGCAAATTTATGGAAAAATTCCTAAATTCGCAGATACAAACACTAAAAATTCTATAACCCATCAAACCTAATTAAAATGAAGACCGGTAAAAAAATCTGGCTCTGCATTGTCGGTATCATCCTCATTGCACTGGGCGTTTACTGTTTCACCAGCCCCAGTCTCACCCTCCTGACCACGGCTAAAATCCTGGGTATCGCCCTGCTTGTCGAGGGCATCATGAAGATGACGTTCACCCTCCGGACGCAGGCCTTCCTCCCCTTCAGCGGCACCCGCATGCTCAGCGCGCTGCTGGACATCCTGTTTGGCTTATTCATCCTGTTCCACCTCTACGGCACGGCCGTTTCCCTGCCGATGCTCTTCGCCATCTGGGTGATCATCGAGGGCATCAGCATCGCCGTCCAGAGCTTCGACTACAAGAAATTCGGCTTCTCCCAGTGGTGGCTGATCCTCATCCTGGGCATCTGCGCCACCCTGCTCGGCATCTTCGGCATGCAGAACTTGCACGTCACCGCCGCCACGCTCAGCGGGCTGATCGGCATCGCGCTCATCGTGGCCGGCCTGGCCAACTTCTTCGCCGTGATTGGCGTCAGCCGCGTAGAGAATACGTTTAAATTCTAGCGATTCGCCGATCCAGTCGGCGAATGACGGATAATAGAAAAAAGCGGATCCTGTCACAGGGTCCGCTTTTCTTTAGGTAGTAGTACAGTTTATTGTTTAATATCCATCTGTTCAGGATACTCAACAATCCAAAACCGTGCCACGAATGTTTTCGGCCACCTGGTGCACCAGGCGCAGCAGCGCCTCGCGGCTCGCCCACGCCGTGTGCGGCGTGAAGCGGAAGCGCTCGGGGTGCTGCACGTGCAGCAGCGGGCTGTCGGCCGGGAGCGGCTCCGTGACGTATACGTCAAGGGCCGCACCGGCGATCACGCCCGCGTCCACGGCCGCGGCGAGGGCGGCTTCGTCCACGATGCCGCCGCGGCCGAGGTTCAGCAGGAAGGCGCTGGGGCGCATCTTCCGCAGCTCCGCGGGGCCGATCAGGCCCTTCGTCCGCTCGTTGAGCGGCGCGTGCACGCTGACCACGTCCGCGCGGACGAGCAGCTCGTCCAGCGGCACGCTCGGATAGTCCGTGTTGTGCGAGGTACCGGAGGTGGAATAATAGATGACTTCCATCCCGAAGGCGCCCGCCACGGCCGCCACGCGGGTGCCGATGGTGCCCATGCCGATGATGCCCAGCGTCTTGCCGGCGAGTTCCGGATACGGGTGCGAGATGTCGCAGAAGATGCGGCCCGCCGAGTAGCGGCCACTCTTCACGCAGTCGTCGAAATAGGGCGAGAAGCCCGCCAGCGACAGCAGATGGGCGAAAGTGGACTGCACCACCGCCTCCGTGGAGTAGCCCGCGGCGTTGCGCACGGGGATCCCCCGCACCGCCGCGGCCTCCAGGTCGATGTTGTTCACGCCCGTCGCTGCCTCGCAGATCAGCTTCAGCTTCGGCGCACGCGCGAGCAGCGCTTCGTTCACACGTACCTTATTAACAATCAGCACGTCGCAGTCCCCCACCCGCTCCAGCGCCTCTTCCGGCGTGGAGAAGGGGTAGCAGACCAGTTCGCCCTGCGCGCCGATCTCGTCCAGCGGGGTCTCCCCCAGCGTCGCCGCATCCAGAAATACAATCTTCAGCATAGGTATGAGATTCCCGGTCAAGCCGGGAATGACGTTTAATTAATATTCGGAGTGTTCCAGACCTTGGTCTGCGTGCAGCGGAGCATCACGGCCTGGCCGCCGCAGCTGAGGCGGAATTCGCCTTCCTCCAGCCGCCACTTGCCGTCGTTGCCCACAAAGGCGAGATCGTCGGCGGGGACGGTGAAGCTCACGGTCTTCGTCTCGCCCGGCTGCAGCTCGATCTTCTCGAAGCCGCGCAGGCGCTTCACATCCGGGATGATGGACGCCACGAGGTCGGAGCTGTAGAGCAGTACGGCCTCCTTGCCGGCGCGGGCGCCGGTATTCGTCACGTCGACGGTCACGCGGATGTCGTCGCCGGCCTTGAAGGTCTCGGGCGTCTCCAGCTTCATGTTGCTGTAAGCGTAGGTCGTGTAGCTCAGACCGTAGCCGAACGGCCACTGGACGTCCATGACGGCGTCGTAGTTGTAGGAGCCTTCCATGGTCTCGCGGTGCTCGGAGACCTTGTAATCATAGGTATGCAGGGCGTTGATGTGCTTGCTGTAGGTGAACGGGAGCTTGCCGGAGAAGTTCTCGTCGCCGGCGAGCAGGGCCGCCAGGGCGTCGCCGCCGAAGTTGGACGGCAGCATCACGTCGACGACCGCCTTCGCGAGCGGCTCGATGTCGCCGATGATGCGCGGACGGCCCTCGTTCAGCACCAGGATCACGGGCTTGCCCGTGGCGGCGAGCTGGCGCACCAGCTCCTTCTGGTTGGCCGACAGGTTCAGGTCGTCCATGTTGCCCGGGGTCTCGCAGTAGCTGTTCTCACCCACGCAGGCCACGATCACGTCCACCCCGCGGGCGGCGGCCACGGCCTTGCGGATGCCGGAAGCATCCTCGGCCTCCCAGGCCATCGGGATGTTGATGTACTGCACGCCCGGCTCGTAGACCACCTTGCCGAAACGCTGCTGGAGCGCCTCCAGGAAGGTGTTGTACTGCGGCACGAAGTCGTCGGCCGAGCCCTGCCAGGTGTAGGACCAGCCGCCGTTCATGGCGCGCAGGCTGTTGGCATTAGGACCCGTGACGAGGATGCGCTCCGTGCCCTTGAGCGGCAGGATGCCCTCATTCTTGAGGAGCACCTCGGACTCCAGCGCGGCGGCGTAGGACTGCTTCGCGAATTCAGGCGAGGCGAAATCCGGATAATCATACTCCCAGGTCGGGTTCTCGAAGAGGCCGAGGCGGACCTTCAGGCGCAGGACGCGGCGCACGGCGTCGTCGATGCGGGACATGGGGATCTCGCCGCTCTTCGCCAGGTCCACGAGCACGTTGCAGCACTCCGGATCGTACGGGTCCATGATCATGTCGATGCCGGCGTTGATGCCGATCTTCACGGCCTCACGCTTGTCGGCGGCCACATGGTCGCGGACATAGAGGTTGTCGATGTCGGCCCAGTCGGTCACGAGCATGCCGTCCCAGCCGAGCTGCTCCTTGACCCAGCGGGTCAGCAGCTCGTAGTTCGCATGCGTCGGCACGCCGTTGATGGAAGCGGAGTTGACCATGGCGGTCAGCGCGCCCGCCTGGAAGCACTCCTTGAAGGGACGGAAGAACTTCTCACGCAGGTCGTTCTCGGCGATGTAGGCCGGGGTGCGGTCCTTGCCGGACAGCGGCACGCCGTAGCCCATGAAATGCTTGATGCTCACCGCAGCGTTCTCCAGGCCGATGTGGTTGGGATCGGAGCCCTGGATGGCGATGGTCTCCACGCGGGCCATCTCGGCCTGCAGGTACGGATCCTCGCCCCAGCTCTCCCAGTGGCGCGGCCAGCGGGGATCGCGGCCGAGGTCCATGACCGGGGAGAACACCCACGGCGTCTGCGCGGCGCGGGTCTCATAGGCCATGATGCGGCCCATCGTGGCGGGATAGTCGCGATTGAAGGTCGCGGCCAGGTTGATCTCCTGCGGGAAGAAGGTACCGTCGGTCAGGTAGGTGGCGCCGTGGATCATATCCAGGCCGTAGATGCACGGAATGCCGATTTTCTCCATCGACACCTCCTGCATCGCGCGGACGAGCTCCGCCGTCTTCTCGCGGCTCTGCGCGCGGTCGTTCAGCACGTTCAGGATGGAACCGACCTTGTACTCACCGATAATCTTCTCGAGCTTGGCGCGGTCCAGGTTCTCACCCGTCTCGTCCTGCACCAGCAGGATGGACAGCTGGACCATCTGGCCGGCCTTCTCCTCGAGGGTCATGCCCTTGAGGACCTTCTCTACTTTCGCCTCCACGTCCGGATCGGGCGCGATGGCGGGGTTCACCTTGCCGGCAGGGGCGCTGCAGGCTGCGAGGGCCGCAAGGCCCAGGGCGAAGGCCGAAGCCTTCGAAATCAGTTGGTTAATCATATTACAGGGTTAGATGAATTGTTTTTCCTTCATAATCAAGCACGACGCCCAGCGCATCGGGGTCGTACGCCTGCGGATGCGCCGGATCCACGACCACGACGGTGAAGCGGCGCTGCTCCAGCATGCCCGGGAAGGCGCCGCTGCGCGCCCCAACCGTCAGGGTGCGCGTCGCATCGTCCCAGCGGATCGGGATGCGGGCGCAGGCGCCCTTCTCGTAGTCGAAGGTCAGGCCGTCGTCCTCGTAAAGCGTGAAATCCGCATCCGCTCCGGCGTAGACGTACAGGCGGATGTCCTCCGCCGGCTTCTCGTCGGACCACTGCATCTCGGGACCGAACGGGATGATGGAACCCGCCCGCACGAAGAGCGGAATGCGCTCGTAGGGCGCGTCCACGGTGCGCGAGCAGCCGCCCTGCTGGAAGCTTCCGGTATAGAAATCATACCAGCCCCCTTCGGGGAAATAGACGCTGCGGCTGCGGGCGCCGTACTCGCTGACCGGGCAGGGCATCAGGGCCGGGCCGAACATCCACTGGTCGTCCAGGTCCCGGACCGCCGGGTCGGCCGGCCAGTCCATCGGGAGCGCCCGCATCAGCGTGTAGTCGTCGAAGCTCACGGCGGCCGCCAGGGAGTACAGGTACGGCATCAGGCGGTAGCGCAGGCGCATGTACCAGAGGATGCTCTCGTAGGCCGGAGAGCCCTCCGGGGCGATGTTCCACAGCTCGCGCTGCGGCCACTGGCCGTGCGTGCGGAACAGCGGCACGAAGGTGCCGAACTGGTGCCAGCGCGTCTGCAGCTCCTGCCATTCCCCGGCGTTCGCCGGGCTGTAGAACTTGCTCATCACGGAGAAGCCGCCGATGTCCATGCCCCAGAACGGGATGCCGCTCATGCAGAAGTTCAGGCCGGCGGCCATCTGCGTGCGCATGTCCGTCCAGGAGGTGCCGATGTCGCCGCTCCACGTGGCCGTGGAGTAGCGCTGCAGACCCGGGAAGCCGCTGCGCGTCAGCAGGAAGACCCGCTTGTCGGGATCCACGCTGCGCTGGCCGTTGAAGATGGCGTCGGCGTTGACGAGCGAGTAGGCATTGAGGTATTCGGTCGAAGGGCCGAGCGCCGTGGGGCTGATCAGCCACTTGAAATAATCCATCGGCAGGCAGTCGCGCAGGTTCGGCTCGCTGGCGTCCATCCACCAGGCGTCGATCTTGCGGCCGTAGCGGCTGTAGAGCGTCTCGTCCATCTGCCGCCAGAACATCTTGCGCCCGCCTTCGGCGTAGGCGTCATAGAAGCTCTGCTCGTGGCCGAGCCAGTCCACAAGGCCGTCCTCCTCGGCATGCGTGTAGGCATAGCCGGCGGCCTTCAGCTCCTTGTAATGATCGGTATTGGTATAGAATTTCGGCCAGACGCTGATCATGAAGCGGCCGTGCATCGCATGCACGTCGTCCAGCATCTTCTCGGGATCGGGATAGCGGGCGGGATCGAACTCGTGGCTCCCCCACTGGTCGTCCAGCCAGTACTGCCAGTCCTGGACGATGTTGTCCACGGGGATGCCGCGCTCGCGGAACTGCCGCAGCGTGCCCACGAGCTCATCCTGCGTGCTGTAGCGCTCCCGGCTCTGCCAGAAGCCCAGCACCCACTTGGGCATCACGGGGGCCTTGCCCGTCAGCTGCCGGTAGCCGCGGATCACGGCGTCGTGGCTGCCGCCGCCGATGAACCAGAAGTCCAGCTGCGGCTCGAACTCGGAGGCGAACGCCAGGCGCTCCGCATCCCCTGCGGCCTGCAGCGGCGCGACGCGCAGGCCCAGGTAGGACACGCCGCCGTCCGGCTCCCACTCCACCCGCACAGGCACCTTCTGCCCGGCCTCGAGGTGGGCCGTGAACTTATAGCTGTTAGGGTTCCATGCCGGGCGCCAGCGGCGCGCCATCACTTCCTGCCCGCCGATCACGGTGCGCTGGAAGCCGGCATAGTACTGAATAAACTGATAATCAGCCGTCTGTGGCGCTTCGAGATAGCCTTCATAGACGACCGTTGCGCCCTGCAGGGGGACCTCCGGCAGGTTGCGGATGGCCCATTCATTCTCAAAATAGAGGCTGTCCTCCTGGCGCACCAGCGCCTTGCCGCGGGCCGGCGTGTAGGTGCCCGTCAGGCCGGGCGTCTTGCCGTCCTTCCCGTACATGGTGAACATCTCGCCCAGCTGGCGGTACGGCTCGGGATTGCCCCAGCGGCTGTAGGAATAGGCGTCGAAGAGCAGGCCGTAGCCGCGCGTGGAGACCACCATCGGCAGGCTGACCTTCGTATTGTACTGGAAAAGCTCCTCGCTGCGGCCCTTGTGGTTCAACTCGCCGCTCTGGTGCTGGCCCAGGCCGTAGAAGGCCTCGTCGGCGGGCGAATCGAAGCTCACGCGGGTGGAGAAAGCCGACTTGCCCTCCACTTCCGTGGGCGCGAACGCCATGCGGGAGCCGCCCAGGAGCTCATTTCCCGAAGGGTCCAGGAAACGGACGGCGCCGTCCGTCAGGCTGACGGCGGCCGTGAGCGCGGAGGTGCGGACGCACACTTCCCCGTTCTCCTCGAAGACCTTGAAGTCGCGGAAGCGGGCCTGCGGGACCACCACGAGGCTGGTCCGCTCGTGCAGCACCCCGTCCGGGCTGGCCGACACGCGGACGAGTTCCGGCCCGGCCACCTGCAGGCACACCACGGAAGCGGCGCCCGGGAGCGGGTCGGCGACGCGGACAATCACCTGTCCGCCTTTGATTTCATAGGGTTTTCCCGTACATGCGGCCAGGAAGAGTGCGGCCGCGAGCAATAGGACAGAAGATAGGTTTCTCATTGCATTGTGTGGTTTTAGTCTTTAAATATAGGTATTTTTTCGTAATTTTGCCCTACATATGTCCGATGAACTGAACCTCGTGCGCGACCTGGCGGTGATTCTTGTGTCCGCCGGCGCCTTCACCATCATATCCAAGGCCCTCAAGCAGCCGCTCATCCTGGGCTACATCCTAGCCGGCTTCCTCGTCGGTCCGCACATCTCGTGGTTCCCGGGGATCACCTCCGAGGAGACGGTCCACCAGTGGTCCGAGATCGGCATCATCTTCCTGATGTTCGGTCTGGGTCTGGAATTCAGTTTCAAGAAGCTGCTCAAGGTGGGCAGCAGCGCCCTCGTCACGGCCGGAAGCAAGTTCCTGGGCGTGTTCGTGCTGGGCTTCGTGACCGGCCAGGCCATGGGCTGGACGGCCATGGAGAGCATCTTCCTGGGCGGTCTGCTGTCGATGTCCTCCACGATGGTGGTGCTCAAGTCCTACGACGACATGGGCCTGAAAGGGCGCCCCTGGGCCGGGATGGTGTTCGGCACCCTCGTGGTCGAGGACCTGATCGCGATCCTGCTCATGGTCCTCCTCTCCACAATGGCGGTCTCCCACCAGTTCGCCGGCGGCGAGATGCTCTTCAACCTCGCGAAGCTGGCCTTCTTCCTCATCCTGTGGTTCCTGGTGGGCATCTACGTCATCCCGTCCGTCCTCAAGCGGGCGCGCCGCTTCCTCAACGACGAGATCCTGCTCATCGTCAGCATCGGCCTCTGCTTCGGCATGGTCGCCCTCGCGGAGGCCGTCGGCTTCTCCTCCGCGCTCGGCGCCTTCGTGATGGGTTCCATCCTCGCCGAGACCATTGAAAGTGAACACATTGAGCGCCTGGTCTCCCCGATCAAGGACCTCTTCGGCGCCATCTTCTTCGTCTCCGTGGGTATGATGGTCGCCCCGGCCGTCATCGCAGAACACTGGCTCACGATCCTCATCATCACCCTGCTGGTGATGCTCAGCCACATCCTCTTCGCCGGCGCCGGCATCCTGATGACCGGCGGCGGCCTGCGCAACGCCGTCCACACGGGCTTCAGCCTCGCGCAGCTCGGCGAATTCGGCTTCATCATCGCGGGCGTGGGCGTGACGCTCGGCGTCATGCGGCAGTTCATCTACCCGGTCATCATCGCCGTGTCCGTCATCACGACCTTCACCACCCCGTACATGATCAAGCTGGCCGAGCCGGCCTACGGCGGCCTGCTCAAGCTCCTGCCGGAGCGGTGGATCGCCCGCCTGGACGCGCCGGAGCAGAAGTCCCGCTCCACGGCCGTCGAGCAGAGCGAGTGGAAGAAGCTCCTGCGCGCCTACTTCCTGCGCATCGTGCTCTACGGCGTGGTGATCGTCGCCATCATGATCGGCTCCAAGCAGTTCCTGGAGCCGCTGGCCACGCGCCTCTTCCCCGACTGGACGCCGTTCATCCACAACCTCGTGCTGGTCGCCGTGACGCTGCTGGTGATGTCCCCCTTCCTCTATGGCATGGCCATCAGCTCAGGCTCCATCAACGCCCACGCCTCCAAGCTGCTGGCGGAGAAGAACGCCAACAAATGGCCCCTCGCGGGCCTCGTGCTGACCCGCACGTTCCTCGCTATCTCCATGATCCTCAGCGTCATCGCCAACCACTTCGACCTGGCGGGCTGGGCGGTCGTGCTCATCATCGTCGGCGGCTTCGTCTTCGTGATCGCTTCGCGCAGCACGATACACCGCTACTCCGCCCTGGAGCAGCGCTTCCTGGACAACCTCAACGAGAAAGAGGAGGCCGAGCGCAAGCGCCATCCAATCACGAACTCCGTCCGCAAAAAGATGGCCGGCTACGACGTGCACCTGGAGCTGCTGGACGTCTCGCCGGACTCCATCTTCATCGGCAAGCAGCTCAAGGAGATCCCCTTCCGCGCCGAGACGGGTGCCAACCTGATCAAGATCCAGCGCGGCTCGCAAAGCATCACCATTCCTTCAGGTGACATGCGCATCTTCCCGTACGACAAGCTATTAGCGGTCGGCACCACCACCCAGATCGACGCGCTTCGCGCCATGCTCTCGCAGTCGGACGCCCAGCCCACTCCGCTCACTGAGCAGGGCTTTGAGGTGATCCCGGTCACGCTCAGCGAGGACTCCTTCCTGTGTGGGAAGGTCCTGCACGAGGTCAACATGCGCCAGTACCGCTGCATGGTCATCAGCGTCCTGCACGACGGGGAATTTATCACAAACCCCAAACCGGATTACCGGTTCGGGGCTGGTGACATCGTATGGATCGCCGGTGAGACCGGCGCCCTTCCCTATTCTTTATAAATCGTAGGTCAGGCCGATCGACCAGGTCCTGTGCGTCGGGTCGATCAAGCTGGTTGTTTCCTTCTGGGTTCCGCACGTGCCGGTCTCCAAGCCGTAATACACCTGGAAGCGGGACACGTGGACGGAAATGCCGAATCCGTACAGGAAGCCGTAGGTGCCGCGACCGAAGGAAGCGGTCAGGTCCAGCCACTTGAACGGGGTGTAATCCGCACCCAGGCGCGTCTCCCAGTACGGAGAATACTTGTAGTTCGTGTACTGGGCAATGGCGCCGATGCGCAGCTGATCGAAGTTCGGCAGCGTGTAGCGGATGCCGAGGTTGGCCGTGAACGGCAGCGGCTCGAAGCGCCACTTGTTGTAGCGCAGGCGCGGCCGCAGGCCGTCCAGGAACTTCTTCCCGATTTCCAAGGCCTTGTTGGTCAGGCCATTCTTGTTCAGGTCGTCATAGGACAGATCCAGGCCGTTGAAATACTGGTAACCGGTGGAAACCGCTGCGTTACCATAGTGCATGGCCAGGGCACCCAGGTCGAGGATGGAAGCGGACAGGGTCAGGTACTCGTTCGGCGTCACGGCCACACCCAGGTCAAAGGCGGCGCCGCCGCCCGTTGGCCTCGGGAACTTGAAGCTGGAGTGGATGTCCGACAGGTTGATGTCCTGATCAGGGAAACCGTCGATCTTATAGAAGCGGCTGGGCAGGTCCAGCTCCGCCCGCGAATAGATGGTGTAGCCCGCGTCGGACTTCTGCACGTCGAGCTCCGTGAAACGGTAGGACATGCCGTGAAGCGCGAGCAGCACCTTGGCGCGACCGCCGATGGAGACGATGTCGCTGAGCTTGTAGCCGTACCCGTAGCTGAGTTCGACATAGGCCTTGTACTGGACGCCGAGGTCGCTCAGATCGTACTGGTTCTCCACGGTACCGCGCTTCAGGAGCTCGAAGATGCCCTTGGGCGCCGAAATGGTGGTCGGGAGGCGGAAGCCGATCTCGAAGCTGTGATATCCGTTGCCGCGGCGGATGCCGTAGGAGAACAGGTTGAGACCGACCTCGCCCTGGCGCGCGACGATGTCAGAAACGCGGCTCAGGAACTGGTCGGCGGACACGGACTCGTTCAGGCCCGACACCAGGCCGTCGTCAGTGGGATAATAGAAAGTGGAGACACCGTAATTCTGGACTTTGTTGCGGGTCAGTTCGAAGCCGCCGATGAAGTCGCTGTCCGGGAACAGGGCCGGATTGATGCGGTAGATGGGACGGTAGTCTTTCAGGAAGAAACCCTGCTGGTACACCTGCCCGTGCAGGAGCGTCCCGGCGCTGAGGAAGAGCGCTATATAGAGGATGATCTTTTTCATTTGCCGAAGAGGGTTATGCCACCGTGGAGCTTGACGGAAGCGGATTTCAACGAAAGGCCCATCGCGGAAGACAGCGGCACCGCGCCGACACTCGGAGAGTATGCGATCTTCACGTCAACCGCAACGCCCTCAATGTCGGGGATGGTCCCCTCCAGCGCCTCTACCTGGAGCTCGACCGGGGTCACGGCCGGAGCACCGGGCTTGCCGCCCATGATCTTGATATCCGAGGAGAAGACGACATCCGTGATGTAATCTCCCTTTTTGTTCATGAGCTTGATGCTCCTGACCGTCACGTCGAACGGGAGCGTATTCTCCAGGTCGAAGGACAGCACGCACTTGTGCAGCTTGAACTTGCCCAGGGGCACGTTCAGGTTCGAAAGCGAGAACGCCTGGGCGAAGGAGAAATTCTCGGTCGGGGCGGGATTGGCCTTGTACTGGGCGCCGAAAGAATACTTGGCGTCATCCGACGTACGGATCTTGTCTCCCACCTTCGCCGGAAGATCCAGCGTCAGGTCATTGAACTCGACACGGGAGACCATGTCCGTCAGGTCGGCGGGCAGGTCCAGCTTGACGATGGGAATCTCGGAGTAGCTGCTCTTCAGGTTGTAATCCTCCATCTTGAACTCCTTCGAATACGTCTCCACATAGGCGCTGTTCGTGCAGCGGACCCAGATGTCGGTATTCAGGACCAGGGACGCCGTGATCGGATTCAAGACGTAGAGGGTCAGATGCTGGTTCACGAAGCCCATGTTGACCATGCGCAGCAGGGACGCCGTCGAGGCGACGGAGCCGGACTGCGAGCCGATGTCCCAGTGGTACGGCTGGGACGAATCGGGGATCTCCAGCGCCTGACGATAAGCGTTGTACGCATAGATCGCATCATCGCTCTCTACGTAGAACGTGCCGTCAGACTCCTCCTTCAACAGGGTATTGACCAGATCTCCGATGGTTTTGCTCGAGCTCAGCAGCGATTTGACAGTGACCGGGCCGACCTGGCCGACGGGGACGTAGATCTCCTCCCCGAACAAAGTCATTTCCTTGTTGATGCGGTTGGACGGGTCGTACTCGCTGCGGGTGCAGGAGACAGACAACAACAGCATCGCCAGACTTGAGAGTAGCAGAAAACGATGGTTCATATTTTAGTTAGTTAGTGCTGCAAAGGTATAAAAATACTGCAGTTTTTTGCTATTTTTGCGTAATAAAACCCAAACTCCCGAATGATTCTCCAGATTCTTACGCTGCTTGGGGCAGTAACACTCTTCCTTTTTGGTTTGAGCCTGCTCAGCGGCGGTCTTCAGAAAGTAGCCGGCGACGGACTCCGTTCGTTCCTCGCCTCGATGACTTCCAATCCCTTCAAGCAGATCATCACCGGTATGGGCGTCACGGCCGCCATCCAGTCCTCCACAGCCACGACCATCCTGGTGGTCAGCTTCGTCAACGCAGGGCTGCTCGTGCTCGGACAGGCCATCGGCGTGATCATGGGCGCGAACATCGGCACGACGGTCACCTCCTGGATCATGGCGGTGTTCGGCTTCTCCTTCAACATGGCGGATTTCGCCTTTCCGCTCTTCCTCATCGGCTTCCTGCTGAGGGGCAAGAAAGCGCAGAAGACCAAGGACATCGGCGAGATTATCATCGGCTTCTGCCTCTTCTTCATCGGTTTCGCGCAGCTGCGCGCCACCGCGCAGGTGCTCATCACCCCGGAGAAGCTCGGCTTCGTGCACGCCTGGACCGACCTGGGCGGCTGGTCGATCGCCATCTTCCTGATGATCAGTATCGTAATGACCGTCTGCTTCCAGTCCTCCGCCGCCACGATGGCCATCATCATGATCCTCGTGACCACGGGCGTCATCCCCTTCCGCTTGGCGGCGGCGATGATCCTGGGCGAGAATATCGGCACCACGATCGCGGCCAACATCGCCGCCTCCGTCGGTAATGTGGCCGCCAAGCGTACGGCCTTCTCGCACACGGTCTTCAACCTGTTCGGCGTGTTCTGGGTCCTCTGCATCTTCCCGTTCTTCCTCCGGCTCGTGGGCAGCATCGTGACGCTCTTCGGCCTGCCCGACCCCAACACGGCCGACCTGACCGACAGCTCGAACGCGGAGGTCATCAGCACTTCCCTGCTGTACAGCGTGTGTACGATGCACACCCTGTTCAACGTCACCAACGTCCTGATCCTGGTCTGGTTCATCCCGCTCATCGAGAAGCTGGTCACGGCCATCTTCCCGACCCGGGAGGGCGAAGGCGAGGTGTACCGTCTCAAGTACATCTCCGGCGGCCCGCTTTCGACGGCGGAGCTCTCGCTGGAGGAGGCCAACAAGGAGATCATCTACTTCGGCGAGATCTGCTACAAGGGCTTCGGTTACATCCGGAACGCCATCAACGAGCAGGATGCCGACCGCTTCGAGGAAGCCCGCGCCAAGCTGGTCAAATACGAGGAGATCACCGACAACATCGAGCGGGAGATCGCCAGCTATCTCAACGAGGTCTCGCGCGGCGAGATCTCCGAGCGCTCCTCGATGCGCATCAAGGGCATGTACAAGATCATCGGCGAGATGGAGTCTCTGGGCGATTCCGGCGAGAGCATCTCCAGGATGCTGCAGCGCGCCCGCACCCATGGCAAGTTCTTCGACGAGGACCTGATCGCCCGCCTGAACCGCATGCTGGACAACGTGGACGAGGCGTATCGTGCCATGCTGGAGAACCTGAAGGCCCCGTACGGCACGCTCAAGGACATCACCAACGCGGAGCACGCGGAGGACCACATCAACGAGTGCCGCAACACCCTGCGCGAGGAGCACATCGTCAACATCGAAGAGAATCCCGACTACAACTACCAGACGGGCGTGTTCTATATCGACATCGTCTCCGAGCTGGAGAAACTCGGCGACTTCATCATCAATATTTCCCAGGCGAAAGTCAAAGAATAAACATAAAACAATAACCCCATGATTCAACCCATCAGCGACGCCATCCGCTACATCGGCGTGGATGACAACGACCTTGACCTTTTCGAAAGCCAGTACGATGTCCCCGAGGGGATGTCCTACAACTCCTATATCATCCTGGATGAGAAAATCGCCGTGCTGGACAGCTCCGACGGCCGCACGGGCGAAGCCTGGATGCGGAACCTGGAGGAGGCCCTCTCCGGCCGGACGCCCGACTACCTCATCGTCCACCACATGGAGCCCGACCATTCCGCCTGCGCCGCGGCGCTGCTGGAGAAGTATCCTTCCCTGACGCTCGTCGCCACGGCCCAGGCCATCAAGATGCTCCCGCAGTTCTTCCCGGGCGTGAAACTGGAAGGCCGCACACGCGCGGTCGGCGAGGGCGACACGCTCCCGCTGGGCGCGCACACCCTGCAGTTCCTGCTGGCACCGATGGTGCACTGGCCGGAAGTCATGATGAGCTTCGAGCAGACGGAGAAAGTGCTTTTCAGCGCCGACGCCTTCGGAAAATTCGGCGCCCTGGCGCAGACCGGCGGCCTCTGGTGCACGCCCGAGACGGACTGGGCCTGTGAGGCCCGCCGCTACTATTTCAACATCTGCGGCAAGTACGGCGCGCAGGTGCAGCGCGTGCTCGCGAAGGTCGCCCCGCTGGGCGTGCAGACGGTCTGCCCGCTGCACGGACCGATGCTGCGCGACACGCTCGACGAGGTCCTGCGCCTGTACGGAATCTGGAGCAGCTACGGCGTCGAGACGCCGGGCGTGTTCGTGGCGTACGCCTCCATCCACGGCGGCACGGCCGAAGCGGCTGAGAAATTCGCCCAGATGCTTCGGGACAAGGGCTGCCCGAAGGTGGCCACGTCCGACCTGACCCGCGACGACCTCGGCGAAGCCATCGAAGATGCCTTCCGCTACGGCACGTTGGTCGTCGCGGCGTCCTCCTACGACGCCGGCCTCTTCCCGCCGATGCACGACTTCCTCTGGCACCTGCAGATCAAGGGCTGGCAGAAGCGTCGCGCGGCCGTCATCGAGAACGGCAGCTGGGCGCCCAGCGCCGGCCGCGTGATGACGGAGATGCTCTCCGCAATGAAAGACGTTGAGCTCGTCGGAGAGAAGGTCACCATCCGCAGCCGCCTGCAGGACGCCGACCTCCCTGCCCTTGAAGCCCTCGCCGACGCCGTCCTCGCGGCGTAACCCAGCCGCATTTCCCCGGGAAAGGGCCTAATTCCCCGCACAGACATTCAAAGTGCGAGTAGCCTGCTTAATAACATACATGCTACTCGCAAAAATGGCCATTTTTGCAAGTAGCCTGTCATAAAAAGAGCAGGCTACTCGCAGGAGAACAGCCGCCGATAAGCTTCGGCCTTCTTCTCCAGGGCCAAAGGATAGGCGCGGGAAGATGAAGGCATCCTCCAGAATCGGAGGGTTCGAGACGCCCGGTCGGTGCCGGGCATGACAGCGGTTTTACTGCCGGGCATGACTATCCCATCTTCCCCGATCTCCAACAGCAGGCTCTCCCCGACCGCCGGCACCCCGCAGCCGAAGGCCGCGGCGACCACCTCGGCAGCTTTCTGGCCGGTGGTTATCAGCGCTTTACACTTCGGAATCCGGCGGAGCAGCGCCGGGATGTCCGTGGGCGTAACGACTTCCAGGAAGGCGTCGGAGGCGTTGTCCTTCAGGCGCCGGACCTCGCAGGCAGTGTCGTAGAAGGCTAGGCCCTCCTGCGCGCAGAAAGCGCGGATGGCCGCCTCGTCAAAGCGCTTTTCGCCGGGGAGGCAGAAATGGTTTTTATCCTCAAAGAAGATCAGACCGAGGATCCGCCAAAAGTCGTTGCTAAAATTAGGATAGTAGAATGGCATGCTCCAACGGTGCGGCTGCGGCGGGAAGCTGCCGAGGAAGAGCATACGCGCCTCCGGCGGCAGGAAGGGCTCGAAGGGATGTTTCTCAGTGGGCATGGCCGGACAGGTAAAGCTGCCGCTCGGCCTCCGGGAATTTCTCGATGGCGTAGCGGAGCATCGTGCGAGGCATCCCTTGATAGCGGGGCTGCAAGTAGGCCACCAGCGCGGCCTTGTCCTTCTTTCCCGCTTCGCGGAGCAACCAGCCGACGGCCTTGTGGATGAGGTCGTGCGGGTGGTGCAGGAGGATGTCCGCGATGGCGAAGGTGTCCTCCAGCTGCCCGTGGCGGATGAAGGTCATGGTGCTGACCATGCCGATGCGCTGCTCCCAGAGCGACTTGCCGCTGCGCGCGAGCTCATAGAGCAGGGAGCGGTCCTTGTCCAGCAGCCATTCGCCCAGTAACGGATAGCATGACAGGTCCACCAGGTCCCAGTTGTTGATGCGGCCGGTGTGGGCGAGGTAGAAATCGACGCACGCCTGCTGGGAGATGCCAGTCATTCCGGGCTTGGCCCGGAATCTTTTTGCGTGTTTGTATATTTCTACCAGCGCGAGCAGCGCCGCGAGCCGCACTTCGTGGAATTCGCTTTCGATGCACGCCTCCAGCGCCGGGAAGTCCAGCTGCTTCCAGCATTCCTTGACGACGGCGCGCGTCACGGGGACCTTGATCCCCAGAAACTTGTCGCCCTCGCCGTACTGGCCGGGGCCGGTCTTGAAGAAGCGCGCCAGGCCGGCCACTTGCGTGGGGTCGGCGTGCGCCATCATCTGTTCGAGCAGGATATTCATAGCTTCCTGGCAAGCATGTAGCCGGCCGCACCAATGGCGACAGCCATGCTAAAGACAATGATCTCCACAGCGCTGGCAATCACGGACTTGGAAAGCACAACAGCACAGCCGTCCACCAGCGCATGCAGCAGGATGGCGGCGGGGAAGAGCCAAAGCCATTTGCCGCCCTTGCGGACCGCCGTCCAGACGATTATGGACAGGCCCAACTGGAGGATGAGGGCGGAGATGCGCTCCCACAGACCCAGCAGAAGCTGGCCGGCATGCAGGTCCTGCAGCTGCGCGAACTGCGCCTCCACCTGCTCCCGCGTTTCGGCCGGGACGGCGGAGAGGATGGTATCGACCTGCCCGGCGTTGATCATCAGCGAAACGACGATATTGGAAATCATCGTGATACCGAAGATCATCAGCATCTCCATGCCGCCGTGGCCGGCGCCGTAGGCGACAGCCGGCAGGGCGCCGGTTGGCTCCTTCTTCAGGAGGAACTTCATGCCGAGGAAACGGCCGGTCTCCTCGAACAGCCCTGCCGCGAGACCGCCATAAAGCGCATAGTACCAGGTGTTTCCCGTGATCGCTGTGCCGTAGGGCCCCTTTAACACCGCCTGGTGCAGAATGGGCTCCAGGAGCAGCGCGAAGACGAAGAACACGCCGGCGCCGACCAGGATGGTGCCGAGCCTGGCGTGATGCTTTTTGACCAGCCACCAGGCCAGCGCGACGGGCGCGGCGATGCCCGCCAGGGCACAGACGGCCATCATGGCGAGAGAACTGACCGGGACCATGGGTTAGAGCATTTTCAACGCCCGGGCGAGCTGGTCCGGGCAGCTGGTGCCGCGGCCCTTGCAATTGATGCCTGCCAGCCGGGTAATGACATCGTCTTTCTTCATCCCAACGGCCAGGGCACCGACGCCCTGCGTGTTGCCGTGGCAGCCGCCGGTGTAGCGGACGCTGCGGACGGTCTCGCCGTCCAGTTCAATATCGATTTGCTGCGAGCAGACCGCGTCGCAGGTCAGGAAGGCGGCCTTGCGGATACCGCCCTCCATGGTGTCGGAAATCAGGGTAACGTCAAACATAACAGAACAAATATACTTTTTTTCCGCTAAAGCACAAATCATCCAAAGCAAAGAAGCGAATCGAGACTGCGGCAAACAACTGCCCTGCCATCCGGGATCAGGCCATCCTGGCTGTCCTTCCGGATTTGTACCGAAGCCTGTTTCAAAAAACCTCTTTTGATGAATTGAATGAGAAGGAACAGTCGGAACTTGCCCGGCAGATTCGATTCAGATTCAGCGCAGACGTTACGCAAATTGCCCGCGTCTGCGGAATCTCATATGCTGAAGCCGCAAATCTATTGGACAGTCATTGAGTTTTCTGATCCACTGCGAGTAGCCTGCCTATTTTAGGACAGGCTACTCGCACTTAAGTATTCATAGGACAGTAGCTCCCCCATTTACAGCGTCAGGCTGTGGTCGATGCAGGCGGGGTATTCTTCGGGATAGTGGGTGACCATCAGGAGGGTCTTGCCGGGGGCGCCGCAGAAGCGGTCCAGCAGGGCCTTGACGCGGCGGCGCTGGGGCTCGTCGAGGCCGTGGAGCGGCTCGTCGAGCACGTAGAGCCGCGGATCCTTGACAAAGGCGCGTGCCACCAGACAAAGGCGCTGCTGCCCGCTGGAGAGCCGCAGGAAGGGCGTCTCTGCCAGATCTTCGATGCCGAACTCCGCCATCCAGCGGCGGGCGCAGGCATACTGCTCGCCTGAAGGATGCCGGAACAGGCCCTCGGTGTCGAAGAGGCCGCTGGCCACGATGTCCAGCGCCGGGGCGTCCACCTGGAAGGCCCGGTGCAGCTCGGGGCTCACGTAGCCGATGTTGCGCTTGATGTCCCAGATGGTCTCCCCGCTCCCCCGCGGCCGGCCGAAGAGCTCTATATCACAGGCATAGGCCCGGGGATTGTCGGCGCAGATCAGGCTCAGCAGCGTGCTCTTGCCGCTGCCGTTGGCGCCGGTCAGCGCCCAGTGCTCGCCCTCGCGGACCGTCCAGTCCAGCGCGTCCAGGATCATCCGTTCGCCATAGGAGATGGTCACGCCGCGCATGCGGATGACGGCCGGCGGCAGGACAGCGTCCAGGTAGGCCTCCAGGGGCACTTTCTCCCCCATCTGCCCGTCCGCGACGGGTACGACGTGCGTGATGAACGGCGGGATCTCCGCCACGCGGGACAACACAAGCACCAGCGTCGTCGTGGCGGACAGCTCGGTCAACTGGCGGGTCAGGTCCTTCCGCGCCTGCGGATCGAGTCCGATATAGGGATTGTCGATCACGAGCACTTTCGTTCCGCTCTCCAGGGCGCGACGGAGCTGGTATTTGCGCAGTTCGCCAGAAGAAAGAGTCACCAGCGGTCGGTCGCCCACCGACGGCGCGTCGTTCTCCAGGGTGAAGAGGTTCCAGCGCTGCTGCATGAAGAAATTGCGGTCGCCGTAGCTCCCGTAGGAGTCCCGGAAGGTGATGAATTTCGCGCCGGCGCGGCCGGCAAATGCGGACGCGAGGCGGCTCTTGCCGGAGGCATTCGGCCCCACCAGGGCCACGTGCTCCCCTTTCCGGACGTCCAGCACTTCCATCACCCAACGATTTGATGGTAAACGTCTTCGATCACAAGGCCGGCCAGCGTCATCCCGAACATCGCGGTGATGTGCACCAGCGCGCCGTTGATCTGCGCCTTGTTGAACAGGTCGGTCTCCGCCTTACCCTCGCCGCCCCGGTTGGGCAGCACCTCCTCATCGTACACACAGCGGAACTTGCGTCCCGGCCAGGTATGGTTCTGCTTGAATTTCTTGCGCAGGGCCGCGCCCAGCGGGCAGCCCCGGACATTCCAGAACTCCCCCACCTTCACCTGCGTCGGATCCACCTTGCAGGCCGCGCCCATCGAGCAGAAGAACTTCGCCGGCGTGCGCGTCGCACGCAGGATGAGCTCGCCCTTGTCCTTGAGCGAATCGATGGCGTCGAGGATGTAGTCGTACCCCGCCATCGCGAATTCATCGGCCGTCTCGGCGGAGAAGATCTTCTGATACACCGTGATCTCGGCATCCGGGGCGACCTCCAGCAGACGGTCGCGCAGCGCCTCGACCTTCACCTGGCCGACCGTGCGCGGCGTCGCCATCAGCTGGCGGCCCACGTTGCTCTCGCTGATCACGTCCGCGTCCACGAGCGTGAGATGCCGCACGCCCGAGCGGACCAGCCCCTCGGCGCACCAGCTCCCGACGCCTCCGGCGCCGAACAGCAGCACGCGCACCTCGCCGAGGCGTGCGAGGACATCCTCGCCCACCAGCAGGCCCACACGCTCCAGATATGCTTTTTCGCGGCTCATACGGAGGACAAAGTTAGTTTATTTCGAGAAAAATAGCTAACTTTGAGTATTGACCAAAACGCAAAAAAATGAAAAACATTTCAACCCTTGCCGCCGCGGCTGCCGGCATCCTTTGCGCAGCCAGCATCCTATCCTGCGACCCCAACAACCCCCTCGCCCGCAACACATCCAACCCATTGGAAGTGAGCCTAAAAGGTGCGGAGTTCTCCGTGACACTGCTCGACCGGGAGCAGGGCTACGAGCCGGATTCCCTCTACACCTTCGAGGGGATCTGGAAGCAGGACGCCTTCTACTTCGGCTACTGGAAGCTCGACCCCATGGTACCGAACATCCTCCCCGACGGCCGCAACCAGCTGGAGTTCCGCTTTTACTCCGACGCGGCCGGCTTCGAAGGCGTCAACGCCGCCTCGTCCTCCCGCTGCATCAACATCGTCCAGGACGGCGCCGACCACACCCGCTACCACCTGGAATGGGTGGCCGAAGGCGAATCCACCATCACCTTCTGGAACGGCGACGGCGCCTCCCGCAAGGAAATCTCCTTCCAGGCGACCTCCAAGGCCTACATCCCCATCGAGACCATCAAGTTCCGCGTCGACGGCGAACTCCACCAGATGATCCATACGGCCTGCGGCCAAAAAGAAGAATTCCACCTGCTCAAGCCCTTCCCCGCCGGGGCGAGCTGGGAAGAGCTTCCCACTTTCGAACTCGTCCCCGTCCCCCTCAACGCCACCTTGCAGGACGGCGAAGTCGCCTATGCGCTTCTCACCGCCGCCCTTTTCCGCACGGACGAAAACGGCAACGGGCAGCCCCTGACAAACGAAGAAGGCGTGATTGACAACGCCAAGCCCTGGTATCTATCCTATACCTACCAGGACCTGATAGGCCTCTGGCCCGGATTCCGCTGGCTGAGGACCCACACGCTTCCATCCCATGCCTTTGAGGGCGACGATCCCATCAAAGTCAACCTCAACGACTTGCGGGAACGGCACACGAAAGTCTACACCACCCGCATGAAAAACGCCTTCAAGAACGGTTATTGCGGACAGATCTACTTCGAATGGCTGATCCACAACCACAAAACCGATCAAATGTCCCGAAACAGGGACCACATCGTCATCACCAAATAAAGTCAAAAAAGAGAGGGACGCCCCGCAGGGGACGTCCCTCTCTTCAGGATTAATAAGAAGTGAAATTCTCGTCGACCTGCACGCGGACACCTTGCAGGTATTGCCTGATCGCAGCGCCGGAAGGCCCCTTCCAATAGCCGAGCAAAGTCCCAAACTGGGCGTCGGAAGCATAATAAATCGGAACGCCTTGGGTGTTTACCTCCGGTAGATTGGAAACGATCAGGTATCGCGGGAACAAGGTATAATCCACCGGCTCCGACTGTCCGGCCAGGACCTTGTTAAGGATGCCCTGTGTCCATAACGGGGTTCCTGCCGTAACATACGACGTCAGGAAGTTACGCAGGGGGAAATGGCCTGGAGACGGAGAATAAACAACATTGTACTCCGCACTTGAATAGCCCATATTCGCCTTGCCGTAAGCCATGCTGATATTAAACTGGCTTGTCCAATAGTTTCCCCCGCCGAACTGCGTCATGAACGTACGCCCCGCCTGGTTGACCTGCGCGGCCATCGCCTTGAGATACTTGGCGTGCTTCGGAGTGACCAGGTGCAACTCGGCGGCATAGTATACGGTGGCTCCGATAAACAGGACCCACTCGACATCATAATGCAGCTTGAATTCCATGGACTCATACATCGTCCGCCCTGTCTCCCATCGGTTGCTATACTCAAAACGGACGGTCTGCGGTCCGTAAGGAATCAGCAGTCCGCCGGGCACCGGCTCGTTGTAACTGTCCTTTTTCGCCTGGTGCGCCTCGTCATACGTCCAGCTCATCACCCCGCCCTTGCCGGTATCCTCCTGGACCGTCTCCACATCCCAAACGGGCCCGAACGTCTCATGGTGCGACGATGTATACGTGGTTTTCGCCCCTTCCCAGGCCAGCTGCGTTGTCGACAGGTCAGAGCCCACGAAGTTGTATTGAATATAAAGATGGATCTTACTGTCCTCGTTCAACACATCCAGATTCTTTCCATGCGTATAGCCGGAGGAGAAATAGCCCCAGATATTCAACACGGAATCAGTTCCAGGTTGCACAAATCCGCTACCGCTCTGCGTAGAAATCATCCCCAGCAAAGGTTTCGAGAACTGGCACCGCTGCTGAAAGACGTGGCCGGAATACAAGCCCGTCCTGCTGTTCGCATTGACATACAAAGTCGGGGCTGCCGCCGCGGTCATGGTCGTGACGCCACGGTTGTTGTAATTCAGCGTCAGCAAATCTCCCCCGCCGCTATACGTCGTTTTCCGGCAGTACACGTTGGACGTGACATAATTCACCCCGATGCATTCCCCGCATCCGCCGGTGGGAGCGGCCGTAAACGCAAGGTAATTCTCATACAGCGTATCGTCAAAGGAAGCCAGATCCAGGTAGTTGTTCCCGCCGAAATCCATATACCCGAACTTCGTAACCGTTCTAGGCGTCCCGTCGATAGGAAGCACCAGATTGTCCGTCGAAACGGCTGTCTTCAGATAAGGTTCGGAAATCCTGACGGGGACCTCGACGGAGTCATTCAGCCAGTCTTCCGAGAAGAAGACAATCTGGCCGGTGCGGGAGTCCCAGCCGTGCGACGGCTGGAAGCGGTTCGGGTAGAAGGCGTACACATCCAGCGAACCCAGGTAGGACTGCGCGGCATAAGCCGCATCCTGCACGTCCAGCAGCGGGGTACCGGCGGCGGTCCGGGCACAGCCCGGGAACGGAGCCGCATCGCTGGCGCTGGTCTTCCACATCCGGTTCCCGCTCTTCCCGCCGCAGTCCGGCTGGACCGCGGCGTACTTGACGGTGCTCCCGGCAAAGCCGGACACCGTCACGGTCCGCTTCTGCCCGAGGTAGAATTCGTCCGTCAGGGACTTCCCGTCGGCAACCGACACCGTCAGGTCGTCGTAGAGCGCCAAGCGGAAATCCGCCGTCACCGTGCCGCCCGGAAGCAGGCGCAGGGTGAAGGTCCGGGCGGGATCCGCCTTGCGGGCCTCAAACTTCGCCGCATCCGTCACGGCGAAGGAGAGCCGCCCGGAGGCCTTCTCCCAGCTCGCGCTGATGCCGTGGTCGGCCAGCCAGTTGGCGTCCGCCGTACCCGCCTGCAGGAAGGCCCCATACCAGGAGCAGTCCGACAGGCTGGCGGGCGTGAAATCCGTTGATACGCTTGCGTCCTTGCCCAGAAGCAGGTTCGTGCTCCCCAGCGCCCCGAGCGGATTCATATAAAGATAAAACGCCCCGGGACGCGACTTGCGTACCGCCACCAGGCGGCTGTCGTTCACCGTACCGATGTCCGTTAGGAAGGCCGCGTCCGCCGTCAGCGCAAACCGGCGCGAATCCGTCAGGTCCGGCGTCACGCGCCAGTCCGGGTCGAAGATGCTGCCCACCCGGAAGGACAGGGACACCTTGTACTCGCGCCCACGCTCCAGGTCGAAGTTCGAACAATTGTCCCGCCCCAGATAGAAGCGGTAGGTCACATCGCCCCCATAGCCACCGGCCGCGGGGTTCAGATGGCCGCAGAACTCTACGTAGGTCAGATACGGCTCCACGCCGCCCAAATTCCTGGCAATCAACTCGTCCCGGGTCTTCAGGCGGCTGTCCGTATTCCCCGACAGCAGGGTTCCCTGCATGTTCTCCGGCACATAGAAACTAAAGGTCGTCACCGAAGCGTTGGTGGAAGACATGTCCGGATCGTAATCGCTCTGCGTCAGCACGTCGGCCGCTTCGGCGGCCTTCTGGGACGCGTTCGAGAACGGCTGGAGCCGCCCGTTCGCCTGGCGCAGATACAGGTGCGAATTGACAAAAAAATCCGGGTTCGCCCCGCCGCCGTCGAAGGCGCCGTGGTCGATGCTGACGGTCACTTTGCTGAACAGCCGGCAGCACCGGTCCGCATCGGGAATGCCTTGTCCGGCCCCCGCGAGGCTCGCCGTGTTGATATTTTTCCGGATCAGCGCGTACGGGATGCCGCAGGCAGCCACGTCCGTGAACGTTTCCCGGCGGTAGCCGGTCACCAGGTCGCCCCCGTCGAGCCGGTAGGCCAACGCCTCCAGGGACGTTTCCTCCATGGGGAAAGAGGCGCCCAGCGCGTCCTGCAGGTTCACCGGGACGCCGTCCGACTTGCGCATGGCATTCAGGTTGCCCAGGATGTAGAAATCGCACATCGCCAGCGGCACGCGCAGGCTGAGGGGAGCAAGCGTCTGGTTGTCCAGCTCGTCCTGCCGGAAAAAGCGGGAGGTCGCCAGCTGGCGCGTGTCGCTCCGGAACACCAGCACGAGAGCCCCGCTTCCGCGGGCCTCCACGTCCCTGAGCAGGGACGCCTTCGTCCCGGGCTCCCCGTCGTCCGCCGGCGCGAGCGTCAGGGGCAGGTCCACCCAGCGTTCCTGCCCGTCCGCCGCGCCCTGGTCCGCGGGGAAAAAGGTATTCAGCCCTTCCGGCGTGCAACTGCCCGGCAAAAGCAGGCAGCTGCACGCCGCAAGGAGCGTCAAATATCGTCTAATCCTTTTCATACCATCAAATCTCAATGTTCTCATAAGTTTTGTCCCCCTCCCAGTCCTGCACGCTCACGGTGATCTCGGCGGAAGCGAATCCCACCTTCACCGACACATCGCGCAGGTCCTCGGCCGTCCAGTCGTAACCCATTTCCGCGAACTTGGCGCCCAGGTCGATCACATAATCGACCCGGCCTTCTCCTTCGCCGTCGGAATTCGGCAGATAGACCTCCAGCAGCAGGTCGTTCGCTTTCTGGCGGGGAATCACGCCGTACCATTCCCCCACCGCGTTCGGGCCCACACTCGCCGAATACTCCCCTTCCAGGGGCTCCAGCGTGTAGATGTCCAGGCCCGAGCAGGTGGCCTTGATCCGGAAGCGCCAGGGGTAATCCGGAGCCGCCGTCGGCGAATCGTCGAAGAGGAACTGCACCAGGCAGTACTGCTTGTGCGGGGTCGCATCGATCACGTATTCGTCCGACTGGGCGGAAAAGCTCTCGCCATACGCCCAAAGCAGCCCCGCCTGACAGCCGGGAATCACCCGCATCACCGATTCAACCAGGATGTAATTCTCCGCGCCGCTGAAGACGGCCGCCCGGGCAAACTCGCGCGGGCAGGCCTGCTTGTATCCACTCCGCAGGATGGCCAGGAAACTGACGTCCTCCCGGTCGAACACATGCGTGTCCGAGAAGGAAACCAGGCCTTCGTTCATGCCCAGGCGGACGAATTCGTCCGTCAGGACGGTCACGTAGACGGGGCATTCGATCCGGTCCTCCTTGACGCTGCAGCCCAGCAGGAGCGGGAGCGCCGCCATCCCCAAGATGGCACGCGCCAAATGATTGCAGATTGCGGCCATGGCTCCCTGGTTTAGATATCCCGGTCGTAGCGGTCGCCCGTCTCCCAGTCCGTCACGGTGATCACCGGCGTCACGTCGTCGAAAGTGACGGGATGGTTGGGATCCAGCGAGCCGGGACGGTGAATGGTCAGGTTCACCTTATACTGGCGGTTCGACAGCAGCGGACCGGCTCCCAGCTGGACGGGATAATAGTATTTCACCCAGCCGGAAGCGTACTTGATCGAGGCCTCCAGTACAAGCAGCGTGGCCCGCGCACACCAGACGGCGTCCTCGCTGACCGCGCAATTGTTGGGATAGGTGTAGAACGCGTGCGGTACCGTGTAGGAGGTTCCGTAATTTACGACCTGGCCGGCCAGGCTGTCGTAAATCAGGTCGGCCTTGGGCGAGACGGTCTCGGCCGCCAGCCGGGCGTACCAAAGATCCTGCGGGAGGGCGGCCGGCTCGGAAGTCTCGCCGAAATTGATCCGGGCAGGGACGTTGATCAGGTAGCAGTTCTCCAGCCGGAACATGTCCGCCTTCTGATAGGCCGGCGAGCTGAAATCGTTCTTCACGCTCTCCAGAATCACGGAAGCGGCCAGGCGCCGGACGCTGATGCTGATTTCCTCGCGGCCCTCATGGAGCGTCACGGCCGGTGCCGCGTCCGTGCCCGAATGGCCGATCATCAGGAGTTTCGTAGCCGTCGAATACTGCAATTCGTGCGTAAGCGCCAGGAATTCCGACTTGGTCGTCACCGAACCCGCGGTGCGGTCCTCGGAGTCATTGACCACCGCCCAGATTTCGCGCTGGCCGGTGGAGCACTTCACCGTCATGCCGCTGTAGGTGCCGCTCGTGACGCCCAGGGGGCTGTCGAAGCCGGCTGATGCGGCGATCTCCAGATTGCCCGCGTCCGCGCCGCTACCGGCCCGGAAAACGAAGATCTGGACATTCTGGATGGCTTTTTCGTTGGAGGCGCTTTGCGTGCTCACTTTCGTGGACGGCGTATCGAAACGGACAGACAACTCCACATCGCCGACAGCCGGGCGGTCGGAAGGGGTTTCTTTGTTGCAGGAGACAAACAGCAGGCCGCACACGGCCAGGCAGACAAACAGGAATTTAGTTTTCATTGTTTTAAGTTGTTTAAATTAAAGGGATTCTGTGTAAACGGCACCGTCCGTCCAGTCGCTGACGCGGACCTGCGCCGAAAGGTTGGCCTTCTCAATCTTGTCGAAGGGATGGTCCTCCGTATTGCCCAAGCCGATGAGGGTCAGGTCTACCTTGTAGTCCTTGTTGCGTTCCAGCGTTCGGATCAGCGGCACGGGATAGTAGTAAGGCACATTTTTGATCTGAACGACCACCATCAGGACCGTCGCGGTGGGGGTAAAGCTGGCGTTGAAGCCGTTGTTCGGATTGGTCAGCGCATTCGGGAAAGCATAGAAGTACTTCTGGGAGAAGGTGTGGGTCGAGCCCATGGTAACATCCTGATCCAGCGATGCGTAGGTCAGTGTCGGCTCCTGCGCGGCATAGCCTTCCTTCCCGATCACATGCCCCTCAACGTTGTCCGGCGTGGCGTTCCGGTTCAGCCAGGCGGACGGCGCGGCCGAGCCGGACACGTTCTGGTTGCCGACCACATTGCAGAGGAAGGCGCGCAGCACCCGCACCGTGCCATACGGCGCGGGCAGGCTGTTGGTCACGGAGCCTAGCGCGACGCGCGCCACGGAGCGGGTCAGCTCGAGCGTGGCGCTGCCCCCGCTGCCGGACGCGACCGTGGCGTTCGCCTCGGCCGTCATCAGCAGGCCGTCCGGCCGGTTGTCGCCCAGCGCGAAGGCCACCTGCTCCAGCTCCGTGCACGTCGCACACGCATTGGCTTCCGCCAGCGGCGTCCCCTGGAAGTTGGCCAGGGCATAGATGGTTTTCTGGCCGGTCTTGACCTCCATGACCGCCTGGCGCGCAGTCAGTTCTTCGGAGGTGCAGGCATGCGCGAGGTCGAGCATGCCGTTGGCATCAAACACATACAGGTTCAGTGAGTTGACCTGCATTTCAGCGGAGTTGGCGCTGGTGATGGCCTTGGTGGCTGCCATGCCGGAGAGGTCGACGGTAAGTTGGCCTCCGTCGCCCGGAAGCGGCTGTCGCTGGCAGGCGAAACAGATAAAAGACAATAATAGTAACAGTCTGGTTTTCATAGTAATTATAGTTATCAAATCTAAGGAATAAGGTCGCCCCAATCCTCATCGGGATCCTTGTGGAGATCGTAGCGCTTGACGAGCGCGGAGATCTCCGGATCCAGGTTGCCGCGGCTGATGAAGCTGCGGTCCTGGCCGCAGGCGTTGAGATAGTGCTGCACCGCCGCCTGGTCGTCGCCCCTACGGGCATACAGGATAGCCAGCATATACTCGATCTGGGGCGTTCGCGGCATGGGTTCGAGGATTTCCAGGGCCGACAGGTTGCGGTCCAGGGCCACATACGCCACGGCCGTATTGTAGTCATGGTAAGGTGCCAGGAAGGCCAGCGCGGCCGTGTAATCGTGGTCTCGGATGGCCTGGACGCCTTTCATATAGACCGTATCAAGTTCCGTCGTGTGGACCGTGTCCTTCACCATGCCCTTGCGGTGCAGCGCGAACGTGAAACGCACCGTCCGCAGGCGCGGATAATACGTGTCCACGACGTAGCGATACCAGGACTCCCCTTTCATCCGCTTCTCCCGCTCGTCCAGGTTCTCCAGCGCGGCGAATTCCGCGTAGCGCGCCTTCTGCTCTTCAGTCAGAAGGGTGTCCGCCGCCACCAGCACATCCAGCTTCGGCCAATCCTCCCCGCCGGGGCGGGAAAGGAAAGGAATCTCCTTGCGTGCCCGCCCGGTGCCGTGGAGCGTCCCTTCGCGCAGGTCGTCGCCGACCGTGAGGAAAAGGCCGTCCTCCCGCTGCACCGAATCCCGCACGAAGCGGATATACTTCTCGAAATACTCGGAAGCGGCCTGGGAGCGCCGCAGGGTCAAGGCGTTGTTCGCGGCCAGCGAACCCTCCGGCGATGCGGAGGCCGCTATGGTCACGCTGTCCAGCTCGAAACTGTCGTTCAGCAGCAGGTTGCGAATGTTCTCCTTGATGAAGGCAATCTCACGCGAATTGTCGCCCAGCTGTTCGTCAATGTCGTGACGACCGGTCCGGAAGTCGATGTTGCAGGCGGTATTCGCCTCCACATTGCGGGAGATCACCACCGTCTTGTAGCGCTCCGTCCCGTCCACGAAAGCCGACACGGAGGAGATATAGAAGGTCAGTGGTTCGCAACGCGGCACGGTGTAGATCTGTTTGTCACGCTCATAAATCTCGCCGGACAGCACCACATCCACCTTGCGCAGCCGGGGACGCGTGTTGATGGTCTGAACGTAGTTGTACAAGAAAGCGCCGTTGTCAAAACGGATGACGGTGTCCAGCCGGATCCCTTCCGTGACGATCGGCACCTTGATGTATTTGTTGAACATCTTCTGCCGGTTGGCCTTGCGCCATTCGTTGCGCCAGCGCAGGAACTTGTTGGTATAGTGCTCGATCGCTTCCTGCTCCGACACGCCGAAATAGCTCTCGAACACCTCATCCGAAACGAAGGTCGTATCCGTCTTGAGGGCATAGACCTGCGGAATGTTCCGCTCGATGAAGATCTCGAGGTTGCGCATGTCCACGAAAGCCAGCGTGTCACTGACGATCCGCGAGAGGAAGCGTTCATATTGCTGATAACCACGCAGCTGCGCCTTCCGGTACTCCGAACCCGTGACCACGATATCGTCCAGCCGGAGGCTGTCCTCCAGCACGAACATGTCGGGGTGGAGCCGGAGCTGCCAGTGCGAATCCTGCATCTCCGCCGGCACGAGCACCTGGAACTCCAGGTCAATCTTTCCGTGACGCTCGGCGATGTTGCGGAAGCGGGCGGTCACCATGGCGGCATCCAGCATTTCCGCGGCCACCATTTCCCCGCTCTGCTCGTCCCGGACGGCCTTCATGAGGATCATCTCCCGGCCCTCCAGATCCGTCACGCGGATCGTATCCCGGCGGGGCACCTTCACGTCGGTGTATTCCGGGAGGAAATCCGCCTGCCGGGGCAGCTGCAGCGAAGCGCTCATCTGCCTGCGAAACACCTCGTTCGCCTTGCGACGGGTGCCGCAGGCACAGAGCAGCGCCGCCAGCAACAGCAGCGACAGGCCCGTCTTCAGCATCCTTCGTCCCATCAGAAAATGAATTGGAGGGAAACACGCACCTCGTCCGGCAGCACGAAGGCCTTGACCCCTTCGCCCGTGCGCTGCCCGCAATACGGGCACGCATAGGAAACATAACGGGTCATGCCGCCCCAGCCGAACAGGCCGAAATCCACGTTGAGCCAATGGTTTACGTGCACGGCGTAGCCGCCACCCAAAGAGACGCCGATGGCATCTCCTTCTTCCGTCTCCGGACCGAAGATGCCGCCCCGGTTGTACTCCTGGTACTGGAGCTTGCCGCCGGCCCACCAGCCGGAATAGGTATACCAGGGCCACCAGCGCCCTGCCACATAGTAAGACTGCTGCCGGGACTGGAATTGCGTGTCCTGCCGGTGGCGCCACGTCCAGTTGTTGTAGCGCGCGCCCAGGCCCAAGGTCCAGTGCCGGTGCACGGAATATTGCAATTCTGCGTTGAGCGTCCCCAGGAAGAGGTAATCCGCAAGGTTCTGGTCCACGGCCAGGCGGGCCCTGTGCTCCAGGTCCGTCTGGTCGAACGCCGCCTGCCCGGCAATCGCCTGCGCACGCGCAGGGGCGACCAGGCAGCAGGCGGCGACCAGCAACGCGAGCAACGAAGCCCGGGACCGGGCCACAGGAGTGAGGCTGTCGCCGGTCCGGCCCCGGGTTTCGCTCAGTTGCATCCTACATCTCATAGGACATCTGGGAAGGATCATCAATGATTTGGATCTGGTTGGCCAGAATGTCCGTGCCGGTGCGATCGACGCCGTCCACGCCCGTGTAGTTCTGGTAGCGGATCCTGCCGAAGACATGCAGCTTCGTGCCCTTTCCGATCTTATCCAGGCCCTGGATGTTGCGGCCTTCCCAGGCAATCACGTTGTGCCAGCTCGTGTCGATCACGGCCGCCCCTTCGCGGTCCTTGTAAGCGTAATTGGTAGCGAGGCCGATGCGGGCCATCTTGTTCTCGTCAAACGACTGGATGCGGATACTTCCGACGATCCCCTGGAGTTCGACTCTGTTCAATTGTTCCATAAGCGTTTTTCTTTGTTTAAAGGTTTCCGGGATCCCGGCCGCGCGGTCCGAGTCCCGATGCAAAGGAACATGCTTTCCGGCAAGCAGCAAGCTCTCCGGGCCCCGGGAGGGCCAAATAAATACGAATCTTATAGGTTTTGACGAATCTTACGGTCCGACGCGGGAAAATGTATGCGATTTCTTTCGCAGTAAGATTTATTTTACTGCCGTAAGAAAAATCAGAATCTGTAAAATTCGTCAAAACCTGACATCCGGGCCGGGCAAACGCTTGGAGAAGTCAGAACAAGCAGCCATCTTTGGGAAAAACAGAGCCATGAGCTACAAACTTCACGATGAGGTGGAAGGAACCTGCCTGGAGTGCGGAAGCACCATCCACGGCCGGAGAGACAAACGATTCTGCAGCCTGAGCTGCAAAAACAAGTTCAACAACCGCACCCAGATGGCCAAGCGCCAGATGCGAGCGAAAGTAATGGCAGCGCTCACAGGGAACTATGCCATCCTGGAAGCGCTGCTCATTGAGAAGAAAACAGGGGCGAGCCTCGAAGATCTGTCAGAACTGGGCTTCGACCCCGCTTATGTCACGAGCCACCGGCGCGGACGTTTCAGCCACGATGAATATGCCTGCTTCGACATCTGGTACTACCGCACCGACACCCGCATCTTCAACGTCCGCCGTAAACTTCCCTGACCCTAATGTTTCGCCCAGAGCATTCTTTGAAATGGCCTCGCAGAAAAAGCCAGACTAAGCCCCTATTTTACCTTGATCATGCCCATCTCCAGGCCCCAGCAGCCATCGGTGATGATGGGGACCTGCTTGCCGCGGGCATTCTTCACATAGAGAAAACCGTCCACAAAGGTGTGCGTGTGGCCGCCGATCACCAGGTCGACCCAGCGGGTCTCGGGCACGATCGTTTGGTCCGCATCATAGCCGGCATGCGACAGGAGGATGATCAGGTCGCACTTCTGGGTCTCGTGCAGGTAGTCCGCCCACTTGTTCGTCACCTCGACATTGTCGAGCTGCTGCATGCGGGAAGCGACCGTCCTGGTCACGTTGGTGGACAGTTCTGACTCCAGACCGATGATGCCGATCTTCAGGCCGCCCCGCTCGACAATCGCGTAAGGCTTGACGTACTCGCCCAGCTCGAAGGGAGACAGGTCGAGGTTCGCGCAGACGACCTTGATCTCCGGCCGGAGCATCTTGACGCGCCCGGTAAGGGCCTCGATGTCATTGTCGAACTCGTGGTTGCCCAGCGCGAGGCAGTCGTAGCCGAAATCGTTGATGGTATTCATCTCCAGCACGCCACCCAGCTCCGTGAAATACGGAGAACCCTGGCTGAAGTCGCCGGCATGCAGGAGCAGCACGCGGTCGGAGCCGTAGACGTTGCGGATGGAATCCACGTATGCCGCGCGCTCGATCACGCCGCCCACCCCGTCGTCCGCGCCGCCGCGCAGGGGCTCGAAATGGCTGTGGGTGTCATTGGTATGCAGGATCACCAGCCTGGGCTGCCGGCTGCAGGCACAGAAGGCCATCAGGGCCGCTGCGAGAATGATCAGAGACTTTTTCATACTCATTCCTCCCCCCGGTCATAGACCAGCCGGCCGTCGGTGAAATACTCCACCGGCTTGCCGGCAGCCTGCAGTTTATACACATCCTCGAGCACGGCGTCGATCACACGGACGTCCGTGTCCACATACTCCCGTGCATTCTTGCCGACGGTCAGGCCGTCACCGCCGTCGAGCAGGAAGTCGACTGTGGCCACGCCATAGACCTTGTTCGGGTCGATGGGCTTGCCGCCCACCAGCAGGGTGTCAATCTGATGCTGCTTCACGACCATCTTCACGCCACCCAGCACGAACGGGCGCGAAGCGGCGATGGTGTTGAACACCGCCTGCAGGTCGGAGCCCTTAAGCGCCACATACACAATGTCGTTCTTGAACGGGAACATCGACACGAAATCCTCCAGCAGGATCTCGCCCTGCGAGAGGCTCGTGCGGATACCGCCGAAGTTCAGGACGCCCACGTCGACCTTCTTCCCGGTCAACCGGGCCACGTCCGCCATCATGTTGTCCACCCACCAGTTGGAGAGCTCGCTCTCCGGCGCGCGGGCCGCCATGTCGCGGGTGGTGTAGCCGACCACCGTCTTGAGGTCCTTCATCAGCGGCTGTACGGCGATCAGGTCGTTCGCCACGGCGTACGTGGCGCTCCCCTTCTGCCATACCGTGCCGTTCGGTGCGTTGTAGGTGGAATCATTCACCGTACCAAGCGCCTGGGGCACAGTATCGGCATTGGGGGCGGTCACACCGGTGCGGTGCCCGTCCATCCGGGCCTTCTCCCACGTGTACGTATACTCGCAGGAGCAGGCCAGCAACGCCACCGCCGCCAGTGCAACTATTTTTGCTTTAACCATTTCCAGAGATCCTTCCAGGTGGACTTCTTGCCGAACATCAGGATGCCGACGCGGTAGATCTTGGCCGAGGCCCAGGCGCAGAACGCGAAGGTGGCGACCAGCAGCGCGACGGACAGGATGATCTCCCACGCCGGCACGCCGAACGGCAGGCGCGAGATCATCACGATCGGCGACGTGAAGGGGATGATGGAGCCCCAGAAGGCGATCGAGCTGTCGGGCGCGCGGAACGCGTACAGGGCGATCATGTAGCCCAGCATCAGCGGGATCGTCAGCGGCAGCTGCAGCTGCTGCGTGTCGCCTTCGTTCTCCACGGCGGAGCCGATGGCCGCGAAGAGCGACGCATACAGCAGGTAACCGAAGATGAAGTACACGAAGAACAGGCCGAGAATCTGGCCGTACGGCAGATTCATCAGGGAGCTGACCACCGTGCCCATCTCGCCCTGGTCGGCGAGCTGCGCGGTCATCTCCTCCACCTGGGCGGCGTCCACGCCACCCATCGTGCTCACGAGCTCGGTCGGGTTGGAGCCGCCCAGTTTGTCGAGGCCGAACACGGCGCCGCCGATGCTGATGATGGCCACGGACAGCACGATCCAGAGCACGAACTGCGTCAGGGCCACGAGCGCGATGCCGATAATCTTGCCGAACATCAGCTCGGTGGACTTGACGGAGCTGACGAGCACCTCCACCACGCGGCTGGCCTTCTCCTCGATCACGGAGCTCATCACCATGCTGCCGAACATCGTCACGAAGATGAACAGGAAGATACCCAGCACCATGGACACGATGCTGTAGACGCCGGCCTCGGAGATCTTCTCCTCGCCGTCGTCGCTCACCGTGTAGGAGTAGAGGTGGATGTTGGCCTTGACGTCCTTGAGGATCTGGTCGAGGCCCTCGATATTGTACGTGGAGATGCGGTAGTCCTCCACGGCGCGGTTGATCCGGCTGCTGATGTTCTCCGTCAGCTCCATGCCGAAGGGCTTCGGCGAATAGAGGTCGGCGGGAACCGTCTTCTCTTCCACGTTCAGCTCGCCCACGGAAAGCACGCCGTCGAAGCCGAGCGTGGCCAGGTTGGCCTTGACGCTGTCGATCGGCGTGGAGGAGAGGTCCGTGTAGTGAATGGTCTCCGTGTCCTCCAGATACGGCAGGACGATGCCAGAGGCGTCCACGACGGCGATGTTCTTGGTCTTCTCCTTGGTGTTCATCAAGGCCACCATCACGCCGATGGTCAGGCCGGCCACCAGGATGGGGACCAGGAGCGTCGTCCAAATAAAACTCTTCTTCTTGACCTTATTGAGGTACTCGCGGCTGATGACAATGCCTATCGTCTTGAAATTCATAGCCTATTCCTCCCCTTCCGTTACAAGTTTGATGAAAATGTCGTTCATGCGCGGCATCAGCTCCTTGTAGGAGTTGATCTGCACGCCGTCCTTCTCCAGGAAGGAGCGGAGCGTCGAGGTGCCGTCCGTCTCGCGCGGAAGGACCTCCGTATGGCGGCCGTTCGCATCGGTCCAGACCAGCTCGACGTTGTTGTTGCCATAGTCGCGGCGGATCTGCTCCACGCCGCCGGTGATCACCAGGCGGGACTTGTTGATCAGGGCGATGTTGTCACACAGCTCCTCCACGGACTCCATGTTGTGCGTGGACAGGATGATGGTCGCACCTTCGTTCTTAAGGCGCAGGATCTCCTGGCGGATGACCTCGGCGTTGACCGGGTCGAAGCCGGAGAAGGGCTCGTCCAGGATCATCAGGGACGGCTTGTGGACCACCGTGGTGATGAACTGGAGCTTCTGGGCCATACCCTTGGAGAGCTCCTCCACCTTCTTGTCCCACCAGCTCTGGATGCCGAAGCGCACGAACCAGTCCTTCAGGGCGGCACGGGCGTCCGCGGCGGACATGCCCTTCAGCTGGGCCAGGTACATGGCCTGGTCGCCGACCTTCATCTTGCGGTAGAGGCCGCGCTCCTCGGGCATGTAGCCGATGCGGGCCACGTCGTCCTGCGTGATGGGACGGCCGTTGAAGAGGACCTCGCCTCCGTTGGGAATTGTAATGCGGTTGATGATGCGGATCAGGGTCGTCTTGCCGGCACCGTTCGGGCCGAGCAGACCGAAAATCTGACCCTCGGGAATCTCGAGGCTGACGTGGTCAAGGGCCACCTTCTCCCCGTAATTCTTGCAGACATTCTTACATTCTATAATTGCCATAATACACTATGAGTAGAATCCCACAAATTTAACTGGAATGTTGCAGAAAAACAAAAAAATCGCCCCGGCAAAGCGGGGCGATTCAATGTGTTGCGGGAAGAGCCGCCTATTTCGCGGCAATCGCGACCACGGAGCACGGCGGCAGGGTCACTTCCAGACCGGCCTTGGTAAGCTTGAAGTCCTTGAACGCCACGGGCTTCACGACGTCGGCCTTGCCGAAGTCGTTGTAGTCGTGGACGTCCTTGGAGGTCAGCACGCGGGCGGAGAGGATGTTCTTCACGCCGGCATCGTCGAAGGTCACGAGCACCTTCTTGGCTTTCTTGAGGTCCGTGTTGACCAGGGAAATGTGCATCTCGCCGTCCTTGCGGGACACGGTGGCGTCCACCTCCGGCACTGCGCACTCGCGCTCGGTCTTCACGTGGGCCGTCAGCACCTCAGAGTCGATGAACTCGGCGTCCTGGTGGACGTTGTACATCTCGAAGACGTGGTAGGTCGGGGTGAGGACCATCTCGGTCTCGTTGGTCAGGATCATGGACTGCAGCACGTTGACCACCTGGGCGATGTTGGCCATCTTCAGGCGGCGGGTGTACTTGTGGAAGATGTCGAAGTTGAGCGCGGCCACGATGGCGTCACGCATCGTGCTCTGCTGATAGAGATGTCCCGGGTTCGTACCCGGCTCCACGTCGAACCAGGTGCCCCACTCGTCGAGCAGCAGGCCGACGTTGCCGGACGGATCCAGCTCGTCCATGATCTCGATGTGCTTCTTGAGCACCGGCTCGACCTCGATGGTCTTGGCGAGGGTCCACCAGTATTCCTTGTCGGTGAACTTCGTCGCGGAGCCCTTGCTGCCGGTCCAGCCCTTGCAGGTGTAGTAGTGCAGGGAGATGCCGGCCATGCCCTTGCCCTCGAGGTTCTTCATCAGGACGCGGGTCCAGTTGTAGTCGTAGTCGGAGGCGCCGCTGGCGATCTTGTAGAGGCGGTTGTCGCCTTGGTCGCGCAGGTAGGTGCCGTAGCGGCGGAAGAGGTCGCTGTAGTACTCCGGCGTCATGTTGCCGCCGCAGCCCCAGGCCTCGTTGCCGATGCCGAAGTATTTGACTTTCCAGGGCTTCTCGCGGCCGTTGGCGCGGCGCAGGTCGGCCATCGGGGTCTTGGCGTCGGAGGTCATGTACTCGACCCATTTCGCCATCTCCTCGACGCTCCCGCTGCCCACGTTGCCGCTGATGTACGGCTCGATGCCGAGCATCTCGCAGAGGTTCAGGAACTCGTGCGTGCCGAAGCTGTTGTCCTCCAGCGTGCCGCCCCAGTTGTTGTTCGTCAGGTAGCCGCGCTTCTCCTGCGGGCCGATGCCGTCCATCCAATGGTAGTCGTCGGCGAAGCAGCCGCCCGGCCAGCGCATCACGGGGACTTTCAGGGTCTTGAGGGCCTCGAAGACATCTTTGCGATAGCCCTCGATGTTGGGAACGGAGGAATCCTTGCCGACCCAGAGGCCGCCGTAGATGCAGCGCCCGAGGTGCTCGGAGAACTGGCCGTAGAGCTCGGCCGGAATGGTCTGGCCGGTGCCGGCGTCGTGCACGCGGACGGTTGCGTCCTGCGCGAGCAGGGTCGCGGAAGCGAGCAGGCAGGCACCTGCAAGCAGGGTGATGATTTTCTTCATATAATCTGGTTTTGTGGTTGCATCAGGACAAATGTAAGAAGATTTTTGCGTATTTTTGTGCTGCCATGGCCAAAGTTTCCGTCAATATCGACGCGCAGTGCGCGAAAATCCTCTCCGACGTGCGCGAGGGGCGCTTCAGCCCGCTTTACCTGCTGATGGGCGACGAGCCCTACTACCCCGAGCTCGTCTGCGACGCCATCGTGCAGGCCTGCATCCCCGAGGAGGAGAAGGATTTCAACGAGACCATCTGCTACGGCGGCGAAGTCACGGCCGCGCAGGTGGTCACGGCCGCCCGCCGCTTCCCGATGATGGCCGAGCGCCAGCTCGTGGTCGTCAAGGAAGCCCAGCAGATGAAGAGCATCGAGGAGCTGGCCTTCTACTGCGCCGAGCCGCTGGACAGCACCGTGCTGGTGGTCCTGCTGCACGGCGCCTCCGTGGACAAGCGCAAGGCCTTCTACAAGGCCGCCCAGAAGGTGGGCGTGGTGGTCGATTCCCCCGCCCTGCGGGATTACGAAGTCCCCAACTGGATCCTCTCCTACTACGGCTCGCGCGGCCTGCAGATCGAGCCGCAGGCGGCCGCGCTGCTCGCCGAGTCCGTGGGCACGGACCTCTCCAAGATCGTCGTGGAGACGGACAAGCTCACCAAGGCGCTACCGGAAGGCGCCACGCGCGTGAGCGTTGCCGACATCGAGCGCAACGTCGGCATCTCCCGGCAGTTCAGCGTCTTCGAGCTTACCAAGGAGCTCTCCTACAAGCACGCCGCGCAGGCACTCAAGATCGCCGCGCACCTGGGCAACAGCGCCAAGTTCGCCATGCCGATGGCCGTCAGCGCCCTCTTCACGCACTTCAGCCGCATCCTCAAGTACGGCGCACTGCTCTCAGGGGGCGGTTACCCCTCACCTGAGGACAAGGCGCGCGCCCTCGCGGGCGTCAATCCCTACTTCTACAAGGAATACGACACCGCCGTACGCAACTACCCCGTCCCCAAGGCCATGGCCGCCGTCTCGCTGCTCTGCGACTACGACTACCTCGGCAAGGGCGGCGACGGCACCACCCTCGTCTCCGACGGCGAGCTCCTCACGGAACTTACGGCGAAACTCCTGAATCTGTAATGAACGGAAAGCATGGCAATGAATGTTCTGTAGACAAAGATTTGCTATTATCCGCTTTGTTTTCTAGATTTGCAACAAACATAAGATAAACTTGAAAAACTAATTGTATGTGTAAGACTTATCAAACAAAAGAAGAAGCGTTGGCGGCTTTTAAAAAAGCGGCCAGCCTTCGTAGTGAGTGGGAAGATGCCATTCGCAAAGGAGCCACCAAAGAAGACTTGGAGAAGATGGGAATGAAAACGGTGGTCATCAATGAACTCTAGCGGCCTTTCTCTTTCCTCCATCAACGACAAAGCCCCCTATCAAGTCCGATCTGAGAATGGTTATTCATTCCAGTTCCGGACAGCAATGGGTATATCTCGGGAAACCGTTCTCGTCGTAGAGGAACTCGGAGATTCTTCCCCGTTCTTCTCAATAACGGAATCCAGGCTTTGCCATTTGTCGGGGTACTCAAAACGCGCAAAAGATGAGACGATGGACTGGAAGGCCGATGTGGTCGGGCAGGGCGAACGTCCAGTAGTTCGCGTTCTGCGCCCGCTGGGCGGCGACGGCACCACCCTCGTCTCCGACGGCGAGCTCCTCACGGAACTCACCGCCAAACTACTGAATCTTTAAGGATTAGAACCGGAAGCCGAGGCCCAACGCGGAATATAGCGCGCCCCAGTCCCGTCGGAACCATTTCAAGTGGAAATCAAACATGACGGCGAAAGAAGACTTGAAAGGGTGATACCATCTTTTTGACAGATCCTTTTGTTTCTGTCAAAATTTCGCTAAATTTGACAGTTGAAAGAAAAACTGTCAGAAATGGAAGCATTCGACCGTAATAATCCTTACAACCAGTTACCTCCTCTTCCTCCAGCCATTGAGTTGTATCGCGATGAGGAAGTGCTTAACAAACTGATGCTTGCCAGTCGACGTCTTGCAGAACTGAAGGGGTTGGCATCCACACTTCCCAACCAGTCCATTTTTGTGAACACGATCGCGCTGCGGGAGGCTAAAGCCAGTAGTGCCATAGAAAACATCTTCACGACAGATGATGAGCTATATCAGTCGCTGTCATATCAGGAAGACGATTATCTAGAGGGGCCGGCCAAAGAGATTCTCCACTACCGGGAAGCACTCTGGAAGGGTTTTCAGAGAATCAAAGCAGAAAAGACGCTGACCATCGACACGATTATCGATGTGTACCGGGAAGTCAAAAGGACTCACGATAGCATTCGTTCCTATCAGGCCGAAGTGGTAATCAAAAAGAGAGGATGGGGCTCTTTGGTTGCAGAGACCGTTTACACCCCTCCCCGCGGCAAAGGAGTCATTGAAAAGAAGATGGCAGAACTCCTGGAGTTTCTGAATGATGATACCAAGTATCCGATAGATTCACTCCTGAAGATGGCTATGGCTCATTATCAGTTTGAGGCAATCCATCCGTTTCGGGACGGTAACGGAAGAACAGGCAGGATCCTTTGCATCTTATACCTGATTCAGAAACAACTGCTGGATTTACCGATTCTGTACCTTAGTGCATACATTCTTCAGAATAAGGATGATTATTATTGGAAGCTGAACGGCGTAACGGGCACTCTTCTTTGGAGATCCTGGATTCTGTATATGCTGGAAGCCGTCTCCCAAACAGCAGAATACACTATCGACAAAATACTCCGGATCAAGAGTTTAATGGAGAAAACCCAGGCGATGATGCAGGAGAACGGGTTGCCTGTGGGAAGGATGGACGTCCCGAAACTCTTTGAGCAGCCTTATATCCGACCGAAGAACCTGCTCTCGGATAAGATCAAGAGTATTAACACGGCCAAAAAGTATTTATCCCAACTCGAGTCTTTAGGAATGCTGACTAAAGAGAAGGTGGGAAAAGAGTATATCTGGTTTAATACGGATTTGATGACCATCCTGTCGGATTGACTTCACAAAGGAAAAAACGAAATACCCGTATAAACATAAAGGCCGTCCCGGAGGGCGGCCTTGAAAGGAGGGAGAGCGCGATTAGTTCTACCGATAATCTATCGTGCGACGAATCGTGTAAGAGCCATTCGGCGTTTTGACTTTAATATTCAACGCGTTCCCAAAAGCGTCCAGCTCCGAATACGTATTCTCCGAGCAAACGGATAAAGAGCCGTCACGATCAAAGGTGGAGATTCTTCCCCGTTCTTCTCAATAACGGAATCCAGGCTTTGCCATTTGTCGGGGTACTCAAAACGCGCAAAAGATGAGACGATGGACTGGAAGGCCACGCACCGCAAATCACTGTCAGTTCCTACCTCAACTCCGTTAACCGCATAATACTTGACGAGATCATAATCTCCGAATTCAACACGCTCCACACTGGTAGAGAAGTCGTTGTCTGAAACAATCTGATCTGTTACAGCAGCAACCTCACCTTTCAACAACAACTGATCGTACATGGAGATGGCGGGCTGATTCACATACAAATCGGAGCGGCTACCCATAAAACCATTTTGGTCGCAAGAAACTGCGAGGATGATTACGGCCAGGGATATAATGAAATATAAACAATTTCTCATATCTATGTTCTTTTATTTATTTCGCGAATAAGCACAAAAGTAAAGAATTCATGGCTTTCAACCAAAACTTTATAAGAAACACCATCAATGCTGGCTAAGTCAATATCCCCACGGACAACCGTCAGGTGACACACGGCTGTATCAGGTATTCCATCGAACAAATGGCTATCGAGAATTGTTATTCCGGTGTCTTTGGCTATAAATGTTCGTCTTATTGTTGTCTCCGGAGAATCTTGACCAACGACAACCTGTCCGGCCCATTTTTTACGCTATCAACAACGGTAATATGTCCTTCTGGATCAACAGAATACCATATCATCCCCGTCGGATCCACAAACCTCACCGGGTTCGCGGCGCAGAACAGGTACGGCGAGCGACGGTAGTACTTCTCGGCCAGCGGGTCCTGACTGAGCCAGCGACCAATGGCAGGGTCGTAGCGCCGGGCGCCGAAGTCGTAGAGGTCCAGGCCCTTGCCTGGAGGTCCAGGCCCTTGCCTGCACCCCACTCCTTGCCCTGGAACTTGACCGGCTGCAGGCTCGTCGACGAGGAGTACTGCGCGATCGGACCGCCCAGCGGGTAGTAGTGGTTGTACTCCTCCGCTGTGCCGCTCGTGCTTGAAGCCGTGCAGCTTTCCCGCAGTTTCGTCCCGTTTGCAGCATAGCTGTAGTTGATCACCGCGCCGCTGCTAAACGTCACCGTTTGGGGCAGTCCCAGCACATTCCAAGTGATCGACGTGATCCCCTTGCTGGCGTCGGACGTCATCCGGCCGGCGGCGTCGTAGGTGAAGGCGTAGCTGGTGTTCGTGCCGTTCGAGAAGCGGAAGTCCGAACTGTATGCCGCGGACCCCGAGTCGGTGACGGAACTGAGCTTGTTGACGCAATATGCATGCTTATTAATTAGGCTGTAGTGTTGCACGAAATATGCCCTTCGCTCAATCATAACCATAAACAATTACGATAAACCTCCTTCAACTCCCATCCATTCTCTTTCTCAGAAAGTTCAATCAGTTGTACTCCTTTTTCCCCTTTAAAAATATAAAAACCAAAATAACCATTTTCACATTTAAAAAATGCGCCATCTGTCCTGAAATGGCTCATACTCTGGAGCGTAATAGTCTTCATGGGAATAGAAACACTGTTGTATTTTTTACTCATTACAAACAGCGTGTCTGGCGAAGCTTGATTCACGATTAAGAAGTTCCAATAACCATCAAGATAATCGTCGTTCATCACAACATAGTCTATATTATTGATATCCTGCTTATGTAGATCAAACCTGTTATTTGAAAAACAAACCCGATGTTCTCCCTGTTTTGCCCCTGTTAATTTTATATACATATCCCATTGGGGAACATAATATATAACATATGTCTCATATATCCAAGAACATCCGACTAGGCATACGAAAACCATGAGAACACAACAAAAGTTAAAAAATAGAACACGTCTCATTTTCGGAGAGCATTAAAATTATTAACGATATTTGGATCAGTAGTCGCCGTGGATCTATACGTATCAAGACCTGTTTTTTACCGAGTATCTATGGTCTGTGTGTTTTCAAAAGAATGTTGAGAGCGTCTTTCTGCTTTCAATAATACCTTACGTTCTTGCGTATTTTGATATATTCTTCCCTTATCTGCCCGGGTCCATATGCTATCTACTTTTACATTGTTTATCATAGAGTCCATTTTACGTTTTTTTGCAAGGGAAACGTTCCTATATCCATAACAAATATGGCGATATTGATATTCTGTGGAATAATAGCCTCTATCCACATATTCTCGCTTCTTTAGCTTTGAATAATCTGGGAGTATTATCTCCAGTCCCGGCTCAATATTAGAAACGAAAACAGTTGATGAATCAGAAGGACAATAATAACTATACTCCACATTGAATTCCGCACTTGATACACTCCATAATCTAAAATCATCGGGAATAGCCATTCTAACTCGATAAGTTTTTTTTCGCCCATCTATTAAAGATTCATTGTCCCAAGCCTGCAAAAGCACAGTATGATGAGAAACAGAGCATGCAGATAACAAAAAGCAGCATATGATAGCAAATCCGTGTTTCATAAATAGTTGGGCAGAAATGGTTTTCCTATTGAATCTAACATATAGGGATCAAGACCTCTGACAGATTGTGACATTACATTAGGTGACATTCCCGATGAAGTCGTAGAGGAACCAGTCCTTTTCAACTCCGCCGAGATGGGTGGACGTGCGATGCTGAACCCAAAATGGATCAAATTGGCATATAAAAGTTAACACTGAAATGACCTTTATTGATTTCAATAACACCTAACTTGTCACCATAACAAAACATAACACAAACAATGGCTCTCCCCTTTTTTATTATAAGAGCCCTATGCTCAAAACCCTCGGTATTTATAATATCTATACTTCCAGGGCCTAACGCATATGTCATTTTCCAAGTCTCATATTTGCAAACATTATTAGTGCTGATGAAGAGAGAAAGAAAAAATGACAAGATAAGAACAATGATATATGCCAATTTTTTTTGTGCCTGCTTTTTCATAAGTCTACTTATCGTTTTCGACCGGGTTGGTAATGGTTTATTGATGTCACTATGCCATTATAACTGGTGGTCATAGGTATCGATCTTGCAGAAATTGGGGAAAAATGTCCTTTAAGTCCCAAGTGTGTTCCTCCAACCATATATGTAGGATATGAGAATCTTGAATGAACAATATCTCGATTGTTGGTGCGATAGTTAGAATAAATAGAAGGATAGGAAAACGCAGCTTGTCCTGAAACAGATACATTTTCAAAATTGTCTAACGAGGAAATCCTTGTAGAAAAAGCTTCTTGAGAACGAGAAGCCAAACCAGTCCGACAACCAAAGAAATTTGCATTAGCTTTCGGAGCCCAATTAAAGTCAATTATTCCCCATCCTTCTAGGGACATCTGTTTTGAGTCAATAGAATAAGAGGACGTTTCAACCGTCCCGATGGGCCCATCAAAACCACCATGTGACCATAGACTGAACTCTATTGTCTTTCCATACTGATCTGAATAATCATTAATTAGAACGCTAACAATCTCACTTATGCTAGAAAGATCCCGTATCCCTGTTAATAAGACTTTGTCTTGTTCCTCATTAAAACTCCGCGAATGCTCAATATCATATTTCCTGGTTTCCGCAGCAGACTTAAACATTTCGTCGCCACGACTATTTCCTACTGTGTAAAATAGGAGATAGATACTCTCCCCCGTCGGATCCACAAACTTCATCGGATTTGCTCCACAGAAGAGATAGGGCGAATGGGCATAGTACTTTTCGGAGAGCGGGTCCTGGGAGAGCCATCGACCGGAGGCAGGGTCGTAGCGCCGGGCACCGAAGTCGTAGAGGGTAAGTCCCTTTTCGCCACTCCACTCCTTACTTTGGAACTTGATCGGCTGTATGCTCGTTGACGAGTACTGTGCAATCGGACCTCCCAGCGGATAGTAGTGGTTGTACTCCTCCGCAGAGCCTGCCGAAGACGCCACAACCCGAACCGAACCCAGATGGTCGGTCAGGAAGAAATGATAAGCGCTGTTGGACACCGACACATAGCCCCCGTCAAACAGCAGCCGGGACCGCGTACCGTTCTCTAAAATGAGGTTTCCGGTGTAATCCGTCAGGGTCGTCGTACTTAAGACAGTCTTTGCCTCCCGGAGTTTCGTCCCGTTCGCAGCATAGCTGTAGCAGACGGTCGCCCCGCTGCTGAAGTCACCGTCTGCGGCAGGCCCGGCACGTTTCAGGTGATTGACGAGATCCCCCCTATCTGCGTATACCACAGAACATCTTCCGCACATGATTTGTACTAATAACATTTATTAATCAAAAAGATATACATAATCAAATAACAACTATCCCATTAAATTTGCTTAACAGGAACGTTATGTTCGGAGAATATCTGCGCCATCTGGATTATTTGTTCTTTTTGCCAGTTCTTATTAAGGGAGGTACTAATTCCTAGTTTGAGAAGTCCTTTTTTATAAATAGTAAGAACCTTATGCTTGGGCCGACATAAGACAACTCTAATATCTTCAAACTTATATTCAATTGTTTTTCTAAAAAAACAAAGATAATAAAACTCTAAACGAACACGATCAGAAAAAAAAGTAACTTCATAAAGCATGATTGAGGCCTGGAGAATCCCATACAGAATCATAAGAAACAGCCCAATCAAACAAATTAGTTCGAAGTCAAAAGATGGGCCGTTTCGTGCAATTAAATACAATACAACAGATAAGGCTAAAACCAGGTCCGTCTCTATAAGTAAAATGTGCAGGAAACTCTTTTTTTTTGTCAGAAAGATAACATCTGTTGATTTGGGTCCCATATATAAGGTTGTTTATTTGCGGCATCCATTCCTTCTACTTCTGGCCTATCGTTTTCTTCGTTATTCCTCTCAGACACCACATCATCAATAACCGCAGCAACAGGCGCTGCAATGCCAAGGAACGAAGGTATCAATGGGGTAAATCCTGAATAGAAAGACCCTCCAAGGCCAATAGCAACATCAACCCCAGACCCAATCTTTTTATATAGATGCTTCTTGTTTCCGGTTAGATTGTCTAACATCTCACCACCCATTTCGGGGATGTTCGTAGGAATGTCCTGGATGTCCTCTGAAAGTTGAGAATCATCCGTCAGACCAGCTGTCATTAACGCCATTCCCGTCCCAATAGCCAAAATCCCATCCGATATAATAAACGCAGACAATCCTGCTGCTACACCTCCGGTGGCTCCTGCTAGGGCACTACCGCCCACCGTGGACATTACTCCACCAATGGTGGTATATAAACCAGAACGAAATAGCTTCCAATCAACCAACCCGTTTGGATCAAAACGAATAATAGGGTTGTTGTGGCAAAATGTATAAGGACTGATAGAATAATACTTCTCTGCCAGCGGATCCTGACTGAGGTCCAGGCCCTTGCCTGCACCCCACTCCTTGCCCTGGAACTTGACCGGCTGCAGGCTCGTCGACGAGGAGTACTGCGCGATCGGACCGCCCAGCGGATAGTAATGGTTGTACTCCTCTGCAGTTCCGCCGGTGTTGGCTACGACACGCACCGATCCCAGATGATCTGTGATGAAGAAATGGTATCCGCTGTTAGACATGGACACATAGCCCCCGTCGAACAGCAGCCGGGACCGCGTGCCGTTCTCGAGAATCAAGTCCCCGGTGTAGTCCGTCAGGGTCGTCGTACTTGAGACAGTCTTTGCCAACAAGAATTCCATCTCAGCTGCGAAGCACCTATTATAACACGCAGTATTCATAATATGGAGTAAAACAATGGGAAGCACTCTCCTTAACTCCTAGTATCTCAACGTCGTAAACTGCATCATTTGCAACAAATAATCCCCAATTGAATCCAGCGGTTAACACAAAATGATCGAGCAGTTCGATTCCCAGGCCTCCCCCGAGTTTGATATCGAAACGGTTCGCCATATCGTCGTACCTGTAGAAGTCATATTCGACCTCGGTTTCCTTATCATCATAATTGAAAATCGTACGCTCCTTGCTTACATCACGGAGTCCGTAGGTAAAAACAGGCCCGGCAAAGGCCAGAACCCGGAATCTCGCAGTCAGGTCGATACCATAGCTTAAATGCAGGGGGAAATCTAGATGGACCTGTTTCTCGGAGATCTGTGTCGTAAACGGCTCGTTCAGCTCTCCGATAACGAACTTTCCGGAGAAGGACTCGATATAGAACCCGGGAGTGAGATGGAGTCCATAAGGCAAGGGGATGGCATAGCCGATCCCGGCATAGAAGCCATTGTAGACCTTGTCGTACGCGTTGAAAGTGATTTGATCACCCTTATAAAACGCGTTTGTCGCAACTGTGTTAATATAACCGGCCCCCATGATGAATTGCCCGTAGGAGATTATGCTAAAGAACAAGAAAATGATGATTGCAGTAGCGTGTTTTATAAAGTTATATTTTAACTCGTAAACCATTATGTGGCTATCCTTATAAGGGATTATTGTGGTTTAAAACTAAATTAATTACAGTTTCTTTTCACCTCAAGCCATTCTGATGGAAGGGCAAACAGTTTATTACTACTTTTTTCCCATGCAGTGTAAAAAGAGAGAGTATCCACGACACGAATGCTATTATCTTTAGTATTTACAATCAAATACGTATCATCCAATGTTTTACAGAAGATACAATCTTTGTAATAACCGAATTCAGAAATGGGTGAAGGATGAATAGTCGTAAACTTACTCGATCTAAAGCACGAGGTTCTCTTTCCCTTAAAAGCAAGATACCACGATTCACGGTCATATTGCACAAGACAATATCCAGGACAAATATCAAAGTGATAGTAAACTATGATTTTCAATTGATCATTTATTTTTTCTGTCTTTACAAACTCTTCGAAATCTAAAGAGTCTAGCGGTCCTGTTATCACATGGTGAGAAGAAAAGAACTCTATTTTTTTCTCCCAACTCCAACTATTAAAATCTGCAGGAAAAGCTGGTTTAATCCTCTTGTCAACTATCCAATACTCATCATTCACAGTTTTAGTTAAAACCCAGTTTTTGTCAGTATTAATGGCTTTTAGATATGGGATTGGCATGCTGTGAAGCGTTCCTAAATAAAAGTATTGATATTCTAACGAATAGTAACCAACCTCACCAACGACATAATAACCTCGACCTATAGTATCGACTTTATAAAAACCATCAACAGCAACTAAAATGAATACAATGAAAACTAAAGCTAACGTAAGTACGCCAATGACAATACGCCCAAAGCATCCCATACTTTGCTCAGTCTTTTTTGTGTTGAGGAACGCTATTCTGGCCATAATAGAATACCTTAAAACCATCATTGTCGTCAAAACCCGTTCGCAAACGCTCTATAAAAATACCAACAGTTCTAAATAAGCCTCCTCCGTAATTCCAATCATATACAACTGCTTCATTGTTAATAATTTGAAGAGAAGAATCAGGTCCAGAATAATCATAATTAAAACGACCTAGTGCATAAGTAGTTGATCGTATTCTTTTGTTTACTAATGATGAAAGTATGTTGGGAACATTATAGAGAGTTGTTCGCATCATCCCATCTTTATCAACATAATCTTTGAAATATCCCAAATTCAGTTGTGATGCATCTACATAAAGGGTATTATCTGGAGTCTGGTTTAATATCGCACCTCTATGACCCTTCGCCCATTTTACTCCTTCTGAGATGGTTACAAAACCATCCCAATCAGGCCGACTTTGAAGCAATAAATAATTAATTCTGAACCGGATTGCTGCTGATTCAGAATAGTTATCGACTAGCCAAGTATTATTACGTTTCATTGCTTCGTCATGCGACATCCCTTCCTTATAGTCCTTAGCATACATAAATAAAGGAGTTCCATCAAACCCTGTATCATCAACACCCAAAAAACACCCATTTTCATCAAACACAGGATTCGCGCTAGTTCCCTTCGGATCTACAAACCTCATCGGATTCGCGGCGCAGAAAAGATACGGCGAATGGGCGTAGTACTTCTCCGCCAGGGGGTCTTGTGAGATCCAGCGGCCCGTGGCAGGGTCGTAATGCCGGGCACCAAAATCGTAAAGGGTAAGCCCCTTTTCGCCACTCCACTCCTTACTTTGGAACTTGATCGGCTGTATGCTCGTTGACGAGTACTGTGCAATCGGACCTCCCAGCGGGTAGTAGTGGTTGTACTCCTCTGCCGTGCCGCTCGTGCTGGCCACGACTCTGACGGAGCCCAGATGATCAGTCACGAAGAAATGGTATCCGCTGTTCGACACCGACACATAGCCCCCGTCAAACAGCAGCCGGGACCGCGTGCCGTTCTCCAGGATCAGGTCCCCCGTGTAATCCGTCGTGGTCGTCGTACTCGATGCCGTTCTCGCTTCCCGGAGCTTCGTCCCGTCCGCAGCATAGCTGTAGTTGATGACCGCGCCGCTGCTGAACGTCACCGTCTGGGGCAAGCCCAGCACATTCCAGGTGACCGACGTGATCCCCTTGCTGGCGTCGGACGTCATCCGGCCGGCAGCGTCGTAGGTGAAGGCGTAGCTGGTGTTCGTGCCGTTCGAGAAGCGGAAGTCGGAGCTGTAAGCCGCACTGCCGGTGTCCTTGATGGAGGTCGCCTTGTTGCCGCTGTAGGTGTAGACCAGGTCGTCGATCTTGCCGTACGTCGAGGCGCCTGTCCGGCCGTAGCGCTCCAGTTTCCGGATGTTGCCGCGGCCGTCGTACTGCGTGACCTTCTCCGCATAGTTGACCGATGTGTTGCCCGCATCGCTGAAGGATGCCGTCTTCAGCCGCCCGACGGTGTCGTACGCCAGATTGTAAGTCTTCAGGTTCGAAGACTGGTTGTCCTTCCACGACAACTGGCTGACGTCTCCGCCCCATCGGGCCGTCGTGCCGTCCTGGTACTTGAGGGTCTCCGTGAACAGCGTCCCGGTGATTCCCGTCAGCCAGGAGCGGATATTGTAGGCATAAGTGGACTTCAGCGAAGTGTTGCCGCTGCGGGATTCGGTGTAGAGGCGCCCGGCCTTGTCGTAGGCCCTGTTGGAGACGGTCTTGACCGTGCCTGATCCAATCTGATGCTGGGTAACCAACGGGCGGTCCCAACTGTCGTAAGACTGCGTCGTTGTCTCAACAAGAGAGGTCCCGGACGAAGGCTTGTGCTCGGTCTTGCGCTTCGTGACATTCCCGATGAAGTCGTAGAGGAACCAGTCCTTCTCGACTCCCCCGAGGTGGGTGGATGCGCGATGTTGCACCAACCGGGATTTGAAGTCATAGTAACTCACAGACCAAAGGTACTGATTTCCAGTCGAACTGTCAAGTACTTTCAGCAGGGATCCGGTCCGAAGACCCTGTGCACTGGGGGAATAGTACGCCGAGAAGCTAGTCCCGATGCTGCTGTCATAGGCAAAATCCGCATTGTTCGCCGCCGGGAAGGGCGAGGTGCCTGCGAAGCCGTACTGGTCGTAATAGTCCACTTCCAGCAGGTCTGCAGAGGACAAGGTAATGCCCGAGAGGCTGTAGCCCTTGTACGTACCCGAGTAGGTCGGGGTCTTGGGCAGGGTCGCCTCGACGACGGCGGTCTTGTACGGGTCCGAGAAGGCGCTGACGGGCATCGTCGTGGTGCCCCGCAACACCGGACGGCCGATGTGGTCGGGCAGGGCGAACGTCCAGTAGTTCGCGTTCTGCGCCCGCTGGGCGGCGTCCTGCGTCAGGATGGGACGGTTCCCCTTGTCGAATACGGTGTAGGTCCATCCTGCGCCGGGGAAGGAACGGGCGATACAGTTGCCGCGGGAGTCGTAGCGATAAAGGTAAGCGTAGTCTGCGAGGTCACTGTAGTTCCAGGATGTCGTGCTGCCTATCTGCGCGACAAATTCCGGCGGGAGGACGGCGGCGAGCCGTCCGAAGTCGTCATAGACGTAATAGGTGTCCAGGAACGATGATGCGCTCAGTACCTGGCGGACCAGGACGGTCTCTCCGTAGGAGTTCTTGAATTCCAAGATCTTCTGCTCGTCTTCGTCCTCGGTCTGTGTAACCATCATCGTCGAGGCTGACGGCGCCGACGTCCGGGTCAGCGTCAATGCGGTATTGCCTGTCCAGGAGAGGGAAAAGCCCCGGTAGTAATTGACGGCAAACGTGGTGCTGACATTGGACAGCAGCGTTGTCTTGACTTTATGCCCGCTCCCGCTCCGCCAGGCGGAACCCGGGCCGTAATACTTCAGGACGCGGTCCCGGGGAGAGGCTTCATAGACGGGTTGCTCATAACGGTAGCTATCGCTCGTGGAATAGATTTGATTGCCGCCTGTCTTAATCTGGTCCACGGAGGAATAGTCTCCGGCGGCATGCGTGCCGCTCACGACCTGGACCGGCGCAGGAAGCCATTTCCGGAATTCCCGTCCGCAGGCGTCATAGTCCTGGTAGGTAACGAGGTCCCACCCGGAGGCCGCTCCGTTAACCAGGACGTTCTGTGAGGGCCGTCCCAGGCTGTCAATGTAGCTGACGGCCGTCCGGTAGGATGTGGCGCTGTTCTCGGCCGTGAATGTCTTCGTCGTGACGCTGTTGTGGATATTGTTCCCGGTCCCGTGCGCATAGTTATATGAATACTCTTCCACGGGTTGTCTGTTGTTGTCGCGGATACGCACCAGGCGCCGCAGGCCGTCATACTCATAGCTTTCGGTAACGCCCCGGGAGTCGGTCCGGGAAGTCATCAGTCCGGCGGCGTTGTAACCAGCCGTCGTAAGGTCGCAGTCCGCCGGGAAGACCCGGATGTTGTCGATCAGCTTCCCTGCAGCGCCCAGCGTCTTGCTGCCCCCGGAATAGCTCTCCCTATGGTATCCCCACGCATTGTTCTCGTATAACATATAATCGACCACATAATTGCGGCTGCCGGGCACCGTGTGGTTGATGGTGTAGGAGCCGAAGTGGGCGTGCGTACTGTTGAATCCTGCCGTACTGCCCGTCTCGTCCTCGAAATCATACAGCGCCAGCGCCTCCCCCGGAAGGGTGACCTGGCCGCTCTCCTTGAAATTACACGAAATCGTGCCTGCCGGGTTGGAATTGGCCGAGTTGGTCTTGTACCAATCGGCGGCGCCCAGCAGGAAAGAGTGACTGCCGGCGGGCAGGTTGACCTGCACGGACGGGTTGTACTGCGTGATGTACTGCAGCCATTGCTGCGTCGGAGCGGCCGCGATGTTGTGGTTGACGATATGTCCCGTCTGGCCGTCGATGGAGTAATAAATGAGCCAGGCGTATCCATAGGCGGCCGACACAGAAATGGTGATGGTCGAAGGCTCCGTTGTGATGAAACTGCGCTGGAACGAGTTGTTGCCCGCATAAACGAGGGAATAGGATTCGTTCCGCGTGACATCCTGCTGGCCAACCTCCCCGGGGTCCACGCCCCGCGCCACCAGGACGGGGTGAAGCGCGGTCCTGTCCCAGGCGTACGTGGAGCGGATGCCGTCCCGCGTCTCTGTCCCGAGGAGATTCGCGTGGACGTCGTAACGCAGGTACGTGATGTCTGGATCTGACCTGTAGGCGGCCGGGTTGGCCTGGTAGCTGCTGAGCGTAACCGGCGCGGTGAACTCCGCCGAATACACGGCCTCCGGGACAGGACAGGAGGCCGTCCCGGTGGATGTGCTCACGTCCGTCAATTTGTACGTCACTTCCGTTGCCGCAACCACATTCCCTTTTCGCAGTTTCGCCTGCCCCACCGGAATACCGGACATCCCGGCATTTATCATAGCCGTATATATGGATCCGCTGCGGTCGGACGGATAATATGTGACGGTGCCGTCAGAAACGCCGCCTACGGTATGGGTTTCGCTTGTTCTCCGGCGATTGACGTTGTATTGGTAATTGAAGACAGACGTGACGGGACTTCCTGAATCAGGATAGTCAATGACAGTCTTTTGGGACAAGTATGGATAGAAGCAATACTTTTTCACATAGCTGAGCAAAGTAAAGGCTCCGCAGCAGTACTTTTCTCCCGCAACCGAATTGAAGTATTCTCCATAGTCGGAATGATACTCGTTCGTTTCCGACCGGACCTTCGTATCGCCGAACTTATAGTCCTCTCGGCTCTTCAAAAGGCCACGGGCAATGGCACGGGACTGGATCCGGCTATACGGCGTGCTATCCTCGCAGTATCCCAGGGTAAACGAAGGGTACTCATCCGAGCATCCGGCAGAATCATGATTATAATACGTATATACCGTATAACCTCCGTCCGGGAACGTCTCCTTCACTCTGCTGTAGGTAACGTGATTCCCGTCTGTCTCCGAGAGAGGAAGAATCGGGTTCTCGCTATGGATGACATAATCTATTTCATAGTCGTACGAAGTATAATGAAACTCGACATGGCCCTCAGTCCTGGCCTTGGGGTTTCCGGACAGGATACCGGATGACAAATTGCCTGTAGACTGTAGATAAGTAAAGGTTCTTTTCTCTTGCTTCCCTCCACGGGGGTAATCCGTAATTGACTTGATACGAAGCCCGCCGGCCATTTTGTTTTCCCCAGTGGAAGTGATGGCGGCAGGGTTTTGGCTGACTACCTTCGAATAATAGTGCGGCTCGTATTCAAAAACCGTTTTTCCGCCTGTCGGATAGGTAATTTCGGTCAGGATCTCGGCTTTCATTTTCGCCTCGACCGGGGTTCGAATGGCCTCCGCGCCGATGGAGCCAAGGTTGTTTCCATAATAAATGTCATTGAAGAATCCCCAGATATCACTTTTTTTCGCATTATAACCCGGTAATGCCGTCGTGTCGTATGTGAACGAGTACTTGTTGTCCACGCTTCCCGTGTTGCCTCCGTCTGTTTTGAACTGGACCTCCAGCAGCTTCAGCCGCTGCGTCGTACTCGCAGTATAGGAAAAAGCGATATGTCTGCCTGTGCCGTCAATGGCGGAGAGCTGGTTGTAATAGTTCCGGGACATCCAGCCGGAAAATGGGTAGGATGTACCATTGTAACTGCTATAGTTACCTACACGAAGGTTGAACTCGCTTTCAAGAATACCATATTCCAACTCCGTTGTCGGAGTGAGGGAGAAATCCAGCCAGTCTCCGGACAATCTGCATTCAATCCGGGTCAGATACGACGGCTGGAGCATATAGAAAGATATATTGTCCAGAAAAGTCGGATGGTCCCGCGTATCGAGATTTCCGCCGTCCTGCGGTTGTCCATCCGTTACCACGTATGTCTCTCCATGATGGATGTCGTTTTTCACGACCGGAGTCCCGTCCTTTACGTAATGAAAGGTTATGACTTCTCCGTCGGGCCGTTCAATCCGTGTTAGCATCCACGTGTTGGCTGTTGCGATGGCACTCCACGTGCCATTGTTCGAAAGCGTTTCGCCGTTCCTGGTAAAGGAAGGCCTAGGCTCAATGGAGTATTCGATGGCTTTGTCATCCCCGCCAAAGTAATACTTGTTGCCTTCCCTGTCCCTGACAGTGATACTTCGGATATACGTGTAGCGGTCGGCTTTCAAGGAGCCGCTGTCGTTGGTCGGGTGAGGATAAACCGTGAGTCCGTTCGAATCCGTGGACAGTTCATACTCTGCCTCAAAAGACGCATCGCCGCGGGAAATGATTCGGATCTCATCCTGATCCACAAAATAGAAGGAAGCCTGGATGCCCTCGATGTTGATCAGGAACTCGTCCGGCTCATAATCACGATAACAGCCATCATACGCCAGCGTAAGCAATGTCGACGCTTGATTCCAGTTGCTTGTCTGTGTTGTCTCCATCCGGTAGAAATAGCCAGGGTTGACGGAAGCTATTGAATGACCATATAAAGCAAGGTATTCATACTCGGAGCGCTCGTCCTTCTGTCCGTTGATGACCCTGGTAATGGAGCCGCCTGCATGCAAGGTCCATCCCTGTCCGACCCATCCCGGATGTTGATCCGGTTTGTTGCCTGAAGCATGATAGGTCAAATAGACAGGGAGTGTATATCCCTTTGCATTGACCTCGGTCAGAGGAACCGTGATATTCGGGAGCCCGTTGAAGTAATTTACGGGAGTACGACCATACTTTCCCATTTCCGCAGCATTGGGCGTGAAAATTTGCGGGAAAGGAGGATCGGTAATCTGCGCCGCGACGGAGTAACTTGCCATCGTTGCAATGATAACAGAAAGGAACTGTTTTTTCATAGGTCAACAGAATAATGAAAACAAGTTAAAAAGCATAAAGGGATCATTCGATCTCGAATGATCCCCCGTAAGTACTTCCGCCGGAGAGCGTGAAAGTGATAACCCAGTTTCCGGACGATCCCGATATCTGGTATGGATGCACGCCTTGCGTGGCATCGACCGTAGTCTGGTAATGCTCGGCCGTAGTCAGATTCTCAATCTCGACGGTCACCGTGCCCAAATCGAAGCGGTAATTCACCAGGATGGTGGAGAAGGACGGATAGTAAGCCGCTTGGATTGGCACCAACGCCGGAGAATGGAATATTGGCAAACCGTTAGTACCAAAATCGCCAATGATAATTGGAGTAGAATCATCACCATCCGCATAACAACGGATTCCCGTAGAAAGACCTAGGGCGACGACAATCATCGCAATCAATAAGAATAGTGGAGTTCTTTTCATTGTTTTATGGTTTTTGATGGTTTTGACGAAACCAAAGATAGAATGAAAGAACCTTGAAAACAATGATCGGAACAGAATAAAGCATTACAGGAAACATCTGCAATACTTTATGTATCAACCGTTTACAAGAATGTAATATTCGCCGGAATTACACCTGGAAAAGAGCGACCGCGTATACAATAATAACAGATTGATTATCAATTAATTAACCACAACTCGTTTATTCATCATCACTCCGGCCTATGTAACGTTTTTACCTACGGATATCAAACAAAGCATCATACTCCGGGTCATCCAGCTTTGATATCTGTTCCTTCAAACGGTGTTTTTTCACGCGTACGTTGTTGGGCGTAATCCTTAATCGCGCAGCAACCACATCCGAAGGAAGATCCAGAAGACAGCAGCATAGAAATAACTGATCTTGCGACTTATCCAGCATATTCAGTTTCTTCAGCAAAGGCATGATCGTGCCATCCAGCTCGCGATCCAGGCGCCGGACGAGTTTCTCTCCCGAATCATCTATATTATAAACATACGACAGTTCCTCCTTGATGGCGGCCATATCCGGATCTTGTCTGATCCATGAAGGAAGTCCACGATGATCGAGACGCCAAATGGATGTCCGCAATTTACCTGCCTGCCGAAAACGCAGAATCCGCTCCTGTCGGGCAACCTCCCGGAAACGAATCAGCTGGTTCTGGAGGTTGGCCGTCCGGTTCTCCTGTTCTGCTGCCTCTCTTTCCAGCAAAGAGCAAACTCCCAGGATTCGCGTCCTATCCGCTTCAAGCTTATTCTTCCGCAAGAGTGCCAGGACAAGTATAAGTGACAGTGCGAGCAGGATGGAAGCGAGGACAACCATATTAATCCTATATTGCATCCGCCTCTGCCTGGCGGCCATTTCGTGATAGGCGGCAACGGCTTCCGTAACGGAATCGGACAGGACGCTCTGCACTTCAGACTCCTCTGCCAGATGTGCTTTTCTCAACGCTTCATAGGCCTGCTTGTAATCCTCGACAGCAGAAGCACAGCGGCTCAACCAAGACTCCACTTCCAGCGGCGAGGACATGGCATACTGTTCCAGTTGATTCAGTATTCTCTTCGCCTCCTGTTTTTTACCAACCAGCGTGAGGGCATACGCATAAGCTCCGGCATCACGTAATGACAATGGATATCCATACTCATTCCGCATCCTCTCCAAAAGTACAATCGCGTCTTCCGGCTCAGGTTTTGGCTGCAAAACCTTCATCCGCGCATAGTTTGAGAGCAATACAGACATTGCATATGAGTTTGAGGACGAAGCGCTTATCCCTTTCTTGAACAAGGAATCGGCTCGTTCCCACTCTTTGAGCATCGAATATGTGATAGCCAATTGTCCCAAAACCATTTCTTGCATCGGATCATTGATCTCGCGGAAAACCGATAAGCCTTTCTCAGTGTATTCTGCCGCCTTCTCCATATTATGCACGGAATCAAACACGGACGCTTCAGCCAAATACAGAATGCCCAGCATGTGCTTATCCATGACAACAGCGGCATTCTCTTCCGCTCGGGAATAATACACTGCCGCCTTCTTCTGGTCCCCGCCCAACTGGGCAACACGACCTTGGAAATAAAGCGTCTTCATCCTTTCATCCGCAGAACCATGATGCTCATACCAAGATATGGCGGGATCCAGCAGGCCGGGGATGGTAATGTCCTCATAACACTTATCGACGGCCATCGTCCGCAACAGCGAGTACCGGGCCCGTAGAGCGCGCGTGCTGAGAGCTGTGGAGTCCACCGCCTGTAGCACCGCCAGGGCGCTGTCGGGACGTTCGTTGATGTAAGATTCGACGTCGTCGAACGTCGTCGTTAGTTGTCGACGCGCTACGGGGTCGCAAGCGGAGAGCAACGCGACGACAGGCACAAGAAAAAGGGCAATTGTCCGGACAGCAAGGATCATAACCCAAATTTAACGCTTTTCTGCTAGATATCCTATATATCAAGGAAACAGGGGGAGGGACCAATCTTTAGAACATAAAAGGCCGCTGGGCGGCGACGGCACCACCTTAACGAATGACGGCGAGCTCCTCACGGAACTCACCGCCAAACTCCTTAATCTCTAGGACCTATTCGAGGCCAGGCCAGGTGCCGCGGATGTTCTTGCACTGGACGTAGCAGGACGAGCAGCCGGACACCTTGTAATACTCCGTGTCGTACGGCAGGAACACGTCCACGCCACGCTGATTCGTATCCCAGCCTTGCGCCAAAATGTAGATATAGGTCACGTCCCCACCCATGAGCGGGGCCTCCCGCACGCCGTTCGGCGACATGGTCATCTCCACGGTGTACGGACGGTCCGGCGTGTAGGCGTTGGTGTTGACGGCACCTTTGAGCAGGGCCGCAGCCATGTAGCGCTGGAGGTACGAATCGTTGCTCGATGCATACTGCGAGGGCACGAGCTTGGTCTTAAGGATGTTCACGATACTGCGCACGGTCGCACCGCCGTTGCAGAGCAACTGCAGGCAGCGCTCGCCCACTTCGGCGTCACGCGCATACAGCTCGATGGCCATCGGAATCATCGCGGCCGTGCCGGCGACGCTCTTGCCGAGCAGTCCGTTGTAGACCGCTTCGAATTCCGCATAATCCGAGGGGATGTTGGTGAAGGTCACGGAAGCCGTCGGCTTCTTGTGCTCCTTCGTTTTCACGTCGATGTCGGAGACAATCTTGTACGTATGATCGCCATACGTGATCACGTTGCGGCGGACACTGACATTCGGGGCTTGCTGGGCAAACAGATCCATGCCCACAAACGAAGATGCCGCGACAAGCGCGGCACCCAAAACAAATGTTTTGAAAACCTTCATGTTAGTTCTCGAATTTCTTTTCCTTGACGCGGGTGAGCTTCTCCTTCATGGCGTCAACGGCTTCCGTGACGGCATTTTCAAAGGTGTCGGCCTCCCGCTCGATGATGAGCTCCTCGCCCGGGATGTGGAGCTGGATCTTGGCGGACTTTCCTTGCTTGAGGTGGTCTTCGAGTGCCACCTCCACCTCCTCGCTGAGGCCTTCGCAGAAGCGGGCCAGGCGGGAGACTTTCTTCTCGACGAAGGCGGCGAGCTGCTCGCCGGCTTCGAATTTCAGGGCCTTGAGTTTAATCTCCATGGTTACCATCGTTTTTTGCCCTTGGATGGGCGGATTTATACACTTTTTGCAGCCGCTCAATGGAATTGTGCGTATAGACCTGGGTCGCCGCCAGAGAGCTGTGGCCCAGCAATTCCTTGATGGAATTGAGGTCCGCCCCTCCGTCCAGCAGCTCCGTCGCCAGCGTGTGGCGCAGGACGTGCGGAGACTTGCGGCCGCTGATGCTGCCGACCTGCCCGAGGGCCGCCTTGACCGCCCGGTCCACATAGACCGGATACAGCCGGGCGCCTCGCGGGGTCTGCAGAAGCGGGGCTTCCGGGGCCTGGTCCGCGCATTTCAAAGAGTCAACCGATTGTAAATATAGCGAAATTTCTTCACAAAGCGAAGGGGTCAGCGGAATTTCGCGCATTTTGTCGCCTTTTCCGCGGACGCGCAGCACGCGGCGCGCGGTGTCGACCGAGTCACGGTTCAGCGCGATCAGCTCGCTGCGGCGCAGGCCCGTGCCGTACAGCAGCCCGAGGATCATGCGCTCCAGCTGGGCTTCGTATTTCCCGTATTCGAGCACACCCTTGGTGCGCTCGAAGTACTCCTGCATCGCCTCCTCCCGGTAGAACACCGGCAGGCGCTTCTCCTGCTTCGGACGGCTCACCAGCCGCACCGGGTTGCTCGTCAGCACCCCCTCCTTCATCAGGAACTTGCAGAACCCGCTCAGCACGCTCAGATGCAGGCTCACCGTCTTCGCACTCTCCCCCTTCTCATCGAGCAGGTACACTTCATAGCTCCGGACAGACTGGACATCGATCTCTTTCAAATCATACATGCTGCTGAATTCCGTCAGAACATCGCGGTAGATGCTGACGGTGCGCTCAGAATAGCGCCGGACGGTGGCGAGGTATGTCAGGTAGCGCTCGATCATACTTCATGCAGGCCAAGCTCGGAAGCGTGCTGCCGCATGAAGGCGTCCGCCTCCTCGAAGTTATTGCCGATAATTCCGTCCAGGATGGCCTCCTTGACCATCTCCTTGATCTGTCCGATCTGCTTGCAGGGCGGCACGCCATACACCTGCATGACGTACTCCCCGTCGATGGGGTTCTTGAAATTGCGGATGGCGTCCTTCGCCTCCACCTCCACGAGCTTGCGCGCGACGAGCTCGAAATTGGCGCGGATGCGCGCCACCTTCGCCTCGTTCTTCGAGGTGATGTCGGCGTTGCAGAGGAGCATCAGGTCGTCGATGTCGTCGCCGGCGTCGAAGAGGAGCCGGCGCACGGCGCTGTCCGTGACTTCATCGTCCACTAGGGCGATGGGCCGCAGATGCAGCCGCACGAGCTTCTGGACATACTTCATCTCGTCGAGCGGCAGGCGCAGGCGGTCGAAGATCTTCGGCACCATGCGCGCGCCCACGACCTCGTGGCCGTGGAAAGTCCAGCCGACGGACGCATCGTAACGCTTGCTGGCCGGCTTGCCGATATCGTGCAGCAGCGCCGCCCAACGTAAATACAATTTATCAGAAGCACGCGCCACGTTGTCCAGCACCGCGAGCGAGTGGGCAAAGTTGTCTTTGTGTCCCCTGCCGTCCACGGTCTCGACGCCCTTCAGGGCGAGAAGCTCCGGCAGGACGTGGCCCAGCAGCCCCGCCTCGTCCATGAGGCGGAAGGCCATGGCCGGGTCGTCGGCCGCGAGCATCTTGTTCAGCTCCTCGGCAATGCGCTCGCAGGAGAGGATGCTCAGGCGGTCCGCCATCCGGCGCATCGACTCCATCGACTCGGGCACGATGCGGAACGGGTGCTCCGGCGTGGAGAGCTTGGTCGCGAAACGCACGGCGCGCAGCATCCGGAGCGGATCGTCGGAATAGGTCGTGTCCGGGTCGAGCGGCGTGCGGATGATACCGTCATTGAGGTCGCGGATGCCCCCGAAGGGGTCCACCAGCGCCCCGAAGTCCTCCGCCTGCAGCGAGAAGGCCATCGCGTTGATGGTGAAATCCCGACGCTGCTGGTCGTCCTCGAGGGTGCCGTTCTCCACGATGGGCTTGCGCGACTCGCGGCGGTAAGACTCCTTGCGCGCGCCTACAAACTCGACTTCGTCGCCGCGGAAATGCAGCATCGCGGTGCCGAAATTCTTGAAATAGGAGACGTGCTGCTTCGTCTTCTGCCCCACGGCCTTCGCGAAATCGATCCCGCTCCCCTCCACGACGATGTCGATGTCGGCGCGCGGGCGGCCGAGGAAGCAGTCGCGCACGAAGCCGCCGATCACGAACGCACGCACCCCCCGCTCGGCAGCTACCTCGCTGACGATGCGGAAGATCGGACGGTCAAGAAACTGGGCGGTTATCGTGGACATAGCATTTCTTCATAGCCGGGGATGCGATCCATCGGGACGAAGCGATCCCCTTCCAGCCTGTAAAGATACGTGTTTTTTCCGTTCGTCAGGAACAAATAACGCACGGAGAGCACGGAATTGTAGCGCATGGCCTGCTCCACGACGCGCGCGTCGATCGCCACGTCAGGGCGCTTGCACTCCACCACGGCCAGCGGCGCGGCATTCCGGTCATAGACCAGGATGTCCGCCCGCCAGGGCTTGGCGCCGAACTTGAAACCCACCTCGCTCATCATCAGGTGTTCCGGCACGCCGAACGTGTCACGGAGCTGCACGATAAACCACTGCCGCACCCGTTCCTCGGGTGTGGCAGTGACTTCTCGTTTGCGGAGCGGGTCCCAGATCAGCTCCATTGCAGATTATTTCTTGTAGCGGATGGCGGCTTCCTCGATGGGGAATGCGGCCTTGTAGTTCGCCAGGTAGGCCTCGAAACCGGCCACGTCCTCAGGCGTGGGCGCGATCTCGGAGCCGGTGTTGCCGGCGAAGACGAACTTGTCCAAATAGTCGGGCAGGCTCAGGCCAACATTGCTCACCAGGTAGGACGCCAGCAGGGCGATACCCCAGGCGCCGCCTTCGCCGGCGGTCTCCATCACGGAGATCGGCGAGTTCAGGGCAGCGGCCAGGAAGCGCTGGCCCACGACCGGCGTCTTGAAGAGGCCGCCGTGGCCCGTAATGCGGTCCACCTTCACGTTCTCCTCGCGGAACAGCACGTCGTTGCCGATCTTCAGCACCGCGATGGAGCCGTAGAGCTGCGCGCGGAAGAAGTTGGCGAGCGAGAAATTGTCGTTCGCGCCGCGGACGAACAGCGGGCGTCCCTCGGCGAAGCCCGTCACGGGCTCGCCGGAGACGTAGTTGAACGCCACCAAGCCGCCGCAGTCGACACCGCCCTCGAGGGCGTGCGTGTAGAGCTTGCCGTAGATGTCGTCATCCGAGACGCCCAGCAGTCCGGCGTACTCGCGGAACAGCTTCACCCAGGCGTTCAGCTCGGACGTGCAGTTGTTGCAGTGCACCATCGCGACGAGGTTCCCGTCCGGGGTCGTCACGATGTCGATCATCTCGTTGGGCTTGGACAGTTCCTTCTCCAGGACAATCATCGAGAAGGAGGACGTGCCGGCGGAGACGTTGCCCGTACGGGGACGGACGGCGTTCGTCGCAACCATGCCGGTGCCTGCGTCGCCTTCCGGCGGGCAGAGCGGGATGCCGGCCTTCAGGTGGCCGGAGACATCCAGGCGCTTCGCGCCCGTCTCGGTCAGGCGGCCGGCCAGCTCGCCGGCGCCCAGCACCTTCGGCAGGATGTCGCGCAGCTTCCAGGAGTACTTCTTCGGAGCAATCAGTTCCTCGAACTTCTCCACCATGTCCGCGCGGTAGTTCCCCGTCGTCGGATCGATCGGGAGCATGCCGGAGGCGTCGCCGATGCCCAGCACCTTCTCCCCGGTCAGCTTCCAGTGGATGTAGCCGGCGAGCGTGGTCAGGTAGCCGATGCTCTCCACGTGGGCCTCGCCGTTCAGGATGGCCTGATACAGGTGCGAGATGCTCCAGCGGAGCGGAATGTTATAGTTGAAGAGCTTGGAGAGCTCCGCGGCGGCGGGACCGGTGTTGGTGTTGCGCCAGGTGCGGAACGGAGCCAGCAGGTGGCCTTCCTTGTTGAATGGCATGTAGCCGTGCATCATCGCACTGATGCCGATGGCGGCGAGGTTCTCGATCTCCACGCCATAGCGCTTCTTCACGTCGGCGCGCATGTCGGAATAGCTCTGCTGGAGGCCAAACCAGATGACCTCCTTGCTGTAAGTCCACAGGCCGTTCTCGAGCTGGTTCTCCCACTCGTAGCTGCCCTGGGCGATCGGGACGTTGAGCTCGTTCACCAGCACCGCCTTGATGCGGGTGGAGCCGAATTCAATGCCCAGTACGGCTTTGCCGCTTTCGATACACTGTTTCGCGTCCATACTACTTGAGCGCCTTGTTGAGCATGTAATACACCTCGTTCATCTTGAGCTCCTTCTTGAACTCGGGGATGGTGGTGTTCTTATTGATGTGGACGAACTCGATGCCCGTCATCTCGGCGAAATCATCCCAGTAGTCGGCGGTGATGTCGTAGCTGAAGGCGGAGTGGTGCGTGCCACCGGCGAGAATCCAGGCGCCGGCGCCGACTTCGAAGGTCGGCTGCGGAACCCAGAGGGCGGAGGCGACGGGGAGCTTGGGCATCGGCTTGGGCTCGATGCACTCCACGTCCTGCGCGATCAGGCGGAAACGGTTGCCGAGGTCCACCACGGTGGCCTTGATGCCGGGGCCGGTCTTGGAGGTGAACACCAGACGGGCGGTCTGCTGCTTGCGGATACCGATGCCGAGGAAGTGGACCTCGAGCTTCGGCTTGTCGGACGCGATCAGCGGGCAGATCTCGAGCATGTGGCTCTGCAGGCAGGAGCTCTTGTCGCCGGCGAAATTCAGCGTGTAGTCCTCGAGGAAGGAGCAACCCGTCGGCAGGCCCTGGGACATCACCCAGAGAGTGCGGTACAGGCAGGCGGTCTTCCAGTCGCCCTCGGCGCCGAAGCCATAGCCCTCCTCCATGAGGCGCTGCGAAGCGAGACCCGGGATCTGGTCGAAGCCGCAGAAGTCCGGAGCGTCGATGTCGGCGTCGCCGAGGTCGTCGAAGTTCGTGGTGAAGGCCGTGGCGCCCTCGTCCTTCAGGACGCGGCGCAGGGCGATCTCCGCCTTCGCGGAATTGCGCACCTTCTCCCAGTACACCTGCTCGCCGGACTCGTCGATCTTGATCGTGTAGAGCTTCTTGTACTCCGCCACGAGCGCGTCGGTCTCGGCGTCGGTGACCTTCTTATAATACTCCATCAGGGAGGACACCGGGTAGTAGTCCACATGGTAGCCGAGACGCTGCTCAAACTCCACGCGGTCGCCGTCGGTCACGGCGACGTTGTTCATGTTCATGCCGAACATCAGGCAGCGGACGTTCTTGGCGTCCGCCACGCCGGCGGCCACGCGGGCCCACACGGCGATCTTCTTCTGGGCTTCCTCGCTCTTCCAGTAGCCGACGACCACCTTGCGCGGCACGCGCATGCGGGTGCAGATGTGGCCGAACTCGATGTCGCCGTGGGCGCTCTGGTTCAAGTTCATGAAGTCCATGTCGATCTTATCCCAGGGGATCTCGGCGTTGTACTGGGTGTGGAAGTGAAGCAGCGGCTTCTCCAGGGCCTGGAGACCCTTGATCCACATCTTCGCGGGAGAGAAGGTATGCATCCAGGTGATGATGCCGACGCACTTGGGATCGTTGTTGGCGGCCTTCATCACGGCCTCGACCTCCTTGCTGCTGTTGGCCGTACCTTTATATACAATCTTGACAGGAATATTGCCGGAGGCGTTCAGGCCCTCGACCATTTCCTTGGAGTGTCCGTCCACGGCGACCACCGCATCTCCGCCATAGAGGAGCTGGGCACCGGTCACCCACCATAATTCGCAATTCTCAAATGCTTTCATACAATTCCTTTGTTTTAGTGTTTTACTTTTTCTTCTGGCCGTAGTAGGCGTTGGGGCCATGCTTGCGGCTGTAATGTTTCTCAATGAGGAGTTTGTTCATCGACGGGGCGGTCTCCGACTGGTACGGGTTCCGCTTCGCGCCGGTGAAGCTGTCGTTGACCGACAGGGCTACGAAGGCCATCTTGGCCACGGCCTCCAGCACCACGGCGTTGTGCACTGCGTTGTCGGCGTCCGTGCCCCAGGCGAAGGGGCCGTGGTTCTTGACCAGCACCGCAGGCGTGTCGTCGGGGTTCATCCCCTTGAAGCGCTCCACGATCACCTTGCCGGTCTCCTTCTCATACTCGCCGAAGACCTCTTCCTTGCTCATGTCCCGCGTGCAGGGGATGTCGTCGTGGAAGTAGTCCGCGTGCGTAGTGCCGAGGCTGGGGATATCCCGGCCGGCCTGGGCCCAAGCGGTGGCGTAGGTCGAGTGCGTGTGGACCACGCCCCCGATATTCGGGAAAGCCTTGTAGAGCTCCACGTGCGTGGGCGTGTCGGAAGAGGGGTTCAGCTCCCCTTCCACGACCTTGCCGTCCAGGTCGACGACGACCATGTCGGACGGCTTCATGTTGTCGTAGCTCACGCCGGAGGGCTTGATGACCACCAGGCCGCTCGCGCGGTCGATGGCGGAGACGTTGCCCCAGGTGAAGATGACAAGGCCATGCCGGACCAAATCGAGATTGGCCCGGCAGACTTTTTCTTTAAGTTCTTCTAACATAGCTTGAAAAAGATCCCCGGACGGAGCCGGGGATAAAATGAACGACTACCAGAAGTAGATGTAGAACGCGACCGTGAAGGCCAGGATGATGCAGGTGTGGATGATATCCCAGGTGCCCCAGGAAGCGCGCGTGGCGGCTTTCTGCTCAGGCGTAGCCGTGCCGAAGCACAGGCCGCGCACCTGCTCCTCCTTCGGCTTCGGGGTCAGCAGCGTGACCACGATGGCGAGGCAGACGCAGAAGAGGAACATCCAGACGCAGAAGGCGTACACGTTCAGCTCGTTGAAGATGAAGGTGAAGACGTTGTGCGCCTCCGGGTTGATGATCATGGTGATCAGTCGCGTGAAGCCCAGCACCAGACCCACGATGAGGGTCCACATGCCCGCCTTCGGCGAGGTCTTCTTCCAGCAGATACCGAGGAGGAACACCGCGGCGATGGCCGGAGCGAGGAGGCTCTGGACGCTCTGGATGTAGTTGTACAGGCTCTTGCCCATGCGCTGAATCACGAAGATCCACAGCACGCCGAGCACGACCACCACCACGGTGGCGATACGGCCGATGGTGACGAGCTTCTTCTCGTCGGTCTCGGGATGCTTGCGCTTGTAGATATCAATGGTGTAGAGCATGGCGGAGGAGTTGTACAGCGAAGCCAGGGAGCTCATCAAGGCAGCCAGGATACCGCAGATCACGACACCCTTCAGACCCACCGGCAGGAGGGTGTTGACGAGCATCGGGAAGGCGATGTCCGGGTTGGCGACGGTGCCGTCGGCCTGCACGCCGAGCGCGACGGCCAGCGTCTGGCCGATCTGGGACTCAGGATGCTTGGTGAGCGCGAAGGCGATCATGCCCGGGATGAGGAACAGGAACACCGGGAGGAGCTTGAGGTAGGCGCCGAAGATGGTACCGCGGCGGGCTTCCTTCTGATCCTTGCCGGAGAGGACACGCTGGACGATGAACTGGTCGGTACACCAGTACCAGAAGCCGATGATGGCGGAGCCGAAGAGGGCGCCGTACCACGGGAATTCAGGATCCTGGCCGCTGCGCATCAGGTCGGTCATCGTGTCGCCGTACTCATTGACAGGCTGGGCGTTGCAGATGTCCATCATGGCGTTCCAGCCGCCGAGTTCGCGGAGGCCGAGCCAGAGGATCACCAGCGAGCCGATCAGCAGGATCGGCGTCTGCAGGACCGAGGTCTTGAGCACGGACTCCATGCCGCCGATGACGGTGTAGATGGCGGTGATGATCACGAGGGCCAGGGCGGCCACCCAGAAGTTGATGCCGAGGAGGGTGTTCAGCGCGAGGCCGCCGGCGAGGACGGTCACGGACACCTTGGTGAGGACATAGCTGGCGAGGGACAGCCAGGTCAGGATGCCGCGGCTCTCCTTGTTGTAGCGCTTCTCGAGGAACTCAGGCATGGTGTACACCATACTGCGCTCGTAGAACGGCACGAAGACCCAGCCGAGGATGAGGATCATCCAGCCCTGGATCTCCCAGTGGGCCTGGGCCATACCGGCGGAGGCGCCGGTACCGGCGAGACCGATGAGGTGCTCGGAGCCGATGTTGGAAGCGAAGATGGATGCGCCGATGGCGATCCACGTGGCCGAACGGCCGCTCAAGAAGTAGTCGCCGGAGGTCTCTTTCTTCTTACGGGAGACATCCCAGCAGATCCAGATCATCGCGAGGAAGAACAGACCGATGACGATCCAGTCCCAGGACGCGAGGGAGATGCGGTTCAAGTCCGCAGCCTGAAGAGGCAGGAAACTAAACATATAAAAGATTGGTTTTGGTTATTATTTCACGCTGAAGGCGAAGACGCAGTGGCTGTGGTAGGTCTCGCCGGGGCGGAGCACCACGGACGGCCATTCGGGCTTGTTGGGGCTGTCGGGATAGTGCTGCGTCTCCAGGCAGATGCCGGTGCGCTGCTGGTAGACCACGCCGCCCTTGCCGGTCACGGTGCCGTCGAGGAAGTTGCCGCTGTACACCTGGATGCCCGGCTCGTCGGTGTAGACCTTGAGGTCGATACCCGTCTGCGGGCAGTAGAGCTCGGCAGCCACCTCTTCCATGCTTCCGTTGGTGTCCAGGACCCAGTTGTGGTCGTAGCCGTTGCCGTTCTTGAGCTGCTCGAAGGAGAAGTCGGTGATGAAGTCGCCGATCTTGTGGGACACGGTGAAGTCCATCGGGGTGCCCTCCACGGGGAGGATCTCGCCGGTGGTCATGTAGGTGTCGTCCACCGGGGTGAAGCCGGAGGCGTTCACGTACAGCTCGTCGTCGCAGATGCTGTGGTTTGCGGGATCGCCGGACAGGTTGAAGTAGGAGTGGTTGGTCATATTGATGATCGTCGGGGCCGTGGACGTGGCCTCATAGGCGATATCGATCTTGTTGTCGTCGGTGAGCGTGTAGGTCACGAAAGCCGTGACGGCGCCCGGGAAGTTATTGTCTCCGTCCGGGGAGTCCATGCGCAGCTTGATGTGGCGGGAATCCGCTTCCACGACCTTGTAAGGCTGGTACTGCCAGCCGGTCGGACCGCCGTGCAGGCAGTGGCCGAAATTGTTCTTCGGCAGATCGTACTCCACGCCGTCGAGGGTGAACTTGCCCTGGGCGATGCGGTTCGCGTAGCGGCCGATCGATGCGCCGAAGTCAGTCTGGTTGTTCTCCGGGTAGTAGTCCTCGACCTTGTCGAAGCCCAGCACCACGTCGCGCTTCACGCCGTCCCTGTCGGGCAGCACGATGGCGGTGATGCGGCCGCCGAAATTGGTCACGGTCACTTCCATACCGGAAGCGTTGCTCAGTTTGTAAAAACGGTCGCCCTGCTCTCTGTTGCAGGAGAAGGCGGCGACGGCGCAAAGCGCCAGCAGGAGGATTTTATTAGTTTTCATATCGTGTAAAGATAGCTATTTCTCTCGAAAAAGTCAAATCTTCGTGTCCACAAGGCGCATTTCGTAGATGCCGCCGGTCTGCTTGCCCGGATGCGCGACGATCTTCACGCGCACGGCTTTCTTGCCGGCGAGCAGGGCTTCGGGGATCGGGAATTCCTCCGGGATAAAGGCAGAGGTGTTCCAGCGGCCGGTGTTGTTGACCGACTGCAACAGCGTGTCATCCACGTAGATATCGAATTCGCGGGTCTTCCACTCCCCCACGCCCCAGTACTTCAGGTAGACGGACAGGTCGGTCTTGCCGCCGGTCTGCAGGAGGTAGCTGAAGAAGCGCCCGTTGCGGGCATCGCGGTAGAAGACGTCGTTGTCGTTGCCCGTCACGGACCCGTCGGTCTCCATCCGGTGGTCCGTCTCCGGCTGCTGCTCGCCCGGCTGCACGCGGTCGGCGGTGCGGGCGTCCAGCGCGGCGCGCTCCTGCTCCTCGCGCGCCGTCTCCTCCAGGTAGGAGGCATAGCCGTCGGGGGTCAGGGCGAGCCAGTACATCATGTAGCGGGCGTCGTGGATCTCGAAGAACGGTTGCAGCTCACCCTCGATGGGATTGTGCAGCTCGGCCGTCAGGCGGAAGTGCAGCGGCTTGCCCGCGACGGGCTCCAGCTGCGCGCCGAGGCCGTCGATGTCGTCGGAGACGAAGAAGGGGGCCTCGGCGATGGGGAGCTTCGCCCCGCTCGCGTACTGCCCGAAGCGGCTGTCGTCCGCAATCAGGTGCGCCAGATCCTCGGTGCCGGTCTTCATGCCCAGCAGGATGGGGCCGTGCATCAGGGCCACGTACTGCGGCACGTTGATGAGGTGCTCCACCCGGTTCTCCATCGGGAAACGGATCTCCACCACGTCGCCGGCCTTCCAGGTGCGTTTGATGCGCAGGTAGGAGGACGGCTTCATGCCCAGGCGCTTGCGAAGGCGCCCGTTGACGCGCACCTCGAAGGCGCCCTTGCGCACCCAGCCCGGGTAGCGGAGCTGCAGGGCGAAGCGCCCGCGGCCCTCGGTGACGCGCAGCACGGCGCTCTCCCCGTACGGGAAGTCCGTCTCCTGGCGGAGCGTCACGCCCTTCTCGCGCCAGGTCAGCTCGGAAGCGGCGTAGAGGTTGACGTACAGCGACTTAGTGCCTTCGTGCGTATAGATGAACTGGCCGTACTTGCCGTGGTTCTCCATGCCCGTGCCCACGCAGCACCACATGGCCTCATTGGCCGCGGAGTAGTTGCGGTAGTGGCGCGGCCGCGCGGAGGTGAAATACACGTAGCCGCCGTGCTCGGGATGCTGGGTGGAGAGGATATGGTTGAAGAGCGCGCGCTCGTAGAAGTCGGCGTAGCGCGCCTCCGGCTCCAGGCGGTGCAGGTCCTCCGTGAGCTTGAGCATATTGTAGGTATTGCAGGACTCCGGGCCGTCAATGTCGCGGACGAAGTCGATGCAGGCGTCCACGCTCGGGAAGTGCTCGCGGCGGCTGTTGCCGCCAAAGGCGAGGCTGCGCCCGCCGGTCACGTTCTCCCAGAACCAGCGCCCCGCCTCGAGGTATCCCTCGTCGCCGGAGAGCTCCGCGATGCGCGTGAAGCCCACGGCTTTGGGGACCTGCGTGTTGGCGTGCATGTTGTCGAGGATATCGTTGTGGTCGCGCATCGCGTCCAGCAGGAGTTTGTGCGAGAAGCGGCGGGCGCAGTACAGGTACGACTCGTCGCCGCTGATCGCGTACGCGTCGGCGAGCACCTCGTTCATGCCGCCGTGCTCGTTGCCGAGCATCCGCTCCATCTGCTCATCGTCCAGGCCGGCGGTGATCCACACCGCCCAGTCGCAGAAGCGCAGGAACAGGTCGCGCGCCTGCTCGTTACCGCAGTACACCCACGCGTCGCGCAGGCCGGCGAACATCTTGTGCAGGTTGTAGAACGGCGCCCAGGCGCCGAAATAGCGCCCGAATTCCCCGTTCCGGAAATCGGTCCACAACGCGGCGCTGCCCGGGAAGCCGCCAACGTAGTCGAGTCCCCATTCGGGGTGCTCCCTGGTGTTCGTGTCGGCCACGAGCTGCAGCTCGGAGAGCATGTACTCCATCCGGCGGCGGCACTCCGCATCGCCCGTGGCGGCGTTGATGGCCATCGCCGTGAGGTAGTGCCCGGCCACATGGCCGTCCAGACCGTCCCAGTTGGGATAGGTCGGCGCCTTGGGCTCCAGGCCCGCCTCCTTGCGGTACGGGGCCAGCAGGCGGTCGACATCGTATTCGAGCAGGGTGTGGATATTCAGGTCGCGTGCGTGCTTGAGCGGACCGTCCAGCAGGACCACGTCCCCAAGGGGGAATTCATCCGCGTACAGTTTGTCCTGCGCAGGCAGGGCGGCGCTGCAGACGAGCAGGGCCAGCAGGGAAAGGAGGATCTTTTTCATCACAGTTGTATTTTAAGGGCTGAACCGTCATAGGATACTTCGCGCACGGCGCCGTCGGGCGTCACCACGCGGAAGCGGCGCTGCTGCGGCATGCCCGGGAAGGCGCCGCTGCGCGCACCGATGCTCAACGTGCGGCCGCGAAGGGTGAATTCGATGGTGGAGCAGGCGCCCTGCTCGTAGCGGTACGTGTCGCCTTCGTCCTCATAGAGCACGAAGCGGCCGTCGGCGCCGGGATAGACCCGGACCTCCAGGTCGTCCCAGGGCTTCTCGCCGCTGTACTGCACGTCCGGACCAAGGGGAATGATGGCGCCGGCGCGGGCGTAGAGGGGCACCGTGTCGAGGTGCGTCTCGCGCGTCACGGTCCGGCCGCCCTTCAGGCGCTCGCCGGTCCAGAAGTCGTACCAGTCGCTCCCCTTCGGGAGATAGACCTGCGTGCTGCGCGCCGGGGAGAAGTCCACGGGCGTGTCATCGAAGGCGACTTTCTCCGGCGTGTACTGGGCGTGCACGACGGGGGCGACGAGCAGCGCGCGCCCGAACATGAATTCGTCGGCGCAGTCCCACACGGCCTTGTCGGCCGGGAAATCCATCACCAGCGCCCGCTGGAAGGTGCCGTCCGCCGCCGTCACTTCGTGCGAGACGGCGTAGATGTACGGCAGCAGCGCGTAGCGCAGGCGGATCGTTGAGGCGATGGCATCGTAGACCGGCTCGCCCGGCGCGCCGAACTCCCAGATCTCACGGCGCGAGCTCTCGCCGTGGCTGCGCATCATCGGGCAGAAGGCGCCGTACTGCAGCCAGCGCACGTAGAGCTCCTGGAAGAGCGGGTTGCGCGAGCAGGAGGCCAGCTCGCCGCGGCGGTTGTAGCCGTACGGGAAGAAGCCGCCGCAGTCGGAGTTGAAGTTCGGATTGCCCGTCAGGGCGAATCCCAGGCCGGCGGGGATCTGCGCGCGCAGCGACTCCCACGAGGAGTTGACGTCGCCGCTCCAGGTGTTCGCGCCCGTGCGCTGCTGGCCGGCCCAGGCCGAGCGCGTGAGGATCATCACGCGGCGGTCGGAGACCTTCTTCTGGTTGTCCGCCACGCCCTCCACCGACACGAGCGGGAAGGCGTTGCGCACCTTCCGGAAAGAGCCCAAGCCGGTCTCGACATCCAGGTCACTCTCCTTGAAATCAATATGATCCGGCTCGGTGGAGTCCATCCACCAGGCGTCGATGCCCATGTTCTCCAGGCGGAGGAGGTTCTTCCAGTAGATGTCGCGAGCCTCCGCGGAGAACGGGTTGTACGGACGAACGCCCGACGGGTAGTCGAGCCGCGGCGGCCAGTCGGACAGGCCGGACTGCGGCCAGGTCTGGAAGTCGAAGAGCAGGCCCTTCGGGGCCAGCTCGCGGTATGCCTTGGTCATCGGGCCGAAGGAGGCCCAGATGGAGATCATCAGCTTGGCGTGCTGCGCGTGCACCTCGTCGATCATCGCCTGCGCGTTGCGGAAGTCCTCGTTCAGGAACTCCATGGCGTTCCACTGGTAGTTGTTGCCCCAGTACTGCCAGTCCTGGATGATGCAGTCGATGGGGATGCCGCGCTCGCGGTAGCCGTGCAGCGCGTCGAGCAGCTCGCGGCTGCTCTTGTAGCGCTCGCGGCTCTGCATGAAGCCGTAGCTCCACAGCGGGAGCATCGGCACGCGGCCGGTCAGCGCGCGGATCCCGGCGATCACGCCGTCGGCGCTGCCGCCATAAAGGAAATAGTAATCCACGACCTCCCCCACCTCGGACTCGAAATGCATGCCGTCCGCGTCATCGCGGAAGACGGTCGGCGAGGGGTTGTCCCAGAAGATACCGTAGCCCTTGACGGACTGGACGATGGGCACGAAATCCTCGGTGTTGCCCTGGATCATGCGGCGCGTCTTGCCGCGCAGCGACAGGGTGCCGTCCTGCAGGATGCCGAGCCCGTAGAGCGGCTCGTCGGCCTCCGGCAGGAAGGTCTGGCGCGCGGCGGCCCAGGGGCCTTCTTTGAGCAGGAGCTTGCCTGACGGCGAATAGAAACGGCACGTGCCGTCGGCGGCCACGGTCACGCGCAGCGCGCCGCTGTCGTAGGTGATGGCGCCGCCGCGGGCGGCGGTCTGCCGGACGGAGACGGCCTGCGGGGCCGCCGTCACGGCGAAGCTCTCCGCCGGCGCCGCGCCGCCCTTGACGATGCGCACCGTCGTCGGCGTGTAGAACTGCACGGAGACGCTCCCCTGCGCCCCCGCGACGAGCGTCGCGGCCAGGGCCAGGATCCAGGTAAAAACGGTTTTCTTCATAATGGTCATTGGTTGTGTATTGTGTTTACAAAGATAGGAATAAATGGCTTACTTTCCCCGTCGCCGGACGATCTTCCAGCCGATCGCCGCGACGAGGAAGGACATCAGCGGCGAGATGATGTTGAAGAAGCAGAACGGCGCGTACGCCAGCGTCGAGACCGACAGGATCGTGGCCTGCGTCATGCCGCAGCTGGACCACGGCACCAGCGGCGAGGTCACGGTCGCGGAGTCCTCGACGCTGCGGCTGAGCAGCCGCGCCTCGTAGCCTTCGTCCTCGAAGGACTTGCGGTAGATGTCTGACGTGAGGATGATCGACAGGTACTGGTCGGACACAATGCCGTTCAGGACCGTGCCCGTGACCACGGTGGAGCCCACGAGGCCGGCGCGTGTACGCGTGAGCGGCCGCAGGATCCGCGCCAGGTCGTCGATCATCCCGCTGGACTTCATGCAGCCGCCGAAGCACATCGCGCAGAGGATCAGGAACACGGTGTTGAGCATGCCCACCATGCCGCGGCTCGTCACGAGCGGGTTCACCTCCGGGCTACCCGTGTCTACGGCCACCGTGTCGAAGATCATCCGCACGACGCCCGTGAAGCCGACTCTCGCGGCGGAGCCGTCCGTGACGTCCGCTCCGATGCCGCGCACCACTTCCGGCTGGAAGATCAGCGCGGCGGCCGCCGCCACGAGCACGGACAGGAAGAGCACCACGATCGCGGGCTTCTTCCGCACGATGAGCCAGACCGTGAAGGCCGGCACCAGCAGCAGCCAGGGCGTGATGTGGAACTGCGCGGAGAGCACTTCCGAGTAGCGGGCCATCTGGGCGTCCGGCACGCCGGCGTGCGTGAGGCCCAGAATAGTGAAGATCACGAGCGTGATCAGCATCGACGGCACCGTCGTCAGGTACATGTAATGGATATGGTCGAAGAGGCCCACCCGGTTCACCGAGGAGGCCATCACGGTGGTGTCCGACAGGGGCGAGATCTTGTCGCCGAAGTAGGCACCGGAGATGATGGCGCCCGCCGTGACGGCGTCGGAGAAGCCCTCGGCGTGGCCGATGCCGATCAGGGCCACGCCCACGGTGGCGATGGTCGTCCACGACGAGCCGATCATCAGGGAGACCACGGCGCAGAGCGCGCACGAGGTCAGCAGGAACACCTTCGGGTGGATGAGCTTGATGCCGTAGCAGATGAAGGTCGGCACCACGCCGCTCATCGTCCACGTGCCGGAGATGGCACCGATCAGGAACAGGATGAGGATGGCGGGCGCCACTTCGCCGATGTTGCTGACGATGTCCCGCTCAAAGTCTTTCCACCGGGCTTTGTACAGCCCCACGGAGAGGGCCACGCACACGCCCGAGGCCAGCAGCAGCGACACCTGGGAGGCCCCCAGGATGGAGTCTGCGCCGAAGATGGCGATATCGAGGGCCAGCAGGGCCATCAGCACCCCGAGCGGGATCAGCGCGATGAGCGTTCGCTTGGTGGCGGTGATACTCCCCTGCATGGCAAGCCTCCTGTCGTTATGATTTGTAGGTTTCGCTGTCCAGGAAGGCCGTCAGCTCGTCTTTCACGTAGTCCCGATCCGTCGGGATGGCCACCAGGATGTCCGCCCAGATGTAGCCCTGGCGCGTGACCTTCACGTAGCCGGCGAAGGGACAGACGGCGTTCGTCGGGTTGAAGTTCTGGTACTCCGGCAGCGTGTTGCGCGCGATGTAGCCGAGCTTCTTACCGTCCGCGCGGATCACCACCTGCGCAGTCGAGTCGTGGGGGTTCTCCGGCTCCGGCTGGATGATGCCGTTCACGGGCCCCAGGTCCGCCAGCGAGCAGTAATGGCGCATGCCCGTCACCTCGGTCTCCATCACGTCCCCGACGAGGCTCTCGTCGTATTCCAGCTTGTACAGGTACGACCACGACAGCTCCTGCTTCGCGGGCTCCTTGACCACGTAGGTCGGCGCCGCAGGGCGAGCCGGTGCCGGCGGGACGATCCGCGGCGCCGGATTCAGCGGCTCGGTGTACGGCTTTCTGGGCCTCGGTGCCGGGCGGGGCGGCTCCAGCGGCTTCGGCGTGGAACTCACGGGGGTCTGCGGGACCTGCGGGACCTGGGTCTGGGATTCCGGATGATAGACGTTTTCGGACGCCCCGGAGGACATGTTTTTGCGATGTCCTTCTTCCCCGAACCTGTCGTGGAAGATAAGGTAGAGCGCAAGGGCGATAACGGCGAAGTAGATAACGTAGAACATTACCTACAAAAATAAGAAAAACGTCAGAATTCTACAATGCTTTCGGCTCTTCCAGATACATCACCTGCTTGCCATGGGCTTTCGCGTATTCGATCTCTGACCGGGTGCTCTCGCCGATGTAACCGCCGACGTTGATGACATAGATGGCGTCGGCCATGTCGATCTTGCGCTTGTGCATGTTGTCCAGCATCTCCTTGATGCCGGGCTCCCAGGTCTCGTCGTCGCCGGAATGTCCGAACAGACCGACGCTGATGATGATGTTGCCTTCGAGGGTAAGACGTTTCTGCGTCTCAAGGTACTGCTCCTTGAAGCGGGTACTGCCACACAGGGTGATAACAGGAAATCTTCCGACCATATTAGTTATAAGTTTCAGCGTCTGCAAATATACAAAATTTATTCGTCGGATCACCGCTCCACCCGAAGCAACCCGTCATCTTCTACGTCAGGATCTGCGCGGCGGCGTTCTTGGTGTCCACCTTCTCGATGATGCGCTCCAGGATACCGTTCTCGTCGAAGATGAAGGTACGGCGGAGCGTGCCCATCGTCGTCTTGCCGTACATTTTCTTCTCGCCCCAGGCGCCGAAGTCCTGCAGCATCTGCGTGGTCGTGTCCGCCAGCAGGCGGAAGGGCAGCTCGTACTTGGCCCGGAAGCCGGTGTGCGACTTCGCGCTGTCCTTGCTCACGCCGACCACGTTGTAGCCGGCGGCCGTCAGGGCGGCGTAGTTGTCCCGGAACGAGCAGGCCTCCGCCGTGCAGCCGGAGGTGTTGTCCTTCGGATAGAAATAGACGATGGTTTTCTTCCCCTTCCCGATGAAATCTTCCGACCGCACCGGCTTGCCGTCCTGGTCCACGACCTCGAAGGACGGCATTTTGTCACCGATTTTCAGCATAGTTCTCTACTGGTATTTGGTGAAGTTGTATTTCTCCCGGATCGCAGCCTGGGTCTGTTCGTCCTGGTTGGTGAAATACGCCCGGAAACCCGGGCAGAAGTTGATGTGCCAGCGCCAGAAGCGGCCAAGCAGCGACTTGGGGTTCTTGTCGTAATGTGCGCGGAACTTGCAGTTCTCGCAAGGGAATTTCTGTTCTGCCATATAATTAGTGTTAATGTGGTTGATGCGAGAAATACGTACTACAGGACTTCTTTGGCCAGGTTCAGGATCTTATCCGCGCCTTGCAGGAGGTCAAAGAGCCCATCCTCGGAGAGCACTCCCCTTTTCACCTCCGCCGGAATCTGGCCGGCCTCGTCGGCCTCGAAATCCTTCTTCCACTGGCCCGATTCCATGTATTCCCGAAGGGCCTGAAGCTCGGGCTTGAAAGCTTTATATTCAGAGATGGCATCATCGAGTCCTGCCAGGACCCGGGTGAGTTCGTCATAGCGGTCCTCCATCTCGCGGACACGCGTCAGTAGATTTTGATTCTGTTTCATCGCGCCAAAGATAACACACATTTGGGGATTTCCGGGGGTACGTTAGGGGGTTAGACAGGGGGTAAGAACAAAAAAAACACGAATCTTATCGTTCCACCCGCAGCGACCCGTCATCTTCGAGCACAACCACGTCGCCTTCATTCACCGATTCGAAGCCAGCCCCTGTATCCACGGAGAGCATCGAAAAGCCCATACAGAAATACGGCGCCAGCACCCTGTCGCCGCACAGCGCCTTGATTTCCTCGTAGTTCGTGCCCGTGTACTGAATGCGTGTCATCGTATCTCTTTTCCAAAGGGCAATATCGAGGGCAGGACCATCTTGAAGTGCTGAATGCCGAAGGGTATGCCTACGATGGTGATACAGCACAGCAGGCCGAACACCAGGTGAATCACGGCAATCTCCCACCAGCCCAACAGGATCCAGATGAGGTTCATCACAATGGACAGGACGCTAGGTTGATTGGGACCGTCCACCAGCTCATGGCCGAAGGGCCAGAGGGCGTAAACCCCAAACTTGAACAGCTGCACGCCAAAGGGAATGCCGATGATGGTAATGCACATCACAAGGCCAATGATGAAGTAGATGACCGCAATGAGGATGCCGCCAAAAATGAGCCAGAGTATGTTACCGATAGTTTTCATATTATGCAAACATACGAAAAACTTTCCATTATCCTTCTCCGCCGGCCGACGCAAAACGGCAGTCCTTTGGTTTTTCAAGCAGCGAATAAAAGTATTACGTCAATCTTGCAAGCGATGAGCGTTAAAAATACGAATTTTACTGACCTGTATTGATTCTTTTTGCATATTGGTTTCCCGGATCGGGCTAACCATTCCCGGCCCAAAGCAAATGATTATTCACTGGCTTTAGTCCGTCATTCGCCGGCTCCGACCGGCGAATCTCCCTTCCCGTGCGCAATACAGGCCGTTTTTGTACACCGACTCCTCCTTCTCCCGCGACCTATCCTCAAATCCGGCCCCATTTGAGGACAAGAGTCAGTTTTTCCGCCACTTATCCTCAAAATCGCCCTATTTTGAGGACAGCGCTCCCGCACATCCTCCCCCACCGGCTGACGCAAAACGGCAGCAACGTTTTTTGTCTAATCGGAAAATCGGGAATTATTTCACAATTACCCCCTGACAAATTTTACAGGTCCTTGGTTTTCCAAGGATCTGTTTTCATCTTTACGAAAAAACATTTGAGCTATGGAAAATCTAGAAGAACCCCGTATCAAGTACATTTCCCACAAAGCAAAGGGAGTCTACGCCAATATCCTGCTCGACGACTGGTTCAAGCGAACTTTCGAAGAGTTGCCCAGTAGCAAACGCCTGCTCACCCTGCTCCTGCAGGAGCTCATTCCCGAGCGCCAGATCGTCGACATCAAGTACGCTCCGCAGGAGCACACCAATCCCAATCCCGACAAGCGCGGCATTCGCGTAGACGTCGAGGCAACCGACGCCAACGGCACCCGCTTCCTTGTGGAGATGCAACGCGAGCCGCAGGACTTCTTCTACGAACGTGCGGTCTATAACGCCTCCCACTGTGTTATCCGTCAGTTGGAAAAAGGTGACGAGGAGTACGAGTTCCCGCCAGTCTATTTCATCGGCCTTGTGGACTTCCCGCTGCATGACGACCCGAACCGGGTCCTGTATCGCTACTCTTTGTATGAGGATAGCGGCGATGAATTGATGACCGACTCGTTGCACTACATCTTCCTGGAACTGCCCAACTGCGGCAAAGCCGGCAAATATTGCTACATTTGCTCCCGAGGACAAGATCAAATACGAATACGCCATGACTACGGAACGAGACATACGGAACCAGATCCGCTATGCGGAGAGGAAAGGAATGGAGAAAGAAGCCGAACAGATTGCCCGGCGGATGCTGAAAGAGGGTGACTCCGTCGAAAAAGTGATGCGAATTACCGGCCTCTCTGCCGAACAGATTAATGCATTTTAGCCATGACCACGGAACGAGACATACGGAACCAGATCCGCTATGCGGAGAAGAAAGGAATGGAGAAAGAAGCTGAACTCACCGAAGAACAAATCAAAGCACTATAACACAAAAAAGGACCAAGGTCAGTTCCTTGGTCCTTTTTCGTTACCACACCGCCTTCTCCGCCGGGAGCGGCAGGGCTGCGCGATGATAGCTAGGCTAGCATCTTCTTGAAATATTCCCGCAGAGCCTCGTCTTCGCAGTACACATAGCAGCCTTTCTGCCCGCGGGTGAGAAGGGTTTTGTAGGTGTTCAAGATAAGGCGACGAGCGTCTTCTTCGCTGGCGCCACGAATGCCGGAGGACTTGTCGTCCGTCGAAATGGCGCTCTTGTTCGTAACAATGCGACCGGACGACTTATCGTAAGTGAGATCCTTGCCAATCAAGACGCCAACATAGTCAAATTCAAGCCCTTGCGCCGTGTGGATGCAGCCGACTTCCTCGAAGGAACGCGGATTGATGGCCCAGATCTTATCGTTGGCCAGGTTCCACTTCGCCTGAAAGCCGCCGGGCAGCTCAATATCTACATCTCCCCGCCGGTTCTTGACGTTCCAGTCGTAGCAGTAGCCTGCGACCATGCGAGCCTTGTTGTTAATAGCGTTCTTCTCCCGGAGAGCATCGCGCATCTGGGAGGCATCATCAAACAAGCGGAAGTCGTAATTGAGTTCAGAAAGAGGAACGGCAATGCTTTCCTCCTTGCGCTGCAACAGATTGTCGATGAATTGGATATAGGCGTCGCTGCCATTGCAGCGGAACTGTGACGTGAGCTTGGTCTCCTCGCGCATGATGATAGTGGAGCCCAGTTCCTCGCACCATTTGCTGATTTCCTGGACGCTGCCAATGTCCTTGGTGGTAACGGCCTGGTCTTCGTCCAGAAAGAACACAGTGAGAAGGGATGCGTTGATGCATTCCTTCACCTGATTCTCACCATTCCAGTCACCATACATTTTCTTGACCAGCCGGTGCGCCTCGTCCACGATGAGGCAGTCGTATGAATTGGCAGGCACCGATGCTAGGCCGAACGGAGAGCGGAACAGCTGGCTGATTTCGGCAATGTTCTCAGCCTTGTTCTGGGAAAGGATGGACAGAAACGCTTGCCGGGGCGCACTGTTCTTAGTCACGTATGCAGCATTACAGGCGCTGGTGATGAAGTGCATAAGCAGGTTGACGGCCAACACTGATTTCCCCGTCCCAGGGCCACCCTGCACGAGAATCGTACGTTTCTTCTGGTCTTTGAGGCACTGGAGCATGGTGCGGATGCACATGTCATAGCAGACGGCCTGCTCATCCAGCAAGTCAAACACGGGCGTACCGCGCACCATCGTCGCCAAAGCATCCTGCAGGGATTTCGTAGGTCGGATCCGGCCGTTCTCTATCTGGTACAGAAGATCGCCGTGCGCAGATTTCTTGGTTACAAATTCCTTGACGAACTCGTTGAACTGCTGCACCTCATCCATGATGAAGAAAGGCGCGGTCGTGTACCATTCCTTATAGATCTCAGCGGACAGTGCCGATTTATATGCTGGCAGGTAATTGTGCAGATAAGCGCAGGGGATCAAATGTATATTCCTGTCGTGGATGGCCTGGGAGTAGTTGTTCAGGAATCGGGAATAGGAATAAGCCTGATAAGAGGGATGGCAAACAATCCGCTTGTCATTGGCCACGTAAGTGCGCACGCTGAAATGCATGTCGTCATCCACCACCTCAGCCTTACTCCACTGCTTAAGTTCCACAATGACAATATTTTCCCGATCCTTCTCGTCCGCACCAACGATGATAAAATCCACGCGCTTAGAAGTCTGCGGGATATTGTATTCGATGGCAATCTGCACGTCATCGTCAATCTCGGAATCATCTACGATATCCCGCATAAACTTCATGGAATTGTGCCAGGAGGCGAACTCACGGTCCTGCCCTGCGTTCAACCCTTTTTCACGGATCAGATTCAGAATCTTCGTGGCAATGACGCCGCTTCTGACATCCTGCACAAAGGTCTGTTTGTTGGCGTTGTAGACGATCATACGCTGGACTAGAGTTCGTTATACTTCTTCGCGGTACCGCGTGCTTTGTCGGCCGGATACTTCTCCGCATTCCGCTTAAGCTTATCAAGCATAATCTCCTTGATATCAAGGTTATACTTGTCAGCCATCTGGAAGGCATAGTTCAGAACATCAGCGAGTTCCTCCCGGATCTTCTCCGGCTTGGCGTCCTCCGGAGACTTCCAAAGGAAGCACTCGAGGAGTTCGCTTGCTTCCAAAGAAATAGCTATAGCGAGATCTTTCCCATTATGGAACTGGTCCCAGTCGCGCTCCTGGTTAAATCGTCTTAATTCATTAAGAATCTGCTCAATATCAGTCATATGCTATATCTCGTCTATTCCTAATAACTTGAAGTACTCATACGTCGGGTCATAGAACTCCGGGTGACGGTGGCGTTGTCATCCGCCCGGAGGAAACGGGAACAGGTCTCGCTGTAATAGAATTTGCGCATGCGGTTTGTGTGGAATAATCACAAATATAGGAAAAAGTTGGAAAAATGTTTGCGCCGGCCGGCGGGCTAGCCGTGCGTGAGCCTGTGGCCGTTTGCCTGCGCCGTCGGGGGCCGTGCGTGGGGTGCGTGGGGCGGCCGGCGGTATGGGGCTGGAGGCGGATAAGGCGGCAGGGTGACGGCGGGCAAGCATTTCCTTGCTTGCACGACGGCAGCCCTGCCGGCTCCGCCGGAAGCCCCGTGTTGCAGGAGGATTGGGGCGTCCGTATAGCTACAGCGTCATCCAGCCGATAAAATGGTACACGAAATACCCTGCCATTCCAAGCTTGATGAGCCCGAAAAAAGGCTCAGACTCAGGCTCTCTTGTTGATTGTTTGCTTCCATGATATACTGCCGTTATGTTGTTCTTTTGCAGGGGCAAAGATACGGCAGCGTTTTGCCAGCTTTCGACAAAATATTAATTACGGATTGTTTTTCTATCTGAACTCTATTTTTTGTATCTTCGCAGTACTGGTTCTCCATCCACGATCAAATGGAACTGTTTATTGAGTGATGTTATGGAAGTTAGGCTGAGGGTTCAGACAGTTCCCACTTTGGACCCGGTTTCACACGAGATGCATGTCGCATATACCGTTCTGCAGCAAGAGGTTACCGCAGAACGTATTCCGTGTGTACCGGGGTGGACTTTGCGAGATGCCATTTCGCTTTTCTGCGAGTGGTTCCAAGTTGATCGCGCCAACGTCAAGCTGATTCGGCCCTTCCTTCCGCAAAGGATGGAAAGCTATGATAATCAGTGACGAACAGCGGGAAGATAATTTTCAAGAATACCTTCGCTTACTCCGAGACCCCAACTATGTAGATGTCTGTTTTGACGAACAGTCAGGCGGCGTCAGCGCCGTGCATCGTGAACACAAGCATATATTATGTGTTGTGGAAGAATCGGTTATCGAATGGTCACCATGATAAAACGAAAAAAGCCGCCGAAGCGGCTAATTAGGAAGGTTCTAAAGGGACAGGTGGTGTGCCTCCCCCCCTTCTTTTGCAAAGATAATCATTAAAATTAAAAACACAACTGTGATTCATCAATTTTAAAGAATCTCCTCTATCCCCAACCCCTTAAAGTACTCATACGTCGGGTCATAGAACTCCGGGAGGCGGATAAGGCGGCAGGGTGGCGGCGGGCAAGCATTTTCTTGCTTGCACGACGGCAGCCCTGCCGGCTCCGCCGGAAACCCCGGTTGCAGGAGGATGGGGCTGTCGTTATGTTGTTCTTTGCAGGTGCAAAGATACAGCAGCGTTTTGCCAGCTTTTGACAAAAGAAAAAAGATTCTCCGATCGGATCACTGGCAAATGAAGGAGAACGCGGACGTTTGGCAATATTTGTAGATTATTGCCAATTTGATTATATTTGCAAAAAACAGTTGGCCATGGAATACCATATTCAGATTACGCCACAAATGCGGTCCGTCAACGAAGCGCTTATCCAAGACTGCGTTGGGATAAACCATTGTGTCTGTCAATTAGGACGGAATGTCGTTGTGGAGGTGCCCAGGTCATCGATAGAAATGGGTCTGACGGCGTTGAAGCGGCATTTTCCAGATGTGGCTGATATCCGGAAAGCCTATCAGATGATGGATGTCTTGCATGATTTCGTACTTGTTAAGCCAATGGTTTCTGAGGCCCCGCTGACCGAAGAAGAGGAAATGACAGTACCAACGCTGGAGAAGCAGCTGGTGGATCGTATTTCAGATAAGGAGTATATCGACGAAGCGCCAAAGCGCTTTTACCAGCGGGTGTTCGAGCAGTACCAGGTAAACATTTCACGGCTTTGCCGTTATGCCGCCCGCAAAGGGAAGAAAGAAGAGGTGGAGGGCATCCTGGCCGAGCTTGACCAGGAGCGCATGGCAGCGATACACTCCGTTGTCGGGATTCTGTCGGAAGCACCGGTTCAGCGAGCGTGGGTCTTCGGATCCTTCGCCCGAATGGAGGAACGCCCGGATAGCGATCTGGATTTACTGGTTGATTTCGAGCAAGGAGCGCCCTTCGGTCTGATGGCGGTCGCTTCTCTGATTCAGAAGCTCGAAAAAGGGGCAGGCAGAAAGGTTGACCTCGTGCCCCGAGGCGCCCTGAAATCATTTGCAAAAGAAAGCGTTGAGAGAGACAAGTATTTGGTATATGATCGATTATGTTTATAAGTAGATACTATATTTAATTAAGTAAAACAATGAATAACGAAAACGACTGGATTCACATTTTTGATTCTTTCAAGAAAGAACAGCTTAACATGTACGAATCAAAAGGCTACTCTCAAGTCTATGCTAGAGAACTGGTTAACAAGTGCAGCTATGGCTTTGAAGAAGGCTATTTTCTCGGTTATGTAAAATCTCAAGTAGCATTTGCATTCATGTCATTACAATCAATGGGGTTTCCCGTGAAAGAACACAGCCTTAATCTTGAAATGTCGTTTGATCAAGCATTTGATCTACTACATGGCACACGAAGCAAATAGTTTCTTTGATTTGTAGGGTATTCACATCAATAGACAGACGGATTGCCTAAAGCTGGCATGATAAGCATGGTAGCGGAAAAGGCTAAAACTATGATTAACTGTGACGAACAGCGGGAAGAAAACTTTCAGGAATACCTTCGCTTACTCAGTGACCCCAACTATGTAGATGTCTGTTTTGACGAGCAGTCCGGCGGTGTCAGCGCCGTGCATCGTGAACACCAGTTCGACAAGAGTATTGGTCCTTTCGGCTGTAGACGAGGCCAGTATGAATTGGATGCAGTCAACGTACTTAGACAATCAGGTCGTAGCATTATCTTGCAATCTGAGAAAAAAGACGTTTGTATGAAACAGTGCGATGGTCTTCTTGATTGGGTTCGTTGTGAAATAAAAGCAGTCGAAGGTTCTGGCAGATGGGCAATTAGAACGAAAATATATGATGCTGCCATGCAAGGCGCGCAACATGTTATCTTACTTTATCCTAATAAAAATCTATTTAATTTTGAAAGGATTAAGGAAGGGTGGTATATGTATGAAGAGGCGCGTATTAAGAATGAAAGATGGCCAGAGATTACAAGAATCCTTGCTATCATTGGTGCTCAGGTTATAGAAATTGAAAAACCACCCCGGTAGCAGGGTGGTTTCAGAGATCTCCGGTTCCGGGCGACAGGAGGGCTACCCCTTTACCCATCGCCCCTTCGATCTCTCTTTTGCAAAGATATACATAATGTTTGAAAACACAATAGACCACCCCTCGATCGGGGTGGCTTTTTGTATCCCAGAACCTAGTCGGCAGCAGATCTGCCGGGTGCAAAAGACGTATGGGATTTACTTGCTTGGCTTTATCGTCCACGTGCAGGATTGCCGGGCGCCGTTTCGCTCGTCCTTCTTTCCGGAGGATGTCAAGGTGTATCCTTCCGCGGCGGAGAACTTCCTATTGTAATCTGCTTCGTTAATACTACCCGCTTTGAACGTGATGCTGCCATTGCCCGACAGTGTGAGGTGTTTTGCACCAAATTTTCCATCTTTGTCTATAGTGAACGTAGAGCTACCACTCAGCGTCAGGTTGCATTCCTCTGAAAAGACAAAAAACTTGTGGTCAAATAGCGTGCATGAGAAACTATTGAAAGTAATCGCTTTGGCCTTGATCTCAAAAGAATAGTATCTGGATTCACGACTTATTGTGGTTCCGTCAGTTTCAATATAGTATGTGTCTCCCTTGGGATCGAGGAACGGACTGATATCGGGTTCGACTCCTTCATGGCGCCCGGGGAGATCATCTTCACCACCTTTCTCACAAGACACGACAAACGCTCCTGCCACGGCGAACAACAGGGCGAAGAGGAACAGGGATTTCACAGACTTCTTCATAATGGTGCGAAGATAGTGAAAAAGGCTGATTCTGAATGACGGAAAAAGAGTATCTTTGCATCTCGATGAAAACAAAGCCCGTTATTCTGCTGCTGACCGTATTGTCAGCCCTGTCGTTTGGATCCTGCACGTCGGAGCCGCTGGCCGTTCCCTTCATGGAGTCGGAGGACGATAGCGCCCCTTCCTCTTCCATTGCGAAAAGCCTTCCGTATTCCGAACCGCTCATCATGGGTTTCAGATCCTTCTCGACGGACGGCGTCACGGTCGGCGACACTGGAGTGCCAGTGTGGTTGCATAATAAACAATACGGCATAGTTGCGAGCGCAAAAGTGAGCGAAAATGATTATAAGGTCGAGTCCTGGCTTTTCTCGGCGCTTATCGACTTGAGCCAAGCCGCTGCCCCCGAACTAACTTTTATGCATTCGATCGATAACTATTATAACGCTAAATCGGTGCAGGAGGGAGCCACGGTCTGGATTAGGGAAGAGAACGGCGAATGGAAGCAGTTGACTGTCAACTATCCGTCCATGAGCACGACTGACTACTCCGGTGTGTGTATTGATCTCGCTGCCTGGAGAGGCAAGAAGGTGCAGTTTGGATTCAAGTATAGCAGCCTTTCGGGCAAAGCGGGCACCTGGCGCGTGAAATATTTCACCGTGGCGGACGAAAGATCAAAGCCCGGGCCAAATCCCAATCCCAATCCCAATCCCAATCCTGATCCGGCACCGGCGCATTTCAATTAGCGGCGGAGAGGATGTACTGCTCGGCCCAGCCGTGGAGGGCGGCGATGCGGACGATCTCGCGGAAGAGAGCATCGTCCCGGCGGCCGCAGGACTCCAGGCGCAGCATGGAATCCGCCGCGCGGCCCAGATTCTGACGCAAGTCGTTCAATTTCACGTGAATTGCGATCTCATTGCCGGAGGCGACGATATTCCGGACGTAGTCCTCGTAGCTGACGCCGTCCCGGTGCGTCAGCAGATCCACGGCCGTCAGGACGTCCTCCTCGACGCCCTGCGAACGCAGCGCCTCGAGGGTCAGGTCCGTGTCCTCCACGACATCGTGCAGGAAGCCGGCCTTCTTCTCCTGCTCGGTCTCCCCCATCAGGCCGACGGCCAGCACATGCAGGATCGCGGGATTGCCGATCATATCCTTCTGCCCACTGTGGGCGCGGATCGCCAGTTGGGTAATCTCCTCGATGCTCATCATAAGGCAGGCGGATTAGCAGCTTTGCGGCTGCGGGACCAACTCCAGACCCAGGTCGTCAATCAGGGCCATCATCTCGGAGCGAACAGCGTCGCTCAACAGGGAAAAATCAATCGTAGTCTGCATAATACTATCTTTTTACGGGTTGCTTTCTTGCTCTTTGCTGGTGCAAAGATACGGCAGCGTTTTGCCAACTTTTGACAAAAGAAAGAAAAGCGCAAAAAAAATGCAGACCGGCCGGCTAACGGGCCGCCCTCCTGCTGCGGATGACCAGGAGGCTGGCCACCAGGATGACGGGAAAGACCGTGGCCGCCAGGATGCCGCGCTGGATGTCCCCGTCGTGGGAGCCCGTGCAGAGGCCCACCAGAGAAGGACCGAAAGTGCCGCCGGCGTCCCCGGCCAGGGCCAGGAGCGCGAACAGCGCCGTGCCGCCCCGGGGCATCCGGGCTGAGGTGACGCTGATGGAGCCCGGCCACATGATGCCGACAGCCAGGCCGCTGACCATGCAGGCGGCAAGGCTGACCACGGGGACGGGAGCGAGAGACGCCACGAGATAGGCGACGGCGCAAAGGACGCCCGCCCCGGTCATATAAGAAGTCAGGTCGAGGTTCTGCCCCTTCTTGCCATACCACCACCGGCCCAGGCCCATGCAGAAAGCAAAGCCGCAGGGCCCGGCCAGGTCGCCGACGGACTTGTCCACGCCCAGGCTGGCCTCCGCGAAGGCCGAAGTCCACTGCGCCATGGTGCTCTCCGAGGCGCCGGCGGCCACCATCAGGATCAGGAAGACCCAGAACTTCCGGTCACGGAGCAGCTGCCCCATGCTCATGCTCTCGGCATCCTGCACGATGGGCTCGATCGGACAGGTGGCGAAATTAAAGATATTATAGAGCGGAACCAGCGCCCAGACACAGGCCAGCACACGCCAGTTGTCCAGGCCGAAGAACCTGAAGAAGAGGGTCGAACCCAGGATGACCCCCACGGCGCCCCAGCAGTAGAAAGAATGGAGCAGGCTCATCATCCCCTCCTTGTTGGGGAACGGACAGGCCTCGATGATGGGACTGCACAGGACCTCGATCAGGCCGCTACCCACGGCATACACGGCCACGCAGAGGAGGATCCCCACCATCGGATCGGCGAACAGCTGCGGCAGGAACGCCAGGCCGGCGAGCCCCAGGGCCGAGGTGATCTCCGACAGGATGATGCTCCTGCGGTAATTGATGTTCCGGAACTTGGCGCACAGGAAATCCGTGACCAGCTGGACAATATAGAAGACGGCCGGGATCAGCGCCAGGCTGGCAATCGGCACATTATACTCGCGGTTGAAAGCGATGAACAGCAGCGGGACGAAATTGGCCACGATGGCCTGCGTCACGAAACCCAGGTAGCAGGCGGTCTTGGTTTTGCCGTAATTCTTCATGGTCTGGAAAAAAGCGAGGCAAGGTAATCATTTTATCTGGAAAAAAATTGCAAAATTTGCATCAAACTCTGACTGCCATGGACCAACCCAAAGTAGAGCGCCTGCTGCGCCTGATCCAGCTGCTCTCCTCGAACGTGGAGTACAGCATCGACGACCTGATGGAGCGGCTCGGCATGTCCCGCCGCACCATCTACCGCTACCTCGACACCTTCAAGGAGGCCGGCTTCGCCGTGCAGAAAGTCAACCCCAGCGGCAACGTGTACCGCCTGGCGACGCTGCGCAAGCCCTTCACGGACCTGTCGAAGATCGTCTATTTCTCGGACGAGGAGGCCTACATCGTCAACCACCTGATGGACCAGCTGGACGACACCAGCCCCATCAAGCAGGGCCTGCGGCGCAAGCTGGCGGCGGTCTACGACATCTCCACGATCAGCAGCTTCGGCGGGCGGAAGAACAACTCCGCCATCATCGACGCGCTGACCACGGCCATCAAGGAGAAGCGCTGCGTCGTGCTGAAAGGCTACTCCTCCTCCCACTCGCACCAGACCAAGGACTACCGCGTGGAGCCTTACCGGCTGAACAACAACTACATAGACATCTGGGCGCTGGACACCCGGGACGGCGTGAACAAGCGCTTCAAGGTGGCGCGCATCGGCGAGGTCCAGCTGCTGGAAGACGCCTGGGAGCACGAAGACGCCCACGAGGACGAGCCGCTGGACGCCTTCCGCATGCACGGCCAGGCGCCCACGCACGTCAAGCTGCGGCTCGACTACGTGGCAAAGAACCTGCTGGTGGAGGAGTTTCCGATGGCCGAGGGGGGCCTCTCCCCCGAGGGCGACCACTGGATCTGGGAAGGCGACGTGCGCGGCATGGAAGGCGTCGGGCGCTTCGTTCTCGGCCTGCCGAAATTCATCCAGGTGCTTGAAGGCGACGAGCTCCGCGCCTTCCTTCATGAACGCGCGGAGCTCATCCTAAAGTCTTGACGATCTATTCCTGGTGGAACCAGTCGAAGTCGGCGTGGCCGCCAAGCTCCTGCGTGGCGTAGCAGAAGAGCGCTGAACGGTAGCCGGTGAAGTAATCCAGCGAGAAGCGCATCTGCAGCGGGGTGTCGACCTCCGTCCAGTCGGTGCCGTCCCAGCTGTAGCGCAGCCAGGCCTGGTCCTGGTCGAAGTCGTAGCGGACACCCAGCCACACGGTCGGGCCCACGGCAGGCATGCTGAAGATCTCCGTCTGCACACGGGACATCGTGCGGCCGGGGCCACGCTGCACCCCCTCATGGATGGCGTACAGCTCCAGGCCGGCGTCCGTGCGGCGCAGGCCGATGTCGCCGCGGTTGCTCTGGAAGGCGCTCAGACCCGCGAAGTCACCGACCTTCAAGCCGGAGGCGTCCAGCAGCACGGTGCTCGTGCACTTCGGGCCGACGGTGCGCTGCGTGAGCGTATTGCGCGCGTCGGGCAGGCCTGTGGCGAGCTGGCCGGTGGTCAGGCGCAGCCAGCCGGGACGCTCGCTGAGCGACCAGCAACCGTCCAGCGGCTTGTGGTTCCACTGCCAGACGAGCGGCAGCTCCTCCTCGTCGAACTCGTCGGAGGCCCAGGTATAGCTCTCCCCGTCGGGCTTGAGGTTCACGTCGAACTCCTTGACGGGCACGGTGTTGTCGCCCAGGATGGGCCAGCCGTCCTCCCAGACCATCGGCTGGAGGGTCGGGATGCGACCCACGCCGCCGTGGTCCTGGAACATCATCGCGTACCAGTCGCCCTTCGGCGTGTCGAAGATGGCGCCCTGCGCCACGCCGTCTGTCCGTCCGTCGAACTGGCCCTGCAGGATGGTCTTCGGCTCATATTCACCCAGCAGCGTGCTGCTGCGCCAGCAGGTCTCCGTGCGCGGGCCGCCGGCCGGCCAGTCGATGACGAGCACGTAGTACCAGTCGCCGATGTGGTAGATGTGGGCACCCTCGGCACGAAGGATATAACCCTCGCGGGGGCTCGTGAACAGCACCTGGTCCACGCCACCCTCCTTGACGCCGGTCAGGTCCGGCTCCAGCTCGGTGATGTGGATCTCGCCGTTGCCCCAGACAACGTACACGCGCCCGTCCTCGAAGAGGAGCGAGGCGTCGTGGAAGGGCTGGTCGATGACGCTGCGCGTCCAGGGCTGCCCGATCTTCTCGGTCGAATAGATATAAGTCTTACGCTGGTCGTTGGCGATGAAGAGGGCCCAGAAGCGGCCGTTCTCATAGCGCAGCGACGTCGCCCACTGGCCCTTGCCGTAGGCGTTCCTGCCGTTGCGGAGGTTATAGACGTCGTCATCCTCCAGGCAGTCGTATACATAGTCCACGAGGCGCCAGTGCACCAGGTCGCGCGAATGCATGATCGGCGCGCCGGGGCAGAAATACATCGTGGTGCTGACCATGTAGTAGTCCTCCCCCACCCGGATCACGTCGTTGTCCGGGATGTCAGTGTAGGTCAGCGGGTTGACGCAGTGCGTCGTGGGTTGGGCGCAGGCCACCGCGAGCAGCGCGCCCAGGCCCAGCAGAAAGATTTTAGCGAATCTCATATGTCTTTATTTGATTGTCCACCAGTCCCATTCGAAACCGCCTTCGGCGAAGACGAAACAGAGGTCATGCACGCCCTTCGCGCCGCTCAGGCGGGCGGTCTGCTGCTTCCAGCCCGTGCCGGGCTTGAGCGTCAGCGTGCCCGCCAGCGGCCCGTCCGGGCCGTCGAGGTGCACCTCGATGCAGCCGCCAGAGGGAGCCTGCACGCAGGCGGTCAGCGATTTGGCGCCGCGGGCGCCGAAATCCACGCCCTTCACGAGCAGGTGCTCGCCGGCGTCGATGTTGTTCACCACGATGCCGCGCGCCTCATCCTTGCGGGTCTTGAGGCCATAGCCCCAGGCCATGGTCTCGGCCTCCACGCGGCGGTACGGATTGAAGGGCTCGATCTGCTCCAGAACGTTGTCCAGCCAGTACGGGACCTTGCGGATGGAGCCGTCCGGCTCGTAGTACATCGGGGCGGCGGAGACGCTCCGCTGCTCGGCATGCCGGAAGGTCTCCAGATGCATCAGGTCATAGTTCAGGCCGAACACGTAGGACTGGCCCTTGTACTCGATGATGCCGGGATGGTTGCCCCGGGTGCGCCAGGTGCGGTCCATGATGTGGCCCATCGAACGCCAGGGGCCCTCCGGGCTGTCCGCCATGGCGTACCCGATGCCTTCCGGGCAGCAGGTCGAGGCGAAAGCCAGGTAGTAGCGGCCGTCGTGCTTGTAGAACCAGGGGCCCTCCTGGTAGAAGTCGATCTTGTAGTCGAGCTTGTGGATCTCGCTGGCGAGCGAGACCATGTCCTCGTTGAGCTTGACCCAGTAGACGTTCGGGTTGCCCCAGTACATGTAGGCCTGGCCGTCGTCGTCGATGAACACCGAAGGGTCGATGTCTTCCCAGTGCTCCTTCTGCCACACCAGCGGCGCGCCGAGCGGGTCCTTGAAAGGCCCGTAGGGCGAGTCGGACACCAGCACGCCGATGCCGTGGCCGTGGATCGGGCAGTACATATACCATTTCCCGTTCCGCTCCACTACGCACTCGGCCCAGGCGCCGTTCTTGCCCTCGTACCAGGCGAAGTCGTCCAGCGAGGCCACGGCCCCGTGGTCCGTCCAGTTGACCATGTCGGTGCTGGTATAGAGCAGCCAGTCGAACATTTCGAAGCCCTTGGCGCCGTCCTCGTCATGGGTGGTGTAGAGATAGACCACCCCGTCGTGCACGTACGGCGCCGGGTCGGCGGTATACTTGGTCTGGATGATCGGCAGGTTCAGGTGGTTGTTGAAGACCCACCAGTCCAGGTCGAAGAGCTCGCCGTCCCCGCCCCGGAAGAGCAGGTAGAGGTCGTGGACGCCCGTTGCGCGGGCATCCACGGGCGCCTTCACGAGCATGTTCTCCCCGTTCACGGGGACGGATGCGATGGCGCGGCCGCCCATCTCGTCGATGAAGAAGTCCACCGTGCCGGGGTTCTGGAAGTTCAGCATCTCCAGCGACACGAGCACGGCCGGCTGCTCGCCGAAGTCGACATTGCGCACGCAGAGCCAGTCGCCGTTGTGCACGGACGTCACCCAGTGGCGCTTGCCGGCCTCGCGGTCGGTCTTCAGACCGTAGCTGGAGGCCATCGTCTCCGCCTGCGTCATCACGTAGGGATTGAGCGTCTGGAGGGGCTCAACGCCCTTCTCCGTGAAGGGAATGAAGGGGATCGACCCGTCCGGGCCGAATTCGAATTCCTCCACACAGGCGCTGCGGTGGAAGCCGCCGCCGTTCGGCAGGGCACCGTTGTGGTAGAACATATAATGGTGGCCGCGGAAATCCACGTTGCCGCCGTGGATGGTGAAGCTGTTCTGCGCCTCGTCCATGATGCGGCCCCGGTAGGTCCAGGGGCCGTGGATGGACGGCGCGGTGGAGTATGCCATGTGCTCGGGCACGCCGCCAGCCGGGTAGGACAGGTAGTAAGTGCCGCCACGCTTGTAGAGCCAAGGGCCCTCCTCATAGCCGACCATCATCTTCTCCTTTCCACCGTCCGACCAGTCGGGCTTCATGGACTCGGGGCCGAAGCAGGCCGGGTCGCCCCAGCCGGGGATCTCCTTGTAGCCCTCCGGGAAGGAGACCATGTCGTCGCCCAGACGGCCGTACCAGCAGCCCTTGTTGCCCCAGATGAGCCAGGCGCTCCCATCGTCGTCGATGAAGACGGACGGGTCGATGAAGCCGAAGCCCGTGGCGAGGGGCCCGCCGATGGCGTCCGTGTACGGACCCTGCGGGTCATCCGCCACGGCGACGGCCAGCGCGTCAGCGCGCGTGGCCGCCTCCGTCAGGCAGACGTACCAGTACCACTTCCCGCCGCGCTCGACGAGCTGGCACGCCCAGGCGCGGTCGCCCTGGAAGGCCCAGGGGAAAGTGGCCGTGGACACCTGCGTGCCGAGGAAGGTCCAGTTGACCATGTCTTCCGTGGAGAAGAGCTGCCAGTCCTTCATCTTGAAATAGGTGGCGTCGTCTTCGTCGTGGTCGACCGCCAGGTACAGAGTATTCCCGTGCGCGTAAGGCGCCGGATCCGGCGTGTAGGACGTCCGGATGATCGGGTTTTGGGCCGCCAGGGTCAGGCTGGCCGCGAGGGCCAGGCTGGCGGAAAGCAAATGTTTCATCTCTTTTTGGTTAATTGTTTGTCAGTGGTTTATTCCATGCTGCGGCGCCAGGCAAAGTACTCGTCCAGCACCCACAGGGCGGCTTCGGACGGGACCGGGGCGGCATGGCAGCCGGCGCCGGTGAGCACCATCGTCTGCGGCGCTTCATTCGTGAAACGCGGCCATTCGGCGAGGCCATCGCCGTTCGGGTCGCCCGTCTTGGCGAAGTTGGTCCAGTAGTCCATCATCCAGCCGGAGAGGGTCATGTCGGTCGGCTGCACCTCCTCGGGATTACCGAACACGTAGGCCACGTCCTGGCCGTGCGGGGAGCCCTGGCCGAATTTCGGGTCGCCGGCCGGGTAGTCGGGATGCTGGTCGAAGTAGTAGAGCCACACCTTGCCCTTGCCGGTCTGCTCCTGCAGGCGGGCCCAGGCCCAGGTCTGCCAGCCGAACGCGGCGTCGCGCGTGAGGTCGCGGGCGGTCTTGCCGACCTTGCCGTCGGCCTCGACCGGATAGGCGGCCAGGAGCGCGTCGGCGTGGTCCTCATAGCGGGAGCGCACCTGGTCCTGGTGGGAACCAGGGCCGCCGGCGAAGCCGAAGCTCAGGCCTTCGTCGGAGTTGTAGCCGATGAGCACGTCCACGTCGTTGTACTTCCCTGCCTCGTAGAGCTTGTACTGATCGTCCGGGATCACGTAACCGTCCACGATGGGCCAGCCGCCGGAGCCGCCGAAGCCGCCCATAACGGCCTTGGCCTCCGCGGCGCGGAGCTGCTCGAGGGTGTAGTTCTCCCCGAAGGCGCGCTTCGCCCAGGCCTGGTTGAGTTCCTCGGCATAGGAGATCGTCAGCATGTTCTCACCGGGGTAATCGCGGGGGTTCGTCGGGCCGAAGGAGCCGCCGCTCTGCGAGATGGCGCGGCGGAAGAGGCCCTTGGCCAGCGGCGAGGCGCACAGCATGCTCACAGAAATGCCGCCGGCGGACTCGCCGAAGATGGTCACGTTGTCCGGGTCGCCGCCGAATTTGGCGATGTTCTTCTGGATCCACTCCAGGCCGGCGATCTGGTCCAGCAGGCCGTAGTTGCCGCTGACGCCGTGCGGGTCCTCCGCATCGAGTTCAGGCAGGGACAGGAAGCCGAGCTTACCCACGCGGTAGGCCACGCTCACCAGGATCACGCCCTTCTTCGCGAGCAGGGCGCCGTCATAGTAGGACGTCGCGCCGCCGGCGAAGCCGCCGCCGTAGATCCACACCATCACGGGGAGTTTCTCCTTCGGGCTCTGGGCCGGAGTCCAGACGTTCAGGTAGAGGCAGTCCTCGGAGCAGCCTTCGCCGTTGCCCTGCATCGGGTTAGGGCCGAAGTCCTTGCATTCCTTGACGCCCTCCCAGGCCACCACGGGCTGCGGCGCCTTCCAGCGGAAGTCACCCACGGGCGGTGCTGCGAACGGAATACCCTTGTAAACGGTCATGTCCTCCAGGATCTCGCCCTGGATCGTGCCGCCGGTCACCTTGACCTGGCCCGGCACCTGGCTGGCGCAAGCGCTCATACCGAGCGCCGCCGCGAGAATAAGCAATGCTTTTTTCATAGATATGATATTGATTATTGTTTTTCGCGTGATTAGACAAATGTAGCGTTTTTCGTCAAAAATGTCAATCCTTCCCGCTCCGTTCCCCGGCGAAAGTATCCAAATTGAAAATATTTGTAACTTCGCATGAATTCAACAAAAGTGTTATGCGCGTCATTGGCATAGGAGAAACGGTGTTGGACATCCTCTTCAAGGATGACCAGCCGCAGAAGGCCGTCCCAGGCGGATCGACCTTCAACAGCATCATCTCGCTCGGACGGGCCGGCGTGCCCTGCGCCATGGTCACGGAAGCGGGCGGCGACCACATCGGCGACATCACCTGCCGCTATCTGGAAGAGAACGGCGTGTCGGCGGAGTTCGTCTGCCGCCACGAAGGGATGAAGTCGCACGTCTCGCTGGCCTTCCTGGACGAGCACAACGACGCCCAGTACATCTTCTACAAGGACCACGCAAGCGTCTCGATGGACGGCCCGCTGCCTCGCATCAGCGCCGACGACGCGATCCTCTTCGGCTCCTTCTTCGCCATCAATCCGGTCATCCGCCCTGTCGTCGGGGGCCTGCTCCATGCGGCCCGCGAGGCGGGTGCCTGGATCTATTACGACGTCAACTTCCGCAAGAACCACATCGCCGACCTGCCTCGGGTCCTGCCCCTGGCCGAGGAGAACATGGGCCTCGCGGACGTGGTGCGCGGGTCGACGGAGGACTTCGGCTATCTGTACGGTCTGCAGGACGGCGACGCCATCTACGTGCGCGTCGGCCGCTTCTGCCGCTCGCTCATCCTGACGGACGGCGCGCGCCCGATCCGCGTCTACACGCCCTCAGGCTGCGAGACCTACCCCGTCCCGCCCATCGAGACGGTCAGCACCGTCGGCGCCGGAGACAACTTCAACGCCGGCTACATCTACGCCACCCTCCGGGGCTTCCCCGACCAGGCCTCCCGCATCGCGATGGCCAGCCGCTGGAGCCAGGACGTCTGCCGCCAGATGGGCAACAACATCAGCCCCTCCCTCGTCGCCTCCCTCCGGCACTAGGCCCCTTTTGCCCCCAGGTGTTACCGATGTCCCCAATTTTGGGACATCGGTAACGAAATAGGCCCTTTTCATGCCAGATGTCCCCCTTTTGTCATTTCCGGATTTAGGTTGACTCCGGTTGGAGTCTATCCCTGATAGAAGTTGACTCTGGTTTAACTTATAACTGATGCGGGTTGACTTGTCGTCGT
>CACXNA010000004.1 GCA_902768985.1 uncultured Bacteroidia bacterium | reverse complement strand
TCGTTCCGTAGTCATGGCGTATTCGTATTTGATCTTGTCCTCGGGAGCAAATGTAGCAATATTTGCCGCATCAAACAATAGTTCAAAGATTTCCTGCCGCAGATCTTCCGGTCGTTCCTCCAGAAACTGCATGTTGTGCATCGAGAAACAAAAGTTGTCCAAAATGGTCGCCTCGGGTGTCAGGGCTTTGCCGCAGTTGGGCAATTCCAGGAAGATGTAGTGCAACGAGTCGGTCATCAGTTCATTGTCGGTGTCCTCAAACAAAGAATAGCGATAGAGGACTCGGTTCGGGTCGTCATGCAGCGGGAAGTCCACAAGGCCGATGAAATAGACTGGCGGGAACTCGTACTCCTCGTCACCTTTTTCCAACTGGCGGATGACACAGTGAGATGCGTTATAGACTGCTCGCTCGTAGAAGAAATCCTGCGGCTCGCGTTGCATCTCCACGAGGAAGCGGGTGCCGTTGGCATCAGTCGCCTCGACATCGACGCGAATGTCGCGCTTGTCGGGATTGGGATTGGTGTGCTCCTGCGGAGCGTACTTGATGTCGACGATCTGGCGCTCCGGAATGAGCTCCTGCAGGAGCAGGGTGAGCAGGCGTTTGCTACTGGGCAACTCTTCAAAAGTTCGCTTGAACCAGTCGTCAAGGAGGATGTTGGCGTAGACTCCCTTCGCTTTGTGGGAGATGTACTTGATACGGGGCTCTTCTAGATTTTCCATAGCTGATCTTTTTTGCTGTGAAGATGGACGATGGATTTTACTTTTCCAAGAACCTGTAAGAATTGTCAGGGGGTAATTGTGAAATAATTCCCGATTTTCCGATTAGACAAAAAACGTTGCTGCCGTCGCCCGTTTGCCTGTGCTGTCGGGGGGTGTGCGGGGGCCGTGCGTGGGGAGCGGCTGACGCGGCCTTCGGAGCCGGTAAGAGCGGCAGGGTGGCGGCGGGCAAGCTTTTTTTGCTTGCACGGCGGCAGCCCTGCCGCTCCCGGCGGAGAAGGCGGTGGCGGGAAATGAAAAGGACCAAGGTTAGTTCCTTGGTCCTTTTCGTATTATAGTGCTCGGACTTGCTCTTCGGTGAGGCCGGTGAATTTGACAATCTGATCGAGGGGCATTTTGTCTTCCAGCATCCGCCGGGCGACTTGTTCGATACCTTGTTCGATACCTTTCTCGATACCTTTCTGCTCGGCAAAGTCAATGGAGTTATCGTAATCCCACTTCTGCTTCATCGAGGCGATGTAGGCTTCCTGCTCCTCGAAAGACATGCTGGCAAATTCGGCTTGTTCCATAAACTCGTTGAAATAAGGGTCATCCCATAACTCGGGTTTCTCGACAAATGTAGGTAAATTCTTCATGAGATACAAGAAACGCTCTTCGAAGGTCTCGCAGTCGTCTTTGGCCTTGTTGAAGCGTTCGACTTCCATGAAAGCGAAGCGGAGTGCCCGGCTCATTTGCTCGTGGGTTTCGTCTTCGCGGAGCGAGAACTTGTAGATGAACTGTCCCGGGTCAACCTTCTCTGGTTCCAAGTGCCGAATGTCGAAGTTCAGCAGGCCCAGGAAAAAGACGGGCTTGAAGTCGTAGTCCCACTTTCCGGATTGGCCTTTCTGCGAGATAGTCCGAGCAGAGTAGAAGATGGCCCGCTCCATGAAGTACGGCTGATCGGCGAGCTGCACTTCGATGATGAAAGAGCGGCCATCCCGCGTGTCGCAGTGCATGTCGTAAGTGACTTTGCGTTCCTGCTCCGTCAGGCCGAGTTGTTCGCTCTCGCGAATGTCGATGTCCGCGATGTCCAGGCCAAAGATGGCGTTGAGGGGACGGATGATGAGTTGTTTCTTTCCGGAATCCTTGAAGATCTTCTTGAATCCGAAATCGACCATCGGGTCGATGTAGAGAATTTGTTGATTGTTTTTCATAATGTTAGACTCGGACCGGGTCTAGGTTTTACCGGCCCTGGAAGCGAATATGCAAAAAGAATCAATACGGGTCAGTAAAATTCGTATCTTTAACGCTCATTGCTTGCACGATTGACGTAATACTTTTATTCCCTGCTTGAAAAACCAAAGGACTGCCAGTTTTGCGTCAGCCGGTGGGGGAGGATGTGCGGGAACCGCCCGTTTGCCTGTGCTGTCGGGGGGTGTGCGGGGGCCGTGCGTGGGGAGCGGCTGACGCGGCCTTCGGAGCCGGTAAGAGCGGCAGGGTGGCGGCGGACGGGCATTTTTCTGCCCGTACGGCGGCAGCCCTGCCGCTCCCGGCGGAGAAGGCGGTGGTGGGAAATGAAAAGGACCAAGGTTAGTTCCTTGGTCCTTTTCGTATTATAGTGCTCGGACTTGCTCTTCGGTGAGGCCGGAGTACTTGACAATCTTCTCAATTGGTTCGTTGTCTGCCAGCATCCGCCGGGCAATTTGTTCAGTCCCTTTCTCGATCCCTTTCGGTCCACAGCATAGACCGAATTGCAGGATTGTCATTCTGTGCGCCCCCTCCTTCTTGTCATTCTGAGCGCAGCGAAGAATCTATCGGCTAGTACAGTTTTTCTTTTATGAAATAAGACCGGACCTGGCTCTCGGTGATGAGTACAGATTCTTGATGGAAAAACACACACAGGTCTCTCGCTATGGCATTCACAATTCCTTCCTGAGGATCTAGCAGGCAAAGAACAAGCGTTTTCTCCTTGGTAAAGTCACCATTTTCGTGGAAGTAGCCACCGTCAGAGACAATATAAGAAAAAGCAACATGGTAGCTTTGACATACGTACTTCATGATGTCAACATACATCTCTGTCTGATACCTCTGCTGCATTGTAGTAGCATCGTTCAATCCAACGCTTATGGTTATCTCTGTCATAGTATCGTTATGTGGTTTCGTCCTGCAAAGTTACCAAATAATGACGAATTACAATATGATTTTGCGCCTTGCTGCACTCTCGCCTTATCTCATCCAGCCCTCTACCCGGTAAACTTTTTCCATGAGTTTCCGTTCCATGCCGGTTTGGGCATCTTTATGCCATACTTCTATTCTCACCGCAACCCACAAAAAAACCGGGGACTCATTCGTCCTCGGTTATCTTTTTAATATTCTTCCTCCTTTCCAAGGATTTATAGCTATACTCTAATCACCTGTAGTATAAAGCGTTATCCAAAGACTGACTGTAACTTTGATGCTTCCGCAGTTAATTTGATTGGATTCTGTTTCTTCAGTTTTTGGAGATTCTGCAGTTTCCATTGTACGGAAGGGTAATCCTTGAAATAGCTGAAGTCGAAGTTGTCCCAGTCGGGCTCTCCTTGTTCGAAACTGACGAGGAAGGATTTGTCGGCCGCGGTCATCAGGGCGAAAACGTCTTGGATGAGTTGGGCGCGAGTCTGCTCGAATTCTTCGTATGTGAAGGGGACGTCGGTCATTCCGTCGAACTGATTGGCTAGAGCGTCGTGCTGATCAATGAGGTTGGGGGCGAAGGATTCGTGGAGGGGGCGGTCGCTTCCAAGGAGGCAGAACAGAAGGCCCTCACGAGTTTCCGCCAGTGGGTATTCCATATATTTGACATCAAATAGGTCCCGGGGATGCTGGCGGGAAAGGGCTGCTGCAATCTTGCCGCCGTAGAGGAGAGTCATAGGCACAATTTCGGCCTCGCAGTACATACCGAATTCATCCTGAGCTTTTTTGCATAGCGGAAGCATCTGCACGTTGCCGCCGATGATGCCGCGCTTAGTCTGGTTGACTTCGACTTTGACCTGTTTTCCCTGGTATTCGCAGAGAAGTTTACTGGTATTCAACTTTGGAACGATGTGCATGCCGTGGAAAGCACGTTTAGCCTTGTCGACAATGCTCATGAGATGGTTATTGATGTGCTCCAGGCTCTCCTCCCTTCCCTCTAGGGGGATATAGGTAAGGTCTATATCGACTGAGTACCGTGGTAGGTCCCGGACAAAAAGATTGATGGCCGATCCTCCGTGGACGGCGAAGACCTTCTCGTCCATCACGATAGGAAGAAGCCTAAGGAGGACTTCCACTTTCTCTGCGTATTCTTTATTCATAGTTGGCCAGTTCTGTTGGGATGATTATCTGATATTTGCTGTCGAAACGCCCGGTGGCGGATATGTTCCTAATGCCTTTGCCGAGGTTCACTTTGGAGAGGTCAAGGGAATGGATCCAGTTGTGGCCGGCCTTTTCTGCCATGTATAGGAACAGGCGTTTCACCTTGATAGAAGTGCATTTTTCCAGCAGTTGCTGGACCAGAGCGGGACGGAGTGTTGTCATCATTTCCATGACATAATAGCTGTCTAGCAGGGAGAACTGCTCCGGGGATAGGTGCAGGCATTCCATGAACGCTCGTTCCGGACCGGATATGAGCAGTTGAGCGCCGTTGTAGTCATATAATTCCAGCCCTGTATCTCCGCCGAAAATAGATGTGGTGAAGTACTTTACCGTCATGTCCCACTCCACGGAGCCGAACCAGCCCGGCAAGCGGGATTCCTTATCCGTAAAAAGATAGGCAGAGGGTTTGCCCATGGAAACGAAATGAGAGTATCCTCGGAGGTCCAGCGCGGAGGACGCCCCAACGTGGCAGGCCTTGCCCAGTTGGTTGTTGTATGAGGCAACAGCGCCAAATAGCGTGGGGCTGCTCCCAGCTATCTTGTAAACGCCTTGGGCCACCCTTTCCAGCCAGCCGCTGCGCACATACAGTGACTGCTCCTTCCGGTCTATTCCCTGTGCGGCCAACCAGGAGGAAAACTGCACTGAATCTCGGGGAGTAAGATCAAGTATCTTCTTTATTTTTGTAGCCATCGCGGTAATATTTACCGCAAATATAAACTAAAATATTAACAAATGATAATTAAATATGAAAAGCTGGACTATTTTCAAGTCTCACATAATTCTTCTTGCAAAAATGCGTCTGTTTTTGCGTTCAGTTATGCGTTCACTTATAGTTCCTCAGTATGCCCTAGAATGCCTTAAAAAGCCATCGGGTACGATTCTTGAAAATCGTACCCGATGGATGTAAGTTGCTTATTTTCAGTAGTCTAATTGCCTAATATTCTTCCTCGTTAAAGAAGAAGTCCTCCTTGGTGGGGTAGTCGGGCCAGATGTCCTCGATGGTCTCGTAGATCTCGCCCTCTTCTTCGAGCTCTTCCAGGTTCTCAATCACCTCTTCCGGAGCACCGGAACGGTTCGCATAATCTATCAATTCTTCTTTGGTTGCAGGCCACGGAGCATCGTCCAGAGCGCTGGCAAGTTCGAGTGTCCAATACATAGTCGTACTTTTTAATTTCGCGCAAAAATAGAAATTATTTCCATTCCTGATTCGCTTTCCCGAAAAAAGTTATCAACATGTCATTTAACCACGCCAAAAAGTGGTTGATAAGTGCGTATTTTCGTCCCGAATCGGCCTGGGATTAATCTTCAAAACGTTGCGTTTCGTCCCTGAAACTGTCTAAATTCCCCGCCAAACATGCTGTTCGTCACCTTTTTGCCTGTTTCGATCAGAATGCTTTTGCGGACGCGTCGCAGACCCATAACTTTGCCTTCGAAAACAAACGAAATCGCCATGATGCAGCAGAAACTGTTGAGGCTCGACAACGCCTCGTTTATATATCCCGCCAGCCTTTCGAAGAAATACGCTTCGCTGTACCGCATGTCCGTGACGCTCTCCGAGCCCGTGGACGAGCAGACCCTCCAGCGTGCGCTGGAGAACACCGTCTCCCGCATCCCGACCTTCGGCTACACCCTCACGGGCGGCGCCCTGTGGTGGTACCTGCGCAAGCTGGACCGCCCGGTGCGCGTGCTGCCGATGCAGCCGCTGCACCAGTTCAGCATTGCCGGCAACGACGGCTTCCTCTTCCGCGTGTCCGCGGACGGCTGCCGCATCGTTGAAGACATCTTCCACGTCCTGACGGACGGAAACGGGGGCATGACCTTCCTGCTCACGCTGACCGCGGAATACCTCCGGCTGCGCTACGGCATCGCGCCGACGTACGGCGGCCGCATCCTCGACCCCTCGGACGCGCCCAGCGCCTCCGAACTCGTCGACTCCTTCGACGACTTCAGCGGCAAGCGCGGCGCGCTGGAGCAGAACGACGCGGCCTACCACATCCGTGGCCGCGTGCTCGCGCCCAAGGTGCTGCGCGACGTGCGCATCAAGATGCCGATGGCGCAGGTGCACGCCGAGGCCAAGCGGCGCGACGCCACGGTGACGGAATTTCTCACCGCGGCCATGGTGGCCGCCCTGCAGGACGTGCGCCGCAAGGATCCGTTCCGCCGCCGCTCAGCCCTCAAGGTCAACGTGCCGGTGGACCTGCGGAAGATCTTCGGCGGGCGTACGCTCCGCAACTTCTCCTCCTACGTGATGCTGGGCGTGGATGTCCGCAACGGGGAATACGATTTCAACCAGATCCTCGGCATCGTCCGTGCGCAGAAGCGCCTGTATTCGATGGCGAGCGAGCTGGAGCCGAAGATCGCGAAGAACGTAGAGCTGGAGGACAACTTCGCCATCAACTGCATCCCGCGCGTGCTCAAGAAGCCCATCATCGACATCATCTTCAAGCTGAAAGGGGACCGCTACTGCTCGCACACCCTGTCCAACCTCGGCCGGATCGAGCTGCCGGAGGCGATGCGCCCGTACGTGCGCGACGTCGACTTCATCCTCGGCCGCCAGCGCGGCAACTCCGGCGCCTCCGCCTGCGTCGGCTACGGCGACAGCCTGGTGCTCAACATGTCCCGCAGGATTGCCGAGCGCGGTTTTGAGGACGCTTTCCTCAAGCAGCTCGCGTCCCTGGGCATCAATGCCGCCGACGACCAGCAGAACATTTAAATATTTGCAGAAAAATTTTGCAGGTATCCGAAAAGATACTATATTTGCAGTCCGAAAAGAAAGCAGCCTCTCTTCGAACGGTTTGATGACGCTGCCTCTTCAAATACATTGACATATTATGGATTTGATTAACTTAGTAGAGCAGTCGTTCTCCGAGAACAAAGCTGCCTCCTACCCGCAGTTCAAAGCCGGTGACACCATCACGGTGACGTACCGGATCAAGGAAGGCGACAAGGAGAGACTCCAGAGCTTCCGCGGCGTGGTGATCCAGATTTGTGGTTCCACCCCGTACACGAAGACCTTCACCATCCGGAAAGTTTCCAACGGTGTCGGTGTCGAGAGAATCTTCCCTTACGAGTCTCCGGCCATTGACAAGATTGAACTGAACAAAGTCGGTAAAGTCCGTCGCGCACGTATCTTCTACCTCCGCAACCTCTCTGGTAAGAAGGCTCGCATCAAGGAAGCGAAGCGTGTCGTCAAGGACGCTCCGGCAGAGTAAGATAGACCGGCCTTGCGCCGGTTGGTTATGGCGCCTTAGCTCAGCTGAATAGAGCATTTGACTACGGATCAAAAGGTCGCAGGTTTGAATCCTGCAGGCGTCACGAAAAAGCCCCGCAAACATTTGCGGGGCTTTCTTGTTTTATGTCGTAGTCTATTCTACTGTTTCGGCTGCTCGTCGGCGGGTTTCTGCTCGTCGGCGGCGAACATCTCCTTCAGCTTGGGCCAGTAGCCCTTGAGGAAGACGATGCCGCAACCCAGGATGAAACCGAAGAAGGTCCAGATGACGAGCGTCTTGGCGCGGCTGTTCGACGGCTTGCTGGGGACCGTGACCGGCTGGACGACGGTGAACACCGGCGTGTCCTGCTTGACCTGCATCTTGGCCTGCTCCAGCTGCTTGGCCATCTCCAGATAAATGGAGTTGGCTACGGAATACTTGGACTGCAGACGATCCCGCTCGATCTTGGCGCGGGTGGTGGTCATGCTCTGGGAACGGTCCGTGACGGCGGCCAGGGCGGCCTGGTAGCTCTCAGCTTCGGCCTTGACTTCGTTGTAGCGGGCCTGGATGTAATCCAGCTGGCTCTGTGCCTTCTCGGTGCGGAAACGCGTGATCTCCTCCTGCAGCAGCTGCTGTGCCTTCATGGCCAGCTCTGCGGTCTGGAGCGGCTCGGCGCCCACGACCGTCAGGGTCAGGTAGCCTTCCTTCTTGTCGGCCGTCAGCACGACGTTCTTGGCCACGGTCTCCATGACCTTCTCCTCGTCCTTGGAGACGAGGACCGGCTGGGGCTCGTCGGAAGTGGCCCCGTCTTCAGGAAGTACGAGGTCTTCCTTCGTGCCGCGGAGGGCGCCCATGATGGTGCCGGGCAGTCCGACCGTATATTTCTTGATCGTTCCGAAGACCGTCGGCTTGCTGTACTCCATGGCATAGGTATACATGCACACGGCCGTGTCGGCCTTCTCGTAGTGCAGCGGCGTGTAGATCAGCGCACGGCGGAACGGCGTGCTGCTCACGATCTGCGGATAGATGATCGGGGAGAGGTCCGCTCCGGAGGTAGTCGAAGAGATGTCGAATCCCGCCAGCGAAGCCAGGCTGCTCAGCGAAGAGCTGCGCGAGGAGCTGACCTGCGGGACCATCGTGGTGCTGACGGTGTAGGTGCGCACCATCGTGAGCGCAGCGACCAGGCCGAGCACGATAAACACAGCCGTGCAGATGATGATCAGCTTGCGGCCAGCCCACAGGCTCTTGACGATGGCGATGGCGTCGCCCGCGGAGTCATTGTTGTATTGCTGTTGCTGGATGTTCTCTTCCATATTATTGCTTTGTCTTGGCAAGGTTTGCGATCAAGATGTAGAGGGAGGTGATGGACGTCACTGCGGACAGGGTCTTGGAAGCGACGGATTCGAAGTCCACCTTGGCCTTGGGCTCCGCCATCTTGCGGTTGTGATCGTCGATCTTCTCCTGATCCAGTCGGAGCGTGATCACGCTGCCGGGCTGGACGGTGGGGTAGTTGCGGAAGATGAAGGTGTGCGTCCCTTCGGTCTGGTTGTTGGGCATGGTCACGGTGACGCTGTTGCGGTCGGCGAACTTGGCGAAGCCGCCGGCGTAGTGGCGGATGTACCAGCCGGCGCTGTGAGGACCCTGGTAGATGACGGTCTTCTGGCTCTCTTCGAAGCCTTCCGGCACGTACTGGCTCATGCGGGTGCCGACCGTGCGGATGGTCACCGTATTCTCCTGGCGGACCACGTTGATCACGTCGCCTTCCATCAGATTCGGATCGCTGGTGAGCTTGCCCTTGTGCTTGTTCATCTCAGCCAGGTCGAAACCGATGTTGCCCGGGATGCGGCCGTTGGTACGGAAGATGGTGGCATAAGGATCAGCGTCGTCCAGCAGACCGCCCGCCTGCTTGATGATCTCGGACAGGGAGGTGGTGGAATCCTCCAGCACATAGGTGCCGGGGTAACGGACGCGGCCGTTGATCTCCACGGTGCGGGAAGTGGCAAAGTTCGGGGTCATGCGGACCACCACCTTGTCGTAGGGGCGGAGCTGGAAATCTCCGTCGACCGGATAGTAGTCCTCGTTGACGGCGAGGGTGATCTGGTCATATTCAACTTCCTGCGTGTCGGAAATCTTGGTGCGGAACACTTCCACGCGGTTGTAGGCGGCGCCCGTCTCGAAGCCGCCGGCCATCATGATGAGGTCGTGCAGCGTCAGCGAAGGATCGTACGTCACGCCCATGGCGTTCTTGACGGCGCCGAAGATGCTGACCTCGCCGATGTTGGTGTAGGTCGAGTTGTCATACACGGTCAGCTCGTCGCCGGGCTGGAGCAGCTTCTCCAGGTCGCGCTCCAGGGACACGCTGATATATTCCCGCTTGTCGGGATTCGTGACATCCTTGCGGACGATGTAGGCCACGGGGAAGACGCTCGGCTTGAGGCCGCCCGCATATTCGATGGCCTGACCGACGGTCATGCGGTCGTTGAGCGAGAACTCGCGGGAGAACGGGTTGCGGACCTCACCCCGGACGGATAGGGTTTCGACATCCCGGTAGGTCTTCAGATCCCGCACGGTGACGGCATCCTTGGACTGCAGAACGAAATCAGGATTACCGTTAATGCCCGGGAAGGGGACGGTGAGGACCTCGACGGTCTGGTCGGCATGGGTGCGCTCCACGAGGACGTAGTCGGTCATGGCGGTGTAGCGCGGCTTCGCGTTCTCGAGGAGGGCCTTGAGGGTCTGGTTCTTGGACAGGTCGTAGCGGCCTTCGTAGTAGACGTCACCGTGGATGGCGACAAAGGTCTCTTCCGGATTCTGGAGGCCGTGAACCGCCACGCGGTCGCCGTTCTCCAGCCGGATCTTCACGGCACCGTTCAGTGCCCCGGCCATGTCGTAGTCGTTGTATTCGATCTTGCCGTTCTCCAAGTGCGCAACCTGGATGAAGTCAGGATTGGCGTTCGCGGTAAGGCCGCCGGCATATTTGATCAGGTCGGAAACTTTGTCTCCATCCACCACCTCATAGCGCATGGGGCGGTAGACGGCGCCCGTGATGTCGACGATCTTGCGGGCGACGGGAACGAAGATCACGTCGCCGTTCTGGATCTCGTAGCCCACACCCTGAGTGGGGTTGAGCATGTATTTGTAGAGGTCCATCGTGTAGGTCTTGCCGCCGCGGGAGAGCTGGATTTCGCGGATGGAACCGTTGGCCGTGGGGCCGCCGGCTGCGGCCAGGGCGTTGAAGACCGTGTTGAGGGCGCTCAGGGTGAAGTCGCCCTGGACGCCGACTTCACCGTAGATGCCCACCTGGACGGTACGGGCGGTGGAGATGGTCACGGCGATCTGGTCCTGGCGGAAGGAATAGTGCTGGGCCAGTTTGCTGCGGATGGCCTGGCGGGCCTGGGCCAGGGTCAAACCCTTGAGGAATATCTTGCTGGAGCCGGCCGGCTGGATGGAGCCGTCCGGCGCGATGCGCTGGTGGATCTCGGTCTGGGAGGAACCGAAGATGGAAATGTGGACCTCGTCCCCTTCGCCCAGCACGTAGCTGTCGGGCGCCTGGGCACCGTCGGTGGTGCGGAAGACGCTCAGGTTGGCGTTGGTGAAGAGGGAGTGGCCGAAGATATCGTTGCCGGCCGTGGTGGAAACGTGATTCTCTTCGAGCGCCTTATCGAGCGCAGCCTCGGCGGCAGCTTCTCCCATTGTGGTCTGCACAATCTCGGTGGCATCCTTCGGTGCGACGTCATAAGGGGTCTCGGGCGGTGCCACGGTGCCGGTCGCCGGCTGGGCCTTCTCCGCCTCCATTTGGTCGAGGATCCGCATGATCCGATCCTGGTAGGCGGGATAGTCTGCCGGGGAAAGCGTATCGATATTGATGCCGTCCTCGAGGAGGCGGGCGCGCACGTCAGCCTCGACGAGGCCGCGCTTCTGGAGCTCGGCGCGAGCCATCGACATCACGTTGGCCGACTGGGCCATAGCCGTCAGGGACAGCAAAACACATGTAAGAACCGTAAAAAGCTTCTTCATATACTGATAGTAGTTAATATTCATAATCGGACAAAGTTACGAATAATTCTTGAAATACAGCACTTCGTGCCGTATTTACCGGGAGACGATGGCCGTCATGCCCGGCATCAGGTGGGGGTGCGGGGTGAGGGTACCCTCCAGGCGGACCATGCCGTTCTTCTCCACCACGGGGCTGATGGCCGACACGGTGGCCTTGTGCTCCTCGGACGGATAGGCGATGGAAATCACCCGGATGGGCGTGCCCAGCGGGAACTTGTGGAGCTCATTCTCCAACACGTCGAAACTGACTTTGAGGTGCTCAGTGTCAACGATGTAGAAAAGGGGGACGCCGGGGGTGGCCGCGCTGTACAGCGTGGTCTCGACCCGGCTCACGGCGCCCGAGATGGGGGCGGTGATGGTGCAATAGGTGAGCTCGTGCTCCAGCTGCTGCAGGGCCGCCTGGGCGGTGTTGTACCCGCTGTTGACGCGCGCCTGGCGCTTGATCTCCTCCGGCGCCTGCTCCAGCTCGTTCCGTTTGTAACCTTGGCCCATCAGGATGGCCTGGTACTGGAATTCGGCCCGCTCCAGGTCCGCCTGGCCGCGCGCGATGCGGTCCTTCAGGACGTCCTGGCTGAGGCGGGTGACCACCTGCCCCTTGCGGATCCGCTGACCCAGCTCGATGTCGAACTGGACGATCTGCTCGCTGATCCGGCTGTAGACCGGCACTTCGGTGATGGCCTCGATCGTCCCCTTGCTGGAGAATCCTTCTGCGGCGATGGTCTGCTGCAGATTCTGGCTGGGCGTTGCGGCCTCGGCCGCCGGCTCCGGGGTGGGAGCGGGCTCGGGGTCCGGGAAGACGACCGGCTGGCGGGACTGGCAGGCGGCCAGGGCCAGCAGCAGGGTGAGGGAAGCGATATGTCTATTCATGCTGCGTCAGGGTTAGCAAATGATAATAGGTGGTCCAGTAGTTGGCCAACGCGCTGAGGTGTTGGTTGTAGGCCTCGTCGCGGCGGTTCTGCGCGAGCGAGTAGGTGTTGATGTCGCAGAGGCCGTTGGCGTAGTTCTCGGCCGTGAGCTCGAAGACTTCGTCGGCCATCGCCACGGCCTCGGCGGTCCGGGCGAGCAGCTGCCGGTGCGAGCGCAGGTTGTCGAGCGTGGTGTGGACGTCCTCCGTGAGGGCGCGGTCGACTTCCTGCAGCGCCATCTCCTCGCGGGAGGTCCAGGCGGCGGCCGCGGCGTGCCCCTTGCGGGCGGCGCCGTGGTCCATCAGCGGCACGCTGAGGGTGACGGTCCCGACCATGTAGAACTGGGGATGCTGGTAAGCGCCGACGAAGGTGCTGCCCAGCTGCTGCATGCCCAGGTCGAGTCCGACGCCGATTTTCGGGCCCCGCTCCTTGCGGGCCTTTTCCTCCTGGTGGCGCGCCTCGGTGAGGGCCACCTGTTGCTGCTGGAGGGCCGCGCTGTGGGCGCGGGCCATCAGCAGGGCCTCGTCGTCCGTGAGGAGGACCTGGTCGGTGGCGGTGGGCACGGCGAGCCGGGAGCCGGCCGCCGGGACGGGGATGCGGAGGTAGGCCGCCAGGGATTCACGCGCCAGCTGCTCCTCGTTGCGGGCGCTGAGCAGCGCGTTGGCGGCGTTCAGCCGCTGCAGCTCCAGGGAGCGGAGCTCGGCCAGCGTGACGATGGCGATGCTGGCCTTCTCCCTGGCGATGGCGTACAGCGTGTCGGCCGTCTGCTTGTTGCGCTCGCACATGTCCAGCATGCCCTGGGCGCAGGCCAGGCGGAAGAAGCGCCGGGTCGCCTCCTCGGCGATCAGGTGCAGGTCGTAGCTGAGCTGCCGGCGCGCCGCCTCGAGCCGCTGGTCCTCGGCGGCCTTCTCCCAGCGGTAGGGATTGTAGCCCAGCAGCGACTGCTGGTAGCCCGCGATGAGCGGCGTGGCGACGAAGTCGCGGAGACGGTTGGCCGTGTCGCCGGTGAAATATTCGCTCCACAGCACCTGGCTGCCCACGTAGGCCTCGCCGCCCAGGCCCAGCACTTTCTGCGAAAGCTTCAGCTGGGCGGCGGTGGAGAAGCGGTTGTAGTTGCGCAGGTAGACGTAGTTGCGCGAGATGTCGTTGATCATCCGCTGGTAGTTGGGCGCGACGTTCAGCTCCAGCTGCGGCTTGCGCAGCGCCTCGAACTGCGCGTTCTTCTGGATTTGGAATTCGTACGCGTAGCGGCTCTGGAAGGCCGTCAGCGTGCTGTCCTGGGCGAGGCGGATGATCTCGTCCAGGCTCTGGGCCCGGCTCAGCAGCGGCAGGCCGCACAATAGAAGAAGTCCGATCAAATACTTTCTCATACCGTCTGCCGTTTGATGATGTTCGTGAAGAGGCCGCCCTTGGCGAGCAGCTCGTCGTAACTGCCGTCTTCGGCCACCTTGCCGTCGCCCAGGACGATGATGCGGTTGCACTCGCGGATGGTGCTCATGCGGTGCGCGATGGTGATGCGGGTGCAGTGCATCCTGGCCAGGTTCTCGGTGATGATGTGCTGGCTGATGTTGTCCAGGGCCGAGGTCGCTTCGTCCAGGAAGAAGATCTTGGGCTTGCGGATGAGGGCGCGGGCGATGAGGATGCGCTGCCGCTGGCCGCCGGACACGCCCTGGCCGTCGGCGGAGATGGGGGTGTCCAGCCCGCGCGGCATGGCTTCGATGTCCTTGTCCAGGGCGGCATTTTTCGCAGCTTCCCACACTTCTTCGTCGCTGTAGCTGCCGTTGCCGAACAGGATGTTGTCGCGGATGGTGCCCTCCACCAGCTGTCCGTCCTGCAGGCAGATGCTGATGCAGTAGCGCCGCAGGCTGGGCTTGTTGATGTCGTCGAGGTTGTGCTCGTCGAAGAAGATGGAGCCGCTCTCCGCCTGCTCGAATCCCAGCATCAGGCGCACCAGGGTGGATTTGCCGCAACCCGAGGGGCCCACAAGCGCGACATAGTCGCCGGCGTTGATGCGCAGGTTCAGGTTGTTGAAGATGTAGGGCATGTCCTCGTCGTAGCGGAACTTGAGGCCGCGGATATCGATGTTGCCGCTCACGTCCTTGAGGAAGATGGAGCCCTCGTCCGTTTCCGGCCGGGCCTCCAGGATGGGACGGCACAACTTGATCTCCGGCGCCAGCTGGGCCAGGGTCTTGGTGATGCGCTGGAAGTTCTGGATGGCTTCGGTGGCGATGGCGAGCACGCTGCAGTAGGCGATGTAATCCGACAGCCCCAGGCCGTAGTGCCAGGCGGCCAGCATGGTCACGATCAGCGGCACCATGCGGAAGTTGTAGCTGATGGAATTGCTGTAATTGAACAGCGCCGGATAGCGGCTGCCGTCCGGGTCGGACGGCTCGTAGGCCTCGGCCCAGTGGCGGAAAGCCCGGATCTCCGCCCCGTTGGTGCGGATCTTCTGCGCCCCGACCGCCAGGTTGTAGATGAGTCCCGTCAGCTTGGATGCGTGTGCATTGGCCTGGTCCTGCACTTTCTTGCGGCAGGAATACTGGACGTAGATGGTGAGCATGTACAGCGCCATCACCACGATGCCCGTCCAGAGCAGCGGTCCGCCGTAGGTGAAGAACTGCAGGAACAGCATCACCGTGAAGAGCAGCGTCAGGATGGTGGAGAGCATGTCTTCGGTGAGCTGCGTGGAGAAGCGGACCACGGACAGGACGCGGTTGGACAGCTCTCCGGGAGAGTATTTCTTGAAGAAAGCGGCGGGCAGGGAGAGCAGGCGGGTCATCAGCGAGGACTGCATGGCATATTCCATCTTGTCCTTCATGCGGACGACCAGGTAGTTGCGGGTCATCTGCACCATGACCAGGCCGGCCGCGGCGCTGAAGAGGAGCACCGCGATGGGTGCGATCTGGGCGGCGTCGCCCGAAGGGATGACTTCGTCAAATAGCAACTTGCACGCGTACGGGGTGAACATGGTGAGCAGCACCACGCCCAGGCAGGCCAGGAGGGCGCAGACGCCATCGTACACGTTCAGCTGCCGCAGGGCGTGCCCGATGAGCGAGCGGATGGTGAGCTCCCCCTGGGGCAGGGGGTAGGACAGGGCGAAGGCCTCCTTCTTGAGGCGCTCCATGTGCTTGCGGGCGTTGCAGCGCTGCCCCGTCCGGGGATCGACGAAAATGTAGTCGGCGAAGCCGGGGGCGAGCAGGACCGGCGTGTCGTCATCGGCCGAGAAGGCCAGCAGCTTGCCCGAGCAGCGCCGCCACCATTTGCCTTCCAGCCGGATCTGGCGGAAGAAGATCTGCTGCCGGTAGAAGGCCTCTTCCAGCTGGTCGAGGTCCTCCGGGATCTCCCGCTTCAGGGTGAGTTTCTTCCAGACCTTGCGGTCGATCATGCCCCGGAAGAGGTCGGCCGCCTGGTTCATCGCCTTGCGGTCGCCTTCAATACGCTGGACCAATTGTTCGAAGAATAGATTGTTCATGGTCAGGCGTATTTCATTAACTCACGGTACAGGCCTTCCTGCTGCAGCAGCTCGTCGTGGGTGCCCTGCTGCTGGATCCGACCTTTCTCCATCACGTAGATGCAGTCGCAGTCCCGGATGGTGCTCAGGCGGTGGGCGATCAGAATCAGGGTGATGCCCAGGTTGGCGATATGCTGCATCACCTTCTCCTCGGTCTTGGGATCCAGGGCGGAGGTGCCTTCATCCATGATGAGGATGGAGGGGTCTTTCGCAAGGGCGGTGGCAATCTCCATGCGCTGGCGCTGGCCGCCGCTGAAGTTCTTGCCGTTCTCGGTCAGCCGGGACTGGTAGGCCCCGGGGCGCTCGGCGATCTCCTCATGGATCTGTGCGTCGTGGGCTGCCATCACCATGGCGAAGTCCTCGATGGACTCATCCCACATCTTCAAATTGTCCTCGATGGTGCCTTCGAAGAGCGTAATGTCCTGGTTGACAACCGACAGGGAATTGATCCTGACGGCGCGGTTGACCTGCTGCACGGGCACGCCGTCGAGGAGCACTTCGCCCTCCCAGGGCTCGTAGAGCCCGGAGATGAGCTTGGCGATGGTGCTCTTGCCGCAGCCCGAGAAGCCCACGAAGGCGATCCGCTGTCCGGCCGGGATCTTCAGGGAGAAATTCTTGAGGACGGGGGGCAGGCTGCGGTCGTAGCCGAAGGTGACGTTTCTCAACTCAACATCTCCCCGCAGCTTGGGCTGCTCCGGGAGCGCGTCCAGGCTGGACAGCTCCAGGCTGCGCCCCTCGCAGGCCTCTTCCACCTCTTCCAGGCGCTCCATGGCGGCCTGGCTGCGATAGACGCTCTGGGTGGACTTGACCGCCGAGTTGATGGGGTAGATGATGCTGGCGGCCAGCGCCTGGGAAGCCAGCAGCATACCCGGCGTCAGTTCGCCTTTCAGGATGAACCAGGCACCCAGGATCAGGATGAGGGCGTTGCTCAGGTGCAGGACCAGCAGAGGCAGGGAGCCGGTGCCCATGTTGCTCATGGAGGACTGGACCCGCACGTTGAGGGCCTGGACAAAGGAATTCTCCCACTTGCTGTAGAAGGTGCGCTCTCCGCCCATGGACTTGATGGTCTCCATGTTCTTGATGCCCGTCATGGTGACGCTTTGCAGCTGGGCGTCGGTCACTTCCGTACCCTTGGCTTTCTTCTTCATGCTGTCGGCCGTCACCTGCATCACGAGCACGAGCAGGGACATGGACACCAGTACGACCAGCCCCAGCTTCCAGCTGTACATCATCAGCATCGCGGCGCTGATGAGGGATTGGACGACGAAAATGAGTCCGATGGAGAACTGGTCCATCGTGCGGGTGATGCTGGGGATGCTGGAGTAGCGGGCCACCAGTTCGCCGGACGAGAAGCGGTCCAGCACCAGCATGGGCAGTTTCAGGATGTTCAGAACGAAGCGGGACGAACTGACGAGTCCCATCTTGGTGAAATGCCGTCGGCGGAGGAGGTTCATGGACATCCACACCCCCAGCTCCAGCACGAACAGCAGGATGTAGCAGAACATCAGGGGCCCGAACCACTCGGGGTTCTTGCGGGTGATGATGTTGTCCGTGTAAACCTGCTGGAAGAAGGGCGCCAGCAGGTAGGCGACAATATCCACGAAGTACAGCAGGAACGTGACCCAGTAGAAGGCCATGCATCCCCGCATGAAATGCAGGATGAGCGCTGTCGTGGACTTGTTCTTGCTCATTCGACGCGGAGTTTGGCGCCCCGGAAGCGCGTTCTGACCGACTCAAACAGGTAGCGGAACATGCTGCGGCGCCGGGTTTCGCTCATCACGGAGCAGTAGGTGCCGACATTCAGGTTGACATCCTCCGGCTCGCCGAAGGACCAGTCGTATTGGGAAGGGTCTTCCGGGGAGGGCAGCAGGTCGATCTGCACCTGGAACATCATGTCCCCGGAGGAGAGCAGGCGGTTCGCCATTTCCTCATTCTTGAGGGTCTGGCGGACTTCGCTTTCCGAAACGGGATAGCGGTCGATGCGGGTGACGCGCCCTTTGACGTAGCCGATCTCATCCCGCTTCTCATCCTCCGGCCACACCTGGGCCATCATTCCTTCGCGGAGGTCGCGCTGGCCGGCGTTGTCGATGTAGGCGATGAGCATGGCGCGCTGCGTCTCGGCGGCGTTGCCGCTCACCACGCTGAGGATGGGCTCGAAGGCCTCGAAGGCCTCATTGTCCACCTTGGAACTGATGACCGTGCCCTCGACGGTGCTGGTGAGGATGCTGTAGCTGTCGTTGACGGAGATGAGGGCCACGGACTGGCCCGGGACCACGTGGTCGCCGTTGTGCAGGAACATCGTGCGGACCATGCCGCGGTTGGGCAGGGAGATGTCCGCCGTGCCTTCCTGCGGGAAGACGACGCCGCTGTAATATACCTTGTCCGAGACGCTTCCGAGAAAACCCCAGACGAAGAAGGCGCCCAGCAGCAGGAGCGCCGTGACGGCCAGGATATACGTGGGCAACGCCGTCACTTTGAGGGTGCTGCCGATCTGTTCGGGCGACTGGAGCTTCTCTTTGCGTTCTTCTTCTGATAGGGGATTGCGGTTCATAGTTACAAATATAATATTTTTTGGCATATGACATTCTGTCATTGGCAGAGCTTTTGCTTCAGCAAAGGGCAAAGAACTTCGAATTATGGCAGAAAACAAAGATAAACAGGCCCCGCAGGCTGCGGAGCCCAAGAAGAAACAGAAGAAAGAAGAGCGCAAGGGCGACGATCTGAAGAAGCAGGTCGCCGAGCTGACTGACAAATTGGCGGCCGAAAAGGACAGCTACATCCGCCTGATGGCGGAATTCGAGACTTTCCGGCGCCGCAGCTCGGAGGACCGGCTGAACCTGATCGCCTCCGCGTCGGCCAAGACCATCGAGGGGCTCCTCCCGGTGCTGGACGACTGCGAGCGCGCCATGGAGATGCTCTCCAAGTCGTCCGACGAGGCGGCCAAGGAAGGCACTGCGCTGATATACAACAAGTTGATGGATTACCTGAAGACCCAGGGCCTGGCCCGGATCGAGGCCAAGGGCGAAGTCTTCAATACGGACTTCCACGAGGCCGTGACGCAGTTCCCGGCACCGAGCGAGGAGCTGAAGGGCAAGGTGATCGACGTGGTTCAGACGGGCTACACGCTGGGCGGCAAGGTCCTGCGCTATGCCAAGGTAGTTGTGGGAGCGTAAGCGTATGGCAGAGAAAAGAGATTACTACGAGGTCCTGGGGCTCCAGAAGGGAGCCTCGGCCGATGATATTAAGGGCGCGTACCGCAAGGCCGCGCTCAAATGGCATCCGGACCGCTGGGTCAGCGGGACGGACGCTGAGAAGAAAACCGCGGAAGAGAAGTTCAAAGAGGCCTCCGAGGCCTATTCCGTGCTGAGCGACCCCGACAAGAAGGCGAAATACGACCAGTTCGGCTTCGCCGGCGTGGACGGAGCCGGCGCCCAGGACTGGAGCCAGGGCTTCGGCAACCTGAACGACATCCTGAACAACCTCTTCGGAGGCGCGTTCGGGGGCTTCGGCGGCTTTGGCGGCTTCGGCGATTTTGGCTTCGGCGGTGGCCAGCAGGGCCCCCGTCAGCAGCGCGGCCGCGACATCCGCACCCGCGTCAAGGTGACGCTGGAGGAGATCGCGAGCGGCTGCGAGAAGGAAGTCACGATTGAGCGCAACCGGCCCTGCCCGGACTGCGGCGGCCGCGGCGCCAAGAACGCATCTGACGTGAAGACCTGCCCGACCTGCAAGGGCGCCGGCCAGGTGCAGCACGTGACGAACACCCTGTTCGGCCGCGCCATGTCGACTTCCATCTGTCCGCACTGCAACGGCACCGGCAAGGTGGTCACGAACCCCTGCGGCCGCTGCAAGGGCACCGGCCTCGTCCGGGTGAAGGAGACCGTCAAGGTCCGCATCCCGGCGGGCGTGGAGGACGGCATGCAGCTGTCGCTGCGCGGAGAAGGCCACGCCGCGCCGCAGGGCGGCGTGAACGGCGACCTGCTCGTGATCGTGGAGGAGCAGCCGCACGCCCAGCTGAAGCGCGACGGCGCGAACATCTTCTATACGCGCGTGATCAGCGTCGCCGACGCGATGCTGGGCTGCGAGATCCAGGTCCCGGGCCTCGACGGCCCGATCTCGCTCAAGCTGGACGCCGGCACGCAGTCCGGCACGGTCCAGCGCCTGCGCGGCAAGGGCCTGCCGTCCGTGAACGGCTACGGCCTCAGCAGCCGCGGCGACCTGTACGTGAAGATCCTGGTGTGGATCCCGCGCAAGCTGGGACGCAGCGAGCGCGAGGCCATCGAGAAGATGCGCGACGCCGTCCGTCCGGATCCGAACCGCGACGACCGGGCGCTCTTCGAGAAAGAAAGTCAGTACTTCTAGGAAATAGTCATTCCGGCCGCAGAGCCGGAATCTCCTTCCTATTTAAAGAATTTGTCGATGTCCTGGATGGTCTCCGGCAGCGCGAAGATCGCCACGCGGTCGTAGGGTTGGATGACCGTGTCACCTACGGCGATGAAGGCTTCGCTGCCGCGGATCACACCGCCGATGATGGCGTTCCGCGGGAAGTCCATTTCCTTGAGCGGCGCGGTGGTGATGGCCGAACCCGGCGCCACCGTGTACTCGATGACTTCGGCGTTGGTGCCGGTCATGTAGCGCACCGAGCGCGCCTTGCCCGACAGGGTGAACTTGAAGATGCGCCCCGCGGTGATGAGTTTCTTGTTGATGACGTTGTCCACGCCCATTTCCTCCGCGATGTGGATGTACTCGATGTTCTCCACCTCGGCGATGGTGCGCGGCACGCCGAATTTCTTGGCCACCACGCAGGACAGGACGTTGCTTTCGTCATTGCCCGTCAGGGCGATGAAGGAATCGTATTCCTGGATGCCCTCCTCGTAGAGGAAATCCGAGTTGCGGCCGTCGCCGTGGACGATGCGCACGGTCTCCGGGAGCTTCTCCGACAGCTCGATACAGCGGTCCTTGTCGCCTTCTACCAGCTTGACCTTGAGGCCGATGCGGCTCAGCGAGCGGGCGAGCATCTCGCCGATGGGGCCGCCGCCGAGGATGAATGCGCTGTCGATGGAGACGTTGGTCTTGCCGAAGTGGCGGTAGAGCGCTTCCACGCCTTCGCGCGTGGTGATGGTGAAGACGAGGTCGCCGTAGAGGAACTTCGTGTCCAGCCTGGGGATGATGGTCGTCTCGTCGCGCGAGATGGCGATGACGCGGAACTGCTGGAGCTCTTCGGAAGTGGAATTCTTGATGAATTCGAGCAGCTTGAGGTCGAGGATGGGGGAGTCTTCGGTGAGCCGGAAGACGGCGATCTGGAGCCGTCCGCGGGCGAAGTCCATCGTCTCGGCGGTGGAGTTGTGCTTGAGGAAGGCCACGATTTCGTCGGCGGCGCTCTTCTCGGGGTAGAACATGAGCTCGATGCCCAATTCCTTGAAGAGGAGCTTGTTCTCGGCGTTCAGATAGTCTTCGTCGTTGACGCGCGCGATCACCTTGGCGGCGCCGAGCTGCTTGGCGAGCAGGGCGCCCACGATGTTGATCTCCTGGGCGGCCAGCGGATAGACGGCGATGAACAGGTCCGCCTTCTCCACGTTCGCGGCGCGCAGGATTTCGATCGACGAGGGGTTGCCGAGGACCGTCTCAACGTCGGCGTAGGACGTCAGGGAGGTAATGCGGTCGGCGTTGTCGTCGATCACCGTGACTTCGTTCGCCTCGGCGCGAAGCATCTTCGCGAGATGGGAACCAACCTCACCGGCTCCCTCAATGACTACTTTCATAGCTTCTCACAAATTTAAAAACCTTCTCTCCCCGCAGCGCGGCCTGGACCAGGATGCAGACATCCAGCAGTCCTTTCGGCTTGCCGGGAACACCGGGCCCCGTTTTTGTGCCCGGCGTGCGGAGCTGGCGGTATTCGCGGTGCGCGTCCCGGACAGCCCGGGCGTTGGCCGGCTTTCCAGACAGCAAATATACGATAGCTGCGCAACAATCCAAAATCTTGCGCATGCGGATGCGTCCGCGCGCCCGCCGCGGCCCAATGGTCGCGGGCAGGTTGTTCTCCAGCAGGAGCAGGCCGTTGCGGTAGTTGAGTTTCAGTTTGAATGGGGACGCGGGCGCGAGGGTGCCGCCGCCGAGGTGGTACACGCAGCTCTGCGGCACCACGCCCACGCGCCAGCCCGCGCGCCAGGCGCGCCAGCACCAGTCGATCTCCTCCATGTGCGCGAAAAAGCGCGCGTCCAGGCCGCCCAGCTCGCGCCAGGCGCGGGCGCGGACGAGCAGGCACGCGCCGGACACCCAGAGGGCGTCCTGCGGCGCGTCGTACTGCCCCGCGTCGCGCTCCGTGCGTCCGAGCACGCGGCCGCGGCAGAAGGGGAAGCCGTAGCGGTCGAGCAGGCCGCCGGCGGCGCCGGCGTATTCGAAGCGGTCGGTGCGGCGGTAGCCGTCGCCGTCGCGCTCCATCGCGTGAAGCTTGGGGCCGCACGCGGCGTAGTCCGGGTGCGCGTCCATCCACGCGACGAGCGGCGCCAGCCATCCGGCCGGCACCTCGATGTCGGAATTCAGCAGCACCAGGTATTCGGGCGCCTGTTCGTCATTCGCCGGCTTGACCGGCGAATCTCCTAGCAGTCCCGCGAAGGCGCGGTTGTAGCCGCCGGTGAAGCCGTAGTTCTCGTCGAACAGGATCGTCCGGACCTGCGGGAAGCGCTCGGCGAGCAGCTCCCGCGAGCCGTCCGTGCTGGCATTATCTGCGACCACGACGCCGGCATCCTGCCCCTGCAGACTGTCCAGCAGGGGCGGCAGGAAACGCTCCAGGTAGTCCCGGGTGTTCCAGTTGAGGATGACGACGGCGGTACGCATTATTCGATTTTATTTGCAGTCGCAGCCTTCTTTGCCGCAGCCGCAGTCGCCTTCGCCGTCCTTGTGGCAATGGCCTTCGCCCTTGCCTTTGCCGCAGCATTCGCCGTCTTCTTTGTGGCAACCGCCGCCGTCTTCTTTGTGACAACCGCCGCCGTGGCAGCCACCGCAGCCTTCCTCCTGCGGGAGGTATTCGCCGTGCAGGCCCTCGGTCAGCTCCTTGTCCGTGGCGCCGCGCACGCTCTCCACCTTGCCGGTGAAGTGCAGGGTCTTGCCGGCCATCGGGTGGTTGAAGTCCATCGTGACGGTGGTGTCCGTGACCTTGCTGACGGTGCCCTGGACCACCTGGCCGGCCTGGTTCAGCATCGGGATGGTGCGGCCGACGACCAGGAGGTCTTCGCGCACCTGTCCGTCGATGGCGAAGGCCGTCTTGGGGAGGTCGACGAGGTATTTCGGGTCATAGGTGCCGTAGCCGTGTTCGGGGCTCAGGACGAAGTCGAAGTTGTCGCCGGGCTCTTTGCCCTCCAGGGCTCCTTCAAACTTGGGAAGGAGCATGCCGGTGCCGTGGATGTACTCCAGGGGGTTGCCGGGGGCGGACTTGTCTGCGATCTTACCTTCTACTTCGAGTGCGTAGCTCACGGCCACGACTTTGTTGTTCTCTACTTTCATCTCTCTGTTATTTATAATTTATTTATATTCAATATTTTATAAATCCTAACCAGGCTCTCAAGTTCCCAGTTACTTTTGTAAATCTTTATCAGTCAATAATTTACATAAAACATTACCATCCCGTCCCTGCTGTTCATCTCTGCTGTTTTCCATAATCTATTATTAGTCAATTATTTATGAAACTAACTGGCTTCTCAGATTCCCAGTTACTTTTGTAAAATCTTTATCAGTTAATAATTTACATAAAACATTACCATCCCGCCCCTGCTGTTCATCTCTGCTGTTTTTCATAATTCATTATTAATCAATCTTTTCTGAAACTAACCGGTGCCAAAAGTACCTGGTTATTTTCGTAATTATTTATAAGTCATAAACTTATGTAAAACAACATTTGTCATTCTGTTTGTTTTCTGTTTTCTCCGCTTTCGCTTTCGTTTTCGCTTTCGTTTTCGCTGTGAGCAGTATTTGTCTAATACTCAGTATTTTACTATTTTGTACTACCCCCAAAACCGGGGGAGTATAAATCTATATTCCGCTAATCCTCAATGAGTTGCAGCTCACAAGGAAAAGCGGAAGAAAAGGCTCATCCGCTAAAATCTACTTCCGCGAAGGCGAGGGTCGGGACAAGCTTGGTCTGGCAGGGGCGCGCGTCGTCGCCGGCGGCGAGCAGGCGCGACCACAGCGTGAGGAAGTTGCCGGTCATCAGCATGCCGCTCACAGGGCGGACGATCTTGCCGTCCTCAAACCAGTAGCCTTCGATGCCGTAGGAGAAGTCTCCGGTCACGGGGTTGCTGTTGCCGCCGTTGAAGTCGGTGACCAGGATGCCGCTGCCGCAGCGACGCAGGATTGCGTCGCGGTCCAGGCCGGCGCAGGGCCAGGGGAGGACCTTGGGGCGGGTGGCGTCTTCGACTGTCGGGGCCATCTGGAGCTTCCCGGCCATGTAGCTGTTGATGAAGTATTGCTTCACGACGCCGGCCTCGACGACGGGGGCCTCGACGGTCGCAACGCCTTCGGAGTCAAAGTATTTGGAGCAGGTCTGCCCGGGGATGCGGGGAACGTCCAGGATGCTGAGCCCTTCGGGGAATACCTGCCGCCCGAGGCTGTCCATCAGGAAGGAGTTGTTCTGCTGGATGGCGTAGCCGCTCAGGGCGCGGAGGATCGGGGAGACGACCTTGGAGGCCATCTCCGCGTCGATGACGGCGGTGTAGCGGCCGCCGGCGACGGGCGCGGAGCCGATCTGGCCGACGGCGCGCGCGAGGGCCTGGCGGCCGCACGCCGGGGCGTCCAGTTCCGCGAGGCGCGAGGAGGCGTCCCACCAGTAGCCGCTGTATTTCTCGCCCTCGCTCTCAATCGTAATCTCCACGCCATAATCAAACGAAGTCTCACTGTGTCTGCAGCACACCCCGTTCGTGTCCATCACCACCGTCTCGTAGATACTATCGCTATATTCTCCTTCTTCAGAAATAATCTGATACTTCGCCTCTGTTGGCGCAGCGGAATCGGCAGCAGCCCCTCCAGAACGTAGCCAGCAAGCTGGCTTGTTCTCTAACCCCTGTAGTCCCCTGCAAGGGGACATTTTCTCTTCGAGCCGGCTCCGTAAGAGGGAGGGGCCCGTTTGCGCTAGCAAGGGGAGGGGTCCGGCGCAGCCGGACGTCTGGAGAGGCTGGCTGCCGTGGAGCGAAGCCAAAACAGAGGCGGATAGGGCGATGTTCTGTCGGTCTGCCGGAGAGACCTTTTCGCGGGCGGGGTCGACGAGGCCGAGTTCGTTGCCGGTGAGGGCGTCGTGGCAGCAGCGGGCAGGGTCGGGGAGGACGCGGAGCGGGTCCGGCGCGACCATGCGGGTGGCGGCCACGGCGCGGGCGATGAAGCCCTCGAGCGAGGCCGCGTCGAGTTTGTTGGTCGAATAGCTGCCGAAGCGGCCGTCGACGAAGAGGGCCAGCGACAGCGAACGGTCGGCGCAATGCGTCACGCGGTCGACCTCGCCGTCGAGCGTCGCCACGAGGTCCTCCTCGCTGAGCGACAGCGTCGCGCGGGCGTGCTGGGCGCCGGCGCGCGCGGCCATGTCAAGTGCTTTCCGGACGAAGTCCAACTCCTTATCTGTAATCATCTTACTCTCCTCCGACCGTTAAATTTCCAATCAATACGGAAGGAATGCCGCAGGACACGGCGACGCTCTGCTCCTTCCCGCAGGTCCAGGTGCCCTCGTCGATCCGCAGGTCGCCCGCGACCGCCTGGATGTCGGCCAGGGCCTGCGGCCCGTTGCCGATGATGTTGATGTCCTTGACGGGCATCGTCAGCCGGCCGCCCTCGATGAGGAAGCCGCTTTTGACGAAGAAGGTGAAATCCCCTTCGCCGATCTTGACCTGTCCGTTCGCGAACTGGTCTACGTAAATTCCCCGTTTTACGGAAGCGATCAGGTCCTCCCGCGTCCCGTCGGGGCCGCTCTCCATGTAGGTCGTCCGCATGCGCGGAATGGGGTTGTAGCGGAACGACTCCCGCCGGCCGTTGCCCGTCGGGGCCACGCCGTAGAAGCCCGCGCTGATGCGGTCGTGGAGATAGGAGGTCAGGACGCCGTCCGTGACCATGTAGGTTTTCTGGCCGGGCACGCCCTCGTCGTCGTAGTTGCAGGCGCCGCGGCTGGCGGGCACTGTGGCGTCGTCCAGGATGTTGATGCCGGGACGGCAGATGCGCTGGCCCATGCGGTCGCTGAAGATGGACTGCCCCTTGCGGTTGAAGTCGGCCTCGAAGGCGTGGCCCATGGCCTCGTGGAGCAGGATGCCGGAGGCGCCGGCGCCCATCACGACGGGCATCTGCCCGCCCTTGGGCCGGCGCGCCTCGAAGCGGGCGTCCATGCCTTCGACGGTGCGGCTGACGAGGTCTTCGAGCACGGCGTCGCTGACGAATTCGGCGCCCATGCGCAGGCTGCGCGAGACGGTGTTGTTTTCCGTGCGCTTGCCTTGCTGGAAGATGACCTGGACAGATATGCTGCCCAAAGGGCGGTGGTCCGTGGTCAGCTCGCCGAGGGAGTTGTACATCAGGATGTCGCTGACGGAGTACGACAGGATGGCGACGACCTTCAGGACGCGGCTGTCCCGCGCCCGGATCCCCGCCTCGATCCGCTTCAGAAACGGAATAAATCCCGCCACCTCCGCATCCTCCCACGGTAGCAGTTCATTATAGTAGGCAGCAACCGGCGGAGTGGAGACGGCGGCAGCCTCGGCAGACCGTAGCCACCCTCGGCTTCGTAAGAGGGAGGGGCCCGCAGACGTAGTCTGTGGGAAGGGTCCGGCGCAGCCGGACGTCTGACGGGGCTGGCCGCCGCGGAACGGAGCAACGGTTGCTGCAATACTGCCAGCAGCGATGGCGGCGCTTCGCAGGGATTGATAATCTGTAGATTCGGCGTAGGCGTAGCCGGTTTTTTCGCCCTTCAGGACGCGGATGCCGCAGCCGTAGTCGACGTGGTAGCCGCCGGAGCCGACGACCCCGTCGCGGAGGAGCAGGTCGTGGTAGGACGTGTCCTCGAAATAAAGGTCACACCAGTCGCCGCCCGCCCGCAGCCCCTCGGCCACGAGCGCGCGAAGCTGCTCTTCGCTCACGCCAAAACGGTCACACGGATTCATTGGGATGCGCAATACGCTGAATAAGTTGATACTTCTCGTTGTCCTTGATGTAGATCACATCCTTCGACCCCTCGGCCACGACCGAGAAAGGCGGCTTGGAATTGTCCGCCAGGATCCAGCGGTCGATGACCGGGATGTACACGTCGAAGAGATACTGCAGGCCCATCACATAGCGGCGCCGGATCACGGCGTCGGGGATGTGGTGGCCGCCGGACTCCACGCGGTCCCGCACCCGCTCGATGGCGAGCTCCGGCGAATTCAGCCAGAAATACAGGACCGTCGTCTCGTAGTTCTGCTGCTGCGCCTGCCGCACGATCTGCAACAGCGAGCGGGTCGCGAGCGTCGTCTCGATCGCGAAGTCCGCCTTCCGCTCCAGCAGATAGTTGATCTTCATCAACATGTAGCGGCTGGCCGTCACGGACGCCGCACCCGGGTCGAAAGGCGAGAAACTCTTGGCGAACTCGTCCGAGTTCACGAACTCCCGGCAATTCAACAGATCCGGCAAGAGCGTGTAGGACGCTGTTGTCTTGCCGGATCCGTTGCAGCCTGATATGATATACAGCTTGGGCAAATCCTATTTCTCAGGAATATTCTCTAGGACGGCCTTCAGCAGGTCCCAGCTCCGCTGGACAGAGGCGATGTTGACGCGCTCGTCCGGAGAGTGCGGATAGAGGACGGTGGGGCCGATGGAGACCATCTCCCAGTTGGGATACTTGGCACCGAGCAGCGCGCACTCCAGGCCGCCGTGGGTGGCGAGGACGTTCATCGGCTTGCCGTAGAGCTTGACGTGCATGTCGTTGATCAACTTGTTGATCGGCGTGTCCGGCTTGGGCGTCCAGCCCGGGTAGCCGCCGAAGAACTTGATCTTGGCGCCGGCGAACTCGAAGATGTACTTCACGCGCAAGGCGAGGTCCTGCTTGGCGGTGTTCATGGCGCTGCGGAGCAGGGAGTTGACCGTGAGGTGGCCGCGCTTGCAGCGCACGACGGCCAGGTTAATGGAGGTCTCGGTGAGGCCCTGCATGGTCTGGCTCATGCGGATCACGTTGGACGGGCAGACGGCGATGGCCTTGCAGGCGTTCAGGATCACGGCGTCCTCGATGCAGCGGGCGGGCTTGTTGACCTTGGTGATGCTCCACTGGAAGCCCGGGTCGCTTTCCTTGAAGCGCTCGCGGCAGATCTTGAGGATCTCGTTGGCATAGCGGAGAGCGGCGGTCGCCTTCTCCTTAGGCAGGGCGATCACGGCGTCCGCCTCGAACGGGATGGCGTTGCGCAGGCTGCCGCCGTTGAAGTCGGCCACCTTGGCGCCATAGCGCTCGAGCATAGGGATGAGGGTGCGGACCATGATCTTGTTGGCGTTGCCGCGGTAGAGGGAGATGTCCATGCCGGAGTGGCCGCCGGACAGGCCCTTGATCTCGATCTTGTAGCCCACGTAGCCCGCAGGGACGGGCAGGCTCTTGTACTTGAAGTCCGCCTCGGCGTCCAGGCCGCCGGCGCAGCCGATGCAGAGCTCGTTCTCGTCCTCGGAGTCGAGGTTGAGGAGGATGTCACCCTTCAGGAGGCCCGGCTTGAGGGCCTCGGCGCCGGTCATGCCCGTCTCCTCGTCGTAGGTCACGAGGACCTCGATGGGGCCGTGCTTGACGCTCTTGTCCTCGGCGACGGACATCGCCATGGCGACGCCCATGCCGTTGTCGGCGCCGAGCGTGGTGCCCACGGCGGTGACCCATTCGCCGTCGATGACGGTATTGATCGGGTCCTTCAGGAAGTCGTGGACGGTGTCCGCGGTCTTCTGCGGCACCATGTCCATGTGGCCCTGGAGCACGACACCCTTGCGGTTCTCGTAACCGGGGGTGGCGGGGATGCGCATAATCACGTTGCCGGTCTCGTCGGCGAACGCCTCGACCTTGTGCTCCTTGGCCCAGTCGAGCAGGTGCTGGCGCACGATCTCCTCATGCTTCGAGGGACGCGGGCAGCGGGTAAGTCCATAGAAGTTGTTCCAAACAACCTGAGGTTTCAATTCTTTGATGGTCATAGCTTTATGAGTATTTTACGTTCTTGCGAAACGTTGATGAGTCCAGAGATAATTCTCCGGCTGCTGCCGGATGTCGGCCTCCACGAGCCGGTAGTACTGCTGCATGATCTCCGCCACGCCAAGCTTCGACGCGTCTTCGCAGATGGGCTCGTAGCGCATCACGTAGTGCCCCCGGCGCTCGCGCCGCATGGACAGATACGCAATGCTCATGCCAAGCTTGCGCGCGAGCGCGGCGGCGCCCGTCATCGTCTGCACCTGCTGGCCGAAGAAGTCGACGTCCATGTTGGCGGGCGATTCGAAATAGGGACGCTGGTCGGTGTTGACGTTGTAAATCTTCTTCTCGTCGCGGTGCGAGTAGGCGTAGCGGATGAGATCCTTGGTCTCGATGTAGCCGGGGAAGTGCTTGCGGTCCTTCAGGGGCGCGAAGCGGTTGTCCCGCATGACATCGTCCCACGCGCGGCTGGACAATTCCCGGTACACCACGCAGAAGTTCTGCTCGTTGAAGGGGAGCGGCTTGTCGGTGTAGTTGTAGGACTCGATGCCGCCGTAGAGCTCCCAGTTGCCGCAGTGCGAGTACATGACGACCATGCTCGGCGCGGCCTCGAAGAGGCGCGCGGCCACTTCGGGATTCTCCACCTCCACCAGGCGGGCGCGGCGCAGCCGTTTGGCATTCCGGCATCCGCCGAACCAGACCGCTTCGGCGACCAGTTCGCCGAAATGCTGGTAGAAGGCCTTGCGGATGGGCTTCAGGTCCCAGACGTTCTTCTCGGGGAAGGCTTTGGTGAGGTTGTGCATCACCACGTCGCGGCGGTAGCGCACGACGTCCTCAGCCAGCCAGGCCACGAAGCGCCCCAGCGCGTAGTGGACGCGCAGCGGCAGCAGCCCCAGCAGGCGGAGCGGCACCTTCAGCAAGAAGACCCCGAGCTTGTGCATCGTTTATTCGGCCGTAGCGGCCTCCAGACGCTTGAGGAAGGAGAACATCACGACGCCGGAGATGATGCAGAGCGCCATGAGCACCGTCCAGTTGACCCACAGGGGGACGTTGTCCCACAGCATGGAGGGGATGGAGCTGAGGTAGTTGCCGATGGCGGTGGCGGCGAACCAGCAACCCATCATCAGGCCCTTGTACTTTGGCGGAGCGACCTTGGACACGAAGGAGATACCCATCGGGCTGAGGAGCAGCTCAGCGAAGGTGAGGATGAGGTAGGTGCCGATGAGGTAGGTCGGGACCACCGGGTCGGGGGAAACGCCGCCGACGGCCTTGAGGGCCGACGGGGCGGGCTGGCCGTTGGACGCGGCGAGCATGATGAGGTAGCCGACGGCGGCCACGAACATGCCGAGACCAATCTTCTTCGGCGCGGACGGCTCCTTACCCTTCTTGGCGAGGGCGCCGAAGAGGGCCATGGAGACCGGCGTCAGGGCGACGACGAAGAACGGGTTGAACTGCTGGAACTGCTGCGGCAGGATGTGCAGGACCTCGTCCATGCCGGAATAGAGCGCGTAGGCGCCGCCCCAGAGGAGGAGCGTCACGACGCCGCAGATGCTCTTGCCGCGGGCCGTCTCAGACTGGAAGGTCGCGAAGAGCGTATAGATCGAGACCGCGATCAGGAAGAGCGGCCAGATGTTGAATCCGATGCGGAGCGGGCCGCTCACGGTGTCCTGGGTGTAGTCGCGGGCGAAGTAGGTGAGCGAGGAGCCGTTCTGGTGGAAGGCCATCCAGAAGAAGATCACCACGGCGAACACGAAGCAGAGGGCCACGATGCGGTCCTTGGTCTGCTTGGGCGAGAGCTCGACGGCGTTCTCGCTGGCCGCGGCGGCCTGCTTGGCGTTGACGTCCGTGTGCTTGAACCAGGAGCGGAAGCCGAAGTAGATGGCCATCGAGAAGATCAGGGACACGCAGGCCACGGCGAAGCCGAGGTTGTAGGCGGTCGAGAGCTGGTTGATGTAGTACTGGCTGAAGTCAGTCAGGGACATGGCAGCCACGTCGGAGCCCGGCATCATGGCCTGGAGGGCCTCCAGACCGGAAGCGTCCTGCAGCGTGCCGTTCAGGCACTGGTGCGCGAGGGCGGGGATGTCAGCCTTGTAGATGAGGCCGGCGCCGGCCAGGTGCTTGTTGGTGAGGGCCGTGGCGGCGGTGGGGGCGAACATGGCGCCCACGTTGATGGCCATGTAGAAGAGGCTGAAACCGGAGTCGCGCTTGGCGCTGTAGGCGGGATCGTCGTAGAGGTTGCCCGTCATCACCTGGAGATTGCCCTTGAAGAGGCCCGTACCCACGGCGATGAGCAGCAGGGCGCCGATCATCATGGCGAGGGCGAGGCCGCGGCTCTCAAAGGCGTTGGTGGGGATGGCGAGCAGGAGGTAGCCCGCGAACATCACCGACACGCCGGTGACCACGCACTTGCCGAAGCCGATCTTGTCGGCGAGCCATCCGCCGAGGACCGGCATGAAGTAGACGGCTGCCAGGAAAATAGCGTAGAACTGGCCCGCCGCGGCTGCGGTAAAACCGAACTTCGCCTGCAGGAACAGGAGGAAGATGGCGAGCATGGTGTAATAGCCGAAACGCTCGCCGGTGTTGGCGAGGGCCAGGGCGTAAAGACCTTTGGGTTGACCTTTGAACATATGGTACTGTTTTAAGTTTTAGTCGTAAAAGACAAATATAGCAAAAAAAGGCCGTCCCGCAAAGGGACAGCCTTTCTTTTGAGATTCCGGGTCAAGCCCGGAATGACTATGATGGCCGGGAATCTACTTCCTCCGGGAAAACCAGGACCGCTTCTCCCGGGCGGCGTGGCGCTCCGCGCGCTGGCCGTTGATCATCCTGTAGATGTCGGTCCAGTCGGGCAGGCCGCCGAGGTTCTTGTCGTCGATGTAGACGTCGGCGATCACCTTGCTGGTCTGCCGGGGAAAGAGCGCGTCGGCCGGCTGGTTGCTGTTCACGGCGAAGAAATCCAGGCCTTTTTTGTGGCAGTAGGCGACTGCGTCTTCGAGCAGCTCGCCCTCGCGGGATGTGAAAAGGATGATGCGGTTGCCTTCCTGCTGCAGGGTGCGCAGGGTTTGGATGGCAAAGGGCTTCTCCTTGCCGATCTCGGGGTACTTGTGCTCGACGATGGTGCCGTCGAAGTCTACTGCAATGGTCATGTTGATTAGCCTAGCAATTTATGGATTCCTTTCTTCTTTTTCTCTTCTTCGCCGTAGTAGCCGTAGCTGCTGCCATAACCGTAGCCGTAACCGTAGCCGTAGGAGCCGAAGCCGTAGCCATGGCGACGCTTGACCTGCGGTCCGTTGAAGACGATGGCCATGTTGTGCAGGTGGCGCTTCTCGTTGAGCTCGTCGAGCTGCGGGAGGATACGGCGGTCCAGCTGGCCGCTGCGCAGGATGAAGAGGTTGGTGTCCACGACGCGGTTCATCACCAGCGGGTCCGCGAGCATCTGGATGGGCACACCGTCGAGCAGGATGTAATCGTACTGCTCGCGCAGCAGCTTGATCAGCTCGTCCAGGCGCGGCCGCGCCAGGAGCTCGGTCGGGTTGGGCGGCGTCGGGCCGGCCGGGATGAAGTCGATGCCCGGGCGGGCATCCTTGTGCAGGATGTCGTCCAGCGTGACGTCCAGGTCGTAGAGGTAGTTGGACAGGCCCAGGGTCTTGTGCTTGAGCTCGAAGGCGCTGGACATGGAGCGCTTGCGCATATCCGTGTCGATCAGCACCACGCGCTTCTGTGCGTCCGCGAGGCAGGCCGCCATGTTGGCCGTGACGAAGGTCTTGCCCGAGGAGGACGAGTAGGAGGTCGTGGCGATGACCATCGGCAGCTTGCTGTCCGGGTCGAGGAACTGGAGGTTCGTGCACATCATGCGCATGGCCTCGGTGAAGACGCTGTGCGAGTTAGGGTCGTAAACGAAGGGCGAGGGCTTGTCCGCGCCATGTTTGTGCTTGCCGGTCTTGAAGATGATGTGCCGCATGTCCTTGTTGAGCGGAATCTCCGCCAGGAAGGGTACGTCGATGTTCTCCTCGATCTCTTTGCGCGTACGGATCTTGGTGTCCAGGAAGAGGCGGGCAATCAGGACGGCGGCCGGAATCAGCAGACCGATCAGGATGGCCAACGCGATGATTTTCATGCGCTGGGGGGAGACCGGTGTGTAGTTGGCCCAACCCGGGTCAACCACGCGGATGTTGTCGTCGGCCATGGCCTGGGAGATGGCATTCTCCTCGCGCTTGTTTAACAGGTAGAGGTATAGCTCCTGCTTGATGGATTGCTGCCGCTCGTATTCCAGCATCTGCCGCTCCTTGGTGGGCATGGTGGAGAATTTCTGGACAGCGGCGCGCTCCCGCTCGGTGAGATCGCGCTTCTGGATCTGCAGGCTGGTCTGCAGGTTCTGGATCAGGCCGAGGATGTTGCTCCGCAGGGTGTTGAGCGCGGCGTCCGCCTGGCGAACCGCCGGGCTTTCCGTGCTACTGGCGGCCACCAGCTTTTCGCGCCGCAGGACCTGGTCGTTGTACTGCGAGACCATTTGGTCCACGTTGGAGTCCTCCAGGCCCATGTTGGCCGGAATCATCTGGAAGCTGTCCGCGGACTTGACTACGTAGTCCTTCAGATAGCCTGACAGGGCCAGACGAGTCTCAATGTCCACCAATTCCGCGCTGTAGTTGCGGCTGTCTCCCAAATACATGGATGCAGCTTGATCTACACTCATGAGTTGGTTTTGGCTCTTGAATGCGGCCATCCCGCTTTCAACGCTGCCCAACTCCTTCTCAATAATGGCAAGGCGCTCGTTGATGAAGTGCTCGGTGTTGACTGCCACGCGGTTCTTCTCCCGGATGGATGCTTCGTTATACTTGACAACGAGCATATTGACGATGTCGGCGGCACGCTGGGCGTTGTAATCTGATTCCGTCAGTCGGATGATTTGTTTCTCGGTGGAAATCCGGAGTTGTGCGATGTACTTGTAGGCCGATGTGTTGACTGGGTACTTTCGAACGCGTATCATCTGGCCATAGCTATCTGGGGTATAGCGGGCAGTCGGTATGAAGGAGACCCAGCCGTTGTTCAGCGCGACTGTATCCTTGAGCGCAACCGTTTTCGTTCCTTCATCCGTCCTCAGTCGGATGTGGTTGGCATCCAATGGCATCACGACCACTTCAAAGATACCCGGATCAGCATTTTCCCGGTCAAAAACCATCCGAATCGGCGACAGTGAGGTATAGAGCTCCACGTCACGAACCTTGATGCGGTCCAGGTAGCAGACATCGGCATCCAGCGCTTTGACCACTTCTGACATCAAAGAAAGCGACTTAAGCTGGAGTTCCTCGTTGCTGACGGAGACGGTATTGATCATTCGGTCGTAGGTTTCCATACGGACCGTCCGGATGTCGTCACCCGGATTCTTGATGATAGCCGTCACGCTACTGCTATAAATGAAGGGCATCCGGGCATAGCGGAAATAGGCCACGACCAGCGATGCAAGGATAATGATCAAGAACCAATACCAGTTCCCAATCAGGTAATAGAACAAATCAACCAAGTTGACCTGCTCATTGCGCGTTACCTTTTTGGCAGGGCTTTTCATAGGCTATTTTCTCAAGTATAAAACGATTAGTATGGCAGAGGATATTGCGGAAACTAGTGGAGAGAAATACTTTAAGAATAAATCTCCGCCGGTGGAGAGTCGCACGCCTCGGGGTTTTACATAAATGACATCGTTCTGCTGGAGGTAGAACACGGGCGAGTTGTATAACTTCTTGGTCTGGAGGCTTACCTGATAGGCCTGCCGCATCCCGTTTTCGGTGCGGATGACCATGACGTCTGGAATCTTGGCTGACTGCAAATCTCCTTCCATCTGGGCCATCAACTGGATCAAATTGAGACTGCTCCCTTCCACAGGGATAATCTTTTGACCCATCTGGCCGATGACAATGACGGAGAAATTCTCCAGTTCAGCCTTGACGACAGGCTCTTTGATGAAGCCCCGTCGGGTGATCTCGGCGGAAATCTCCTTCTGGACTTCGTTCAAGGTTTTTCCCTCTACATGGAGTTCGCCCAGAATGGGGAAATCGATGTTGCCTCGGGCGTCAACACCATAAGTAGAGGACAGGAGCGAACTGGCTTCTCCTTCTATTTGAACGCCTGCAGCGTTAAATGGGGCGGCGAGCTCCATCTGCTCGCTGAAGACCTGGATGCTGATCCGGTCGTCCACCTTGAGGCGTAGCTCCGGAGCAGGGCGCGCGTCAAAGGGCACATTGTACTCCAAATCCCGAAGATAACTGATTTTCTTGGGTGTGGAGCAGGCCGCCAGCAGAACTCCGATCGCTGGCAGCAGCATCAGTTTAGTCAGTTTTTTCATATACATTGAGGATTTTATCGATCATTTGGCGGGAGGTGAAGAGCTCTTCGTAGCGCTTCATCGCGCCCGCGGCGAATTTCTGGTAGTTCTGCTCGTTGTCGCAGATACGTTTGATGGCAAAGGCGAGGTTCTTGGGATCGTCCGGGGGGACGTTGAGGCCGGACTCGCCGTCCTTGTTGACCCAGGACACACCCGAGTGCGGGATGCGCGTCGAGACGACGGGTTTGCCGCAGGACATGGCCTCGATCTGCACAATGCCGAAAGCCTCGGTCTTCTGGTTGGAACTCATCACGTACACGTCGCAGGCTCCGAACATGGCCGGGACTTCCTCTACGGACAGATAGCCGAGCAGCTTGACGCGGTCCTGTACGCCGAGTTCTTCGATTTGCTTCTGCAATTCTTCCTGCAGGGGACCCTTGCCGCCAATCAGGACAAGGTATTCCGGCCCCAGGCGGGTGGCGGCCTCGATCAAGACGTGGAAGCCCTTGTAAGGGACGAGCCGACCCAGGGCAAAGACGATCTTTTTGCCCGGGTAGCGGGCGCGGATCTCGTCCGCATCCCAGGGGGCGTAGATGACGGGCTGGATGCCAATGGGCACGTAGGTGACCTTCTCCTGGACATTCTGCAGGTAGGGGGACTCGCGGATGTAAACCGGCGTGGTGCCGATGATGCGCTCGGCGCGCTTGATCAGCCAGGACTGTAGCGGCACGTAGAAGGCCAGCAGCAACTTCTGCCGCAGGATGTCGCTGTGCCAGTGCAGGAAGACGCGCCCCTTGTAGCGGCAGTGCCACAGGGCCAGGGCGGCCATCGGATCCGGATGGTGGATGTGGATGATGTCGTACTCCTTGGCATGCTGGATCATCCAGCGTATCATCGAGAACGACAACATGGTACCTGCCTTCTTGGCAAAGGCGCGGACGCCGATGACGCGGCCGTACGGACCCAGGCTGAGCTCCAGGGTTTCCTTGGTCTCGGTGATAAAAGCCTTGTGTTCTTCATCCACCTTCTCTCCCGGCAACACGGCGCAGAGCATGTCACACTGGATACCGCGCTCGGCCAGGCCGAAGGTGATATCCCACATGACCTTCTCCACGCCACCCCGGATGGGGTAGAATTTACCGAGTTGTAAGACTTTCATAAAGTCGGATATAGTCTTGGTATCGTTCCTGTTTGCTGAAATGCTGCAAAGCATGTGCCCGGCAGCGCTCAGCGATGGTTTTCCTGTCTTCGGCGGCCAGTTCGCGCACGCGGTCGAGCAGCCCCTGTACGTCGCCCTGTTCCACCACGAAGCCGGTTCCTTCCGCGACCGCCTCGACGCTGCCGCCGGTGCGGTAGGTCACCACCGGCGTGCCGCAGGCGATGGCTTCTAGGTTGACGGTCGGGTAGTTATCCTGCCAGGTCGGGTTGACGAAGGCCGTGGCCCGGGCATATAGCGCGGCGAGTTTGGCCACGTTCTTCGTGCGCTCGATGAATTCGACGCTGGCGGGGAAGGCCGCCCGTTGCTCCTCGCTCATGCGACCTACGAGCACGAGGTGCTCGCCTTCCTGCAGGCGGCCGGCCAGGTCGATGAAGTCCCGGACGCCCTTCTCCTCGTGCCACAGCGTGGCCACGCCGAGGATGACGGTGCCGGCGGGTCGTTCCGCATTCGGCTCATTCGGGTGGAAGACGTCCAGGTCGATGCCATTGTGGATGACCTGGAAGGGCTTGTCCGCCAGAAAGGAATGGGCCATCTCTTGCCGGATCCAGTCGGACACGGGGACGATGGTCAGCCGCTCCAGCGAGCCGAAGGCGCGCTGCTTGTCGCGCCAGTTGCGCGCCGAGCGGTCGAAGATCCAGCTGGCCGGGAAGGCCCGCTTCTGCGGGCAGTGGCCGCAGCCCGTCTGCCACTTGTCGCAGCGGGCCGCGGAGTAATAGTAGCAGTGGCCCGTGTAGAGCCAGCAGTCATGGACGGTCCAGATCACGGGCTTGCCGCTTTCGCGCAGGTACTGGCAGAGCAGGGGATAGTTGAGCCAGTAGCCGTGGACATTGTGGATATGAACGATGTCCGGATCGATCTCGCGTATACGCCGGATCAGCTGCTTCGTGGCGCGGCGTGAGACCAGCCCGTGGGCGTCGAACAGGCGCGTGGCCACGGCGTGGAGCGCGAGGTCCAGCTTGTTCCCGACCGGGACCAGCTGCGAACTGTGCTGCGGTACACCGTCCCGAGCGCCGCTATAGGCGATGTAGCTCTCCCAACCGGCTGCCTGGGCGATCTCGCCGATCTCCTTCATAATGCGTCCAGTTGAGGTGTTGAGCCGGACCACGGGATTGATTTGCAGGAGTTTATGTGTCATAACTTACCGCCGACCAGTACGCCGGTCACGCGCGGGGCGATTTCTTTCAGGACGATGAACAGTCCGGTCATCAAGGCGAGTACCAGCAGCGCAGTAGCCAGATAAGTCCCGGTTAGGGAGATGAACGACTGCGGCTCAATCAGGTAGACGAACAGTTTCTTGAGCGAGATGATCGGAATGTAATGGTATAGGTAGACGAAGAAGCTCCAGGCGGAGGCATATAGCGGTGCCTCGCAGTGGATCTTACTGAGCAACTTGTCTGCGTTGTTTCCCTGGCAGACGGCCACCCACGCGCCGATGGTGAACCAGATGTTGTACCAGGGCGAGCCGCCCACCCAGATCCACACGGCGGCCAGCGCCAGCACGCCCCAGATGCGGGTGTAGCGCACCAATAGGTAGATCAGCGGCGCCACGAGGCAGGCGATGATGAGGTCGCGGATGAACCAGAGCGACATGTTGACCGGGCCCGTCCAGAAGATGAAGAACGGCTTGTTCCAGTCGTCCCCGAAGAAGCCGGAAATCATGTCCGGGGCGAAGCGGTGAGCGAGCCAGTAGCAAACGAAAGCGAAAGCGTTCGCAATCAGATAGGGGATGAGCAGCGTGAAGAAGCGGTTGCGGGTTTTCTTCCAGAAGAAGTCCACACCGGCTTTCTTCGGGACGTTGCGGAAATACAGGAAACCGGAGATGATGAAGAAGAGCGGAACGCACGCTTCCGTGATCAGCATCATGCCGCGCGTTAGGAAGTCAAAGGCTTCCGAACGGCCCTCCAACCCCACCAGTTCGGCGTGGCGGAAGACGATGCCGATGGTCAGGAAAACCTTCAGCAGGTCCAGAAAGGGGTAGCGTTGCGTTGTCTTCGTCTCGGTCATTTCTTGCGGATGCGGAGTTGGTCGTTCATGAAAAGGTCCCAGCGTTTCATAATGACCTCCTGGGAGTATTCTTCGGAAATCCGTTTGGCCTGGTCGGACAGGTGCTTGAGTTGCTCGGGATGCTCCATCAGCTGCTGCATCGCCGTGGCCAGCGCCTGCAGGTCGCCTTCGGGCACCACGATGCCGTTGATGCCGTTCGCGATAATGTCGCGCGGCCCGCAGAGGAAATCGAAGCAGACGGTGGGCACGCCGCAGGCCATGGCTTCAATCATCACCATCGGGAAACCCTCGTAATGCGAGGTCATCACCAGGAAGTCGCTGGCGGCGTATTCATCAAAGATCTTGTCGGTCGGTTTGTTCACGGCAGCGGACTCGCCGATGCCGAGCGTCACGATCTGCTGTTTCAGTTTTTCTTCCCACTCGCCCTGGCCGAAAATGTCCAGGTGCCAGAACTTGCGCAATTCTGCCGGGACCAGGGCCCAGGCGTCCAGCAGGCGGTCGAAGCCCTTTTGGTAGTCCAGGCGCCCGACGGCAATCACGCGGTGGTTGCCGGGCTTGTGCTCGATGTGCGGCATGGTGACGGCGGCGTTGGGCATGACGGAGAGGTTAGGCAGGTTACCCCACATTTCAGCGTCCTGTCGCGTCAGCACGATGAAGTTGTCGAATTTGCGAACTAACTTCTCATCCTGCTTCGTGCGGATGCGGTCCGCCAGGCCCAGGAGGCCCTTGCGGTTGTATTGCAGGCGGAACAGCTTGTTGAAGTGCAGTTCCAGCATCTTCAGGCTACCGTCCTGGATGTCCGGGATGAAGGAAGATTCCGACGGGAAGAGTGACACCACGATGTCGGGCCGCTCGCGCATGAGCAGCTCCGTCAGCGCCTCGCGGTGCTTCTTTCGCCGGCGCAGGTAGCCGAGCGTCTTGGCAATGGGATTCTTGTCGTTGTCGTCTTTGTAGTTGATGCCGAGGTCCACCATCCGGACTTCCGGCGGGAACTCGTAGAACGGCGGGCGTCCGTGCTGGTCGGTGGTCACGAGCATGGTCTCGTAGCCGCGTTCCACCCACCCGCGGAGTTTGTTGAGGAGCACCCGCTCCATCCCTCCGGGGTTGTAGACATCTGCGTGGCAGTAAATCAGTTTCATACGGTTATATAGTTGGTTGTGTTATCGTGTCTTCGGCAACACTCTCCGATTCGTCTTCGAAATCCCCGACGCAGCAAAACAGGAGCGCATCAATGAAAAAGATATCCGTGGTCACCTTCACCCAAACGATGAAGGTCAGAGCGGTCAGCAGCCAAGCCGTAAACGTGAATTCGCGGAACTTCTTGGCCATTGAGAAATGGCAGTACAAGAAGAAGACAGAAAAGATAAGCATCCCGATCAGACCACAGTACAAGGTAAAGTTGCAGTAGCCGATATCGGTGTTGTTCTCATAGATGCCGAAAGTTCCCTTCCCGAATATCCAGGTGTGAAGATCGGTTGGCCAAATCCACATTCTGCTCATCAGAACATCTGTTGAATCGGTCCGGAACTCGCCGGTTTCCACCCAGTTAAAGAAAGCTTCGAAGCCAAAGCGAAGATACTCCTTGAAGGTTTCGCTGGAGCGATAAAAGTAGACGGCCGCCAAGATGATACCGATCATCACGAGGAAGAACCAGAAGAATCGTTGGACCATCTTGGTTGTTACAAATCCTCCCTTTCGCATACGGAAGAGAGCGATGATGATATAGCCAATTCCCAAAGCGGCACCGATTGAAGTCGTGCGGGAAATAACGGAACCGATGATGGTAATAATGGCAAAAGCTACGAGATCGGACGTTTGGTACAGACTGTTGTTGCGTACGTTCTGGTTGGTGGCGAATTGGTGTGCAATCATGACCAAAATGGTGGCGAAGCGGATCCCGCCCGGGTCGAGTGCTGCACCAATGCCATACATGCGATTTCCTCTGTGCAGGAAATCCTGATCCAAATCCATGTACCGATCCACAAAAGATTGTACAGAACTGTAGTTATCAATCAGAACGGCGGTGATACATTGATAGACGCCGACCAAAGCCAGGTAGCGTGTGACAATCTCCAGGTCTACCTTCTCGTATGCCATGTGCAATGCTGCGTAGACGCCATAGGCACCTGCCAGCCAGGTGGCGTAAGATACAATATAGTCGGCATAGATGGTGTTGTAGTTACTGGTGTTTGTAATGGAAAACAGGCACCAGACGGAAAACGCTCCGGCCAACACCGCGCCAAAAATGGTATATTGGGAGAAGTAGATTCCATTTTTGCGGGTACCATCCAGCAGGAAAGCGAGTATTCCAAACACGCCTACCAGAATTTTGGAGTTGATGGCATTCGGCAAGAACGTGAACGAGATGGGGAACACGTAAAAGCTCACCACCACCGTCAGAATCAGGCCAACCAGAATCTTTCGCATTCTCTTAACGATACAAAATTCCGTACACGAACTTGTGTATCAGCAGATAATACATTTTAACACCCAGCCAGCAGCGGTTCGAGGCCATGCGCTGCAGAACAATGGTGTGCATCGGAAGGCTGCCTTTCTGTTTGGCCCTCTCATTAACTTCCGGAAACCAGCTATACCAGGTCTCGTAGTCCAGTTTGTTCGCGCTGATCAGCAGCGGCCGCTTGAGGAAGAGCTTCAAATCTTCCAGCGCGTTGGGATACTCCCGGCAGAAATCCGAGCTGGCAAAGCAGCGCTCCACCTCGCGGAAATTGATCTCGACTTGCGCGCGCTTCTCCGGGCTGAATTGCTTGCTGATGGATGCACTGTTGACCGCATTGTAGCGGTACAGCGATTCATGAAGCTGCACGACGTGATTGGCCTTCAGGAATGCCCGCAGCATGAACTGCATATCCTCGCCGATATCCGCGCCCGGAATGAAGCGGATGCCATGCTGCTCAATCAGCTCGCGCCGCACCAGGAACATCCAGAGATTCCAGCGCATGGTGCCGCCGGTGAGATTTCGCAGCGCCTCGATAGGAGCCGTATAGTCCGCCTGCCGCATGTAGCGGCCATCCTGGTTGAGGCCCAAGGTCCAATCCCAGCCGACGATATCGACAGGATGCTCAGAAGCTTCGACGGCTGTGACGGCCAGTTCCAGCATGCCGGGATCCAGTAAGTCGTCCGCATCTGCGAAAGCCAGATACTCGCCCTCGGCCACTTCCAGCGCCCGGTTGCGGGCTGCCGCGGCGCCGCCGTTTTTCTCGGCGCGCAACAGCTTGCAAGGCAAGCCGCTATCCTGACAGAACGCTTCAAGCAAAGCAGCTGAGCCATCTGTTCCTGCGTCTTCGGAGAAGATGACTTCGAAGTCGCGGAAACGCTGCGCGCGGATGCTCTCGAGCGTGGCCGGGAGCGTGGCCTCGGCGTTGTAGACGGGTGTGATTAGGCTGATCTTCATGTCACCTTTTTATCCCCGGAGTTGTTTAATGGCCCGAAGTGCATCCAGTACGCGTCCGAGTGGAGTGCGGTAGACGCACCAGAACCGTCTCATTTTGCCGGGCTGCCATTCAGCCTTGATACTCTCGGGCAGGCGGTCATACACCCGCCACCAGGCGCCGAATTGGACAGTGAAGAGATCCCAAGGTTTTCCCCCCGTGTAGTGGATGGTTGCTTCCCGCTGGACGCGGTGCCAAAGCTTCTCGTCGTACTGGCGGACAAAGTCGGGCTTGTACTTAGGTATAAAGAAGGTGCGGATGCTGTTGTAGAGCGGGCTGAGCGGCAGCACGCGTCCCTGACAGACCTGGTTGAGAGCATCCTGATCCGGGAATTCCAGATAGGGGACCCGGCAGGCCTCCAGCAACTTCTCCGACACTTTTTCTTTTCGCATCTGCTCCAGATTCATCAGCAGAAAACCGGAGTTGAAATACTTGGCAGGGTCGCAACCCAGCGCTCGGAAGCGCTCGGCCTGTCCTTCAATCGCTGCTTCGTATATAGCGGCCAAATAGTTGTCACCCAACTCGGTCTCATTCCATAGTCTGGCCAAATCCTGCCGAACGATGATATCGCAGTCCAGGTAAATGATGCGCTCCAGCTCCGGAAGCAGTTCCGGCAACAGCAGACGCAGCGACGCGGCTTCCGTGTAGCGCGGATCGATATAGATGCCCTCCAGCCGACCTTTCAGTGGGATGAATTCCAGCGAAAGTCGGTCCTCGTCCAGCCAGGACAGCTTGTCCTTCATCCGGTCGGGAATCTCTTCCGACAGCAGGCATACTACCCGGAACCGTCCATTCGGGCTGGCATCTAGCACCGAGCGGAGCAGCGTGGCTGCCTGAACGAAGTAATTGGGAGTGAAGGCTATGGCGAGAGGAATCATAAGTACTTTTGCTCGTATTTCGTGTACGTTTCTTTATGGACTGTTCGCCAGCCGCAAGCAAACGACAACGTCTTCGGCATGATATGTTTAAGCAGGTAGAATAGAGCCAGGCAAATGGCTAATGTGACAACAGGAACGAACAGGTAAGAGATCCACTTGGCTGCCAACGTCGCTCCAAATGCTCGCAGGAAAAACCCTTTTGTCCAGCCGAGAATATAGATCTCATGCGCGGCATAAATGAAGAAGACGGTCTCTGTCAGTCTGAGCATAAGTTTTCGATACCCCTCGAACTCATACAACTTGTCGCAGATGTTCATGAAAGTAATCATGCCCGAAGGGATGAAAAGCAGGCGGAAGAACTTGTCAAGATCGTATTCGCTCCCATGAAAGAACGTCGCAATAGGCAACAGGAAAAAGGCGATGGCCGCAGCGGGGTATCTAAGCAGTCGACAGAAAGCAAGGATGTTGCCTTTACGGATACTCATCCACGCTCCCATCCCGAAGAGGGAGAAGGTCGGGAATAGGAAGAAGTCAATCTTGAAGGAAACAAGATACAGTATCAGAATGACAGCCAGCGATATCCAAGGCCATTTCTTGATGGGATAATAGAATGCCGGAGCCAGCATAGACATGATAAACAGATCTCGAAGATACCATAGCGGGAAGTCAATAGGACCGGTTATGAACCAATACAAAGGCCCTTTGTTAACGCCCACCATTTGATCGCTGGTGATTCCGATTCCGATCAGACCGAAGAGCCAGGTGACCAGTAGAACCATGAGGACATTAAGTAGGTTCCAGAAAAGATGTGGAATGAGTATTGAATGAACTCGGCGGTTCAATTTCTGTATCGCCCAGTTCTTCCCAAACTGGTCTTCCTGAAGGTTGTGATAGTACAGGAAGCCAGAGAAAAAGAAGAACCAAGCTACGGCTATGGCGCAGAAGAAATGCGAGAACATTTCCGTGAGGAAATGGAAAACGTTGGCACTATCTAATGAAAGCATCATAGGCGCGCTATAACTGCGGACAGAATGCTGGTAAAGAACAAGCATCATCAAGGGAAAGCGCATCGTCTTGATGAGCTCGGATTGACGTGAACTGAGTTCGTTTCCTACGTTTCGTATTTTCATATTTTTCTCTTTATCCAGCGGAGAATCATCATAAACTTGTCTTTGAGCGTCGCCAGACGGCAGAACTTCAGGTATTCAGGCAACTTCGTTGCGGGGACGAAACAAATGACCAGATTGAAATAATCATATACGACTTTCTTATGTAGATAATCCGTATTCTTGACTTCGTAGAAAGCCTTGTCTTCCGGATTGTCCGGGGCCTCATAGTCAATGGCCTGCAGCCACTCCGATAACTGCGAGATGGCCTCCAACTTCTCCTTGAATCGGGAAGAATCTGCGGATAGATGCTGGGTGGACTGCCGGAAGCAAAAAAGCATTTCGGATGTATTGGCAACGCCGTTTCGAGATAGTGCAATTGGTGTAGCGATATCTGAGCCGAATGCGCAGGGGAAGTCAATAAAGCCGCCCATCTCCTGCAATGCCGTTCGTTTGAAAGCGAAATTTCCGATACAGGTGAAGGAGCGTCCTGTAAGCCACCAGTTGAGGTATTCGTATTTGTTGGTGAATTCCGGGAGGATGCTATCATCCCAAAGGTGTTTTCCTTCCTCGTCAATCTGTTCTACCGATGAGTGAATCAAATCAACTTCGGGATATTTGTTCGCTAAGCGGATACATTCTCCACAGAAGGTGGGTTTGTATACATCGTCATCGGCCGCCAGAACGATATAGTCCCCTGTGGCAAAGGAGATGCAGTGGTTCCATTGCTTGACCAGATTCTTTCCACCTAGGTTTTTCTCGTTGCGGATATATCGGATACGGGTATCGCTAAAATCTTCTACAATCGCCTGAAGAGGTTCGGGGGAACAGTCATCAATCACGACCAACTCCCAATCCGGGTTAGTCTGAGCAATGATGCTAGCGATTGCTTCTTGGAGGAAGCGCGCCTTCCAAGCCGGCATGATAAATGAAATCTTCGTCATCGCTTTTCGATGATTCTGCCAGGGACGCCCACGACAGTCACGCCGGGCGTCAAAATATCTTTGACCACTACCGCACCTGCCCCGATCCGAACATTGTCCGCGATTCGGATCCCGCCGATAATCTGGGCGTTCTGTCCGATGTCGACATTGTCGCCGAGGACAGGGGAGTCGTCGGGATATCCGCCATCACTGCCGATGCAGCAGTTGCCGTGGATGATACATCCTTTCCCGATCCGGGCTTTGGGATTCACAATCACGGAACCGAAGTGCTCCAAATGCAGGTCTTCGCCGAAGCAACCTGCACTGATGATGAAACCCAACCGGGAGCCGAGTCGGTTCTTGAGTCCGCGGTACCAGAAACAGAGCAGTTTGTTCGGATGTTCGAAGGTGTACTTCTCCTCCTTGCGCAGAAAACGAAGGTACCGCTTGATGTAGTACATCTCCGGACGGATCCACCATTCCATGAATTTTTCCTTGGCAGTCATAGGGCATCTTATTGATAAAGCTTGGCCCGATTTTTAATGAGGGCCTGCTGGGAATAACGGTCAGCGATGATCTGCTGTGTGGAGTGGATGAAACGCTCTCGCAGGGTTTGATCCGAGAGGGCGAGAATCCCCTTTTCAAATTCTTCCGGTTCATCGGCAATAAAGCAATTCTCGCCGTTTACGAGCGGAATCCCTTCCACGCCGACTGATGTCGTTACCACGGGGGCGCCGATTAGCCCGGCTTCCAGGATTTTCATCCGAATTCCGCTGCCGGTCAGGATGGGAACGATCATAATCGTATCCCGGATAGCTACGGAGAGATCCTCAACATAGCCCAGAAAATGAATCTGCCTGTATTTTGCACACAGTTCCTGCTGTGTCTCCTCTGTCCATTGCCCGATGATACGAAGCTGCATGTCTGGATTGGCCGACAACAGCCTGTCCCAGCTATTACGAAGGAACCACAGAAGGCCTTCTTTGTTTGGGGGATGCAGTTCCGGACCGACAAAGGCGATAATGTCCTTTCCTGTGTAATCCGATATCGACTGCGGAGCATGATTGATAGTGGCAAAGGACGTATGGAGGCGTGATGTGACTCCTGCTGCCTTTAATTTTTGAGTGTCTGTTTCGGAAAGGGTGATCACCGTATCAAAGCGATTCAACAAGTCGATCTCGACGACTCGGTTGATTTCCAGAATCGCCTGACCGACCAGCGGCTCCTTTTCTAGATGAGCATGCTGGCTTTTACGGACAAATCCCAGCTCGTGGTGCACAAAGTACTTCTTGACATGAAGCGGAAGTGTTAATCCCAAGGCAAGGGTGTCCAGCATCTCGCATTGGACGATGTCGATTTTGTGCTTGGAGATCAACTCGTTGATATACTGACAGAAGGCTTCGGACTTGGGCATCATCTGCGACATCCACTCCTCATACGGAGCCGTCGCCTCCGGCCGGGCTGAGGCTTCTCCTCGAATCAACTTCTTGGCTTTGTATTTAAGCCGGTAAATAAGATTCAAGAGCTCTTCTCCTTTCTTGTTTACTTGCATTTGGAAAGGGAATATCTGAATTTTCCCCTCCAGTACCTGGGACAATGCCTGCCGATCTTCCTCGGGCGTACCGTAGTCTGGATAGACAAGATAGAGATCTGCTTTCGCAGATGCGGCTGCAACCATGCCGTTATACATCGCCTGGCTCCCCCCGCTGATTAGCGGATAGGGGAAAAACGGCAGAACGAATAGAACTTTACTCATATCCGGGTCGATAATGAATCAGCCAGAAAAGTGATACCCTTCCTGCGTATGTCATAAAGCGTTTTCTGAATCTGCCCGTAGTCAATAGCCGGGAATTCGAAACTGCTATGCTCCAAGTCTTCCCGCTCGAGCAGCCGATTCTGCAGCCCCATGGTGTTAAGAAGAGATTCAAAACGCGAAGCTCCCCGCGCCCGATTGATGATGGGAATGAAATCTTTCTCAAATAGGATGGAAAAGACCGTGCCGTGGAAAGAATTGGTTACCACGTATCTCGCCCGGGCGATATCATCCAGCCAACTTTCCAGAGCGTCCGTGCTCTTCGTCCAATCCAAAAGGCCGATATACTTGACAGGAAGGCCGGTTTTTCCCGACATTCTGTCGAGAAAACGACTTTCGGGTTCTCCTCTGTCAAGCACGTAAGCAGCAATATAGGGCTCATCTTGCTTATGACAGGATTGGCACAGATTTAAATAGTCTGACGCAGGAAGAAGGAGCGTCGGATCCGGCATTACCTTTGCCTGAATGCCCAGGTATTTGTCGCAGAGCGCTACCCCGGAGGCCTCCCGAACGGAAACGGTGTCGAATCTTTGGGCCAGGGGGCGAATGCGTGCTGTTGTCGCTTCGTCGGCTTCCCAGATGTCTACGCCAAACGAAGCGGCGTAGGCAATCCGTCTGACCGGAGCGTCTCCCAGAAAATCCAGGTAGAAATTCGGAAGGCACGGTGAATAGGCAGGTCTCCAAACCTGGTCGCTCCCCACAATATAGGCATCAAAATCGGGCAAATCCTGCTGGGTAAGGGGTGCCTTGACCGGCAGGCACTGCATCTTCTCATCCAGGAAACGGCTCAGCTCCTTATAAGCGAACCGGGTCTGTTTGTCAGGATTGCAGAACGCGATAGTTCGGTTCCCTTTGATATACTTGGAAACGAAACGACGGAAAGTAAGGATATGCTTTCTGATGCCCGCAGGAACCCATGATACTTCGGGCGGGAAACGCAGCGTAGTTACCTGGTGCCCCATATCTTTCAGAGCTCTCTGTAGGGCATAAGCCTGCAGAATGCCTCCGTAATTAGCCCCAAGGGGTTGTGTTAAGATGCAGATCCTCATCCAATTCGGAATTTTCGTAGGAGTCTCGCCCAAAGCCTTCTAACTCGGGCCGTATTGTTTTCGGTCGTATAATCATTCAGCGCTTTTGCCCCGTGTCTGCGGAATGCTCTCCAGAACAAGGTTCTTTCAGCGGGCCTATAAGCCGAATAAATGATAGAAGGATTCCCTTTGACGGCGTCCTCATAGCGGCTCTCTTTCAACTTGAGGTCCAGGTTAGAAAGGAGCTGCTGGCCTTTGGATGTGTATACAAGGATGAGCGAAGTCCCTTTATCATCAGACATATCTGGATGGATTTCCTCGATTCCCCAATAATCTCCGAGCGTCAGGTCGCTTCCGTGGTCGCCGCGGAATTGGCAGGAATAACACGACGGACGGAGGGTAAGATTGCTTAGGAAGGCTCGCATAAACGGAGTGTCTGTAGCCGTAGTATTCAAACAGGTTTCATGGTTCCGCTTGATCACCATTTTGTATCTGCTCCACCCTTCGGTTTTGTCTCGCATTGAAACCGCAGTCGGTAGTGTGTCGTTGGTGACGTGCATCAAATATTCTTTCCAGACTTGGGGGCTCGGGGCTCCATGACATACGACAGATACCAGAAATAAACTGTCATCGTCTTTATTCTGGAGATAACCCCGCAACCCTGCAATTTGACAAGGTGTGCCTGTGAATAGAACCGGGCGCTTCTCCTTCAAAAACTGACGAACTTGAGAATAACTATTCCGCAGGTCACTTTGGGCGTATTTGCTCCCGCGGAGCGGGGCGAGGCCGTCCATCGTCTCGGTACAAGAATGGCAAACAGTAAACTGGTCGTCAAATTGCGCACCAAATACAACGCCACCTTGTTTAATGATACTCTCGGCCAAAAGCGAAAAAACTCCACCGGAGGAACTCAAAAGCCGAGTTTCCGCATCTTTCGAGATGGCTGCAAAGCACGCAACCGGCGCTGTCTCCCTAACGGTTGTCTTGTTAAGTAGTGGACAGGTTTTTTCACAGAGATGACAATCTAAACAATCAGCCTGATTCACCTTTGGATAGAGGAATCCTTCATTGTCACAGACCATCGATATGCATTTTGCCGGACAGGCCATTTTGCAAGCCTGGCAACCACAACATGCGCTTTTCTCCTTGATGACAATCATGCGGAAGGAACAGGTTTCTTGCTGAGGAAACGTTTGAGAGATGTGATCACGAAACTCCGCTCTTCTGCATTCAATCCAATTGTGTAAACGGAAGCACAGACGCTTAGGGCGCTGACTGCTGTGATCTCAATTAGTCTCCAGATTGATTCCGGCTGGAATCTACTGAGAAGGAATGGAACGATCCCCGCCAAAGCGGAGACAACGAATACGCGTAGATATACGTCGGTCAAGAACTTCTTCCAAGGTAAGTCAATCAAATCCTTCACGAGAGCAACCCGCACAAATAGGACGATAAAGTAAACCAAGTTAAAAATGTGGTAGGAGTACTCGGCGGGCAGGCCGCACTTGTATGCTATCCAGGTGAGCGGGAAAACGCCTATGGTACAAGAGCTTACGACAATCTGATATTTTTTTAGATCTCCGGTAGCCAGCTGCGCCTTAACAAGCGGTGTTCCCAAAACAATGATTAAGGCAGAGACAACGGATAAGCGAGTAAAGACAACGGAGTGGTCGGGAACCGTTTTAAGCCAAAGCTGAAGAATAATGGGCGTTTCTACAAGGATGGGGATGGCCAAAAACAGCATTAGGTAGTATGATAGTTTGGTCCCACGAAACAGGAGCGTGTGCATGGCTTTCAAGTCTCCCTCCGCATATGTTTTTGTGATTTGCGGGGAAAGCGCTGTCATGAAGTTCATTGAAAACTTGTTGACAAGGCCAAACATGCGAGACGCTATTCCTCGAGCGGTATTCATTGCGACTCCGAAAAAGGAGTTTACCAAAAGTGTAACACCTTGGTTGTTGATAATCCATGCGCTTTCGCCCAGCAAATGCCAACCAGTAAAGGATCCGACTTCTTTAAGCAGGCGTTTGTCTATGGAGAATACAAATCTGCATTCTTTGTAGTGTCTCCTGCAATAAATAATATACAGAGAACGCATAAATACACAGACAGCCAAATTGAGAACTGCATAGACAATCAATTTGTCAGCCGGTAAAACGCGTAGTAGAAAAACAATCAGTAACGCAAGAATTGCGTCGAGAATTGAGAAATAGGCATACGCTTTCATGTCTTCATGCGCTACGATTTCCGCATCGAACGGGACACTAATCAACCCCAACATGAAAGTGGCTATAGAACACTGCAAAACCCAGAAAGCGGCGTCGAGGCGGCCGTCAGGGAGATTCATTTTGTGGTAGAGGTACCAAACGCCGATAAACTCAATCAAGATGCCGATAATGATGGCTAGCAGTACCTGAATGATAATGGACGTAGAGTAAATCTTCGTGGACTCTTCCAAGTCATTCTTTCCAATCGAAAACGTAATGAAACGACTGATGGCCGTGGACAGGGAGGACGAGAGGATGGAGAACATGGCAACAACACCTCCAACCACTTCGTATACACCGAAGTCTTCTACGCCGAGCGTGTTGAGGATAACCCTGCTGGTGTATAAACTGATCAGCAGGATGAAAAACATCCGGCCGTAGAGAATCAGCGTGTTCTTTGCTACGCGCTTAGAACTGTAGTTTGAAGACTCCGTAAGCTATCTGTTGTTCCTAAGCGGAAAGTGATAAATAAGGCCGAAGGAGAGCTTGAAAACGAATTCCACCGGGAGGCCGTCGGATTCGTGACCGTTGTACCAGTCGGTGAAGGCCTCGGCGCCCAGGTCGAAGAACCAGCCGAAACCGCTCTCGTAGTCGTATTCCAGGATGCCGCCCACGCGAATGCCAGGGCAGAGATTCGGTGAATCCAGCACCTGATAAGGGTGGTTCACCTCAGTGAATCCAAAGGTGTAGGCGCCGCCTATGCCGGCGTAGGTCTTCACGTTGAATGCGGTGTTGTATTCGGCCAGCGCGTTGTAGTTGAGGATCACATCGGCGAACAACTCGGCGGCGTGGTAACGGTGGGGATAAAAGCCGTTGTAGGGCGAGAGGGCGCCGGCGTTGTAGCCGTACACACCGGAGATGCGCAGGTCCCACGCGTCGTTGAAATTGTAGCCAAAGGCGAGGGCGCCGTGCCAGGAGAGGGCGTCAAAGCCCTTGCCGTTTGCAAAGTACGAGTCCTGGTACTCTGCCGGGGAATAGGCCGGGCCGGCCTGGAACGAGAAGTACCAGCGGTGGCCGTACTGGAACGGGGAATAGCGGTCGGGGAGCGGACGGGCTAAAGCGTTCACGCTCAGAAGAATAGCTGCGAGCAGCAGCGCAATCTTGCGCATCATGGTTTGGAAGTCTTTGAGAGTCAGGATTTTACGGCTTCGCCGTCGGGCCTGCAGGGGCAGATCCGGGATGGAGATATGAAATGGCGGACCATCTCAATAACAAATATATTTGTTTTTTACTGAAATAACAAGCCCCTGACGTGGCTGAAATGTAGATTCGCCGGTCGGAGCCGGCGAATGACGGCGGGGATTAGAGTCCCAGGAGGAAGGGTTCGATGCGGGGGAGGAAGAGGTCGTGACCCTTGGCGTTGAGGTGGGCTACGTCGTCAGGGCTCTGGAAATAGATGCTGCGGAAGCCCCGGAAGCGAGGGGTGATGCCGCTGTTGATGACGGAGTTGAAGACGGGAATTCCGTTTTCCCCGCAAACCTCCTCAATGGCTTCGGCGGTCTCCTTGTACATCGGTTGGGGGACGTTCCAGGGGGTGACGAAGCAGATCTTAGCGGTGGGGAATTTCTCTTTCAGGCCTTGGCAGAGGATGTCCAACTTGGACCGGAAGAACTCTGTCCCTTCACCATAGCGGTGCATCAGTACGGCGTCGTTGTGCCCGCCGATGACAATCACGTAGTCGGCCGTGTCCGGCAGGGCGGTGTAACGTTCGTACATGGGCGGACCGAAAACATCCGACTTCCACTCATAGGCCACACAGCTGCCGTTTCGGCCCCAGTTGTGGTACTCCATGTTGTATTTGCGGGCCAGTTTGTAGTGCCAGGTCTCTTCGATGGGATTGGCGGCGTTCTGGACGTAGCTGTCGCCGAAGACGATGACGGTCTTGCCGTAGAGTGGGGAATGAAGGACTGCTTCCGGCGCGTCAAACCCCGCCTGCGGCAGCAGCAACAACTGCTCCTGTGCGAATGCGTTCATCGCCAGGAAAGAAGACACTATGAGCAGAAATCTCCTCATTCTAAGGGACAAATATACGAAAAATTCCTACCTTTGACGTATGTCCGACAGCGTGTGGAATACATTTTTGGCGCTACTTCGTGCTGGTCTTTGGGAGCAGGACCTGCGGCTGCCGTCCGTGCCGGACACGGCCGGGTGGGAGCAGCTGCTGGCCCTGAGCCGCGAACAGGCCGTGATGGGCCTGCTCTTGAAGGGGATTGCACACCTTCCGACCGAGCAGCGACCGCCGGAGGAACTCCAGCCGATCCTGCGGACCGTGGAGGAGGCGTTCGCCCGGGCGAATGCGCGCTATGCGCACGTGCAGGCGGAGCTGCTGCAACAGTTGGCTGACGCCGGACTGCATCCCGTCGTCCAGAAAGGGCGCGAAGCGGCGAAGTATTATGCGGACCCGTCTGCCCGCCAGGTCGGCGATATCGATGTCTTCCTTCCGGAAGGGGAGTTGCTGCGTGCGTGGGCGCTCTTCCCGGCGGCCAAAATGGCCTCGGACGGCGCACTGGTGCTGACCCAGGACCTGGTTTCTATCGAGCTGCACCCGCGTTATTACGACATTCACCGCCCGGCTGGAAAGTTGCCGGCACCGGGTTCTCCCTGTGGGGAAATCCTCCTGCTGTCGGCCCATATCTTCAAGCATGTGATCGGGCATGGCCTGGGCTGCAAACAGCTCTGCGACCTGGCGGTCGCGCTGGCCCGTCTCGAGGGAAAATACGACGAGTCAGAGCTACGTGCGGCGCTGAAACGCGCCGGTCTGCTGCGCTGGCATAAGCTGCTTTGTTCGCTGCTGGTGGACGATTTCGGACTTGATCCGGCCTGTTGTCTTCCGGACTTCCAGCCCGTGGCTCCGGAGCGCCTGCGCCGAATCGTCCGGCGCACCGGCCACTTCGCCCACCACGCCCCAACGAAAGCAGCCACCGCAGGGGCTTTCCTGCGGCGGCTGCCGTTCTCTCTATCGTATTGTACCAGAGAGACTTTTGCCTACATCTGGGAGCTGACGCTGGGTAATCTGTTTACTCCCGGAAAGTAACCGTTATTGCCCCCTGGTTGTTCTTTGTATTAAATGTCGGGCCCAGGTTCGGGCAATTGTCCTTTCTGGCGATGAAGTTCATGGCAACCCATTCAACGTTGAAACCGGTGAGGCCAAATTCAGAGTTATCTACTGCTGAGTCGCCCAAAACCGGACAATTGGTTAGAGATATGCTTTCGAGCTTATCATTACTCTGATTGGCCACGATGAATCGCTCGAGGTTATAACAATCCCGGACCTCGATTTCCTTCGTCATGTTGGCTTGTTCAATAATGATTGTCTCTACGCCTAGGTTGTCGAAAACCGCTTTCGGCAATGCGATATGTGCATGACTGGGGGAGGTGATCCTAATAGTCTGAAGATCAGGACAGTTCTGGATGAATACCTCACCAATGTTGCCGCCACCATTATCTCCGGCCTGAATAATAATCTCTTTTAAGCCCGTGATGTCCGTTATACTAATGTTATCAAGCATTCTGGAGGACTTGATAATCAATGGATCGTTCGAATTGAAGTTGCAGTTCGCGATGGAGAGATTCGAAGCGTTCCCGGAATAGATCAACTCGATGAGGTTGTTCAGGTTGGCAACCGAAAAGCTTTCTAAGTTATTGCCGAGGTTGGTGAGTTTGATGGACCGCAGGTTCGGGAAGATTGCGAAATCGGCCGGTGTGAGGTTGTTCAACATGTTATTCAGGGACTGGTTGTCGGCATTCGAAATTTCCGTCACTTCCTGCAGGGCCGCCTGAAGGTCTTCATCCGACACCGGAATGTAACCGTCAGGATAATCCGGCCAGGTTCCACGCTTGTAATCCAGGTTGTAATACAATCCCGGAGGAGTCTTCCAGCCTAGGTAAACAAAGTTATTGCTAATAAGTGAATTAGATAAGATGCACAAATTGTTCATCACCTGCGTCATGTCGTCGAACTGGATCGGTCGTTCCTCGACGTTGAATGACAGGTTATACTTCTTGCAAGGATCGAATTGGGAAACGGCCTGATTCTGCATGGTGAGATCAGAGACGCCGCCATTGGTCACGACCGTCAGCTTCAAATCGCTAGTTTGGTAAGTCTTGGTCGGCATTAGGAAGATGACGCACGTGGTGCTCTCGCCAGGCTGGAGGGTGGCGTTGTTGAGAACAACGGACACTTCCGGAGAAGTGGCGGTCTCGCCCCAGCCCTGGGGAGTGAAGGGCGAAGTGCCGCCGGAAGAGGTAATCGTGTACGTTCCGACGATAGCCTGACCACTGATAGATTTGATTCGGACGCTGCGGATGGTCATCGCTTTCTGCGTCGCGTTGTTGAGCGTGATGTAGACGGTGGTGACCATCGGATAGTAGTCCAGAACTACACTGCCCTTGCCCGCAGTCGTATATCCTTCGTGGATGGCCGCCATGTAGGCGTAGCGCATGTTGGTGGCGATGTCGCCGTGCTGGGCGGAGGGTAGGGTGAGATTAATCTCCCGGGTATACCCCGAGATCTTTGTACTGCCGATGTAGTTGCCGGGATAGATGCTATAGAAATCGTGCACCAGGTTCTCGCGCCAGGTCAGGAAGGCACCTGCGGAAGCGACTTTGCCCACGCTCTTCTGCCCCTCCTCGTGGATGTCCACGACGTAGTAGGTCTTGGTGTCCGTTTCGGTGTTGGAACTGCGGCTGTACTGGTCATGGACATACATGATCATGCGAACCGGATCCTTGTCCACCCAGTTAATGCGCTCGCGGCCATTGATGACCTCGCCGGAGTAGGCAGTCTTCGTGCCGGCGGGAACATCCGAAGAGGCGCTGAACGTCACCGGCTTGCCGGTGCGGTCGCCCACGAAGAGCTTGTCGCAGGAGACAAGGGCCAGCACGGCCAATGCTGCCGGGATGATGGTTCTGATTTTCATACTTGATGGGGTTATGCCTATGGGGCTATTGCCAATCCTGGGTCCACTGGGTGGCGTCGACGGTGCCGCCAATCTCCTGGCCCATGGTTTCGACTTTGTCGATACTCTCATCCACCTTCAGCTCGGCGGATGCACCAAGAATCTCAGCTTCGAGCTCGAGCGCCAGATCCTCCAGGATGGCGGGAGCGGTGTATTTAAGTTTCTTGCTCATATATAGTTATACGTTTTATTAGTCTAAAAGTTTCATTTTTGTTCGAGATTCCGGGTCTAGCCCGGAATGACGATGGGGTTATATCAGTTCCAGCCAGGCGCGGGGGACGTCGGCGCGGGCGAACCAGCTGCCCAGCAGCTCGACGACCACGTAGGTGCGGCCGTGGAATTCCAGCACGCGCCCCTCGACGCCGCTCAGCACGCCCTTCGTCACGCGGACGCGGTCGCCCAGGGCGAGGGGCCGGTCGAGCAGGCCGCCCTCCTCGGTGGAGAGGTTCAGCACCCGCTGGAAGTCTTCCATCTGCTTGTCAGGCACGACCAGCAGGGTCTTCGTGGCGGGGTCGATCAGGTAGCGCACCGGCACCCCCTGTTCGTTGGCGAGGGCGCAGGCCTGCCGCTTGGTAGTCCGGACAAAAATCAGGCCCGGAATGAGCGGCTTTTCGTATTTCGCGCGCCCGCGCGTACGCGAACGCAGTTCGGTCGGGAGAAAGTGTTCCGTCCCCAGGCGGCCGAGGCGCTCGCGCACGCCCAGCTCCGCGCCGCAGCGCGTGTGCGCTGCGAACCAGCAGGTCTGATCGGGTCTTGTCGCCATCGTCGTCGGGGATTAGAATTTCTTGCCGCTGATGATGCTCAGGAAGGTCAGCCCCAGTACCCGGAAATCAAACCACACGGAGTGGTTGCGCAGGTAGTAGAGGTCGAGATCGAGGCGGGTCAGCATTTTCTCCAGGGTGTCGGTATATCCGTTGTAGAGGGTCGCGTAGCTCGTGACCCCGGGACGGATCTGATAGAGGTACCGGTATCGTGGATTGCGCTCCATGATACGGTCTATGTAGAATTGCCGCTCCGGACGGTATCCGATGAAGGACATGTCCCCCCGGAAGACGTTCCAGAGCTGTGGAAGCTCGTCAAGGTGATGCTGGCGCAGGAATTTGCCTACGCGGGTCAGGCGCGGGTCGTTGTCGCCGGTGTAGAGGCGCGGGATGCCCATGGCTTCGGCATCCCGCCGCATGGAGCGGAACTTGAGGATGCGGAACGGATGCCCGCCCAGGCCGATTCGCTCCTGGGAATAGATAACGGGACTGCCGTCCTCGATGAAGACGGCCAGCGCACAGATGATAATCAAAGGGGAGAAGATGATGATCAGGATCCCGGACAGCACGATGTCGAAACTTCGCTTGGCGAAGCGCTCGAAGGGGCTCATTTTGCTGCTTTTGGGAATGTTGCCGCTCCCGCCGCCACCGCCGCTGTCGGCGTCGGGGCCGTTGCCGTCTCCTCCCTTCGGGATGAGGATACAGTCGACGCCGCCCAGGCGCCACTGGAGGGTGGCCAGGGCTTCGTCATTCGCTACATAATATATAAGGAAGCCGCGGAGGACCTTCTTATCCATTTCCGGGTTGCGGGTCAACAGGCCCAGGATGTTGTAGCGGCCGCTCTGCTTGGCGCTTTCGGCAAAGAGCGCGGCGTTCTCATCGTCGCCGTAGACCAGCGTGTTGGGCCGGAAGGACAACTCCTTCATCTCCAAGGCTTCTTCCTGCATGCGGTTGATCGAGGTGCGGATGAAGAAGATCAGCATGGAAGAGAAAAGGGTATCGGAGATGAGGGCCAGCACGACGAGCGAGGGTTGCGAAAAGCCTCCCTTGTCGATCAGCATCAGGATGAGCAGGATGATATCCTTGATCAGGACGGTCAGGAAGAGGCGGTCTACGGAGAAACGGTATTCGCCGGTGCGGGCGGTACGGATCGTGCCCGAGACCAGCAGGCCCACCACGGTACCGAGCAGCGCCGTACCGACATAAATAAGGAAGTGGCGGGTGAATCCGTAGATCGGGTTGGACAGCCAACGGACCATCAGGAAGGCGAAGAAAGACCCGAGGCACGATAGAAACGTGTCCTGAAAAACGGGAGCGAGTCTCGTCTTTAAAGTCTGTTTTTGCCCGTTTGGCATAGTGTTCGTCTTAATGTGGTTCAACAAATATAGCTAATATTTCGTCAGATTAGCGCATATATTGAGCAAAAAACAAGAAAAACAGGCCGAAATGGCCTGTTTTTCTCAGTATTTGTATCCAAAAAGGATTATTCGGCAGCGGCTTCGGCCTCCACGAGGACCTTGATCTTGGCGAAGACGCCCTTGTAGCACTTCACCTTGCCTTCGAACTCACCGACTTCCTTGATCTCAGGAACGGTGACGTTCTTCTTGTCGACCTCGACGCCGGCGGCGGCGAGGGCCTCGGCCACCTGGGCGGCGGTCACGGCGCCATAGAGCTTGCCGCTCTCGCCGACCTTGGCGGTCAGCTTCACTTCCACGGCCTCGATCTTGGCGGCGAGGGCCTGGGCGTCAGCAACCAGCTTGGCTTCCTTGTGGGCGCGCTGGCGAAGGGTCTCGGCGTGCTGCTTGAGCGCGGACGGGGTGCCGACGGAGGCGTAGCCCTGCGGGACGAGATAATTGAGCGCGTAACCGGTCTTGACTTCTACCACATCTCCGGCCTCGCCGAGATTGGCAACTTCTTTCTTGAGAATGATCTTCATAACGCTTCAATTATTTGAGGAGGTCGGTGACATACGGGAGAAGGGCGAGGGAGCGGGCGCGCTTGACGGCCTGCGCAACCTTGCGCTGGAACTTGAGGGAAGTACCCGTGATGCGGCGGGGAAGGATCTTACCCTGCTCATTGAGGAACTTCTTGAGGAACTCGGCGTCCTTGTAGTCGACATACTTGATGCCCGCCTTCTTGAAGCGGCAGTATTTCTTCTTGCGAACCTCTACGGTAGGAGGGTTCAGATAACGGATTTCGTTGTTGTTTGCCATAATGATTCCTCCTGATTATTCTTCGGTTTCAATCTCTTCGGCCTCGGCCTTGGGGGCCTCTTCCTGCTGAGGAGCAGCGGCGGCGGCAGCGGCCTTGGCGGCGCGCGTCTGGCGGCGGTGCTCGGCGTAAGCGACGGCGTTCTTGTCCAAGGCTACGGTGAGGTAGCGGAGGATGCGCTCGTCACGGTGATACTGGGTCTCGAGGGTGCCCACGAACTGCGGGTCAGCCTTGAACTCGATCAGGTAATAGAATCCTGACGTCTTGTGCTGGATGGGGTAAGCGAGCTGCTTGAGACCCCAGTCCTCTTCGTACACGATCTCGCCGCCGTTGTCACGGATCAGCTGGGTGTACTTGGCAACCGCTTCCTTCATCTGGGTGTCAGACAAAACGGGAGTTGCAATGAAAACGGTTTCGTACTGTTTGATCATTTTGTTAATAATTAAATAAATACACAGTCCCTCTAAAAAAGGGGCTGCAAAGATAGGAATAATTTTCGGAATTACAAAGCGTTCCGCATCTTTGCTTCGCGGGGCGTGAGGTCCGTGGCCTTTTTGAAAGAACGGTTGAAGCTGTAGACGCTCGCATAGCCGCAGGCTGCGGCGACCTCCTCCTGGCGGGCGCCGGGGTGTTCGGCCAGGTACTGCCGGGCGTAGCGGGCGCGGAGCGAATGGACCAGGTCGGAGAAGGACATGCCGTATACTTCGTTGACCAGTCGGGAGATATACGTCTTGTTGGTCCGCAGTCGCCGGGCCACTTCCGTCACCGTGGGATGCGGCTCCAGATAGGCGCGTTGCTCGATGACGAGCTGTTCGAAATCGGCGTTGAGGCGGCGTGGCATGGCAGGGTTTCTTTCTGGACAAAGGTAGGGAATTTCTTCAACAAATCGTTCTATTTGTTTTGCTGCCGGAGACAATCATTTTGATTATATCAAAAAATTTCTATCTTTGACCAACATGAAACGTTTTGTCCTCGCATGCCTGTGTCTGCTGGCGGCCGTCTGGCCGTCCGCCGCGCAGAATAATCCCTACGAAATCGACGACGTCTGCTATGCGATCCTGCAGCGGGTGGAGGCGGTAGTGGATGATCCGGCGGCCGAGGATTTCGACGAGATCAACGCCGACCTGCTGGCGACGGCGATCGAGCGGGGCGACACCAAGGCCCAAACGCTCTACTATGTCTTTGCCCTCCGGCGGATTTGCCGGGTGGGCGTAAACGTTCCCATGGAGCAGCGTCTCCAGATGAACCGGCAGGTGGACGAGGCGTTTGACAAACTGCGGGAAGTGGCCCGCGAAATGGGATACACCCAGTATTACTACTACTCCTACGACCTGGCGCAGAATTACTACTTCGACTCGCGGCAGATTACGGCGGCGTTCGACCTGCTGGACGAGATGCTGAAGGAGTCCGAGCAGGAGAACAACGACTACGGCGAGTGGCAGGCCCTCCGTTTCCTGGCCCAGATGTACATGCAGCAGGGGGATATCGTGAATACGCGGTTTTACCTCCTGCAGGCGCTGGACCTGTATGCGGAGTCGAAGGACCCGGATGTCCGGCGGCAGCCCGTCACGCGTACGTACTGCGACCTGGCGGACACGTACGACTTCTCCGAGGATTCGAGCCGCCTGTTCTACAACAAGGCGGCGGAGGCCGCCCAGGCGCACCTGGACACGCTCCGCTGCTCGTACTACCAGGCCCAGATTGCCGCGTTCGACAAGGATGTGGCCGAATACGAACGCAAGCGGGACTACTGCCTGAACGATTCGGCTTTCCGCTCTTTCTTCCGCACGGGCGAGGAGTTCTTCGCGTGCGTGGACGCGGTGGTGCACAACGCGCGGCCGTCGCAGGCGCTGATGGACACGCTGGCGCTGCCCCGCCAGCAGCTGTTCCTGGGTCGCCTGGCCGCGCAGTGGGGGCAGTATGACATTTCCCTCACGATGATGCGCAAGCGCTATGAGGAGATGCAATACATGTTGTCCAGGGTCAACAACATGCGTCTCGAGGAGGCTTCCGGGCGCTATCAGAATTACTCGCTGAACCGGCAGCTGACCGAGAAGAACCAAGAGGTGCTGATGGCTACGCGCCTGGTGGAGTTCCTGGTCATGGTGATCCTGCTCGTCTCGTCCGGCTTCTTCTGGGTGCACAACCGCAACCTGCGCAAGGCGCGGGAGATGGACGAAGAACGAATCCGGGAGCTGAAGGAAGCGAACGAACAGGTGGAGCTGGCCAATGCGGCCAAGACCCGGTTTGTACAGAATATGAGCCATGAAGTGCGAACACCGCTGAATGCCATCGTGGGCTTCTCACAGCTGCTCGCGCTACCGGACGGATCCTTCCCGGAGGAGGAGAAGGCGGAATTCTCCGATCATATCATCAACAATACCAAGATGTTGACGATGTTGCTGGACGACATCCTCAACGCTTCCGCGATGGATGCCGGCAAGTACCGGATCACCTACGAGGAAGGGGAGATGAACTTCATCGCGCAGGCTGCGATCCGCAGCGCGGAGCACCGCCTGCAGCCGGGCGTGAAGATGTACTACGCGCCGGAGTCGGAGGAACCGTTCACGTTCCAGACGGACCCGCGCCGCGTGCAGCAGATCCTCATCAACCTGCTGACCAATTCCTGCAAGCATACGAAGGAAGGGGAGATCCGCCTGTCCAGCTCGCTGACGAGCCGCCCCGGCTACGTGTCCTACTTCGTGACGGACACGGGCCCCGGCGTTCCCGCCGACCAGGCTGAGCACATCTTCGAACGCTTTACGAAGTTGAACGATTTCGTCCAGGGGACGGGCCTGGGCCTGAGCATTTGCCGCGACATCGCCGGGCGCATGGGCGCCTCGGTTTACCTGGATACCACATATACGGCCGGAGGCGCGCGCTTCGTTTTCGAGGTGCCCGTCGAGCCGCCGCAGCTAGAAGACAATACACCATCAACTAACTAATAACTAACTATAGATCATGCCTGCTTTTGATCTGAACCGCGATTATTCAAACTACAACATCCTGGCAGTGGATGACATTCCGCTGAACCTGCTGCTGGTGCAGAAGATGCTGTCCCGTTTCAAATTTGAAATCCGTACGGCCGCCAACGGCCAGCAAGCGCTGGACGCCGTGGCCTCGCGCAAACCGGACTTGATCCTCCTGGATCTGATGATGCCCGGCATAGACGGCTTTGAAGTTATCAAACGCCTGCGGGCGGATTCCGCCACGGCGGATATCCGCATCGTCATCCTGTCCGCGCTCAACTCGAACGAGGACGTGGTGAAGGGATTCGATCTCGGAGCGAACGACTTCATCATGAAGCCAATCATCATGGAGAAACTGCTCAACAGCGTCTTTACGCAGCTGGAGTTTGTGCCTAAGGGCTAGATGTTGACGTCTTCCAGTTCCTCTTCGGAGCGGAGGTTGGCGCGGATGAAGTTCTGGCGGTCGAGGGTGTTGTCACCCATGTAGAACGCCATGATGTTCGCGATGGACTCCTCCTCGGCGATCTTGACGAGGTCGAGGCGCATTTCCGGACCGATGAAGTGGACGAATTCGTCAGAAGAGATTTCTCCCAAACCTTTGAATCGGGTGATTTCGGCGCCGGTCTTGAGGGACTTGAGCGCCTTTTCCTTTTCTTCCTGGTTGTAGCAGTAGTGGCTCTCCTTCTTGTTGCGCACGCGGAAGAGCGGCGTCTGGAGGATGTACACGTGGCCGCGCCGGATCAGGTCGGGGTAGTATTTCATAAAGAAGGTCAGCATCAGCAGGCGGATGTGCATGCCGTCGTCATCGGCATCGGTCGCCACGATGATGTTGTTGTAGCGGAGGCCTTCGAGGTCGTCCTCGATGCCGAGGGCTGAGATAAGCAGGTTCAGCTCTTCGTTCTCCGCAAACTTCTTGCGTTTTTCCTTATAACAGTTGAGCGGCTTGCCGCGCAGCGAGAAGACCGCCTGGTAGTTGGCGTTGCGCGCCTTGGTGATCGTTCCGCTTGCGGAGTCGCCCTCCGTGATGAAGATGGAGGAGGCTTCGATGTTCTCCTGCGTCTTCTCGGTCACTTTGTCGTTGTAGTGGTAGCGGCAGTCGCGCAGCTTGGGGTTGTAGACGTTGGTGCGCTTGTTGCGCTCGCGCGTCTTCTTCTGGATGCCGCTGATCTCTTCGCGCTCCTTCTGGGAGGATTTGATCTTCTCCTCGATCACGGGGACGATCTCCTTGTGGATGCGCAGGTAGTTGTCCAGGTTCTTGGCGACGAAGTCGTTCACGTAGGAGCGGATGGTCGGGCCGATGTCGGTCTTGAGCGCGCCGCTCTCATCGTGGAACTGCTTCTCCCACATGTAGTTGGATCCGAGCTTCGTCTTGGTCTGGCCTTCGAAGTTCGGCTCCTGGATCTGGATGCTGATGGCGCCCACGACGCCCTGGCGGCAGTCGGTGGGGTCATAATTCTTCTTGAAGAATTCCTTCAGGGTCTTGGCGATGGCCTCGCGGTAGGCGGCGAGGTGCGTGCCGCCGTCGCGGGTGTTCTGGCCGTTGACGAAGGAGGAGATGTTCTCGCCGTAGGCGTTGCTGTGGCTGAGGACGATCTCGATGTCCTCGCCCTCCAGGTGGATGGGCGGGTAGAGCGGCTCGTCGCTGAGCAGGTTCTCGTTCACGAGGTCCAGCAGGCCGTTCTCGGACTTGTAGGGCGTGCCGTTGAGGAGGAGGGTCAGGCCTTTCTTGAGGTAAGAATAGTTCTTGACCATCGTCTCCACGAAGTCCATGTTGAAGGCGTATTCGCCGAACATCATCTTGTCCGGCGTGAAGGTGACGAGCGTGCCGTTCTTCTCCGTGGTCTTCTCCTTGCCGCTGTCCTTCAGCTCGCCGCGCTCGAAGCGCGCCCAGGAGCTTTCGCCGTCGCGGTGGGAGCAGACGTAGAAGCTCTCGGAGAGGGCGTTGACGGCCTTGGTGCCGACGCCGTTGAGGCCGACGGACTTCTTGAAGACCTTGTCGTCGAACTTGCCGCCGGTGTTGAGGATGCTCACGGCCTTGATCACGGAATCGAGGGGGATGCCGCGGCCGAAGTCGCGCACGGTGACTTCGTTTTCGTTGATGTCGATGCGGATCTCCTTGCCGAATCCCATCGCGAATTCGTCGATGGAATTGTCCACGATTTCTTTCAGGAGAACGTAGATGCCGTCGCCCGGGTTGTTACCGTTGCCGAGTCGGCCGATGTACATACCCGGACGAAGGCGTACGTGCTGTACGCCTTCGAGGGTGCGTATGTTGTCGTCTGTGTAGTTGCTGTTATTTGGCATTCTTGACTGAACCTTTGAGGTGCAGGATGACGGGTTTCTTCTGCGCGGAGGTGTAGACCGTCAGGGTCTTGTCGAAGGTGCCCGTACCTTCGTCGTTGGAGTAGGTGGCTTTGATTTCGCCCTTGGCGCCCGGAGCGATGGCTTCGCGCGTCCACACGACGTCGGTGCATCCGCAGGAAGGGACAACGGCCAGGATCGAGAGGTCCTCGTCTGCGTCGTTGGTCACGGTAAAGGTGCAGGTCTGCTTGCCGGCTTTGGTGCTGATCTCGCCAAAGTCGTGTACAGTTTTGTCAAACTGGATGGGTGCTGCAAGCGCGGCAGCAAGCAAGATTGTCAAAAGCGTTTTCATATCTGCAAATTTACGAAAAAAATGATTACTTTTGTCCCGGTTTTTGCAAATAACGGACCGAACACACACTAAATTTTACTGATAATGGCTTACAAGATCAATCCCGACACCTGCGTGGCATGTGGTACTTGCCAGGGTGAATGCCCTTCCGGCGCTATCCAGGAGGGTGATGTCTACACCATCGACCCGAACGTCTGCATCGACTGCGGTACCTGCGCCGATGCTTGCCCGATGGGCGCCATCGCTCCGGCCGAGTAGTCACGCACAAGTGTCTTAAAAAGTAAGGGAGTCCCAAGCGGGGCTCCCTTTTTCTATTTCAAGATCCGTCCGGCGCAGAAGCGGTAGCGGATGACGGATGTGTCTGCTGAGTAGACCCAGTTTGAAATCAGGTTGTGGCAGGGCTGCATGGACGGGGCGCCGAGGTCGATGAGGATGGCGTCCGCCTGTTTGCCCTTGGCGATCTCACCGGCGTCGATGCCGAAGAATTCGGCGCCGTTGCGCGTGGCCCAGCGGAAGATCTCGTCGGCGGGGAGCAGGGTCGTGTCGCCGTTGAGCTTGGCCAGCAGGGCCGCGAATTTCATTTCCTCGCGCATGTCGAGGTTGTTGTTGGACGATACGCCGTCCGTGCCCAGGGTGATGCGGCAGCCGGATTCGATCGCCAGCTCGTAGGGGAAGCGGCCGCTGCCCAGCTTCATGTTGGAGCAGGGGCAGTGGGCGATGGTGACGCCGTTCTTCGCGAGAATCTTCCATTCCTCGGCGTCCACGTGCACGCAGTGGGCGGCGATGATGTCCGGACCCAGGACGCCCAGCTTGTCGAGGTAGCGCACCGGCGTGGTGCCGTGCGCCTTGATGCAGTCCTCGACCTCACGGCGCGTCTCGCTGAGGTGGATGTGGATCAGCATGTCGTGGTGGCGGGCGAAGTTGACGCTGCGCTTGATCCGCTCGCCGCTGACGGTATAGACGGAATGCGGACACATCACCAGCTGGATGCGGCCTCCGGTGGGGTCCTGCCAGTTCTTGATGTAGTCCTTGAGGGCCTCCGCCTGCGATTTCGGGTGACCGTCCAGGATGGTGATGCCGATGGCGGCGCGGATGCCTGCGGCCTCGACCGGGGCCATGGCCTCCTCGGGGTCGAAGTACATGTCCGAGAAGAAAGTGGAACCGTTGGCGACCATCTCCCGGACAGCCAACTCGTTGCCGTGCCGGATGTCGTCCGGGGTCAGGTTGGCCTCGAAGGGCCATACGTGCTCCTGCAGCCACTCCTGCAGCGGCAGGTCGTCCGCCATGCCGCGCATGAGCGTCATGGCCGCGTGGTTGTGCGTATTGTAGAAGGAAGGCAGGATGGCCAGGCCGTCCGCCTCGATCACGCGGTCGGCCGGCGTGTCCTCCGGGGCGTCCAGGTCCGCGAAGCGGTCCTGCCGGATGAGGATATTCGTCTTGCGTCCGTTCAGCAGCACGTGGTGCAGGAGAATGCTCTCCGGCACGCGGAATTCGCTGTCCATCGCCTTGTAGCCCGCCAGGATGGTGCGGGCGTGCTCCAGGAACAGGCGGCCGCGCGCGGTCGGCTCCACGCGCCCGCGGCCGCGCTCGAACAGCGCGCCGCCGACGGTTTTCTCCAATTCCGAAACATGCTGGCTGACGGCCGGCTGGGAGATGCCCAGGGCCTTGGCGGCCGCCGTGAAGCTCCCCAGCTCAGCGACCCGCTCAAATACGCGTAATCTGAAATCCTCGAACATATAAGATAAGCTTATTGCAAAGATAGTAAAATAAAACGAGATTCGCCGGTCGGAGCCGGCGAATGACGAGATTCCGGGTCAAGCCCGGAATGACTATGGGATGACGGTTACTTATACATAAACCGTTTGATGCTGCCTTTCGGCGTTTTGGCGAAGGGGGTGAACTGCACCTCGTAGCCGCGGACGCTGGAGTAGGCCGGGATCTTCTGGTTGAGGGTGGCCAGGTTGGCGTCCATGATGCTCTTGAGCGTGTCGGCGTCGATGTTCTGGTCCTCCAGCATCGCCTGGTTGGGAACGATCAGCGCGGTCAGCTGGCCGTTGCGGCCCACCACGATGGACTCCTGAACGTAGGGGAGCTGGTTGAGGACGACCTCGATCTCCTCCGGGAAGATGTTCTGGCCGTTGGCGCCGAGGATCATGCTCTTGCTGCGGCCCACGAGGAAGGTGCGGCCCAGGTCGTCGATGGTGCCGAGGTCGCCGGTGCGGAACCAGCCGTCCTCCGTGAAGACGGCGCGGGTGGCCTCGGGATTCTTGTAGTAGCCCGAGAAGACCACATGGCCGCGGACGAGGACCTCGCCGGCCACATGGTGCGGATCCGGGGAGTCAATCTTCAGCTCGATGCCTTCGGGAACGGGTTCGCCGCACTCCTTCATCACATAGGTCTCCTTGTGACCCAGGGTGATGGTCGGCGTGCACTCGGTCATGCCGTAGCCCGTCACGAACGGAACCTTGAGCTGCTCCAGGAAGAGGCGCTCCAGCTGCTCCGGCATGGCCGCGCCGCCCGTGATCATCAGGCCGAGGTTGCCGCCGAAGGCGTTCATGAAGATGGTGCGCAGGGCTTCGCAGAAGTCCGGGTTGTTCTTATAGTCCGCGAGCTTGGCGGCGCCGCTCTTGCTGCGGATGAATTCGCCGATGGTGTCGTCGATCATCTTGTTGATGATGAGCGGAACCGCGAAGAACACGTAAGGTTTGTAGTCGCGCAGGGCGGGCTTGAGGTAAGCCGGCACGGGCGGGACATAGAGGATGCAGAGGGTCATGCCGTAGCAGAGCGGGGCCATCAGGTCGTACACCAGGCCGAAGATGTGGGCGTAGGGGAGCACGCTGACGTAGTTGTCCTCCCGCTTGTACGGAAAATGATGGGGAATGAGCTGGATGTTGGAGCTGAAGTTGCGGATGGAGATCATCACGCCCTTCGGGTTGCCGGTGGAGCCGGAGGTGTACATCAGGGCGCAGAGCTCGTCCAGCGGACGGTCCTGGAAGTGGACGTCGTCGGCGCTGAGCCCGTTGGGGTGGGCGGCGGCGAAGATCGCGTCACGCTGCGCGTAGATGTCGGCGAAGTTGCCGCGGGCGGCCAGCAGTTCGCCGCTCTTGGTGTCGAGGACACCCATCACCTGCGGCATGGCCTCGAAGTCCATCTTCTCGAAGATCGCCTTCTCCGTATAAAGGATGCGGCTGTCGGAATGGGCCACCAGGTGCATCGTGTCTTCGGGGGTGAAGCCGTTGAAGAGCTGCACGGCCACGAACCCGCCCGTCTGGGCGGCGAAGAAGGTCTTGCCCCAGCCTGCGCTGGAACGTGCGTTGATGGCTATTTTGTCGCCCGGCTGCAGGCCTGCGGCCCGCCACCAAAGGACGGTCTTTTCAAGTTCGGCTGCCAGCTCCCCGTAGGTAATACCGGGCTGGTTGTATTCAACGAGGGCGGTCTTGTTCCAGCAGGCTTTGACGGATTGTTCAAAGCGGCGCAGGAAACTGTCTTCAAGGGTCAGATTGTACATGGTTCTTTGCGTTTTGTTTGATGATCCGGAACGCAAAGGTAGGACCTCGCGAGGGCCTGGGCAAAGAGTTGGGAACGGCGGGTAAAAAAAGTGACGAAACGCCGATTTGGCGGACAAATCGGCGTTTCTGTGGGATAAATATTCGCTATTTCCTAATTCCGTCCCAACTTCCTCGGGACAGAACTGTGGCGAAATCTCATTATTCGGGGCGCATGACGATCTCGATCATGTTGCCGTGGATGAGTTCCTGGGCGGCAGCCTGGATCTGGGCGGGCGTCAGGGCGTTCACCGCAGCCTCGTACTCCTTGTCGAAGTCGAAGCCGAAGCGGGCGTTCGTCATGATCATGGATGCCCAGTAGTTGTTCTTCTGGCGGTTCTCAGGAGTCGTCTTCTGGAGATTCTTCAGCGCCTTGTCGAACTGGTCGGCGGTCGGGCCGTTCTCGGCGATACCCTGGAAGCCGGACTTGGCCAGGTCGCGGAGCTTGTCGGCGGACTCGACGTTGGTCTGGAAGACCACCTGCATCATGTGACGCTCATCCGGCTTGGTGCTGACGTCGTCGGAGGAGCTGGCGCCGTAGGTGCCGCCCTCGTCCTCACGCAGGGTCTCGGTGTAGAGCATGTCGAGGATGTAGGAGAGCGCGTCGTTGGCGGCCTCGTCGGCGACGGAGTAGGGCTTCATGGCGTTGTACACCTGGAGGACCGTCACCATCGGCGTAGCCATCTGGGCGTTGAAGTCGTACAGACGGTCGGCGGTGCTGATGCCGTCGCCGCGGTACTCGGCCTTGGCGGCCTTCTTGCCGGCCGGGATGGAACCGGCGTACTTGCAGATGAGCGGCATGATCTCGTCCACGTTGAAGTCGCCCACGACCACCAGACGGGCACCGGCCGCGTCGGCGAAGAGGCGCTTGTAGGCGCTCTCGAGCGTGCTCAGGCTGGCCTTGGCGAGAACCTCGTCGCTGATCATGAAGCGACGCGGGCTGTCGTAGACATAGTCGTAGAGGGCCTTGTTGAGCTTGTAGTTGGACTGGGTCATGAGGTTCGGCAGGACGGCCTCGATCTGGCTGCGGCCCTGGTTGTACTCGTTCTCATCAAAGCGCGGGGCGGTGACGTAGAGGTAGAAGATCTGCAGGGCGGTCTCGAGATCCTTGACGGTCGTGGTGCCGCTGACGCCGTGCGTGTACGCATTAATATAAGGAGAACCGCTGACCTGCTTGCCGGCGAGCATCTTGCGCACCGTCGTGGCCGGGAAATCAGCGATACCGCTGTTCTGGATGTAGAGGCTCCAGAGGTTGGAGTCGAAGGAGAAGAGTTCCTCGTCAGTGAGGAGGCTGCGGCCACCGTCCTTGCTGTAGTTCAGGACGATGCGGTCCTTCTCGTGGTCCGTCGGGAGGAGCCAGACGGTCACACCGTTCTTCAGGGTGAAGGTCTTGGAGCCATAGATGCCGTCCTTGACCTTGCTCGCCTTGCTGCCCTTGAGGGCGGCCGGGTTGAGGAAGGCTTCCGGAAGCTCCTCGGCGGCGGCCTGCTCGATCTGGGCGTTCTCGACGGCGTCGATTACGGCCTGGACCTGCTCCACGGTCGGGTGGACGAGGCCTTCCTTCTCAGGAGCCGTGTAGATCACGACCATGTTCTCGCGGGTGATGAGCTGCTGGGCGGCCTGGTTGATGGTGTCGGCGGTCAGCATCGGCATGAGCTGCTGGACGAGTGCGTACTCGGCCTGCGGATCCATGAAGCGCTCGTTGTCGAAGAAGTTGTAGATGCAAGGCATCACGAACTCGGAATTGTTGCGGGTGTCGGCCTTGTTGGCCTTGGTCTCGAAGCGGGAGAGTACCTCGTTCTTGGCGCGCTCGACCTCGGCCTCGGTCAAGCCGAAGCGGCGGAGCTTCTCGGCCTCGAGCAGGGCGGCGGCCAGGGCGTTCAGCGCCTCGCCGTCCTTGCTGGCGGCCTCGACGTACGTGACGTCGGCGGTCTCGCAGATGTTGCCGATACCGAAGCCACCGGCCAGGAACGGAGCGTCAGGCTGGGCGGCGATCTCCTCGAAGCGCTCGGTCATCGCGATGGACACGATGTCCTCGAGCAGGTCGGTGATCAGGCCCACCGGGGTGCTGTTGAGCTCCTCCGGAGTAGCCTGGCTGCGCCAGTAGATCTCGACGCTGGTGTTGCGGTTCTCGGGATCGGTGAGGATGCCGATGGCCGGCTTCTCGTTGTCCGGGATGGCGATGACGTCCTTCTGCTTGGGATTCTCGGCGGCCGGGATGTCGGCGAAGGTGCGCTTGATGCAGGCCTCCACGTAGTCGACGTCGATGTCACCCACGACGATCAGCGCCTGCATGTCCGGACGGTACCAGGTGTGGTAGAAGTTCGTCAGGCTCTCGGGCTTGAAGGTCTTGAGGTTCTCCTCGGTGCCGATGATGCTCGTGGTGGCGTACTTGGTGTCGCCATAGAGGTAAGGATAAGACTGCTCGCGCATGCGCCACTGGGCGGTGTTGCGGGAACGCTTCTCCTCGAGGATGACGCCGCGCTCCTTGTCGATTTCCTCCGGATCGCAGTTCACGAAGTGGGAGTAGTCGTGCATGATGAGGATGCAGGTGTCGACGACGGTCGGGCGCACCAGGGGAATGTTGTTGAGCAGGTAGATGGTCTGCTCCACGCCCGTGGAAGCGTTCACGTTGCCGCCGAAGGAAGCGCCAATGCTCTCCAGCCAGTTGAGGATCCCCTTGCCGGGGAAGTTCTTGGTGCCGTTGAAGCACATGTGCTCCAGGAAGTGGGCGAGGCCGTCCTGGTCGGGCAGCTCCTGCAGGGCGCCGACGTCGGTGGCCAGGTAGAACTCGGCCCGCTGGGCGGGCTTCTCGTTGTGACGGATGTAATAGGTTAATCCGTTGTCAAGCTTACCGACGCGGGTGGCCGGATCGTTGGGAAGCTGCTGCATCTGCTGAGCATTTCCCAAAGCAGCAGCGCTGATGAGCGCTGCTGCAAGGATGAGAATTTTTTTCATCATTTTCATTTGATTGCGCTTTCTGATTGCAAAGCTAATCAAAAAATATTGAAAAACAATAAAAATTTATTAAATCTTCAGAATTTTTTATTCTTTACCCGCCAACCTCTTATAAGTATTGAGGCGCACCTTGGCAAACTCCTCGGTCTTGGCGAGCAGCTCGGCAGCGCTCTCCGGGAAGAGTTTGTACAGGGAAGCGAAGCGGACCTCGCCCTTGAGGAAGTCCTGGAACTTCGTCCAGTCAGGCTCCTTGGAGTCGAGCGTGAACGGGTTCTTGCCCTGCTCCTCGAGGGCCGGGTTGAAGCGGTAGAGGTGCCAGTAACCGCACTCGACGGCAAGCTTCTCCTCCTTCTGGCTCAGACCCATGCCCGCCTTCAGGCCGTGGTTGATACACGGGGCGTAGGCGATGATCAGGGACGGGCCGTCGTAGGCTTCGGCTTCCTTGATGGCGTTCATGTACTGGACCGGGCTGGCGCCCATGGCGACCTGGGCCACGTAGACGTAGCCGTAGCTCATCGCCATCATGCCGAGATCCTTCTTGCGGATCTTCTTGCCGGAGGCGGCGAACTTGGCGATGGCGCCGACCGGGGTGGCCTTGGATGACTGGCCGCCGGTGTTGGAGTACACCTCGGTGTCGAGCACCAGGATGTTGACGTTCTCGCCGCTGGCGAGGACGTGGTCGAGTCCGCCGTAACCGATATCATAGGAGGCACCGTCGCCACCGAAGATCCACTGGCTGCGGGCCGGGATGAACTGCTTGAGGGCGAGGAGGCTCTTGCTGACGTCGCAGCCGCACTTCTCCATCATCGGGACGAGCTTGTCGGCCACCTCGCGGGTGACGGCGTAGTCCTTGCGGTTGTCGAGCCACTTCTGGTAGAGCTCCTTCATCTCAGCGCTGCACTTGGAGCACTCGAGACCCTTCTGCATGAGGGCGGCGACCGTCTCGCGGATGCGGTCGGAGCCGAGGTGCATACCGAGACCGAACTCGCAGAAGTCCTCGAACAGGGAGTTCTGCCAGGCGGGGCCGTGGCCGTGCGCGTCGGTGCAGTACGGGGAAGCGGGGAAGGAGGCACCGTAGATGGAGGAGCAACCCGTCGCGTTCGCGATCATCATGTGGTCGCCGAAGAGCTGGGTGATGTTCTTGATGTACGGGGTCTCGCCGCAACCGGCGCAGGCGCCGGAGAATTCGAACAGCGGCTGGGCGAACTGGGCGGCCTTCATGTTGGACTTGGGATCCTGCGGGGTCTTGTAGCCCACCTTGGCGTTGAGGAAGTCGAACGCGGCCTGATCGGCCTCGTGGTCCATGTACGGAGCCATGGAGAGGGCCTTCTCCTTGGCGAGACAGACATCGACGCAGTTGCCGCAACCGGTACAGTCGGCGACGGACACCGCGATGGTGTACTTGTACTCCTTGAGGTTGGCCTTGCCCTCGACGACCTTGACGCCCTGGGCGGCGGCTGCCTTGGCCTCTTCGTCGGTCATCAGGAACGGACGGATGGCGGCATGCGGGCAGACGAAGGCGCAGGTGTTACACTGGATACACTTCTCACCGTCCCAGACAGGCACGCTCACGGCGACGCCGCGCTTCTCGTAAGCGGCGGTGCCGGCGGGCATCGTACCGTCCTGGTAGGGGAGGAAGGCGCTCACCGGGAGGGTGTCGCCGGCCTGGGCGTTGACCACGTCGGCGATCTCCTTGACGAACGGGGTCGCGAGGCGGCCGGCGTTCGGGTTGACGAACTTGGCGTTGATCTGGGCCCACTCGGCGGGGACCTTCACCTGGGTGTATTCACCGCCGCGGTCGATGGCCGCGTAGTTCATGTTGACGATGTTCTCGCCCTTCTTGCCGTAGGACTTGAGGGCGGCGTCCTTCATATACTTGATCGCGTCGTCCACCGGGATGATGCCGGTGATGCGGAAGAAGGCGCTCTGGAGGATCGTGTTGGTACGTCCGCCGAGGCCGATCTCCTGGGCGATCTTGGTGGCGTTGATGATGTAGAGCTTGATCTTCTTGCGACCGATGACGGCCTTGACGGCGTCCGGAATGCGCTTGACGGTCTCCTCTTCGTTCCACAGGGAGTTGAGCAGCAGGCTGCCGCCTTCCTTGATGCCCTTCAGGACATCGTACTTCTCGAGGTAGGACGGGACGTGGCAGGCCACGAAGTCGGGGGTGCCCACCAGGTAAGGCGCCTTGATCGGCTTCTTGCCGAAGCGGAGGTGCGAGCAGGTGTAGCCGCCGGACTTCTTGGAGTCGTAGTCGAAGTAGGCCTGGCTGTAGAGGTCGGTGTGAGTACCGATGATCTTGATCGTGTTCTTGTTGGCGCCGACGGTACCGTCGGAACCGAGGCCGTAGAACTTGCACTCGGTGGTGCCCTTCTTCACGATGGAGATCTCACCCTTGGTCGGGAGGCTCTTGAAGGTCACGTCATCGACGATGCCGATGGTGAAGTCGCCCTTCGGGCTCTTGCGCTCGAGGTTGTCGTAGACGGCGACGATCTGCGCCGGGGTCGTGTCCTTGGAGGAGAGGCCGTAGCGGCCGCCGATCACGAGCGGGGCGTTCTCCTTGCCCTGGAAGAGGGCGCGCACGTCGAGGTAGAGCGGCTCGCCGAGGGCGCCGGGCTCCTTGGTGCGGTCGAGGACCGCGATCTTCTTGACGCTCTTCGGGAGCACCTTGAGGAAATATTTCTCGGAGAACGGACGATAGAGGTGCACCGTCACGACGCCGTACTTGCGGCCGTGCTCGGAGAGGTAGTCGATCGTCTCCTTGATGGTCTCGGTGACGGAACCCATGGCCACGATCACGCACTCGGCGTCCTTGGCGCCGTAGTACTCGAACGGACGGTAGGTGCGGCCGGTCAGCTCGCCGATCTCGCCCATGTAGCGGGCCACGATGTCGGGAACGGCCTCATAGACCTGGTTGCGGGACTCGACGGCCTGGAAGTAGACGTCGCCGTTCTGGGCGGTACCGCGGGTGACGGGGGCCTCCGGGTTCAGCGCGCGGGCGCGGAAGTTCTCGAGGGCCTTCTCGCTGACCATGCCCTTGAGGTCCGCCTCGTCGATGGCCTCGATCTTCTGGATCTCGTGGGAGGTGCGGAAGCCGTCAAAGAAGTGCAGGAACGGGAGGGAAGCCTTGATGGCGCTCAGGTGCGCGATGGCGGCGATGTCCTGAGCCTCCTGGACGGAGCTGGAAGCCAGCATGCAGAAGCCGGTCTGGCGGCAGGCCATCACATCCTGGTGGTCACCGAAGATGGAGAGGGCGTGGGAGGCCAGGGCACGTGCGGACACGTGGAAGACGGCCGGAAGCATTTCGCCGGCGATCTTGTACATATTCGGAATCATCAGCAGGAGACCCTGGGAAGCGGTGTAGGTGGTCGTCAGCGCACCGGCCTGCAGGGAACCGTGGACGGCACCCGCGGCGCCGGCCTCGCTCTGCATCTCGGTGACCTTGACGGTCTCGCCCCAGAGGTTCTTCTTTCCGTGGGCCGCCCACTCGTCCACGTTCTCGGCCATCGTGGAGGACGGCGTGATCGGGTAAATGGCAGCGTGCTCGCTGAACAGGTATGCGATATTGGACGCTGCCTGGTTACCATCACAGGTGATGAATTTCTTTTCTTTTGCCATAATGTAAAGTGAAAGTTTTAGTATGTTTTATCGATTATTTTAGTATTGGCGTATAATCACACAAATATACGAAGAATTCTGATACCTTTCAAATAAAAATTATATTCCCGAAAAATACCTATCTTTACGATGCTAATTCGATGATTCCGGCGGCGCATGAAGATCGTCTGTGACAACAAGATTCCCTTCATCCGGGGCGTTTTTGAACCCTGGGCCGAGGTCGTTTACCTGCCCGGGGCGGAGACGACCCCGGCGGTGGTCCGCGACGCGGACGCCGTCGTGACGCGCACGCGCACCCGTTGCGATGCGGCGCTGCTCGCGGGCTCGTCCGTGCGGGTCGTGGCCTCGGCCACGATCGGCTACGACCACATCGACACGGCGTGGTGCGAAGCACACGGGATCCTTTGGCGCAACGCGCCGGGTTGCAATTCCTCGTCGGTGAAGCAATACATCGCCGCCGTGCTCTGCACGCTGGCGCGCCGCCACGGCCTGCGGCTCGACGCCCTGACGCTGGGCGTCGTGGGTGTGGGCAACGTGGGGAGCAAGGTCGCCGAGGCGGCCGCGCTGCTGGGCATGCGCGTGCTGCTGTGCGACCCGCCCCGGGCCCGCGCGGAAGGCGCGGAGGGCTTTGTCGACCTCGACACGCTGGTGGCGCAGAGCGACATCGTGACCCTGCATGTCCCGCTTTCCCGGGAAGGGGAGGACGCCACCTGGCACCTGTTTGACGAAGCGCGGCTCGCCGCGATGCGTCCGGACCAGTTCCTGATCAACTCCTCCCGCGGCCCCGTGGTGGACGGCGCCGCGCTCCGGGCCGCCCTGCAGGCGAAAGCCCTGCGCGGCGCGGTGCTGGACGTGTGGGAGGGCGAGCCGGAACCGGACCGCGCGCTGATGGCGCTGCTGGACATCGCCACGCCGCACATCGCCGGCTACAGCGCCGACGGCAAGGCGAACGGCACGCGGATGAGCGTGCGGACGGTGGCCGCGGTGCTCGGCCTGCCCCTCGCGGACTGGCGCCCGGCGGACATTCCCGCGCCGGCGCAGCCGCTGGAATTCTCCCTGGACGCCTCCGGCAAATCCCGACAGGAGGTCCTCTCCGAGGCCATCCTGCACACTTACGATATCCTTGCGGACGACCGCGCCCTGCGCGCGCACCCGGAGCGCTTCGAGCAGCTCCGGGGCGACTATCCCGTGCGGCGCGAGCCGACCGCCTTCACCCTGCGGTTGCAGGGTGGCGACCCCGCGCTCGCGGACGCGCTCGCCGCGCTGGGCTTTCACATTCAACGCTAATTACATTCGACATGAAAAAACTGATATTCGCAATTCTCCTGGCCTGTTCCCTGACTTTGGGCGCGCAGGCGCAAATTCTGGAGAGTGCCAACCCGGCGGCGGATTCCGCGGCTTTCGCCCGGGTCCGGGAGCGGATGGATTCCATCCGCCAGTACCGCCCGACGGTGGGCCTCGTGCTCGCCGGCGGCGGCGCGCGCGGCCTGGCGCACCTTGGCGTCATCAAGTACCTGGAAGAACTGGGGATCCCGGTCGACGTCGTCACGGGCACCAGCATGGGCGGCCTCGTGGGCGGCCTGTACGCCATGGGCTACACGCACGACCAGCTGGATTCGCTGGTGCGCGCCATCGACTGGCCGGTCATGATGTCGGACAACATCCCGAACACCAATATCTCTTACCGGCTGCGCAAGTACCGCGACCGCTTCGTCATCCGCATCCCGTTCCACTACGACGACGAGGATCTGGAGGAGCGTTTCCGCCGGGAGCGCCTGGTGGACAAGCTGGGGGAGGAAGCCGGTCACGGTTCGAACGACATGCTCAAGGAGGCTGTCACCAAGATGGGCATCGGCATGCCGGACGGATATCTCTTCGGACTCAACGTCCGCGACATGCTCAGCTCCGTGAGCGTGGGCTACCAGGACAGCCTGAGTTTCGCGGAACTGCCCATTCCGTACGCCTGCGTGGCCACGGACATGTACACGATGACGCCGAAGTACTGGACCTCCGGCAGCCTCCCGGACGCGATGCGCTCCACGATGGCCATTCCTTTCTACTTCCGCGCCGTTCGCACGGAGGGGGCGGTGCTGCTGGACGGCGGCATGCGCAACAACTTCCCGGTGGACCTGGCGAAGGAGATGGGCGCCGACATCATCATCGGCTCGGAAATGTCCGTTCCGCGCCAGCTGGACGAGCTGAATTCCCCGGTGGACCTGCTCTTCCAGACCATCACCCTCCTGTCCAAGGAGACGGCCGGCCCGGCCCGGGAAATGGTTGATTTCGAGGTATATCACGAGCTGAAGGGCTACAATATGCTCTCGTTCGACGACAAGAGCGTGGACGACATCATCAACCAGGGCTATCAGAACGCCCTGGCCAACAAGGAGTCCTTCGAGGCCGTGGCGGCGCTGGTGGCCGGCAAGGCCGTCCCGACCGTACGGCGGCCGGCCCCGGCCGTGAACCTGGCCCAGAAGAAGGTCCGGGTCGGCTCCATCCGTTTCGAAGGGATTACGCAACAGGAGTTGCGCGCGGTCCTGCATCCGAAGGACTATCCGAAGGATATGGAGTTTGACCGCGAGAAGGTGGAGCGCCTGCTCAATAAAATCTATGGCTCCAACGTGTTTGAGTCTGTGACTTACCACCTGGAGGGCCGCGAAGAGCCGTACGTGCTGGTCTTCGACTGCCAGAAGGGGCAGGTGAACGATTTCGCCATCGGCGTGCGTGCCGACACGGACGAGACCGTGGCGCTCGCGCTGCACCTGGGCCTTGGCACCCGCCGGCTCATGGGTCCGCGCTTCACGGCGGACCTCAAACTGGGCACCAACCCGGCCCTGACGCTGGACTTTTCCCGCAAATTCGCCAAAGGCATCCCTACGATCGGGGTGGATTTCCGCACGCGTCTGATGCGGACGAACATTGGCTGGGACAACTCCGTCGAAGAACGGCTCTGGAGCATAGCCGCCGATGTCTATCTGGAGGATTCGCGGATGACCCGCGGTACGTTCCGGGTGGGCCTCACGGCGGAAATGGATCCCTACGAGCAGTATCTGTCCTACGGGGAAACTTGGAAGGACTGGGATTGGAAGAGCTACTGGCTGTCCGCCTTTGCGAACTTCAAGTTCGACACCTTCGATGACGGTTATTTCCCGACGCGCGGCGTCCGGCTGACCCTGAAGGGCCGTTATAATTTCGCGGGATACAGCATTGACCTGGATAAAAACTACGCCGTACTCGAAGAAGATCCCGCCTTGACGGAAGGGGGGCGCGTTCCGCGTTACATCTCGACCCTGGCGAGTGTCGAAGCGGCTTTCTCCATCGGTAATCATTTCACCATCCTGCCCAAGTTGTATGCTGCCTGGTACCAGCCGTTCGGTGTGAATATCATGTCGTACCTTGCCCGGGATTACATGAATATGAAGCATACCACCATGCTCGGCGGATTCATGCCGGACCGTTATACGGAGTTCCAGATTCCGTTCTTCCTCTGGCCTGCCAATACCCGGAACTCCAGTCCTTACACGGCCATGGCCCAGCTGGACCTGCGCTACTGCTTCGCGCGCAAGAATTACGTCAGCGTCCGGAGCGGTGTGCTGGTCCGGGGCGATGAACTGCGGGATTTTGCAGAGAACTATAAGTATTGGGCCTTCGGCGCGGAATACGCCCGCCAGACGCCGGTCGGTCCGCTCAGGCTTGCCGCCCAGTGGGGCCGGATCGGCGGCTTCAGCGTGTATGCTTCCATTGGTTTTGACTTTTAACGGCTTATGATGAATCATTCCCGTCTTTTCCTGTCCTTTGCCGCCATGCTGGCGGCCTTCCTGCTGGCCGTCCCGGCCCGGGCCGATGAGGAACCGCTGCAGGACGAACTCCGCGCCACGCTTACCGACCTGCTGCCCGAGTTGAGGCAGTCGTATGGCCAGGCCGTCGATCTGGATTCCCTGTTGCTGGAGAACAATGCCCGGCGACAGCAGCTTTCCGACATGATCCGTGCCGCCGACGAAGTGACGATCATGCTCTATACCCAGCGGCCCGATTTCGCCTTCGACATGGCGTTCGCGCTGGAGCGGGTGTCGGCGGTCTATGATTCTTTCCACGAGCAGAGCCGCCTTTCCGACACGTACCTGACGCGCTCGCGCTCGGGGCTTCGTCGCTACGTCTTGCTGAAAGAGACGTTGCAGGATCTGTCGAACAGCCACCAGATAGATTCGCTGGCTGTGTCGGATTCACTGCTGCTGCAGGATTCCTCCCTTCAGCTGGAGCCCCTGGTGAAGATGGACGGGACGGAGAAGGCCATGCTGGACAGTTGCCTGAATTATCTCGACTCCCTGACCGTCCTGTACGGGAAATCCCTGATGCTGGCCTTGCAGGACAGCGTCAGTTTCGCGGAGACGGAGGTGAAGCTCCGGCAGGCGTATGATTATGCGCGGTCGAACTACGCCGCCACGCAGAAGAGCATCTTCATCGGGGGGAACGTGAACGTCGTCTCCCTGTTCAAGGACTGGGACTTCTATGTGGAGATCGCCAAGGGGGACTTGCAGACGCGGTTCGGCCAGCGCATCGGGATGGAACAGCGGCGTCAGTACTGGCGCATGGCCGGCAGGTTGCTGAACCAGTTCTTCTGGCTCATCATAGCCATTATCATTTCGCTGCTGATCCGGGTGGGGAAGAAGGAGCTGGGACATTCCCTGGGCTTGTATCTTCCCACGCTGGTGCTGGCCTTCCTGGTCATCCTGCTACGGGCGATCTTCCTGCCCGCGAGCCTGGTGCCGTTCCTGCTGCCGCTGACCATGCTTGTCTTCATCGGCTGGCAGGTGGCGGTGAATCTCCGCCTGCGGAAGTATGCGGAGCGGGTTGACCTGATGTATACGCGGATCTCCGTGGGGGTGATGGCCACTTCGGGTGTCCTTTCCCTGATTGGGTATTCGATGGTCGGTGTCCTGCTGCTCACGTTCTGGACCTTCCAGTTGGCCTTGCTGCATACCATCGCGGCGCTGTTCTACCTGATCCGGCGCTATAACGAGAGCCGCGTGACCCGGCGCAAAGCCCGGTATCATGAGGAGAATCCCTTTATTCCGTTCGATGACAAGGACTCCTTTATCGAGGTGACGTGGTTCTACGACCTGCTCCACATGGTGGTGAGCCCGATCGTGACGGTGTTCTCCCTGCTGCTCAGCATGCAGTTTACCTCACGCGCCTACCAGTTGTCCCTGACCGGGACCGACTTCCTGCACCAGCCGTTCTTCCAGGGGGAGGGGCTGGAGAGCGTGGAGAGCATCACCCTGCTCAATCTGCTGATGGTGATCGTGCTCTTCTTCGTGTTCCGTTACCTAATCTATGTGGTCAAGGCGATGGCACGGATGATCAAGCTGCGCGAGGTACTGAAGAAGACCGGCGAGAAGAAGGCGATCAAGGAGTCGGACGTGAACCTCTCCCTGCCGCACGCACTCTTCACGCTGCTGGGCTGGATGCTCTATGTGATCATCGTGTTCGGGATCCTGCATGTGTCGACGAAGGCCATGACCACCATCACGACAGGTCTGGCGGCCGGTATCGGTTTCGCCTTGAAGGATCTGATCAACAACTTCTTCTACGGGGTACAGCTGATGGCCGGGCGCATCCGCGTGGGCGACAAGATCAGCTGCGACGGCGTGCGCGGCATCGTGCGGCGGGTGAGTTACCAGACCACGCAGGTGGAGGACGAGGACGGTTCCATCATCGCCTTCACCAATACCGATCTCTTCGCCGGGAAGTTCCGCAACCTGAACAGCGGCCGGAATTATGAGATTCTCAGGCTGCCGGTGGGCGTGCGCTATGGGACGGATACGGACAAAGCCCGCAAGGTGATCTTGGAGGCTATCGAGCCGCTGAAGACCAAGGACAAGTACGGCCGGGACATCCTGGATCCGAAACGCCCGATCGAGGTGCGTTTCGACAGCTTCGGCGACAGCTCCGTGAATCTGCTCATCGTCCTGTATTCGACGGTGGAGACGCACTACACCTTTGCCTCACAGGTGATGGAGGCGGTCTACAACGCGTTCGCGAAGAACGGCATCGAGATCCCGTTCCCGCAGCGCGATGTCCATATCAAGACTATTCCTGAGCAGAAGTGATGACGACCTCGGCGCCGACGGCGCCCGAGATACGCTTGACCAGGCCCTGGAGCACCGCTCCGGGGCCTATTTCGCGGAATTCGGTCGCACCGTCCGCGAGCATGTTCTTCACCGACTGGGTCCAGCGGACCGGGGAGGTGAGCTGCTGCAGGAGGTTGTCCTTGATGCGCTTCGGGTCCGTTTCCGGCTGGGCGGTGACGTTCTGGTAGATGGGGCAGCGCGGGGTGCGGACCTCCGTGCGCTCGATGGCTTTCGCGAGCTCTACGCGAGCGGGCTCCATGAGCGGGGAGTGGAAGGCGCCGCTGACGCTCAGCGGGAGGGCGCGCTTGGCGCCGGCCGCCTTCATCGCCTCGCAGGCTTTCGCCACGGCTTCCTTTTCGCCGGAGATGACCACCTGGCCGTCGCAGTTGTAGTTGGCGGGGATGACGATGCCGTCGATGCCCTTGCAGACTTCCTCGACTTGCTCGTTGGACAGGGCAATCACGGCCGCCATGGTCCCGGGGACTTTCTCGCAGCATTTCTGCATCTCGCTGGCGCGGACGGCCACGAGGCGCAGGGCGTCTTCGAAGTCCACGGCGCCTGCGGCGACGAGGGCGGAGAATTCGCCCAGGGAGTGGCCGCCGACCATGTCGGGGGCGGGGAGGCCTTCGGTGCAGAGGGCCGTCACCACGGAGTGGAGGAAGATGGCCGGCTGCGTCACTTTCGTGGCGCGCAGGTCTTCGTCGCTGCCTTCAAACATGATGTCGGTGATGCGGAAACCGAGGATCTCGTTGGCTTTCTCCATCAGCTCGCGGGCCTTGGCGTTGCTCTCGTACAGATCCTTTCCCATACCCGGGAACTGGGACCCCTGACCGGGGAAGACGTATGCTCTTTTCATATAGAATTCGTTTTGTATTGCGCCGCAAATTTACAAATTTTAAGTATATTTGCAGTCCCTATCGGGCACGCCCCTGTAGTTTAATGGATAAAATTTCGGATTCCGGTTCCGACGATAGGCGTTCGATTCGCCTCGGGGGTACAAGAAAAGGCAAGCACACGTGCTTGCCTTTTCTTGTACCCGGTTCCCTCATTCATCGAGGGGGCGGACCCCCTCGAGCACCCCCTGGTCGCTGCACTCCGAAGCCGGCCTAATATGAAGCGCTGGCTTTCTTGCGTTATCCCCATCCTCCCCTCCGTCATTCTCCGACCCTCCATAGTCATTCTCTGACCTTCCTTCGTCATTCCGGGCTTGACCCGGAATCTCGTTTTCGCTGTGAGATGCAAATTACTGATTGAATGATAGATATGTTTTTGTACTATCCCTTTCTTCGGGGGAGTACAAAACCGTAATTCTCTGATACATATCTACTTCCAGCTCACAGCCGCAATGTGCTTCCGGCAGAGCCTGTGGGGCTGCAGCCATCCAAGCAAAAAAATGCTTGTCTGCCTGCACCCCACAGTCTTTTCTGCCTCCAGCGTGTCCGGCAGCAAGCAAGGGGTCGATAAATGTGAATAAATCGGCTAAAACTATTTCTCTCTTACATGCTTCCCGGACATGTGGTCAATGGTGATACCCAGTATCAGCGCATTCGGGGCATTTTTGGCCATGTCTTTCTCCAGGTCATATCCTTCAGGGAAATATTTGGCTCCAATCTGTCGCAGGAGACGGTCTTTCTCCTGCTCGTCCGTCACCTCCGAGATACGGCCGAAGCAGATGACGCTGGTAAAGCAGTTCCACCATTCCCCAGGATTTTTCACAGGTTCGGAAAGAACCGTGAAGCACACCTTGTCATTGGCTCGAACGGCATCCAGTTTATGTCCGGCTTTGGCGCAGTGGAAGTAGATCTTGCCGTCCAGACACAGGTAATTGACGGGAAGTCCATATGGGTAGCCGTTCTCTCCGTGGACGGCAAGGATGCCGCGCTGTGCCGCGGAGAGCACCGCTTCGCATTCCTGAGGCGTAGCGGCTTGCTTGATGCGTCGTAATTCTCTGAATTCCATATCACTGAATTATTTTATAACCGATAAAAGAGGGCAGGATCGTACCGATTGACTGTAGTCTACGGAAGGAGGTCCGTTCCCTGGATACCAGGATGCCCAGCCCTTTCTAGATAATCTGCCCAATCAGTTCATTGATCTTTTTGTGGAGTTTTTTCAATACCGGAAGCAAAATGATCAGCTCTGCCAGGAGGATACCGTATGTCAACCCGATACTGAAATCGTTCAGCCAACTTGAGAAGGCATTTTCAGGAAGGTGTCTGCTGAGCGGCATCAAAACAAGGAAAGCAAAAGCCGCGATGAGTGTGAGACCGATGAAACTGTTCAGATGATAGTTAAAGGCCTTGTTCGTCAAGCGTAACTTTGCTGCCACGTTATTCTCTGCTTCGAACGGCCCGGATGTCGTTTCCCTTTTCCAGTAGATCTTGCTTTTCCACTGATGGACGAATTGGTCACCACACGAACTGCGAAAGACCACATAGTCTCCGATACCATCCTTCTTCTTTTCATCAAAGTCAATCTGATAGATGAACTCTTCCGGTTTACTTTGCTTGAATCGATAGATGACTCCGTTCGTATGCCAGAAGGCCCATCCTTGCTTGGCCATGTCGTTCAGCCACTGTTCCTCTTTGTCGAAATCGACAAACCAGTTAATGGAAATCTTACTTGTTTTCATATTGCTTATTCTTTAATGTTCTTTCTGCCGTTCTCAACAAGCTCTTCCAGACGTTCGAGTTCGGCCAGGAGAACTTCCTGCCCTTTTTCTGTAATCTGGTACATTTTTCTTCTGCCGTCCGTATCGGGGGACTCTCCGCAGGGCAGAATCCATCCTTTCTCCAGAAGATTCGAGATCGCACCGTACAAAGTGCCTGCCGACAGGATCAAACGCCCATTACTCATCGTGGACGTCTTTTGCATGATGCCATATCCATGCAGGGGCTCCTGTAAGGCGAGAAGGATGTAGTAGATCGCTTCTGTCAGCGCTGCTGTCGTATTTTTCATATGATATATTGTTTTGCGTTATATCGTAAGCCGATACAAAGGTAAGCGATATATTTGGATTTGCAAAACTTTTTTGTGAAAAATATAGAATCCGCAGTAGAAATGTATGAAAGGGAAAGAATCAAATAACTTTAAGGGGTCTCATTTGGCTCCGGAATAACGTCCCGGAGTGCCCAGATTCGCTCCAGATCTTCCAGAAAAGAGTTCGAAGCGTCGGCCTTCGGCCTCCGAACTCCCGTCATTCGCCGACTTGATCGGCGAATCTCAGAATGTCGGCGCCGAAAATGGCAATTATTGGTGCCCACCCGGGTTTTTGAGGTGGGGTCGGTGCTGTTTTCGGGCTTTTTCGGCACCGAGATTAAGCTATTTCATCGGGTTCCTCTTGATCTTCTGCTTTGGAAGCGCGGGAATTGTGGCTTCGATGAGCGTTGTCAAATAATCCCGGTCATCCACATCGCTGATATAGAAATAATCCTTGGCGCCGTCATAGGGCGGCCGAAGGATGACCTCCTTCAGCACCGCCTTGCCTGGCTCTGTTACCTTGACGTAGAGGTTATTGTCACAGATAAGGCCGAAGAGGATACCGTCACAATAGATGCAATAGTCTCCCATCATCTTCTTTGCGGCTATCTCCCCAGCGCCCGAGCACTGGTCAACGATATACTGTACGAAATCTGTGTTACTTGCCATACAAAACCCGATAGTCTTAACAAATATAACTATTATTCTGCTTCGACCAAACTGTCTACAAACGCCCGACGCACCAGGCGAATGCGCGGGCCAGGCGGCCTTCGTTGTCGGTGAAATGATTGCCGGGCTCCCAGACCAGCGTGCAGCGCTCCGGCCCCAGTTGCTGCTGTAGCAAAGCATGCTGCGCGCGGATGCCGTCGCCGACCCGGGCGATGGCCTGGTTCCGCACATGCTCCTCCCGGTCGCCGAGGCTCAGATAGACCGCCTCGGCCAGGGGCGGATGCTGCTCGCTGAAGGCCTGCCAGTTCCGGATCCAGACCGACGGGGAGGCGGCCGCCACGGCGCGGAAACTGTCGGTCTGGGCTGCCGCCCAAAGGGAGAAGAGCCCGCCCAGCGAATAGCCGCCGATCACGGCGGGGAGGTCTCCGAACCGCTCCCGCAAGGCGGGAAATAGGGACAGCAGCACGTACTGCAACGTTTCCTGGCCGTGCCGGCCAGCTTCTGCCTCGCTGGAAATGTTCCCGTCCGGCCAGGGCATCAGGTCGACGATCCAGTCTTCGACCTCGAATGCCGCCAGCACAAAAGGGGAAGGGGAGAGCGCCGCGATCTGCGCGGCCTCGCCTTCCAGCGTCGCGGTCTCGTGCCGCGCCGACGGCTGCACCAGCAGGCACGCCGGGCGTTCCGACCCGAAAAGCCGGCACGGCCGTCCGTCTATTCCCTGCTCCTCGATCACTTCCCGCTCACTTCTTTCCGCAGGCTCCTCGGCAAAGCATTCCGATTCAGGAACAGGTAGGTCGTGTTCAAGGCCATATAATCGCGTGACATGTACCAGATGCCATGGTAAGCTCCGTAGTCACCCCAAGAGTTCTTGACGAGATAGTAGGGTTTGCCCTGTTCATCAAGGGCTTTTCCGTAAATGAGCATCACGTGGTCGTACGTGAAATCCCAATTGTCCCACTGCTGCTGCCGCAGTTCCTGGGTGGGCACGACGCCGTCCGGCAGCACCGCAATCCCTTCCTTCCGCAGAAAATCCCCCGACACATCGCCGCCCCAGGCAACCGTATACCCCGCATCCAGGGCCTTATCCAACACCGTCATCAACTGCTCGATGGGGATGTTATAACTGGGCCTCAGCCGCCATTTGTAGGGGGCCTCGATCACGAACCACTGGTTGAAAGGATGATGCAAATAACTGGTCAGGCTCACATAGTCGTCCGCATTAATGCCCAGACTCTCGGCAAAAGAAAGGGGCGTGTAGGTCTTTCCCTCGAAGACGAAGGAATCCGGGCACTTCCCGAGATACTTGTCGATCAGCTCCTGCACGTCTTTCTGCCAGTTCGCTCTCGGTGCTTCGACTCTTAACGGGGCGTGCTCTTCGGTCGTATACCGGTTCAGCTCCGGCTTGCCTTCCGCCCAGACGATGCCGCTCACCAGGCGCTCCAACTCAGGGAAGAATACATTGAAATTGGCCAGCGAATCGCCCGTCATCGACCCCGGGGCGGGCATGGCGTCCTCCGGACAAATCCCGTGCTTGCGGATCACCTCAAGCACGTCATCGCAGGAACCACCCTCGGAGATCTGGCTATAGCCATGCATGCGGACATAGTGCGTGGCATTGTCCATATAATCCTTGCTCACCACAAACATTTCGCAAAGATCATAGGTCTTGCCTGTCTTCCGCAGAATCTCGCTCTCCAGGTATCCCAGCGTGCCATAGTCCCAGCAAGTGCCGCTGCGGTACTGATTCTTTATGCTGGTAATCGGAAGCTCCTTGACAGTCGTGAAAGTCTTAGTGCTCTGTGCCGAAACGCTCATGGCAATCAGCACGAATGTGATAAGGGTTACTAGTTTTTTCATAACTTCTATCTTTGCACACAAAGATACGAAACTTATCCTATGATCCATTTGCTGCCGGGGATGAGCGAGATAAGCGAGGCTCAATACGCAGCACCAGGTATTCCGACCGGGTGCCGATGCGGATCTTTGGCCCCCAGATGCCCAGGCCTGAACTCACATAATACTGCGAGTTGCCGCGCCGGTGATAACCCCAGGACTTTTCATACATGGTGTCCGTCAGCCAGTTCAGGGGCCAGACCTGCCCGCGGTGCGTATGCCCGCTGAACTGGAAGTCAATTCCTGCCGCTTCGGCCTCTTCCAGATGATAGGGTTGATGGTCCAACAGGATGGTAAAACACGACAGGGAATCAGCAAGCTCCGACAGCGCTTTCCGCCCGGGGTTGCTCCTGTCGTCCCGGCCGATAAGGGTGATCCCCTTCACCTGAACCACAGCGTCCCGCAGCAAACCGATGCCGGCTTCTTTCAGGAAACGCTCCGCATCCTTCTCTCCTCCGATATATTCGTGGTTGCCCAGTACCGTGAAGGCAGGAGCGACCAGCCGGTGGAATTCCTCGGCATAATTCCCTTCCACGAGGGGCCTGAGCTGGATGTCCATAATATCGCCACCAAAGAGTACAAGATCCGGTTGTTCGGCGTTGATAAGGTCTATCCAGCGGCCCAGCTCGCCCTTTCGGTTGCTGTAGCCGATGTGCAGGTCGCTGGCGAGGACAATGGTCAGGGGCCTGTCCAGCTGCTTTTCTGTCCGGATGGTCAGCTCTTCCCGGTATTTGTGCCGATAATGGATGCCGCCCGCCGTGAGCACGACGGCAATCACGCCCAGCATACTCACCATTGAAATGGCGTTGCTGATGAGCAAGTCTTTGGGAATGAGCCGGACAAGCACCCCGATATCGGCCAGGATGAAAACAATCAGTAGATACAGGAAAGCTATCATCCAGGGGTGCCCCAGCTCGTAGAGTGCGGTAATGGTTGAAATCGATGCCTTTTTTCGGAGAAACATGCTGGCGAATGCCGCAGCCATCCAGAGAAGGAATAATACGGCAACCACCAGTTTCGCGACCCAGCCGCCCGGCGTGATGCGCCACAGATGCCACGTCACATAAGCCACACCCAGCATGGCCCCAAGCAGAATAATGAAGATTCCCGTTTTCAAGATGATTTACACTATTTCACAGTAAGGGTAACCATTTGCGTATCCCGGCTGTTGGGACCGGTCATAATCTCAAAGTCTCCGGGTTCACATACCCATTCGAGCTCGTGGTTATAGTAGGAGAGATCCTCTTTGGTGAGGGTAAAATCCACTTTGACGGATTCTCCGGCAGGAATATGAACCTTCCGGAAGGCTTTCAGTTCCTTGACGGGGCGGGTGGAGGTGGCGAAGATGTCGTGGATATAGAGTTGGACAATCTCGTCACCATCCCTTTTGCCGGTGTTGGTTACCATGACGGATGCCGTTACGCTGCCGTCCACGGGCATTTCCGTGGTGCTTAGAACCGGCTCAGAGTAGGAGAAAGCGGTATAGCTCAGCCCATAGCCGAAAGGATAGAGCGGTCCGTTGAGCTCGTCGGTGTAGCAGCTGGTGAACTTGCGGTAGGGCTCGTAGTCCGGATGCGGACGGCCGGTGTTCTTGTGGTTGTAATACAGCGGCAGCTGACCCACCGAACGGGGGAATGAGGTGGTGAGTTTGGCCGATGGATTAACATCCCCGAAGAGCACGTCGGCTACGGCGTGGCCGCCCTCGGAGCCGGGACTCCATACATTGAGAATGGCATCGGCCAGCGGCTCCACGGCGGTGAGGTCCATCGGACGACCGCTTACCAGGACAACCACCAGCGGCTTGCCGGTGGCCTTGAGGGCCTTGAGCATTTCTACCTGCGTATCGGGGAGGGTGATATCGGTGCGGGAAGCGCCTTCTCCGTTCATCCCGGGGATCTCACCCACGCAGGCCACTACTACATCGGCCCTGCGGGCCTGGGCCACGGCTTCCGCTACCAGGGCCGCCTGCGGCCTGGCATGAACCGGCGGGATGGGGGTGCCGGGGGCGAACATGCGGATGAGGCCGTAGCGCACCCCGTCCTCTATGGCGGCGTCCCGCAGCAGCCAGCTGCCTTCGGCAAAAGTGGTCGGCGTGACTTCGGAGATGCCCTGCCAGAGCGTGACGCTTTCTGCGTTATGGTTCGACTGCGACCATGTGCCGGCCATGGAGGAGGCGTCGGCGGCCAGGGGTCCTACTACGGCCACTTTCGCGCCTTTCCGGAGAGGCAGTACGCCCTCGTTTTTCAGCAGTACCTGGCACTCCTGCGCCACTTTGCGGGCAAAGGCCAGATTCTCAGGCGTATATACTTCCGTGGCATAGCGCTCCTCAGAGAGGTAGCGGTAAGGGTCTTCAAAAAGCCCCAGCTTGTATTTGGCTTCCAGGATGCGGCGGCAGGCATGGTCAATATCGGCCTCTTTTACGCGGCCTTCTTTAACCGACTGCAGCAGCGTGCCTACGAAGCCGTCGCTGTTCATGTCCATGTCCAGACCGGCCTGGAGGGAGCGGGCACTCACCTCCTGCAGGTCTCCGATGCCGTGCTGGATTTCTTCCGCGATGGCGGTGGCGTCGCTGACGATGAATCCGTCAAAGCCCCAGGATTTGCGTAATACATCGTCCATCAACCATTTGTTCATGGTGGCGGGGATGCCTTCGAACTCATTGAATGAACTCATGTAGCTTCCGGCTCCGGCTTCGCAGGCCGCCTTGTAGGGATGCATGTAGCCGTTCATGGCCTCCTGGCGGCTCAGGAACACGGAATTGTAATCCCTTCCCGCCAGGGCGCCGCCGTATAAGGCGTAGTGCTTCACGCAGGCCATCACGTCGTCCGTGTCATAGACGTCATCCCGGCCCTGGTAGCCATATACCATGGCTTTGGCAATCTCTCCGCCCAGGTAGGGATCTTCGCCTCCTCCCTCGGCAATGCGGCCCCAGCGGGCGTCGCGGCAGATGTCCACCATGGGGCTGAACACCCAGTTGATGCCGCAGGCCGACGCCTCCCGGGCGGCGGCACGGGCCGATTGCTCGATGAGTTCCATATTCCAGGAAGTGGAAAGCCCCAGCGGAATGGGGAACACCGTCTGGTGCCCGTGAATCACGTCCATGCCAAAGATGAGCGGAATGCCGGCACCGCTTTGGAGGGCGATGTCCTGGTATTGGCGCAGGATGGTCATATTGGTGGCCCCGTAGACGCCTCCCAGCAAGCCCTGGTTCAGCAGTTTGGCGTTCTCATCCTCTTCCATCACCTTTTCGGCCGAGATGAAGCCGGGGGCGGAGTGCAGGTTAAGCTGGCCGATCTTCTGTTCCAGCGTGAGCTGTCCCATCAGATTGTCTATGTACTTGTCCATGGGAGACTTGCTGGTGCATGCTACCAGCACTAGCAGGCTTAGGGATATAATCAGAGACCCTTTCATATTGAATATGTTATGCTTTTACTTGCGTATTCTGACGGCTTCACTTTAATGGTGTTCTTGCCGGGCTTCAGCGGGCCTTTGTATACAATTCTGTAGGGTGCCTTCCAGAGGAATACCGTCAGTGTTAAGAATCCGCGCATGTGGTTAGTTACGATTAAATCGTAACAAATATAAGCAATCTTTAGCACATTTTCCGCCTGGCGAAGAAACGGGCAACGACAGCGCCACTGATGTTGTGCCAGACACTGAAAATGGCACCCGGAACGGTGGCCATGGGGAAGGCGGCAAAGTGGAGCGTCGCCAGCGACGAGGCCAGCCCGCTGTTCTGCATGCCCACTTCCACGCTGATGGCGCGGCGCTTGGCGGGCGTCATCTTCAGCATCAGCCCGATCAGGTAGCCGACGGTAAGTCCGAGGATGTTGTGGAGCATCACGACCAGAATGACGATCCAGCCGCCGGCAAGCAGCTTGTGGGCATTTGCCGCGATGACAATCATCACGATGAGGCAGATGGCGATGGTGGAAACCGCCGGGAGATACGCCGTGGCCTGCTCCGTTGCCTTGGGCAACAGGCGTTTGACCAGCAGGCCCAGCACAATGGGCAGGATGACGACCCAGAGGATGCTCAGCAGCATTCCGAGCACGTTGACATCCACCGTCTCGCCGACCAGCAGCAGTACCAGCAGCGGGGTAAGGAGCGGTGCCAGCAGCGTGGACGTGGCCGTCATGCCGACCGACAGTGCCAGGTCACCTTTTGCCAGGTAGGTGATGACGTTGGAGGCGGTGCCGCCCGGGCAGCATCCGACCAGGATGACGCCGATGGTGAGCGCTTCGTCCAGGCCGAACAGGCGCGAGAGCGCAAAGGCGAGCAGCGGCATCACCGTGAACTGCGCCAGGCAGCCGACAAGCACGTCTTTGGGACGGGTGAACACCACGCGGAAGTCCTCCACCTTGAGCGTCAGGCCCATGCCGAACATGATCACGCCCAGCAGGGGATTGATGAGCGAAGGCTTCAGGTGCCCCACTACCTCCGGGAACGCAAGTGCCAGGATGGCCGATACCAGGACCAGTACCCCCATCCAATCAGAAATCCACTTGCAGATCTGTTTCATGATTAACAGAAACAAAGATAAGCAATTTGCTCAGTCGTTGTCATCCAGCTGGAAGATGACATCGACCGGCTTGCCGAAGTGCGAATCTACTTGCCGGAGTCCTTCCTTTTTTGGTAGAAATAGTTCCAGCCCTCAAAGGCGAAACCGAAGAGCACGCCGGAAATCAAGTATTTCCAGTCATCATTATGGTTCAATAGCGCGCTGCAGAGCTTTCCGGCCGATGTCGGTCATCAGGCCGCGCCGTTCCAGGTCGGCGCAGCGTTGCTTGTTCCGATCTGTCCAATGACTTTTCTTTTGGCGCGGCGAGAGCCGCTGGGCCAGACGTCCGTCCGGTAGCAGTTTGCAGGTTGAATCGATCCAGCCAAAGCATAAAGCCTCTTCCACTACGTCAATGTAAGGGATCGCGTCTGTCCGGGGTGTATTGCTGCGGTTGCATGTCACCCAGCACTGCTTCTCACTGGCATGATGCTCCGTCAGCCACGCCCGCAGCTGTGCTCGTTCCGAATATTCCAGTAATCCGGTAATCTCCATGATCATATCACTTTCTTTACGCCGGGGATGAGGCGTAGCAGCCAGGTCAGGGTGAAGGCCAGCACGGTCGTGACGGCTCCGATGAAGAAGAATTTGCCGAAGGCGCCCATCCAGATGGCGTCCGTGGCGAACTGGAGGACCAGCATCAGCAGCATGTGGAAGATGTAGGCGCCGTACGATTGGGCGGCGCACCACTGCTTGAAGCCGCTGGTGCCGTTGTCGCAGCGGCGGAACAGCCAGAGCAGGCCGGCGCAGAGGAAGACGCACAGCAGGGATTCGTAGAATCCGAACCAGCGCCAGACGAAGGCGCTCCAGGCGCCGTCACCGCGCAGGTAGATGCCCAGGGCGAAGAGGACGCCGAGGCTGAGCGATGCGGCGCCGAGGCGGTCGCTCAGCCGCTCCAGCCAGCTGAAGCGGCGGGCCAGGATGCCCAGCACGAACAGCATCACGTACTGCAGATAATGGGCGGGCTCCATGGGCAGGGGAATGATGCCGAAGGGCCAGATCCAGTGGTCCTGCGGACTCACCTGGCGGATGAAGAAGCTGCCGGTGCCCATCACGAGCCCGATCAGTAGCAGCGCCCAGAAGGTCGGGCGCTGCTCGCGGCTGCGGACCGGCGGGAAAAAGCGCCGGTACAGCGCGTAGAGCAGGCAGAATACGAGCAGGCTCTCGACGAACCACATGTGTCCGGTCTCGAACTTACCGGAAAGGATGGACAGGATCGTACCCATCACCACCCAGGGGATGCCCAGGCGGATCAGCTTCTTACGGACGAAGGCCTTGCCGCCGTTCTTGTCGTAACTGGTCGGGACGAAATAGCCGGAAATCAGGAAGTACAACCCCATGAAGAAACCGGCGTTCACGCTGAAGAAGTTTCCCAGCCAGGGGAGAAACTCCGCCGGGTTGCTTGGCGTATACGACCAACCCCCGCCGCTGCCATAGGCCTGCCCGGCGTGGTGGAAGATCACGAGGACGGTCAACCAGACCTTCAGGTTGTCGAGATAGTATTGTCTGCCGGTACTCATTTATATATCGATTATTCCGGTAGCGCTATCTTCTTCAGGCGCTTGCGGTTGTAGGCTTTCTTGGATTTGTGGATGGCCCGTCGGAACGACACAGGCTTCCCGTGCTCGGCAATCTCCTCGAGCCGGGCTGCCCTGCGGTTAGCCAGCATGAAGTCAGCCTCCGTAATCCGCAGTTTCTTTTGCCTTCTCTTCATCGTTTTTGTTTGGCATCCATCTTCTCGCCGAACCGCTTCTCGTCGATGATGAAACGCTCGTGCGTGCCCTGGCCGACGATGCCATCGGCGTCGTACACGATCACTTTAAAGGTGATCTTGCGGCGGTCCACCTCGATGACCTCCGACTCACACCACACCTTCATCCCTTCGGGCGTGGCGCTGTCGTGACTGACATTCACGTGCGTCCCGACAGTCTCCAGGCCTTCGTCCAGAAACGGCTTGACCGACAGGCGGCAGGTCTTCTCCATCAGGGCGATCATCATGGGCGTCGCGAGCACCGGCACGGTGCCGCTGCCAATATGTTTTGCAGTAAGTTCCGGAAGCACCACCGCTTCCTCTCTTCTCTTGATTCCGATAGTTACCATAAAACAAATATAAGCAATTTAACAGTCACCTTCGTTCATTCGCCGCTCGATCTGGTTGAGGGTATAGAAAAAGCGTTTGGTCGCGATGCCGGGGCCGAGCAGAAGAAAGCCGAGGGTATTCCAGCCGAACATGTGCCACCAGGAGGTGTGCGGTCCTTCGATTCCCATCGCGATCGCCTTCTGCTTCAGTTCTTCGGCGATCCGGGCCATCCAGAAAATCGGGTAGATGAACAGCGTCGGGATGCCTATCAGATACGCGATCCAGTACCGCTGCGTCCTGCGCCCGAGGATGAAGTCCAACTCATCCTGCAGGCCATTCAGCGGCATGTAGAAAAGGAAGAACAGCCCGAAGGTACAGAAATCGACGATTCCCAGCCAGAACCCAGGCCTGTCAGTGTGCTTAAAGGTCATAGCCCCAAGTTTATAGTTTATCCGTTCATCTTCTGATAGGCCAGCCTTTCGTCCCCGGAGGCCAGATAGATGATGCCGCAGTAGCGGAATCCGTATTTTAGGATGTTGTGCTGCATAATATGATTGTCCCGGTGTGTGTCGATACGGATGTTTCCGTCACGCTCGAAGCACCAGTCCATGATGGCCCGGAAGACCCCGTGAATCTCCGGATAGCTGGCGATGCGGTGCACAACGTGGTAGGGCAGGGAATCATCCAGCCAGGCACCGTCGTAAATCTTTGCGTAAGTCGGTTCCGGGGAGGGAATGAATGCGAAATAGCCCGCAATCCGTCCGTCCGCCACGACCACCTGGCCGTGCCCTCGCTCGATATCCTGCAGAATGACCTCCTCCGAAGGATAGCCGCCCGTCCATTGTTCGGTGTTGCCTGATGAACGCATGATGCCTTTGGCCGCCTCCAGGACGGCCATGATATCCGACAAATCGTTCGCCCGGGCGGCCCGGATGGATAGTTCCAGAGAGGGCTTGACGGAGGTCATCTGCTGCTCAGCGAATGAAGTTTGAAGGAGAAGTTGCCCTTGCCGTCAAGATAGGCCAGGGCATCATCCAGGAGCGCTGCTTTCCTGTCTTCATCAAGGTTCGAATGAAATAGGATTTCGATGAAGGTCTCCAGCGCGGAGTCGGAGAACTTGGCGGTCTGGGTCAGGTACCAGACCGGGTTATCCTGTTGCAGGACGGTGTCCAAATCGAAAGGTAGGCTGGACTTGTCGAATTCGGCCTTCACGTCCGTTATGGTGTAGTCCGGGGTGCCGTCGTTCAACAGCCCCAACTTCCGGGCGATCATCCTCAGCATCTCGCCCAGTTTGTCAATCTCTTTAAGGATAAAATCTTCCATTTGCTACGATTCTATTTAAAGGCGGAGAGCCAGTTGACAATCAGGTCCAGTGCTTCCGGGGCGAAAGACTCCTCAATCTGGCGATATTCGGCGACGGCGCCGGTGGTGCAGTGCTGGAACAGATGATTCACGCCTTCAATGGCTTCAATTCTGTTTCTGGGATTCGCCGGCAGGCCTTTACGCAGGGCTTCCAGGTTGCTCTCGTGCTCCACTTGAATGTCCTTGGTGCCGTTGATGGCCAGGATGGGGCAGGTTATGTTCCCCAAGAGTGGACGAGTGTCCATTGCGATGAAGTACTTCAGATAAGGAGTCTGCAGTTGCATGGATGCTGCTGCCAGATTCTGCGCCAACGCCGCGGGGAGGTCATACTTGCTGGCCGATGGTATAGGGGATCCGGTGATACAAGCGTCGATGGCTTCGCCCAGAGCTTTGCAATAGACATCTATCGTTTCTGCGGGGACACCGGCGTCCATGAACGCAATGCGGTTCTGCCATAACAATGTTTCCTTGCCGGAGACCACCATGCCCGCCAGTGAGACGATGAAATCGACCTGCCTCTCGGCCGCCAGCATCAGGGCGATGGTGCCGCCTTCGCTGTGGCCGATGACGCCGACCTTGTCGAAGCGCTCCCGGAGCAGCTTGATGCCGGCCAGGGCGTCGTCCCTGAAATCTTCCGTGGTGGCGTTGGCGACCTCTCCGGTGGAGCCGCCCACGCCGCGGTCATCATAGCGGAGCGTGGCGATGCCTGTCCGGCCGAGGGCGTCTGCAATGACCGCAAAAGGCTTGTGCTCGAAGACGGTTTCATCCCGGTCCTCCTGGCCGCTGCCGGTGACGAAGATCAGGACGGGGGTCTTGCGGGAATATCCCTCCGGGAGCACCAGCGTGCCCTCCAGATGCGCATCTCCATTGTCGAAGGACACTTCCTCCGTCGCATACGGGAACGGCCCCTGCGGGGTCTGCGGACGGTTCAGCTTGTCTTCTCCGGGAGCAAGGGTCAGCGGCAGGGACTGGCCCATTTGCGTAAAGGTGCCGACAATCTGATTCCCCAGCCAAAGTCCTTCGTAGCTGGCGCCGAGCATCGGAATCCGGATGATGATCTTCCCCATATCGTTCCTTTCGACCTGGATAGGGATACCTTGTGCGGCCTGATCCGGCGAATCCATACAGGGCTCATCACCGTCCAGGTGGAAGACGATTGTAAGTTTCATTCCCTGGACATCGAGTTTTCCCGTCCAGGTGCCGTCCTGGGCGTTCGAAAGGAACGCGAATGAAAACAGCAGAGCAACTATCGTAAGAATCTTTTTCATCTTCAAATCTTCTTATTTAAGGTCGTTTTCCTTCATCTGCAGGCGATCAATGATGTCATCGCAAGACTTCAACAGGCGCTTGGCGGAGATATACTCGAGGGCTAGGGTCCCGACGCATAGCAGTGCAATGATAATCCCCCTTTTCCACATGAGTTCGGGGCTGATGGTCAACGAAGTCATATAGATGGTTGCTGCGACGACGTATGCGAAGAAATAGATGCAGATCCCGACCTCCAGGGAGATGTACCTTTTCTTGAACTTTCGAAGCGTTCCGGTCGTGGTCAGGATGTCGCTATTGTAGATTTCATCTTCCCGGACCCCTTTATACACCCAGAATATGCCCGGGAAGAAAATAAGTCCGAAGAGGACAATGGTCAGCGTAACCCACCAGGCAAATCCCTGGATATGGCACAGAACCGCCGCGACGACCGTCAGGGCAATTCCAACGGGGATCAACTTCTTCGACAGGAAAAGCCTGCGCACGTCGCTATGAATAGCCTTCTCCATCAGCTTTTCGTTGACGATTTGCTGCTTGTCGAACCGTTCCTTCAGATCGGCATAGTCCTGCCGCATATGTGCGAGTTCCTGATTGATATCGAATTCTTCCTTGTTCATGGCTCGAGTGATTAAAGGTGTGACTTTTTGAGTTCTTCCTTGATTCGATGCAACTGGAAGGAAACATTTTTCACCGAGATACCCATGATGGCTCCGATCTCCTCATAGCTCAGGCCTTCGAGCCACAGGAGGATGATGGCGCGGTCCACCAGCCCCAGCTGGTTGATGCGGGCGTACAGTCGCTTGGTTTGCAGCGCCCGGTCGTTCGTATCCTCAAATGGGTCGATGTCCACGCTCAGCGGTACGCGTTCTCCCATCAACCGTCGCTTCTTCTTGTCGGCATTGAGGCAACAGTTCAGCGCGACACGGTAAATCCAGGTCCGGACATCGGATTCCGCACGGAAAGAGTCATACCCCTTCCAGAGCCTGATCAGAATCTCCTGGAAGAGGTCGTCAATCTCATCCGAGTCCTTCGAGAACATGTAGCACACTGAGTAGATGGTGCACTTATGTTCCCGGACCAATTGGGTGAATGCTTGTTCCTTGTAATCCATTTTCAATCAAATCTTCACCCGTTAGACAACACAGTTCGCGAAAAACTATAAAACATTTGGTTTCATGATAAGGCTGCGTTGCACATGGTTTCGAAGAAACCGGGAATCGTGGAGGATGCCAGGATTTGAGCGGCAGTGGCCACGTCGATCAGGGCGTGTCCGATCATGATGGGGAGGGGATTGCGCTTCCTGTAATAGTACCAGCACAAGATGATGGTCAGTGGAAGGAAGGAAAGGAAACGGTATAGGATGTACGGGGCGTCGAACAAGGTCGGGATGAAGCAGTGCTGCAAGGCGAAGAAGAATGCCGGGACCAGGAGGGCGGCGGCCTTGTTCCGGATCTGGTTGACGCCGCAACCCAGGTACAGGCCGTTTTCGGCGAATGCCGTCGTGACAGGCAGCAGAACCAGGTTAATGATGGCCAGGACCTTCGGAATCGGGGCGATCATCATCGGGACGGCGTAGGGGAGAATCCCGTAGAAGAGGTAGCCGGCCAGGTACATCCCGGCTGTGCCGATGGTCAGGATCATCAGGGAAACAAGAAGAACCTGCCCCAGCCGCGTCTTTCCCTTCTGATAGTTAATGAGTTCCCAGTATGTCTTGCCGTTCCGGCGGGCGGCATACACCAGTAGCAGAATGTTCATGATGTTGACTACAACTGCGATGATGCTCCACCAGTTGCTGATTTCATCGACATGTTTGTGCGCAGCCAGTGCGCCAATGACGAAGACCAGCACAAAGACGATGGACCGGATGGGCAAAAGAAGGGGAAGTCTGTTCATTTCTCCGTTCGGTCTTTCTTTTTGGAGAATGTCCCTTTTCGATAGAAATGCCACCATCCTTCGTAGACAAAACCAAATAAGATACCGGAAACTACGTATTTCCAGATGCTGCCCACTTCGTTGAAAATGGCATCAAAAACCACCGTAAGTACGCCGAAGACCAGCGCGGTCACAATAGAGCGAATGAGGTATTCCTTCATTTTCTAGAGTTTTTGGTTCATACACCTAACTAAATTGACAAAAACAAATATAATCAATTTAGCGGTATTTGAAATAAGAATAGTGTTTGAAAGGAGGTGTATCAAGTCTAATACTTGGAAGTTCAAGCGGAAAGTTGTATACTTGCAGTGAAAAAAGAAACTAGAACGTGAAACAAGATGCCGGAACTGCATTCAATAGATTTCGAAATGATCCGTCGTTTCAGCGAGGATTTGAGTCGGGAGGTTCTCTCCTGGTCCAAGGCTCCGTGGTCGTGGGACGATATGGTCGCGCAGTATCAGAGGCTCCATACGACGCAGAAGCCGAGCGCGAAGCTTCGATAGAGCAGGAGCGTGCCCTTGAAGAGTGGGCTCTAGAGAACCACTGCTGGGTTCAGGATATCGTTTCTTCGTACCATTCCCTTGGTTTTAGATTTTATGGTTATGGCGGCGAGGCGCAAGTCTATGCCGAGGGTGACAAGTATGTCCACAAGATCTGCCGGATTGAGCAATATGATTCGTTGCAACGTTTTTTTGATCGTATCGTGATTCAGAATGCAATGTGCCCAGCCGCATCGTTACTTGTTGAAGGATTTGGCCGTAATGCTGATGGAGATTTCGTGGTCTTGATGCGTCAACAGTTCTTCCGTCAGGCTCATCTAATGAATGAAAAAGAGATTTCCTTATATATGAGATGCCTGGGCTTTCGTAAGATTGTTGATGAGAGCTATGGGACTATCAGCTACCTTTCAGATATAGTCATTGTAGAGGATTTACATCCAGGCAACATCTGGATGACGGATGAAGGGAACGTTGTAATCATTGACGGTGCCTTCTTCTTCAATACGCCTAATCTGGGGCGTGGAGGCCGATTTGCCTTCGAGTTTTAGTTCCAACATAAGTTCCATCATGAGGTTAACCTCAAACATGGAACAGGTAGCGGGGGACTCGTTTCTTATACTCCCGGTACTCGTCGCCGAAGTCCGCCTCCAGGCGCTTTTCCTCAGAACGGACCTGCAGGGTGAGCAGTACCACTTCGACGGCGAAAACGGCCAGCGGCCACCAACTCATAAGCCAGAGCAGTACGCCGAGATCGAAGATGTAGATGCCCAGCAGCATCGGATTCCGGGAGAAGCGGTACGGCCCGTCCGTCATCAGGTGCTTCGTCCGCGGCGCCACCTCGTGATTGTAGGCGTCGAACGGATTCCCTTCGCCCACTTTCTTCATGTGTACGATGGACCAGATGCTGAGCGCCAGCCCCGGAATCATCAGCAGGAGGGCGACAATCGCCCACGGCAGCGTCGGTGCCCAGGGAAAAGGCCTTCCGGACACCCACCACATCAAGGCCGGAATCCCGGCCACGAAGACCAGGAATCCCAGGAAGTATCCGAATGTATTTCTCATAAATACTCTTTAACTACGAGAATCAAAGGTAACAAAAAGATTCTTAATTTTGCAGACGTGTTTATCATCTATTACCTCATCGGGATCAATGTCCTGACCTTCCTGGCCTTCGGCCTCGACAAGTGGAAGGCCCGGCGGGACAGGTGGCGCATCCCTGAGGCGACGCTGCTCCTGCTCGCTGTGCTCGGCGGCAGCGTCGGCGCCCTGCTGGGCATGTGTGTCTTCCATCACAAGACCAAGCACTTGAAGTTCGCCATCGGCGTTCCGCTCATCCTCCTGGCCCAGGTGGCGCTGGCATACTTCATTTACACGAAGTTACTATAACCGAATATGAAGACATTTCTCAAGATACTGACCCTTTTCATCTCCATCGGCGCCATTGGTGGCGCCGTGATGATGTGGGTGGACCCCACCGGCGTCAGCTGGGGCGGGGAAGCGATGCTGGATCTCCTGCGCGCCAAACTGCCCTGGCCGGACATTTTCTTTCAGGATTTCTTCCCCTCAGGCTGCGTGCTGCTGGCCGTGAACGGCCTCCCGCAGCTCCTCGCGGCCGTGATGCTCTTCAAGAAGCATCCGCTGGCCTATTGGGTGACATTCGCCTGCGGCATCATCTTGATGCTGTGGATCGCCCTGGAGTGGTATGTGTGGGGATTCGTGGCCATCAGCAACATCTATTTCGTGCTGGGCCTGGTCGAGGCCGTCGTCGCCTGGCGTTGCCAGAAGAAGGCTTAAGGCAGGACGATTCTCTCCATCCGTTTGGCCACTTCGTCCGGGTGGTCCACCAGCAGTTGTCCGTGGTTGGACTTGGGGAAGACCTCCACGTGCAACGCCGGATAGATCTTCTGCAGGTGCTCCACCTGCGGCTTGGCCACAAAGGCCTCCTTCGTTCCGTACCAGAAATGGATGTCCGCTCCGTGGATGGACTCCAATTTATTGGTATAGACTGATTTGTAGCCGTCCAGTACGGCGCGCCTTCCGCCGTAGGGGAAGGTCTTCCGGCATTCGTCCAGCAGCACGTCGAAGTAGTGCGAATGAAACACCCAGCGCCAGAAACCTGTCCAGTGGTAGCAGGTCCACACATTGTAGCTCTGGTAGTAGCGGAGCGGGCCTACCAACCATTTGGGCAGCGGCAGCAGGGGAGCGGCGTCGAGGATGGCGTGGTCGATCGTGACCTCGTCGCGCTCCAGCATGCGGGACAGGATCTTTCCGCCCAGGGAGAGCCCGTAGGCGCCGTTCAGATGGCCGTCGAATCGCTCCTGGATGAAGGCGATCGCCTGCGCCGCTTGGTCGTCGACGGAGGTAAACTGGGTCTGCCTGCCCAGCGTGAAGCCGTCCACCTGGACGGCGATGATCTGGAACTTGTCCTTCAGCAGCTCCACCAGGGGCAGGAAGATCTCGTAGGAGACCCCCAGCCCCGGGATGAGCATCAGCGAGGGAGCGCCCTCTTTCCCCAATAATTCAAACCTCATCGGACCGGACTGATGACGATGGTCCGCTCATAGGTCTGGGGATAGGCACGATAGCCGGGCAGGGCGCCGCGTGCTGTGTCGCCGACACCGGTGTCGGCGTAGTTGAGGTTGACGGTGATGTCGCCGGACCGCTCCAGCTGATACTGGTAAACGGCCTTGGTCAGGTTGTCCGTCGTGAACGGATAGGCGTTGAAACCGAAGGGGACGTCCATCCGGAACATCAGTCCCTTGCCGGATCCGTCGGTAAAGCAGACCCTGCGGCAATCCATGCGCAGACCGTAATCCTGAGGAATCAGGTACGGCTCATACATCTCGTCGACGGTTGCGGACCATGCTCCCATCCGGTATCCGCTCTTCCGGTCGGGATAGGAAGCCTGCGGGCCGCGGCCATACCATTGGACATGATCCAGGGCGCCGTCCAGCGAGAGCGTGACGCCGACGCGCGGCAGCCAGGCCGGCATGTCGCCTTCCGGGAAGAGCCGGTGCTTCACGGTCACGGTCCCGTCTGCGTCCACCCGCCAGGAGAAGAGGCTCTCCATGCCGATCGCGCGGCGTCCCATGATGTAGAGGTCCAGCTGGGTGAGTCCCTGGTCACTGCCGAAGAGGACCAGCTCGCGGACATCGATATACACGGCGCCGTCCTCCGTGCGCGACTTGACTGAAACAGGAATCCAGTTCAGATTGTCAAGCCCGGCGGCATAATAGATGGCTGCAATGGTGGAGCTGGCGCCGATGGTGCCGTAGCCCTGCTGGGAATTGTTCAGCAGGGAACGGACAGTGCCGGCGTTCCAGCCGTCGATTTCATTGGCCACGGGCGCTCTCCAGAGGTTTACCTTGAGCGGAGACGAGAGCATCTCCTTCCCGTCCACCAGCATGGAAGACAGGGCGCCGCTCCGGGCGTCGAAGGCGTAGGTAAATCCGGCGCCGGAGGCGATCAGCTTCCCTTCGGACTGGGTCAGATCGACATGGCCGGCGGGTTTCGGGGCCGGGGCTGCCGGGAGGTTCCAGCCGTCCAGCTCGAATTGCTCCCAGGCCACTTCGTGTCCGGCGGGGGCCCAGATCTCGTCCTGGCGCAGGCAGGAACTCAGCGTGAGGCGGTATTCCTTGCCGGGAACGATTTCCGGCCGGGTATAAGGCACGTGAATGGCCACGCTGCCCTGCGGCTCGATGTCCAGGTCCAGCGTGCCGGAGGCGACGGTCTCGCCGTCCGCGGTCACTTCCCAGCGGGTCGCATAGACGGAAGCATTGGCGAAGTAGCTGCGGTTGCGGATTTCCACCAGGCCGGTACGGCTGTCCAGCATGCGGTAGTTCAGCGGCTGCTGGCTCTTTTTCATCTGCCACATCTCGGGCTGGGGGACGCGGTCCGGCCAGATGCTGCCGTAGGTGCGCGCACCGATGCCATAGGAGTAGTAGCTGCCTTCCGCGATCTCTTCTTCGAAGTCGAGCCACAGCGCGGCGTCCGCCGGATGGAATCCGTCGGAAGGAAGGACGGCGGATGCAAAAACGCCCACGTTGTCGACCAGCGCGTCGATGATGAACTCGTTGGTATCCTGGCCGTTGCGCTCTTCGTTGCGGCCGATGCAAAGCGACAGCGGCAGGTTGCGGATGTTGCCCGAGGCTTCGCCCGAAGCCACTTCCGCGCCGTCGATATAGACTTTCATGGCAGAGCCGTCATAGACGGCGGTCACGTTGTGCCAGCGGCCCTCCCAGTCGGCGGGGAGATCTCCGCTGACGGTTCTCACCTGGCCGTTGTCGATGTAGAATTCGATCTTGTCGTCATTCTGCCGGAGGCCGAACTGGCGGCTTCCCTTGGTGATCATATACCCGCCGCCGCGGTTGAAATGCCGCGGCAGGATGTCCAGGGTCAGGGTGAGCTGATCTCCGCTGATTTCGACATTGTCCGCGCGGTACACCTGAACCCACTGCTCCATCGGGCCCAGGTCGATGGCCTTGCCGGTAGGACCCGCCACGAGTTTGGCGCGGCCCATGATGTCCGCCCGGGTCCCGTAGGGCGATTTGTCCACCAGCCGGCGGACCGGCGCGGTGAGACCGGGGCTGACGAAGTCCCAGATCGCTCCGCCCATCAGGGACGGATGCTCATCGATTTCGCGCCAGAAATCGTCGAGGTTCCCGCCGCCGTTGCCGGCAACGGAGACATACTCGTCCATGAAGGACGGACGCTTGTCGGCCTCGTCCATTCCGTAGGAGATTTCGTGCTCCATGGGGATCGGATAGCGCGGTCCGACGATGTCTTCCGCATCGTGCTTGGCCGCGTTGCCTCCGTACATCCAGAAACGGGTGGGATCGTATTTCTTGCCTTCTTTGACCACTTCGGCAATGTTGGGGCCCTCGCCGCTCTCGTTGCCGGCGCTCCAGAACAGCACGCAGGCGTGGTTGCGGTCGCGAAGGACCATCTGGCGCACCCGCTCCTGATACATCGGGGTGAAATCCGGAATATAGGAGACGTACTCCGTCGCATGCGACTCGTCGCCGGTCTCGTCGATGATGTACAGGCCGTACTCATCCGCGAGATCCAGGTACTCGTTGACAGGCGGGTAGTGGGACGTGCGAACTGCGTTGAAGTTGAACTGCTTGAGGATTTCCATGTCCTTGCGGATGGTGGCTTCGTCCATCGCGTGACCCAGCTCGGGGTGCTGCATGTGGGAGCACTGCGCGATCACCTTGAGCGGTTGCCCGTTCAGGTAGAAGACGCCGTCGACGATCTCGGTTTTCTTGAAGCCGATGCGCTTGATGACCTCGTCTACGACGCGACCGGACGCATCCTGGAGCGTCATCCTGAGGTTATAGAGATCGGGCGTTTCCGTCGTCCACTTCTTCGGGGAAGCGACGCGGGCGCGCAGGGTGATAGCTTTGCTCCCGCCCGCGGGGATGGAGATGGCATCCTGCTGCATCCGGGCAACTTGTTTGCCGTCACGGGAGACCTCGGCGGTCAGACTGTACCCGGAAACAGCTGCGTCATACGCCTTCAGGTCGACGGTCAGGCTCAGGTCGGAGTCCGTAAAAGTTTTATCAAAGTCCGTGATGACCTGCCAGTCGCGGATGCGGGCCTGCGGCGTGGCAAAGACGGTGACGTCGTCAAAGATGCCGGCGAGGCGCCAGTAATCCTGGCCTTCCAGATAGTAGCCGTCGCTGTACTTCAGGACCAGCACGGCCACCGTGTTGCGGCCCGGCTTGACATATTGGGTGATGTCGTATTCCGAAGGTTCCTGCGCGCCCTCGTTGTAGCCCACTTCCTGCCCGTTGATCCAGACGAACGAGGCGGAGGCCACCTTTTCGAAGCGGATGAAGATCCGGTCGCCCTTCCAGGAGGCGGGGAGCGTGAAAGTCGTCCGGTAGGCGCCCGTAGGATTATAATCCATCGGGACGTTCGGCACGGTCACGCTGAACGGGGCGGGAGGCAGGGGTGCCCCCGTCTGCGGGCGGCGCCACGGCATATACTGGGCGGCCGAAGGCATCATGTTCGTCTTGAAAGGCGCGCTGACATTGCGGAATAGCGGCTCTCCGTAACCCATCATCTCCCAGTTGGACGGCACCTCGATGAGGGCCCATTTCCGGTCGTTGAAACCCGCGCTGAAGAAATCGTCCGGAATCCCGGCCGGATTCTCGCTATAGAAGAATTTCCATTTCCCGTCCAGCGAAATGTGCTTGTCCGGAATATGGAAGGCTCTTCCTTCCTCCTGGTTGAGTCCATACATGGACAGGTTCTCAACATAGTACGGAAGATCTTGCATGAAGGGCTTGTCCTGCGCATGGAGCAGCGCAGGGGCCAGTACGGCCAGGAAGAAGAAAAAACGTTTCATCGGATTTTTGGTTATTCGTACCAAATATACGTATTTCCGATGATATGGCAAAGGCGTTTATTCAATTAGATGACGCGGTTCTGCGCCGGCCGGTAGGAGTATCCGCCGCCGGCGAGGAGGCGATCCAGTTCAGACCGCTCCACGCCGTAGCAGTAGCAGATCTGATCCAGGTTCTCGAACTCCTCGTCGCGGAGCAGAAAGTTGATGCTGGACACCAGCATCGGTATGTCGTTCAGCGGTAAATGATCCATATGCTCAATTTGGCCCGCAAAGATATGCAATTTCATACAGGATTGTTATTTTTGCAGCCGCAAAATCATAATATGTTATGGGTACGAAAGAAAACAGGACGCTGGTGATTCTCCACATTGCGGTCCTCCTGGCGGGTTGGACGGGCCTTTTCGGCCGGCTCATCTCCCTGGGCGGCCTGCCGCTGGTGTGGTACCGGATGATGGTGAGCGTCGTCGTGCTGGCGCTGGTGATGGCCCTGATGGGCCGCCTGCACAGAATGCCCTGGAAATCTTTCGTCAAAATTGCTGCCTGCGGCTTCCTGCTTTCCCTCCACTGGGTCGCCTTCTACGCCAGTATCCAGGCCTCCAACGTCTCCATCGGCGTGGCGTGCATCGCGACCTCCTGTTTCTTCACGACGCTCCTGGATCCGCTCATCAACCGGAAACGGATCTCGTTGGTGGAGGTGCTGATCAGTTTCATCGCCATCGCGGGGGTCCTGCTCATTTTCAGCCTGGACGTCCGCTACCGCCTGGGCATCGTCCTCGGCCTGCTCTCGGCGGCCATTTATTCGCTGTTCGCGCTGGTCAACATCAACGTGGCGCGGGAGACGGGGGAGGACAGCGCCACGATGCTCCTGTACGAGATCGTCGGCGGCATCTTCCTGCTGTCACTGCTGATCCCGCTTTACACGTGGACCTTCCCCGGAGCCAACCTGGCTCCGCAAGGGAATGATGTCTGGTGGCTGCTCCTGCTGGGTTCCGTCTTCACCGTCCTGCCGTTCCTGTTCCAGCTGCAGGCGCTCCGGACGCTGTCGGCGTTCACGGTCAACCTGACCTACAATCTCGAGCCGGTGTACAGCATCGCCTTCGCTGCCCTGCTGTTCGGCGAATACCGGGAGGTCGGATTCTCCTTCTGGCTGGGGATCGCCCTAATCGTCCTGTCGGTCCTCATCCAAAGCCGCCGCATCCTCCGCAGGAAATCATAGAAAACGCCCGGGCGAGGAACCCGGGCGCGTCTTTTATTGTTCGGAGAAATCGTCTTTCCCTACGCCGCACAGGGGGCACACCCAATCTGCGGGAAGGTCTTCAAAGGCGGTTCCGGGGGCAATCCCGTTGTCCGGGTCGCCGGCCTGCGGGTCATACTCGTACCCGCAAACGTTGCATACATACTTTTTCATACGGATGTGGAATTAGTTCGTGTTAATGTGCAAAGATAGCAAAACTACTGAAATACCCGCCGGCCCAGCGCCTGATTGATGTGCGTCTCGAGGATGTGGAAGCTGGGACCGACCATGGTGTTGTGGCCGTGGCCGTCCAACTCGTATAGGTAGGTCTTCTCGTGGCCGACCAGCTTCATCATGCGGGCGAGGTACTGGTTCTCGTCGTAGCGGCCGTAGAGCTCCAGCTCGCGGTCCCCGCAAATGAGGACCAGCGGCGGACAGTCCGCGCGCACCCAGTAGATGGGCGCGAACTCGTCGATGGTGACCTGCAGCGGCTGCAGGCCCTGCATCTTGCGGACGTTGTAGTGCGTGACGGCCTGCCCGCTGAACGGGATGTACATCCACACGCTGTCCGCGTCGGCACCGTAACCTGCCAGCCAGGCCTTGTTGAGGCAGAGCATCAAGCTGATGTAGCCGCCGGCGGAGTGGCCGGTGACCACGACCTTGGCGGGGTCACCGCCATACTCGGCGGCGTGGCGGAACACCCAGGCCACGGCCTCGGCGGCATCGTCCAGCGTCTCGCGGACCGTCACCTTCGGCAGCAGCCGGTAGTTCACGCCGACGACGACCCAGCCCTTCTTCTGCAGCTGGGCGGGAATCTCCTTGTTGCCGCCTTCCAGGCCGCCGCCATGGAACCAGACGATGACGGGGCAGTCCTTCTGCCCTTCGGGGTAATAGACGTCGAGCTTCAGGCGCTCCTGCGCGTATGCGTCGGTCTTGGCGGTGTAGCTGATGTCGTTGATCCGCTTGTAGTCTTGTGCGTTGAGGCCCAGTGCGGCCAGGCACAACGCGAGGGTGATCAGGATCTGTCTCATGCTTTATCGGATAAAGTTCGTGAAAGCCGGCTGCGCGCCGATCTGGAAGATTTCGGTTTCGATGCCCTGCTTCTTCAGTTGCGTCTCAATCTCCTGCAGGGCGCAGAAGGTGTTGCCGTCCGGGCGGGGACTGCCGTTGATCAACAGTACTTTCATGCGGGTTTCTGAATTATTGAGTGTGGCGGAGAGCGGCGATGCAAAGGCCGCCGTGCCGACAGCGGCGAGGGCCGCTTTCTTGAGGAATGTCCTTCTGACCATGTTTGTGGATGATAATTGGTGTGGAAGTGTTATTTGCAAATATATCAAAAAGATTCTTAATTTTGCATACATGGGGAACATGCAATACAGGAAAGATAAACACGGAGAAGAACTCTCCATCCTCGGGTACGGCTGTATGCGTTTCAGCCGGAAGGGCAGCGGCGTGGACATCGACAAGACCGAGCAGGAGCTGCTGGCGGCCATCCGGGCCGGCGTGAACTACCTCGACACGGCCTACATTTATCCCGGCAGCGAGGCGGCGCTCGGCGAGATCCTCGAGCGCAACGGGTTGCGTGACCAGGTCCGCATCGCCACCAAACTGCCTCAGTATTTGGTGAAAAACCGTGATTCGCTTGACAAGTATTTCGACGAGGAACTGTCCCGCCTGCGGACGGACCGCGTCGACTACTACCTGATGCACCACTTGACCGACATCGCGCAGTGGGAGCGGCTCAAGACCGTGGGCGTGCTGGACTGGATCGCGGAGAAGAAAGCCGCGTGCGCCATCCGCAACATCGGCTTCTCCTACCACGGCAACAGCGACAATTTCATGAAGATCCTGGCCGACTATGACTGGGATTTCTGCCAGATCCAGTACAACTACCTCGACGAGACGACGCAGGCGGGCGTGGTCGGCCTGAAGGCCGCCGCGGCCCGGGGCATTCCCGTGGTCATCATGGAGCCGCTGCGCGGCGGCAAGCTGGTGAACAAGCTCCCGGAGGCCGCGAAGCAGCTCATGGCCCGGCACGAGCGCGGCTGGAGCCCGGCCGACTGGGGCCTGCGCTGGCTCTGGGACCAGCCGGAGGTTACCGTCGTGCTGTCGGGCATGAATTCCCTCGCCATGGTGGAAGAAAACGTGCGGATCGCTTCGGAGGCGGCCGTCGGCGCCTTCTCGGCGGAGGACCGCGCCTTCCTGCAGCGCATCCTGGACATCATCCGGGAGAAGGAGAAAGTGGGCTGCACCGGCTGCCGCTACTGCATGCCCTGCCCCAAGGGAGTGGACATCCCGGGCTACTTCAGCAGCTATAACCTGATGTACACGGAGTCCAAGGTGTCCGGCTGGCGCCATTTCTTCCAGGCGGTCGCCCTGTCGGCCGAGCCGTCCTTCGCCTCGCAGTGCGTCCAGTGCGGCAAATGCGAGAAGCATTGCCCGCAGGGCATTCCCATTCGCGAACAATTGAAAAAGGCCGAGAAAGCATTGCTTCCCTGGCCTGTCAAATTAGCAGTAAAAATGGGCCGGCGCTTTATGTTTGGCCGGCGCTAAACTACAGCCCCGCCTCCAGCAGCTGGTCGCAGATACTCTGCATACCGGCGATGGACGGGTGGCCGTTCTGCTTCTCGATGTCGTGCAGCTCGACGAGCTGGACGTTGTAGTGCTTGCAAACCTCGCGCATGGATTCATTGACCTCTTCCTGCAGCTCGGAGTTCAGGATCGAAACGATCTTGGCCTTGGGATATTTCTTCTGCAGGGTGTCCAGCAGGTAGGCGAGGGCCGGACGGAAGGCCTTGCAGTCCTCCTGGGTCCAGTCGGACCACTGGTACTCGCCGATCGGGGCGCGGGACCAGGCGTCGTTCGTGCCGCCGAAGAGGAAGATGATGTCCGGGTCGCCGAGCATGTCCACGCGGCCCATGAAGGAGGATTCGTAGTTGACGCGCCCGAAATAGCCGGTGCTGCAGATGGTGGTGCCGCCCCAGGAGTTGTTCTGATCCAACTCATAGCCCTTGGCGTTGATGTACAGGCTCCACCAGGTCTGGTCGGGGCTGGTGACGTCGTTGCGGTCGTTCGGGTAGAACGGATTGTACCCTTCCGGATTGTAGCCTTCGTAGGTGGAGTAGGAGTCTCCCAGGATGGAGACCTTCTTGGGCTGAGAGCACGCCGTGAAGACGGAGGCGGTCAGCAGAATCAGGAACAAAATTCTCTTCATGATGTTTTCTTATGAAATCCCTCAAATGTAGCCATTATTTCTTAAATTTGTACCTCGAAACACTATAATTTGCCAATATGAAACTCAGATTCTTCGCGCTTCTTGCCCTGGCCATGACCCTGGGCGCATGCAATTGTTCCGAAAAAGTCTGCCCCGTCCTCGACATCGAAGGGGGACAGGTGCAGGGTGTCGCCGCCGATCTCGACGGCGTCTTCGTTTACAAGGGTATCCCTTACGCCGCGCCGCCCATCGGCGACCTGCGCTGGAAAGCGCCGCAGCCGGTGCAGCCCTGGGAGGGCGTCCTGCAGGCCGACGAATTCGGCCACCCGAGCTACCAGGCCGTTCACTATCCGGGCAACTATTTCACGGAGTGGGGCTATGGCGAAGAGAAGCAGTGCAGCGAGGACTGCCTGTATCTGAATGTCTGGACCAAATATCCCGGCCAGGTGGACCGCAAGGCCCCCGTGGCCGTGTGGATCCACGGCGGCGGCTACCGCGAGGGTTGGGGCACCGAGCCCGAGTTCGACGCGCAGGAGTGGGCCGCCAAGGATGTCATCCTGGTGTCCATCAACTACCGCCTCGGCATTTTCGGCTTCATGGCGCACCCTGAACTCTCCGCCGAGAGCCCGGACGGCGTCTCCGGCAACTACGGCATCCTGGACCAGATCGAGTCCCTGAAGTGGGTGAAGAAGAACATCGCCCAGTTCGGCGGCGATCCGGACAACGTGATGATCTTCGGCCAGAGCGCCGGCGGCGGCAGCGTCCGCACGCTCTGCGCTTCGCCGCTCGCCCAGCCGTACTTCCACAAGGCGGTGATCATGAGCGCCAACGGCCTGAACGTGGTCAAGAACCAGAGCTTCTCCCTGGCCGGTGGCGGCCCGGCTGTCCCGCCTTCCATGATCAAAATGATGTTCGGCGGCCAGACGCTCCAGGAGGCTGAAGCCGAAGGCAAGGCCGTCATGGACTGGGCCGGCCTGACCGACCTGAAGAAAATGCGCGCTGCGGCAACGGACGCCGTCCACGCCGCTTCCGCCCTCTATACTTCCGCCACGGGCAAGCCCGGCATCACCATCACCCCGATCATCGACGGCCACGTGTCCGTCAAGATCTTTGACGATGCGGCCGCCGACGGCTCGCTGGCCGATGTACCGTACATGATCGGCTACACGATGAACGACATGGGCGACATGTCCGCCGGCATCGTGGCTTTCTGCCAGGACCGCCAGGCCAAAGGCAACACCGCCTGGGCCTACGAGTTCGCCCGTCCGCTGCCGGACGACGGTTCCCACCCCGAGGACCGTCTGCAGGGCGCGTTCCACTCTTCCGACCTGTGGTTCGTGTTCAAGTCGCTCCAGCACTGCTGGCGCCCCTGGACCCAGGGCGACTGGGACCTCTCCGAGAAAATGCTGACCGCCTGGACCAACTTCGCCAAGTACAGCGATCCCAACGGCCCGGACGGCGGCGTGTGGACTCCCTGCACGCAGGAGAGCCCCAACTTCATGGTCTTCAAGCTGGACGCCTCCGACGCCGAGGCCTCCGAGCTGGGCCAGCCGGTGAAGTAGCGCTCGCCACAATCATTAGAAATGAGGATTGCCGCCAGGCTATAGCGTCAGGTGCCCCTTGCGGATCACGTTGTCGAGCAGGACGCCGGGGATGATGCGCTTGACCGCATCGACTACAGCGTTCAGCTTGGCTTCGTGGATGTAGTCGGCCCGGACGACCAGCGAGATGGTCCTGCTGGGGACGGGGTCCACGATCGGACGGAGACACTGCTGCTGGCTGAACATGATCAGGTTGCTGTGCGTCTCCGGGATAATGGTCATGCCGCCGTTGTCGTTCACGACCTGGATCAGCGTTCCGACGCGTCCGCCTTCGAAGAATCGCTCGTAGGTGACCTTCTCGCCCCGGCCCAGCTCGGTGGGGTCCCATTGCCGAAGCCCGTCCCGGATGATCCAGACGGGCTGTTTGAAAATGGTCTCGTATCGGATGCAATCCTGCGCGTAGGCCGGGTTGCCCGGCGACACATAGGCCAGGAACCGCTCGTGATAGAGCGGAATCTCCAGCAGGTCCACTTCGTTGACCGGGCCGGCCAGGATTCCCATGTCCACTTCGGCCTTCCGCAATTTCTCTTTGACGGTACTGGTGAGCATCTCCTCCGTCTGCAAGGAGAGGGCGGGATATTGCGTGCTGATGTTTTTGAATAGCCCCGGGACCAAAACGGACGCGACCGTCGAAATGAGTGCAATGCGAAGCGATCCGGACAAAAGGTCCTTTTCCGTGCGGGTGAGCTCGGAAATCTGCTCTGCATTGTACAGGACGACCTTTGCCCGGTCGATGATTTTCCTACCGATCTCCGTCGGCGTGACCGGGTGGGCTTCCCGGTCGAAGATGCGCACGTCCAGTTCGTCCTCCAGTTTTTTGACCATCAGGCTCAGGGTTGACTGGGTCAGGCCGCAGGCTTCGGCAGCCTTGCCGAAATGCCTGTAATCGTCTATGGCAACGATATATCGCAATTGCTGCAGTGTCATACCGCTCTTTGCTTATTGATTTTATCAATGCAAATATAAAAATAATCATATTGATAAATGGCTTTTGTGGAAATATCTTTGCCCCGTCAAAATGACGAAAGGCATGAATTGGAAAGTTATTATCTGGTTTATCGGCATCTCGCTGCTGTCTGTGGCTGCTTTGATGGCCGTGTCCGCTTTTGTCGCATGCCTGACGCCTGGCGACGAGAGCCGGATGCCTTTGTTGCACGCGACCATCCTGACCATCCTGGTCGGCACCTATCCGTTGATCTTTGTCCGGAAGGGGTATCACAAACTTACGTTCCGGGAGGGAAACTGCATCGTGGTCGGAGCCTGGGTGATGGCGTGCCTTTTCGGCATGCTCCCTTTCCTATTCTATGGACGGGAGTTTACTCCCATCAACGCGATCTTTGAGAGTGTCTCGGGTTTTACGACCACCGGTGCATCCATCCTGAACGATATTGAAGCGCTCCCGCGCGGGTTGCAGTTTTGGCGCATTTCCACGGCCTGGGTGGGCGGCGTTGGCATTGTTACGCTCTTTTCCATGGTGGCGGTCGGCTCGGACAAGTCGACGCTGTCCGGCGCCGAGATCTCCGCCATGGCCCGGGAACCCTTCTCGGGGGAGCGCACGGGCAGTTTCGCCAACAAGATGCTGATTACCTACGTTGCGCTGACGCTTGTGACCTTTTTTTCGCTGAAGATGACCGGTATGGGCTGGTTTGATGCCGCTACCAATGCGATGTCCGCATGCAGCACCTGTGGGTTCTGTACCAGGAACACCAGCATCGCTTTCTATGCCAATCCGGCCTCGGAAGTCGTCCTGACCGTTGCCATGCTCGCTGCCGGCGTTCATTTCGGTATCCTGTTCCTGGCCCTGCTGAGGGGACGTCCCCGATATATCTGGAAATCCGAGACCATCAAGGTCTTTCTTTCGCTGGTGGGTATCGCCATTGCGATTGTGACGGTGGATCTGCTGTCCAAGGGAATCGAGTCTTCATTCTGGTCGGCCTTTCGGGATGCGGCATTCCAGGTCGTGTCCATCTCTACCACCACGGGTTTCGCCACGGAAGACACCACGCTTTGGCCGCCGCTCAGTGTGGCGGTGCTGATCGTATGTTCGTTGATTTGCGGCTGCTCCGGTTCCACCTCGGGCGGCATCAAGATAGACCGGGTGATCCTGGCCACCAAAGGTATCCACCGGAAGGTGACCCAGACCGTTTCGCCCCACGCCATTCATTTTGTCCGCGTCGACGGGCGGATACGCCCGGACGACCAGGTGAATGACGCCTACGGCTACATATTCTGCTACCTGCTCGTCGTGGTGCTCTTTGCGGCCGTCAATATCGCTTTCGGCCTGGATTTCACCACGGGCGTCACGGCCTCGGTCGCCTGTATCGGAAATGTGGGACCCGGCTTTGGGGAGGTGGGCTCCATGTCGAATTACGCCGCATTCCCGGCCGTTCTCAAGGCATTTGGCATGGTGGAGATGTTGATCGGCCGTCTGGAAATCTTCCCGCTCTTATACCTCTTCCAGTCTGTTCGGAACCAGTAAAAAATGCTATCTTTGCCTTTATTAAAGTCAAAGTATTATCCGTCATGAACCGTAGCGCGGAAATCATTCGGACCAGCGTCGTCGGCATCGTCGCCAACGTGCTGCTGGCGGCGTTCAAGGCCCTGGTCGGCCTGCTGGCGAACAGTATCGCCATTGTGATGGACGCCGTGAACAACCTCAGCGACGCCCTCTCCAGCGTCATCACCATCATCGGGACCAAGCTGTCGCAAAAGCCGGCCGACCGGGAGCACCCTTACGGCCACGGCCGCGTGGAGTATTTCAGCGCCATCATCATCGCCGTGATCGTGATTTCCGCGGGCGTGACTTCGCTCGCGGAGTCGGGCAAGAAGCTCTTCCATCCGGTGGAACCGAGCTATACGGCGAGCACGCTGATCGTCATCATCGTGGCCATCGTGGTCAAGCTCCTGCTGGGCTGGTTCGTGAAGAAGCAGGGCGAGAAGCTCAAGAGCGACGCGCTCATCGCCTCCGGCTCCGACGCGCTCTTCGACGCCACCATCACCGTGGCGACGTTGGTTTCGGCCGCTGTGATGCTGCTCTGGGGCGTTTCTTTGGATGGTATCCTCGGCGTGCTCATCTCCGCCTTCATCATCAAGGCCGGCATCGAGATGCTCTCCTCGCCGGTCGGCGAGCTGCTGGGCGCCCGGGTACCGCCGGAACTGGTGGCGGACATCAAAAAGGAAGTCCTGGCCTTTGACGAGGTGCACGGTGTGTACGACATCATCCTGCACAACTACGGCCCGGACGTGATAATCGGCTCCCTGCACGTGGCCGTGAACGACACGCTGACCGCGCTGGAGATACACAGCCTGACCCGCAAGATTTCCATCGAGATGTACAAGAAGCACGGCATCGTGATGACCGTGGGCGTCTATGCCGTGGCCACGGGTGAGAACCAGCGGCGGGAGCTGCAGACCTTAGTCACGCGCACGCTCGCCGCGCACAAGGAAATCGTCCAGGTGCACGGATTCTATTGTTCCGAGAAGGAAAACCTGGTGTCGGTGGACGTCGTGCCGGATGTCTCGGTCCATGACAACCAGGCGCTCTGCGAACAGCTGACGCAGGAGCTGTCCGCGCTGATCCCGGGCAAGACCGTCATGGTCGTGGTCGACCACAACTACAGCGAATAAGCGCCGCTAGATCCCGATGAGCTCGTGGAGCGCCGGGCGGATCTCCATCCGCGGGCTGCCGAGGGAGCGCTCGATGGTGAGGATGCGCAGGAAGGCGTAAGGGCGCAGCTGCGCCTGCACCTCCTCCAGGGAGGCGTCGGGGCCGAAGTATGCGCGCACGAAGGCTTTCCAGAAGGCCTTCGACGTGTCGAGGCCGATGTGGTAGAGTTCGCGTTCCTCCTCTTCCGGCAGCCAGCAGGTCTGGATCATCATGATGCCCAGGTCGAAGAGCGGGCTGCCCGTGCAGAATTCGCTCAGGTCGATGAAGTACTGCTTGCCGTCCTCCGTGAAGATGATGTTGCCCTGATGCAGGTCGCCGTGCAGGGCGGTGTCGGCGTCCGGCAGGCCGTCGATGAAGCGCAGCACGGCTTCTTTCTCTTTCCCGTTCAGGTAGGGGTTGAGTGCGATGGCCGCCTTGTACTGGTCTTTGATCTTCGGGAAGGTGCCCGCCTTCGGCCGGATGGCGTGCAGCTCTTTGCTCATCCGCGCGAAGGTCGCGGCGTATTCCTCCAGGTGCTCCGGGTTGTCGGCCAGCGCGCGGGCGTAGGATTTCTTGCCCGCGATGCGCTTGAAGAGGATGCCGATGCGGCCGTCGCCTGTGTGCACCAGCTCGCCAGGCTCGGGCGAGGGGACGCCGAGTTCGAATACCTTGCAGGCGCGTTCGTACTCTTCGCGCCCCATCGCTTCCAGGTTCTGCGGATACAGCTTGAGCAGGACGTCCGGGTTGGTCCTGTGGACGTAGCTCTCTCCGAGCTTGCCGCCGCCGGAAAGCGTATAGTCATTCAAATCAATGAGTTTTCCGTTCTTTTTTTTGAAAAGGGACCACATGGTTGTATGAAGTTAGTTGGTTAGTCGCGTCGTTTGAGGGGATAGTAGAAGGGCTTGTCGAAGTGGCGCCGGGCGTAGTAGGTGACGGACGGGTGCGTCAGATCCATCACCACGGTCCACGCCGTGCCCAGGAAGCCTTCCCGCTCAGGCTGGGAGACGGAGAAGATGGCATTCTCCAGCTGTCCCCAGTCCATCCGGCCGTCGTTCGCGGCGAGCTGCCCGCACAGCCGGTCGTAGCGGTCGTCGCCGGGGACCAGGCCGGCATCGCGCTTCTGCGCGCAGAGGTAGTGGTTGGCGACGGCCTGCGACTCGACGACGACCATCTCGTTGTCCACATATTCCACGACGACGCTCCGGCCGGAAGCGTCGGAGATGGCATAGTGGTGCGCCGAGCCGATGTCGGAGTGCATATCGATGTAGCGGAGCAGCTCCAGCGCCTCGTCCACGGAGGCGGCGTTCTTCAGCAGGTAGCTGATGGCCGTCGTAGTGGTGAGGGCCATTTTGCCCGTGTCCTGGTGCGTCTCGGCGTTGTCGCCGGCCATCAGGTCCGCGATGGCGAGGCCCTTCTCGTTGATGCCATCGAGGGCGCAGAAGAGGCAGCTCAGCGCCATGTACTGGTTGGCGAAGCCTTCCGGCAGCCAGCCTTCACCGAAGCCGAAGAAGTCCGTGTTGAAGGTGGTGATGGTCTCATAGCCGCGCTTGGGCAGGGTGTGCAGGATGACGCCCGTCGCGGCGTTGAAGTCGAAGTTGCGGCCCATCAGCACGCTGCCTTCCGGCGTGCACGCCGTGATGGCGGAGCAGCCGTATGCGGCCGAGTCGGGCGCCGCGGCCGGGGCGTGGTAGAAACCTCTCGAGAGGAAATTTATGATGTGCTGCGCCAGTTCGCCGGCGTTGCGTACGCCGCCGGCGGCCACCAGCTCGTCAAAACCGTCGTCTCCTTGATATTCCATGTAGTACAGGCCTTCGTCCAGTTTCTGGACGGACATGGCCCCCAGGGCCAGCCGGCCGAACAGGAGGCCGCCACCTATCCCGATGGCGACAAGCAGCACCAGCAGGGACAATAAAACGATTCTGAGGATTCTCTTCATTTCTTAGGAATACACTAACTAATATGGTTAATAACTAGGGTTGGTTTCTCAGCATGGCCTCGCATCCTTCCAGCAAGTCCTGGAAGGTGGTTTCGAAATCGCCGGTGTACCAGGGGTCGGCGACGTCGCGGTGCTTGCCCGCGTAGGACATCATCAGGTGGACCTTGCCTTCCGGGTCGCCCGGGAGGATGCGGCTGAGCCAGCGCAGGTTGGAGCTGTCCATGCAGATGATGCGGTCGAAGCGGCCGTAGTCCGCGGGGGTGATCTGGCGGGCGCCCCTGGCGCTGAACGGCACGCCGTGCTGCCTCAGGCAGCGCTTGGCGGGGGGATAGATGTCATTGCCGATCTCCTCGGTCGAGACGGCCGCCGATTCAATATAGTATTGGTCTTCGAGGCCGCGGGCCCGGACCAGGGCTTTCAGGATGAACTCCGCCATGGGGCTGCGGCAGATGTTGCCGTGGCAGACAAAGAGGATCCTTTTCATTCCGCTTCTCCCGATTGCAGGCGGTTCCGCACCATGCCGCTGACCAGTAGCCACTCGGCAATCAGATAGGTGCCCATCACGACGGCGTGGCGCAGCGGGAAGTCAATGCCATTGAAGGCGTGCAGGGCGAGGATGCCGTCGGAGGCGACGAAGAAGAGGCCGCCGACGAGGATGCGCCAGCCGAACTTGCGCCCGCGTACGATCCAGATGCCGCCGCAGGTGATGGCCAGGTAGAGGAGGGTGACGGCGTAGATGACCAGGACGCCCCGCATCACGCCGCTCACGTTGAAGTAGGACGCGATCAGGGGAGCAATCAAAACAGCGCCCCCGCAGAGCAGCCCTTCTTTCCAGCCGCGCAGCTTTTCGTGGAGGCCGAGCAGGACGGCTATGTAGCAGAAGTGCCCGAGCAGGAAGGCCGCGAGGCCCGCGGCGAACCAGACGAAGCCGTGGCTGTCGAAGAGCAGCAGGATATCGCCCGCCGTGTGCAGGGCCATGCCGATGCCCAGCACGGTGGTCCGCCAGCCTTTGTGCTCCGGCAGCAGCGCGCACAGGGCGGCAGCGGCGAGGGAGGGGATGAGCAAAGGCTTGATCCACTGGTGGATGGAGGTGACGCCCAGGCTGAGCGTGACAATCTCGAACACGGACAGCAGGACGAACAGGATACCGAAGATGCGGGTGGATGATTTCATGTGGGCAAATTTCCCACAAGTTAGGATTTTTTTTGTAAATTGCATCCAAAATTCTGGAGGAATGAACGCAACAGTTTTCTATGTTCTTCTCGGGGTGGCGGTGGTGATCATCGCCGTGCTCGTGATGGTCATCATCCGCAAGGATGCGGAAGTCCGTACGGCCCAGGCGCTTCGCCGCAGCGACGCCGAGGCGAACGAGAAAGCCATGCAGCTGCTGCGCGAGACGCAGGACGCCGCGCTCAAGCAGCAGATGGAGGGCATCCGCAGCCAGATGACGGCCGAGACGGAGAAGCTCCTCAAGCAGCGCGAGGAGGCCATTTCCAAGAAGGCGGAAGAGACCTTCCAGACAATCTCCGGCAGCCTGGGCAAAGACCTGAAGGCCATGCAGGAGGCGTTCGTCGCCCAGCGGAAGTCCCAGACGGAAGGGACGGCGCAGATGAAGGAGGCGATGGAGCAGGCAGTCAAGAACCTGCAGCACCAGACCTCGAGCATCGGTGCCAAGGCCGACAACCTGGCCTCCGCCCTCAAGGGCCAGAACAAGACGGCCGGCGGCTGGGGCGAGGTCATCCTCTATAATATGCTGGTGAACGAAGGCATGGTGGAGGGACGCGACTTCGACCGGGAGGAGACGCTGCGCGACGCGCTCGGGCAGACGGTGCACAACGAGGACAGCAGCAAGCGCATGCGGCCCGACTACATTCTGCACTATCCCGACAAGACCGAAGTCATCATTGACGCCAAGGTGTCGCTGGACGCCTACTCCGACTGGTTTGCGGCGGAGGACCCGGCCGCGAAGGAGGAGGCTGCACAGCGCAACCTGCAGGCCATCCGGACGCAGATCAAGGACCTCTCCGGCAAGCGTTACCCGCACTACATCCGCGAGGGTTACAAGTCCCTGGACTACGTGGTGATGTTCGTGCCGAACTACGGCTCGCTGCAGCTCGCGAAATCGCTGGCGCCGAACCTCTTCAACGAGGCGTATGCCCAGGGCGTGCTGATCGCCACGGAGGAGACGCTGATGCCCTTCCTGCGGATGATCCGCATCGCCTGGACCAACTACGACCAGGCGCGCAACCAGGAGAAGATCATCAAGGCGGCGCAGAACATGATCGACCGCGTGTACGACTTCTCCAAGGCCCACGCGACGATGGGGGAGAAGCTCCGCGACGCGATGAAGCAGTACGACGCCGTGTCGGCCAAGATCGACGAGTCCGGTCAGTCCATCCTGACCTCCGCCCGCCAGCTGATCAAGCTGGGCGTTCCGAAGAATCCCAAGAAGCCGCTCCCGGAGGGAGAGGCGGATAACTGATTGTATATGAAGAAATACGTAATACTGGCGGCGCTCTCCCTGGCGGCCGCTTTCCAGCCCCTGCGGGCTGACGAAGGGATGTGGCTGCCGGTGCTGATCACCCAGCGCATCGACGACATGCAGGCGCACGGTTTCCGCCTCACGGCGGAGGATGTGTACAGCGTCAACCAGGCGTCGCTCAAGGACGCCGTGGTGCTGTTCGGCTCCGGCTGCACCGGCGAGGTGGTCTCCCGGAACGGCCTGCTCTTCACCAACCACCATTGCGGCTACAGCCAGATTCAGCAGCACAGCAGCGTGGAGCACGACTACCTCAAGGACGGCTTCTGGGCTTTGTCCCGCAGCGAGGAGCTGCCGAACCCGGGGCTGACGGTCAGTTTCCTGGAAAGGATGGAAGAGGTCACGGACGCGGTGCTGAAGGGCTACGTGCCGACGATGGACGAGGCGCAGCGCGACTCGCTGGTCAAGGTCAACGGCGACGCGATCGTGAAGCAGGTGGCGGATCCTTCCAAGGGGATCCGCGCCAGCGTGGAGGCGCTCTATTACGCCAACCAGTATTTCCTTTTCGTGTACAAGGTCTACCGTGATGTACGGCTGGTGGGCGCTCCGCCTTCGTCGATCGGCAAGTTCGGCGGCGACACCGACAACTGGATGTGGCCCCGCCACACGGGGGACTTCTCCATTTTCCGCATCTATGCGGACAAGAACAATGAACCGGCTGATTATTCGGAAGATAACGTTCCTTATACGCCAAAGCGCTTTTTCACCATCTCGCGCGCCGGCGTGCAGGAAGGTGACTTTACCTTCGTCTACGGCTGCCCGGGCAGCACGAAGGAATACGTGAGCTCCGACGAGGTGCGCTACGTGGGCGAGGTCTCCGATCCGGAGAAGATCGCCCTGCGCACGCTGCGCCTCGACATCCAGAAGAAATACATGGCGCAGGACCAGGCGGTCCGCATCCAGTATTCGTCCAAGAACGCCAACGTGGCCAACGCCTGGAAGAAGTGGCAGGGCGAGTCGAAGGGCATCGCCCGGCTGGGCACCGTCGCCGCCAAGGAAGACTACGAGCGCCGTTTCTCCGCCTGGGCGGCGGGGACGCCCTACGCCGGCCTGCCGGAGCGGCTGCATGCCCTGTATGCGCAGCGCAATCCGGTCTACCGGGCCTATGAGTACTATGTCGAGACGGTCCGGACCGTGGAGCTGCTCCAGTTCGCGAGCAATGTCAAGTCCGCGCTGGATGCCGGGCGTCCGGTGGCAGGGATTGCCGACACCTTCTTCAAGGATTATTACCAGCCTATCGACGAGGAGATCTTCGTCGCGATGCTGGATGCTTTCGACAAGCACATGAATGCCGGCTACAAGCCGGAATACTTCCGCCGTCAGCTGGCCGCCTACGGCAGCCCGGAGGCCTGGCGCGATGCGCTCTACGCGCAGTCGCTCTTCACCGACCCGGCACGCGTGCGGGCGCTGACGCCGGACGACCTGCCCGCCGTCACGGCCGATCCCGCCTTTGCGCTGTACGACGCATTCTATCAGTGGTACCGGCAGGAACTGCAGCCCGTGATCGCCCGGCTGGACCGGGAGATCCGCCTGGCCTACCGCGACTATATGCGCGGCCAGATGGCCTTCGAACCGGACAAGGCCTTCTATCCCGACGCCAACCTGACGCTCCGCGTCGCCTACGGCCACGTGGCGGGCTATTCGCCGTCGGACGCGGTTTACTATTCGCCCGTGTCCACGCTCAAGGGCATCATGGAGAAAGATAATCCGGAGATCTTCGACTACAACATCCCGCAGGTACTGCGCGACATCTATGCCGAAGGGGGACATGACAGCCAGCCGGTCTGCTTCCTGGCCACCAACCATACTTCCGGCGGCAACTCCGGCAGCCCGGTGATCAATGCCGACGGCAACCTGATCGGCATCAACTTCGACCGTGTGTGGGAAGGGACGATGAGCGACATTGTCTTCGACCCGGATTATTGCCGCAACATCTCGCTGGACATCCGCTATCTGCTTTTCGTCATCCGGGAGGTCGGCCATGCCGACTGGCTCTTCGACGAAATGGTTTTTGCGGACTGAGTTTGTGTGTATGAAAGGATTTGTGTCATATATTCTGGGGTTGTGCCAGAAGAAGGAAGGAACCGAGGTTGAATTCAAGTCGGCACTCGGTGGTTTCCCGGGGAGTTTCTGGGAGACTTATTCGGCTTTTGCAAATACAAAGGGTGGTGTGATTGTGCTTGGCGTTAAGGAGAAGAATCATCGCTTCACTCCTGATGGGTTTACGGATGAGCAGGTAGACAAGTATAAGAAGACGTTCTGGGATTGTGCCAATAACAAGGGCAAGGTAAGCCATTGTCTTCTAATGGATAAGGATGTGATTGAGGGAGAACTTGACGGAAAGAAGGTTCTGGTATTTGTCATTCCTCGCGCTCCATTTGATGTGAAGCCGGTTTATATCAACGGGAATCCGAATCAAGCATTCAAGCGTAACCATGAGGGAGATTATCTCTGCACGAAGGACGAGATCAGCCGGATGTTTGCCGATGCGATGGTTCTTACCAATCCGCAGGACAGCCGGATTCTGAAGAATTTCTCACTGGAGCGGGATTTCGACCAAACCACCATCCGTCAGTATCGGCAGTTATTCCAGATGAGGCACGAAGGGCATGCTTGGAATGATTTGGGCGATTTGGAATTCCTGCAGCGACTTGGTGGCTATCGTGTGGATCAGGAGTCGGGAGAGAAGGGCTTTACGCTGGCTGGCGTGCTGATGTTCGGCACGGAACTGACGATTATGGGAGTAATGCCTAGGTACTTCGTGGATTTCCGGGAGAAGCTGAGCAGCGATCCGAACATCCGTTGGACAGACCGTGTCTATCCGGATGGAATGTGGGAACCTAATCTATATCAGTTCTATCGTCGTGTCCTGCCCAAGCTTTTCCTTGCATTGCCTACTCCGTTCCAGATGGAGGGCGTGTATCGCCAGGATGAAACCACTGCTCAC
>CACXNA010000003.1 GCA_902768985.1 uncultured Bacteroidia bacterium | reverse complement strand
ACTCGCCCAGGGCAACATCGCCGGCGCCGCCGCGGTGATTGCGGAAGATTCTTCCCTGCCCGCCGTCTGCGGCCGCGTGTGCCCGCAGGAGACCCAGTGTGAGGGCAGTTGCGTCCTCGGCGTCAAGGGCGAGCCGGTCGCGATCGGCAAGCTCGAGCGCTTCGTCGCTGATGCGACGCTCGGCAAGGCTGCCGCCGAGGTCGCCCCGGCCAACGGCATCAAGGTCGCGGTGGTTGGTTCGGGACCTGCCGGTCTCGCTTGCGCCTCAGATCTTGCGAAATGGGGCTACGACGTCACCATCTTCGAGGCGCTGCACAAAGCCGGTGGCGTGCTCGAATACGGTATCCCCGAGTTCCGTCTCCCGAAGGACAAGGTGCTCAAGCACGAGATCGAGGAAGTGCGCAAGCTCGGCGTCAAGATAGAGACCAACGTCATCATCGGCCGGACGGTGACCATCGATTCCCTGATGGACCAGGAAGGTTTCAAGGCCGTCTTCATCGGCACGGGCGCCGGCCTGCCCAAGTTCATGGGCATCCCGGGCGAGAACTACAACGGCGTCTTCTCCGCCAATGAGTTCCTGACCCGCAACAATCTGATGAAGGCCTGGCGCGAGGACTAACGGCCCTGCGCCTCGGCGCGGAGGTGCACATCGTGTACCGCCGTACGGAGGCCGAGCTGCCCGCCCGTAAGGAAGAGGTGCACCATGCCATTGAGGAGGGCATCATCTTCGACATGCTGACCAATCCCGTTGAGGTGATCGGCGACGAGCGCGGCTGGGTCAAGGCCCTGAAGTGCGTCAAGATGGAGCTCGGCGAGCCCGACGAGAGCGGCCGCCGCAGCCCGGTGGCCATCGAAGGCTCCGAGTTCGAGATCCCGACGGAGACCGTCATCATGGCCCTCGGCACCTCGCCCAACCCGCTGATCTCCAAGACGACGAAGGGCCTGGAGGTCAACCGCCGCGGCTGCCTCGTGGCCACGGAAGAGGGTGCGACCACCCGTCCGGGCGTGTTCGCCGGCGGCGACGCCGTCACGGGTGCCGCCACCGTGATCCTCGCCATGGGCGCGGGTCGCACGGCCGCCAAGGCCATCGACGCCTACCTGCAGCAGTAGAATAACACGATGCCGGGGCCCACGACGGCCCCGGCTTATTTATAACCACATAATGAAACTTCAAGACCTGACTGCGCCTCTCGGAACCTGGAAGTTCTGGAAGGAGCTTGTGATTATGACCGTCGGCATGTTCATCGCCGCGGCCTCCGTGTATTATTTCCTCGTCCCCAGCAAGATCGTCGTGGGCAGTATCTCCGGTCTTTCGATCGTGATCAGCGCCCTGTTCGAGCAGGCCGGCATCGTCATCAAGGTGTCCACGGTCGTGCTCATCATCAATGCCATCCTGCTGGTGCTGGCGTATTTCCTGATCGGCAAGGAATTCGGCGTGAAGACCTGCTACACGGCCCTGATTCTCGGTCCGATGATGGACCTCTGGGAGAAGATCTGCCCGTACACGGCCCTGCTGGCGCCGGGGGGGACCTCGGTGATGGGCGACCTCTGGTTCGACCTGATCTGCTTCGTGCTCATCCTGAGCATGTCGCAGGCCATCATGTTCCGGATCAACGCCTCCACGGGCGGCCTGGATATCCTGGCGAAGATCGTCAACAAGTACCTGCATTTTGACATCGGCCTGTCGGTGACCATCGCCGGCGTGGTCATCTGCTGCACGGCCTTCTTCGTGAACCCGTTCCGGCTCGTGATCATCGGCCTCATCGGCACCTGGATCAACGGCCTGATCGTGGACTACTTCATGGCGTCGCTTAGCCGCCGCAAGCGCGTCTGCATCATCTCCGACAACCATGAGGTCATCCGCGACTACATCGTCAACAAGATCGTGCGCGGCTGCACCCTGTACGAGTGCACGGGCGGATTCAAGGGCGACAAGCGCGTGGAAGTGCAGGCTCTGCTGACCAAGGACGAGTTCGCAGACCTGATGAAGTTCCTCCGGGACAACAAGATCCAGGCCTTCATCACCGCGGGCAACGTCAGCGAGGTCTACGGCCTCTGGTCGGACCATAAGAAGCATCGCAAATAACGGAAAATGGCTCGCCGAAAGCGAGCCATTTTCGTGATTCCGCGGGGATTCGAACCCCGGACCCACAGCTTAGAAGGCTGTTGCTCTATCCAGCTGAGCTACGGAACCGAGGGTGCAAATATACGGATTTTCCGGGAATAAATAGTCATTCCGGGCTTGACCCGGAATCTATTTCACCAGATCGATCGCCCCGAAGACGCCCAGGCTGAGGAGCAGCATGATGGTGGCGGCGAGGAACAGGCCCAGCAGAATGTAGAGCATACTCTTCTTGAAGTCCATGTTCAAGATGCTGGCCGCGAGGGTGCCGGTCCAGGCACCCGTGCCGGGGATGGGAATGCCCACGAAAAGGAGCAGGGCCACGTAGAGGCCCGCGCCGGCCTTGGCTTCCAGCTTGCGGCCGCCCTTTTCGCCTTTCTCGAGGCACCAGGTGAAGAATCCACCGATGTATTTCTTGTCCTTGCCCCATTCCAGCACCTTGCGGGCGAAGAGGAAGATGAACGGCACCGGGACCATGTTGCCCACCAGCGCCACGATCAGGGAGGGGACGAGCGGCAGGTCAAAGCCCACGGCATAGGGAATGGCGCCGCGAAGCTCGATCAGCGGGACCATTGAAATCAAGAAAACGATCAGGTATTTTTTCATTTGATCTTGTCAAGGAAATCTTTAATCGCTGCAAATGCCGCAGCCTGGGTTGCCTCCGTATCCTGCGGATCGGCCACAACCAGGTCGAAGACATCGCCGGGCAGCTTGCAGCGCCCCACCTTGAAGCGGGCCGTGCTGTAGCAGGCCTCATATGCCGCCGCGAAATTGTCGGGCGAGGCTGCCAGCGAAATGAACAGGTCTTCGTGGCGGGTCTCCCGCGTGCCGCGCACGCGGTTCTTCAGGCGTCCGTACAGGTTGAAATCTTGTTTCTTCGGGCAGAAAATCTTCACCGGAATGCCCTGGTAGTCAAAATACTGCTGCACCGCATGGCAGACCGACGTCGCATCTTCCCCTTCCGCCGAGCTGTCCACGTACACGACGGCGCTCTTGATCTTCGACAGGGGCATCAACTTGGTCGAGATGGGGCTCCGGCCCTGCTGCAGAACCATCTGGCGAAAGAAATTCAGAATGGGATGTTTCATACGCCCTGGTGTCCCATCAGTTCACGGATTTCCTGCTTGGCCACACGCCAGCGGGGAATATCAATCTTGGTGCCGATCACCTCCACCACCTTGGCGGCGATGCAGGAACCGATCTCGCCGCACACCTTGAGCGGAAGCCCCTGCGCGTCGGCATACAGGAAACCGGCGGCGTAGGTGTCTCCGGCGCCCGTGGCGTCCACGGGGTCGGCCGGCCAGGGGTTGGCAAAGACGACCTCGCCGTCCCGCTTGAGCCAGCTGCCGTTCTTGCCCACCTTCACGATGGCCGTCCGGCTGATTTTGGACAGCTCGTCCAGCGCCGCGCGCGGGTCGGACTGGCCGGTGAAGGCGCGCGCCTCGGTCTCATTAGCAAAGACGATGTCGACATATTTCTCGACGATGTCGTGCAGGAACGCAAGGTTCGACTCCACGACATTGTAGGACGCCAGGTCCAGGGAGATGATACACCCGGCCGCCCGGGCCAGTTCGACCGCCCGGCGCACCAGGTCCTGGTTCTGCACCAGATAGCCTTCGATATGGAAATAGTCATAGCCTTCGAACCATTCCGGCTGCAGGTCGCCCGGCACCAGGTCGAGCGCGGCGCCCAGGTACACGGCGAAGGTGCGCTCGGCGTTGCCGCCGCTGACGAAGACCATCGAGCGGCCGCTCGCGTGCTCCTCGCTCGTGAGCAGATGCGTGTTCACGCCGTACTGCTCCTGGTCACTCTTGAAGAGCAGGCCCAGCTCGTCGTTGCCGATCTTGCCGATGAAGCCGGAAGGCATGCCGAGAATGGCCGTGCAGGCGATGGTGTTGGCGGCGGATCCGCCGGCCACGTATTTCACGCCCAGGGGCTTGAGTGCCTGCCAGATGCCGTCGCCGGTCGTCACGTCCACGTGCTGCATGCTTCCCTTCGGAAGATGGAACTCCGAGAGCAGCGAATCATCCGGCAGGACCGCCAGGATGTCCGTGAGCGCATTGCCTATTCCGAGTATCGATTTCATAATTTTACAAAAATAACAATAATTAATCGTAAATTTGCAGTCCATGGACAAGAAAGCTTCAAATATCATCAAATATACCCTGTCGGCCATCCTGGCCGTCGTGCTGGTCTGGTTCGCCTTCCGGACCGTTGACTGGAAGACCTTCTGGGAGGACCTGCAGCAGACCCGCTGGATCTGGATCGCCCTCTACTTCATCGCCGCCATCGTGGCGCTGGTTTTCCGCGAGCGGCGCTGGACCGCGCTGATGCGGCCGCTCGATCCGGAGCTCCGCCGGATGCGCGTCTGGGACGCCATCAACGTGGGGAACCTGGTCAACGTGGTGCTGCCCGGCGCGGGCGAATTCGTCCGCTGCGGCTACGTCAGCACCAAGAAGATGAGCTACGAGAAGGCCCTTGGAACCATCGTCTGCGAACGTCTCTCCGACATTGTGGCCGTCGCCATCGTGCTCGTGTCGGCCCTGGCCTCCAAGTGGAGCACCTTCGGACCCTTCTTCACCGAGAACGTCTGGGGCCCCCTGACCGGCCGCGCCGGCGGCCCGGCGGGCTGGATCGCCCTGGGCGCCGTGGTGCTGGTGGTCGCCCTCTTCTGGGCCGTGTTCCGCTTCCGCGGCCGCGTGCGCATTTTCGGCAAGATTGCCGATTCGCTGTCCGGCCTTGGCGCCGGCTTCGCCAGCATCGCGAAGATGGAGCGCAAATGGCCCTTCCTGCTCAGCACCGTCGGCATCTGGGCGAGCTACATCACGATGATGTACTGCACCATCCGCGCCATTCCCATGCTGGACATGCTGACCTTTACGGACGCGCTCTTCCTGTCGGCCGTGGGCAACCTCGCCTCCGTGATTCCCGTTCCGGGCGGCATCGGCGCCTACCACTACCTCGTGGCCCTGTCGGTCCAGAGCCTCTACGGCGCCACCTGGGAGACCGGTATCCTGCTGGCCACGCTCGGCCACGAAGCCCACGCCATCCTGATCATCCTGCTCGGCATTATATCTTACGCCCACCTGACCTTGCGTAAGAAGAAATAATCACTATCTTTGCATTGACAAGTTAGTGTATTACCCGTCATGCAATTGATCCTCCCCGAAAGGTACGTTGATCTGCTCGACGGAGCAGAGAAAACGGAAAAGGCCATCAAGGCCGTCAAGGACATGTTCCAGAACAATCTGTCAGCCCAGCTGGCCCTGCTGCGCGTGACCGCCCCGATGGTCGTGCTCTCCGGGACCGGCCTCAACGACGAACTCAACGGCGTGGAACGTCCGGTCCGCTTCCCCATTAAAGATATGGCGGAGCAGCAGGCCGAGGTCGTACACTCCCTCGCCAAATGGAAACGCGCCAAGCTGGCGCAGATGGGTATCGCCCCCGGGCGCGGCATCTACACGGACATGAACGCCCTGCGTCCAGACGAGGAGCTGGACAACATCCACTCCATCTACGTGGACCAGTGGGACTGGGAGAAGGTCATCCGCCGGGAGGACCGCCACCTGGGCTTCCTCAAGCAGACCGTCCGCCGCATCTACGAGGCCATCAAAGTCACCGAGAATAAACTCTTTGTCGAATTCCCGCAGATCACCCCTGAGCTGCCGGAAGATATCCATTTCGTGCACGCCGAAGAGCTCGTGCAGCTCTATCCGTGCCTCACCCCGAAAGAGCGCGAGAACGAAATCGTGCGCCGCTGGGGCGCCGTGTTCATCATCGGCATTGGCGGTGCCCTCTCCGACGGGCAGCCACATGACGGCCGCGCCGCGGACTACGACGACTGGAGCAGCCCCAACGAGGAGGGTTTCCAGGGCCTGAACGGCGACATCCTGGTCTGGAACAACATCCTCCAGCGCCCCTTCGAGCTGTCCAGCATGGGCATCCGTGTGGACGAAGCGGCCCTGCGCCGCCAGCTGAAGATCAAGGGCGAGACCTGGAAGGAGGAGCTTCCTTTCCACAAGAGCCTGCTCGCCGGCGAGCTGCCCTGCACCATCGGTGGCGGCATCGGCCAGTCCCGCCTCTGCATGTACCTGCTGCGCAAGGCGCACATCGGCGAGATCCAGAGCAGCATCTGGCCCGAAGAGATGGTACGCCAGTGCCGCGAGGCCGGAATCAAGTTGGTATAATCCTTTTACAGCGTCTGCCCGCCAATGAACTCCCGCATAATGGATGTCGGGGGGATGGCGGCGATTTCTGAAGGTTTGAGCGCCGTGACCATGGCCAGGATCTTCAGCAGGGACTGTGCCTTCTCGTAGGCGGGGGAGGACTCGCTGATGCCGCACAGGAGCGGCTCTGCATAGTATTTCAGCAGTGGAACATCGTAGAGCGTCGAGGAATTGAAGACGATGTTGGCATTCTCCTCATAGGGGAAGATGTTGCGCGTCTCGCCGCGGCGCACGGACGGCCAGCGGAGGATGTTGTCCTCCGGCGAGATGCCGCGGACGCGGTTGTCCCGGACGATGCGGCGCAGCAGCCGCTTGTCCGTGGTGGAGCCGTGGTCCTTCTCGCCGCCCGGCAGGGACGACAGGGCGGAGATGTAGATGCCGAAGATGTTCTCGCGCGGGATGGCCGGCGTCAGGGCCGGATTCAGGGCGTGGATGCCCTCCATGAAGAGGATGTCGCCGTCTTCCATTTTCATGCGGTCACCCTTGAAGACCCGGTGGCCTTCCTTGAAGTCGAACTTCGGGAGTTCCACTTCCTTGCCGGCCAGCAGGTCGGTGAGCTGCTCGTTGAGGAAGGGCACATCCATGGCCTCCAGCGCCTCGTAATCCCGCTCGCCGTTCTCGTCGATCGGCGTGTCGTCGCGGTTCACGAAATAGTTGTCCAGCTCGATCACCCGGGGTTTGAGACCCAGCACGCGGGCCTGCTGGGCGATGCGCAGCGAGGAGCTGGTCTTGCCGCTGGACGAAGGCCCCGACATCATCACGATGCGGCAGCTGCGGCGTTTCCAGAAAATCTGGTCCGCCGCCTGCGCATACTGGCGCTCCTGGCGGGCTTCGCAGAGGTTGATCAACTCGATGGCCTTGCCGGCTTCGACGGTTTCATTCACTTTCTCCAGGGTGTCGATGCCGATGGCCTGGCACCACTCTCTGTACTCCGCACGTGCGGCTTCAATCTTGGTCATAACAATTCTTTCAGGTAAGGTCCGGTGACAGACGCCGGGTCGGCGGCGATCTGCTCGGGGGTTCCGGTTGCAACAATCCGGCCACCGGCGGCACCGCCGTCGGGGCCCATGTCTATGAGATAATCGACGGACTTGAGTACGTCGAGGTTGTGTTCGATGACAATCACGGTATTGCCCTGGTCCACCAGGCGCTGGAGCACGCCGAGGAGCACCTTGATGTCCTCGAAGTGCAGGCCGGTGGTGGGCTCGTCCAGCATGTAGAGCGTGTTGCCGGTGGCCTTGCGGGCCAGCTCCGCGGCGAGCTTCATCCGCTGGCTCTCGCCGCCGGACAGGGTCACGGCCGACTGGCCGAGGTGCACGTAGCCCAGGCCCACGTCCACCAGCGCCTTGAGTTTGGGCGCGATCTTGGGGTTGGCCTTGAAGAATTCGTACGCCTCGGAAATGGGCATTTCCAGCACGTCGTTGATATTCTTGCCCTTGTATTTCACCGCCAGGGTGTCCTCCTTGTAGCGGCGGCCGCCGCACGCCTCGCAGCAGACGTTGACCGACGGGAGGAAGTTCATCTCGATCACCTTGATGCCGGCGCCCTTGCACTCCTCGCAGCGGCCGCCGGGGACGTTGAACGAGAAGCGGCCGGCCTTGAAGCCGCGCACCTTGGCGTCGGGCGTCTCCTCGAAGAGGGCGCGGATGTCGTTGAAGACGCCGGTGAACGTGGCCGGATTCGAGCGCGGCGTGCGCCCGATGGGGCTTTGGTCGATTTCGATGACCTTGTCGATATTCTCCACCCCCTCGATGGAGCCGTACGGGAGCGGCTTCTCCTTGAAGTGGTAGAACTTGCCCTTGAGGATGGGCATGAGCGTCTCGTTGATGAGCGAGGACTTGCCGGAGCCGCTCACACCGCTGATGCCGATCAGCCGGCCGAGCGGGAACTCCACCGTCACGTCCTTGAGGTTGTTGCCCCGGGCGCCGCGCAGCGTCAGGCTCAGGCCGTTGCCGTGGCGGCGGCCCGTCGGGACGGTGATGGGATTCGTGACGGGCCGCGCGGGGCCGCTGTAGCAGATGCGCCCGCCGCGCTCGCCGGCGCCCGGGCCCACATCCACGATCCAGTCCGCGGCGCGCATCGTCTCCTCGTCGTGCTCCACGACGATGACGGTATTCCCCTCGTCGCGCAGCTTCTTCAGCGAAGCGAGCAGCTTGCGGTTGTCGCGCTGGTGCAGGCCGATGCTCGGCTCGTCGAGGATGTAGATGACGTTGACCAGCTTGGAGCCGATCTGCGTGGCCAGGCGGATGCGCTGGCCCTCGCCGCCGGAGAGCGACGCCGTCGGCCGGTCCAGGCTGAGGTAGTCCAGGCCGACGTCCAGGAGGAACTGGACGCGGTCGGTGAGTTCCTTGAGGATGTCCCGCGCGATGGCGTTCTCCCGTTTGCCCAGCTTGCCGGGCAGGGAGCGCAGCCAGGCGGAGAGGTCGCCGATTTCCATGGCGCTGACCTCGGCGATGTCCTTGCCGTCGATGCGGAAGCACTGGATGTGCGGCCCCAGGCGCGTGCCGTGGCAGACCGGGCAGACGATCTTGTCCTCGATATCGCCCGTGACGCCCTCCCAGTTGACCATTTCCGACTGGGGGCCGTCCCCGATGCGGTAGAACTCGTCGGAGCCGTAGACCAGCAGCGTCACGGCCTCGTCCGGCAGGGCGGCGATGGGCTCGTAGAGCGAGAAATTATGTTTGCGCGCCATGGCGCGTACCACTTCGAATTTGCGCCCGTCGCGGATGCGGCCCAACGGGGCGATGCCGCCGTCGGCGATGGACTTCCGGGGGTCCGGGACGATGGTGTCCAGGCTGACGTCCGGCACGGTGCCGAGGCCCTTGCAGTGCGGGCAGTACCCTTCCGGGGAATTGAAGGAGAAGGTGTGCGGCGCCGGCTCCTGCAGGGAGATGCCGTTCTCCGGATCCACCAGGTGCTTGGAATAATGGTGCAGCGCGCCCGTCTCGTGGTCGAGCACCGCCAGCGAGCCCTTGCCCAGCCCCAGGGCGGAGGCGACGGAGGCGCGCACGCGCGACTCATCCCCCTCGCCGGGCTTGAGCTTGTCCACGACGAGTTCAATGAAGTGGCCCTTGTAGCGGTCCACCGCCTCGACGTCGTTCAGCGCGCAGATTTCTCCGTCGATGCGCACCTGCAGGTAGCCCTTCTTGCGGAGCGAGTCGAACAGCTCGCGGTAGTGGCCTTTGCGGCCGCGCACCAGCGGCGCGAGCAGCAGGCACTTGCGCCCGTGGAACTCCTGCAGGATCAGGTCCACGATCTGCGCATCGGTGTAGCGCACCATCTCCTTGCCCGTGACGGGCGAATAGGCGGTCGATGCGCGGGCGTACAGCAGGCGCAGGAAGTCCGAGATCTCCGTGATGGTGCCGACGGTGGAGCGGGGGTTGCTGCCCGTCGTCTTCTGCTCGATGGCGATGATGGGGCTCAGGCCGTTCACGCTCTCCACTTCCGGCTTCTCCAGGATCCCCATGAAGTGCTTGGCATAGGGGGAGAGCGTATTCATATAGCGGCGCTGACCCTCCGCATAGAGGGTGTCGAAGGCAAGCGAGGACTTGCCGCTGCCGCTGATGCCGGTGATGACCACAAACTTCCGGCGCGGCAGATCCACGTCGATATTCTGGAGATTGTGGGCACGGGCGCCGCGAATGCTGATCTTGCTCTCTTTATCCATAAGAAGTTGTCAAAGTTACGAATTTTATGGTTAACTTTGGCAAAATCTTCCTGTCTATGTGGCTTTGGCTGTCGGTCGGTTCCGCGTTGCTCCTTGGTGTCTATGATGTCGCCAAGAAGCGGGCGCTTTCCCGCAACAGTGTATACTGGATCCTGCTCAGCGCCACGGCGCTGACGACCGTTTTCCTTTCCCCCTTCCTGACCAAGGGGCCCCTTTCCGACCACTTCTCCCTGATTTTCAAGGCGGTGCTGGTCTCCGTGTCCTGGATCTCCGGACTCAAGGCGATGGAGTGCCTGCCGCTGACGACGGTGAGTACGATGAAGGCCTCCCGGCCGATGTTCGTCGTCATCTTCTCCATCCTCCTGTTCGGGGAGCGGCTCAACCTCGTGCAGTGGCTGGGCGTCGCCGTCGTCATGACGGCCCTGTTCCTGAGCTCGCGCTCCGCCGGCCACGACACCGACAAGATCACGTCCACCAAGGGCGTTGCCTTCATGATTGTTTCCGTGCTGTCCGGCGCGGCCAGTGCGCTTTGGGACAAGGTGATCCTGCAGGACCTGGAGCCCCTGTTCGTCCAGAGCTGGACGAATCTTTATATTACGATCCTGCTTGCCGTCGTGGTGCTGATCCAGTACCTGACGGACAAGAAGCATTTCCAGCCTTTCGTCTGGGACTGGCGCATCCTGTTGATCGCCGTGCTGATCACCGTGGCCGACGCCCTGTATTTCTTCGCCGTCAAGGAGCCGGATGCGATGCTCTCCATCATCTCGACGATACGCCGCACGTCCGTGGTCGTCACCTTCATCGGCGGCGCGTGGGTCCTCAAGGAGGGCCATATCCGCGACAAGGCGGTGGTCCTGGTGATGATGCTGACCGGCGTGGCCCTGCTGCTGGGCGGATCCGCTTAATAGAATTGCATTTATGAAACGTTTCCTGATTTTGATACTGCTCGGCGTATCTGTGTGCGCCGGCGCCCAGTCCCCCCGCTTCAAGCTGGGCAAATGGACCGAAATCCAGACCGCCATCCTGCAGGAGCTCAACCGTTCCTACGTGGATTCGCTGCCCATCGACCGCATCGAGCGGCGCGGCATCGACGCGATGCTCGCCGACCTCGACCCCTACACGGTCTACATCCCCGAGGAGGACAATGAGAATCTGCAGATGATGATCCACAAGACCTACGGCGGCATCGGCGCCGTGATCTACAAGCCCGACCTGCAAGGCAACGTGATCATCAACGAGCCTTACGCCAACTCGCCGGCCGCGAAGAACGGCCTGGTGTGCGGCGACGAGATCATGGCCATCGACGGCGTGACCGTCGTCGGCCTGAATTCCCAGCAGTGCAGCGAGAAGATGCGCGGCGAGCCGGGCACGCAGGTGGTCTTCAAGGTCAAGAAGCTGCGCAGCGGCGAAGTGACGGACATCACCGTCACCCGCGAGCGCATCAAGCTCGACGACATCGAATATGCCGGCATGCTGGACGGCAACGTGGGATACATCTCCCAGACGGGCTTCACCGACGGCGTCGGCGACGAATTCCGCCGCCACGTGACCGAGCTCAAGAAGCAGGGCATGAAGACCCTGGTGCTGGACCTGCGCGGCAACGGCGGCGGCCTGATGAACGAGGCTGTCGAGATCGTGTCCGCCTTCGTCCCGAAGGGTTCGGTGGTCGTGTCCGCCCAGGGCAAGGAGCAGGGCTCCAGCTACACGCTCCGGACGACCAAGGATCCCATCGATACGAAGCTGCCCGTCATCGTGCTGGTGGACTCCGGCTCCGCTTCCGCCTCGGAAATTGTCGCGGGCGCGCTGCAGGACCTGGACCGCGCCACCATCATGGGCGAGCGCACCTTCGGAAAAGGCCTCGTGCAGAGCATCCGTTCGCTGCCTTACGGGGGCGAACTCAAAGTTACTACCGCAAAATACTATACGCCTTCCGGCCGCTGCGTGCAGGCGATCGACTACGCCCAGCGCCGTGAGGACGGCAGCGTGGCGCATATCCCCGATTCGCTGACGCATGAATTCAAAACGGCCCACGGACGCATTGTGCGCGACGGCGGCGGCATCACGCCTGACGTCGAGCTCAAGTTCCGCGAGTACAGCCGCCTGACGTATTCGCTCGTCACCTACGGCATCATCGAGCAGTACGCGCTGCGCTTCGTGCGCCACCACGAGTGGATCCCGCCCGTGGAGGAATTCCACCTCGATTCGAACGATTACGAGGACTTCGTCGAATTCGCCAAAGGCGAGGAATTCGACTACCGCTCCTCCGCCAAGACCTATTTCGACCGGGCGAAGGAAGAGTTGCGCCGGGACGGCCTGGACGGCGTCATGAAGGAGCAGCTGGATGCGCTGGACGCCCTTATCAATATGGATAAGGAGGACTTCCTCTACCTGAAGTCGTCGGAGATCATCCCCTTCATCGAGGAGGAGATCGCCGTCCGCTACTACTTCCAGCAGGCCGGGGTGCAGATTCGCATCCGCTATGACGACGCCCTCCGCCAGGCGCTCACCGCCGAGCGGATCAAGCAGTACTGATGGTCCACCACACCCGGCTCATCATCCTGAATACTACGAAGATCGGGGAGCGCTCCCTGGTCCTGCACGCCCTCAGTCCCGACTGGGGGCGGCGCAGTTTTGTCGCCGCCGTGCCCAAGGGCGGCGGGATGGCGCTGTTCCAGCCGCTGAGCGTGCTGGACGCCGAGGTCGTGGAGAATCCGAAGTCCGACCTCTGGCGGGCGCACGCGTTCTCGGCCAGCCATCCGCTGGCGGGCATCCGCACCAGCCCGGCCAAGAACGCGATGACGCTCTTCATGAGCGAGGTGCTGTACCGCACCGTCCGCGACGGCGCCTGCGAAGCGGGCCTATTCGACTGGTGCGAGCGTTCCATCCTGACGCTCGACGCGCTGGCGGGCGACTACGCCAACTACCACCTCCGCTTCCTGTTGGAATTTGCCGCCGCGCTGGGCTTCTCCCCCTCGCTCGAGGACCTCATGCCCTTCGCGGACACGCATTTGGAGGAACTCCGCACGCTCCTGCAGGCCGACTTCGCCAGCTGCATGCTCCTGCCCCTCAACGGCGCTTCGCGCAATGAGATCGCGGAGCTGCTGCTCCGCTACATCGGCTATCACGCGGAAACCCGCATCGAGGCGCGCTCGCTGCGGGTCCTGAGGGAGTTGTTCAGGTAATTATTTCAGGAACACGAAGAACACCGCCAGGATCAGGCAGCCGAAGGCCGCCAGGTGATTCCATTGCAGGGGCTGTCCCTGGAAGAGGAAGTGCACGATGATGGTGAAGATGGTCAGGGAGATGGCCTCCTGGATGACCTTGAGCTGCATCAGGTTGAAGGGGCCGCCGTTGCCCACGAAGCCGATGCGGTTGGCCGGGACGGTGAGGCAGTACTCGAAGAAGGCGATGCCCCAGGAGAAGAGAATGATCAGGATCAGCGGCCAGCCGGTCGAGATCTTCATTTCCTGGAGCTTGAGGTGTCCATACCACGCGAGCGTCATGAAGACGTTCGAGCAGATCAGCATGATAACGGTCCAAATACCCTGTTGCATAGTGCGCTTGACTCAAAAAAGCGCGCAAAGATAGCAATAATTACTTTACGGTGAACACCGTAACGCGCCGCGCGCCCTGCTCGTCGATGAGCGTGAGCACGTGCCGCCCGGGGGCGGGATCGACGCGCAGCTCGTGCTCGCCGGTGGTCTCGCCGACGAAGGCGTCGTCGATGTGCCAGTAGATCGTGGCCCCGGCGTCGGCGTGGGCCGCGCGGAACACGGCGCCGTTCTCGCGCCCGGTCAGGCTGCGCGTGAGCACGAGGGTGATGTCCGGCTGGGGATAGATGATATCAATGGGATTATAGCCCGACGAAGCCGCGTCGAAGAGTGGGTGCTTCGGCGGCAGGGGCTTGTAGTCCAGGTGCTTCTTCATATAGTACCACTCCTGCGCGGGCGGGAGGACGAAGCGCACTTCGGCGCGCATTTCCTCCGGCGGGCAGCAGGAGGAGTTGACCTGGTAGCGCCCCGCGGCGTCGAGGTGGACCAGGCGGTGGTAGCGGCACATGTCCGGCTGTTCCTCGATGTCGGGCACCCAGATGGTGTCACGCTGCGGGCAGAGGTCGCTGGCGGGGAAGCCGCTCTCGTGGCAGACCTCGATCTGCGTCATCTCGTCGGTCGGGCGCGCGAACCAGGCGGCGCCCGGCAGGGCGGAGAACACGTCGAACATGACCGGCGAGGCGTAGGACACGCCGGTCACGCCGGAGCGGCCTTCGCCGTCGCTGTTTCCCACCCAGACCGCGACCACCCAGTCGCGGGTCACGCCCACGCTCCACGCGTCGCGGTTGCCCCAGGAGGTGCCCGTCTTCCAGGCGATCTTCCGCCCGGTGGCGAAGTCCATCCAGGACGCCTCTTCCTCGGGGCGGTTGGCGTTCGACAGGGCGTCGAAGGTCAGGTACGCCGCGGCGCGGCTGATGGGGATGCGCCGCGCGGGCAGGCGGTCCCGGTGGGCGTCTGCGCGGTACGCAAATTCTTCATAGACAGGATCTCCCGCGAGCTCCGCCGCCAGATAGTAATAGGCGCGGGCGAGGGTCTGGAGCGAGATCTCGGCGCCGCCGAGAATGAGCGACAGGCCGTAGTGGTCCGCGTCCTTGTCGATGGTGGTGAAGCCCAGCTTCTGCAGGATCTGCAGGAAGCGCTCCGCGCCGAACTGCTCCAGCATGCGCACCGAAGGGACGTTGAGGGAGCGCTCGATCACCTCGTGGGCCGGCACGGCCCCGTCGAAGGTGTGGCCGTAGTTGTGCGGGGAGAAGTTGTTATAGTTGTAGGGCGTGTCCTTGACCAGCGAGGTGGGCAGGATTTCGCCCGCATCCAGCATGGCGCCGTAGAGCAGCGGCTTGAGGGTGGAGCCGCTGGAGCGGGCGGCCGGGATCATGTCGACGTCGGCGCCCCGCAGGCGGGAGGCGCAGCCGCGGGTGTTGCCGTAGTAGGCGCGGATCTCGCCCGTGTGCACGTCCGCCACGAGGATGCCCATGTTGTCCACCAGGTTGGTGTGGTACATGTCGAAATAGCGCTTTGCTATGGCGTTCACGCGCGTCTGGAGCGTGGCGTCCAGCGTCAGCTCGTAGGGCCCGTCGCCCGACTCGGCGCGGCAGCGCTCCAGCAGGTGGTAGGCCGCGTCGGGCATCGCGAGCGGCTTGTCCGGCAGGGGTTCGTCCTTGGCGAGCATGCACTCCGTGGGGTCGAGCACGCCCTTCGCTTCCAGCTTGTCCAGCAGCGCGTTGCGCTTCTCCAGCAGGCGCTCCCGGGCGCGGCCGGGGTGAATCAGGCCCGGGGCGTTGGGCAGCACCGCGAGCATGGCGCTCTCGCCCCAGGAGAGGTCGTCCGCGCTGCGCCCGAAGTAGCGCCACGCGGCGGCCTCGAGGCCGACGACATTTCCCCCGAAGGGGGCGTTGGAAGCGTACAGCAAGAGGATTTTCCGCTTGGTGCAGCGCATCTCCAGGCGCGTGGCGAGGATCATTTCGTAGATTTTCTCCGGCAGGGTGCGCGGCGCGCCGGGGCGGCTCAGGCGGATCACCTGCATCGTCAGGGTGCTGGCGCCGCTGACCACCTCGCCGCGCGTGACGTTCTGCACGAGGGCGCGGCCGGCGGAGAGATAATCGATGCCCAGGTGCCACCAGAAGCGCTTGTCTTCATAGGTGACAATGCATTTGGCGAATTTATCGGGCACATGGTCCGCCGGTGGGAAGTACCATTGTCCGTCCGCCGAGATGCGCGCGCCCAGCAGCGTGCCGTCGGTCGTGACGGCCGTCGCGCAGAGAGGCACCCGGAACAGTTTGTATGGCAGACAGAACAAATACCAAACAATCAGCAAAAGGGGGATACAAATCGGAAGTATTTTTTTAACTTTGCTCATTGTTAGAACAAAAGTAGTAATTTTTCCTATGAAAAAAGCATCCCGCATTTTCCTCTCTTTGATTGCGGCTGCCGGTCTTCTCGCTGCCTGCCAGGGCGGCGGCGCCAAGAAGACCGCCGGCCCGGCTGTGTCCGCCGTCCGCGGCGAGACCGCTATGGCCCTCAACAATGAGGGTAACGCCATCAACGGCGAGGACATCGATCCCGAGGTCCCCACCATCCGCTTCATCAGCAAAGGCTCCATCCTCCCGTCCAAGGGCAGCCTGGACCTGCTGTTCGGCTCCGTCTCCTACGCCCAGGCGCAGGTGCGTGTCAAGAAGGTGTTCAGCAACAACATCCTGCAGTTCCTGCAGCTGGACAGCTACGAGACGCGTTACGAGCTGTACAAAGTGGCCTCGGTGGTGGCTGACACGACGCTGGTGCTCGGCGACAAGGACGCCGACCACATCCGCGAATGGAAAACCTACGGCCTGAGCCTCGACGAGCTCGTCAAGCCCGAACCCGGTGCCATCTACCACATCGAGATCCGCGGCCGCGAGCCCCTCGTGGAGGAGGATTTCTGGGAGAGCGAAAGCTCCTTCGGCGACTATGAGACCTACGAGCAGCGCAGCGTCGACCTGCTGGCCAGCAACCTGGTCCTGATCGCCAAGCGCGGCGACAGCGCCACGGAGGTCTTCGCCTACGACATCCTCAGCGGCAAGCCTGTCTCCGGCGCCAAAGTCAAGCTCTACAGCTTCGCGCAGCAGGAACTTGCCAAGGGAACGTCCAACGGCGATGGACAGGTTTCCTTCCCGGCCCAGACGGACGCCAGCTTTGTCGTGGCCACGAACGGGAAAGATTACGCATATCTCGACCTCAGAAACGAGAAGGCGCTCTCTACGAGCAACTTCGACGTCAGCGGCACCACCTACGACGGCGGCATCAAGGCCTACATCTTCGGTGAGCGCGGTGTCTGGCGCCCCGGCGACACGCTGCACGTCAGCATGGTCACCCTCTTCGACGATACGCCGCTGCCCGCCGGCCACCCGGTCACGGCGCAGCTTCGCAATCCGGACGGCCAGCTGGTCCAGACCCTCACGGAGAAGACCAACGCCTCCAACCTTTATCACTTCCCGTTCACGACCGCCCAGGACGCCCCGTCGGGCCGCTGGCGCGTGGACGTGAGCCTGGGCGGCCAGACCTTCAGCAAGACGCTGCGCGTCGAGGCCATCAAGCCCAACAAGCTGGATATCCAGCTGCATTTCCCGGGCTCCTACGTGACCACCTATCCGAGCGACAACAGCCGCTTCGACCTGTCCGTGGCCTGGCTCTACGGCGCCCCGGGCAGCGACCTCAAGGTCAACGGCGACCTGGAGATCACTTCCTCCTCCACCCACTTCAAGGGTTGGGAGGACTATGACTTCCAGGATGACGCCCGTTCCTTTGATACCCAGTCTTTCTCCTACAAGGACTTCAAGACGGGTGAGGACGGCGAAGCCAGCATCAATACGCAGGTGGACATCAACCGCGCTTCCGCGCCCGGTATGCTGACCGCCGGATTCACCTTCCGCGCCTTCGAGCCGAGCGGCGAATTCAGCACCAGCTATGCCAGCATCCCGATGTCCCCGTTCAGCAACTACGTCGGCATCAAGACCGAGCTCCAGAAAGACAAATGGGGCGACCGCTTCATCCAGGCGGGCAAGTCCCAGAAGTTCGAAGTCGCCACCGTAGATCCGGAGGGCAAGGCTACGAACACCTCCGGCCTGCACGCCGAGGTCTACCACGTGAACTGGAGCTGGTGGTGGGACGCCTCCGGCGAGATCGCCAGCTACATGGCCAGCCGGAGCAAGGAGCTCCTCTTCGAGAAGACCTTCTCCACCAGCAACGGTAAGGGCAGCTTCAGCTATGACTGGGCCGACGCCCCTTACGGCCTCTACTACATCCGCGTCACGGACACCCGCGGCGGCCACTCCACCTCCATGCTCTGCGAGGTCAACGAGAGCGCCACGACCGACGCTTCCGAGGGCTCCACGCAGCTCAACATGCTGATCGACAAGGAGAAATACGCCGTCGGCGAGACGGCCCGCATCACGATTCCTTCCGCCGCGGGCGCCAGCGCCCTCGTCTCCATCGAGAAGGGCGGCAAGATCCTGAGCACGCGCCGCGTGCAGTGCTTCGACGGCAGCACGGAGATCCGCATCCCCGTGACCAAGGACATGACCCCGAACGCCTACGCGTCCATCGCGCTGATCCAGCCGCACGGCAACGTCCACAACGACGCCCCGATCCGCCTCTACGGCGTGAAGAATATCAATGTTGAGGATCCCGCCTCGCACCTCGCCCCGGTGATCGACATCCCGGTCGAGACCAAGCCGGAGTCCACCCTGAGCTTCAAGGTGAAGGAAGAGAAGGGCCGCCCGATGAGCTACATCGTCGCCCTCGTGGACGAGGGACTCCTCTCGCTCACCGGCTTCAAGACCCCGGACGCCTGGAGCGCCTTCTACGCCAAGGAGGCCCTTCGCGTGCGCACCTGGGATGAATATGATTCCGTCATCGGCGCCTACGGCGGCCACATCGAGCAGCTGTTCGCGATCGGTGGTGACGAGGACGGCGGCAACGGCGAACTCAAGCGCCAGGGCGCCGACCGCTTCAAGCCGGTCGTCGCCTACCTCGGTCCCTTCGAGCTGAAGGCCGGCAAGACCGCGACCCACAGCGTCCAGGTGCCGCAGTACATCGGTTCGCTGCGCGCCATGGTCATCGCCACCGACGGCAAGGCCCAGGGCAGCACCTCCCGGGATGTCGCCGTGACCCAGCCCGTGATGGTCCAGGCCACGCTGCCGCGTACGCTCAGCATCGGCGAGACCATCCGCATCCCGTCCACGGTCATCGCCCTCAAGGACAATGTGGGCAAGGTCAAGCTGGACATCCAGACCGACGACCTGCTCACGGTCAACGGTCCTTCCACGCTCGAGACCAGCATCACGAAGGCCGGCCAGAAGGTCGAGTACTTCGAGGTCCAGGTCGGCGACCAGACCGGCATCGCGCACGTGACCGTCACGGCGCAGGCCGGCTCCGAAAAGTCCGTCAGCCGCGTGGAGATCGATGTCTTCAACCCGAATCCGCCTGTGACGCGCATCCAGTCCTTCCTGCTCGACGCAGGCAAGAACAAGGACGCCACCGCCGATCTCTTCGGCCTGCCCGGCACGAACAGCGTGGCCGTGGAGCTTTCCTCCATCCCCGCCATCGACCTGGGCCGCCGCCTGAAGTATTTGATTGAATATCCGTACGGCTGCGTCGAGCAGACGATCTCCGCCGCCTTCCCGCAGCTCTACCTGAGCCAGGTGATGGAGTGCGACGAGAACACCGTGGCGCGCAGCGCCCGCAACGTCACCGCCGCCATCAACCGCCTGCACAGCTTCCGCCGCGCGGACGGCTCCCTGAGCTACTGGCCCGGCAGCAGCTATTCTTCCTCCTTCGGCACCGCCTACGCCCTCCACTTCCTCCAGGAGGCGGAGAACCAGGGCTATGCCGTCCCCGCCGACCTCAAGGCCGGCCTGATCCGCTACCTGACGAACAGCGTGGTCAGCGACAAGAAGGAAGATTACATCGTGCGCGCCTACGGTCTCTATGCCCTCGCCGCGGCCGGCAAGCCGCAGCGCAGCGCCATGAACCTGCTCCGCGAGTCCGTCAGGAAGATGCCGCGCAACGCGGTCTGGATGCTCGCGGGCGCCTTTGCCAGCGACGGCAAGAAGCAGGTGGCCACCCAGCTGACCGACGGCCTGCCTTACCTGGAGAGTCTGGATCAGTACTACTATAACTGGTACGGCAGCGAGGACCGCAACATGGCCATCGCCCTGCGCACCTCCATCCTCACCGGCCAGAAGGAGGCTGCCTTTGAGCTTGCTGAGAAGGTGGCGGCCCGCCTGAACGACAGCCAGCACTACATGAGCACGCAGTCCACCGCCTGGTCGCTCTACGCGATCAGCGACTACGCCCGCACCATCGCCGGCGGCGGTGTGAACGCCATGGTCAAGGGTCCGGAGAAGAGCTACAAGCTCAGCACTTCCAAGGCCATCATCCGTCAGGAAGTCGACCTCGGCAAGGACGCCTCCGGCAAGGCCCAGCTGAACGTCTCCAACACGGGCAAGGGCACGCTGCACGCCGTGGTGGCCGTGACCGGCACGCCGAAGGCGGGCGAGGAGAAGCCCAAGGCCGACGGCCTGTCCATGAAGGTCACCTTCCTCGATCCCGACGGCCAGCCGATCCGCGTCGACACCCTGTCCCGCGGCCGCAACTTCAAGGCTGTCGTGACCATCACGAACACCGGTTCCTCCTACGCGAGAGACCTCGCCCTGGCCCAGAAGTTCCCGTCCGGTTGGGAGATCCAGAACGACCGCATCGGCAAGGAGAACTACTCCTACCCGGCCGGTGTGACGTATCAGGACATCCGCGACGACCGCGTCTACAGCTTCTTCGACCTCGGCGCCGGCCAGAGTGTGGTGATTACCACCGGCCTCACCGCCACCTACCCGGGTCGCTTCTACCTCCCGGCCGTCAGCTGCGAGGCCATGTACGACGACAAGATCTCCGCCCTCGTCCCCGGCAAGTGGACGGAGGTGAAGTAGCCCTCCCGGGCACACCCTACGTAATTCGCCGGCCCTCCAGCCGGCGAATTTTGGTTAGTATCCTCAAAATAGGGCTAAAATGAGGACGGAACCCAGTTTTTCTACCACTTATCCTCAAAACAAGGCCTTTTTGAGGACAACTGTACCCCTGCGCTCCCGTCGCTTCCGTGAAAACTGCTTATTCCGTGTTAGATCCGGATTCTGTTTCAGATTTGATACGAAGACGTTATGCGCCGTGGATTACCACGGGCTCGAGGTTGGGGTCCGGGGTTTCTTCGGGCTCGTTGAAGGGTTCGAGGAAGGGGTTGCCGGTGCGCTCCTGGCCGATGGTGGAGGTGGGGCCGTGGCCGGGGAAGATGCGGATGGCGGGGTCGAGGAGGATGAGTTTCTCCATGATGGAGCGGATCTCGTCGTCGTATTCGCTGTAGAGGAAGTCCGTGCGGCCGATGGAGCCGGCGAAGAGGGTGTCGCCGGTGAACAGGACCTCCGCCTCGCGGTCGAGGAAGCAGACGCCGCCGGGGGTGTGGCCGGGGGTGTGGATGACCTCGAAGGTCATCCCCGCGACCGTCAGCGGCCCCTCGGCGAGCGGCGTCCAGGTGAAGGTGACGTCGGGCGGGGTGAGCGCGAGGCGGTCGGCCATGTCGGCGCTGTAGTCCAGAATGACGCGTTCGGCAGGGTGCAGGTAAACCGGGATGCCGCCGAAGCGGTCCTGGAGCGGCTTGACGCCGAAAATGTGGTCGAAGTGGGCGTGCGTGAGCAGGATGGCCTCGGGGGTCAGGTGCTCCTCCGTGAGGAGGTCTTCGAGCGTCTCGAGGTCGTCGGCGCCGTAGCAGCCGGGATCGACAAGCACGCAGCGGCCGGCTTCACGCCAGACCACGTAGCAACGCTCCTGAAGGAGGTTACAGCCGATAGAGCGGATATTGAGCATTTCTTTGCGTCTTTTGCTTGGCAAAATTACAAAACTTATGTTAAATTTGTATGTTACACCTATTGTGGCGACATGCATATCGGAATCGCTGGAAATATCGGCAGCGGCAAGACCACGCTGACGCGCAAACTGGCCGCTTACTACGGCTGGACGCCGCGCTACGAGGCCGTGACCTACAATCCCTACCTGGAGGATTACTACAAAGACATCCCGCGCTGGTCGTACAATCTGGAGACCTATTTCCTGGCGCAGCGCTTCCAGGATCTGCTGGAAATTTCGAAATCCGAGGACGTCATCATCCAGGACCGCACGATTCTTGAAGGTGTGGAGATCTTCGTGGCCAACAACCATGCGCTCGGCAACCTGTCGGACCGCGACTATGACACCTACATGCAGCTTTTCCACCTGATGATGTCGATGGTCAATCCGCCGGACCTGCTGATCTACCTGCGCTGCGGCGTGCCGCACCTGGTGGAGCAGATCCAGAAGCGCGGCCGCGAGTACGAGCAGAGCATGAACCTGGAGTACCTGGCCGGCCTGAACGAGCGCTATGAGAAGTGGATCGAGGCCTACAAGGACCCGCTGCTGGTGATTGACGCCGACCACCTGGACTTCGAGAACAATCCGGAGGACTTCGCCCAGATTACCGACAAGATTGACGCTGAACTGTTCGGCCTATTCAAATAATTTGTACATTTGTAAGCTATAAAGAAACAGAGATATATGCATATTGCGATCGCAGGAAACATCGGCAGCGGAAAAACCACGCTCACCAAGATGCTGGCCGCACATTATGGCTGGATCCCGAAATTCGAGTCCGTGGACTTCAATCCGTACCTGTCCGATTTCTATGAGGACATGGAGCGCTGGTCCTTCAATCTCCAGATCTACTTCCTGAACAAGCGTTTCAAGGACGTGGTGGAGATCGCGAAGACCGACGATGTCATCATCCAGGACCGCACCATCTACGAGGACGCCCGCATCTTCGCACCCAACCTGCACGACATGGGCCTGATGAGCACCCGTGACTTCGAGAACTACACCGACCTCTTCGACCTGATGATGTCGCTGGTGGGCAACCCGGACCTGCTCATCTATCTCCGTTCCAGCATCCCCAACCTGATTTCCCAGATCCAAAAGCGCGGCCGTGAGTACGAGAAGAGTATCCGCATCGACTACCTCACCGGCCTGAACGAGAAATACGAGAACTGGATTAAAGACTACGACGGCAACCTGCTGGTCATCGACGCCGACAACATCAAGTTCGGCAACAATCCCGAGGATTTCGAGAAGGTGACCGACATGATTGACGCGCAGCTCTACGGCCTCTTCGCGCCGAAACCCTCCCAGTTCGGGGAATAACCCAGAATTCACAATACTAAACCTTAATAGCAAATGGAAAAGAAAAAAGTTAACATGGTGGCAGTCATCACGATGTGCTTCATCTTCGCGATGATATCGTTCGTCACCAACATGGCCGCGCCGTTCGGCAACATCTGGCAGGTCAAGTATTCCAACGCCGGTATGCTTGGAAACTTGATGAACTTCGCCGCATATCTGTTCATGGGTATCCCCGCAGGTAAGATGCTGGTCAAGGTGGGCTATAAGAAAACGACGCTCATCGCCCTGGCCGTCGGCCTCGTCGGCGTGTTCGTCCAGTGGCTCTCCAGCAAGGTCGGCGGCGGTTCGCTCGTCATCTACCTCCTCGGCGCCTTCATCTGCGGTTTCTGCGTCTGCATGCTGAACACCGTCGTGAACCCGATGCTGAACATCCTGGGCGGCGGCGGCAACCGCGGCAACCAGTTCATCCAGATCGGCGGCACGCTGAACTCCCTGTCCGGCACGCTGACTCCGTTCCTGGTGGGTGTGCTCATCGGCACGGTCACGGACAAGACCTCCATGTCCGACGTGGCTCCGCTGCTCTTCATCGCGATGGGTGTGTTCGCCGTGGCGTTCGTCATCATTTCCTTCGTGAAGATTCCCGAGCCTGCGCAGGAGCGCAAGTCCGTCAAGTACGAGGCCAGCCCGTGGAAGTTCCGCCACTGCGTGCTCGGCATCGTGGCCATCTTCTTCTATGTCGGCATTGAGATCGGCATTCCTTCCCAGCTGAACTTCTTCCTGTCCGACCCGAACGGCAAGGGCGCCTTCGCCGCCGGCACGCTTGGTGCCGCCGCCATCGGCGGTGCCATCGCCGCCATGTACTGGCTGCTCATGATGGTGGGCCGTCTGTGCAGCTCCCTCATCAGCGGCAAGGTCAGCACCCGCACCCAGCTGGTGACCCTGTCCTCCGTGGCCATCCTGCTCATCTTCCTGGGCATCGTGCTGCCGAAGGACATCATGGTGTCCATGCCGGGCTACGTGGCCGGCCAGGGCTTCGTGATGCACAGCGTCCCCGTGACCGCCCTGCTCTTCGTGCTCTGCGGTCTGTGCACCTCCGTGATGTGGGGCGCCATCTTCAACCTCTCCGTCGAGGGCCTCGGCAAGTACACCGAGCAGGCTTCCGGCATCTTCATGATGATGGTGGTCGGCGGCGGCATCATGCCCCTCCTCCAGGACGTCATCGCGAAGAACGTCAGCTACATGGCCTCCTATTGGCTGGTCATCGCGATGCTCGCCTACATCCTCTTCTACGCTGTCTGGGGCAGCAAGAACGTGAACAAGGACATTCCTGTGGACTAATCGATAAACAGAGAGAATTATGGCAAGACAATATGTAGTCGGTGTTGACATCGGAGGCCAGACCTCCAAGATCGGCGTCGTGGACGCCCGCGGCGAAGTGTTGGCGCAGAGCGTGATCCGTACGGACACCTTCGGCGAGGACGCAAACGCCTATATTGACGCCCTGGCCGATGCCGTGAAGGCCTGCGTGGTTGCGGCCGACAAGACCATGGAGGATATCCGCGGTATCGGCGTCGGTGCGCCGAACGGCAACTATTATACGGGAGAGGTGGCATTCGCCCCCAATCTCGCCTGGGCGGCCAAAGAGGCCGTTCCCCTGGCCAAGAAGCTTTCCGACGCCTGCGGCGTGCCTGTGTCGCTGACCAACGACGCCAATGCGGCGGCGGTGGGCGAGATGGCCTACGGCGCTGCGCGCGGTATGAAGAATTTTATCATGATTACCCTCGGCACCGGCGTCGGCAGCGGCATCGTGGTGGACGGCAAGGTCCTCTACGGCCATGACGGCTTCGCCGGCGAGCTGGGCCACACCAGCGTCGTCCGCAACAACGGACGTATGTGCGGTTGCGGCAAGACCGGCTGCCTCGAAGCCTACTGCTCCGCCATCGGCATCGCCCGTACGGCGCGCGAATGGCTGGAGGCCTCCGGCCAGCCGACCCCGCTGCGCGAGCTGCAGAACATCACCTCCAAGGACATCTACGATGCGGCCAAGCAGGGCGACAATTTCTCGCTCCGCCTGTTCGACTATACGGGTACGCTGCTCGGCCAGAGCTTCGCGGATTTTGTGGCGTTCAGCGCTCCGGAGGCCATCGTGCTCTTCGGAGGCCTGGCCCGCGCCAAGGAGTTCCTCTACGAGCCGATGAAGCGCGCGATGGAGGACAACCTGCTCAAGATCTGGAAGGGTAAGGTGCAGATTGTCTTCTCCGAGCTCAAGGAGTCCGACGCCGCCATCCTCGGCGCCTCCGCCCTGGCTTGGGAGTTGTAAGAGATTAGTTAAATATTAATATTAATGAAAGCAAACAAGTTTTTTGCAGTCCTGCTGATGGGACTTGCAGTGGTGGCTTGCACGAGCAAGCCGGGGGAGCAGCTCCCCAAAGAATTCCAGCCCTCCCGGGCTCAGATTGACTCCGTGAGCTACCTGCTCGGTATCAACTTCGGTTCTTTCCTGAAGGGATATGACTTCGGTTCCGACCTCAACTATGGCGAGATCGTCAAGGGTATGAAGGATTTCGTGAACGCGAAGGGCAATGTCCAGGATCCTGACTTCGTCAAGCAGTTCAAGGTGGACCCGAACAAGATGAACGACCTGTTCAACAACTTCCTGGAGAAGCGCAGCAGCGGCCTTTCCATGATGAACAAGCAGAAGGGCGAGAAGTTCCTCGAGTCCAACGGCAAGAAGGACGGCGTCGTCACGACCGAGTCCGGCCTGCAGTACAAGATCATCGAGGCCGGTAACGATGTGAAGCCGGGTCCGCAGGACACCGTGTGGGTGCGCTACAAGGGCTCCCTCCTCGACGGTACCGTGTTTGACCAGGTGTCCGAGGACGCCGAGCCGATCCGCCTGACGCTCAACCGCGTCGTCCCCGGCTGGACCGAGGGCCTGCAGCTCATCGGCGAAGGCGGCAAGATCGACCTCTTCATCCCGTCCGAACTCGGTTATGGCGAGCAGGGTCAGCAGACCATCCCGGGCAACTCCGTGCTCCTCTTCAACGTCGAACTGACCAAGGTCGCCCCGTACGTGGAGCCCGCACCGGTCGAGGAGACCAAGAAGAAATAATCATTCCGGGCCTGACCCGGAATCTAATAAGAAAGCCACCCGACCGGGTGGCTTTCTTTGTTATTCGTTTTCGTCGTAGAGGAGCTCTTCTTCGTCCTTGTCCTCATCCTCCTCATCGTCCTCGTCTTCGTCGTCGAAATCTTCATCATCCTCGTCGTCATCGTCTTCATCATCGCCCCCGCGGGCCTCGCCCGGCAGGTGCCGGCGCTCTTCCGGCAGGTCCTCGAAGGCGACGTAGCCGTTCTCGAACTCCAGGGGAATGGGACCCTTGGTCTCGACGACGCGCGGCGTGGCCGTGACCTCGGAGGTCTCGCCCTCCAGGGTGATGATCACGTTCTTCTTGGATGCGATGTCATAGAAATACACGAAACTGGCGACCCCGGCCTTGATGGTGTCGGCGATGGTCACGTTGTCCACGGCGCCGTAGCCGATGTCCATGAGCGCGTAGCGCGCCACGACCTCTCCCTCGGCGCCGAGCGCCTTGAAGAGGATGGGCTGGTCCATAGGGAACTCGAGGTCTGCGCGGAGCTGCTTATGGAACGTATACAGCGAATTGTCGCCGTTCACGACGTATACCCGGTAAAAGCCTTTGATACCGGAGAGGGTGACTCTGTATCTGTAATTCATATTGCGAAGATACGAATTATTCACTAATTTTGATTCGCCAATGGCAGCAAAAGACACATATAAAAGCATCGGGGCGCCGAGCGAAGGGCTTTTCAAGGACAACGGGAGCCGATTCATCGCACGCGCTTATCCTGTCGAGAGCGAGGCGGAGATCAAGGAGATCGTGGCCGCGCTCAAGAAGGAATACCACGATGCGCGTCACCACTGCTACGCCTACCGGCTCGGCCTGGACGGTGAGCCCTGGCGGGCGAATGACGACGGCGAGCCCTCCGGCTCCGCCGGGCGCCCCATCCTCGGGCAGATCGACTCCGCCGGGCTGAGCGACATCCTGGTGGTCGTGATCCGCTATTTCGGCGGCATCAAGCTCGGCATTCCCGGCCTCATCCGCGCCTACAAGACCTCCACGGCGGACGCCCTCGCGGCCGCGCAGGTGGTCGAGAAGGTGGCCGGGCGCTGGTACACCCTGCATTTCCCGTATGGGGACCTGCCGGCCGTGATGAAGCTCGTCAAGGACCTGGACCTGCCGCAGCGGGGGCAGTCTTTCCTGGCGGAATGCACCCTCGAAGTTCGCGTGCGCGCGACGCTCGAGCGCGACTTTTTGGAAAGGATGGAAAAAATAGGTATCTTTATAGGCTAAATTTTGTATTACCTCGAATTATGGGCAAAAAACATGTCTTCAATGCCGGGCCTTGCCTGCTTCCGCAGGTGGCCATCGACAACACCATCGAAGCCCTCAAGGACTTCAAGGGGACCGGTGTATCCCTGATTTCCATTTCCCACCGCACCAAGGGTTGGGACGAAGTGATGGACGAGTGCCGTGCGCTCTGGAAGGAGATTCTCGGCATTCCCGAAGGTTACGAAGTCGTCTTCCTGGGCGGCGGCGCCAGCCTTCAGTTCCTCTATGTTGCGATGAACTACCTGGAGCACAAAGCCGGCTACCTCGAGACGGGCGTCTGGGCCAAGAAGGCCCTCAAGGAGGCCCAGGGCCTGGGTAACGCCGTTGCCTTAGCCAGCTCCGCCGACAAGAACTACTGCTATATCCCGAAGGGTTACGAAATCCCGAAGGATCTGGATTATTTCCATATTACCACCAACAACACGATCTACGGTACGGAGATCCGCACGGACCTCGACAGCCCCGTTCCCCTCATCGCTGACATGTCCTCCGACATCCTCAGCCGCCGTGTGGACGTGAGCAAGTACGCGATGATCTACGGTGGTGCGCAGAAGAACGCGGGCCCTGCCGGCGTGGCTTTCGCCATCATCAAGACCGACACGCTCGGCAAGGTGAGCCGCTACCTCCCGACGATGCTCGACTACCGCACGCACATCGACAAGCTTTCGATGTTCAACACCCCGCCCGTCTTCGCCATCTTCGTGATGAATGAGACCCTGAAGTGGCTCAAGAGCATCGGCGGCATCGACGCCATCCACGCCATCGACGTCAAGAAGGCCGAGACCCTCTACGCCGAGATCGACCGCAACGGCCTCTTCACCGGCACCGCAGCCAAGGAGGATCGTTCCATCATGAATGTCTGCTTCGTGATGTCCCCGGGTCATGAGGACCTCCAGGACGAGTTCATGAAGTTCGCCACCGAGCGCGACATCGTGGGCATCAAGGGCCACCGCTCCGTCGGCGGCTTCCGCGCCTCCCTTTACAACGCCAGCACCCAGGAGGACGTCGAGGCCCTCGTGGCTGCCATGCAGGAATTCGAAAAGATCCGCGGCTAGTCATGAAAGTTCTCGTTGCCACCCAGAAGCCTTTCGCGGCCGCAGCGGTCGCAGGCATCCGCCAGATTGTCGAGGAAGCGGGCTATGAGCTCGCGCTCCTGGAGAAATATGCCGACCAGGCCGACCTGGTCGCGGCCGTCGCCGACGCCGACGCGCTGATCGTCCGTTCGGACAAGGTCACCGCCGAGGTCGTTGCCGCCGCGCCGAAGCTCAAGATCGTCGTGCGCGCCGGCGCCGGCTTCGACAACCTCGATCTCCCCGCCTGCACGGCGAAGGGGATCGTGGCGATGAATACGCCCGGCCAGAACGCCAACGCCGTGGCCGAGCTGGCCATCGCGCTGATGATCTTCATGGCCCGCACGCAGTTCACTCCGGCCACGGGCTCGGAGGTCCAGGGCAAGACCCTCGGCATCCAGGCCTTCGGCGCCGTCGGGCGCCTGGTCGGTGCCAAGGCTGCCGCCCTCGGCATGAAGGTCAAGGCGCTCGACCCGTTCCTGACGCCGGACCAGATCCGCGCCGGCGGTGCCGAGCCCGTCGACACCCTCGACGCGCTCTACTCCGGCAGCGACTACGTGTCCCTGCACATTCCTGCGACGCCGCAGACCATCGGCAGCATCGGGTATGACCTGATCACGAAGATGCCGAAGGGCGCGACCCTCGTCAACACCGCCCGCAAGGAGGTCATCGACGAGGCGGGCCTGGAGAAGGCCCTCGCCGAGCGCCCGGACCTCAAGTACGTCGCCGACGTGGCTCCGGACAACCTCGCCGCCCTGCAGGAGCAGTTCGGCATGCGCGTCTTCGCCACGCCCAAGAAGATGGGCGCCCAGACCGCCGAGGCCAACCTGAACGCCGGCCTCGCCGCCGCCCGCCAGATCGTGTCCTTCTTCAAGGACGGCTGCACGAAGTTCCAGCTGAACAAGTAATCTTCGCGGCCCTCTCGGGCCGTCATCCCCGACCCGATCGGGCTCTCATACGTCATTCGCCGGCTCTGCCCGGCGAATTTCGTTTTCCGTGCGCAAAAACGCCCCTTTTTGTGCACGGCCCTTGCCTTTCCCCGAGATATATCCTCAAAATGAGGCTTAAATATGAGGACGGAAGCCGGTTTTTCTGCCACTTATCCTCAAAATAAGCCTTTTTTGAGGACAGACCGTCCCTTTTCCGCGTGGGAGCAGACAGGACCCTGCCTGCTCCCGGCGGAAAGTGTAAAGCTATAATCATATTTGGTGTTTTGACAATTAATTCGTATCTTCGAATATAGTTTTCTATAGAAAAATGGTACGAGTCAAACCCTTTGCCGCACTGCGGCCCCCGAAAGGCATCGTGACGGAAGTCGCGGCGCCGCCCTATGACGTTTTGAATTCCGAAGAGGCCCGGAAAATGGCCGGGGAGAAATCCCTTCTGCATATTACGAAGCCCGAGATCGACTTCACGCCGATCGCCGGCGAGCACGAGCAGCGCACCTACGACCGCGCCGTCGAGAACTTCCAGGCCTGGCAGAAGAAAGGCTGGCTGGTCCGCGAGGACAAAGAGAAGTACTACGTCTACGCCCAGACGATGGGCAGCCGCACGCAGTACGGCATCGTGCTCTGCGCGCACACGGACGACTACGCCAACGGCATCATCAAGAAGCACGAACTGACCCGCAAGGACAAGGAAGACGACCGCATGATCCACGTCCGCATCCAGAACGCGAACATCGAGCCGGTCTTCTTCGCCTTCAAGGACAACGCTGAGCTCGGCGCGATCATCGCGAAGACCGCCGCCGGCGCGCCGGAATACAGATTCATCGACGAGAACGACTTCACGCACACCTTCTGGGTGATCGACGACGATGCGGTCAACGCCCGCATCACGGAGATCTTCACGAAGGACGTGGACGCCTTCTACGTGGCCGACGGCCACCACCGCACGGCCGCGGCCGCCCGCGTGGGCGCAGAGAAGAAGGCCCAGAACCCGAACCACACCGGCAACGAGGAGTACAACTTCTTCATGGCCGTCTGCTTCCCGGAGAGCCAGCTCGCCATCATCGACTACAACCGCGTGGTGAAGGACCTGAACGGCCTGAGCCCGAAAGAGTTCTTCAAGGCCCTGGAGGAAGACTTCGTCGTCGAATGCAAATGCGACTGCACGAAGGACGGCGGCGAGTGCAAGTGCGAATATCCCTGCCACTGCCACTGCTCCGAGATTTACCACCCGAACGGCCTGCACAACTTCTCGATGTACTTCGAGGGTGTCTGGTACAGCCTCACGGCGAAACCCGGCCGCTACAACGACGCCGACCCGATCGGCGTGCTGGACGTGACCATCCTCTCCAACCTGGTGCTGGACAAGATCCTTGGCATCAAGGACCTCCGCACCTCCGACCGCATCGACTTCGTCGGCGGCATCCGCGGCCTGGGCGAACTCTCCCGCCGCGTCGACTCCGGCGAGATGAAGGTCGCGTTTGCGCTCTACCCGGTCAGCATGCAGCAGCTCATCAATATTGCCGACACCGGCAATATCATGCCGCCCAAGACCACCTGGTTTGAGCCCAAGCTCCGTTCCGGACTTGCCATTCATACTTTAGACTAAATATCTATGAAACCCGATTCGGCACTGATACACAAAACTCTCAAGGAGTTTTTCGGCTATGATGCCTTCAAGGCGGACCAGGAGAAGATCATCACGCACCTGATTGGAGGGGGTGATGCCTTCGTCCTGATGCCCACCGGAGGCGGCAAGTCGCTGTGTTATCAGCTGCCGGCTCTGGTGATGGAAGGCACGGCCATTATCATCTCCCCGCTGATCGCCCTGATGAAGAACCAGGTCGACCTGCTCCGCGGCTTCGTGGCCGGGGAGGGGAGCATCGCGCACTTCCTCAATTCCTCGCTCACGCGCCAGCAGATCGACGAGGTCCGCGAGGACCTGCTCGCCGGCAAGACCAAGCTGCTGTACGTGGCGCCGGAGTCCCTGACGAAGGACGAGAACGTCCAGCTCCTGCGGGAGGTGAAGATCTCCTTCTACGCCGTGGACGAGGCGCACTGTATCTCCGAATGGGGCCACGACTTCCGTCCGGAGTACCGCCGCATCCGCTCGCTGGTGGACCAGATCGGCCGCGCGCCCATTATCGCGCTCACGGCCACGGCCACGCCCAAGGTGCAGAGCGACATCCTCAAGAACCTCGGCATCCCGGACGCCGCCGTCTTCAAGTCCTCATTCAACCGCCCGAACCTCTACTACGAGATCCGGGACAAGGTGGACCCGGAAAAGGACCTGATCAAGTTCATCCGCCAGAACCCCGGCAAGTCCGGCATCATCTACTGCCTCAGCCGCAAGAAGGTCGAGGAGATGGCCGAGCTGCTCTGCATCAACGGCATCAAGGCCCTGCCGTACCACGCCGGCCTGGACGCCAAGGTGCGCGCCGAGAACCAGGACAAGTTCCTGATGGAGGAGGTGCAGGTGATCGTGGCCACGATCGCCTTCGGCATGGGCATCGACAAGCCGGACATCCGCTTCGTCATCCACTACGACATCCCCAAGAGCATCGAGAGCTACTACCAGGAGACGGGCCGCGCCGGCCGCGACGGCCAGGAGGGCCTCTGCATTGCCTACTACAGCTACAAGGACATCCAGAAGCTGGAGAAATTCATGCAGGGCAAGCCCATCGCCGAGCAGGAGATCAGCCGTCAGCTGCTCTCCGAGGTGCTTGCGTACGCGGAATCCAGCCAGTGCCGCCGCAAGCTCCTGCTGAACTATTTCGGCGAGGACTACCCGGACGAGAACTGCCACTGCTGCGACAACTGCGTGCATCCCAAGCCGACCTTCGACGGCCGCAAGGAGATGCAGCTGGTGATCCGCCTCATCGAGGCGCTCCCGGAGCACTTCAAGCTGGACCACCTCGCGAACATCCTCGCGGGCGTGAGCAATTCGCTGACCAAGTCCTACAAGCACGACGAGCTGGAATTCTTCGGCGCGGGCAAGCCCCACTCCGAGAAATTCTGGTGCACCGTCATCCACCAGGGGCTGATCGCCCACCTGCTGACCAAGGAGATCGAGACCTACGGCCTGATCCATGTCACGGACCTCGGCCGTCAGTTTGCCGCGGATCCCTGGGAGCTGAAGCTCGTGGAGGACCGCGTCTTCGCCGGCGGCGGCGAAGACGATGAAGACGACGAGGAGGCCGCAGCGGCTGCCGTGGCGATGAAGGCCGGCGGCGGAGCGGGCGACCCGATGCTGCTGTCCATGCTCAAGGACCTCCGCAAGGACCTGGGCAAGCGTCTCAAACTCCAGCCCTGGATCATCTTCGGCGATCCGGCCCTGGAAGACATGTCCATCCTCTACCCGATCACCTTCGAAGAGCTCAAGAGCTGCCAGGGCGTGGGCGAAGGCAAGGCCCGCAAGTTCGGCGAAGAGTTCATCAAGCTGATCAAGAAATACGTCGAGGAAAACGAAATCGAACGCCCGGACGACTTCGTCGTGAAATCCACGCCGAACAAGTCGGCTGCCAAGGTGGCCATCATCCAGAGCATCGACCGCCGGATGGACCTCGAGGACATCGCCGAGGCCCGCGAGATGGACATGGACGAGCTGCTCAGCGAGATCGAGGCCATCGTCTCCAGCGGCACCAAACTCAATCTGGACTATTACATTGAAAACAACCTCGACGAGGAGATCGTCGAGGAAATCTATCGGTATTTCAAGGAGGACGCGACGTCGGACGACGTCCAGGCCGCCATGGACGCCCTTGGCCCCGACTATTATGAGAACGAGGTCCGGCTGGTCCGCCTGAAATTCCTATGTGAGATAGCGCAGTGATACCGCAGGAGACCGTCAATCTGATTCTGGACACCGCGCAGATCGCGGACGTGGTGAGCGATTACGTGACGCTGAAGCGCCGCGGGGCCAATTTTGTGGCCTGCTGCCCGTTCCACAATGAGAAGACGCCCTCCTTCTATGTGTCGCCCTCCAAGGGTATCTACAAGTGCTTCGGCTGCGGCAAGGCCGGCACGGCCGTGGGCTTCGTGATGGAGCAGGAGCACTGCTCCTACGTGGAAGCCCTTCGCTACCTGGCCCGCAAATACCATATCGAGATCGTCGAGGAGGAGGAATCCGCCGAGGAGATCGCCCGCCGGCAGCGCAGCGAGAGCCTGCTGCTGGTGTCCGAATTCGCCCGCAAATTCTTTTCCGAACAACTCCAGGGCGGCGAAGGCCGCGCTGTGGGCTACCAGTACTACCGCTCCCGCGGCATCGAGGACGCCACCATCGAGCGCTGGGGCCTGGGCTGGGCACCGTCGGCCCGCACGGGCCTGGTGGACGCCGCCCGCGCCGCCGGCTACAAGGATGAGTACCTGCTGGGCGCCGGCCTGGCGGTGCAGAACGAGGACGGCTCGCTCGCGGACAAATTCCGCGAACGCGTGATGTTCCCGATCCACTCCGTGAGCGGGCGCGTGATCGCCTTCAGCGGGCGCACGCTCCGGGCGGACAACCCCGCGAAGTACGTCAATTCGCCGGAGACGGAGATCTACATCAAGAGCCGCAACCTGCTGGGTATCTATTTCGCGAAGAGCGATATCGCCCGGGAGGACCGCTGCATCCTCGTGGAGGGCAACGTGGACGTGGTGATGATGCACCAGCTCGGCATCACCAACGTCGTCGCCTCCTGCGGCACCTCCCTCACGGTGGAGCAGGTGCGCCTGATCAAGAAGTTCACGGAGAACATCACCATCATGTACGACGGCGACTCCGCGGGCATCCACGCCGCGCTGCGCGGCATCCCGATGGTGCTCGCCGAGGGAATGAACGTCCACGTGGTGCTGCTCCCCGACGGGGACGACCCGGACTCCTTCTCCCGCAAGCACAGCCGCGATGAGGTGCGCGAGTACATCGCGCAAAATGAGAAAGACTTTATCGTCTTCAAGACGGACCTGCTGCTCTCCGAGGCGGCGGGCGATCCGCTCAAGAAGGCCGGCCTGATCAACGACATCGCCGACACGATCGCGCAGATCCCCGACGCCGTCAAGCGCTCCACTTACGCGGAGGCGACGGCGCAGCAGTTCGGCATCGAGGTGGCGATCCTCTTCGACCGCATCAACCGGACGCGCCGCAAGCTGCAGGAAGACGCCCTCAAGGCCGCGGAGCGCGAGGAGCGGCGCCGCCGCAACGACCTCCCGCCGAGCGCCTACGACACGGTGGTCTCCGATGCGCAACAGCCGGCGCCCGAACCGGTCGTGCAGCCGACGATCCAGGAGGAGAACCGCATCCTGGGCCCGTCCGAGCGCGACCTGCTCTATTTCCTGCTGCGCCATGGCTGCGACGAGCTGGACTTCGAGTCCGACTCGGACTACTACAGCGGCAATGAGCAGGACAAGCCCAGCGTCGCGGACTTCATCCGCGATGCCTTCAGCGACGGCACGCGCATGGCCAACAGCGCCTACGCCGCCGTCTACGATGCCTTTTATGCCCTCTATGACGAGGGCTACGGCCAGCAGGAGATTGTCAAGCGCATGCTTGACGCGCCGGACCGCCGCATTGCGGAGGTGGTCTCGCAGCTCTCCACCGAGAAGTACCAGCTGACCGTGGAGGCCTTTGAAAAATCGATGACGACCACGGCCTCGTGGCTCGTCGCGCAGGTGCCGCGCGCCATCCTCGGCTACGCCGAACGGCGCATGCAGGACCGCTACGAAACGCTGCGCCGGCAGCTGCCGGATGCAACGCCGGAGCAGGAACCCGGCATCTTGCAGGAGATGGTCAAGATCCAGGCCGCGCAGCGGCGGATCAAACAAAGAATGGGAAGAGAAAAAAACACAAAATAATGGACAAACAATTCAAAAGAACCCTCGTGACCTGTGCGTTGCCTTACGCCAACGGTCCTATCCACATCGGCCACCTGGCCGGTGTCTATGTGCCGGCTGATATCTATGTCCGCTACCTGCGGATGCGCGGCCGGGAAGTGTTGTATGTCTGCGGCTCCGACGAGCATGGCGTGCCGATTACGATCAAGGCCCGCCAGCAGGGATGCACCCCGCAGGACATCGTGGACCGCTACCACGGCATCATCAAGGACTCCTTCGAAGGGCTCGGCATCCACTTCGACATCTATGGCCGCACCTCCTCCAAGGTGCACGAAAAGAACGCCTCCGGCTTCTTCCGCAAGCTCTACGAGGAGGGCAAGTTCATCACCAAGGAGAGCGAGCAGTACTACGACCCCGAGGCCAAGCAGTTCCTCGCGGACCGCTACATCGTGGGCACCTGCCCCAAGTGCGGCAACGAGGGCGCTTACGGCGACCAGTGCGAGAAGTGCGGCAGCACCCTCAGCCCCGAGGAGCTGATCAACCCCAAGAGCAAGCTCAGCGGCGCCGAGCCGATCAAGAAGAAAACGACCCACTGGTACCTTCCGCTGCAGGACTATGAGCAGTGGCTGCGCGAGTGGATCCTGGACGGCCACCAGGAGTGGCGCTCCAACGTCTACGGCCAGGTGAAGAGCTGGCTGGACGGCGGCCTGCAGCCGCGCGCCGTCACGCGCGACCTCGACTGGGGCGTGCCCGTGCCCGTCGAGGGCGCCGAGGGCAAGGTGCTCTACGTCTGGTTCGACGCGCCGATCGGCTACATTTCCAATACGCAGGAGCTTCTCCCGGACAGCTGGGAGAAATGGTGGAAGTCGCCCGACACCCGTCTGGTGCACTTCATCGGCAAGGACAACATCGTCTTCCACTGCATCGTCTTCCCGGCCATGCTGAAAGCCTACGGCGACGGCTACATCCTCCCGGACAACGTCCCCGCCAACGAGTTCCTGAACCTCGAGGGCGACAAGATCTCGACCTCCCGCGGCTGGGCCGTCTGGGCGCACGAGTACCTGCAGGACTTCCCGGGCAAGGAAGACGTGCTCCGCTACGTGCTCACGGCCAACGCCCCCGAGACCAAGGACAACGACTTCAGCTGGAAGGACTTCCAGCAGCGCAACAACAGCGAGCTCGTGGCCATCTTCGGCAACTTCGTGAACCGCGCCATGGTGCTGACGCACAAATATTTCGGCGGCAAGGTGCCGCCGTGCGGCGCGCTCGAGGACATCGACAAGGAGGTCCTCGCGGAGATCCCGGCGCTCAAGGCCTCGATGGAGAAGAACATCGAGGGCTTCAAATTCCGCGAAGCGCTCAAGGACGCCATGGGCATCGCCCGCATCGGCAACAAGTATATCTCCGACACGGAGCCCTGGAAGGTCGCCAAGACCGACCTCGACCGCACCGCGACGATCCTCAATATCTCCCTGCAGATCTGCGCGGACCTCGCCATCGCCTTCGAGCCCTTCACCCCGTTCGCCGCGGCGCGGCTGCGCGCGATGCTGGGTTCCGGCCTCGACTGGGAGATCCTCGGCCGGCCGCAGGTCCTGCCCGCCGGCCACCAGCTCGGCGAGCCGGAGCTGCTCTTTGCGAAGATCGAGGACGACGCCATCCAGAAGCAGCTCGACCGCCTGGACCGCATCCGCGCCGAGCGCGAGGCGGCCGCCAAGGCCGAGGCCGCGAAGCAGGTGGAGCCGCAGAAGGCGGAATGCACCTTCGAGGAGTTCGAGAAGATGGACATCCGCACCGCCACGGTCCTCGAGGCCGAGCGCGTGCCCAAGACCGATAAACTGCTGAAACTCACCATCGATACGGGCATCGACAAGCGGACCATCGTGTCCGGCATCGCCGAGTTCTACACGCCCGAGGCGATGGTCGGCAAGCAGATCTGCATCCTGGCCAATCTCAAGCCCCGGACCATCCGCGGCATCGAGAGCCACGGCATGATCCTGATGGCCAAGCAGGGCGACGGCACGATGCGCTTCATCACGCCGCAGGAAGTGTTGGCGAATGGCGCGATTGTTGGATAATCCCTTCCGCGTTATGAAAGTTCTGATTATCGACGATGAGCGGGCGATCCGCAATTCCCTCGGGGAGATCCTCACCGACGAAGGTTATGAGGTGGATACCGCCGAGGATGGAGCCTCCGGCCTCCAGCAGGTGGAGAAAGAGAAATACGACGTGATCTTCTGCGACATCAAGATGCCCGGCATGGACGGCGTCGAGGTGCTCGGGAAGCTCACGGAGATGGGTCTGGACAGCGCCGTGGTCATGATTTCTGGCCACGCCGACATCGAGACGGCCGTCGAGTGCATCAAGATGGGCGCCTTCGATTTCGTGCAGAAGCCGCTGGACCTGAACCGCATTCTCATCACCATCAAAAACGCCTCCGAGCGGGTCTCGCTGACCTCGCAGAACAAGGCGCTCAAGAAGAAGGTCTACGGCGCCGACATGATCGGCGAGTCCGCCCCGATGCAGCTCATCCGCGACATGATCGCGAAGGTGGCGCCCACCGACGCGCGCGTGCTCATCACCGGGCCGAACGGCTCCGGCAAGGAGCTCGTGGCCCGCAATCTCCACCAGCTCAGCCAGCGCAGCGCGATGCCGTTCATCGAGGTGAACTGCGCCGCCATCCCCTCCGAGCTGATCGAGAGCGAGCTGTTCGGCCACGAGAAGGGTTCCTTCACCTCTGCTATCAAGCAGCACAAGGGCAAGTTCGAGCAGGCCGACGGCGGCACGCTCTTCCTGGATGAGATCGGCGACATGAGCCTCGCCGCGCAGGCCAAGGTGCTGCGCGTGCTGCAGGAGAAGAAGCTCTCCCGCGTGGGCTCCGACAAGGATATCGAGGTGGATGTGCGCGTGATCGCGGCGACGAACAAGGACCTGCAGGCTGAGATCGAGAAGGGGAATTTCCGCGAGGACCTCTATCACCGCCTCAGCGTGATCGTCGTGCGCGTGCCGTCGCTGGACGAGCGCCGCGACGACATTCCGCGCCTAATCGAGCATTTCCTCGGGAAGTACACCGACGGCAGCAAGCCGCGTTCCTTCTCGCCCGAGGCCGTGAAGCTTCTCCAGGAGAAGCACTGGCCCGGCAACATCCGCGAGCTCGACAACGTCGTCGACCGCCTCCTCATCCTCGGCGGCGAACCCATCTCCGCGGAGGACGTCACGACGTACGTGAACCTGTAGCCATTCCGGGCTTGACCCGGCGAATATTATTACCGGTGGGCTAACCTCCCGGACCCCCTGCGTCGCAAAGCTCCGAACGCATCCCCGTCTACCGCACGACCGTGGCGCCGCGGCGGGAGAAGCGGCGGGCTTCGGCGTCGGTGAAGCGGCCGTCGGTGGGGTCTTTGTAGCGGCTGCGCTCGAAGGAGAGCAGCTCGTGGGTGTCGGCCGCGATGAGCATCTTGTAGCAGACGGTCCTGGGGCCGGGTTCTTCCGGGGCGATGGTAATCGTGAGCAGGGCGCCCGGCTCGGCGCGCAGGTAGGCTTCGTCCGCCAGGTCGGGGTCGAAGTAGACCGTGCGGCCGCGCAGGCGGATGTGGTTGGCCGATTCCAGGCCGCCGTAGGCCACTTTATCCGATGTCATGGCCGCTTCCGTGAAGCGCTGGATGATGTCGATGAAGGCGCCCATGAAGACGAGTTCCCGCCCCGTGGGGTTGTCCACGCTGGCGATCGGCATCCGGATCACTTCGAAGGGTTTCTTGAGATGGTCTTCTTCGTCCGGCTTGCCGCCTTTTTCGAGGATCAGATACGCCAGACCCGCTTCCTGGGCCAGGGTGAGGAAGTAGTAGGAGGACGAGTTGCGCAGGCGTCCGTATTCTTCCAAATCGCAGAACTCGAAGGGGGAGATGCGCCAGTGGACGGCAATCTCTTCGCGCAGCGCGAGCTCCAGGAAGGAGTGGCCCTCAAGCACGATCTTGGTGGTCTTGGTGGGGAAGTCCGCCAGGCGCATCTTGCGGGTGTAAATCTTCCCCTGCCCGGACACCGGCAGGGCGGCGGCCAGGAGCAGGAGGGTCAGAAAAAGATGGGTCAATCGCCTTTTCACACGAGCAAATTTACGTAAAATTCATTACATTTGTAAACTATGTCAGACTACGTTGTATCAGCACGCAAATACCGTCCCGACTCTTTTGAGTCGCTGATCGGACAGGACAACATCGCGCGGACCCTCAAGAATTCGATCCAGCGCGGCCAGCTCGCGCACGCTTATCTTTTCTGCGGCCCCCGGGGCGTCGGCAAGACGAGCGCGGCGCGTATTTTCGCCAAGACCATCAACTGCTCGAATCCGGGTCCGGACCTGGAGCCGTGCGGCGAGTGCGATTCCTGCCGGTCTTTCGCCGAGGGGCGCTCGTACTGCATCCACGAGCTGGATGCGGCGTCCAACAACGGCGTGGACGATATCAAGGCGCTGATGGACCAGGTGCAGATCCCGCCGCAGGTGGGCCGCTATTCGGTCTATATCATCGATGAGGTGCACATGCTGTCGCAGTCGGCGTTCAACGCCTTCCTCAAGACCCTTGAGGAGCCGCCGGCACACGCGATCTTCATCCTGGCGACGACGGAGAAGCACAAGATCCTGCCGACCATCCTGAGCCGCTGCCAGACCTACGATTTCAACCGCATCGGCGTGGCCGACATTGTCCGCAATCTGCGGGACATCGCCGGCAAGGAGGGGATCACGGTGGACGACGAGTCCCTGCACGTGATCGCCCACAAGGCCGACGGCGCCATGCGCGATGCGCTGACGCTCTTCGACCAGACGGTCGCGTTCTGCGGCACGGACATCCACTACGAGGATGTGATCCGCAACCTGGGCGTGCTGGACTACGAGTTCAGCTTCCGCCTGGTGGACGCCGCCCTGGCGGGCGATTACGCCACGGCGCTGCTGATCTTCGACGAGATTCTCTCGAAGGGCTTCAATGCGCAGCATTTCGTGGCGGCGCTGAGCGCGCATCTGCGCGACCTGCTGGTGAGCCGCACGGGCGGCCTGGAGGCCCTGCTGGACCTGCCGGATTCGCTGAAGGCCCGCTACAAGGAGCAGGGTGAACGCTGCAGTGTGAAATGGCTCTACGACGCCCTGGGCGTCACCACCGCCTGCGAGGCTGGCTATCGCCTCGCCACCAACCCCCGCCTCCACATCGAATTCGCCCTGATGAAGCTGGCATTTTTGCAAATGCCAGCTTCATCGGCGGCGCCTTCGGCTCCCGCCTCTGCTTCAAACCCCCACCGCTCCGCGGAGCCCCCTATGAAGGGGGCATCGCCCTCCGCTTCCGCTGCGGGCGGCGACTCCGTTGCTTCGACTTCCTCCGGAAGTCTCGCTGACACTCCGTCGCGACGCCTGACGGCGTCTTCGCTTCGCTCAGAGTCAAGCCAGGAACCGGTAGCAATGCGCGAGCAAGTTCAGTCTACGGATAATTCTTCGGAGGCTGGCGGTGGGGTGCTGCCCCCCGAAACCGTGGCCGCCCGTGGCCTCGTGAACGGGAGGGGCCCAAGCGACAGCTTGGGAGGGATGAGCGCGAAGCGCGAAGTTTCGGGGGGTAGCAGCCCCACCGCGGCCGGAAGAAAGAAAGCATCGTCGTTGTCTCTGAGTGCATTGATGGATGAGGAAGAGGTGGAAGTGATGCCGGCGATGGCGGCGCAGGCCGCGGAGGAGAAGCCGGAGGCGCTGCCGGAGGACGGCGTGCTGGCCAGCCAGTGGAAGGATCTGGCGGCGCAGTTCGCGAGCCAGCCGCGCCTGGCGAACGCCCTGTCCAACGCCAACCTGAGCTTCCGCGAAGAAGACGGCCGCAAGGTCGTCGCCTTCACCGTGACCAACGAGGCGCAGAAGAAATGGATCGAAGAGCGCATCCTGCGCGACCTGGAGAGCAAATTCGCCCGCTTGACAGGCTGCGGCAAACTCCGCCTCGAACCCACGGTCCTGCCCGAAGAAGAACAGGAAAAGAAAATCTACATGCCCTCCGAAAAAGCGGAGGACCTGATGAGCAAGAACGAAGAGGTCCGCAACCTGGTGGTGGACCTCGGACTGGATATCAAATAGCTGCGAGATGAAACTGCATTGCGAGAACCTGGTCAAGAAGTACGGCGTCCGCACGGTCGTCAAAGGCGTGTCGATGGAAGTCCAGCAAGGAGAAATCGTCGGCTTCCTGGGCCCGAACGGCGCCGGCAAGACCACCAGCTTCTACATGATCACCGGCCAGATCGTCCCCAACGAAGGCCGCGTCTTCCTGGATGACGAAGAGATCACCGGCCTGCCGATGTACCAGCGGGCGCAGAAAGGCATCGGCTACCTCCCGCAGGACGCCTCCGTGTTCCGCAAGATGAGCGTCGAAGACAACATCGTGTCCGTGATGGAAATGCGCGGCATCCCCAAGCCGGAGCGGGAGCGCCGGCTGGAGTCGCTGATCGACGAATTCAACCTCTCCAAGGTGCGCAAATCCCTGGGCATCCAGCTCTCCGGCGGCGAGCGGCGCCGCTGCGAGATCGCGCGCGCCCTCGCCATCGACCCCAAGTTCATCCTGCTCGACGAACCCTTCGCGGGCGTGGACCCGATCGCCGTCGAAGACATCCAGTACATCATCGCCAAACTGAAATACCGCAACATCGGCGTCATCATCACGGACCACAATGTGGGCGAAACCCTCGCCATCACGGACCGCGCGTACCTCCTCTACGAGGGCACGATCCTCCAGCAGGGCACCCCGCAGGAGCTGGCCGCCGACGAAGACGTCCGCACCAAATACCTCGGTTCGGGCTTCGTGCTCAAGCGCTCCGTTTCCGTGGAGCGCGCCCGCGCCGAGTACGAAAAAACCAAACCACAGTAATTATGCGCTTTCCTGACATCACCATCGCCATCGACGGCTTCTCTTCCACCGGGAAGAGCACCTTCGCACGGCTGATCGCGAAACACTTCGACTTCCTGTACCTGGACTCCGGCGCGATGTACCGCGGCGTGACCCTCTTCGCGCAGGAGCAGGGGCTGATCGCCCCGGACAACACCATCGACCCGGCCCTGGAAAAGGCCCTGGCGGGCCTGGACCTGCACTTCGCGCCCGGGACGGTGCTCCACCTGGGTGAGCGCAATATTGAGAAAGAAATCCGCACGATGGAAGTGTCCGCGCAGGTGAGCCCGATCGCGGCGGTGCCGTACGTCCGCAACTATGTGGACGAGCGCCTGCACGCCTTCGCCGCCGCCGGCCGCGTCGTGATGGACGGCCGCGACATCGGCACCACCGTCTTCCCGAACGCCGAGATCAAGATCTTCATGACCGCCCGTCCCGAAGTGCGCGCGCAGCGCCGCTTTGACGAGCTGGTGTCCAAGGGAGAGAATCCCGTTTTCGAAGAAGTGCTGAAGAACCTCCAGGAGCGCGACTACATCGACTCCCACCGCGAGACCTCCCCGCTGCGCCGGGCCGAGGACGCCTTCGAACTGAACAACTCTGAAATGACCCTCACCGAGGAAATCGCCTGGGTGGAGGGCCTCATCCGCGGGAAATTTGGCCTGTTGAACGCACCGGAGGAGGTATGATGCAGGTAGAGATCGACCCGCACTCCGGCTTCTGCGGAGGCGTGATCCGGGCCATCGGCACGGCGGAGGAAATCCTCGCCAAAGGCGGGAAACTGTATTCCCTGGGCGCCATCGTCCACAACGAAGAAGAGCTCAGGCGCCTGCAGGGGCGCGGCCTCGTGACCATCGATACCGAAGACCTGCGCGAGATGCGCGACCCCGTCCCGGAGGAGACCCTGCTCATCCGGGCGCACGGCGAGCCGCCGCATGTTTATAAACGTGCCCAGGAACTGGGCTTCAAGATCGTTGACTGCACCTGCCCGGTGGTGCTGGAACTGCAGAAAAAGATCCGCGAAGCGCGCCGTCGCATGGCGCCGGTGGAGGGACAGATCGTGATTTTCGGCAAGATTGGCCACCCCGAAGTCCTCGGCCTGGTGGGCCAGGTGGACGGCGGCGTGACCGTGGTCGAGAACCTGGAGCAGCTGCGCGCCCGCATTGCGGACGGCACCCTGCGCACTTACCGCGACATCGAGCTTTTCTCCCAGACGACGATGAGCCCGGAAGGGTATCTGCACATCCAACAGTACCTTTCGAACATGATGGCTGGCGCCGAGCTGAAGATCCACGCGACCATCTGCAAGCAGGTGGCTTCCCGCCACCGCGAGCTCTCCGAATTCGCCCGCAGCCACGACGCCATCGTGTTCGTCTCGGGCCGGGACAGCTCCAACGGCAAGGTGCTGAGCGAGCTGTGCCGCAGCGCCAATGACCGCACCTGGCACATCGGCTCCCCGTCCGAGCTGCGCGCGGAATGGTTCCGTCCGGACGACCGGGTGGGCGTGTGCGGCGCCACTTCCACGCCCAAGTGGCTGCTGGAAGAAGTGGCCGCCGCCATCAAAAATTTGCAATAGTTGAGGCAAATCCGTAAATTTGCCCGGTTATACACGAAATCAAACCAATAAGAGATAGTTTTTTATGGCAACAACAGCTGATTTTAAGAACGGACTTTTCCTCAAGTACAACGGCAAGCCGTGCCAGATCGTCTGGTTCCAGCACGTGAAGCCGGGCAAGGGCCCCGCTTTCGTGAAGACCAAGCTCCGCAACCTGGAGAACGGCAACATCCTGGAGAATACGTTCACCGCCGGCATGAAGATCGAGACGATCGAAGTCGAGCGTCGTCCCTACCAGTTCCTCTACGCTGAGGAGGATGGTTTCAACTTCATGCACGAAGAGACCTACGAGCAGATCCTGCTCCAGAAGGACCTCGTCGAGAACGCCGACCTGATGAAGGAAGGCCAGCACGTCGAAATGATGTTCGTCGTGGGCGAGGAGCGCTGCCTGACCTGCGAGCTCCCGACCTACGTCACCCTCGAGGTCACGTACTCCGAGCCGGCCGTCAAGGGCAACACCGCCTCCACCTCCGCCCTCAAGGAGGTCACCCTCGAGACGGGCGCCAAGGTGATGGTTCCGCTCTTCATCGAGACGGGCGAGAAGATCAACGTCAACACCGCTGACCGCTCCTACGGCGGCCGCGCGTAAGCGAACGATCCATACAGATTAATGGCCTGGCTGCACACGCAGCCGGGCCATTCTTTTTCTAATAGGAAGGCCTAGTCCTTCGGATAGCGGACCGTGAAGCAGGCGCCGCCGAGCGTGAAGGACCTGGAGTAGGAGATCGTGGCGCCGCAGCGCTCCAGGATGCTCCGGCTGATGGCGAGACCGAGGCCGGAACCGCCGTTCTTGGTGGTGAAGTTCGGCGTGAAGAGCTTCTCGATATTCTCGTCGGAGACGCCGGGGCCGTTGTCCTCCACGACGACGTCCCAGAAGCCGTCCGTGCTGCTCTTGCGCAGCGACACCACGATGCGGCCGTCCGGCGCGTCGCCGATGGCCTGCACGGCGTTGCCGAGCAGGTTCACGAACACGCGCGTGAGCTGCGGCTTCGGGCCGCGGATCTGCACGTCGGAAAGGCCCAAGTAGTCGAAGCTGATGTTCTCCTTGTTGTCGAACATCGAGATCTCTTCCCGGAGCAGCTTGTCCAGAACAATGGTCGTCGGCTCCTCGGTATAGAGCTTCGCGAAGGTGGAGAATTCGTTGGCCGTGTCGGTCAGGATATCAATATGGTCGAGGATTACCTGGCTCGCCTCCTCGAAGCGCGTCTGCCAGGCCGGGTCGCCCTTTTCCTTGAGGCGGATCACCCGCTGGAGCTGCAGCTTCATCGGGGTCAGCGGGTTCTTGATCTCGTGCGCCACCTGGCGCGCCATGCCGCTCCAGGCCTTGTCGCGCTCGGCCTGCGCCAGCTTGCGCGAGCTCTCGGACAGCTCGGAGACCATGCGGTTGTAGGCCTGGACGATGGAAGAGATCTCGTCGTCCCGGTCGTAGTCGATGTATTCGAGGCTGTTCAGGTCGGCGCTGGCCATCTTGGAGCTCATTTCGCTCAGCGGCTTGAACATGCGGTCCACGATACGCGCCACCATGAAGAGCGCCATCAGCAGGAAGAGCAGGAAGAGCGAGAGGATCGTCACCGAGTGCATCACGGCGTCTTCCTCGAAGTCGTAGGTATCTTCATTGTACGGAGAGCAGAGGATGGCCACCATCGAACCGTCCGAGGCGAAGAGCGGAGCGTACATGCTGTAGAACTTCTGCCTGCCGAGCCGCTCCTCCTGGATGTAGTGGCGACGGTTGCGGTACATGATGTTGTAGTAGGCCGTTCCGTTCATGCGCTCCGTGACCATCAGCTGCTCGAAGACCATCGGGGTGGTGGTCATCATCAGCACGCCGGAAGGCGTGTAGAGCGTGATGTCCGAGCCGGTCTCCTTGCCCACGCGCTCCATCAGCACGCGCAGCGACTGCCAGTTGATCGCGCTCACGTTTTCCGCATCCTGCAGGCCTGCATCCATCATCGCGACGATGGAGCCGATCTTGTCGGACATGACCGTCTGGCGGTTGCTGTTGTTGCGCGAGTACACGAAGAGCACACTCACGAGCGCCATCACCAGCAGGGTGAGGAGCAGCGAGGTGAGCAGCACGCCGGAGATCCGCGACTTGAAGTAGGACTGCCGGAACACCTTCGGCTTGGGCCGGCGCAGCAGGGCCACGGAGAGCGCCAGGAAGGCGATCAGGCCCACGAGCACGCCCGCCATGATGTAGGACAGGACCCCCACGCTGGCGCGTGAAATCACAACGGCTTCCCCTTCGCCGACCACGTACATGAAGTGCGTGTAGCCCTCGGTCTGGAGGTGTCCGCTCTCGGACGCGTACAGCAGGACGTAGAGGTCGTCGTCCACGCGCGTCGGATAAGGGTAATTGCCCTTGTAGGCCTTGATGTCGCGTCCGGAATAGCGGGCGTAGGAATAGCCGGACGGGAGGGTGACCTGGCCGGGCGTCGAGAAGCCGAAGATGCCCGCGTAGCCGCGGCCGCCGCGGCTTTCGCGCTGCTCGAGGCGCACCAGCACGCGCGACATGGTCCCGTCCTCCGCCATGTAGAAGAACACGCCCACGTAGTACGGGCGGCCGTTCTCGTGGCGCGCGTACAGGAAGCGGGAGTTTTCAGCGATGGCCACGCCGTCCCGCAGCATCGAGCTGAACTCGGCGGCCGCCTCGCGCGTGTTGTTATATTCATTGAACACCCGCGTCGAGACCAGGTAGTCCCGGTCGATGCCGGAAAGGTAGTAGTCGGAAATACGGCTCTGGATGGACTGTTCCGTGCCCTCGAAATGCGAGAGTGCGGACAGGATCATGTCGTCGGCGATCTGCGCCTCCACCCGCCGCAGGCGGAGCTCCAGCGCGATGTCCCGGTCGAAGGAAAGGCGGTTCGCCATCAGGCCCAGCCGGTCCTGTTCCTTCTGGAAGCCCAGCACGCCGGCCGTCACGACCAGGTAGGCCGCCACGAGCGCCGCGTACACCACGCGCCCGGTCAGCGAGAAGGCGTCGAAGGTGCGGCCGTCCGGGCGCCGCAGGGCCGGGGCGGCCAGCTGCACCAGCAGCGGCACGCTGATCAGCATCGAGATGAAGGACAGGTATACGATGATGCAGAACGGCGAGAGCTGTCCCAGCTTATAGATTTCGAGCGAGAAGCCGGAGTTGAGCGCGATGCTGCGCAGGGCGGACTGGGAGTACACGATGACGCCGATCGCCAGGACGATCACTGTCACCAGCACGCCGATCCGGCGGGAGCGGGTGTTCATCCAGGCCCAGAGCTTGCGCCGCACCATGTAGGCGCAGGCGGCGCACATCAGGATGGCGAGGTTGATGAGGATCACCGCGCCCAGCGAGTACAGCACGTCGCCGCCCGCATAGAGCATCGGCGAGAACACCAGCACACGGCTGCCCGAAAAACGGCCCCAGAAATACAGGCCCGCCAGCAGGAACAGCACACCCAGCGTCACGCAGGCGAAGCGGCGCGGCGTGCGCTTGGCCGACAGGAACAGTAGGAAGGCCAGCAGAATGGCGGCGATGGAGATCCACAGCAGCGGGCTCGCATCCCGCCCGGAGGCGGTCAGCGACTCCAGCAGGATCTTGAACTGCGGCCGTCCCTGCACGGTGACGACCGAGCCGCCGCTGACGGACAGCGGCCGGATCATGAAGTCCCGCTGCAGGCGGAGGCTGCGGTTCTGCACCTCCAGGCCGGCCAGCACCCGGACGTCGCCGTCCCCGAACCATTTGGCCAGGTACCAGTACGGCCCGAGGTTATGGAATCCCAGCGAGTCCGTGACCTGCAGCAACGGCGATTCCGCCGAAATGCGCGGATTCGCGACGAAAGGCACATACACGCGCCGGTTGATGTTGTCGTTGGAGACGGGGAACTCATGGCACCAGGACTGCAGCGTGTCGCTGCAATAGCGGTAGACCACGAAGTCCTGCGGCAGGTCCTCCAGCTGCATCCAGTCGGACGGGTTCTGCGCGAGCGCCTTGGCGGCGTACGCGTCCAGCTGCGCGGCACGGCGCTCCAGCACGCGCTCCACGCGCCGCGCCTCGCGGCCCGTGTCGCCCGGCGAACGGGTGTCGTTCAGCGAAGCGATGAAGAGCGCCGCCCCGGCCACAAGCGAGACCACGGCGAACCATTCCCGGCTATGTCTTCCCCAAGTCATTCGTGATGATAGGGCTCACCGCGCAAAATGGTGAAAGCCCGGTATAGTTGTTCTGCAAAAATCGTTCTCACCAGCTGATGCGAATAAGTCATTTTCGAGAGGGACAGCTTGCCGTCGGCGCGGGCGTACACCGCGTCGGAGAAGCCGTACGCCCCGCCGATCACGAATACCAGGTCCCGGCCCGACCGCGCCATACGGCCGCCCAGCCAGTCCGCGAACTCCAGTGAGCGGTACTCGCGGCCGTGCTCGTCGAGCAGCACCACTTCGTCCGCGGGCGCCACCTGGCGCAGGATCATTTCCCCTTCGCGCTGCTTGATCTGTTCGCGCGTCAGCGCGGACACGCCTTTCAGCTCCGGCAGCTCCTTCAGGGAGAAGGGTACGTAGTGCTCCAGCCGGGAAACATACATCTCCAGACCTGCCCGAACCCAGGCAATATCCGTCTTGCCGACCGTGAGCAAAGTGATTCGCATACAAGTACAAATATAATAACGTGGCTCGAATTTTGCAATCTTTGCGGACGTGCAACGACTGCTCACCATAGCGGCAGTGCTCCTGCCCCTGCTCTTCTGCGGACGCCTCTCGGCCCAGCCCGCGGCGGGGTATGATGTATTCATCCCGATCTGCAAATACATCGTGCAGGGCAACGCCGACAACCTCTCCGCCTGGTTCGACGACAATCTGGAGATCGCCGTGACCAGCCAGAGCAGCAACGCCAGCAAGGCCCAGGCCCGCCAGATCGTCAAGAGCTTCTTCGAGAGCCACACGCCGCGTTCCTTCGAGGTGAACCATACCGCGGGACGCGACAACATGAAATATGCCCTCGGGACGCTCAACGCCGGCGGGGAGAACTACTCCGTCACCATCTTCGTGAGCTCCAAGGGCAAATCCTACAAGATCCAGCAGCTCAAGATCGAGCAGCAGCAGTTGTAGTTCCGTCTTTTTTCTTATATTTGTAGAGATTCGCCGATTGGTGTCGGCGAATGGCGGAACCGCAATAACAGGAAAACCAATTCAATATGATCAAGCCTTTAACCACCCTGCTGCTGGGCCTGCTCGCCGCCGTGTCGGCATCTGCCCAACCCTCTTCCAACGTCTTCTGGTTCGATAAGCCGGCCTCCTACTGGGAGGAAGCGCTGCCGGTCGGCAACGGCCGCATCGGCGCCATGGTGTTCGGCGGCACGGACACGGAGGAGCTCCAGCTCAACGAGGAGACCATCTCCACGGGCGGCCCGTACGAGAACTGGAATCCGAACGGCCTGAAGAACCTGCAGAAGGTGCGCGACCTGATTTTCGCGGGCGCGTACGAGGAGGCGCAGGATCTCGCGGAGGCGAATTTCCTCTCGCCCGTGGGCGAGGAGATGTCCTACCAGACCGCCGGCTCCGTGAAGATCGCATTTTCCGCTCGCAGCGGCGCGGTGACGGACTATCGCCGCGAGCTCGACCTCGACCGCGCGGTGGTGACCACCCGCTACCGGGTGGACGGCGTGGAGTACGTCGAGGAGGTGTTCTCCTCCTTCGTCGACAACCTGGTCATCGTGCGCCTGGCCGTCTCACAGCCGAAGGCGCTGAATTGCGAACTCAGCTTCACCACCCCGATGAAGGACACGAAGGTGAGCGTGCCCGCGAAGAATCAGCTCCGCCTGGAAGGGCAGGGGGCTGAGAAGGGCGGCATCCCGGGCGCGATCCACTATGTCAACGACCTCCGGGCGACGGCCCGGGGCGGCAAGGTGGCGGCCACGGACTCCACGCTGCGCGTCGAAGGCGCCACGGAGCTGCTGCTGCACATCGCGATGGCCACCAATTTCGTGGATTACCGGACGGTGAACGCCGACCCGTACGCCCGCAACGCCGCGAGCCTGAAGAACGCTTCGAAGAAGTACGCCCAGGCGCTGGCCGCGCACGTGGCCGCCTATCAGAAGCAGTACGGCCGCGTGAAGCTGGAATTTGCGCCCTCCGGCGTGCCGGACGCCCCCATCAACGAGCGCATCCGCGATTTCGCGCAGACGCGCGACGCCCAGCTGGTCTCGCTCTACTTCCAGTTCGGCCGCTACCTGTTGATCAGCTGCTCGCAGCCGGGCACGCAGGCGGCCAACCTGCAGGGCATCTGGAACGCCAGCCTGATGGCGCCCTGGTGCGCGAATTACACGACGAATATCAATACCGAGATGAACTATTGGCCGGCGGAGCTGACCAACCTGCCGGAGCTGCACGAGCCGCTCCTGCGGATGATACGCGAGCTGGCTGTGACGGGCGCGAACACCGCCCGCAACATGTACGGCTGCCGGGGTTGGGTGGTGCACCACAACTCTGACCTGTGGCGCATTACGGGCGCGCTGGACTACGCCTACTGCGGCCTCTGGCCCAGCGGCGCCGCCTGGCTGTGCCAACACCTCTGGGACCGCTACCTGTACAGCGGGGACCAGGCCTACCTGGCCGAGGTGTACCCGCTGATGAAGGGCGCGGCTGAGTTTTTCGTGGATTTCCTAGTTGAAGATCCGAACACGGGCTACCTCGTGGTGACGCCTTCCGACTCGCCGGAGAACCGTCCGGCGCACTTGAAGACCAACATGTTCGCGGGCATCACGATGGACAACCAGCTCGTGACCGACCTCTTCTCCAATACGGAGCGCGCGGCCGGCATCCTCGGCTGCGACGCGGCCTTCTCCGACACGCTCGCGACGATGCGCCGCCGCCTGCCGCCGATGCAGGTCGGCCAGTACGGCCAGTTGCAGGAGTGGTTTGAGGACTGGGACAGCCCGACCGACAACCACCGCCACGTCTCGCACCTCTGGGGCTTTTATCCCGGCTACCAGATCTCCCCGTACCGCACGCCCGTGCTGACGGAGGGCGTGCGCAACACGCTGATCCAGCGCGGCGACCCCTCCACGGGCTGGTCGATGGGCTGGAAGGTCTGCCTCTGGGCGCGCATGCTGGACGGTGATCACGCTTTCAAGCTGATCACGGACCAGCTCACGCTGGTCACGCCCGGCCGCCGCTTCAGCATGGCGGGCGGCACCTATCCCAACCTCTTCGACGCCCATCCGCCGTTCCAGATTGACGGTAACTTCGGCTGCACGGCCGGCATCGCCGAGCTCTTCCTCCAGAGCCACGACGAGGCCGTCCACTTGCTGCCGGCCCTGCCGGAAGCGCTGAAGGACGGCTTCGTGGAGGGCCTCCGCGCCCGCGGCGGCTTTGTGCTGGAGCACCTGGAATGGAAGGACGGCCACATCGTCGAGGCGCGGCTGCGCTCCACGATCGGCGGCAATCTCCGCGTGCGCTCCTACGACGCGCTGGCGTCCGATGTCACCCTGAGCGAAGCCGAAGGGGCCAATCCCAACCCGCTCTTCGCGGTGCAGGAGATCTCCCGTCCGATGATCAGCGAGCGCGCGCCGATGCGCGGCTTCATCGCGCCGCAGGCGCACCTCTACGACATCGCGACGGAGCCGGGGCAGGTGATCACCCTGCGCGCGGCTCACTGATCGGGCGTCTGCTGCTTGAATTCGCTCGGCGTGATGCCGAATTCCTTCTTGAAGATCTTGCTGAAATAGTGGGGATCGTTGAATCCCACGGCATAGGAGATATCGGTCATCGACCGCCCGCCTTCGCGGATGAGTGCCTGCGCGCGCTCGAGCCGCTGGTGGCGCAGGAAGGTGGCCGGTGTCGTTCCCAGCAGGCCGCGGCAGCGGCCGAACAGCACGGAGCGGCTGACGCCCAGCCCTTCGCACATCTGCGGTACGTCCAGGTTGCCGTCATCCAGGTGCGCGTCCAGATAGGACGTGAATTCCTCCACGAAGCGGCGGTCTTCGCCGTGCAGGCCGCGCAGGATCGGATTCTCGCTTCCTTCTTCCTGCGCAGGACGCTTTTTCTGCCAGCGGCGCGTGAGCAGGAAGACGATGAGCCCGACAAACAGCAGGGTGAAGAGGGCGAACCAGCCGGACTTCAGCAGATTGCGCCGCACAATGATGGTGAAGTTCCGCTCGTTGTCCACCTCCAGGCCGCCTCCGTTGGTCGAGCGGAGGCGCAGCGTATAGCGCCCCGGAAGCAGCGGATCGATGCTCAGCGACGCTTGGTGACCCAGGTGGACCCAGTCGTCGTCCAGCCCCTCCAATTTATAGGAATATAAGATCTGCTCCGGGGCGGTCAGGTCCACGGCCGCCATCTGGACGCGGATACCGTCTGTGGGCAGGATGTGTATGGGCGTGGCCTCGTCCACTTCGCAGAGAACGCCGGATACATAGAAGCCTTTGATGAGGAGCTCCGGGATGTTGTCGTCGTTCGAGATCTCCCGGGGGTCGAAATAGAGGATGCCGGCCGAGGTGTTGAAGCAGAGTCTGCCGTCCTGCAGGCGGCTGGGGGCGCCTTCGTTGAAGCGCAGGGCATGGCCGAGCCGGTCGTACGGGAAGCCGATGAGGCTCCCGGTCTGGGGATTCAGGCGGTTGAGGCCGGCCTGCGTGGCGATCCAGAGATTGCCCGCGTCGTCTTCGATCGCGGAGAGGACGTAATTGGAGAGCAGGCCGTCGTTGACGGTCCAGGCGCGGTAGTCGCTGTCGGCGTCGCCGCTGTCCAGCTTGAGCAGGCCGGCGCCGTAGGAGCAGGCATACAGGCTCCCGTCCTTCGTGAAGAGGATGTACTGGATGTCGTAGTCGATGATCTCCGAAAAGCGCTCGAAATGCATATTCTCGGGCTCGCCGAAGGGATGGTCGCAGACGAAGAGGCCCATCTGGCCGCCGGCGTAGAGCCGGCCGTCCGGGCTGAGCGCCAGGCAGCGCATGCGGTTGCGCCGGTCGGTCGGGAAGCTGAGCCGGTTGCGCTTGCTGATGAACATCCGCTCCGTTTTGTCGAGGTCCACGTAGGCGATGCCGTCGTCGAAGGTGCCAATCCAGAGGCGGTGGGAGGCGTCCTCGAGCAGCGAGAAGATATCATTGCTGTTGGGGCCGTAGAAGAGGTCGTCCTTGGGGTAGCGGACCATGTTGTAGCGCATCTGTTCGTCCTCCTGCAGGCTCATTTCCAGCAGACCGGCGCCGCGGGTGCCCGCCCAGAGCTTGCCGTCGTGCGTGCGCACGAAGGAATAGGCCGGTCGCTCCAGGCGCCAGGAGGCACGCTCGCGTAGGGATGCGTCCAGCACGTGCATGCGGCCGTCCCGCGTGGCAGCGAAGATCCGACCGCTCTCGTCCTGCAGCAGGGCGCGGACGCTGTTCTCCTGCGCCACCTGCCCGCTGCCGTCGAGGGAATGGAGGTTGAAATTGTCCCGGTGGAAGATGATGCGCTCCAGGCCGCCCCAGTTCGATCCGAGCCAGAGGTTGCCCTGCCGGTCGACGAGGAAGGAGGTGATGCCCGTCTCCGAGTTCCATCCCTGGCGGGTGTCCGTGCCCAGGAAGGGGTAGAGCCGCCGGGCGTCCTTGTCATACCAGGAGAGGCTGCCCTGCTGGGGGAAGACCCAGAGGTTGCCGTTGTCGTCCCGCCGGCTGGCGTAGGTGCGGCTCTCGCCGTTGTAGTCCTCCTGGACGACGGTGTACTGCGTGCCGTTGTCCAGGTCGAGCGCCACGATGCCGAGCCGGTCCGATCCGAGGAGCAGCTCCCGCCGTTCCGGGACGCGGGTGATAAAGGTGATGTTGCCGCGCAGGCGGGTCGGGAGCGTGCTGAGCTGGCCCTCCTGGAAGCGCAGCAGCGCTCCGCCGGCGGAGCCGACGTACAGGGCGCCGTCCGTGGTCTCGGCACAGAAGGCGGGGGTGTCCGTCGTCATCAGGCGGTTGCGGTAGATGCCCTTGTCAGTCAGGATCCAGGTATCCAGGTCGGGGTTGCTGATAATCGCGTACACGGTGGCGTCCTCGGCAACCCGGCAGAAGCGGGAGAAAGTAGCGTCCAGCACTTCGTTGTCCGCCGTCAGGAAATAGAGCTCGTCGCCCGCCGGGCGAAAGATCGCCTGGATCCCCGTCCCTTTGCTCCCGACGGGATCCAGGACCCGGGTGACCGGGTTGAGGCGGTACAGGCAATTATCATAGGAGAGCGCCAGGATCTCGTCGTTCGAGAGCGCTTCCACGTTGACGAAATGGTTGCTGCGGGGATTGTTGCGATCCTCCGGATTGTCGGTCCGGTAATTCCGGAAGTTCCGCCCGTCAAAGTCATAGAGTCCGCCCCAGGTGGCCAGCCACAATTGCCCGTGGCTGTCCTGCGCCATGTCCTCCACGGTGGTGCCGCTGAAGTCATTTTCCCGCCCGTAGCGGGTAAAAGAATGGGGCGGCTGCGCAAAAACGTCCGCAGACAGCAAAAACAGGAAGATGCACCCGATTAGCCGGAATAGTCGCATATTTTGGAGCTTATTTCGTACAAAAATACACTTTTTTAGCTTCAAAATACAAAAATACACTTATTCGGGACGATAGGCAACATAAATTTCCCCCTCTCTTGCTACCTTTGAAATACTAAGACAAGGCAATCCTATCCTTAAACAATATCCTGGATACTAACGGTTAATAATTGGTTTTTCGGGGACCCTACCAGGAAGGGTCCCTTTTTTTGCCCTGTCGGGCCAAGAAGGGACCCATCGCTTTCGCTTTGACGGGGAAGAATCCCCGAAACCCCCTCGGTCGCTTCGCTCCGACTGCCAGGCGGGACCGTTCACGTTTGTGCAAGATTACGGCAGCCGGTGTGTGGGGTGCGCGCGAGCCTGTGGACGTTGGCCAGTGCTGTCGGGGGCCGTGCGGAGGGTGCGTCGGGTAGGCTGCCGTTACAATGCTTTGCCGGAAAAGCGGTAGGGTGCTCGAGGACGAACATTTTTTTGTTCGGACGCGAGCAGCCCTGCCGCTTCCGGCGTTAGTATTGTGCGACGAATTCGTAGACGATGTTGCCTTGCTGCTTGGCGGGGGCGTCCGCCTTGGCGGAGAACTTGGAAAGGCGGGCGGCGCGGACGGCGAAATTGCGCAGACAGCCGTCTTTAGATGAGACGGCGTCATCGACTTTGGCGTCAATGACAGTACCGCCGGGATTGACGGTAATGAGAACGGTAACCTGCCCGGCGCCAAGGCAACGGTACGCCGGAATGGGCAGGTGGCTGGCCTTGCGGCCCTCCAGGAAATAAGACACGACGGACGGCCCGCTGTAGACACTTTCCTCCTGCTTCTTCTCCTCCTTTTTCTCGGGAATCACCGGCCCCGGATCGGCGACATCCTCCTCCGGCACGGTAAAGCCTTTTTCGAGCTCCTCCTGCAGCCGCTGAGCGTCCTTATAAAGCTGCTCGGCATCTGTCCCGCGGTCGTCCTTCAACGCCCCGCGATCGACCGCAACGCCGCGCAAAGGCGTCGCCTCCAGCTCCTGCTCCAGCAACTGCGCGATACGCTCCTTGAAAGCGGCCTCCTGCTCCAGCTTCTCGATCTCCTCCTGCAGCCGCTCCTTCTCCTCCAGCGCGGAAAAATCCAGCACAAAAGTATTCTCCCTCCGGATGCTCCAATCCAGGCCGGCAAGCAATAACACAATCACCACCGCGAGATGAACGATCACGGTGGTGTAGATGCCTGCCTTTTCTTCCTGGGAGAGCCGGCGCATATGTTAAACGTGTTCCTCCAGGGATTTCTCGACGGTGGCGGTGATCACGTCGATCGCCACCTTGTTGTGTCCGCCCTGCGGGATGATGATATCGGCGTAGCGCTTGCTCGGCTCGATGAACTGCAGAAACATCGGCTTGACGGTGCGGGAATAGCGCTCGATGACCCAGTGCACGTCCTTGCCGCGCTCGCTGATGTCGCGCGCCATCACGCGCATCAGGCGGTCGTCATCGTCTGCGTCCACGAAGATCTTGATGTCCATCTGCTCCCGCAGCTCCTTGCACGTGAAGATGAGGATACCCTCGATGATGATCACGTCGGCCGGCTCCACGAACTTGGTCTCGGTCTTGGAGCGGGTGCAGGAAATGAAGGAATAGACGGGCTGCTTGATGGCCTTGCCGTGCTTGAGGTCGTTGAGTTGGCTGCACAACAGGTCCCATTCGATCGCATCCGGATGGTCGAAGTTGTGGACGCGCTTCTCCTCGTCGGAGAGGTCGCTGGAATCCTTATAATAGGAATCCTGGGGGATGACCACCACGCTCTTGCCCTTAAGGTTCTCGGTGATGGCCTTGACAACCGTGGTTTTGCCGGAGCCTGAGCCGCCGGCGATGCCGATTACTAGCATATTGCTATCGTTTTTTCCTCTGTTTCATCCTCCCCTACGGTTAGGGGAGGACAGGAGGAGGGGTGATCGAAAAAAAACGCGAACGGCAAAAATGCGGAGTTCGTTAGAACTCGGCATTTTTCGGCGTTCTCGGGAACGGAATGACGTCGCGGATGTTCTGCATGCCGGTGATGAAGAGCAGCAGACGCTCGAAGCCCAGGCCGAAGCCGCTGTGCGGGCAGCTGCCGAAGCGACGGGTGTCGATGTACCACTCCAGGTTCTTGCGGCTCATGCCGAGCTCGTCGATGCGGGCCTCGAGCTTGCCGAGGTCGGCCTCACGCTCGGAACCGCCGATGATCTCGCCGATCTTCGGGAAGAGGACGTCCATGGCGCGGACGGTCTTGCCGTCCTCGTTCTGCTTCATGTAGAAGGCCTTGATGTCCTTGGGATAGCCCGTCAGGATGACCGGCTTGCCGAAATGCTTCTCCACGAGATAGCGCTCGTGCTCGCTCTGCAGGTCGATGCCCCAGGCCACCGGATACTCGAACTGGACGCCGTTCTTGACAGCCTCCTCGAGGATGCGGATGCCCTCCGTGTACTCGAGGCGCACGAACTCCGTGCCGATGACGCCGCGCAGGCGCTCGACCAGCTCGGGATCGTAGCGGTCGTTGAGGAACTGGATGTCATCCATGCAGTGCTCCAGGGCGTAGGAGACGAGGTGCTTGATGAAGTCCTCGGCCAGGTCCATGTTGTCCTTGATGTCGTAGAACGCCATCTCGGGCTCGATCATCCAGAACTCCGCGAGGTGACGCGGGGTGTTGGAGTTCTCGGCGCGGAACGTGGGGCCGAAGGTGTAAATCTCACCGAGTGCGGTGGCGCCGAGCTCGCCTTCGAGCTGGCCGCTGACGGTCAGGCTCGTCTGCTTGCCGAAGAAGTCCTTGCCGTAGTCGATACGGCCCTTCTTGTCGCGCGGTACGTTCTCGAGGTCGAGGGTCGTGACCTGGAACATCTGGCCGGCGCCTTCGCAGTCGGATTCGGTAATGAGGGGCGTGTGCAGGTACACAAAGCCCTTGCTGTGGAAATACTCGTGGATGGCGAAGGCCATCTGGCTGCGCAGGCGGTAGATGGCACCAAAGGTATTGGTCCTCGGGCGCATGTGCGCGACCGTGCGCAGGTACTCGAAGGAAGTGTCCTTTTTCTGGAGTGGATAGCGCATCGGATCGCAGGTGCCGTACACCTCGATCTCCGCCGCCTTGATCTCAACCGCCTGGCCGCTGCCCACGGATTCGACGAGATTGCCGCGCACGCAGATGCAGGCGCCCGTGCTGATCTGTGCCAGCACCGGCTCCGTCTCGGCATTCTTGTCCACGACGATCTGCACGTTCTTGATGGTCGAGCCGTCGTTCAGCGCGATGAATGCGATTTCCTTATTCCCTCTCTTGGTCCTGACCCAACCTTTGGCCAGCACTTCCTGACCTGCCTTCATCTGCAGCAGGTCCTTCACCTTGGTACGAAGTATTTCCTTCATTTCTTCTTTTTATTTAAAAAGCAGCCCTCGTTGAAGGGGGCTGCTCGTATTCAATACTGCTTAAGCCTATTTCGCAGGCTTTCTTGCAGAGTACATGATCTTCAGCGCGGAGCAGCGTCGCAGCTCCTGCTTCACATCGGTCACGATACCCATTCTGACATCTTGGTCGGCCCGGATAGACACGGTCATGAGCTGACGGTCAGCCTCGCTCTTGGAGTCACGCTCCGCGGCGATGAAGTCGCGGATGTCGTCCGTGGTGCGGAAGGAGTCGTTCAACTGGATACGGGCATCGGTACCGTACTGCGCCTGGTAGGCGAGGGTCGGGGAACCAATGTTGATGTAAGCGTTGAGGTCCTTGCGCTCCAGTTTGACAACTTCGGAGGCCTCCGGCGTGGTGACTTTGACCTTATTCTCGGTCTCACGCATCTGCGTGGTCACCATGAAGAAGAACAGGAGCATGAACACGATATCGGAGAGAGAGCTCGAGGTGATACCCGGCATCTCCTTCTTGTCGCCTTTCTTAAATCTTGACATAATCTTACCTCCTATTATCTTCTTTTACCGACGTCCTTAGGCTCTGCCTCGGAAATGTTCTGCGGGATACAGTCGCGGACGATCTTCTGCTGATCCTCGTCGAGCATAGCGTACTTCTTGCCGAACTCCTTGGTGGAGAAATCGTCACGAAGTTCGTTGACGGCTTTCACAAGCTCGTTCTGCACGGCGATGTAGGCCTGGTAGCTGGTACCACGGTCATTCTGCAGGGAGATAACGCCCTTGGACACGGGATAGGTGCCCTTGCTGTATCCTTCGATCTCCTTCACCTCCTTCTCAGGAAGGTTCGGGTCGTTGGCAGGGTTGCTGAGGAACTCTTTGATCTTGTCTTTGAGCTGGGAGACATCAATGGCATCGGTACCGGCAAGAATCCTATCGGCAGAGTTGATCTTCACCACGATGATGTTGCGGCGATTGACCTTCTGGTCCTCGATTTTCTGATTGGGATCAGGCATCGGAGGGAGACGACGGGAAAGTCCGAAGTGGGAGCCCATCGTCGTGGTCATCAGGAAGTAGCACAACAACAGGAACGCGATATCGGCCGTAGAACTCGAATTGATTGCTGGTGTTTTCTTTGCCATGATTACTTCTTGTTAGAAAGTGCCAGACGAATCTCACCGACAATGATGGCGACGATGGCGCCGACACCGGCGATGAGGGTGAGGTTCAGGATGGTATCAGTGAGTTTGAGCTCGCCAGCCGTAGCGGTGACGGCTGCGCCCGGAACGGGATCACCCTTCGCGAGGAGATACGCGAGCAGGCAGACCACAGCGATGCCGACCAGCACGATGCCCATCTTGACGATGGACTTCGGGTCGTTCTTGACGCTGATGATCAGGCCGATCACGATCCAGCAGAAGAGAGCGATGCCGATCATGATCGCAGCCCAGGTCAGGAGGACGTTCGTGGCAGGAAGCGCTTCGCTACCATTGGCGAAGCCTGCGCTGAAGCCCCAAACCAGGATCGCGACGCTGATGAGGATCAGCACCACCATTCCCAATTTGAATATCTTGTTAAGTTTCATTATTCAGTGGTTTAAACCGGCATTGGACTTATTTCTTCTGGCCGTATTTGGTCAGCACGTCGATCAGGCTGATGGAGGAATCCTCCATGTCGATGGTGATGGACTCGATCTTCGCAAGGATGTAGTTGTAGAAGACCTGGAGAATCATAGCGACGATGAGACCGCCGACCGTCGTGATAAGGGCGACCTTCATACCACCGGCAACAACGTTCGGGGAGATATCACCCGCAGCCTGGATGGCGTCGAAGGCGTTGATCATACCGATAACCGTACCGAGGAATCCGAGGGACGGGGCGATGGCGATGAACAGGGAGATCCAGCTCAGGCCGCTCTCCAGCTGGCTCTGCTGCACGCTGCCGTAGGAGACGATGGTCTTCTCGACCACATCGAGACCCTGGTCGTAACGGAGGAGACCCTGGTAGAAGATGCTGGCGACGGGACCGCGGGTGTCGCGGCAGACTTCCTTCGCTTTCTCGATACCGCCTTCCTTAAGAGCTTCCTCGACGTTCTCAACGAGCTTCTTGGTGTTGATCTTGGAGAAGGAGAGATAGAGGATGCGCTCGATAGCGAGGGCAAGACCGATGATCAAGCAGATGATGATCAGGGACATGAAGGCAGGACCACCTTCGATGAACTTCTGCTTGAGAGCCTGGTTGAGGGGCTGCTCGCTGCCGCTGAGGAGGTCAGCTGCGCTCATCTCGTCCTGGGCGAATGCGATGTTTGCAGAGAAGGCCATAGCGCCTGCAACTGCCAAAAACCTGAAAAACTTTTTCATAATGAATTTGATAATGTATTAGTTGTGATATATTCTATGCGCAATTAATCATCTAAAAGCGGTGCAATTTAGCAAAAAAAATCCATAATTCAACAATTATTTTGAGATTTCGCCCTTGAGATTCTTCTCCAAGAGGGCCTTGACCTGCCCGTTGTCGGCGTGTTCGCCCATCAGGTGGAACAGTTTGCCGAGGGCGCTCTCGGTCGTGATGTCGTGTCCGCAGATGACGCCGGCGTCCTTGAGGGTGCGGCCGGTGGCGTAGATGTCCATGTCCACGTCGCCGCTCTGGCACTGGGTCACGTTGAGCAGGATCTTGCCCCGCGAGACGGCCTCGCGCACGAGGGCGAGGAACCAGGGACGGCAGGGCGCGTTGCCCGAGCCGTAGGTCTCCAGGATGACGGCGCGGGAGCCGTCGCCGAGCAGGATGTCGCGCACGGCCTGCTCCGTGATGCCGGGATGCAGCTTGAGCACCGACACGCGGGTGTCCAGGTCGGTGTGGATGGTCAGCCCCTTGCGGCGGTCGTGGCCGTAGTGGATGAAGCTGTTGTTGTAGTTGATGCTGATGCCAGCGGTGGCGAGCAGGGGGTAGTTGGGCGACTTGAAGGCGTCGAAGCCCGTGGCGTTGACCTTGATGCTGCGGTTGCCGCGCAGCAGCTGCGAATTGAAGCAGATGCACACCTCCGGGACCATCGGATGGCCGTTGGAGTCCTTCGCCGTGGCGATTTCCACGGCGGAGATGAGGTTCTCCTTGCCGTCGGTGCGCGGCTCGCCGATGGGCAGCTGGCTGCCGGTGAAGATGACGGGCTTGCCCAGGTTCTCCAGCATGAAGCTCAGGGCCGAGGCGCTGTAGGCCATGGTGTCCGTGCCGTGCAGGATCACGAAGCCGTCGTAGTCGTCGTAGCGGTCCCGGATCAGCGTGGCGAGCGACTGCCACAGGGAGGGCTCCACGTCGGAGGAGTCGATGAGCGGGTTGAAGGTGTAGGCGTCGATCTTCATCGCGAACTTGCGAAGCTCGGGCACTTCCTCCAGGATGCCGCTGAAATCGAATGGCTTGAGGGTGCCGTCGGCGGGGTCCGCCTTCATGCCGATGGTGCCGCCTGTGTAGATGAGCAGGACGGAGGTCGGGGTGTTGCTTTCCTGGAACAGGTTGAATTTCAACTTCATATCGCAAACAGTCTTTTGGCGTTTTGGGTGGTCGTGGCGGCGACTTCCTCCAGGCTCACGCCTTTCTGCTGGGCCAGGAAGGCGGCGATCAGGGGGATGTACGCGCTCTCGTTGCGCTCGCCGCGGTGCGGCGCGGGGGTGAGGTAGGGGGCGTCGGTCTCCAGCACGATCCGCTCCAGCGGGATGCGTTTGACGGTCTCGGCGAGGGACGCCTTCTTGAAGGTGAGCACCCCGCCGATCCCCACGTACCAGTCGCCTAGGCGCTGCAGGCGCGCGAAGGTCTCGGCGCTGCCGCTGAAGGCGTGCAGGTTGCCGCGCAGGCCGAGGTGGCGGCAATCTTCGACGATGTCGAAAAAGTCCTCCGTGGCCTCGCGCAGGTGGATGTTGACGGGCAGCCCCCAGGCGGCGGCGAGCTCCAGCTGGACGCGGAAGGCTTCCTTCTGCTCCTCCTTGAAATCGGCGCCGTAGTGGTAGTCGAGGCCGATCTCGCCCACGGCCACGATGCCGCGGCCGCGCCAGGCCTCCAGGGCGTCGATCTCCCGGCGCCAGTCCTTGTCGACGGAGCCGGGATAGAGCCCGAGCATCGGACGCAGCACGCCGGGATGCCGCTCCACGAGGGCGAACATCCGCTCCCGCTCGCGCGAGTCTACGTCCGCCTGCAGCTGGACGGTCACCCCCGCGGCGACGCCGCGCGCGACGATCTCATCCTCGCAGCCCGCGAAGGCCTCGTCGTATGCGTGCGTGTGCGTATCGATGTATTCTAACATATTCCACAAAGTTAACCAATTTTTACATTGATGGTGCACCTTTGGAGGAGATCGATGTTGATGAAACGCTCCTCCTCCAGCTGCCCCGCCAGCCGGGCCACGTCGGCATAGCCGAAGCCCGTCTCGCGGCAGAGTTCGTCGAACTGGAGGCCGCGCTGGGCGCGGATCAGCTGCGCCAGGCGCACCAGTCGATCCACCTCCTCCGCCGGGAGCGCCGTGGCGAAGCGGGCGCGCACGGCGGCCCCGAGGTCCTCGCTGCGGGTGCGCTTCAGGCGCCCCAGCCCGAGCGAGACGGGCAGCGTTTCGGGCGACGCCACGGGCGCGGCCACCTGCTCCTTGAGCAGCTGGTTGCAGCCCTGCGAGCGGACGTCGTCGATGCGCCCCGGGACGGCATAGACGTCCCGGCCGTAGCCGGCGGCCAGGCGCGCCGTAATCATCCCGCCGCCCCGGATGCGCGACTCGATGAGGACGGTCGCGCCCGCGAGGCCGGCGATGATGCGGTTGCGGCGGATGAAACTGAAGGCCGCCGGGAAGGTCCCGGGCGGGTAATCGGTGACCAGGGCGCAGCCGGGCGTGGCGCACATCCGCTCCACGAAGGCGGCGTGCCGGTGGGGGTACACGTCGTCCACGCCCACCGGGCTGACGCCGACGGTGGGCAGGCCCCCTTCCAGCGCCGCGGCGTGCGCGGTGATGTCGACGCCGAGCGCGAGCCCGCTGACGACCATCGGCTTGGCGGGCGCCTCGGCGAGCGCCCGCACGATGCGCCGGCAGCTGTCCTGGCCGTACAGGCTCTGGTCGCGCGTGCCGACGATGGCGACCGCGGGCCGGTCGCCGAACAGCTCCGTGGCCGGGGTGCTGCTGCGCACGTAGAGCAGCAGCGGCGCGTCGGGGCATTCCCGGAGGGCCTCCGGGTAATGTTCGTCGAAGATGTCCAGGAACTGGCAGCCCCGCGCGGAGAGCTGCTCGTACTCGGCCTGGGCGGCGTCCAGCGCCGCCGGCGTGATCTGCGCCGCGCGGGCGTTGTACGGCCCGAACAGCTCGAGCCGCTCCTGCTCGGAGAGGGAGAAAACGGCGCTGGCGGAGCCGAGCGCGTCGATCAGGTGGTGGGAAAATTTCGGCTCATTGCCGAAGATGGCGTTGAGCGCGATCGCGCTCACGACGGAAGAAGTTTTGTCGTCCATTTCTCATAGTGTTTATAAGTCGGAGACAAAAATAAAGGATCCGGCCGACAATGTCAACCGGATCCTGTAAAATTCGTATTTTTTTGTTTACACGATCAGCATGGCGTCGCCGTAGGGGCCGAAGCGGTAGTCGTTCTCCAGCGCGCTCTGGTAGGCGTTCATCACCTTCTCGTAGCCGCCGAAGGCCGCCACGGACATCAGCATCGTGGACTCCGGCAGGTGGAAGTTGGACACGATGGCGTCGGGGACGGAGAAGTCGTAAGGCGGGAAGATGAACTTGTTGGTCCAGGTGTCGGTGGCGCGCACCTCGTGGTTCGTGGTCACATAGGTCTCCAGGGCCCGGATCACGGTCACGCCCACGGCGCAGATCTTGTGGCCGCTGCGCTTGGTGCGGTTGATCTCGTCGGCCGCCTGCTCGTTGATGATGATGCGCTCGCCGTCCATGCGGTGCTTGGACAGGTCCTCCACATCTACGGTGCGGAAGTGGCCGATGCCCATGTGCACGGTGATGAAGGTCTTGTCGATATCGTGCAGGATCATGCGGTTGAGCAGCTCGCGGCTGAAGTGCAGACCGGCCGCCGGGGCGGACACGGCGCCTTCGTGCGTCGCGAAGATGGTCTGGAACTCCTCGGCGTCGCGCTCGGTCGGGGTCTGCTTCACCCACTCGGGGACGGGCGTCTGGCCGAGGGCGAAGAGGGCCGCCTTGAACTCGTCGTACGGTCCGTCATACAGGAAACGCAGGGTGCGGCCGCGGGAGGTCGTGTTGTCGATGACCTCGGCCACCATGCTCTCGTCATCGCCGAAATAGAGCTTGTTGCCGATGCGGATCTTGCGGGCCGGATCCACGATCACGTCCCACAGGCGCTGCTCCCGGTTGAGCTCGCGCAGCAGGAACACCATGATGTCGGCGCCGGTTTTCTCCTTCTTGCCGAAGAGCTTGGCTGGGAAGACCTTGGTGTCGTTCAGCACGAAGCGGTCGCCCTTGCCGAAGTACTCGATGATGTCCTTGAACTGACGGTGCTCGATCTCGCCGGTGTCCTTGTGGAGGACCATCAGCTTGCACTCGTCACGCCACTGCACGTGCCCGTTGACTTCGGGCATCAGCTCAGTGGCGATTTTCTCCTGCGGGAGTTCGAAATCGAATTGAGAAAGTTTCATGCGTTCCGTATTGACAAAACTTTCTTATATACGGAACAATGAGGTAAAAAGTTTCAGACTATTTCTTCATTCCGGACCTGATCAGAATCCACCGGCCAGGATAACCCGCAAAAAACAGGCAGGTCCCCTGTATTTCCGGGGAACCTGCCAGCAAAAGCCGGGAAAACCTGGCCGGTGTTCTACTTGCGGATAAAAGGAATAGCAATACGGATTTCTCCGTCGGCGAACTCTTCTTCCGCCTGAGGATTGGTAGGTGTGATAAATGAGTTGTGAATCTCCTTATACTTTCGCTTCGCGGAAGACTTCCTGGATAGAAGGATAGGTGTTCTTCAGGAAGGGGGGCAGGCTGGAGCGGGCCACCCAGGCGGCGCGGGAGATGTCTTCTTCGCGCTGCGGGGTGAGGTCCACCGGGTCGGTGTAGAGCATGTCGTACCACCAGGTGTGCTTGAGGTGCCAGATGCCGTCGCGCAGGTAGCAATGGTCCGTGACGCAGATCAGGTCGCGCAGCTCCAACTGGTCCACGCCCGTCTCTTCCTGCACTTCGCGCAGGGCCGTGACCTCGATGTCCTCGCCCGCTTCGCGGTGACCCTTGGGGAGGTCCCAGAGGCCGCTGCGCTGGATCAGCAGGTAGTCGCCGCGGCGGTTGGAGACGAGTCCGCCGGCGGCGTCGACTTCGCGGAATTCCGCGCAGACGCGGCGGTACATCCAGGCGGTGTTGTCGGTGGGGATGTAGATGCGGGACAGGGATTCGGACGCTTCGAACATGGCCACGAGGGTGTGGATGTCGATGCGCTCGCCGAAGTGGAACTCCACGGCGTTGGGGTCGGAGAGCGCCTGTTCATCGGGGCTGCAGATGATGATGCAGCGTCGTTCGAAATATATCCTGTGCATCAGAATTTTGCTATCTTTGCATTCGATCGTACAAATGTAATCATTTTTCATAGACTATGACAGCACATTATACCAGCAAACACGGCCAGGTGGCCAAGCGTCCCGAGGAGTTGTTCATGGCTTTCACGGACATGCGCACGTTCGCGCAGATGGTGCCGCAGGACAAGGTCAAGGCCGAGATCACGGCTGACTACGACAGCCTGACGGCCACGGTCCAGGGCTTCCGGATCGGGGTGCGCATTGACGAGCGGCAGCCGTACCGGCTGATCCGCATCGGCAGCAGCGAGTCGCCGGTGGAGTTTGTGGCGGTGCTGCATTTCGAGCCGTCGCAGATTCCGGGCCGGACCGATTTCTGGATCGATCTGGATGCCAATCTGAATTTCATGATGAAGACGATGCTGGGCAACAAGTTGCAGCAGGCGATCGACAAGATGGTGGACAGTCTCGTGGACGCCTCCGAGGGGCGCATGCCGCAGATGCCGGATGATCTGAAGGGCTGATGGAGGAGGCTTCCGTCTCGATTCGACTCAATCCGTTCAAGGGACTTGACGGGCCGGCCGGTACGCCGGTCCCCTGGTCGCCGTACGGCCGCATCCTGTCGGAGCGGCCCGTTTTCACCCTCGACCCCCTCTTCCATGCCGGTTGCTACTATGTACAAGACTCTTCCGCCATGTACGTAGGTCATCTCTTCCGAAAACTAATTACAAAAAATACAACAAGAGTTCTTGATCTGTGTGCGGCTCCCGGAGGGAAGACGACAGATCTGGCGGCGTCGCTGCGGGAGGTGTGCGGGGATGATTTCGTGCTGGTGGCGAACGAGGTGATGAAGGCGCGCGTGGGCGTGCTGGACGACAACGTGGCCCGCTGGGGCGACCCGAACGTGGTCGTGACCAGCGTGGACCCGGCGGCGTTCGCGCAGCTGCGCGGCTACTTTGACATCATCGTCGCCGACGTGCCGTGCAGCGGCGAGGGCATGTTCCGCAAGGACCCGCGGGCCCGCGAGGAATGGAGCCCGGCGGTCGTGGACCTGTGCGCGGCGCGCCAGAAGCGCATCCTCGCGGATGTGTGGCCGGCGCTGCGCGAAGGCGGCTGGCTGCTCTACAGCACCTGCACCTACGAGGCCGCGGAGAATGACGACAACCTCGCCTGGGCGGCCGCCGAGCTGGGCGGCGAGATCCTCGCGCCGGAGGCGGAATTCGAGGAATCCGGCGTGCGCCGCACGCCCCACGGACACCTGCTGGAAGCGGGCGTCGTGCCGGGCGAGGGGCAGTGGGCCGGCGCGCTGCGCAAGACCGCGCCGCAGCCCGCGGCGAAGAAGGCGGACCTGGGCGTCCTGCGCCCGCTGCGCCCCGGCGGCCTGCGGAAGGGCGAACTGAAAGGCAAGGATTTCGTGCCGGACGCGGACTACGCGTTGAGCATAATATTTGATAGGAATGACTACCACTGCGTGGACGTGGACCGGCAGACGGCCCTGCGCTTCCTTCACCGGGACGCGCTCGTGCTGCCGCAGGCCGCTCCCGGCTACAACGCAGTCACGTATCTGGGACACCCCCTGGGCTTTGTCAAGAACATCGGCAACCGATGCAACAACCTGCTGCCCAAGGACCGCCGGATCCTGATGAATGTATAGGAATATGAAGAAACTGATGATACTCTTGGCGGCCCTGGCCGCCTGCGCCGCCGCTGCGGCCCAGACCACCCCGGAAGAATTTCAGGCGCGCTACGAGCGCCTGGTCCGCAATGTCGGCTACGCCGGCGTGGGCGTGGAGACCCTGCTCGACCGCTGGGAGGAAGCCTTCCCGGAGAGCACTGACGTGCCCGTGGCCCGCTTTAACTACTGGTTCCACAAGGCGCAGCGCACGGAGATCGTGCCCAAAGGCAGCCAGCGCAAATTCCTCGGCAACGCGCCGACCGTCACCCTCAAGGACGCCAACGGCAACGACGTCAACTATTTCGAGGAGAATTTCTACGACGAGGAGCTCTTCGGCGAAGCCATGAAGGTGGTGGACGCGCAGATCGCCGCCCAGCCCAACGAGCTCCGCTGGCAGTACCTCAAGATCACGGCGCTGCTCGCCTACGAGAAGGAGAGCCCCGACATGGCCGCCGCCGCGATCAAGGCGCTGATCGAGCGCAACGCCAAGTCGCACCCCGCCTGGACGATGGCCGGCGAGCCCGCCGACGAGGACCTTTTCCAGCAGGGCGTGGCCGAGTATTGCGCCAGCCTCTTCCAGATCGGCAACACCGGCGCATACGATTATTTCCGCGAGATCTCCGAGCGGATGAACAAGCTCTATCCCAAGAACCCCGTCTTCCTGGACAACATCGGGTCCTGGTGGCGGGCCGCCAAGGGCAACGACAAACAGGCCGCCAAATACTACCAGAAGGCCCTGAAGCTCGACCCCAATGACTACGCCGCCACGCAGAATCTGCGCCTCATCGAGCGCAAGCAGGCGGCTGCGAAAAAATAGCAATCTATTCCGCCTTGACGGTCTCGGCGGGATCGACCTTCGAAATAAAGAGGGTCGGAATCAGCAACAGAAGTAAGATCCCCGCGAAAGCGGCGGCGTCCGCCAGCAGGATGCCCGGCAGGTTCACGTGCACGGGCACGAAAGACACAAAGTAATTCTCCGGATTCAGCTTGATCCAGTGCGTCGTGCCCTGGACCAGGCAGAAGAGCAGCGCGAGCGCGTTGCCCGCGGCCATGCCGATGGCGGCCGAGCGGGCGCCCACGCGCAGGAAGACGCCGGCGACGGCGCGGTTGCCCATGCCGAGGGTCTTGAGGGTGCCGATCGTGGAGACGTGCCGGAAGAGCAGGATCAGCAGCCCGGAAATCATGTTGAACCCCGCCACGACGGTCATCAGCAGCAGGATCGCATACACGTTGAAGTCAATGAGGTCCAGCCAGTCGAACAGCTGGGGGAAGCGCTCGGTGGCCGCGACGGCGCGCAGCGGCTCCTCGCTGTCCGCCGCGCCCATGTGTGCGCGCCAGCCCAGCTCCGCGGTCTTCTCCGCGAGGGCCTTGCGGCTGCGCAGGCGCGGCGCCAGATTCACTTCCAGCAGGGAAGATTCGTCCTCGTCCCACTCGTGCAGGCGCCGCAGGTCCCCGATTGGGACATATAGCAGCTGCCCGTCCTCCGTGGCCATGGGGCTCTCGTAGATTTCTATGATGTGCCAGCGGCGGATTTTGGTCTTCTCGCCGGCGTAGTAGGCGACCAGGTCGTCCCCGACACTGAGGTCGAAGCGGCCGGCGAGCGTGGCGGGGATGCGCACGCCCATCGAGACGGTGTCGGCCGCCGTGCCCTTGAACATGGCGCCCTGGATGTCGTCGCCCAGCCGGAGGATGCCGGCGCTGTAGACCACCGGCTCGATCCGCTCCACGCCGCGCACCCCCTCCAGGTCCTTCAGGCAGGAGGGGGTGCGGACGGGATCGGCGCCGCCGGTCAGGTCGGCGGTGGAATTGGTCAGCAGGACATCGCCCGTGACCGCCGAGACGCCGCCGCGGATCTCCCGGCGGAAGCCGGCGGAGATGGCGACAGCGATAATAATAACAAAGAAGGAGATGGCGATCGCCGTGACCGCCATCTTCTCCTTGACGCGCAGGCGCCGGGCGATGAAGCCTTCGGCCTGCATGAAATTACCAGATATGGACGCGCTCGGCCTCCGGACGCCACATCGCATCGCCTTCCTGGATGCCGAAAGCATCGAAGAAGTAGCCGAAGTTGCGCAGGGTCACGTTCACGCGGTTGTTGCCCAGCGAGTGGACGTCGAGCTTGGTCAGGCGGGCCTTCTCCTCATCGGTGATGTTCTGCGCCCAGACGCGGGCGTAGCCGAGGAAGAAGCGCTGCTCGGCGGTGAAGCCGTCGATCGGGGCGGGCACCTCGCCGTTCAGGGCGTTGTGCAGGGCCGTCCAGGCCACGCTCACGCCGCCGTGGTCGGCGATGTTCTCACCGAGGGTCAGGGCGCCGTTGGCCATCAGGCCCGGCACGATCTCCACCTCGTTGAACTGGTCCACCAGCACCTTGGTCTTCTCCACGAAGGCGGCGCGGTCCTCGGCGGTCCACCAGTTGTTCATGTTGCCGTCCTTGTCGAACAGGCTGCCCTGGTCGTCAAAGCCGTGGGTCATCTCGTGGCCGATCACCACGCCGATGGCGCCGTAGTTCACGGCGTCGTCCGCCTCCGGGTTGAAGAACGGCGGCTGGAGGATACCGGCCGGGAAGCAGATCTCGTTGGTCGTCGGGTTGTAGTAGGCGTTGACCGTCTGCGGAGTCATGCCCCACTCGGTCGGGTCGGTCGGCTTGCCGAGCTTGGACAGGTTGTCGGCCACGTACCAGGCGCTGGCGGCGCGCAGGTTCTCGTAGTAGCTCAGGGTCGGATCGACGGTGAGGGTGCTGTAGTCCTTCCACTTGTCAGGATAGCCGATCTTCACGGTGAAGGCGGCGAGTTTCTCGCGGGCCTTGGCCTTGGTGGCGTCGGACATCCACTCCAGGGAGTCGATGTGCTGGCCGAGGGAGACCTGCAGGTTCTTCACCAGGTCGAGCATCTTCTGCTTGGAGGTCTCGGGGAAGAACTTGGCGACGTACATCTGGCCGACGGCCTCGCCGAGGATGCTGTTAGGAACGCTCATGGCGCGCTTCCAGCGCGGCTTCTGCTCGGTGATGCCGCTCATCTGGGTGCTGAAGAAGTCGAAGCTGGCGGCATAGAAGTCGTCGGACAGGGAGCCGGCGGCGCTGCGGAGCAGCTGGCCGGCGAGGTAGTCCTTGAGGACCTCGATCTTGGTGTCCTTGAAGAGCTTGCTGAAGCCCTGGAAGTAGGACGGCTGCTCCACGATGATCTTGTCCAGGTCGGTGGGGATGTTCATCGCCTCGCAGAAGGTCTTGAAGTCGAAGCCCGGGTAAGCCTTGAAAATCTGGGCGGAGCTCATCGGGTTGTAGAGCTTCTCGACATCGCGGTTCTGGACGCTGGTCCAGGAGAACTGCGCCAGCTTGTCTTCGACGCCCGCGGCGTTGGCGGCGCGCTGCTCGGCGTTGTCCAGGCCCGCGAGGGCGAAGAGCTTGGCGAGCATCGCTTCATAGCCCTTGCGCAGCTCGGCGTTGGCCGCGTCCACGTAGTAGTCGCGGTCGCCCATGCCGAGGCCGCCCTGGCCCAGGTAGAAGACCTGGGTCTTGCTGTCCATCAGGTCGGCGTCCACGCCGCCCCCGAAGAAGCCGCCCTCGCCGACGAGGTTCAGCTGGCCGAGGTGCGCGGCGAGCGCTTTCTTGTCCGCGACGGCGTACAGCTCGTCGAGGTACTTCTTGATCGGGGCGGCACCCTCCTCGTTGAGGCGGGTAGAATCGAGGCCCTGCTTGTACAGGTCAACGATCTTCTGGTCGATGGAACCCGGCTCCGGGTTCATGTTCGTCATCTCGGAGAACAGGGCGTTCAGGTCCTCGACGTTCTTCTCGCGGAGCACGTCGAAGGAGCCGAAGCGGGCGTATTCGGGTTTCAGGGGGTTCTTTGCCATCCAGCCGCCGTTGGCGTACTGGAAGAAATCCGCACCGGGCGCCACGGTCAGGTCCATGTCGGTCGGATCCAGGGCCGGCGCCTTCGTTTCCTTGGGCTGGCAGGCCGCCAGCATCATCACAGGAATCATAACTGCCAAAAACTTTTTCATATCAATATATTATTAGTTCATTGCAAAACAGACTGCGAATTTAAGGAAATTTCCGATATTTGCTGCGTAAATGAATGAGAAAGCAATCGATATAGTCCGCCGATACAGCGTGGCGACCGTGGGCCTGATCTTCGTGGCGCTCGGCGTGGCGCTGTCGATCATCTCCAACCTCGGCACGGCCCCGCTGTCGTGTCCGGCCTACGTGCTCAACCTGCGCTGGCCGGCCCTCTCCGTGGGGACGTTCACGCTCCTGGTGAATACTTCCCTGATCATCATCCAGCTGGCGCTGTGGCGCCGGGCTTTCCAGGCCCGCTTCCTGATGCAGATTGTGGCTTCAGCGCTGTTCGGCTACCTGATCGACGCCAGCCTCTGGGCGCTGTCGTGGCTGCACCCGGCGACCTTCGGCGCCCGCCTGGGCCTGACGGTGCTGGCCGGGCTGGTGACCGCTTTTGGCGTGAGCATCGAAGTGGCGGCGAACGCCTGGATGCTGTCGGCCGAGATGACGGTGGCGGCGTTCAGCCAGGTGTTCAAGAAGCCTTTCGGCCCGGTCAAGGTGGTGATGGATTCGCTGATGGTGGTGATCGCGGCGCTGCTCTGCCTGCTCTTCTTCGGCGACCTGTTCGGCGCCGGGAAATTCACCGGCTGGGCGGACCTGCTGCTGGCGCGCACGCCGGGCATCGTCATCGGCCTGGGTACGCTCCTGCTCGCGATCCTGCCGGGCGCGATGATGCGCCTGACGGACCCGCTGGTGGCCCTGCTCAGGGGCAGATCCGGTAAAGGTGATTGAACACCTCCATCGTCCGCTCCACGTACACGCAGGTTTCCGTGCCCCGGAAGGGGCCTATTTTCACGATTTCGTTTTCCACGAAAGTTTCATCTCCCATTTGCGGCAGCACCTCGTTCACGATGTTGTCCCAGCTGTTAGTGTCCACGCCCAGGTGGCGTGCGAGGTTGATGACGTCGTCGATGCGCCCGATGCCGGCGTTGTAGCCCGCCAGGGCGTATTTGTAGCGTTCGTTGCGGTCGTCCGAGACGCTGTAGTAGCGCTTGATGAGCGAGGCGAGCGAGAGCGCGCCCGCGCGGATGTTCATGTCCGGATCCAGCGGATCCGTGACACCGTAGCTCGCGGCGGTCTTGGGCATCATCTGCATGAGGCCCATCGCGCCGCGCGACGAGCGGGCCTCGATGTGGAAGCGTGACTCCTGGTACATCACGGCGGCCAGCAGGTGCCAGTCCACCCCGACGGAGTCGGCGTGGAGGCGGATCAGGCTGTCGTAGGGGCTGACGTACGCGCGGGGACGGCTCCGGTAGGGGTTGAAGCGGCGCAGGAAGACCTCGCGCGTGGGGGCGTATTCCGCGGAAGCGTGCCAGCTGTCGATCCACTCGTTGAGTTCATGCATGCCCGCATGCTCGTCGTGGCGCATCAGCCAGACGCTCATGCTGTCCACGGGGACGGAGATCAGCACGCTGTCCACGGCCAGGCTGTCGCCCCAGGGGACGACGACGATGTCCACGACTCCGGCGCGCAGCGAGTCGAGGTAGGTGTTGTTGCGCTCAGTCAGGCAGATGTCGATGTCCTGGCCGTTGTCGGCGGCAAAGCGCTTCAGCAAATGATAATGGTAGCCAATGATGAGGGCCCTGGACGTGTCCGCGAGCGGGGCGAGCTCCAGCACGCCCCGGATGTGCTCCGGCTTCACGCGCGGCTCCGGACGGTGGGCAAAACGGGCGGTGATTGCCGCTCCGGCTATCAGCGCGGTGGCGACAATCAGACAGACGGTCTCTTTGCGGATCATCGGGAGTTGGATCTGAGATTGGGTCGGTTCCCGCCTCCGGCCGGGTTGCTGCCGGATTGGGAAGCCCTGCCCGACGACGAGGAGGAGGCGCTCCTGTTGCGGGGCTGGGTGTAGAAGGGCCAGAACACACCGAACTTCAGGCCGTCCATGCCGTTTTGCGTGATGATGTAACGGTCGGCGCTGAAGTAGTCAGGATGCAGCAGGGGCCAGCCCACGCCGGCGTTCTGGTACTTGATGAAGACACAGGCGCGCTTCCACTGCACGTTGACGAACACGTCGAACCAGGGGCCGTTGGTGTAGAGCCGGTCGGTCTGGTTGTGGAAGACGCCCAGGTTGGGATTCCAGGCAGGGGAATGCCAGGGCGTATTGTAATAGGCGTCCGCGCCTATCTGCATGGTCATGACGTTCTGGCGCTGCTCGTTGCGCTGCACCACGAACTCGACGTAGTAGCGGAAATTGAAGGCGGCCAGGGGCAGCGGCAGGACATCCGAATTGGAGGAGAACTGCAGGAGCGCCCGGTGGTCGAGGTGCACGGGGCCGATCTTGAATTCCTTGCGCAGCTGCGCGGAAAGCACGCTCATGGCGGTGCTGTTCTGCCGGATGACGCCGTCCGTGCCGTAGTAGAGGTTGCCGGCCAGCAGGGCGTAGCCCACGTCGGCCGACATGCGCCAGTAGGGGATGTCCAGGCGGCCCTGGATGCGGGTCGTGGAGATCTTGCTGAAGGCGTTGTCCCAAATGTAGTGGTTGAGGTTGATGTGCTGCTGGTAGTACGTCGGATTCTCCAGCGTGGTCTCGAAATGGGCGCTCACGCTGATCGGGCTCTTGCGGGCGCGTCGGAAGGGGAAGAAGCGGAAGCCGGCGTTGGCCTCCACGCCGAAGTCGCCGGCGTCGTGGCCGAGCACGACGAAGCGCGCCTTGGCGTCCCACCAGGCCGTCTTGAACATCTGTCCCTCCGCACCGGCGTAGACGTAGAAGGAGTTCTCGACGTGCTTGAGCGGGCGCACGGCGGAGCTGTCGTAGTAGTGCTTGAGGTAGTCGCCCACGCCCACGTCGAGGCGGGAGACCACGCCCTCGCTGGACCACGGCTGCAGCCGGAGGTAGACCTTGTTGTCCAGGCGCATCACGCGCAGCGAGTCGGCGCTCGACTGCCCGTAGCGGAAGACGTTGTTGTACAGGGCGGCGCCGAACTCGTCGTTGATGGCGTCGGTATACATGCGGGTGTAGGTGGAGAATTCGGAACTGTGGCCGATGAAGGCCGTCGTGATGTCGCGGTTGAGCCCCTCGGGGTCATACTCGTAGGTGCTGTCGCGGCGGGCGCGCAGCCGCTCGATGAAGGTGAACGGGATGCGCAGCTGCTGGTCGAGGAAGACGGTGTTCTTCTTGATCTTGGACTGGGCGTTCAGGAGGTTGATCCGGATGTCGCGGGAGTCCACGGTCGTGTCCCGGATCATGCCGATGTCGCGCATGCCGCCGTTCTCCTGGCGCCGGACCATGTTGTAGATGTAGCCGGCGTGCAGGGTGTAGCGCTTGCCCAGGTAGTTGGCCTGCACGACGCCCGTCTTGTTGACGGTCTCTTCCCGGTCCAGGATGCCCCCGCCGCCGTAGCGGTCGAAGAGCAGGGCGAAGTTGAAAGCCGGGGTGATGTTCTGGGTGGTGAAGAGGTGGAGGTTGTCCGACTCCTTGGCCGACTTGGCGAAGAGGGTGCCGAAGTAGGCGAGCTCGGTGTAGGGGACCTTGGTGTTGTAGTGCGGCAGGGTGCGGTGCGAGTAGCTCCAGGACTCCTGCGCGTCGTAGAATTCCACGCCTTCGTCGCTCTTGCGCTGGAACCAGTTGTAGTGCTGGACCGGCGAGCCGGCCACGCCCAGCCAGGTGGCGTTGACGTCGCTGCGCTGGAAGGCGTAGTCGTGGAAGCGGAAGTTGTAGGTGGTGTCGGGGACGGCGGCGTTCATCTTGCCGAAGTCCGGGTCGCGCGTCCAGGTGACGAGGCGCTTGTAGTGGAGCGAATCCGGGAGCGCGTAGGTCTCGAGGATGCGCGGGGTCGTCTCTGCGATGCTGTCGCGGATGTTCTTGCGTTCATCCTTGGCTTTCTTCAGCGAGTCAGTCCGTGCCATCTTCAGCTGGATACGCTGCTCGGTGTCATATTTCTTGCGTTCCGCTTTGGAGAGTCCGGCGTACCAGGCCTCAAAGGCCGCCTTGGCCTTGGCCGTGGAGTCTGCGAGGTAGATGGAGTCGAGCTTGTCCCACATCGTGCTGTCCAGCAGGGCCTTGAGGGAGTCGCGGGGGCTCAGGCGCGGGGGGAGCGTGTCGGTGGCGAGGGCGAGCGTGTCCGCGAGCTCCTCGAAACCGGACGTGTCGCGCACCGTGATCTCCTCGAGCGAGAGCGTGCGCCGCAGCTTGTACCCCGCCACGGGATAGATGACCGTGTCCTGCACAGGATTCACATAAGGATTCCCGGCTGCATGGTAGTCATTCCGGGCTTGACCCGGAATCCCCTGTCCGAGTCCGAAAATCCCGGTGGCGGCGAAAGCCGTCACGGCCACGGGAAACGCTATGCGTGACAAAAGATTCACAACCCACAAAGTTAACCACTTTTGGGGGATTCTCAAAAAGTGGCCTCCTGGGCCTCCGCCAGCTTCTCCGGACTGCCGATGTCGATTAGCTGCAGGTCCGGAGCCACGACGCCGCGGATGGTGCCGGCGGCGCACTCGGAGAGATAGAAATCGATGATGGAGAATTGGTCCGGCCAGGCGGCCATCTTCTCGAAAACGGCCTCTGAGACGATGTGGATGCCGCAGAAGGAGTAGCGGCGGTATTTCGCCGGGTCGAAGTCCGGCAGGTACGGGCTCTTGACCTCGCTGGTGCTCGTGCGCATCCAGCCCACGAGGCGCATGTCGTCGTCGAAGAGCAGGCAGCGGTCGGCGGGGGCGTCGATCAGCAGCAGGGTCGCCAGCGCCGACGGGTCGTCCTGCGCGAGGAACCAGCGCACGTCGAGGTCGCTGAGGATGTCCACGTTGTGGACGAGGAAGCGGCCCTCGGGCGAGCGGAGCAGCGGCGCGGCGTGCTTGATGCCGCCGCCGGTCTCCAGCGGCTCGCCCGGCTCGCGGGAGACGGCCACGGGCGCGCCGAAATCATTTTCCGACAGGTATTGCTCGATCTGCTCCGCGAAATGGTGCACATTCACGACGAAGGCGTCGATCCCCGCGCCGCGCAGCTTGGCGAGCACGCGCCCGAGCATCGGCACGCCCCGCACGGGGACGAGCGCCTTGGGCATCGTGTCCGTCAGCGGGCGGAGCCGGGTCCCGAGCCCGGCGGCGAAGACCATCGCTTTCATAGCGCCACCTCCATGCCGGGCAGGATGGTCCGGCCGTCCCAGTCGTTCGCGAGCCGCTGCAGCGTCTCCGTCAGGTACGGGTAGCGTTCAAATGGTTCGGCGGTCAGCTCGCGGAAGCAGCCCAGCACCGTGGGGATGCAGTCGAGGAAGAGCTGCTTGCGCTCGATCAGGCCGCGGAAGCCGTAGGCGCCCGTCTCCTGCAGCAGGCGCACCAGCGTGAGCAGGCGGTAGCGGCGGTAGAAGTCCTTTTCGTCCACCGGACGGAAAGCGTCGAGCGCGCGCAGGTAGACGCCCTCCAGCTCGCGCCGCAGCGCGGCGGAGAAATGCGTACCCGCGTTCCAGAGGAACGACGCGAGGTCGTATTGCACCGGCCCGCGGCGGCCGCCCTGGAAGTCGACGAAGCAGGGCTCGCCGTCCCGGATCATCACGTTGCGCGCCTGGAAGTCGCGGTACATGAAGGTGTCCCCTTCGAAGTCGAGCGCGTCCGCGCGCAGGCGGTCGAAGTCGTCCTGCAGGCGGATCTCGTTGAACTCCAGGCCCGTGAGCTTGAGGAAATCGTATTTGAAATAATTCAGGTCGAAGTCCACCATCCGGGCGTTGAACTCCCGGTCGGGAAAGCAGACGCTCCAGTCCATCCCTTCGCCCACCTTGAACTGCACGGCGGGCAGCAGGGCCACGGTGTCGTGCAGCCAGTCCAGCTGCTCCTGCGTGAAGGAACCGTCCGCGAGGGCGGGCTTCAGGAGCTCGAAGAGCTGGCCGTCGCCCAGGTCCTCCTGCAGATAGGCCATCCCGTCCGGCGACACGCCGTAGACGGCCGGGGCGTGGAGCCCGTGCGCGCAGAACTGCGCGTCGAGCGTGAGGAAGGCGCGGTTCTCCGCCGGATTCGTGCCGATGCAGCCGATCGCGGTGCCGCCCGCGCCGGCCATCCGGTAATACTTCCGCGCGCTGCCCGACAGGGGAAGAAGCTCAGTTGTGTCCGGCTCGGCGCCGGACCACTCGCGGTAGAGTTGAAGGAGTCTATTCATGGTGCATGTGGACGTCCAGTTGCGGGAAGGGGAAATGGATCCCGGCCTGGGGAAGCTCCGTGTAGATGCGCTCGTTGAGGTCGAACTGGACGGGCCAGTAATCGGCTCCCGCCACCCATACGCGGACGATGAAGGTCACCGCGCTGTCGGCAAGCTTCTGCACCGCCACGAACGGATCGGCGGCGCCCGGTGTCCGGGCATCCAGGATGCGGGCATCCTCGCGGATGATCCCCAGGAGCTTCTCCTTGCACGCGGCGGCGTCGGTGCCGTATTCCACGTTCACGGGGAGGTCGATCCGGCGCAGTGGGAAGCTGCTGTAGTTGACGATGTTCCCGTTGGAGAGGGCGCCGTTGGGCAGGACCACGCGGCGGTTGTCGATGGTGGTCAGGTGCGTGCCCACGATGGTGACTTCGGTGACGATGCCGGCGTAGCCCAGGGCCTCGATGTAGTCGCCGGCCTTGAAGGGCTTGAAGATCATCAGCATCAGCCCGCCGGCGAAGTTCTGCACCGTGCCGCTCAGCGCCATGCCGAGGGCCATGCCGCCCGCGGCCAGCAGGGCGGCCAGCGAGGTGGTGTTGATCCCGAGCGTGCCCACGAGCACGATGATCAGCAGGACGGTCAGGGTGATGGACACGAAACTGGAGATGAACGTGGCCATCGCCCGGTCGGTGTTCTTGCGCCTGAAGTAGCGCTCGAGCGCGTGCTTGGCGCGCTTGATCAGCCAGGCGCCGATGAAGTACAGGATGAGGGCCACCAGGACTTTCAGGCCGAACTGCAGGGCGTCGCGGCCGAGGTCCTGCAGGGCCGCGGCCGGGTCTGTGATCAGCTTATCCTTGAATTGGCTCGCGGCGGCCTTGGCGGAATCCGCCCGCTCGATGATTTCTTCGGCGGGGATGGGGACAGATTGAAGGATCCAGTGCATCATAGACTACAAATATACGATTTTTCTTAACTTTGCAGCGTGAAACCAGCCGCAGAATATGCTCCGATGGTGGCGCTCTACCGCGAATGGAACGAGCGGATCAACGTCGTGTCCCGCAAGGACATCGACGCGCTCTACGAGCACCATATCCTCCATTCGCTCACCATCGCCGAGTACTTGCGCCGGTACTATCCTGCCGAGTATCGTGCGTGGGCGCCGGATCGCGACAGCGATTATCCGGCCATCCCCCTTGAGGGGGTGCAGGGGGTGAAGGCCCCAGGTGCCCAGATCCTGGACCTGGGCACGGGCGGTGGTTTTCCCGGCATCCCCCTTGCGACCGAGTTCCCGACCGCTCATTTCACGCTTTGCGATTCGATCGGCAAGAAGATCAAGGTCGCGCAGGCGGTCGCCGACGGGCTCGGCCTGCAGAACGTGACCTGTATCAACGCCCGCGCCGAGAGCCTGGCCGGTCCCTTCGACTGGGTCGTCTCCCGCGCGGTGACCTCGCTGGACAATTTCTACCCCTGGGTCAAGGGCAAATTCCGCCGCAGCATCCTCTATCTCAAGGGCGGCGACGTGAATGCGGAAATCTCCGAGCTGACCCGAAAATGCCGGGTCGAACCCGGAAAAATCCGGACTTGGCGGGTCGATGAATGGCTGAAAGATGAATATTTTGCAGAAAAATTTGTAATTGAAATCGGAAAAGATTACCTTTGCCCTCCCAAATTCTGAAAACTAAAAAATAGAAGATATGAAAAGGACTTATCAACCTTCCAACCGCAAGCGTGTCAACAAGCACGGCTTCCGCGAGCGTATGAGCACGCCGAACGGCCGCCGGGTCCTCGCGTCCCGCCGCGCCCACGGCCGCAAGAAGCTCACCGTTTCCTCCGAGGACCGCTGGTAGTAGAACCAGCCCGGTCTTCCCGGAACAAAATCCGCCGACCCCCAGGGCCGGCGGATTTTTGTTTTCCGTGCGCAAAACAGGCCGATTTTGTGCACGGCCCGAGCCTTTTTCCAAGTATATCCTCAAAATGAGGCTAAAATGAGGACGGAAGCCGGTTTTTCCGCCACTTATCCTCAAAATCGGCCCAATTTGAGGATAGACCGCCCCTTTTCCGTGCGGAAGCCGGTCCCTGCCTGCTCCAAGCGTCCGGATACTTTTCCCGGAAAAAGTAGTATCTTTGCATGATATGCAAAAAGGGGAAAACGATTTCTCGCGCCTGGAGCTGCGACTGCCTGCGTGCAGGAGCAATTACCGCTATTTCCGCGGCCTGCTGAAGCCGACGACGAAGCTGCTTGTGCTCGTCAAGGCGAACGCCTACGGCCACGGCGCGGTGGAGTTTGCCTCCATGATGCAGCAGGAAGGCGCCGACTACCTGGCGGTGGCCCTGCCCGTCGAGGGCATGGAGCTGCGGCGCAACGGTATCTCCCTGCCCATCCTGGTGCTCACCGCCGGGACGGACTTCTTCCCCGAAATCATCGAGAACCACCTGGAGCCGGGCATCCCCAACCTCTACACGCTGGAGGCCCTGTGCGCCGAGCTGCGCAGCCGCGGGCTGAAGCAGTTCCCCATCCACATCAAGCTCGACACCGGCATGCACCGCCTCGGCTTCATGACGGCGGAGCTGCCCGCGTTGCTGGAGTTCCTGGCCGCGCACGACGAAGTGCGCGTGCAGTCCATCTATTCGCATCTCGCCGCGGCGGAGGATCCCGCCGAGGACGACTTCACCCACGGGCAGATCGCGATGTTCGAGCGCAACGCGCAGACGGTCACCGACGCCCTCGGCTACAAGCCGATGTGGCACATCCTCAACTCCGCTGGCATCGAGCGCTTCCCGGAGCACCAGCATGACATGGTGCGCCTGGGCATCGGCATCTACGGCATCAGCGCCCTGCCCGGCGTGCAGCTCGCCCCTGTGGCCTCGCTGAAGGTCAAGGTCCTGCAGATCAAGACCCTCGCGCCGGAAGACGGCACCATCGGCTACGGCCGCCACGGCCACGTGGCCCCCACGGGCAGCGTGATCGCCACCATCCCGGTGGGTTACGCCGACGGCCTCGACCGCCACTTCGGCTGCGGCGCCGCCTCGTTCAGCGTCCGCGGCCACCGCGCCCCCACCATCGGCAACATCTGCATGGACATGTGCATGATCGACGTCACGGACATCCCGGGCGTGCAGGTCGGCGACACCGTGACCATCTTCGGCGAGGACCCGACCGTCGGGGAGCTCGCGCAAATCCTCGGGACCATCCCGTACGAAATCCTGACCTCGGTGCCCCGCCGCATCGAGCGCATCATCCTTCGCAAATAATTAATAACCAGATATGAAGAAGACTCTCTCCCTGCTCGCACTGGCGCTGCTCAGCGTCGGTGCCGCCGCGCAGCCGAAAGGCGCCATCACCCCGCAGATGATTTCCGAAATCCGCAGGGGCTATGAAGGCACCTCCTCCGACAAGGCCATCCGCAACGCGCTGAACACCACCTCCATCACCGTCCTCTCGGCCAATGCCGAGAACGCCGCGATGATCGACACGGAATTCTCCGACCGCGTCAAGACCTGGGGCATCACCGACCAGAAATCCTCCGGCCGCTGCTGGCTCTTCACGGGCCTGAACGTCCTGCGCGCCGCGGCCGCCGACAAGCACGGCCTGGGCGACTTCCGCTTCTCGCAGAACTACAACTTCTTCTACGACCAGCTCGAGAAGGCGAACCTCTTCCTGCAGGCGGTCATCGACACCCGCGACAAGTCCTTCGACGACCGCGAGGTCGACTGGCTGTTCAGCAACCCCATCAGCGACGGCGGCACCTTCACGGGCGTAGCCAACCTGGTGATGAAATACGGCGTCGTGCCCGCGAACGTGATGCCCGAAAGCCTTTCGGCGAATAACACCTCCGCCATGGCCACCCAGATCAAGACCCTGCTGCGCCGCGACGGCCTGAAGCTGCGCCAGACGCCCACCGGCGTCAAGGCGAAGGACCTGCCGGCCTTCCTGGAGAAGCAGAAGACCGAAATGCTCAAGGAGGTCTACCACGTCCTCGCCCTCTGCCTCGGCGTCCCGCCGACGGAGTTCGAGTGGAAGGGCAAGACCTACACCCCGCAGTCCTTCTATCAGGAACTGCTGGGCTACGACCTGGAGAACAACTACGTGATGCTGATGAACGACCCTTGCCGCGAGTACGGCAAGGTCTATGAGATCCAGTACGACCGCCACCTCTACGACGGCCAGAACTGGCTCTACGTCAACCTCCCCATCGAGCGCATCAAGGAGATGGCCATCGCCTCCATCAAGGCGAACAAGGCCATGTACTTCTCCTGCGACGTGAACAAGTTCCTCGACCGCACCAAGGGCGTGGCCGACCTCAACAACTTCGACTACGAGTCCCTGCTGGGCGTCAATCTCTCCATGAACAAGCGCGAGCGCGTGATGACGCACGCGAGCGGCTCCTCCCACGCGATGACCCTCATCGCGGTGGACCTCAAGGACGGGGTTCCGCAGAAGTGGATGGTGGAGAACAGCTGGGGCGCCGCCTCCGGCTACCAGGGCAACATCATCATGACTGACGAGTGGTTCAACGAATACATGTTCCGCCTCGTGGTGGAGAAGCAGTTCGTGCCCGCCGACGTCCTGAAGATGCTCGAACAGAAGCCCATCCTCCTCCCCGCCTGGGACCCGATGTTCCTCGGAGAAGAATAATGACTCCGTTCCTCGATCAGGTGGCGCGGCACTACGAGGCCGCCGGAGGGGTTGAAGACCTGTGCTTCATCCTCCCGAACCGGCGCGCGGTGGCGTTCTTCCGCAAGTACCTGGGCGAATGCGTCGCCCGGCGGAAGAAGCCGATGCGCGTGCCGGCCCTGTACACGATGAACGACTTCTTCTACCGCCTCGCGGACGCCCGCCAGACGGACCAGGTGCACCTGCTGCTCGAGCTCTACGACTGCTACAAGCCGCTCTACGAGCGCGACGGAGCGGAGGCGGAGTCGCTCGACAACTTCATCTTCTGGGGCGGCGTGCTGCTGTCGGACTTCGCCGACGTGGACAAGTACCTCGTCGATCCCGAGAAGCTCTTCACCAACATCGCCGACTTCCGCAGCATCCAGGACAGCTTCGACTACCTGGACGAGACGCAGGAAGCGGCCATCCGCCAGTTCCTGAAGCATTTCCACACGGGCGGCGAATACAAGGACGCCTTCCGGCGCATCTGGAACCTGCTGCTGCCGCTCTACCGCAATTTCCACGCGCGGCTACGCGAAAAGTGCATGGCCACGGAGGGCCAGGTCTACCGCGAGCTGGCCGAGCGCCTGCAGGACACGTCCGCCGCGGACCTGATGGCGGAGCGTTTCCCGAAGGTGAAGAAATTCGTCTTCGTCGGGCTGAACGCCCTCAACGAATGCGAGAAGCGGCTGATGCGCCGCCTGCACAAGGCGCATCTGGCGGAGTTCTGCTGGGACTTCAGCAGCGAATGGATCCGCGATCCGCACAACAAGTCCGCCAAGTTCCTCGCAGACAACGTCACCGAATTCCCCCAGGCCTTCAAACCCGACCCGGAGGGCCTCGGCAAGCCGAAGATCAACGTCCTGAGCGTCCCCTCGGGCGTGGGCCAGGCCAAGCAGATCCCGGCCATCCTGGACGGGATGGGCGCGGGCGGCATCGAGACGGCCGTCGTCCTGCCGGACGAGAGCCTGTTGATCCCGGTGCTGAATTCCCTGCCGGAGCGCATCGAAGACATCAACGTGACCATGGGCTACCCCATGTCGGGCAGCGCCTTGAGCGCCCTGATGGACGACGTGGCCGCCCTGCAGATGCATCTGCGCGAAAAGGACGGGCAGTGGTACTTCTACCACCGGCAGGTCTGGAGCATCTTCTCCAACAGCATTTTCAAGACCCTGACGGGCGAGGCGGGGCGCGAGAAAGCCGCCGCCGTGCGCAAAGGCGCCCGTTACTATATCCCGCAGGCTGAATTGAACGGCCTGCCGCTCTTCGACCTCATTTTCCGGCCGGTGGTCCGGGATCCCGGCGTGGCCGGGGAAGCGGTCGTCCGCGCGCTGGAGGACTACCAGCAAGAGCTGCTCGGCGAGCTGGGCGCGCGGCTCAAGGACGCGCCCGGCATGGCGCTGGAGCAGGATTTCGCCCGCGAGTACTACCTCGCCGTGGGGCGCCTGCGCGACTGCAAATTGGATATCCTTCCCGCCACCTATTTCCGCCTGCTGGGCAAGCTGCTCGGCGCGGCGGCGGTCCCGTTCCGGGGCGAGCCGCTGAAGGGCCTGCAGGTGATGGGCCCGCTGGAGACGCGCGCCCTCGATTTCGAGAAACTGATCGTGCTGAGCTGCAACGAGGGCATGTTCCCGCGGCGCAGCGTCGCCTCCTCCTTCGTGCCGGCGGAGCTGCGCAAGGGTTTCGGCCTGCCCACCTACGAATACCAGGACGCCGTCTGGGCGTACTACTTCTATCGCATGATCCAGCGCGCCGGCGAGGTGTGGCTGCTCTTCGACTCCCGCACCGAAGGCGTGCGGGGCGGCGAAGAGAGTCGCTACATCAAGCAGCTGGAGCTGCACTTCCACGCCGACATCCGGCGTTTCACGCTCCGCGCGGACATCGCCCGGGGGCAGGAAGAGGCGCCCGAAATCGCCAAGACGGCGGAGCACCTCGAGAAGATCCGCAGCAAGCATCTCTCGGCCTCCTCCCTGCAGGATTACCTTTCCTGCCCGGCAAAGTTCTATTATAAGGTCGTCTGCGGGCTCAAGGAGCAGGAGGAAGTGACCGAGGCGCTGGAGGCGAACGACATCGGCAACGTCTTCCACGAGACGATGCAGCGGCTCTACGACCGTCCGGAAGTCTCCCGCGACTACCTGAAATCGCTGCTGGAGGGCACCCGGATCAAGGATGCCGTACGCGAGCGCATGCTCGAGAAGCTCCATAGCTTCGAGGTGAGCGGGCGCAACATCATCTTCGAAGACCAGATCTGCCACTATGTCCGCAAGGTCATCCAGCGCGACATCGAGCTGCTCGCCGCGGCCGGCAGCGAGCGCTTCCGCATCCTCGGCCTGGAACAGGAACGGCACATGGAGTTCGACGGCTTCCGCTTCGTCGGCTATATCGACCGACTGGACAGCCTGCGTCCCGGCGAGGTCCGCGTGGTGGACTACAAGACCGGCAAGGTCACGGACGAGGATTTCCTGATCAACGACAGCAACGCCGAAGAAGTGGTGGACAAGCTCTTCGGCGACGACAACGCCAAGCGCCCCAAGATCGCGCTTCAGCTCTATCTGTACGACCGTTTCGTCGCGGGCGACGCCGCCCTGCGGGGGAACCGGATCGTCAATTCCATCTACCAGCCCTCGCGCCTCTTCGTCAAGGAAGTGGAGAGCGTGGCCGTCGGCGGGCAGTTTGTGACCCTGATGGAAGAGCGGCTCCACGGCCTGCTCGCCCGGATCGCCGACCCGGCCGTCCCCTTCGCGCGGACGGAGGATGCGAAGACCTGTGAATGGTGTGACTTCAAAAATATCTGCGGACGATGAAGATCCTGAAAGCCAGCGCCGGATCCGGCAAGACATACGCGCTTTCGCACACCTACATCGACCTGCTGCTCGACAGCCGGGAGCCGCACCCGTATCGCCACATCCTGGCGGTGACCTTCACCAACAAGGCCACGGGCGAGATGAAGGCCCGCATCCTGCGGGATCTCGCGAAGCTCGCCGAGACCGATTCCCGGGCGAAGGTCCTGCTGACGGACATGCTCCACGATTACGGCGCCTTCTCCATCAGCACCATCGACCGCTTCTTCCAGCAGGCGCTGAAGGCGTTCTCCCGCGAGATCGGGCAGTTCGCCGACTACCAGGTCGAGCTGGACAAGGATTCGCTGATCGCCGAGACGATGGACCGCATCCTCGATTCGCTGACCGAGGACAGCGGCGAGCTGCTCGACTGGATCCGCGAGAGCCTCGCGGACACGCTCGAGCAGGGACGGCGCTACCAGGTGGACGAGGGCCTGCTGGAGATCGGCCGCCTGCTCAAAAATGATGAATTCCGCGAGCTCGCGGAGCGGGAAGGCATTTCCGGCCGGGAGGCCTTCGGCAAGGAGCGCCTGGGCCGCATCCGCGTGGCCTGCCGCCGGGTGATGCAGGACTTCTGCGCGCAGGCGGTGGCGCTGGGCATCGAGGCCGTCCCGGGCGAAGAGGTCAAGAAGCTCGCGCCGACCAAGCTGGCCAAGGCCCCCGCGGAGGTCCAGGAGCTCTTCGACCTCCCCTACAAGACTTACTGCACCGCCCTGCTGCTGGACAAGCTGCTCTTCCAGCTTGGCCTGGCGGGCGAATTTTATAAGGAATTCGACGCGCTGGCGGCGGAGAAGAACGTCCTCTGCCTGGACGAGTCCAACACGCTGCTGCGCAAGATCATCGGCGGCTCCGACGCGCCCTTCGTGTATGAGAAGCTGGGCGTGCGCTACGAGCATTTCCTGCTGGACGAGTTCCAGGACACGTCCCACATCCAGTGGGAGAATTTCCTCCCGCTGCTGCGGGAGAGCGAATCGCAGCAGGGCGGCAACCTCATCGTGGGCGACGTCAAGCAGAGCATCTATCGCTTCCGCGATTCCGACTGGGAGCTGCTCGGCAGCGAAGTCGAACGCGCCTTCCCGGGCGCGGAGGTGCTGCCGCTGCAGGGCAACTGGCGCAGCACCCGCGCGGTGATCGGCTTCAACAACCGTTTCTTCGCCTACGCGGCGGAGCTGCTGGGCCTGCAGGACATCTACGCCGACGTGCGGCAGGACCCGAAGCTGGAGGAGGCGCAGGACGGCCAGGTGCGCGTGGACTTCTGCGACGACCAGCTCGCCGCCATCGTCGCGTCCATCGAGGACGTCCGGCGCGGCGGCGCGCAGTGGTCGGACATCGCCGTGCTGGTGCGCAACAAGAAGGAGGGCGCCGCCGTGGCGGCCGAGCTGATCGCGCACGGCATTCCCGTCATCTCCGACGACTCGCTCAACCTCAAGAGCTCGCCGCTCGTTCGCCGGCTGGTGTCGCTGCTCAGCTGCTACGAGAACCCCGACGACCGCATCGGCCGTTTCCTGGCGGATGCGATGGATTTCACTTTCCCGGAGGAATATCATTCGCTGATCGACTTCTGCGAAGAGCTCCTGCGCGCCATGAAGGCCTGGGACCCGGCCTCGTTCGACGGCCAGGTCCTCTTCGTGCAGGCCTTCATGGACCAGCTCCAGAACTGGGTGCAGATCAACGGCAACAACCTCCGCAACTTCCTGAAATTCTGGGACGAGAAGGAGGAAATCTTCATCGGCTCGCCCGAGAACGCCGCGTCCGTGCGCGTGCTGACCATCCATAAATCCAAGGGGCTGGAGTTCCCGCACGTCATCTTCCCCTTCGCGGAGAAGGTGGGCCTGTACAAGAGCGGCACCCACTGGAGCCCGCTCGACGCCGCCCGCACGCCCCTCGGGGCCGAGCTGTCCGGCATCTACCCGGTCCCGCTCGGCGCGCTGGCGGGGCAGAGCCTCTTCGAGGACGCCGTGCTGCGCGAGCAGCGCCTGCAGCTGGTCGACAACATCAACCTCTTCTACGTCGCGCTGACCCGCGCCGGCAAGAGTCTGCATATCATCGCGAAGCAGCCCACCAAGAAGTGCCGGGAGTCCCTGAAGAAGGGCCCCGTGCAGTACGGCAATTTCTCCGAGATCCTGTTCGCCTTCCTGGGCGGACAGGAGACCTTCGAGGCGGGCAAGGCTTACGATTTCGCGCGGATGGAGCGCAAGGTGGAGCAGCGCGAGGAGGACTTCCCCGCCGCCTATCCGTCCATCCCGCTCGGCGGGCGGCTCGCCCCCTCGCAGGACGCCCACGATTTCTTCAACGAAGACGGCACCGTGGGCGCCGAATCTTCCCCGCGCCTGCGGGGCATCGTCCTGCACGACATCCTCTCGGAAGTCCGCACGGCGGACGAACTGGACGCCGCGGTCGACGCCGCCCTGCGCGACGGCCGGCTGGACGCCGCCGAGGCGGAGAAGGCGCGGCGGCTCCTGCGCGAGCGCATCGCCGCGCACCTGGAGTGGTTCCCGGCCGCGCCGGACGGGGTGGAGATTTGCAACGAAATGGACCTGTACGACGCCGACGGCCGGGTCGAGCGGCCGGACCGCGTGATCGTGCGCGGCCGGACGGCCACGATCGTGGACTACAAATTCGGCGTCGAGCTGGACGTCTACCGCCACCAGCTCAAGCGCTACGCCCGCCTCTACCGCGACCTGGGCTACGAAGTCGCCGGCTCATTTATCTGGTATGTTGAGGAGGATAAGGTCGTACCGGTAGAGTCATTCCGGGCTTGACCCGGAATCTCTGGCATAATGTTTTCAATCGAAGCAAGTATGAAAAAGTTTATCCAGCTCCTACTGCCCCTGCTGCTGTCGCTGACGGCGGCTGCCCAGCCGCAGCTCGGCGAGATTGCCGCGCACCTGCAGACCGACCGCATCTCCCTGCGCTACGACTGCACCTACACGGAGGACACCCCTGTCAAACTCTCGGGCGTCCTGCTCATCCAGGGCGACTGCTACCGGGCCGTCGGCAACGGCATGGAGATCTACTGCGACGGGGCCACGCGCTGGAGCGTCGACCCCGCCTCGAAAGAAGTCTATATCGAGCCGGCGAACGGCCTCGCCGAGCTGCTGGAATACCGCGACTCGCTCTCCGAGCTGAAGATTTCCGAGCTGAAATACCTGCCCCTCTCCGACGACCTCTCGCCCTTCCGCTTCGACACCGCCTCCCTCGGCCCCGCCTGGGTCGTCACCGACCTCAGATAACCGAATCCTCAAAATGGGGTGCTGGTGAGGACGAACGCCACTTTTTCCGTCACTTATCCTCAAAACAAGCCTTTTTTGAGGACAGCACACCCCGTTTTCGCCTGAAGCTGGCAGAATGTCGGCTAATCCCTCTTCTGCCAGGGGCGAAATAGACTGTTTTTGCCCCAGGCGGAATGTCGGCGCCGAAAAATGGCGAAATCGGCGCCGACCCGGGTTTAAAAAGTGGGGTCAGCGCCGATTTTGGCCGATATTGGTTCCGAGATTCCGGAACCTACTCCGGGATGACGATCTTGTAGGTCTTGGCGGCCTTGTTGGTCAGCTTGTCGCTGCGGAGCCAGAGGTTGGCTTCCTTCAGGAAGAAATAGGTGGTGCCGTGCTCCTCGGCGAAGTCCGTGAGGCTGGGGATGGCGCTGCTGACGGTGACGGTCTCCTTCACCGCCGGGTAGGTGTAGGCCTCCTCCGGCTCCACGTGGAAGCCGAATTCCTCCGGATTCTCCAGGAAATACTTGGCCGTCAGGATGCGGAACATGTAGCGGGAGGTCTCCGTGGGCAGGAACAGGTCCATGGCATGCGGCTGCCGCTGGTTGGCGATGCGCTGGGTGATGCCGTTCTGACCGGCGTTGTAGCTCGCGGCCACGGTCATCCAGTCGCCGTATTTCTCGTAGGCCTCCTTGAGATACTTGCAGGCGGCCTCGGTCGATTTCTCAATGTTGTAGCGCTCGTCGACCTCGTCTGCGACCTCCAGGCCGTAGGCGCGGCCGGTGGCCTTCAGGAACTGCCACGGACCGGCCGCGCCCGCCGAGCTGACGGACTTGGGATCCAGGTTGCACTCGATGGCCATCAGGTATTTCAAGTCCTCCGGGACGCCGTTCTTCTTCAGGATCGGGACGATCCGGGAGAACATGCGCTCCGCGCGCTTGAGCATCAGCACGGAATTGGTGTGCCCGTAGGTGAAGGCGACCAGCTCGCGGTCCATGCGCTCGTAGAGGTCGGGCCGGTCGAAGCGGTAGGTCTGCCCGGCGAACTCGATGAAGGCGGGCACCTTCGGCGCGACGAACTGGGTTTCCTGCGGGATATAGACGACCTGCCCGCACGCCGTCATCGGCGCTGCCGCGAAGAGGGCAGCCAGCAGGAGGATCAACGAAGCTTTCTTCATATGGGTTGACAAATAATTGGTTCTAGCGGTGCAGGAAGGCGTCCAAAATCGGCTGGAGGTCGTCGAGGCTGGCGATGAGCACCTGCCGGGGCTTGGAGCCCTCCTGCGGGCCCACGATGCCGGCGGCCTCGAGCTGGTCCATCACGCGGCCCGCCTTGGCGTAGCCCATGCCGAGCTTGCGCTGGAGGTCGGAGGTGGAGCCGCGCTGGCTCAGGACCACCATCTTGGCGGCCTCCTCGAAGCGATCGTCCACCTTGGACATGTCGACCATACCGCCGCCTTCGCCACCCTCGGCGCCCGGCTCTTCCGGGGCGGGGAGGTAGTAGGGCGTGTTGTAGCAGCGGCCGTAGCCAATCTGCCCACCGATGAAGTCGGTGATCGCGTCGATCTCCTTGCCGTCGATGAAGCCGCACTGGATGCGTTCGGAATCGATGCCGGCGGAGAACAGCATGTCGCCGCGGCCGATCAGCTTCTCGGCGCCCGGGGCGTCCAGGATGGTCATCGAGTCCACGCGGGACGCCACGCGGAAGGCGATGCGCATCGGGAAGTTGCTCTTGATGATACCGGAGATGACGTCCACGGACGGGCGCTGCGTCGCGAGGATCACGTGCAGGCCGGCCGCGCGGCCCTTCTGGGCCAGGCGGATGATGGAATTGGTGATGCTCCGGCTCGCCGCGCGGGCGTCCGGCGACGCGCCGGTGGTCATGGTGAGGTCGGCGTACTCGTCGACGACCACGACCAGGTAGGGGAGGTAGCGGTGGCCGTGGTCCGGCCGCAGCTTGCGCTCCTTGTATTTCTCGTTGTAGAGGGTAATCTTGTTCACGCCCGCCTTGCTGAGCAGCTCGTAGCGGTCGTCCATCTCGGTGCACAGCGAGCGGAGGATCTTCTCGGCGTCCTTGGGCTTCTTGACGATGGCGTTGTTCTTCTCCTCGTCCTCGTCGGCGGCGTCGGGCAGCACGGCGAGGTAGTGCTTCAGGAGCGAGCCGTAGGCGGAGAATTCGACCATCTTCGGGTCGATGAAGACGAACTTCAGCTCGGACGGGTGCTTGCTGTACAGGAGCGAGGACACGATGACGTTGAGGCCCACGGACTTACCCTGCTTAGTGGCACCGGCGATCAGCAGGTGCGGCGCGTCGGCGAGGTCGAACACGCGGACCTTCTGCGTGATCGTGTAGCCGATGGCGACGGGCAGGTCGGCCTTGCTGTTGCGGAAGGCGTCGTCGTTGAGCAGCGCCTTCAGCGGCACGATGGAGGCGTAGTCGTTGGCCACCTCGATGCCGACGGAGTCGGACAGGGTGACGACGCGCACGCCCTTGGCGTTCAGCGACAGGGCGATGTCCTCCTGGAGTTTCTTGATGTCGGCGATCTTCACGCCCGGGGCGGGGTAGACCTTATACAGGGTGACGGTCGGGCCCACGATGGCCTTGACGTCGTTGACCTGGATCTTGTAGTTGGCGAGCGCCGCGCGGATCTTGTTGTTGTTGCGCGTGAGCTCTTCCGTGGACACTTCCCGGCGGCCGCTGGCGTAGCTCTCCAGCAGGTCGAGCGAGGGGAACTGGTATTTCGGGAGGCCGTCCGGGGGGTCGAGGCGGTTGTCGATCGGGGTCAGGTCCACGACCTGCTCGGCCTCCAGGCCGGTGTCCGCGACAATCTCGAAGTTGCCTTCGGTGGTCGGGGCCTGTCCCTCATTCGCCGGCTCGACCGGCGAATCTTCCGCCAGCGCGACCTCAGGGATAATGAGGTCGTCCTGATCGGGGATCTGAGATTCCGGATCTTCGTCCGGAATGACTGTGGGGGCGTCCGGAACGTCCACGGGGGCGTCCGGAACGTCGACGGGTGCCTCCGGGACCTCCGGCTTCGGCTTCTTCGTGCCGAGGGCGGCGAACCAGCGGTTGAAGCGCTTGGAGGAGAAGAAGAGGAAGGCGGCCACGAGGATCACGAGGAAAAGCCCCGTGACGATGGGTCCGAAGAGATTTTCCGCCCAGTCCACGACGAAGGCGCCGCAGCGTCCGCCCAGGCCGCCGCCGAACAGGAGGCCCAGCCCGACGCGCTTGCCCACGTAGGCGAGCACCAGCGAGGAGAAGAAGGCGCCGAAAAGCGCGATGAGCGTGGTCTTGACCAGCGAATTCATCCAGCGGTGCGCCAGCAGGCGCCCGGAGACGGCGGTCAGGATGATGAGCAGCGAGAAGCTGCCCAGGCCGAAGAGGTCGCACACGAGCAGGTATCCGGTCTTGAAGCCGAGCTTGCCGGCGGCGTTGCCCACGGCGCGCCCAGCGTCCATGGCGTCCGGGTCGCTCAGCAGGCTCATGTCTTCCTGCCAGTGGAAAAGATAGGAGAAAGTGGAAATAAAGATGAAGAGAGTCAGCGCGGCGACGCACAGACCCGCGATCCGCACGGCTGCGGCCCGCTCTTCTTCGTCCCAGGTTCGCCAGATTCTCATTTCTTCTTGAACGGTCGTTTGTAGTTATTCTTGCGCTTGCGCTGGCCGGAGCCGGGCTGCCCGACGTTGATGCCCATGCCGGGGCGCGAGAAATTCGCGTCGCCGGCGATCTTGCTCAGGCTCAGCCCCTCGGGGACCCGGAGGCGGTAGTCGGACATCTTTTCGATGTCAGCGAAGATGGTCTCGTCGGCCACGCTGTCCTTGTTCCAGATGAGGTACTGCGTGCGCATGTAGATGGCCAGCGAGCGGATCATTTCCGTCTTGACCTCGCCGTCCGGCTGCTCGCAGAGCAGGTTGATGATGCTTTCGATATTGCGGCCGTAGTGGAAGGCCCGGATCTTCGAGCCCTTCATCGGGATGGGCACGGGATCGGTGTTGAAGGTCTCCGCCACGGGGCAGGGATAGGGGGAGTCCACGTCCAGGTCGAAGCCTGCGATCATGTAGAGGTGGTCCCAGAGTTTGTGTTCGAAATTGTCCTGGCTGTGCACCTGCGGGTTGAGGAGCTCCATCACCTTCACGATGGCGCGGGCCTGCTCGGTGCGCTTGTCCTTGTCGGGAATGGCTTTCAGCTGCTCCACCATTTTGAGCACGTTGCGCCCGTATTCGGGCATGGCGAGTTTCTCGCGGGTGGTATTGTAATCCAGGGTATGGGAGGGTTCGTTATATTCCATGGCGATAAATAGTCAATAGACTACAAAGTTAATCATTTTTGCGGAAAGTACGTGCCCCGCGCGCGCTCGGCGAAGCCGTCCGACATCCAGATCGTGTCGGCGGTAATCAGATAGCCTTCCAGGTCGGGACGGGACTCGATCAGGGCGCGCGCCTGCTCCGTCCCGATCACCATGCAGGCGGTTGCCAGCGCGTCCGCTTCGGCGGCGGTCGGCGCCACGATCGTGGCGCTGAGCAGGTCGTGCTGGACCGGGTAGCCGGTCCGCGGGTCGATCGTGTGGGCGTATTTCTTCCCGTCTTTCACGTAGAATTTGCGGTAGTTGCCGGAGGTGACGATGCCGCAGGCGCTCCCGTCCGACTGCCAGATGCCGCGGAGGTCCTGGCCGGGCGTGTCGTTGCCGTCCACGGGATTGTCCACGCCGATGGTCCAGCCTTTCCCGGCGGGATTGAGGCCCTCGCAATAGATTTCGCCGATGTCCACGAGCATGTTGTGCACCCCGATGCCGTGCAGGTAATCCGCCACGACGTCGCAGGTGTATCCTTGCGCGATGGCGTTGAAATTCAACACTTTCTCCTCCTTGCAGGCGGCCAGGGCGGCGGTGACGCGCGCCGGGTCGGGGAGGCTGTCGGAGGTGAAGCCGAAGCCCCAGATGTCGAAGAGCGGGCCGGCCGCCACGTCGAAGGCGCCGCCGGTCAGCGCGCGGTACCGCTCCGACAGGGCGCGGACCTCGCGGAAGAAGCGGTCGGGGACGATCTCCTCGCCCGCGTTGTAGCGGGAGAGCAGGGAATTCTTGTTGTAGCCCGACAGGCTGAAGTCGATCGAGTCGAGGATGGCGTCGATCCGCTGCTGGATCTGCTCCGCGGGGACTTCGACCCCCTCGAGGTCGGCCTTGACGGTATAGGTGCCACCCTGGGCATAGCCCGTGAAAGTGTAGTACCGGCCGCGCTGGCATCCGGCCAGGACGCAGACGGTCAGAAAGATGGCGAAAAATATCCTGTATTTCATCTGTTCGGCAAAGTATTTGCACAAAGTTAGCGGTTTTTCGCGCATTTTTGCGCATATTTGCAAATTGTAAGTAAGATACGTATGAAGTTGAACAGAATCCTGCTCCCTGCCGTTTTGGTCGCCGCGCTGCTGGCGACCGTGCCGGGTTGCAAGAAAGAAGAGACGTCCACGAAGACGCTGGACGGATATCTCTACCTCGAGCTGCCTGAATACATGACCGGAGGCGATACCAAGACCTTCATGATCGATACCCTGATGACGCTGATCTGTCCGGACGACGAGCCGATCGGTTATTTCTTCCTCGATGCGGAGACGAACCTCGCGGATACCCTCGTCACGGCCGACGGCGTGATCCATAATCATTATTACACCTACACGGTCCCGAACCGTACCGGCGCGGCGACGCTGACCCTGGGCGGATACATGGGGAAAGATTCCCAGTATTCGGGCTTCCGGGTCTTGTCTACCACGACCGTGGTGTATCCCGGCCTCTCCGGCACCGGCTCCATCACCAATTTCGACAAGGAGGGCTCCTTCTCTTTCGTGGATTACCGCGACAGCAAGCGCTATTATTCCTCGTATAACGGCGACCTGGAGTGGATGCGCCAGAACCTGGCCTGGACCGGCGCCGGCGTTCCGTTCAAGGGTTGTTCGGCCATGACGGACGTGTTCGGACGCTACTACACCTGGGAGGAAGCGCAGACGGCCTGCCCGCCGGGCTGGCGCCTGCCGACCGACGCCGAGGTGGCCGCGCTCCAGCTGGGCGCCGATGCCTCTTCCGACATTCCCGGCCTGGCCGGCAAGATGATGGCCGACCTCTATTTCAACGGCACCAAGATGTGGGAATACTGGCGTGACGTCAAGATCACCGACGAGCTGTGCTTCTCCGCGATGCCTGTTGGCTACGGCGTGGGCTCCGGAAGCAGCCTGGCTTTCCAGGGCGACTTCAAGTACGCCGTGTTCTGGACCTCCGACGAGGAGGGCGGTCTGGGCGTCTGCCGCTACATTTATCAGGACAAGGACATCCTCTACCGCGGCCTCATGTCGAAGACGGATTTCGTCGCTCCGGTGCGCTGCGTCAGGGAATAGACGCCACCGTTTCCAGGAATTGCAATAGGAGCTGGCCGAGTGCATCGGCCAGCTTTTTTATGCCCTCCGGGCAATGCCGCCCGGCCGCCAGCACGGGCAGGGAGCACCAGATGAAGGCCTCGGTGAGCGGCAGCGCGCCGAGGTTGGTGAGCAGGAAGTATTTCGGGAACTGGCGGAAGCGCAGCCACACCAGCGGCGCCGTGAACAGCTGGCAGGAGAGGGTGAGCGCGACGCCGCTCCAGATGCGGCGGAGCGGGTCGAAGCGCGGGCCGCGGGGGTACCAGGCGTCGAGCCGCGGGAAGACCAGCACGATGCCGAGCATCGCGAGGTAGGAGAGCTGGAAGCCCAGGCTCGTGATGACGCCTGGGGAGACCGCCAGCTGGATGGTCAGCGCCGTGCAGAAGAGGTTCAGCGGGCTGCGCCGGCGTCCCGGGAGCAGGCGCGCGAGCTCGTTGAGCAGGATGAACAGGAACGCGCGGACGAGCGAGGGGGAGGCGCCCGTCATGGCGACGTACCCTGCCGCGAAGCCCACCTGCAGCAGGCTGCGCACGAGCGTGGCCGCGCGGCTGCGGCCCAGCCAGCGCAGCAGCAGGTGCAGGAGGCCGTACAGCATCCCCAGGTGCAGCCCCGACAGGGCGAGGATGTGGGACGCGCCGGCGGCGCGGAATGTGGACACGGTGGCCCGGTCGAGCCCGTCGCGCTGCCCCGTCAGCAGGGCCTTCAGCAGCGCGGTCGTGCTCCCGTGGGGGAAGCCCGCCGCGTCGATGGCGCCCAGCAGCCGCCCGAGGGCGCGCTCCGCCGGGGGCCAGGGGCCCGGCCGGAGCGGCACGGACAGGGCGGCGGAGCAGTGACAGAAGATGCCAAGGGCCCAGAAGAGCAGCAGGAAAACGGGCATGCGCGGCCCCCGGCCGCAGGCGAGCGCCAGCAGGACCGTCGCCGCGAGGCAGCTCCCCGCGGCGGTCAGAAACAGCGCATCTCCCCCGGGCGACACGTATGCCGCCATGGCCACTCCTGCTGAAAAAGGGATTGAAATCGCCACCATGTCTCTCCGCACGACCATTTCAATCGAATTTTTGCCAAAATACGCAATATTTCGTAATTTTGCGCCTCAAAGAAATAGAAACTTTCATTATGATTATCCTGGTTATCAACTGCGGCAGCTCTTCGGTCAAGTACCAGTTGCTGGACATGAAGAACGACGATGTCTATGATCTGCTGGCGAAAGGCCTGGTCGAGAAGATCGGCCTGCCCGACGGCTGCCTTACCCATAAACCTACCGGCAAAGAGCCTTACACCGTGACCCAGGCCATTCCGGACCACAAAGTCGGCATGAAGCTCGTGCTCGACGCCCTCGTGGATCCCGAGCACGGCGTGCTCTCCAGCTTCGACGACATCGAGGCCGTCGGCCACCGCATCGTGCAGGGCGCGGATTTCTTCTCCGGGAGCACCCTCGTCAGCGAGGACGTGCTGAAGAAGATCGAGATCTGCTGCGACTTCGCCCCGCTCCACAACCCGGCCCACCTGCTCGGCATCGAGGCCGTCTCGCACGTGCTGCCGGATGTGCCGCAGGTCGTGACCTTCGACACCGCCTTCCACCAGACGATGGAGCCGTACGCCTACATGTACGCCCTTCCTTATGAGTATTACGAGAAGTACCGCGTCCGCCGCTACGGCGCCCACGGCACGTCCCACCAATACGTCTCCCAGCGCGGCGCCAAGCTCGCCGGCCTGGACATCAACCATTCCAAGATCATCACCTGCCACCTCGGCAACGGCAGCTCCGTGACCGCCATCAAGGACGGCAAGGTGGTGGACACCTCCATGGGCTTCACCCCGCTCGAGGGCATGATCATGGGTACGCGCTGCGGCAACATCGACGCCAACATCGTTCCCTACATCATGAAGAAGGAGGGCCTGACGCCTGACGAGATGACGAACATCATGAACAAGAAGAGCGGCTTCCTCGGCCTGTCCGGCAAGAGCTCCGACCTGCGCGACATGGACGCCGCGGCCAAGGCCGGCGACGCCCGCGCCAAGATCGTGCTCAAGAAGCTCACCTTCGACACCATCAAGAACGTCGGCGCCTACATCGCCGAGATGAACGGCGTGGACCTCATCGTCTTCACGGCCGGCATCGGCGAGAACAACCCGCGCCTGCGCCGCCACATCTGCGAGAACCTCTCCTACATGGGTGTCAAGATCGACATCGACGCCAACGACGGCGCCCGCAGTGCCGAGACCATCATCTCCCTGCCGGATTCCACCGTCAAGGTGGCCCTCATCCCGACCAACGAGGAGCTGGTGATCGCCCGCGACACCATGCACATTGTCACCGAACTCGAAAACTAACTGCATATGTCCCTCATTGACCAGATCATTGCGCGCGCCCAGTCCAACAAGCAGCGCATCGTGCTCCCGGAATCCTTCGAGGAGCGTACCATCACGGCGGCCGACCGCGCCATCGCCGACGGCCTCGCCGATATCATCCTCATCGGCAACCGCGAGAAGGTTCTCGCCTATGCCGCTGAGCTCGGTCTGAAGCACATCGATCAGGCCACCATCATCGATCCTGAGACCAGCGAGAAGACCGCCGAGTATGCGAATCTGCTTTATGAGCTGCGCAAGAACAAAGGCATGACGCCCGAGGTTGCGGCCAAGACGGTGCTCGATCCGCTGTACTTCGGCTGCCTCATCATCAAGAGCGGCGACGCCGACGGCCAGATCAGCGGCGCCCTCTCCACCACCGGCGAGACCCTCCGCCCGGCCCTGCAGATCATCAAGTGCGCCCCCGGCATCACCTGCGTGAGCGGCGCCATGCTGATGATCACCCAGACCCCGCAGTACGGCGAGAACGGCGTGCTGGTGGTCGGCGACGTGGCCGTGACCCCGGCCCCCGACGCCCAGCAGCTCGCGCAGATCGCCGTCTGCACGGCGCAGACCGCCAAGAGCGTGGCCGGCTTCGCCGACCCGCGCGTGGCGATGCTCTCCTTCTCCACGAAGGGCTCCGCCAAGCACGAGGTGGTGGACAAGGTCATTGAGGCCACCGCCCTCGCGAAGCAGCTCGACCCGACCCTCAAGGTCGACGGCGAGCTCCAGGCCGACGCCGCCCTGGTGCCGTCCGTGGGCAAGAAGAAGGCCCCCGGCTCCGACATCGCCGGCAACGCCAACGTCCTCGTCTTCCCGAACCTCGAGGTCGGCAACATCGCTTACAAGCTGATCCAGCGCCTCGGCAACGCCGACGCCATCGGCCCCATCCTGCAGGGCATCGCCCGGCCGGTCAACGACCTCAGCCGCGGCTGCTCGGTGGACGACGTCTATAAGATGATCGCCATCACCGCCTGCCAGGCTATGGATGCAAAGTAGCTTTGCATCCATAGCCTATGAAAGCCGCTGCACGATCCCGCGCAGCGGCTTTTTTATGACTGGGGGGCGTTCCCCCCAGACCTATCCATGAAGGGGGCTCCGCCCCCTGTAACCCCTTGCGGCCATAAACCCCTTTCCGTATTTGGCCAAATTGGCCAAATACCCGGGGCCGGCCGGTCGGCTGGTGCCGACTTCGCTTCGCTCTGAACGTATTACCGTACGAGATTCGCCGGCTCCGACCGGCGAATCTCGTTTTCCATCCGGCGGAGGCGACAGGGCTGCTGACGTCCGGGCAACAAAATGCCCGTCCGCCAGCACCCTGCCGCCTTCCCGCCACCAGCCTATAGCGCCCGCCGCCCCCCACGCACCCCTCGCACGGCCCCCGACCGCACGGGCAAACGTGCTCAGGCCCCCGCACAGCCCCCGCATCGGCGGGCGCGGTGTATTCTTCGGACAGGTGTCCACAAAAACGCCATCCTACGCAATATTTCTGGACACCTGTCGGCATTTTTGGCCTATTTCGCCTATTTTCCAGGGGAGGTATCCACTTTTATTGCACCAGAGGCCGATTTTGTGGACACCTGTCAAAAATAGTTGTTACATTTGAGTAGCGGCCGTGTTATATAGAGTAGGATGGCAAACGATTTCCTGACTGATGCATTTATCAGGCTTCGGCAGAAGCTGAAGGGGATCTCCGTGCGCGTGCTGCCCGATCCGACCGGCGCCGAGGATATCCTGCAGGACAGCTTCGTGCGGCTTTGGCAAAAGCGGTATCCGCTGCAGTCCGAGCAGGAAGCCGAGGCCCTGCTGGCCCGGACGGTCCGGAACGCCAGCCTGAATGAGCGGCGACGACGGCGCCTGGTCCCGCTGGAAGCGGATGTCGCGGAGGCGCCGCCCGACGTCGAAGACAGGGAGAAAGCCTACGCCGCCATGCATCGCAAGATCGAATCGGAACTGACGGAGACGCAGCGATACATCCTGGAAGAGAAGGAATACGGCGGGCGAACCCTGGAAGAAATAGCGCGGGAGCTCGGCATGGAGCCGGCCGCGGTGAGGATGCAACTCTCCCGCGCCCGCAAAACACTTAGAAACACACTGAAAGATGACAGATAAAGAGAAATATACAGCCTTGATGCAGCGCTACTGGGAGGCGGAGACCACGCCGGCCGAGGAGCGCCGGCTCGCCCGGTACGCCGCCCGCACGGACGACCCCGCGTTCGAAGAACTGCGGGGCGTGCTGGGCTACCTGTCCCTGGGCCGGGCGCAGACGTCCCGCCGGGCACCCGCCCGCTGGGCGTATTCCTGGGCCGCCGTCGCGGCCGCCCTGGTCATCCTTCTCTCCGTCGGGTTGTTCCCCCGATTCAAGGGAGCGGAACGCGACGTGTGCGTCCGTTATTCTTACGGAGAGGCTTCTACCGACAGCGAGCAGATCATGGCGTCTGTGGATGCCTCGCTGGCGGACTTTTTTGCGGGCGAAACGCCCGCTGAAACAACCCTCATAGAAATGTTCCGGCGATGAAAAAGATACTCCTTTGCATACTGGCGCTGCTCCTTTCCTCCGGAGCGGCCTTTGCCCAGCGGGGCCTGAGCTGCAACGCGATCTTTCGCGGGCGGGTCATCTCCTCCGACCGCATGATCCGGACGGAAGTCCGCGGCAGCAGCATGACCACGTACAAACTGGATTTTTATCGCAGCGTCCAGTTCCAGGTCGATGAGAAAGAGGCGCTGGAGGTGGCTGCGTTGGTGAAAGCCGACGCAGATGCGGCGGTGTCCGCCGAGACGGAAGTGATCGGGAAATTGCTGACCTACGCCCTGATCCAGCCCGCCCAGCGGGGCAAGACCCACCGCTACCTCTGCTACCAGGCCCGACCGGTCGGGCCCGCCTGGGTCATCACCATCCTGTACCTGGAGGGCACCGCCACCCTGGAGGACCTCCGTTCCATGTTCGACAAACAATAAGTATGATGAAATACCTGATAACGATACTATCCGCTTTTCTGATTTTTTTCCCAGCCGTCGCCCAGCAGGTCGACACGACGTCCACGGTGGTCGGCAATAAACTGGACTTCGAATCACCCAATTTCGTGGCCAAGGACTATTTCGAGGAAGTCAAGTCGCACTTGTCGGCCGAGGGTCGCAAGAACTGGAAGCCGGAGTTCAGCGTGCGGGGCGTGGGAATGATTTACCATGAATCGATAACCCTGACCGGAGGCATCCGAACCAGTCCCAACAAGGTGTTTGGATTGGGCCTGGGACACAGTTGGGTGTTTTACGATGCCAATCCTGCCAAAGCATATAACATAGACTTCTTCCTTTATCACCGGCATTACATCCCGCTGGACCGGAAACGCCGCTTTTCTATCTACAGTGACTTGATGGTCGGAGGGTCATATGTCTATAAGGCTTTTGGATATATCATTGACGGTGCTCCAGTGGCCGGAGTTTGCAGATGGTACTTCTCCTGGGAACCGGGGCTTTCCATCCGGCTATGGGGCAAGTCAAATCTTTTCCTTGGCCCAACTATCGGTCCGTCCATTGGCTTACACCTCGGCCTGGCGATATAATCAGTATCCGGCGGGATGATCCGCCAGTGCCAGGCAGCGAAGAATCTGGGCGGCGGGGGCGTGAAGGCGCCGGGCCAGGTCGCCGGCGATTCGGCGCCGCTGTTCGGCGGTCAGCTGATAGACGGAGATCCTGCCATAACTCCGGACATACTCTCTGTCGATGACTTGGCATAGATCCATATCCGAGCGCTGCGAGGGAGAATAGTTGTATCCCTTTTCGCTGGCGAGCATCTTCGCTATCGGCTCGTACTGGCTGGGCTGTTCCAGCGACTCGAGTGTGATCGGCGCATCCACCACGCCGTCTTCCCGCTGCTCCCGCTGCCATTCCTCGCCGGACAGGCGACTCATATAATATTCGAAGCAGCGTGGCGTCCGGTAGCAGTGCTCCACGCGTGCCAGTTGTTCGAAAGAATGGCGGACCAGCATCCCGTTCCGGTCCATCGCAAAGTGGTCCGGGAACTCCGAGCGCCGCGGCAGGTGCCGGGCGATGTCCCGCCGGGAGGTGATGACGCCTTCCTGGGGCGTCTTTCCGAGCTCTTTACAGAATAAATGATTGGCCGAACAATGGGGATAGCTGAATGGCGTGGCACTCTGCCCGTGATGCAGTCCGTTCCGGAGAACGTAACTGACGGCCGCAAGGATATGGTTGTTGCCATCCAGGCGTAGTAGGAAGTGACCATCGTCAAACAGCGGGCCGGATCCCCGGTGGCGGTAGCGGTGATACTTGGTGATGCGCATCTTCAGTGTGCGGCAAAAGCGGATGACCGCATCCGCTTCGCCGAATGCAATGCCGTGGATGTGGGTGGACATAATCGCGTCCGCCCAAAGCTCAACCTGGCTACCGAAGGCTTCAAGCGCAAGGATGTTGGTGATGTTGCGGATGTCTTCGTCGTCCCGGAACAGGACCTCCTCGTGACAGGTAATACAGAAGTGGTAAAGTTGTTTCATAGTCATTATCTATTTCCGTAAAGATGAAAACAGATTTTGGGAAGTCCAAGGGCTTGTAAGATTTGTAAGAAAGAAATTGTGAAATTTTAATGCCCGGCGGAAAAACCGCGCGAATCCCGGGACGAATAGGTGTCCACAAAATCGGCCTCTGGTGCAATAAAAGTGGACACCTCCCACGCAAAACAGCCGAAAACAGCCCAAAATGCCGACAGGTGTCCAGAAATAACGCGTAGAATGGCGATTTCGTGGACACCTGTCTGGGATTCCGGGTCAAGCCCGGAATGACGTGGGTCGGAGCTTTGCGACGCAGGGGGTCCGGGGGGTTAGCCCACCGGTCAAAAGAGACGGACGGCTACAGCAGGCCGGCTTTTCGGCCGAAGTCGACGATGATGTCGACGCAGCCCTCGAGGCCGACCAGCGAGGAGTCGAGGCAGAGGTCGTAGTTGGAGGCGACGCCCCAGTTGCCGAGCGTGAAGAAATTATAATAGTCCCGGCGCGCCCGCTCTTTCTTGACGATAAACTTCTCCGCCTCTTCGGCGGTCATCCCCGTCCGCTGGCAGACGCGGGCCACGCGGTCCTCCATCGGGGCACAGATAAACACGTCCAGGCACTCCATGTCGCGCAGGACGTAGTTCGAGGCACGGCCCAGGAAGATGGCGTTTCCCTGCTCCGCAATCTTACGGATGGCGTCGCTCTGGTACTTGAACAGCTCCGTCTCGTCGATTCCCGAGGGGGCGTACGAGCTGGCGCGGTTCAGGCCGAACAGCGACCCGAAGCGGAAGAGGCGGCGCTTCTCGTCGTTCTTCTTGAAGAAGGCCGGACTGAGTCCGCTCTCGGCGGCTGCCTTCTGCAGGAGCTCGTTGTCGTAGACCGGGATGCCCAGGCGCTTGCCGAGCAGGTCGGCAACGCCCTTGCCGCCGGCGCCGAACTGGCGCCCGATGTTGATCAGAATGTGCTTCTCGTCCATATGTGGCTAGGATTGGATGTTACTGCCAAGGATATCGGCGCTCTCGCCGTCCTTGAGCCGGTCGAACTTGCGGAACAGCCGGACGATCAGGATGGCGGAGATAATCACGTTCAGGGTATCGGAAATCGGGAAACTGATCCAGACGCCCGTCTCCTGCAGCCACAGCGGCAGGGTGTAGATCAGCGGCAGCAGGAAGAGCAGCTGGCGCGACAGCGACAGGAAGATGGACTTGCGGACCATGCCGAGACACTGGAAGAAGTTGCCCGTGACCATGCCGAAGCCCACCAGGGCGAAGGCGCAGTTCATGATGCGCAGGCCGCGGGCGGCCAGCTCGATGAGCTGCGGGTCGTTGGTGAACAGGCTCACCGCCTGGCGGGGGATCAGCTCCGACATCAGGAAGCAGAGCGTCGTGACGAGCACCTCCCACTTGGCCGTGAGGACGAAGATTTCCCGGACGCGGGTGTACTGCCGCGCGCCGTAATTGTAGCCGGCAATCGGCTGCAGGCCCTGGCTGAAGCCCATGTTAACCATCACGAAGAGCATGGTCAGGCGGTTCAGGATGCCGTAGGCGCCGATGGCCATGTCGCCGCCGTACTTACCCAGCTGCTGGTTGATGAACAGCGCCACCAGGCAGGCGGCCACGTTCATCAGGAAGGGGCCGACGCCGATGGCGAGCGACTGCTTCGCAATGCGCCAGTCCAGCTGGAAGAGCGGACGGGTGAAATGCAGCAGGCGCCGCTTGTCGGACAGGAAGCGGAGGGTATAGGCGAGGGCCGCGAGCTGGCAGAGAATGGTCGCCAGGGCGGCGCCGCGGATGCCCATCCCGAGCACGAAGATGAAGATCGGGTCCAGGATGGCGTTGGAGACCACGGTGAAGAGCGTCAGGCCCATGGCCACCTTGGGGTGGCCGGACGAGCGGATGAGCCCGTTGAAACCATGGTATAGATGCGTGAAGACATTGCCCGCGAGGATGATGAACATGTAGTCCCGTGCGAAGGGCAGGGTCGTGTCACTGGCCCCGAAGAAACGCAGGATCGAGTCCAGGAACGGGAGGGTGATGGCCGTGAAGACGACGCCGATGATGACGTTGAGCGTCAACACGTTGGACAGGACCTTCTGCGCCGCATCGTAGTTGCGCTGCCCCAGCAGGACGGAGATGAGCGTCATGGCGCCCACGCCGACCAGCGTACCCATCGCGATGGACAGGTTCATCAGGGGGAAGGTCACGGCCAGGCCGCTGATGGCGGCTGAACCCACACCGGGAATGTGCCCGATGTAGATGCTGTCCACCATATTGTACAAAGAAGCCGCCGTCTGGGCGATGATGCCCGGGACGGCGTACTGTCTCAGAAGTTTGCCGATTTTCTCGGATCCGAGCTCGGTCGGAGCTGCACCTGCCATTGCTTCTGCCATGGCCTAGGAAGCAGGTTTGTCGACGATCTCGAAATCAAAGCGCAGCGGGGAGTAGGACGGGATTGCGGGGCTGGACCCCTTGGCGCCGTAGCCCCAGTTCGAGATGAAGATGGCCGAACCCTTCTCGTGCGGATGCATCTGGTCGAGGGCGAAGGAGAATCCGCTGATCACGCTGGAGCCGCTTTTCGCGTCGGGCAGGGTCATGGTGATGTCGGCATAGGTTTCATCCGTAGTGTACCAGTTGATCGCGCAGGGACCATAGGTGCGGGAGGCGGAATAGATGCCGTAGTACTTGGCGGTGTCGGCGATGCTGGTGTCGAACACCGTGCCGTCCAGGCGGCGGCCGATGTAGTTGATGTAAATCGTCGTATCGGGCTTAAACTTGTCCGGCGTCGACGGGTGGTCGGTCATGAAGTAGTAGAAGCCGAGCTTGATGGAATCCGTGACGCTCTTTTTGGGGAACTGGGCCGCGATATAGCGTCCGACCGAGTCGATCTGCCACTGCTTGATGTCGGGAATGACATCCATCAGTTCCAGTTCATAGATCAGCGGCGTGGGGCCGGAAACCTTCTGCTCATAATCTTCAGCCGTGCTGTACAGGATAGGGACGCCGCTGCTGGAGTCCTTGCCCAGCAGCCAGCCGGGGATCGCGACCGTGCGGCTTCCGCCGACGCTCATCGCCGCCAGGGACTCTTCCACGCCGGCAGCCTGTCCGGCCGAGCCGCGGGCCAGGACGACCGGACCGTAGTACGGGTTCTTGCCCTCATTCTTCTCGAAGTTGCCCAACTGCTTGGCCATGGCTTCGCTCGTGGAGATCTGGACCGTGCCGTCCAGCGAGCGGACCGTATAATTGATCCGGACAAAGGGATTGGCGGTCGTGGTGCCGGCGGAAGCGCCCGTACCGGGCGTCTCCTCCAGGATATAGGCACCCAGCGGGGTGCGGGTGGCGTTGGGATAATACACCTGCTTCCACGCTTCGAAATAGCGTTTGGCGTCTTCATTCGTGCCCTTCTTCGGGGCCTTGGCGCAGCCGGCCAGCACAAGCGCCGCCAAACTCAGATATAGGATGGTTTTCTTCATAATCGGTTCATTGATTCCGCATAAATCGTGCCGTCACGTCGGAGACGAATTTCTCCGCATCGGCGGGGGTTGCAATATCCTGCGGGAAGTGGAGCTTCCCGCCCGCCGCCTGCTCGTGTCCGCCGCCGTGGAAGACCTCCGTGGCCAGGCGGTTGGCGGAAACGCCCGCCTTGGAACGGATGGACACGCGGAAGTGCCCATCGTCCTCGCGCAGCAGCAGGCTGATCCGCACGTTGCCGATGCCCAGCGGCAGGTTGACGAAGCCTTCGGTCTCGCCTTCCTGGATCTCGAAACGCTGCAGGAACGCCCGGTCCAGGATGATGTAGGCGACGCCGTCCGGGCGGACGACCATGCGCTCGGCCAGGACGGCGCCCATGGCGCGGAAGCGATTCTCGCGGTAGTTCTGATAAAGATGGCCCAGCAGCGCGTTCCGGTCCACGCCGGCGGCCAGCAGCTCGGAGGCCATCTGCAGGGTGGAGGGGAAGACGGAGTTGGCGAAATTGTTCGTATCGGTGGTCATGCCCGTCATCAGGGCGTCGAGCACCGGCATCGGGAGCTTCGCCGCCTCGCCGACGCCCGGCAGGGCGAGCAGCACCCAGTAAAGCAGCTCGCAGGTGGACGAGATCTCCGTTTCGCTGAACAGCAGGTCGAAGAGCTCGCGGTTTGGATTCAAGTGATGGTCGATCAGGACCTTGCGGGCGCCGGAGGCCGTCAGGGCCGGGGCCAGCGCTTCCGCGCGCTTGAATTCGTTCATGTCCTGGCAGACGATCAGGTCGCTCCCGGCGATCCAGGCCCTTGCGGCCTCCGGCTCGCCGGCGGCGTCGATCCAGCCGTCGGCGGGGAGCACGAAGTCGAGCGACGCCGGCCCGGCCTCCGGCAGCAGCAGGCGGGCTTCCAGCCCCCGGCACTGGCGGAGATAGGTCAGCATGGCCGTGCCGCTCCCGAGCGCATCCCCGTCGGGATGCACGTGGACGACGATGGAAACGCGTTTCGCGGCTGCGAAGTACGCCTCCAACTGCAGGATATCCGATGGAACAAGCGCTTGCATGTCTTCCAAAAAAACTGTGCAAATTTAATAAGAATATTGCATTTGATAAATCAATTTCCTAACTTTGTGGGACTTTGGATATCAAATAAAATTAACCCATACAATGAACAAAGGAACTAAAATTATCATTGAGATCGCCCTGCTGGCGCTCATCTGCGGCCTTGTTTATCTGCTGTACAGCAACATCATGAAGCCGGTCAACTTCAACAAAGAGAAGGAAACCCGGCAGGCTGTCGCCGTGCAGCGCCTGAAGGATATCCGTACCCTGCAGGTCGCCTTCAAGTCCGTCACCGGCAAGTTCAACTCCTCGATTGACTCCCTCAAGCAGTTCTACGAGGCTGGCCAGATGGAGATCGTGATGCAGATCGGTTCCATGGACGACTCCCTCGCCGTGATGAACACCGAGGCCATCAAGAAGGCCAACAAGAAGCTCAAGCCCGAGCAGCTGACCGAGAAGCTCCAGGAGGCCTATGCCGCCGGCCAGAAGGTCGTGTTCTCCACCGTCACCAAGATCCCGGTGCGCGACACGCTCTTCAACAACCGCCCGGACTTCTGCGCCGACTCCCTCAAGTACATCCCGTTCTCCGGCAAGACCCCGATCGAGATGGAGTCCGCGATCAAGATGGTGTCCGGTGTGCCCGTGCCCCTCTTTGAGGCCCGCATCCCCTGGAAGGCCCTCCTCAAGGGTATGGATCGTCAGCTGATCATCAACCTGAACGCCGAGAGCCGCGACCTCAACCGCTACGAAGGTCTCCAGGTCGGTTCCATCACCGCCCCGAACAACAACGCAGGTAACTGGGAGTAGTGTTTACGCTCGTCCCCTCCCGTTTTTTCGACCCTGCGACGGCGCGTCAAGCGTTGGCCGACGTGGTTGATTTGAAGGAGGCGGATGTCGTCGATCACCTCGATATACCGTCATATGACGCTGTCCTTGTCTACTCCGTAGGCGAGGACAGTGTCGTTGTTGACGGCACCCCCGAAATCTATAAGCTGCTCCAGCAGCTGCCCGACTGCCCGGAGTATAACAAGATCCTCTGCAGTCTCGCGGAAGACCATCTCTTCCTGGCCATCGCGCAGGGCGACAGCCTCAAGCTGGCCAACAGTTTCCAGGTCCAGGACTTCACCACGGCGGAATACTACATCTTCCTGGCGCTGAAGTCGCTTCAGCTCAACCCGGAGATCTCCACCATCTGCTGGCGTACGCCGCTGGACGCCGAGGACGAGATGTCCCTGTACCGCTATTTCAAGGCCGTCATCAACCTATGAGGATTATCGGCGGCCGCCTCAAAGGCAAACCCATCCAGCCCCCCATGGGCTATGGCGCCAGGCCCACCACGGATTTCGCCCGGGAGGGCCTGTTCAATATCCTGAACAACGAATACGAATTCGAAGACCTGCAGGTGCTCGACCTCTTCGGCGGCACCGGCGCCGTGTCGTACGAATTCGCCTCGCGCGGCGCGCGTCGCGTGTATTGTGTGGAGATGAACCGCGACCACGCCGCCTTCATCCGCCGCGAGGCCGCCCGGCTCGGCTTGCCGGCCGTCACGGCCGTGCACGACAACGTCTTCGACTTCCTGCCCATCTGCCGCGAGAAGTTCGACCTCATCTTCGCCGATCCGCCCTATGCGCTGGAGGGACTGGACACCCTCCCCGACAAGGTGCTGAGTCGGGACCTGCTCCACCCGGGCTGCTATTTCATCCTGGAGCACGGCGATGAATATTCCTTCACCGGCCACCCGAATTTCAAGAAGGAAAAGACCTACGGGCGCGTACATTTCTCCTTTTTTGAAAAATAAACGAACCGGACTGCAACAATCCGGTTCGTTCTGCGTTATATAGACAGAGCAAGCAAAAATGACACGACAGGAGATTACGGAATTCTACCAGGAGCACCACCGGCGGCTGTACAACATCAGCCTGCGGATTCTCCGGGATTCCGACGAGGCGGAGGAGGTGATGCAGGATACGATCCTGAAATTCGTCACCGCGCCGGGAAATTTCTCCTCGCCCGAGCAGGTCTCGGCCTGGTTGGCCCGCACCTGCATCCACGCTTCGATCGACCGGCTGCGCCGCCGCGAACGCCGCGAGGCCTTCCTGGAGGAGTACGGTCGGGAGGAAGCAGACGGGACCGATACGTCATTCGCCGGCTCGTCCGGCGAATCTCCCGCCCTCCCGTCCATTGGGCAGATCAAGGCCGCGATGGAGCGCCTGCCCGAGCCGTACGGCCTGATCCTGGACCTCGTGCTCATCGAAGGGCTGGACTACGGCGAAATCGCTGAGCTGACCGGCAAGAAGGAAACGACGCTTCGCTCCCTGTACTCCCGCGGAAGGAGCAAACTGATAGAGATGCTGAATCATACGATATGAAAGATTTAGAAGAATACATCCGCGACCACGCGGCGGAATTCGACACGGCGGAGCCCGCCGGCGGCCACGAGGCTCGTTTCCTCGCCCGCCTGGACGTCACGCCGATTGCCGCCGGCACGCAGCCCAAAGAGTCATTCCGGGCGAAGACCCGGAATCTCTTCCGTCGTCCTTTTGCCTGGGCCCTGGCTGTCGTCGCCTGCGCCGTCGCGCTGCTGGTGCTGCGCCCCGGCGACCCGCTCCACGGGGTCTCCCGCAGCCCGGAGGCCATCTACGTGGCCTACATGGACCAGGTCGCCGACCTCTACCGCGACCTCCCGATGCAGGACGACACCCTGCGCGAGATTACCGACGAGGCGGAGTCGCTCTTCGAGCAGATGCCCGAGGGCCTCTCCGACCGGCAGCGCTCCCGCATCCTGAAAGACCATTACGGCGAATTGCTCGCCGCAGCCCGACAACTTAAAAAATTACAATAAGATGAGCAAGATTTACACCCTTCTCGCAGCGGCCCTGATCGCCGTCCTGCCCCTCTCCGCCCGGACCGTCGCCGATCCGGAACTGAATGCAAAACAGGAGACCAAAGAGTACAAGTTCAATAACTTCACCGGCATCGACGCCTCCTGGATCTACCAGGTCGAGCTCGTCCAGGCCCCGCGCCACGCCGTGCGCGTGGACGCCCCGGACTACCTGATGCCCTTCGTGAACGTTGACGTTCGCGGCGGCATCCTGGTGCTCTCCGTCGGTGACCTGCCGCGCGACGTCCGCCGCCGCGTGGAGAACGGCAGCCGCAACCAGGTGCGCGTCTATGTGAGCATGCCGGACCTGACGGTCCTGCGCATGTCCGGCGCGGCCAAGCTGACGGCCAAAGGCGATTTCTCCAGCCGGAAGAACTTCGAGATGAGACTCAGCGGCGCCACCACCGTTCAGGGCCTTTCCATCAAAGCATCCGATGCTGACATCGACGCCTCCGGCGCGGCGAAATTCGACCTGGAAGGCAAATTCGACAAAATGAACGTCCGCGGCTCCGGCAGCCTGAACGCCATCATCGCCGCCGACATCAAGACGACGGACCTGGGCCTCTCCGGCGCCACCAAGCTCTCCCTGAAGGGTAAGCTCGGCGACGTCACCCTGCGCGGCTCCGGTGCCGCCAACACCGAGCTCATCGGTTCCATCGAAGAGCTGTCGGCCGAGTGCTCCGGCGCCGCCAAGCTGAGCGCCAACGAGGCGCCGGCCCGCCGCGTGAAGATCCTCTTCTCCGGCGCCGCCAACGGCATGGTCGAGGTCCGCGACGAGCTGAGCGTCACCCTCTCCGGCGCTTCCAAGCTCAACTACCACCCGGGCCCCGCGCTCCGCATCAAGAACCAGTCGGTCTCCCGCGCCTCCACACTCGCGAGCTACTAGCCGGCGTCCCATAAACAAAGCGGCCTGCCCAACCGGCAGGCCGCTTTGTCGTCATTCCGGGCTTGACCCGGAATCTCCTAGATACTGAAATTGTGGTAGTGCGGGCCGAAGCGCTCGAAGGCGGCGCGGTCCAGCATTTCCCGGTCGTCCGGGTGCGCGATGCTGATCATCAGCTTGGCGCGCTCCTGCAGGCTCTTGCCGTAGAGGTCCACGGCGCCGTACTCGGTCACGATCCAGTGCGCGTCCGCGCGGGGCGTGACCACGCCGGCGCCCGGATTCAGCTCCGCGACGATCTTGTTCTTGCCCTTCAGCGTGCGGGACGCGAAAGCGGTAATGCTCTTGCCGCCCGCGGACATCGTGGCGCCCTTGACGAACTCCAGCTGGCCGCCGGTGCCGCTGAAGATGCGCGTGCCGATGGAGTCGGCGCTGATCTGGCCCGTGAAGTCCACCTCCGTGGCGGAGTTGATGGCCTTCATGTGCGGGTTCTGGGCGATGACCCAAGGATCGTTGGTATATTTGATGTCGCGCATCAGCACGTTCGGGTTATGGTCGATGAAGGAATAGACCTCCTGCGAGCCAAGCAGGAAGGAGGCCACGACTTTGCCGGTGTCGATCTTCTTGTTGGCGCCGTCGATCACGCCCGCCTTGATCAGGCGGAGCAGGCCGTCGGCGAACATCTCCGTGTGCAGGCCCAGGTGCTTGTGGCCGCCGAGCTGCGCCGCGAGGGCGTTCGGCAGGGCACCGATGCCCATCTGGATGCAGTCGCCGTCCTCCACGAGCGCCGCGCAGTTCTTGCCGATCAGCACCTCGGTGGGCGTCGGCTCGGCGAACGCGGCCGTCACCAGCGGCGTGTCGTCCTGCACGAGGTAGTCGAACTGGTCGACGGACAGGAGGTCGCCGTAGGCAAACGGGACATTGGGATTCACCACGCCGATCACCACCTGCGCGCTCTCGACGGCCGCCACGGAGCAGTCCACGGAGGTGCCGAGGCTGACGCGGCCCTGCTCGTCGGGCAGGGAGACGTTCACCAGGGCGGCGCCGAGGGGAATGTAGCCCTCGCGGTAGAGCTTCTGGCTCTCGCCCAGGTGCACGGGCAGGTAGTCGGCATAGCCGGCGTTGACATTGGCGCGGACGTTCGGGCCGACGAAGAAGCCCTGCTCGAAGAAGATGCCTTCGTAGCGCGGCTCGCTGTACGGAGCGGGGCCTTCCGTATGGAAATGGTGGAAGTGCAGGTCGCACACATCGCCCGCGTCGGCACGTCGGCAGAGGGCCTGGATGAGGCAGTGCGGCACGCTGGCGACGCTGCTCAGGTGGACGTGGCAATGGGAGGGGATGTGACTGACCGCCTCGTCGGCGGAAACGTATTGGATCGGCTTCATGTCGAAGATTATTGTTATTTTTGCAAGCGCAAATGTAGCAAATATTTCCATGCATACCAAAGAAGAAAAACTCGCCGCCTTCGGGCGGCTGCTCGATACGATGGACGCCCTGCGGGAGAAGTGCCCCTGGAACGCCGCGCAGACCATGGAGACCATCCGCCCGATGACGGAGGAAGAGGTCTATGAGCTCAGCGACGCCATCCTGAAGGGGGACCGCCCCGGCACGGCCAAGGAGATCGGCGACCTCCTCTACCACCTTGTTTTCTACGCGCGCATCGCGCAGGAGGAGGGCTCCTTCGACATCGCCGACTCGCTCGACAAGGTCGTGGACAAGATGGTCTTCCGCCACCCGCACGTCTTCGGCCCGGAGGCCGGCAAGCCCACTTCGGCGAAGGAAATCGCCGACACCTGGGAGCTCGTCAAGGCCAAGGAGAAGGACGGCAACAAGACCGTCCTGTCCGGCATCCCCGACGCGATGCCGGCCATCCTGAAGGCCCTTTCGATGCAGGAGAAGGCCCGCGGCTGCGGCTTCGACTGGGAGAAACGGGAGGACGTTTGGGACAAGGTCCGCGAGGAGCTGGGCGAGGCGCGCGAGGCCTGCGACGAGCAGGACCCCCGCCACATGGAGGAGGAATTCGGCGACCTGCTCTTCGCCGTCATCAACGCTGCGCGCCTCTACGGCGTCGACCCGGAGGCCGCCCTCAGCGGCACCTGCTCCAAGTTCCGCCGCCGCTTCACCTACCTCGAGGAGCAAACCCTCAAGAAAGGCCGCAAGCTCACCGATATGACGCTTGCCGAGATGGATGCCATCTGGGACGAGGGAAAAGCCAAAGGGTTGTAAAAAAATTGATTATCTTTGCAGACTATTTGTAACGAATATGTCCAGCTATCAGATACGTGAGGTGCAGTCCCGCAAAGACCTGATGCAGTTTATCCAGTTCCCGGATGAACTGTACAAGGACTGCGCGCAGTATGTCCCGGCCCTGCACAGCGACCAGGAACGCTCCCTGACCAGTGTCGCGCCGCTCAAATACTGCAGCCACAAACTCTGGCTGGCGTTCGACGGCGACCGGGTGGTCGGCCGCATCTCCGGGATGATCAACCCCCGTTACAACGAGCTCTACGGCAGGAAGCGCGCCCGCTTCGGCTGGTTCGACTGCATCAAGGACATCGAAGTGGCCCGCCTGCTGATCGGCACCGCCGAGGCCTGGGCCAAGGAGCAGGGGATGGACGAGATCCATGGTCCGCTCTACTACAACACCTTCGGCAAGCAGGGCATGCTGATCGAGGGTTACGACCACATCCCGCCCTTCAACTGCCTCTATAACTTCCCGTACTACAACGACTTCGTCCAGGAGCTCGGCTACGAGAAGGAGTGCGACTGGATCCAGTACAAGGTGGTGGCCAACCACGGCGTCCCCGAGAAGGCCCGCCGCGTGTCCAAGCTGGTCAAGGAGCGCTACAACCTCCACTTCGGCAGCCTCGAGAAGCTCAAGCGCGACAAGGCGCTGGTGCGCAAGTTCTTCCAGGTCTACAACGAAAGCTTCGCCTCCTCGGTGATGAACTACATCCCCCTGACGGACGAGGAGATCGACGAAGAAGCCGCCAGCGTGCTGCCGTACGTCTCCGACAAGGTCAGCTGCCTGCTGCTGGACGAGCACGACGAAATCGTCGCCTTCGGCATCTCCTTCCCGACCATCTCCGTGGCACTCCAGAAGGCGAAAGGCAAGCTTTTCCCCTTCGGCTGGTGGCACCTCTGGCGGGCGATGCACAACTACGAACTGACGGACCTGATGGTCAACGGCGCCGCCCCCGAGTGGCAGAACAAGGGCGTGTCGTCCGTCTATTACGAGGCGATGGCGGACAAGGCCCTCAAGGTGGGCAACCGCTGGGCCATCTCCAACCCGCAGATTGAAACCAACAGCGCGGTGAACATCTGGAACAGCTACGAGCGCGAGCCGTTCATGCGTCGCCGCTGCTACCTCAAGAAGATTTGATCCCATGGCAGAGAACAATACCTTACTCGACAAAGTCCTTTCCCTCGAGGGGAAGTTCAAGTCGCTCCAGGAGCAGCTTTCGAGCCCCGAGGCGATGGCGGACATGAAGAAATACGTCCAGCTGAACAAGGACTACAAAGAACTCGAGCCGATCATCAAGACCGGCAAGCAATACGAAAAGATGGTGGAGGATCTCGCCTCCGCCAAGGACATCCTCGTCAACGAGAAAGATGAGGAGCTGCGTGAAATGGCCCGCATGGAGATCGCGGAGATCGAGCCGAAGATCCCCGAGATGGAGCAGCAGATCAAGCTCCTGCTCATCCCGGCCGATCCCGACGACGGCAAGAACGCCATGGTCGAGATCCGCGGCGGCACCGGCGGCGACGAGGCGGCGATCTTCGCCGGCGACCTCTTCCGCATGTACCAGCATTTCGCGGAGAACCGCGGCTGGAAGCTCGAGGTTACGGACCAGGCGCCCGGCACCTCCGGCGGCTTCAAGCAGATCGTCTTCAAGCTGTCCGGCAATGACGGCGTGTACGGCGTCATGAAATACGAATCCGGCGTGCACCGCGTCCAGCGCGTGCCGCAGACGGAGACCCAGGGCCGCATCCAGACGTCCGCCGCTTCCGTGGCGGTGTTCCCGGAAGCGGGCGAGTTCGACGTGGACCTGAACTGGGACGACATCCGCCTCGACCTCTTCTGCGCGTCCGGCCCGGGCGGCCAGGGCGTCAACACGACCTACTCCGCCGTGCGCCTGACGCACATCCCCACCGGCCTGGTCGTCCAGTGCCAGGAGGAGCGCTCCCAGCTGAAGAACAAGGACCGCGCCTTCGAGGAGCTCCGTACCCGTCTCTACAACCTGGAGCACCAGAAATACCTCGACGGCATCGCCGCCAAGCGTAAGACCATGGTCTCCACGGGCGACCGCTCCGCCAAGATCCGCACCTACAACTATCCGCAGGGCCGCGTCACGGACCACCGCATCAACTGGAGCATGTACAACCTGCCCGTCTTCATGGACGGCGACATCCAGGAGTGCATCGACCAGCTGCAGATCGCCGAGAACGCCGAGCGCCTGAAGGAAGCAGGCGATTAAAGATTATTTCGCCAGGCGCTCGATCGCCAGGTCGACGAGCTCCGCGACCTTTTCCTTATAATTGGTCAGGGCGCCCTTGTGGTAGCGGTGCGCCACGGCGCAGCAGACCGTGCCGGCGTGGTGGCCAAGCATGGCGGCCATGCCGGCGAGGGCGGAGCCTTCCATCTCGAAATTCGTAATCTTGTAGCCCCCGAACTCGAAGCTCTCGAAATCCTCGAGCATGTTCGGCAGGGCGAGGCCCTCGCGGACGACGCGTCCCTGCGGGCCGTAGAAGCCGCCGGCGCAGACGGTCATGCCCTTCACGGTGCAGTCCGCGAAGCGGTCGATCATATCCTGGCTGGCGCGCACGAAATACGGGTCCGGGAGGTGCTTGCACCAGTGGGCGTGCTTCTTGAACGCCTCCTCGAAGTCGAGCAGGCAGACCTTGTCGCGGTCGGCGTACCAGTTGAGCAGGCCGTCGCAGCCGATGGAAATATGCGAGAAGACGAAACCGCCGAGGGGGATCTCCGGCTGGATGGCGCCGCAGGTGCCGATGCGCAGGATCTCCAGCGTGCGGTGCTCCGGATTGACCTCGCGGGTCGTGAAGTCGACGTTGGCGAGGGCGTCCAGCTCCGTCATCACGATGTCGATGTTGTCCGCACCGATGCCGGTGGACAGAATCGTGTAGCGGTTGCCGTGGCTGCGCCCCGTGGCCCACACGAATTCGCGCGAAGCGCCTTCCGCCTCGATGGAGTCGAGGTGGGCCTTGACCATGGCCACGCGGCCGGGGTCGCCGACGAGGATGACGTTGTCGGCCAGGTGCTCCGGACGCATGTGGAGGTGGAACGCGGTGCCGTCGCCGTTGATAATCAGCTCAGATTCAGGAATTCTCATAATTATGTGATTGCTAATTTGTTATTATTTCTTCTTGCGCTTGGCGGCACGCAGGCGGTCGGCGCTGCGCACCAGCAGCTCGTCGGCGAGGATGCCCCGCGCGGCGAGGAAGTCGAGGATCGTGGCGACGATCGGGAAGACCGCGGTCACGTGGAAGACGGGGTCGTTGTGCGTCTTGAAGAAGTCGACGACCAGCCAGATCTGCAGGCCGACCAGGATGATGGCGGCCAGCACGGACGTGCGCATCTGGAAGATACGGTGCTTGTAGGTCGTCAGCGCCATCACCTGCAGGAAGGTGGTGATGATGATCAGGACGGCGTACGGCCAGTATTCCATGTACGGGATCTCACCCGCCTTGGTGCAGAACAAAAGGGAGGCGACGAGGCCCGTTGCCAGGAGAAGATACAGGGTTTGAACTCTTTGCCACATAATCTATCGCGAATTGAAGCGGGCCAGTACGGCCTGCTCGTAAGTTTTTGAAATCGGAATGGGATCGATGGAATCGATGTCGAAGTCGACCTTGTAGCCCTCTTTCTCGGACTTCAGGATCGAGATCTTGCGGATGTTGACGATGTACTTGCGGTGGCAGCGGACCAGCTCGCTGTCCGCGAAGCTGTCCTCCACCGTCTTGAGCCGGCAGCGCAGCATGTACTGCTTCATCTCCCCGGCGCTGTCCATGTACCAAGCCTTGATGTAGTTGTCGTCGGACTCGATGAAATAGAGGTTGTCCGAGCTGATGGAGAACTTCAGCACGCCGTTGTTGTCGAACAGGGTGATGCGCTTGTCCGAATAGGGCTTGGCGGGTTTGTCGGAGACGACGTTGCCGTAGTTCATCAGGCGGATGGTGTTGTCCCGGTCCTGCAGGGCGAAATGCAGGGCGCAGAACGCAAACGGCACGCACAGGCAGACCGCTGCATAGACCAGGGCGCTGAGGAAGATCTCGCCGCTCTCGCGCTCGCCGTCGATGATGCCGACTTCCATGCCCTTGCGCGTGAAGACCGTGTAGAGCAAGGCCACGACGACCACTTCCGCGACGTTCCAGCCGATATAACCCAGCAGCGTGAAGCGCTTGAGGTCCCGGCAGCGGTGCATCAGCGAGCGGCTCAGGATGATGAGCAGGGCGGAGAGCAGCACGAAGGCCAGCGTGTAGATGAAGGCGTCGCTCTCGCCGAGGGCGAACCAGGCGGAGCCGGAGAAGGGGATGCTGACGAGGATGAAGATCAGGGAAAACAAGGCCGTGTAGACCACGGTGGTCCAGATCTGCTCCTTCTCGAGCAGATAGCGGGGCAGCCTGTCATTCAGTGCGATCATCGTCTTCCTCCATCCTTAGAACTGCAAATATAAGAATTATTTACTACCTTTGCGCCGGATAAAAATGATTCTTTTATGGAGAAAAGAGTAGCAGTGACCGGCCTGGGCGTCCTCTCTTGCATCGGCAACGATGTCAAGACTTTCTGGGACAACCTCGTCAACGGCGTATGCGGAATCGACTATATTACCGAATTCCCGACGGACAATCTGGCTGTCAAGATTGGCGGCATGATCCGCAATTTCAACCCTGAGGAGTACGGCATGGACAAGCCGTTCATCCGCAAGCAGGATCCTTTCACCATTTATGCGATGGCTTCCGCCTGGCAGGCGATGAAGGACTCCGGCCTCGTGAGCGGCGAGAACATCGACCCGAGCCGCCTCGGCACCTACGTCGGCTCCGGCATCGGCGGCTTTACGACCATCCAGCGCGAGTTGGAGAAGTTCTTCGAGGACCCGTCCGGCCAGTGGGTTTCCCCCAACTTCGTCCCGACGATGATCTCCGACATGGCCGGCGGCCAGATCGCGATCAAGTTCGGCGCGCAGGGCTCCTGCATCGACATCGTGACGGCCTGCGCCACTTCCACGCATTCCATCGGCGAGGCGTTCCGCGCCATCAAGCACGGCTACGCCGACGCCATCATCGCGGGCGGCACCGACCGCTGCACCATTCCCATCGGCATCGCCGGTTTCGCGAACGCCAAGGCGCTCACGCGCGCCACGGATCCGCAGTACGCCTCCCTGCCGTTCAACGCCAACCGCAGCGGCTTCGTCATGGCCGACGGTTCCGCCGTCATCGTCCTCGAGGAGCTGGAGCACGCCAAGGCCCGCGGCGCCCACATCTACGCCGAGGTCACGGGCTACGGCAGCACCTGCGACGCCCACCACGCCACGGCCCCGCGTCCGGAAGGCACCACCCAGGCGGAGTGCATCCGCCTCGCGCTGGAGGAGTCCGGATTCGATCCGGCCAAGGACAATGTCTACATCAACGCCCACGGTACGGGCACGCTCCTCAACGACGTGGCCGAGACCAAGGCCTACAAGATCGCGATGGGCGACTTCGCCTACAAGTGCCACATCAGCAGCACCAAGTCGATGCACGGCCACATGTTCGGCGCCACGGGTGCCGTTGAGGCCATCGCCACGGTGCTGGCCCTGCAGGAGGGCATCGTGCCGCCGACGGTCCACCTGGACGCACCGGATCCCGAGTGCGACCTGGACTACACGCCGAACAAAGCCGTCAAGGCCGACGTGAATCTCGGCCTGTCCGACTCCTTCGGCTTCGGAGGACATAACGCTTGTTTAGCCTTTAGAAAAGTCTAAACAGGCGTTAGTCCAGCTTCGCTTTAAACGATTACTACTTTCTAGAGTACAGATCCAGGACGGTGTATTTCCTCCATCCTTGATCTTCTATGAGCGGATCCGTGAGGGTGGCGTCCAGCGGGCGGTAAACGCCCTTGACGACATTTTCCTCCAGGAAACGGAGCTGCTCGGGTAGGGTGCGCCGCATCGAGACGGAGATCTCGTGGCCGGCGCCCTTATAGCGATAGATCTGGTAGTTGGCTTCGATATCCGCCAGCCGGATGGCGATGCCGGCGCTGCCCACGAAATAGTTCTTCAGGATCGCGATCGAGCTGTAGGGGACGATGCGGTCGGCGGTGCCGTGCAGCAGCAGGGTGGGGCAGGGCTTCTGCGCGTAGCGAACCTGTCCGTCCGTCGAGAAGACGGCGCCCGAGAATGCCATCACGCCGGCGTAGTTGAACCACCGGGGCAGCTTCCGCGACTCCGGCAGATTGTTGCAGATCTCCCATTCGGCCTGCAGGACCGTGATGGCGCCCGCGGAGGAACCGCTGAGGATGATGCGCTCAGGGTCGATGTCCAGTTCGGAGGCGTGCTCCAGCAGGTACCTTGTGGCGGCGTAAAGGTCGTCCACGGCCACCTGGATGGCCTCGCGCAGGACGGGCAGGGAGGAGAAGTTGGTCTTCAGCGTTTTGCCCTTCAGGCCCAGCCGGTAGTCGATGGCTGCCACGTGGTAGCCGGCGTCGGCGAGCTGGCGGTACCATTCGCGGTCGTCCGGGTGGTTGCGGATGCCCGTGACGAAAGCGCCGCCGAACACGTGGATGACCACCGGTTTTTGCACTTTGTCGGCGCAGGGGCCGACGCCCGGGGCGGCGTCGTAGAAGTCCAGATATAGATTGCAGGTGTCGCGCTCTGCGAAGAGGTACGTAGCATCGGGGCGAGGCGTGTCGGGCCTTTCAATGACCCGCCGTGCCTGCGCCTGGGCGAGGCAGCAGGAGAGCAGCAGCAAAAGGGGAAGGAAGCGTCTCATATTAGCTGTAGTATGTAGTTTCTGAAGCGTTGTTGGCATAGAGCCGCGTCAGCTGCTCGCCGAGCGGTCCCAGCAGGTCCTCTACGCGGGGCGGAACGATCTCCTCGTGGGGATAGATGTAATTTTTTTCGCGCATCAGCGCGATCAGGCGGTCGTAGTCGAAATCACGCTCGCGCAGCAGGTCCGCCGCGGTGCTCTTCTCGTGCCGGACGAGCGCCAGCAGCAGGTGCGCCGGGAAGATCTCGCGGCCGCCCTGCTTGAGGGCCTCGTAGGCCGCGCCGCCCACCAGGGCCGCGGCGCCGCGTGTCGGGCGGATCTGCGCCTGGTCCGCCCAGGGGATGGACCGCTCGCCCAGCACCTGCGCGTCGATGGCCTGCTTGAAGGCGTCCAGATCGACGCCGCAGGCGCTCAGGATGCGGCACGCATCGTTGTCCCGATGGCGCAGCAGACCCAGCACGACGTGGTCCGCGCCGACGCCGTAGCTGCCGGTGCGCATGGCCTCGTCGCGGGCATAGCGGAGGATGGTCTGCAGGTCTGTCGAAAACTTGATTTCCATCGGCATAAATTATGGACAAAAATAGCAATTTAATCGGAAATTTTTGTTATTTTTGCGTGTTTAGATCTATAGTGTATTTTTATGGACGAGGTAAAGAATCCTGAAGAAATTCAGGAAGAAGTGAAAGGTATCATCGAACCGGTCGAAATCGACCACGAGATGCGCACCGCGTACATCGATTATTCGATGTCCGTGATCGTGTCCCGCGCCCTCCCGGATGCCCGGGACGGCCTGAAGCCGGTACAGCGCCGCGTGCTCTTCGGCATGGACGGACTGGGCTTGAACTATGGCGGACAGACCAAGAAGTCGGCCCGTATCGTGGGTGAGGTGCTCGGTAAGTTCCACCCGCACGGCGACTCCAGCGTCTACGACGCCATGGCGCGTCTGGCGCAGCCGTGGAACCAGCGCTACCCGCTGGTCTTCGGCCAGGGTAACTTCGGTTCGATGGACGGCGACCCTGTGGCCGCCATGCGATATACGGAAGCCAAGCTTGAGAAAATGACGGAGGACGTCCTGGCCGATCTGGAGAAGGACACCGTCGATATGACACTCAACTTCGACGACTCCCTCCAGGAGCCGACGGTGCTGCCGACCAAGCTCCCGCTGCTGCTGCTCAACGGCTCTGCGGGCATCGCCGTCGGTATGGCCACGAACATGGCCCCGCACAACCTGGGCGAGGTCTGCGACGCCATCTGCGCGTACATTGACAATCCGGACATTACCACCGAGGGCCTGATGGAGCACATCCAGGGTCCCGACTTCCCGACCGGCGGCATCATCATGGGCCGCCAGGGCATCATCGACGCGTACAACACCGGCCGCGGCCGCGTGGTGATCCGCGCCAAGGCCGAGATCGAGGAGGGCGACAACGGCCGCGAGACCATCGTCGTGACCGAGGTCCCGTACATGGTCAACAAGGCCGACATGCTGTCCCGCATCAGCGAGATGGTGCACGAAAAGAAAATTGAAGGGATCTCCGACATCCGCGAGCTGTCCAACCGCGAGGGACTCCGCATCGAGTTCCAGGTGAAGAAGGAAGCCAACGCGAACGTCGTCCTGAACACCCTCTTCAAATACACGGCGCTGCAGAGCAGCTTCTCCATCAACAACGTGGCCCTCGTGGGCGGCCGTCCCCGGACGCTCACCCTCAAGGACATGCTGGCCAACTTCGTCGACTTCCGCCACGAGGTGGTGGTTCGCCGCACGAAGTTCGACCTGGACAAGGCCCTCAAGCGCGCCCACATCCTCGAAGGCCTGCTCAAGGCCATCGACGTGATCGACGAGATCATCGCCATCATCAAGGCCTCCCGTAGCGTCGACGACGCCAAGGCGCAGCTGATGGCCACCTTCGGCTTCGACGACATTCAGGCGTCCGCCATCGTGGAGATGCGCCTGCGCCAGCTCACCGGCCTGGAGAAAGACCGCCTGCAGGCGGAATACGACGAGCTCGAAAAATTCATCGCCCGCTGCCGCGAGATCCTCGCCAGCGACGCCGAGCAGCTCGCCATCGTCAAGGCGGAGACCCAGGACCTCAAGGCCCGCTACGGCGATCCCCGCCGCACGGAGATCACCCTCTCCGACGACGAATTCAACCCTGAAGATTTCTACGCCGACGAGGACGTCGTCATCACGATTTCCCATCTCGGCTACATCAAGCGCACCGCCCTCACGGAGTTCCGTACCCAGGCGCGCGGCGGCGTCGGCAAGAAAGCCAGCGCCACCCGCGACGAGGACTTCATCGAGCACATCTACGTGGCCAACATGCATTCCACGATGCTCTTCTTCACCGACAAGGGCATGTGCTACCGCCTCAAGGTCTACGAGCTGCCGGAAGGCACGCGCACGTCCAAGGGCCGTGCGGTCCAGAACCTCCTCTCCATCGATCCGGAGGACTGCATCCGCACCTACCTCAACGTCCGCTCCATCGAGAATCCGGAGTACACGGACAACCATTTCGTGATCCTCATCACGAAGCGCGGCGTTGTCAAGAAGACCAACCTGACGGAATATTCCAACAAGCGCAGCCGCAACAAGGGCATCATCGCCATCGGCATCCGTGAAGGGGACGAACTCCTCGACGCGCTGCTGACCGACGGCTCTCACGAGATCATGATCGCCGCCCGCAAGGGTCGTTGCTGCCGCTTCAATGAAGAAGAAGTCCGAGCCATCGGACGCAGCGGATCGGGTGTCCGCGGAATCAATATAGACGAGGACGACGAGGTGATCGGAGCCATCTCGGCCAACCCGAACGCAGAGGATGCAGCTGCCCATACCGTGCTGGTAGTCAGCGAGAACGGTTACGGCAAGCGGTCCGATCCTGACGAGTACCGCCTGACCTCACGCGGTGCCAAGGGAGTCAAGACCATCAACATTACTGATAAGACTGGCCCGCTTGTTGCAATCAAGAGTGTGACGGAAGAGAATGATCTGATGATCATCACGAAGTCCGGCCTGACCATCAGAATGGCTGTATCCGACATCCGGGTCGCCGGCAGGGCTACCCAGGGTGTGAGACTGATCAACATCCGGGAGGGAGATGCAATCGCCGCGGTGTCACCGGTCGCCAAGGCGGAGGAAGAACTCCCGGAGGAGAATCCGGAAGCGGACACGGAAGTGACCGAATAAGAATGAACTGAAATTATTTAATCATTAACGAATAACCCAATGAAAAAGTTTGTAGCAATCTTCGCACTCGCTGCCACCCTGTTTGCAGTGAATGCCCAGGCGCAGAACAAAGAAGTGGCTGCCGCCCAGGCCGCCCTTGAGAAGGCTCAGGCAGCTGCCGAGAACCCGAAACAGAACACGAAACTTGCCACCTGGCTCAAATACGGCGAGACCCTCGTCAAGGCCTACGCCGCTCCTTCCGGAGCCGCCTGGGTTGGCATGTCCATGCAGGAATTCCAGATGCTCGCCGGTGAGCGCGCCATGAGCGAAAGCCAGGTCGTGGTCGGTGGCCAGCAGATGACCAAGCGTGTCTTCGCCAACAAGAACATGTACTTCAACGAGGCTGGTCAGCTGACCATCATCGAGGTCACCAAGCCCATCGTGGCCGATCCCCTCGACAAGGCCCTGAACGCTTACGCCAAGGCCGCCGAGCTCGATCCGAAGGGCACCAAGACCAAGGAGATCAAGGCCGCCCTTGAGGACATCGCCTCCAAGTTCACGGACGAGGCTTACAACTCCTACAACCTGGGAGACATGAAGGCCGCTTCCGCGTACTTCGAGAAGTCCGCCAAGGCTTCCGCCACCGCTCCGCTGAGCACCGTGGACACCTCCGCCATCTACAACGCCGGTTTCGTGGCCTGGGCCGACCAGGATTGGAACCGCGCCCGCGCCTTCCTCGAGCAGTGCGTCAACTACGGCTACTTCGAGAAGGGTGAGGTCTATGCCAAGCTCGCCGACGTGGCCACCGGCCTCGGCGACTCCGCCGCTTCCAAGAAGTACCTCGAGACGGGTATGACCAAGTTCCCGGAGAACCAGAGCGTGCTGATCGGCCTGATCAACTACTACCTCAACAGCGGTGAGGACACCACCCGCCTGTTCGAACTCTTCGAGGACGCCAAGAAGAACGAGCCGGACAACGCTTCCCTCTACTACGTGGAAGGCAACGCCCGCAAGAAACTCGGCCAGACCGAGGAGGCCCTCGCCGCCTACGACAAGGCCACCGAGGTCAACCCGAACTACGAGTGGGGCTACATCGGCAAGGGTATCGCCCTGTACGATCTGGCTGTCGAGCTGCAGGACAAGGCCAACAACGAGATGGACAACGACAAGTACATGGCGTTGATGGGTGAGTTCGAGAAGGCGCTGAAGGGCTGCATCGAGCCGTTCGAGAAGGCTTTCGAGATCGTTTCTGACGATGAGATCAAGATGAATCTCGCCGAGTACCTCAAGAACGCCTGCTTCCGCTTCCGCAACGAGGGTGCCGACTTCCAGGCCAAGTACGACAAGTACAACGCCGTGGCTGCGCAGCGCAACTAATCTTCGATCCCGCACGTGTCCTTGACACGTTGCCAGGTCGAGATCATATTATCAAAATCTGAAGGAGTGAGCCAATCGTTTCGACGGTTGGCCCATTCTTTTATAAAGACGGTCGCGTAGCTGTCGGGCAGCAGCCGCTCCGGCAGCGTGCACCACAGGAAGCGGAGCTGCGGCTCCAGCATCCGTTTCTCGCCCGTGAGCGGGTCGTGCACGAAACGGAGCGTGGCCGCGAGGCCCAGCCGCGAATTGATGATGCTCATGTTGGAGATGGCGTTGCCCAGCGAATAGATGACAGGCACGCCCTGGATGTGGGTGGTGTCCTGCACCACGTGCGGGTGGGCGCCCACGATGGCGTCCACGCCCTGCGAGACGAGCCACTTGGCCCAGGACACCTCCGAGGCGTCCGGGTTCAGCATGTATTCCGTGCCCCAGTGGGGCAGGGCCACGACGAAGTCGGCCCCGCGCTCGCGGGCAGTCTTGATGGCTTTGCCGATATCGTCCTTATTCATGCGGTTGGCCTTGGGCCATTCCGCGTCGGCGCCGCTGTTGGTGCCGTAGGTGAAGTTGACCAGCGCGATGTTCACCCCGTGGCGGGAGAGCATCAGCGGGTAGGTCTCTTCCAGTTCCTTGCGATTGCGGGCGGCGCCGGTCTGGCGCACGCCGAGCGAATCGCGGATCTGCTCATACACGTCCAGGGTGCGCTGCAGGCCGCGCACGCCGCGGTCGAGCACGTGATTATTTCCCGTCAGGAAAACGTCGATCCCGCAGTCTTCCGCGAGGTACCACGCGTAATAGTCCGGCGTCGAGAACACCGGGTAGCCGGTGTAGGGCTCGCCGCCCAGCGGGAACTCCAGGTTGGCCACCGCGAAATCCGCCGCGCGCAGCGTCGGGGCGATCTTCTCCAGGAAGGTGTGATGGTCGCGCTCCAGCTGCTTGGCGTGCATCATCACGTCGCCGATCACAATCACGCTCACGGTGTCCGGCGCGTTGAGCATCGCCTTCGGGAACGGGATTTGATATTGATTGCTGAAGTTGGGATAATCGCGACGCTGGGCGTGCGCCTGGACGGCGCAGAAAAGCGTCAGCGTGAGGAGTATAAGCGGGGTCGTTTTCATAAAATTGTGCAAATATAAGACTTTTTGTATTTTTGTAGTTTAAATATGAGAAAAGCTATTACCATCGTTGCGTTTATCGTCACAGCCTGCCTGCTGAGCGGATGCGATTTCTTCCGCGTGCTGGCCGGCCGGCCCACCTCGCGTGAGATCGAGGAGAAGCGCAAGGCGATCCTGCTGCTGGATGCGGCGGAGCCGCAGGCGGACACCGTCCTGCTGGCGGAGGAGCCTGTAGTCGAACAGCCTGCCGCGTCGGAGACGAAGCCGGCGGACGAGCCGGCGAAGCAGCCGGAGACGAAGCAGGAAGTCAAGCAGACGACGGCCTCCGGCGGCATCCGCGTGTCCACGCGGAAGGCCGAAATCTTCAACGACCCCAAGCCGGAATACCGCTACTACGTCATGATCGGCACCTTCGGCAGCCGCGACAACGCCGTCCGGCTGTCCGGCAAGGCGGGCGAGGCCGGCTACCCGGTCACGCTGCTGCCGTTCGGCAACGGCATGACGACCGTGGCCGTCTGCCCGACGAATGATTTTGGCGACGTCTGCGCCGCGCTGGAGAAGCTTCGCAAGGAGTCCTTCTGTCCGAAGGACGCCTGTATCCTCAAGATCGAATAGCCATGAGACGGATCCTGACCGGCCTGTTGCTCTTCTTCCCCCTGCTTGCCGCCGCCCAGATTCGCCCCGCCTACGGGGCGCTGGAGGACAGCGAAGCCGTGGCCGCCATGAAGGAGCACGTCGGCTTCCTCGCCTCCGCCGCGCTCGAGGGCCGCAAGGCCGGCTCGGAAGGGGAGCGGGAGGCGGCCGCCTATGTCTCCGAAATCCTTGAATCCTACGGCCTTGACGTGTTGAGCGGCAAGGACGGTGACATTTTCGGCCTGAAGCGGGAGAACGGCGACACGCTCACCTCCCGCAACGTCCTGGCCTGCATTCCCGGGTACGACCCGGCCCAGCGCGAGCACTACATCGTGCTCGGCGCGCGCCTCGACAACCTCGGCCTGATGACCTACAGCGTGGACGGCGTCACGCGCGAGCGGATCTATTACGGCGCCAACGGCAACGCCTCCGGCCTCGCCATGCTGCTCGAGCTCGCCCGGATGCTTTCGCGCAGCAGCGTGCTGCTCAAGCGCTCCGTGATCATCGCCGCCTTCGGCTCCTCGCTGGAGTCGGGCGCGGGTGCGTGGTACTTCCTGAACCGCTCCTTCCCGCACCCGGAGCAGATCGACGCCATGATCAACCTCGACATGCTCGGCACGGGCACGAACGGCTTCTACGCCTACACGGCCTCCAACCCTGACCTCAACGTCCTGCTGGAGCAGGTGAACGCCACGCTGGAGCCCGTCCTGCCGCAGCTGGTGTCGATGGAGCCCGTGAACTCCGACCACCGCATTTTCTATGACAAAGAGATTCCGGCCGTGTTCTTCACGACGGGCCGCTACCCCGAATACAATACCGACCGCGACACCGCCTCCATCCTCGAGTACGACGGTATGGAGCGCGAGCTCGAATACCTCTACAACTTCAGTGTCGCGCTGGTGAACGGCCGCAAGCCGGAGTTCCGACGCGACGCGTCGGCCAGCGACGCGCCGACGGGCGTGGTGTCCTTCTTCGACTGCGACGTCAAGCCCACGTTCTTCCGGTCCAACGACCCGGCCGACTTCCTGCAGCGCTGGGTCTACACCTATCTGCGCTACCCGCAGAGCGCCATCGACGAGGGCGTCCAGGGGCGCGTGCTCGTGGACTTCGTCATTGACGAGAAGGGCAAGGTGGGGGATGTGAAGGTGGCCCGCGGGGTGGACCCGCGCCTGGACGACGAGGCCGTGCGCGTGATCGCCGCGTCGCCCGACTGGAAGCCGGGCCTGGTGCGTGGCAAGAAGGTGAAGACCGCCCTGTCGGTCTATGTAGAATTCAGATTGGAGAGAAAGAAGAAAAAATAGTATAATGGATTACGATTTCAAATCGATTGAGAGCAAGTGGCAGGCCCGCTGGGCCGCAAACAAGACCTTCCGCGTGGTGGAAGATCCCGCGAAGCCGAAATTCTATGTGTTGGACATGTTTCCCTATCCGTCCGGAGCCGGACTGCACGTGGGGCACCCGCTGGGCTATATCGCCAGCGATATCTTCTCGCGCTACAAGCGCCTGAAGGGCTTCAACGTGCTGCACCCGATGGGCTACGACGCCTTCGGCCTGCCGGCCGAGCAGTACGCCATCCAGACGGGCCAGCACCCGGAGGTGACGACGGAGAAGAACGTCGCCCGCTACCGCGAACAGCTGGACCGCATCGGCTTCTCCTACGACTGGGACCGCGAGGTGCGCACCTGCGACCCTGCGTTCTACAAGTGGACGCAGTGGGCCTTCCTGCAAATGTTCGACAGCTGGTATGACCCGGCCGTGGACAAGGCGCGCCCGATCGCCGAGCTGATCGCAAAATTCGAGAGCACCGGCTACGAGGACGTGACCCCGGCGCAGTGGAAAGCCGCTTCTGAGAAAGAGAAATCGGACATCCTGATGCGCTACCGCATCGCCTACCAGGGCGAGACCTCCGTCAACTGGTGCGAGGGTCTCGGCACCGTGCTCGCCAACGACGAGGTCAAGGACGGCCTGAGCGTGCGCGGCGGCTATCCCGTGGAGCAGAAGAAGATGACGCAGTGGCAGCTGCGCGTGTCGGCCTACGCCGGCCGCCTGCTCGACTCGCTCGAGAAGCTTGACTGGTCCGACTCCCTCAAGGAGATGCAGCGCAACTGGATCGGCCGCTCCGAAGGCACGGAGATGGTGTTCAAGACCATCTGCGACGGCCGCGAGATGCCGGTGACCATCTTCACCACCCGTGCCGACACGATCTACGGCGTCACCTTCATGGTCCTCGCGCCGGAGAGCGAGCTGGTGGACGCGCTGACCGCCGCCGACCGCAAGGCGGAGGTGGCCGAGTACCTCAAATACGTGAAGAAGAAGACGGAGCGCGAGCGCATCGCCGAGACCAAGACGGTCACGGGCGTGTTCTCCGGCTCCTACGGCATCAACCCCGTGACCGGGGAGAAGGTCCCCATCTGGATCTCCGAATACGTCCTCGCGGGCTACGGCACCGGCGCCATCATGGCCGTGCCGGCCCACGACAGCCGCGACTACGCTTTCGCGAAAAAGTTCAACCTCCCCATCATCCCGCTCATCGAGGGCTGCGACGTCTCGGAGGAGAGTTTCGATGCCAAGGACGGCATCATGTGCAACTCCGGCTTCCTGAACGGCATGACCGTCAAGCAGGCCATCGAGGCTGCCAAAGACTACGTCGAGGCGAAGGGCCTCGGCCGCCGCAAGACCAACTACCGCCTGCGCGACGCCATTTTCTCGCGCCAGCGCTACTGGGGCGAGCCTTTCCCGATTTGCTACAAGGACGGCATCCCGACCCCGCTGCCGCTCTCCGCGCTGCCGCTGCGCCTGCCGGAGATCGACTCCTACAAGCCTTCGCCGGACGGCGAACCGCCGCTCGCGCGCGCCAAGGACTGGACCTGGGACGGCTATCCGCTCGAGAAGAGCACCATGCCGGGCTTTGCGGGCTCCAGCGCCTACTACCTCCGCTACATGGATCCGCACAACGACGGCGCCCTGGTCAGCCGCGAGGCTGACGAGTACTGGCGCAACGTCGACCTGTATATCGGCGGCACCGAGCACGCCACCGGCCACCTCATCTACTCCCGCTTCTGGAACAAGTTCCTCTACGACCTCGGCTATGTCTGCGAGGACGAGCCGTTCAAGAAGCTCATCAACCAGGGTATGATTCAGGGTCGGTCCAACTTCGTGTACCGCATCGTCGGGACCAACAAGTTCGTCTCCCTGGGCCTGAAGGACCAGTACGAGACCACCGAGATCCACGTGGACATCAACATCGTCCGCAACGACCGCCTCGACCTCGAGGCCTTCCGCGCCTGGCGTCCCGAGTTCGCCGACGCGGAGTTCGTCCTCGAGAACGGCGAGTACATCTGCGGCTGGGCCGTCGAGAAGATGAGCAAGTCGATGTACAACGTCGTCAATCCCGACATGATCTGCGACACCTACGGCGCCGACACGCTCCGCCTCTACGAAATGTTCCTCGGCCCGCTCGAGCAGAGCAAGCCCTGGGACACCAAGGGCATCGACGGCGTGTCCCGCTTCCTCAAGAAATTCTGGCGCCTCTACACCGACCGCGAGGGCTTCGCCGTCACGGACGAGAAGGCCACGCCGGCCGAGCTGAAGGTCCTGCACCGCCTGATCGCCAAGGAGCAGGAGGACATCGAGAACTTCTCTTACAACACGACCATCAGCGCCTTCATGATCGCCGTCAACGAGCTGTCGGCGCTCGACTGCCGCAAGCGCGAGATCCTCGAGCCGCTCTGCGTGCTCCTCTCGCCGTTCGCCCCGCACATCGCCGAGGAGCTCTGGGAGCAGCTCGGCCACGCCGAGAGCATCACTTCCGCCAGCTTCCCGGTCTACAACGCCGCCTACACGGTGGAGGACAGCGTGACCTACCCGGTCCAGTTCAACGGCAAGATGCGTTTCACCGTCGATCTGCCGAAGAGCGCCGCGCCCGCCGAAGTTGAGGCGGCCGTCCGCGCCATGGAGCAGACGGCCAAGTGGGTGGGCGACCAGCAGATCGTCAAGGTTGTGGTCGTGCCCGGCCGCATTATCAATATCGTGGTGAAATGACGCGCAAGGCCGTTCTCCATACCGTCTGGGAGTATGTCATCCTGACCGTCGCGTGCTTCATCTTCGCGATGGCCTGGGAGTGTTTCATGATCCCCAACGGGATGTCGGCCGGCGGCCTGATGGGTCTGTCGACCATCATCCAGTATGCGACCGGCGGCGTGGTCCCGGCCCAGTATACCTACTTCGCCATCAACGCCATCCTGATCATCGTCGCCGTGTGGGCGATGGGGATCGGATTCGGCTTCAAGACCATCTGGTGCATCATCTTCTCCAGTATCGCGATGCACATCGTGGCCGGCCTGCCGGTCATGCACGCCATCCCCGGCTCCTTCTTCTATATGGAGGAGCGCCTGCTGATCCCGGTCGTGGCCGGTGTGTTCGAGTCGGTGGGCCTGGGGCTCGTGCTCCGCTACGGCGGGAGCACGGGCGGCACGGACATCATCGCCCTGATGGTCAACAAGTACTGGCCCGTCTCGCTCGGGTCCGTATTTCTCGTCTCCGACGTGGTGGTCTGCGCCCTGCTGCTGTTGCTGCCGGAGAAGAATTTCTCCGACATGTGCTACGGCCTCACGGAGGTGGTCATCTTCTCGATGGTCATCGACCTGGTTGTGGGCGGCAAGCGCTCTTCCTACCAGCTGCTGGTCTTCTCGGAGCACTACGGCGAGATCGCCGACCACATTATTAATAAGATGGACCGCGGCGTGACGGTGCTCAAGGCCCAGGGCTGGTTCACCAAGGCCGACAAGAACGTGCTGCTGATCCTGATCAACCAGACGCAGCTCTCCGGCCTCTCGCAGGTCATCAAGGAGATCGACCCCCGCGCCTTCATGTCCATCTCCCCGACGCACAACGTCTACGGCGAGGGTTTCGAGGAGATCAAGACGGGCGTCCATTTGAAAAAGAAACATAAACATGAATAGCAAGAAATTCTGGGTCGGGGTGAAGGAGTATTTCCTGATCACCCTCGGCGTGACGATGTACGTGATGGGGTGGATCATCTTCCTGATCCCGAACAACATGATCGGTGGCGGCGTGACGGGCCTCGGCTCCATCGTCCAGTACGCCACCAACGGCGTCATCAAGATCGGTTACACCTACTTCGTCGTCAACGCCGGCCTGCTCGTCGCGGCGCTCTTCACGCTGGGGCGCAGCTTCGGCGCCAAGTCCATCTACGCCATCCTGCTCACTTCCGTGCTGCTCAACGCCGCGCAGGGGATCTTCCCGGATCAGATCATCCAGACCCTCGCGCTGGACAACGGCAAGCTCATGTGCACCATCATGGGCGGCATCATGGTCGGTATCGGCATCGGCCTGTCCATGACGCAGGGCGGCAGCACGGGCGGCACGGACATCATCGCGCTGATTGTAAATAAGTACCGCAATGTCTCGCCCGGGCGCATGATTCTTATTTTGGACGCCGTTATCATCATGTCCTCGCTCCTGGTGCCTTCCTACATGGCGGACGGCACGCTGATGAGCTGGCCGGACAAGATCACGACCGTCGTCTACGGTTTCATCCTGATCACGATCGTGAGCACGGTGCTGGACCTCTACCTGACGGGTTCCCGGCAGTCGGTGCAGATTTTCGTACTCTCGCCGAAGTATGCGGAGATCGCGGATGCGATCACCCGCGAGCTGCACCGCGGCGTGACCGTCTTCAACGGCAAGGGCTGGTATACCAAGCACGACACCGAGGTGGTGATGGTCGTCACGCGCAAGGCGGACCTTAACGTGTTCCTGAAGTGCATCAATTCCATCGATCCGAACGCTTTTATTTCCGTTTCGTCCGTAACGGGCGTTTACGGACAGGGATTTGACAAATTCAAATCGGGCAATAAGAAATAATTTCGGATCAAAAATCACAATTTTTACAATTACCCCCGGACTGCCCCCTGGAAGTTCGGGGGCTTTTTCTATTTTTGCCAGAGTGAATTACCTTACGATGAAAAACACGCGTTTCTTTTCTTTCTATCGAGTCGTTTGTCTGATTTCTTTTTCGTGTTTGTCGCTGCCGCTGCTCATCCAATGCATCCGGGTGGGCGGTTTTGCCGGGCTCCTCTGGCTTGAGGGGGCCCTGCTGGCGGGGAGCGCCGTGCTCCTGATGCTGCCGGTATTCGACGAATACGTCCGTCCTTCCTTGTACTACGCGTTCGCGGCGCTGGCCGTGTGCCTGGGCGGCGTGCTGGCGGGCCTGCCCGTGCGCGCCTGGGTGCTGGCCGTCCTGGCGGTGCACTGGCTCTGCCTGCTGCGCCGCTGCCTGGCGCGCTACGCGCAGCTGCAGCCGCTCTTCCACAACATGGCCGTGTGGTACAGCATCGAGAACCAGGCGCGCTACAGTTTCTCGCTGGTGCTGTATCTGCTGGCGGCGATGCTGCCCGGCCCCGGGGCGCCGGCGTGGGTCGGCTGGGCGCTGCTGGCGCCGACCCTGGGCCTGTACGCCCTGCTGCTGGTCCGCGTCTACACCGGCCGGACCTGCTTCCTGCGGCCGGTCCGCGAGCTGGAGATCAAGGAGTTGATCCGGGGCAATCTCCGGACCGTGCCGGTCCAGGCGTCAGGGGAGAAGACGGAGGAGATGGCGCGCATGTCGCGCCTCTACGCACGCGTCGTCTCCATGATGGAGCAGAAGCGCCCCTTCCTGGACGAGGGCTTCGGGCTGGGCGACCTGGCGGCCGCGGTCTTCACCAACCGCGGGTATCTTTCGCGGACGATCAACATCCTGAGCGGGCGCAACTTCAGCCAGTTCGTCAATTATTTCCGGGTGCGCTACGGGGCGGAGCTGCTCCGCAAGGATCCCAGCCTGCGGCTGATCAGCGTGGCGCAGATGTGCGGCTTCCACTCCAGCCCGTCCTTCAACACAGCCTTCAAGGTGAACATGGGCGTGACGCCCTCCGTCTTCCAGGAGCGTCTCCGGCACGAGAAATTCGAAAAGGAGCTTAATCCGCAATCCCCTTCCAGGAGTCAGGAACGGGAGCAGTGATCTCCATCTCCTCCTTGCGGACGGGGTGTACGAACGTGATGTGCCGCGCGAGGAGGCAGATGCCTCCGTCGGGGTTCGAGCGCGGCGCGCCGTATTTCAGGTCGCCCTTGATGGGGCAGCCCAGGTGGGCGAGCTGGCAGCGGATCTGGTGGTGGCGGCCGGTCAGCAGCTCCACCTCCACGAGGTGGTAGCGGTCCGTGCTGCGGAGGAACTTGTAGTTGAGTTTGGCGAGCTTCGCCTCGGGGTAGCGTCCGGGCTTCGGCGCCGCGCCGTCCGCCACGATGTAGGATTTGTTCTGCTGCTCGTTGCGGTTCATCCAGCCTTCCAGGTGTCCTTCCGGCGGTTCCGGTTTGGCGCAGCAGAGCGCCCAGTAGGTCTTGTGCACGCTGCCGTCGCGGAAGGCGGCGGTCAGGCGCTCCAGCGCCTTGGAGGTCTTGGCCAGCAGGCAAATGCCGCTCACCGGGCGGTCCAGCCGGTGGGGGAGTCCCAGGAAGACCTTGCCGGGCTTGCCGTCCCGCTGCGCGATGAAGGCCTTGTAGGTCTCCGTCAGCGGCTCGTCGCCCGTCTTGTCGCCCTGCGTGATCTCGCCCACGCGCTTGCACACCACCAGCAGGTGGTTGTCCTCATACAGGATCCGCCCCTGCAGATCCTCGAACTCCGCTTTGCTCAATTCCCGGTATTCCATACCGCAAAGATAGCATTTTCCTCGCATCCTGCTGCTTTGCCTCTTCGTCATTCATCGGCTTTCACTTTTCCGTCATTCGCCGGCCCCGCCCCTTCGTCATTCGCCGGAGGCGACAGGGCTGCGCCCCTGCACGCCTCCCGCACCGGCAACTGCTGTCCAACACCTTGTCTTTTTCCGAGATGTATCCTCAAAATGAGGCCTAAATGAGGACGGAACCCAGTTTTTCCACCACTTATCCTCAAAATGGGGTGCTGGTGAGGACAGCGACCAGTTTTTCTGCTACTTATCCTCAAAACAAGCCTTTTTTGAGGACAGCCCAACCCGACGGCGCGGGCAAACAGCCCCACACCCCTGCACGCCTCCCGCACCGGCAACTGCTGTTTAATCTTTTCAGTCTGCCCCTTGTTCAAAAACATCTGCGGACCCGACCTTGATTTGGCACAACTGTAGGCCCGGTCAACTCCGCAGATGCACGCCCCAGGCCGCCACCTGCGGACCCCACCGCCATTCTGCGCTATCCAGTGGCACATCGACTCCGCAGATGATTTTGATTAAGGGGAGTTTGGGCAAGAATTTGGGGGTGGGGAAGAATGATGGGTTGCTTGTTTTTCGTAATCACCTATGATTGAATACTTTCTGAAAGTAACCAGGTCCCAAAGTCTCCGGTTACTTTGGTAATTTATTGATTGATAGTCATTTATGAAAAACGGGCGTTCTGTCGGGTGAGGCAGCTTTGGGGCGGTCACCGTGCATCTGGCAGCGCTTGGGGGCACCGCCGCCTCCCATTACGGTAGTCGGCGGCTGCAAGACGGACGATTTTGAGAGCCATGGGGGCTCTCAAAATCGTCCGCTTGCTGCCCGGTTGGTGTGGCCGCACCAGGCAACAGGCGTGGTGTCGCGAGCCGTGCGGTGGGTAGAGCGTAGCGAAGTCCGCACCAGCGGACCGACGAGGTCCCGGGACTTTGGGGAAGACAAAGTCGGACAGGGACTTGAGCGGCGCAGGGGGTAACAGGGGGCGGAGCCCCCTTCATAGATAGGAGGCGCAGGTGCCTCTGGCTTCAGGGCTCACCCTGGCTACACCATTAGCATACCTCTCCCGGCGCGAGCCGCCGACTCCCGTAATGGGAGGCGGTGAGAGCCCAGGTCCTGGAAGCAGGTGCCGGGAGCATAATGGGGAATCTCGGCGCCAATTTAGGCCAAAAATGGCGCCGACCCCACTTTTGAAACCCGGGTCGGTGACGAAATAGCCTGTTTTTGGCGCCGACATTTCTGTCCGTGGGAGCGGCATCTGTGGGGCGTGCGTGAGGTGGCTGCCGTAGCCCCTGCTGCCTCCGGCGGAGAAGGGAAATATGACAAATTGTCAGAAAATGGGCAATGGCAAAGGTTTTGATGATAGGTTTCGCGGCCTGCCGGAGGTGGCAGGTGACAAAAGTGAAATTTAAAAGTTAAGATATTATGGGAAAAATCATTGGAATTGACCTCGGTACCACGAACTCCTGCGTGGCCGTGATGGAAGGCAACCAGCCGACTGTCATCATCAACGACGAAGGCGCCCGCACGACGCCGTCCATCGTCGCATTCACGGAGAATGGCGAGCGCAAGGTGGGCAACCCCGCCAAGCGTCAGGCCATCACCAACCCTCACAACACCATCTTCTCCATCAAGCGTTTCATGGGTGAGACCTATGACCAGGTGGACAAGGAGATCGCCCGCGTGCCGTACAAGGTGGCCCGCGGCGAGAACAACACCCCGCGCGTCGACATCAACGGCCGCCTCTATTCTCCGCAGGAGATCTCCGCGATCATCCTCCAGAAGATGAAGAAGACGGCAGAGGATTACCTCCGCCAGGAGGTCACCGAGGCGGTCATCACCGTCCCGGCCTACTTCTCCGACTCGCAGCGCCAGGCCACCAAGGAGGCCGGCAAGATCGCGGGCCTGGACGTCAAGCGTATCATCAACGAGCCGACGGCCGCGGCCCTTGCCTACGGCCTCGACAAGAAGAATAAGAACATGAAAGTCGCGGTCTACGACCTCGGCGGCGGCACCTTCGATATCTCCATCCTGGAGCTCGGCGACGGTGTCTTCGAAGTGAAGTCCACCAACGGTGACACCCACCTGGGCGGCGACGACTTCGACCAGGCCATCATCGAGTGGCTGGCCCGCGAGTTCGCGACCGACAACGGCGGCATCGACCTGAAGAAGGACCCGATGGCCCTGCAGCGCCTCAAGGAGGCTGCCGAGAAGGCCAAGATTGAGCTCTCCAACGCGGCCAGCGCCGAGATCAACCTGCCTTACATCACCGCGGTGGACGGCATGCCGAAGCACCTGGTGAAGACCCTGACCCGCGCCAAGTTCGAGGCCCTCTGCGACGACCTCTTCCGCCGCAGCATCGAGCCGTGCCGCAAGGCCCTCGAGGATGCCCACCTGCGCGCCTCCGAGATTGACGAGGTCCTCCTCGTCGGCGGTTCCACCCGTATCCCGAAGGTTCAGGAGCTCGTCAAGGAGTTCTTCGGCAAGGAGCCGAACAAGAGCGTGAACCCGGACGAGGTGGTCGCCATCGGCGCCGCCATCCAGGGCGGTGTGCTCGCCGGCGACGTCAAGGACGTCCTGCTGCTCGACGTCACCCCGCTGTCCCTCGGCATCGAGACCCTCGGCGGCGTGATGACCAAGCTCATCGAGTCCAACACCACCATCCCGGTCCACAAGGAGCAGGTCTTCTCCACGGCCGCTGACAACCAGCCTTCCGTCGAGATCCGCGTCCTGCAGGGCGAGCGCCCGATGGCCAAGGACAACAAGCAGATCGGCATCTTCCACCTCGACGGCATCGCCCCGGCCCCGCGTGGCATCCCGCAGATCGAAGTCTCCTTCGATATCGATACGAACGGTATCCTGAGCGTCTCCGCGAAGGATAAGTCCACCGGCAAGGAGCAACACATCCGCATCGAGGCCTCCAGCGGCCTGTCCGACGCCGAGATCCAGCGCATGCGCGACGAGGCGAAGGCCAACGAGGCCGCCGACAAGGCCGAGAAGGAGCGCGCCGACAAGCTGAACAACGCCGACGCGATGGTCTTCCAGACCGAGCGTAACCTCAAGGAGTATGGCGACAAGATCCCGGCCGAGAAACGTTCCGCCATCGAGTCCGCCTGCGCCGACCTCAAGAAGGCCGTCGACGAGAAGAACATCGAGGCGATCGACAGCGCCAACGCCGCCCTCGAGGCTGCCTGGCATGCTGCGTCCGAGGACATGGCCAAGGCCGCCCAGGGCGGTCCCCAGGCCGGCCCGCAGGGCCCGCAGGGGCCTCAGGGTGGTTCGCAGGGTGGCCCCACCGGCCCTCAGCCTGACTACGGCAACACCCCGGATGAGCAGTAATCCTCCCACCCACTTTCGCTGTGAGCTGTAAGTGGTTAATGGATAGTGATTTAATGAAATATACTCCCCCGATTTTCGGGGGAGTATATTTTTATATTTTGCTAACACTCAATCGCTTACAGCTCACAGGTCAAATCCGTTAAACAATTAATTGGGGTAAACTTATTTCAGGACGACACGGTTACAGCTCACAGGAAAAGAGGGGGCTGTTTTATGTAAGTTAGTGTTAATTAGTAAATTATGAAAGTAACCAGGTACTCTGGTACCCAGTTACTTTCGGAAAGTGTTGGTTTTGTGGAGGTTGCTGAAAACGGGAGAAAAGGCAGATTGACGTTTTTTTGATAAGTAATTGAAGGAAAGGTAATTATGAAAGTAACCAGGGGCTCTGGGACCCCAGTTACTTTCGGAAAGTGTTGGTTTTGTGAAAGTTGCTGAAAACGGGAGAAAAGGCAGATTGACGTGTTTTTGATAAGTAATTGAAGGAAAGGTAATTATGAAAGTAACCGGGTCCTGAGGGAACCGGTTACTTTGGTAAGTTGCTGATGGTGAAATGATTGCAAAAAACAGCGGCTATTTGATGATGCGGTGGTAGTTGTCCTTGGGGGGTTCCACCGCTTATTTGATGATGCGGTAGTAGTCGGGTTTGCGGGGCTTGACGGTAGGGGGGAAGGAGGCGGGGTAGCCGAGGGCGAGGGCGCCGATGCCGACCAGGCAGTCGGGCAGCCCGAGCTCGCGCATCAGGGCCTTGCCCTCCGGGGTGGCGAACATTTCCCGCTCGCGGTTGATCCAGCAGGAACCGAGGCCGACGGCGTGCGCCGCCAGCATCATGTTGCCCAGCACCAGAGAGCCGTCGGCCGTGGAATTGGCCCACGCGGCGGGGTCGCTGCCGAACACCAGCACGATGGTCGGCGCGCCGTAGAAGGGATGCTCGCGGCCCCAGACCGCGGCGTTCATCGCGTCGAGGCGCGCGACCAGCTCCGGCCGCTGCACCGCCACGATCCAAGGATCCTGGCGGCCCATCCCGGTCGGGGCCCAGGTGCCGGCTTCGAGCACGGCCTGCAATTCTTCGTCGGTGATCTGCTCCGGCTTGTAGCGCCGGATGCTTCTGCGCTCGCGGAGCGCTTTGAGTACTGCGTTGTCCATCATACGGCAAAGATAGTAATAATTTGAACCTATTTGCTATTAACAAAATTGTTTTATACATTTGCACCATGGACAATATCTTTCAGTACAACAAGTGCGTCATCGGAAAACAGTTCCTGGGTCGCAGCGTTGAGGTGCGCGCTTTCGCCAACCTGCTCACGCAGGGGGAGAACGTCGTCATCTACGAGCCGCCGAAAACCGGCCGCAAATCGCTCGTGCAGCAGGGCTTCTACACGATGAAGTCCTCCGGGGCCCAGTTCGTCGCCGTGCAGCTGAGCCTGCTCGACGTCCGCACGCAGGCGGACTTCGCCCTGCGGCTCGCCGGCCGCGTGCTGGCCTCGCTCGGCAGCAGCCCCGCCGAGCTGTCCGCCGCCGCGCGGGAGCTCCTCGCGGACACGCATTTCGTCTTCGACGAGAATCGCTTCGGCGCCTTCGGCGAACCGCTTTCGCTGAATGGCTCCCTGGAGCAGGCGGACCTGCTGGCCGCATACCTGCTCCCGTACCGCATCGGGATGCGGACGGGCGTGAAGCGCATCGTCGTGATCGACGAATTCCAAAACGTCATGCAGACCGAGGACGGCGACCGCCTCTGCCAGCAGCTGGAGGAAGTGTTCAAGACCCTGCCGGCGGAGCTCGCCGGCGGCGCCTCTTACGTCTTCCTGGGCTCGCAGGTCAACGCCATGCACGAGATTTTCGGCGTCAAGCGCTGGTTCTGGCGCCAGGCCGAGCGCCTGCGCGTCCCGGCCATCGACACGCGCGACATCCTCGACCACGTCGTGAAGGGCTTCCTGGCCACGGGCAAGGTCATCGACCGCGACCTGCTGCTCGGCGTCTGCCGCCTCTTCCGCAACAACATCTGGTACATCAACCACTTCTGCGCCATCTGCGACTCGCTCTCGCGCGGCTATATCATGGAGCAGATCCTCAAGGAGGCCCTCGACAGCCTCGTGTCCATCCACGAGCCCGCCTTCGTGGCCACCATGAACGACCTGACCACCTTCCAGGTGAGCCTGCTGCGCGCCATCCTGGACGGCCACACCCGTTTCAGCAGCGCCGAAGTGATCCGCCAGTACAGCCTGAACTCCTCCGCCAACGTGCGGCGCCTCAAGGACGCCCTCTGCAAGAAGGAGATCGTCACCTTCGACGAAGAAGAGAACCCCACCGTGCTCGATCCTCTGTTCGAGTACTGGGTCCGCAAGGAATACTTCAAAATGCCCGTAGCATGAAAAAGAGAATAGCCGTACTGACCGGTGCCGGCGTCAGCGCCGAAAGCGGTCTGGGAACCTACCGCGACAACGGCGGGCTCTGGGATAACTACGACCCGATGGTCGTCGCCTCCGCGGAAGGCTGGGCCCGCAACCCGGGCCTGGTGCTGGATTTCTACAACATGCAGCGCGAGAAGCTGCGCGAGGTCGAGCCCAACGAGGCGCACCGCCTGATCGCCTCGTTGGAGAAGGATTACACCGTCGACGTGATCACGCAGAATGTGGACAATCTCCACGAGCGCGCCGGCTCCACGCACGTCGTGCACTTGCACGGCGAGGTCACCAAGGTGCGCCCGGAGAACACCTGCAACGACTACGACGGATACTCCGAGAAATACGTCATCGACGTCGGCTACGACGCCGTCCGCCTGGGCGACAAGGCGCCGAACGGCGCGCAGTACCGCCCGCACATCGTATTTTTCGGCGAAGCCGTGCCGAAGATCGAGCGTGCGGTGGAGCTCGTGGCGGCCGCCGACATCGTCCTGATCGTCGGCACCTCCCTGCAGGTCTACCCCGCCGCGGGGCTGTACCGCTACGCCCGCCCCGAGGCGCCGATCTACCTGATCGACCCCGCCGACGTGACGCTCTTCGACAAGCGCGTGCACCACATTAAGGCGGTGGCCACCAAAGGAATGCAAGAATTTGTTGGAATGTTAAAATAAATTGCTAACTTTGCACCCCATTTAGAAAAAGGAGGTGTAAAAGCAATGATCATCGTTCCCGTCAAAGAAGGCGAAAATATCGAGCGCGCTCTTAAAAAGTTCAAGCGTAAATTCGAGAAGACCGGTGCCGTCCGCGAGATGCGCGCCCGCAAGAACTTCCAGAAGCCGTCGGAGGTCCGCCGCATTGCGAAGCAGAAGGCTATCTACGTCCAGCATCTGCGTCTGGAGGAGGAGTAATCCTGCCACCTTTATATATTTTGAAATATTTGATGACCGCTAAGCCAGGTATCAAGAGCTGCCCCGCGGCAGACGCTTACGGCCGAAACTTTTAAATAAAGTTTTATTTATGTACGCAATCGTAGACATTGCAGGCCAGCAGTTTAAAGTGGAAGCTGGCAACGAGATCTTTGTGCAGCGGCTCGCCGATGCCAAAGGTGCTGATGTGGAGTTCTCCAAGGTTCTTCTCGTCGCTGACGGCGCGAAGGTCAAGGTGGGTGCTCCGTACGTGAAGGGCGCCGTGGTCAAGGCCACCGTCCTCGAGGATGACGCCAAGGCCGACAAGGTGCTGGTCTTCAAGAAGATCCGCCGCAAGGGCTTCCAGAAGCTCAACGGTCACCGTCAGAAACTTACTAAGATCAAGATCAACGAAATCGCTTAAGAGTTATGGCACACAAAAAAGGTCAATCCAGTTCTAAGAACGGTCGTGAGTCGCAGAGCAAGCGCCTGGGTCTCAAGAAATTCGGCGGCGAAGTCGTGAAAGCCGGCAATATCATCGTCCGCCAGCGCGGCACGGTCCACAATCCGGACCGCAACGTCGGAATGGGTAAGGATCACACCCTGTACGCCCTCGTGGACGGCACGGTGAAGTTCACCCGCAAGCGCGAGAACAAATCCTACGTGTCGGTGGTCCCGTTCGAGAACTAATCCGGGACTGAAGTCAAACAAAAGGACCTGCATTCCGGAATGAGTGTAGGTCCTTTCATTTTAAGAACAAGCATATGTTGACGCTCAAGATGCTTCGCGATGACCCGAAAGCCGTCATCGAGAAATTGAAAATCAAGAATTTCGACGCACAGCCCATCGTGGACAAGGTGCTGGAGCTCGACGCCCGCCGCCGCAGCCTCCAGACGGAGAGCGACGCGCTGCTCGCCCAGCAAAAGCAGAAGGCTGCCGAGATCGGCAACCTGATGAAGCAGGGACTTCGAGACGCCGCCGAGGCCGCCAAGGCCGAGGTCGCCGCGCTGAAGTCCCGTTCCGCCGAACTCCTCGCCCAGATGGACGAGGCGGCCACCGAGCTGGACAACCAGCTCGTCCTCATGCCCAACACCCCCTGCGCCCTGGTCAAGCCGGGCAAGGGTGCCGAGGACAACGAGGTCGTGAAGATGGGCGGCCCCGAGGTGAACCTTCCCGAAGGTGCCCTGCCGCACTGGGAGCTCGCCAAGAAGTACGACATCATCGACTTCGACCTGGGCGTCAAGATCACCGGCGCCGGCTTCCCGGTCTACAAGGGCAAGGGAGCCAAGCTGCAGCGCGCCCTGATCAACTTCTTCCTCGACCAGAACACCGCGGCCGGCTACAAGGAGGTCGAACCTCCGGTGATGGTCAACCGCGACTCCGGCTTCGGCACCGGCCAGCTCCCCGACAAGGAGGGCCAGATGTACCACGCGGAGGTCGACGATTTCTACATGGTCCCGACGGCCGAAGTGCCCGTGACCAACATCTTCCGTGACGTCATCCTTTCGGAGAATGAGATCCCGCAGCGCCTGACGGCCTACACGCCGTGCTTCCGCCGCGAGGCCGGCTCCTACGGCAAGGACGTCCGCGGCCTGAACCGCCTGCACCAGTTCGACAAGGTCGAAATCGTGCGCGTGGAGAAGCCGGAGAACTCCTACGCCGCCCTCGACGAGATGGTCGCGCACGTGGAGTCCCTCGTCAACAAGCTCGGCCTCAAATACCGCATCCTGCGGCTTTGCGGCGGCGACATGAGCTTCACCTCCGCCATCACCTACGACTTCGAACTGTGGTCCGCGGCCCAGGGCCGCTGGCTGGAGATCTCCTCGGTCTCGAATTTCGAGACCTACCAGGCCAACCGCCTGCACCTGCGCTACCGCGACGCTGATGGCAAGACCCAGCTCGCGCACACGCTGAACGGCAGCTCCCTGGCGCTTCCGCGCGTCGTGGCCGCCCTCCTCGAGGACAACCAGACCCCGGACGGCATCGTGATCCCGGAGATCCTCCGCCCGTACACAGGATTCGACAAAATTGACTAAGGAAAGAGTCATCCTCGGCATCGACCCCGGAACCAACATTTTGGGTTTCGGGGTCGTGCGCGTGGATGCCGCCGGCAAGCCCTCCTTCGTGGACATGGGCGTGGTGGACCTGCGCAAGATCGACTCTCCCTACGATAAACTGGAGGTCATCCACGAGAAGGTGGGGGCCCTCTGCGACCTCCATCACCCCGACGACCTCGCGATCGAGTCGCCCTTCTACGCCAAGAACGCCCAGGTGCCCTTCAAGCTGGGCCGGGCGCAGGGCGCGGCGATGATCGCGGGCTTGAAGCGCGGGGCGAAAATCTACGAGTATGCCCCCAGTAAAGCCAAGATGGCCATCTGCGGCAACGGAGCCGCTTCGAAAGAGCAGGTTTCTTTGATCGTGCAGCGCACGCTTGGCATTAAAATTGCAAACAAATACCTCGATGCGACAGATGCACTTGCTCTCGCGATGTGCCACTTCTACCAGCTGTCCAGTCCGCTTACCGGCGCACAGGGCAGCACTTCCTGGGAGAAATTTGTTGCATCCAATCCGGAGCGTATAAAAAAGTGATTGAATGAAAAAAGCGAGAATTTTCCTGATGGTGGGGCTCATGCTGCTGGGATTCAGCGGCTTCGCCCAGAACCAGAACGCCGTGACGGGCAACCTGATCGACGAAACTACCGGCGAGGCCCTCGGCTTCGCGACTGTATCTCTCACCCGCGACGGCCAGTCCAAACCGGCCAAGTACACCCTTTCTGACGACAAGGGCGCTTTCTCCATGACCTCTGTCCGCAACGGCACCTACGCCGTCGTGGTCGAGTTGATGGGTTACGAGCCCTATTCCGCGCAGATCAAGATCGAGAACAACAACTCCATCGATCTCGGCAAGATCAAGATGCGCGTCGACCGCGAGCAGCTCGAGGCTGCGGAGGTCTCCGCCATCGGCAACCCGGTCATCGTCAAGAAGGACACGATCGAGTACAACGCCGGCTCGTTCCTGACCACCGACAACGACAACCTCATCGACCTGCTCAAGAAGATGCCGGGCATCGAGGTCGGCGATAACGGTACGATCAGCGTGAACGGCCAGTCCGTCAGCAAGATCACGGTGCAGGGCAAGACCTTCTTCCTGGACGACCCGACGGTCGCCTCGCAGAACATCCCGGCCAAGCTCGTGAAGAAGCTGAAGGTCATCCGCAAGAAGTCCGAGCAGGCCGAGTTCACCGGTATCGATGACGGCCAGGAGGAAACGGTCATCGACCTGGGCCTGACGGAAGGCGCTAGCCTGAACGGTCTCGTCGGCCGCGTCACCGCAGGTGCGGGCCATGACATCCCGAGCAAGCAGAATCCGCTGAACGACTGGCGCTTCTCCGGCAATGCCTTCCTCGGCAACTTCGCCGGCAAGACCCAGATCTCCGTCATCCTCAATGCCAACAACGCCAATGTCCAGGGTGCCACGAACTTCTCGGGCAACATGATGGGCAACATGATGGGCGGCGGCATGGGCGGCATGATGGGCGGCGGCGGTGGCATCAGCACCAACTACATGGCCGGTCTCAACGCTGCAGCCGATCTCTTCGACGACCGCATGGAAATCGGTGGTAACTACAACTTCAACAAGAGCAACACGATTTCCGAGCAGACCTCCTCGACCATCAACTACCTCTCCGGTATGAACCAGATGGTGGACAGCTACAGCAACAACATCAACAACAACGACGGCCACAACTTCGGTCTCCGTCTCGAGCACAAGTTCTCCGACAACACGTCCATCGTCTTCGAGCCGCGCGTCCGCTTCGGTACCGGTAACTACTCGCAGACCAGCGAGAGCTCGACCTTCCAGGACAAGACCCTCAGCGGCGACTACACGAAGGTGAACTCCGCCTCGACCAACAACACCGGCGACAACAAGAACATCAGCACCAGCGGCTTCCTGCTCTTCCGCCAGCGCCTCGGTCTCCCGGGCCGTACCCTCACGGTGAACACCAACTTCAACCTGTCCGACAACAAGATGGATGCGTTGAACCACAACTCCACCGTGTACTACGGACTCGTCGGTGCCTCGCCCAACGAGGTCTACCAGAACGCGAAGCAGGACCAGCAGAGCTATAGCGTGAGCACGCGTGCCACGTACACCGAGCCGCTCGGTAACTACTTCTATATTGAAGCGAACTACTCCTTCAACTGGAGCAAGTCCCTCTCCGAGAAGAACACTTACGACCTGCTGAACGGCGGCGTGCTGGATCCGATGTACTCCAACCAGATCACGAACCTGAACCGTCGCCACGAGTTCGGCGCCAACGTCCTCTACCAGGACGACAAGATGCACCTGCAGGCCGGTTTCACCGCGATGCCGCAGTACACCTACAACGGTACCACCGTGTATGACGCCGCCTCCCACAGCAACAAGCTCCAGCAGTACGAAGACAATCGTTGGAACTTTTCCCCGACCGTCATGATGACCTTCGACCTGAGCGACGATTCCAACCTGCGCTTCTTCTACCGCGGTCAGTCCAGCCAGCCGTCCACCCAGCAGTTGATGCCGGTGCCGGACAATACGAACCCGCTGCGCGTCACCTTCGGTAACCCGACGCTGACCCCGTACTTCACCCACAACATCAACGGTGAGTACCGCTATAGCAACCGCGCGAACTTCTCGTCCTTCAACATCCGCTTCAACGGCGGCTTCACGCAGAACCAGATTTCCAACGTGGTGATCACGGGCACCAACGGCGGTCAGTACACGATCCCGTTCAACGCCCCGACCACCGGCAACGCCGGCCTGAACCTCTTCAACAACGTCCCGCTGGACAAGAAGGGTATCTTCTCCCTCAACAACAACACCGGCCTCAACTGGCGTCAGTCCTTCGCCTTTGAAGGTGTGAACGTTGACATGAGCAAGTACACCACCGACGGTTTCTACGCCTTCATGAACTGGTTCATCGATCAGTTCAACGATCCCGCCTACTACAAGGCCCACATCGTGGAGAACTACACCGACAACCTCAGCCTCAACGAGCGTCTGCGCATCACCTACCGTGGCGTGCAGTTCCAGGCCACGATCGGTGCCAGCACCAACATGAACCAGACCTGGTACTCCCAGAAGGGCGACGCCGTTGCGCAGTCCACCAAGGCTTCCCGCAACAGCCAGACCTGGAGCAACGCGGCTACCGCCGAGCTCACCTGGAACTGGCTGCTGACCGGCATCTCCGTGACGGCCAACGCCAACTACCGCTGGTACAACGGCTACACCACCCCGGTGGATCCGCAGTGCATCATCAACTTGACCATTGCCAAGTCCTTCGGTCCCGTCAACGTCTCGGTCTACGTGGCTGACCTCCTCGGCCAGTCCCGCGCCCTCCGCGTCACGGACCAGGCTTCCCAGCACGTCGAGTCCGTCAGCAACACGCTCGGACGCTACGCCATCGTCTCCCTGTCCTACAACTTCGGCACCGTCGGCGGTCGCCGTGGCGGCGGCATGCGCGGCGGTATGGGCCGTGGCATGGGCGGCGGCATGCGTGGCGGCATGGGCGGCGGTATGATGGGTGGCGGCATGCCCCCGATGAGATAGTCGCTAACACGCTGATATCGAAAAGCAGCCTGCCTACCGCAGGCTGCTTTTCTTTTCCCCGTCATTCGCCGGTCCCATAGTCATTCCGGGCTTGACCCGGAATCTTTTTTTTTTGACTATCTTTGTAAGTTATATGATCCTTACGGTGTTTAAAGCCCTGCTGGTCGGCGTGATCGCCGCCATTCCCATCGGTCCCATCCTCGTGATGGTGATCCAGCGCACGACGTGCTACGGCCGCCGCTGCGGCCTGATGGTGGGGCTGGGCGCCACCATGGTGGACATGATGTACGCCGCCATCGGCCTGATGGCCGTGCAGATGCTCGATGATTTCATCGATGCGAACGCCCGCTGGATCATGCTCATCGGCGGCGCGCTGGTCGGCCTGATCGGCGTCGGGATGCTCCGCCGCCGGGTGGCCGTGAGCCGCGAGGACGGCGGCGGGCGCATGAACCCCTGGACCTGCTTCTGGCAGGGCGTCGGCACGACGCTCTCCAACCCGCTCGCCATCGGGGTGATGATGGCGCTGATGGCGCTGTTCCAGCTCGGCTTGGCCGGCGTGTATTACGCCCCCTGCGTGGGGCTGGGGGAGGCCATTTACTGGACGACCGTCACCTGGATACTGTCCCGCTACCTGCGCCTGGACATGAAGGCGCTCCGCATGATGAACCTCGTGGCGGGCATCGTGGTGTGCATCTTCGCCGTGGTCCTGATGGCCCGCGGCGCCATAATGATAATAGGAAGCTAAAGATATGGATATCAAGAAAATTTGGGGCAACTGGATTGTCCGCAACCTCGTCCTGGCGGTGGCCGCCGTGCTGGTGGTCATCACGCTGGTGAGCATCTTCCTGAGCCTCGGCACCCAGCACGGCCGGGAGATCGAGGTCCCCGATTTCACGAACATGACCTGGTCGGAGGCCCGCAAGGCCGCCTCGAACGGCGGTGTGCGCGTCATCCTGGCCGACTCCGTCTATGTCAAGCGCCTCAAGCCGGGGGTCGTTTATCTGCAGACGCCCGAGGCCGGCGCGCACGTCAAGCGCGGCCGCCGCATCCGCCTGACCACGAATACGCTGGTCCCGAAGGAGGTGGAAATGCCCTCCCTGGTGGGCTATTCCATGCGCCAGGCCAAGGCCGAGCTCGCCCGGCACGGCCTCGCCCTCGGCCGCCTGATTTATGTCCGCGACATCGCCACCAACAGCGTGCTGCGCCAGCAGCGCGGCGGCGTGGACATCAAGCCCGGCACGGTCCTGGCCAGCGGCACCACGATCAATCTTGTCGTGGGCCTGAACCCCAGCGACAACATGACCTATGTCCCGAAACTCGTCGGCAAGCAGTATCTGCCTGCCGTGGACCTGACCCTCGAGAGCTCGCTCAACGTGGGTAAGCTCCACTTCGACGAGACCGTCAAGACCTACGCCGACTCCGTCAGCGCCTTCGTGTACCAGCAGCGCCCGGCCCCGTCCGAGAAGATGCGCATGGGCACCGAGGTCACGCTTTCCCTGACGACCGATCCCGACAAAGTCCCCGACGCCACGAAGAAATGACGCCGCAGGAGCCGCAGGAGATGTTCGAACACTTCCGCCTGGAAGTGGATCCGGGGCAGGCGCCCATCCGGATCGACAAATACATGTCCACCCACCTCGAGGACACCTCCCGCAACCGCATTCAGCAGGCCTTCAAGGAAGGCTACGTGCGGGTGGGGGAGACCCCCGTCAAGGCGAACTACATCGTTCGCCCCGGCGACGTGATCCGCTTCGTGATGCCGTACCGGCGTCGCGGGCTGGAGATTCTCCCGCAGGAGATTCCTTTGAATATAGTCTATGAGGACGACGACGTGCTCGTCGTCAACAAGCCCGCCGGCATGGTGGTCCATCCCGGCCACGGCCACTACGAGGGCACGCTCATCAATGCCCTCGCGCACCACCTCGGCCTCAGCCAGGACGCCGACGCGCTCGACGAGCGCATGGGCATCCTGGTGCACCGCATCGACAAGGATACGAGCGGCCTGCTGGCCGTGGCGAAGAACGACGAGGCGCAGCTCAAGCTCGCCAAGCAGTTCTTCGACCACAGCATCGAGCGGCGCTACAATGCCATCGTCTGGGGCGACATGCCCGAAGACGAGGGCACGGTGGAAAGCTTCATCGGGCGCGATCCGTCGGATCGCCTGCGTTTCCGTTCCGTCGAAGACGAGGAGCACGGGAAGCGCGCCGTCACGCACTGGAAAGTGCTGGAGCGCTTCGGCTTCGTGACCCTGGTCGAATGCAAACTCGAGACGGGCCGCACGCACCAGATCCGTGTTCACATGTCCCAGCTGGGACATCCCATTTTCAACGACGAACGCTACGGCGGCGCGGAGATCCGCAAGGGGACCATCTACGCGAAATACCGCCAGTTCATCCAGAACTGCTTCGCGCTCTGCCCCCGGCAGGCGCTCCACGCCCGCACGCTGGGCTTCACGCACCCGCGCACCGGCGACTGGCTGCAATTCGATTCCGACCTCCCGGAGGATATGACCGCTCTCCTGGACAAATGGCGCAAATACTGCGGTCAGATGCCTGAAGAATGAGAAAACCGCATACCCTTCTCTGGCTGCTCTCCGCGCTGTCCGCGCTTCTGCTGAGCCTGCCCTGGCTGGTGCCGCACGTCGGCGCGCTGGCGCTGGTCGCCTTCGTGCCGCTGCTGATCGCGGACGCCGTGGCGGACCAGCTGCGCCTGCGCGCCCGCTGGATCTGGCCCGCCTTCACCTTCGTGGCGTGGAACGCCGCCACGACCTTCTGGGTGTGCAACGCCACGGTGGGCGGCGGCATTTTCGCCATTTGCTACAACGCCCTCCAGATGCTGCTGATCTGGCTCCTGTTCCGCCTGGCGAAGCGGAAAATGGGCGGCGCGCTGCCGTACATTTTCCTCGCGGCCATGTGGATCGCCTGGGAGCGTGTGTACTTCTCCGTGGACATCTCCTGGCCCTGGCTCACGCTCGGCGGCGCTTTCGCGCGCAGCACGCGCACGGTGCAGTGGTACGAGTACACCGGCATGCTCGGCGGCTCGCTTTGGGTGTGGGTGGCGAACCTCGGCATTTACGGCCTGATCGTGGCCGTCTCCGACGGGCTCTGGCAGCGCTGGAACGGCCTCGCCCGCGCCTGCGCCTCGCTCGGCATCATCCTCGTCGTCGCCGGCCCGGTGGTGGCTTCCAAGCTGATCTGGGACGCCTACGAGGAGCGCTCCGAGGCCACGGTGGACGTGGTCATCGGCCAGCCCAATTTCGACCCTTACGAGAAATTCCAATCCCTCTCGCAGGCCCAGCAGACCGAGATCCTGCTGGACCAGTTCGAGGACGTGCTAGTGCACCGCGCGGACAAGCCCGTGCTGCTGCTTGCGCCCGAGACCTTCACCGGCGACGTCGTCCTGAACGCGCCGGACAACTCCGCCACGCTGCAGCGCGTGCGCGCCTTCCTGGCGGAGCATCCCGGCGCGGAAATGCTCTTCGGCGCCAGCACCTACGACCTTTATGATACGCACGCGGCGCCGACCCTGCTGGCGCGGCCGTACGGCGAAGGCTGGATCGTGTCGCACAACAGTGCGATGATGGCCCGGCCGGAAGGCCCGGCCGAGGTCTATCACAAGAGCAAGCTGGTGGTCGGCACCGAGCTGACCCCTTATCCCAAGATCTTCGTTCCGCTGGACAACTGGCTTTCCGCCAAAATGCACGTCGGCGGCCTGATGGGCCGCTGCGTGGGCCAGGACGGCGTATCGCTGCTGCACTTCGGCCCGCAGCGCGTGCCCCTCGGCTGCGCCATCTGCTATGAGTCCGTCTACGGGGAATACTGCGCGGAATACGTACGCGCCGGGGCTAAAGCTCTGACTATCATTACCAATGACGCCTGGTGGGGCAATACCCCCGGCTACCGCCAGCACCTCAGCTTCGCGGCGCTGCGCGCCATTGAGCTGCGCCGCGACATCGCCCGCTGCGGCAACACCGGCATCTCCGCCTTCATCGACCAGCGCGGCGAGATCCTCGAGACCTCCGACTGGTGGACCCGCCAGACGCTCACCGGCTCCGTCAACCTCTCCTCCGAGCAGACGCTCTTCGTGCAGCACGGCGACATCGCCGGCCGCGTCTGCACGCTGATTTTCCTGATTCTCGCCGCCCTCCTCCTCGTCCGCCTCTTCGTCCCCCCGAAGCGCTAGCCCTGTCACTCTCCTCCAGCCTTCCCATCCTCCAGCCTTCCCGTCCTCCAGCCTTCCCGCCCCTCCGCTAGTTCCCCCTCACCCCATTTTGCTATGAGCTGGAATTAAATATCCGTCAGAGAATTATAGATTTGTACTCCCCCTAAAACCGGTGGAGTATAATCATGTAATCAGCTGAATAATAAACACTTGCAGCTCACAGGAAATAGGCGAGGAGGGAGAGACGCGGAAGAGGCGGTGAAGAGACGGGGAAGAGACGGGGGTGGGGGAGGTGAGGAAATAGCAGATGTGGTGTTTTTGATAAGTGGTTGAAGGATAGATAATTATGAAAGTAACCAGGTCCTGAGGGAACCGGTTACTTTGGTAAGTTGCTGATGGTGAAATGATTGCAAAAAACAGCGGGGGAGGGCTATAGTTTCCAGTCGATCGGCGGCTGGCCGTGAGCTGTTAAATAATCGTTGCAGCGGGAGAAGTGGCGGCAGCCGAAGAAGGCGCCGCGGGCGAGGGGCGACGGGTGCGCCGCCTCGAGGACGAGGTGGCGCGAGGCGTCGATCAGCGGCGCCTTGCCGCGGGCGTAGTTGCCCCAGAGCAGGAAGACGACGCCGTCGCGCCGCTCGGAGACGGCGCGGATGACCGCGTCGGTGAAGGTCTGCCAGCCGATGCCGCCGTGCGAGGTGGGCTCGCCCGCCCGCACCGTCAGCACGGCGTTGAGCAGCAGCACGCCCTGACGCGCCCAGGGCGTCAGGTCCGGGCTGCCGGACATCTGCACGCCGAGGTCGGTCTCAATCTCCCGGAAAATATTCTTCAGCGACGGCGGCGCCGGCACGCCCTGCGGCACGCTGAAGCACAGGCCCATGGCCTGGCCGTAGCCGTGGTAGGGGTCCTGCCCCAGGATCACGACCTTGGTCTGGTCCAGCGGGCAGAGGTCGAACGCCCGGAAGATCTGCCCGCCCGGCGGGAAAATGGTGCGCCCCGCCGCCTTCTCGGCATGCAGCTGCTGGGCCAGCGCGGCGAAATAGGGCTGGTCAAATTCGCTCTGGAGCGCTTCGCGCCAGGAGGGTTCGATTTTTACGGTCATACTCCAAATATACGCATTTTTTGCCTATATTTGTTTGTTATGAATACAATAGCTCTCTTCCCGGGATCCTTCGACCCGTTCACCGCGGGCCATCTCAATATCCTCGGCCGCGCGCTGACGATGTTCGACGAAGTCGTCGTCGCCGTCGGTATCAACCAGGACAAACGCGGATTCTTCACCAACGAGCAGAAAGTCGACATTATCCGCCAGGCGACGGCCTCGCTGGGCGACCGCGTGCGCATCATCTCCTATGATTGCCTGACCATCGACATCTGCCGCCAGCTCGGCATCCGCCACATCGTGCGTGGCATCCGCAACATGATGGACTTCGACAACGAGAAGGCCATCGCGGACGCCAACCGCCGCCTCGCCCCCGAGATCGAGACCATCATCATCCCGACGGCGCAGGAGTTCGCCCACATCTCCTCCTCCGCCGTGCGCGACCTGCTTCGCCACCACGGCGACACGAGCCAATTTCTCCCCGAAGGGGTCGTCCTGCCCGAAGCCTTATGAGAAAATTCGTCCTGCTGCTCGCCCTGCTCTGCGGCCTGACCGCCCGTGCGCAAGCGCCCGCCGACTCGCTGGAGGCGCGCTACGCCCCGCTGGACAGCCTGCTGACGCAGTTCTACGGCGCGCTGCTGTATGACGACATCGATACGAAAAATGCGGAATTCGACGGCCTGATCGCCTCCTGCACCGACTCGCTGATGCGCCAGCACGTGGCGCTCGCGGTCTTCGACCACTACCGCTACAGCCGCGTGATGGGCGAAGAAGCCGTGGCGGTCCACCTCTACGACGAGTGGATCGCCACGGGCAAAGTGCAGCCGCGCAGCGAGTTCGAGCTCTTCGAAGCGGAACGCTTCTCGCTCGAACACCGCAACACGCTGATCGGCATGCCGGCGCCGCAGCTGACGCTGCGCAAGCCCTGCGGCGGCCGCCGCACCATCCCCGTCAGCGACCGCGCCTGCGTGCTGATGTTCTATTCGCCGGAGTGCTCGAAATGCCGCCTCGAGGCGATCGCGCTGCCCTCCGTGCTCGAAAAGGTGGAGTTCCCGATGAACTTCTACGCCATCGACGTGGACGCCGACAAGCAGGCCTTCAAGGCCTTCCGCAAGTCGCTGAAAACCAAGAATAAAAAGGTCAAGATGATCCACCTCTGGGATCCGGAATCGGAGACCACCCTGCTGCTCGACTACGGCGTCTTCTCCACGCCCAAGATCTTTGTGGTCTGGGAAGGAGAGATCCTCGGGCGGCGCCTGGAGATGGACAGCCTGCAGGAAATCATCCAATACATCAATATGCTCTATGGCCAGGAAAAAGAAGAGTAGCAAGAAATTCGCCGGCGTCGATCCCGCCTTCCTCGACAAGCAGCGCGCTTCGCTCCGCCGCATCCACCGCAAGTCCGTGCTGTTCAACGCGCAGGAGCTCGCGGCCATCGACACGTATTGCAAGCGCTTCAAGGTCAGCTCGCGCTCCGCGCTGATCCGCCAGGCGGTGATGGAGCGCGTCCTCGAGGGCCTCGAGGAGAGCCATCCGAAGCTGTTCTAAAAGAAAAGCGCCGGTCGAAAAACCGGCGCTTTCTTGTATCAGAAGATGAAGTCGATGACGTCCTGGATGGTCTTGACGTAGTGGAATTCGAGACCGCGGATGTAGATCTCCTTGATGTCCTCGATGTCCTTGCGGTTATCTTCCGAGATCACGATCGTGTGGACGCCGGCGCGCTTGGCGGCGAGGATCTTCTCCTTGATGCCGCCTACCGGCAGCACGCGGCCGCGCAGGGTCATCTCGCCCGTCATCGCGATGCCGTGCTTGACGGCCTCGCCGCGCAGCGCGGACACCATCGAGCTCACCATCGTGATACCGGCCGAGGGGCCGTCCTTCGGCGTCGCGCCCTCGGGCACGTGCACGTGCAGGTCCTTCTCCCCGAAGGTCTTCGCGTCCATCTTCGCCATCTCCGGATGGGCCTTGATATATTGGTAGGCGATGGTCGCCGACTCCTTCATCACGTCGCCCAGGTTGCCGGTCATGGTCATGACGCCCTTGCCGCCGCTCACGGAGCTCTCCACGAAGAGGATCTCGCCGCCCATCTGGGTCCAGGCGAGACCCGTGACCACGCCCGGGGCCTCGTTGCCCTTCTGCAGGTCGTGGAAATTGGTCGGCAGGCCGAGGTATTCCTTCAGGTGCTCCTTCTTGATGACGGCAGGGTATTCCTGCTCCATCGCGATCTTCTTCGCGGTCACGCGCGCGATCTTCGCGATCTGCTTCTCCAGGCCGCGCACGCCCGACTCGTGGGTGTACTCGTCGATGATGGCGGCGAGGGCCGCCTTGTCGATCTTGAGCGCGTCCTTCTTGATGCCGTGCTCCTCCAACTGCTTGGGCACGAGGAACTTCTTGGCGATCTCCATCTTCTCCTCGGCGAGGTAGCCCGTCACGTTGATGAGCTCCATGCGGTCCAGCAGGGCCGACTGGATCGGCGCGGTGCTGTTGGCCGTGGTGATGAAGAGGACGTTGCTCAAATCATAGTCCTGATCGAGATAATTATCATGGAAGGTGGCGTTCTGCTCCGGGTCGAGCGCCTCCAGCAGTGCGGAGGACGGATCGCCCTTGAAGTCGGCCGCCAGCTTGTCCACCTCGTCGAGGACGATCACCGGGTTGGAGGTGCCGGCCCGGGCGATGCCGTTCAGGATACGGCCCGGGAGGGCGCCCACGTAGGTCTTGCGGTGGCCGCGCAGCTCGGCCTCGTCGTGCATGCCGCCCAGGGCGATGCGCACGTACTTGCGGCCGAGCGCCTTGGCGATGGACTTGCCCAGCGAGGTCTTACCGACGCCCGGAGGGCCGTAGAGGCAGAGGATAGGGGATTTCATATTCCCCTTCAGCTTGAGCACCGCGAGGTACTCGATGATGCGGTCCTTGACTGTGTCCAGCCCGTAGTGGTCCCCGTCGAGGACCTTCTGGGCGTGCTTGAGGTCCAGGTTGTCCTGGCTCATCTCGCCCCACGGGAGGTCGAGCATGAACTCCAAATAGTTGTATTGGACGCTGTAGTCCGGCGAGGACGGATTGTATTTCTCGAGCTTGGCGAGCTCCTTATTAAACGCTTCGCCGATCTCCTTCGGCCATTTCTTCTTGGCGGCGCGCTCGCGGAACTTGTCGAATTCCTCGGCGTCGTCCATGCCCAGCTCCTCCTGGATGGTACGGAGCTGATTATTAAGGTAGTACTCGCGCTGCTGCTGGTCGATCTCGCTCTTGACCTTCTGGTTGATCTCCTGCTTGATCTTCATCAGCTCCACCTGGGAGTCCAGCACGGAGAGCAGCTTGAGGGCGCGCAGGCGCACGTCGTCGTACTCCAGCAGCTGGATCTTCGACTCGAAATTCTCCACCTCGATGGTCGTCGCGATGAAGTTTACGAGGAAGCGGAAATCGTCGATCGCCTTCAGGGCGCCGATCGTCTCGCGGGTGCCGATATTGCTCGCGCGGAGCAGGTTGATCGCCTTCTCCTTCAGGGACTCGGCGATCGCCTTCATGTCCGTGCTGTGCGGGTCCTCGTTCAGGATGTCGGGGAGATAATGCACGCGGGCGGTGATATAGGGCTCGTAGCCGAGCACGGCATCCAGGGCCAGGCGCTTGAACGCCTGGAGGATGGCCGTGATCGTGCCGTCCGGCATCTCCAGGGTCTTGAGGACCTTGCACACGGAGCCGAAGTGGCTCAGGTCCTCCTCCTGCGGCTCCTCGACCATCACGTCGTTCTGCGGCACGGCGCCGATGAAGAAACCTTCCTTCTCGGCGTCCTGGATCAGGCGGACGGATTTCTCGCGCCCGATCGTGATCGGGAACACGGCGCCCGGGAAGAGCACCGCGTTGCGGAGCGCGAGCACCGGGAGGATCTCCGGGAGTTCGGACTCGTCTATTTTAAGCAGGCCTTCTCCCTGCATAACGGGAATGATGCTGACTTCTGCGCCAGCGGGGAGGGTGAATTCTTTATCTTGTCTCATACTTATTGCCAAATTGTCAGTAAAGTCGGTTTTCTGGAACCGCTTGCGAATATAGTCAATCTCCGTGCCATGTCCAAAAAACTGCAAATATCATTTTGAATAATAAAAAATTAACTCTATTTTTGCACTCCCAAAATCGGAAAAAGTTAGTTACTAAATAATTTAATATTCAAGACAATGACTAAAGCAGAAATCGTGAACGAAGTGGCCAAGGCCACCGGTATCGAGAAGGTGACCGTCCAGACCGTCGTCGAGGCCACCATGGAGAGCATCAAGGCTTCCCTGATCAAGGACAACAACGTGTACCTTCGCGGATTTGGTTCCTTCATCAACAAGCAGCGCGCCCAGAAGGCTGCCCGCAACATCACGCGCCAGACCACGATGACGATCCCGGCTCACTGCATTCCCGCCTTCAAGCCGGCCAAGTCCTTCGCCGCTGCCGTTAAGGAGAACGTCAAACCCAAATCCAAATAATTATGCCTAACGGAAAGAAGCATAAGAGACATAAGATGGCTACGCACAAGCGTAAGAAGCGCTTGCGTCTGAACCGCCACAAGAAGAAATAATAAGTCGAGGAAAGCCTGACGGGAGATCCGGCGGGCTTTTTCTTGATTTATACAGTTGCGAAAACAATGGAAACCGCGAAGACAGAAAAAGACCTGGTGGTGGACGTCGCGTCCGCCGAGGTTCGGATCGCGCTGCTGGAGAATCACCGGCTGATCGAGCTGAACCGTGAATCGAACCAGGGTCAGAGCTATTCGGTCGGGGACGTCTTCCTTGGCAAGGTCAAGAAGATCCTCCCTGCGCTGAATGCCGCCTTCGTGGACATCGGCGACAGCAAAGAGGCTTTCATCCATTACCTCGACCTGGGCTTGTATTTCAACGCTTTCGACACGTTCGTGCGCGAAAGCAATCCCAACCGGGAGCTCGGCAAGCTCTATGCGAACACGAAGATCGGCCCCGCCCTCGCGAAGGAGGGGCGGATCGAGGATCACCTCAAGCCCGGGCAGATGATCATCTGCCAGATCACCAAGGAGCCGATTTCCACCAAGGGATCCCGGTTGACTGCGGAGATTTCATTGGCAGGACGCAACGTCGTACTGCTCCCCTTCGCCGAGAAGGTGAGCGTTTCCCAGAAAATCTCCTCGAAGGAGGAGAGAAAGAGACTTGAGACCCTCGTCAAGAGCATCCTTCCCAAGAATTACGGCGCGATCATCCGCACCGCGGCGGAGGGCAAGACGGCCGCCGTCCTGGTGGCCGAGCTGCGCCTGCTGATCGAGAAATGGGAGGGCTCCTGGCAGAAAGTGGCCGCATCCAAGGGGGTGAAACTCCTCTTCACCGAGTACTCCAAGACCACCACCGTACTGCGCGATCTGCTCAACGAATCGTTCGCGAACATCCACGTGAACGACCGCAACGTCTACGAAGAGACGCGCAAGTACATTTCCCTGATCTCTCCCGAGCAGGAGAAGATCGTCAAGCTCTACGAAGGCAGGGAGCCCATCTTCGACCATTTCGAAGTGACCCGCCAGATCAAGAGCTCCTTCGGCAAGGTGGTACCGATGAAGCAGGGTGCGTATCTCGTCATCGAGACCACCGAGGCGCTCAACGTGATCGATGTCAACAGCGGCATCCGGGCCAAGACCAACGACCAGGAGGAGAACACCTTCGAGGTTAACAAGCTGGCCGCCGAGGAGATCGCCCGCCAGTTGCGGCTCCGCGATATGGGCGGCATCGTCATCGTCGACTTCATCGACATGGCCAAGCCCGAGCACCGCAACGACCTCTACAAGTACATGCGGGATCTCATGGAGAGTGACCGGGCCAAGCACAACGTGCTGCCCCTCACCAAGTTCGGGCTCATGCAGCTCACGCGCCAGCGGATCCGCCCCGTGACGGAGATCAACACCACCGAAAAATGCCCCCTGTGCCACGGCACCGGACACATCACGTCCACCGTGGTCATCGACGAGGACATCGAGCGGCACATCGCCGACCTCGTCGAGAAGGGACAGAAGACGATGACGGTCAGGACCAGCCCCATCCTCGGGGCCTACCTGACGCGCGGATGGAATTCCTTCCTCCGCAAGTGGAAACGCAAGTACAAGTGCAAGCTGGAGCTGGTCGAAATGACCGACCACAGCATCCTGCAGTATGAAATCGTGAATGAGAAAGGAGAGGCCCTCGTGTAGAGGACCTCTTTTTCTTTTGGCTTTTCTGCAGTTTTTCTTATCTTCGCAAAGATTTAATAACACGAATGCCTATGAGCAGCGGTATCTGGTTTATCATGCTCGCCGTCATGCTGGCCTCTTTCGTCATCCAGCGTGTCCTGAGCAGCAAATTCGAGAAATACAGCGGAATCCCTTCGCCGGGCGGCCTGACGGGCGCCGACGTGGCGCGTCTCATGCTTGCGCAGCATGGCATCACGGACGTCACGGTGCAATCGGTTTCCGGCAAGCTGACCGACCATTATAATCCCAAGGACAAGACCGTCAACCTCAGCGAGGGCGTCTTCGAGAGCGCTTCCGTCGCGGCCTGCGCCGTGGCGGCGCATGAGACCGGCCACGCCATCCAGCACGCCAAGGGCTACGCGCCGCTGAAGCTCCGCTCCGCGCTGGTGCCCGTCGTCACCTTCGCCAACAACACGGTCCAGTGGGTCCTGCTCGCGGGCGTGCTCCTAATCAACGTCTTCCCGACGCTGCTCTGGCTGGGGATCGTCCTCTTCGCGATGACGACCTTCTTCAGCCTCGTCACACTTCCGGTCGAGATCAATGCGAGCCAGCGCGCCGTCGCGTGGCTTGAGCGCTCCGGCATCGTGGATGCGGAGACGCGGCCGATGGCGGTCGACGCCCTGAAATGGGCCGCCTACACCTACATCATCGCCGCTCTCGGCTCCCTCGCCACCCTTTTCTACTATATCTCCCTTGGCAACAGCAGACGATAAGAATATGAAGAGAATATTACCCATAGCAGCGCTGTCGCTGTTGATCCTGTCGGCCTGCACCCAGTTGCCGACGGATCCGTATACCGGGAGTTACACCTTCAAGACGAGCGGGACCGTGACGGTGGTAGTGTCGGCGGACGTGTCGGACGAGGACGCGGTCAAGCTCGAGCCCAAAGTTTACGATCTGACGACCGAGGTCGGGCGGATGGACATCAAGGCGCGCGGGAACGACACGATGCTCGTGACGATGAACGTGCTGGGCGGGGACGTGTATGTCTTCGACGCCGAGTTGACCCCCGGCGGCTTCCGGCTTTTGCCCTCCACCCGGACGCTCCGGGTGGGTACGCTGCCTGAGTTTCAGGTGACGGTCTCCGGAGAGGCGTTCATCCTGGACGGACTCCTGAACGTCAATCTGGTGTATTCCGGCAGTCGGACGGTCCTTCCGAGTATCACCTATTCCATCACGGCCAGCAATGTCGTCTGCGTGGCCTCAAAGAACTAACGCAGATGAAAAGGTGGAATTATATAGGACTGGCCCTCGTTGCCCTGCTTGCCTCCGGCTGCGAGTCGGAGCAGGTGTCGCAGCTGGTGGACCGGATCCGGGGCACCGCCCCGGAGACACAGCGCCCTCCCGTCCGGGTCAAGACGATTTCGGTCGGTTTCCCGGAGATCCTGCCTGACCAGGTGTTCACCGGTGAGGTCGAACCCGAGAAATCCGTCGTGCTGACGGCCCCGTACGGGGGCACCCTGACGACGCTGTGCGTCCGCAAGGGCGAACGCGTGGGAGGCGGACAGGCCGTGGCCGTGATCCGCTCGCAGAGCGTCGAGAGCGCGCTGCAGATCGCCGAGGCGTCCCTGGGCCAGGCGCGCGACGCCAACGAACGCCTCCAGAAGGTGTACGCCTCGGGCGCGATCCCCGAAATACAGAAAATCGACATCGAAACCCAGCTGGCCAAGGCCGAAGCGACGGCCGCCGCAGCCCGGCGCGCCGTGGCGGACGGGACCGTGAAGACCCCTTATCGCGGCGTCATCGGAGAACTGTACGTCGACCAGGGCGTGGAGGTGCTTCCCGGACAGCGCCTCGCTTTGTTGATGGACATGTCCTCGCTGAACATCCGCATCGATGTCCATGAGAACGACATCAGCAGCGTCGTCGTCGGCACGCCGGCCATCGTGTCCGTGCCTGCGCTCGGATTGGAAAACCTGTCTGCGGTCGTGTCTGAGCGGGGCTATGTGGCATCTCCCCTGACGCGGAGTTACAGCTGTATCCTCAGCCTGGCCGACAAGAACCCGAAGCTGATGCCCGGGATGGTGGTCAAGGCGAGTTTCGCCGTTCCGGAGGTCACGGGCGACCGGCGCATCGTGGTCCCGGCCTCGGCGGTACGGATGGATACCGAAGGCAAATACGTCTGGACGGTGGTGGACGGCCGCGCCCGCAAGGTGCATATCGTCCCGGACGGCTACAGCGGCCGGGGAATCATCGTCTCGGAAGGCCTCTCAGCCGGTGACAAAGTAATCGTGGAGGGCTTCCAGAAGGTCTCCACCGGAATGGAAGTGACAGAATAATGATGCCTAAGCGCTTGCCAGAGATCCGCGGCCAGGTGATCCGGGACGCCATTCGCTACAGGAAGGTCATCTACCTTTTTGTGGCTTTCCTGCTTGTGGTTGGCGTGGTAGGCCTTTTCCGGATGAATCGGGATGAATTCCCGACCTTCCAGATCAAGCAGGGCGTGATCGCGGCCATCTACCCCGGCGCCACGGCGGAGGAGGTGCGCGACCAGGTGGCCAAACCGCTGGAGGACGTCCTGTTCTCCTGCAAGGAAGTGGACCGCTCCACGCTCAAGTCGACGTCCCAGGATGGGATCTGCTATCTGCTGGTGGACCTGACCACGCCGGTCCGGACCAAGGACGAAGTCTGGTCCAAGATCAAACTCCGCCTCGAGACCGCCAAGCTGACCCTGCCCGCCGGGGTGCTGGCCGTCGTGGTGCTGGACGATTTCAGCGAGGTCTCCTCGCTGCTCATCACGATGGAATCCGAGGACAAGGGATATGGGGAGATGCTGGATTATGCCCGGGATCTCTCTGCCCGCCTGCAGGAGATCCCGACCCTGTCCAGCGTCACCATTTACGGTGCGCAGGACGAGGAAGTCGCCGTCACCCTGGATATGGAGCGGCTGTCATCTTATGGCGTGAGCCCTGCCAGCCTGATGCTCGAGTACCAGAGCGCGGCGCTCAATACCTCGGGCGGCACATTCCATACCGACTACGCCTATTCCCCGGTCCACGTGGCCAATCCCGTGACGACCGAGCAGGAAGTGGCGGACCGCATCGTCTTCTCCGGACTGGAGTCCGGGGTGCTGCGCCTGCGGGACATCGCCACGGTGGAGCGCCGCTACAAGGAGCCGGAAAGCTTCGTTTCTTATAATGGGCATACGGCCATGGTGCTCAGCATCGTGATGCGCCCCGACAACAACATCGTCGACTTCGGACGGGAGGTGGACGCGGTCTTGAAAGAATTTTCGGCCACGGCGCCGCTGTCCCTCCACATGAGCCGGATCACCGACCAGCCCAAGGTGGTGCACCGCTCCGTCATGTCGTTCATGCGCGACCTCTTGATCGCCATGCTGGTGGTGATCCTGGTGATGCTGCTGCTCTTCCCGATGCGGTCGGCGCTGATCGCCAGCTCCGGCGTGCCCGTGTGCATTGCCGTGGCGCTGGCTGTGATGTACGTGACAGGCATGCAGGTCAACGTGGTCTCCCTGGCCGCGCTGATCGCCGTACTGGGCATGATCGTGGACGATTCCATCATCACGATGGACGGCTATATGGACAAACTCGGCCGCGGGCTTGCCCGGGAAGATGCGGCCGCGGCGAGCGGCCGGGAGCTCTTCATGCCGATGTTCATGGCGACCTTCGCCATCACGGCCATGTTTTTCCCGATGCTCAAGATCATCCAGGGCTATCTGGGCGAATTCATCGCCAGCTTCCCCTGGATCATCGCCTTCGCCCTGGCGGCCTCCCTGGCCTATGCCATGCTGGTCGTGCCCTCGCTGGAAGTACGCTACATCCGGGAGAACGGCCCTTCGCGTAACAATATCCTCTCCCGGGCGCAGGCCCGGTTCTTCAATCTACTCCAGCGCTTCTACGACGCGCTGGAGCGCTTCTGCTTCAAGCATGCCTTCCTGACCGTCGCCGTGGGCGTGGTGGCGGTCGGCCTCGGCATTTTCATGTTCACCCGGATCAACGTCATGATGATGCCGAAGGCGGCCCGGGACATCTTCGCCGTGGAGATTAACCTGGACGGAAACGCCTCCCTGGAGAAGACCTCGGCGGTCAGCGACTCCCTGTCGCGCCTGCTTCTCGCGGACCCGCGCGTGACGGGCATCACCTCGTTCGTGGGGTGCAACGCCCCGCGTTTCCACGCCACTTATTCCCCGGCGATGCCGGGCAGGAATATCGCGCAGCTGATCGTGAACACCCGCTCGAACGCCGACACCGAGCAGCTGCTGCTCGAATGCGCCCAGCGCTACGAGAACTGGTTCCCGGAGGCGCTGATCCATTTCCGCCAGATGGACTATCAGGCCTTCACGGCCGTGGAAGTGATGTTGTGCGGCGCTCCGACCGAGGAGCTCCGCCCGCTGGCGGACAGCCTTCGCACCTTTATGTACGGGATGCAGGACCAGCTGACCTGGATCCACACCGACTACGACAATATCGTCCCTTATGTTGAGGTCGAACTCGACCCGGAGGAGGCCTCCCGGCTCGGGGTCAACAAGTCGGTCCTCTCCCTGGCGCTGGCCGGCATGCTTGACGGGATGCCCATCGCCACCATCTGGGAGGGGGACCGTCAGGTCCCGGTCAATCTCTACAGCCAGGGCATTACGCGGAACATGGCCTATGAGTCGCTCGGCGACGTCAAGGTGCCGACGTTCCGGGCCGGCTCCACGGTCCCGCTTCGCCAGGTGGCGTCGCTCCGGCCCGCCTGGCGGCCCGAACAGATCGTTCGCTATGCCGGCCGGGAATCCGTGAGCGTCATGGCCGACATGCGCCTCAAGAAGAGCCAGCCCGCCGCGATGAAACCGATCCGGGAATACGTCCGGACCCATATCGAACCCCGATTGCCGGAAGGCGCTTCGGTCAAGTATCTGGGCCTTACGTTTTCCAACGAATATTTCATTCCGCAGATTCTCTGGAGCTTCATCGCCGCCGTGGCCGTGCTGTTCATCTTCCTGCTGCTGCATTTCAAGAAGGGCTCCGTGGCCGCCCTGACGATGGTGCTGAGCCTGCTCTGCCTGTTCGGCGCTTCCTTCGGGCTGTGGATTTTCGGACTCGATCTGAGTATCACGGCCGTGCTGGGACTGGTCTCGCTCGTCGGTATCATCGTGCGCAACGGCATCATCATGTTCGATTACGCCGAAGAATTGCGCTGGGAGCAGGGCGTGAGCGTGCGCGACGCCGCTTTCCTGGCCGGCGCCCGCCGGGTGCGGCCGATCTTCCTGACCTCCTGCACGACGGCGCTCGGCGTGCTGCCGATGATCCTCAGCGGCGACCAGCTATGGATGCCGATGGGGGTGGTGATTTGCTTCGGCATCGTTTTCTCGATCCTCCTGATCGTCCTGATCATGCCGGTGTCGTACTGGCAGATTTTCCGCGGAGCGGATAAAAAGAAGAACCATGAAGAAACTGCTTGACATCTCATATATCCTGCTGGGCCTGCTGGTGTTCGTGCCGGCCGGCGTCAGCGCCCAGCGTGTCGTCACGCTGGCGGAGTGCCAGGAGCTTGCCGCGGAGCACGATCCCAACATCCGTGCGGCCCAGCTCGACCTGCAGGCCGCCCTGGCCCAGCGGGCCGAGGCCCGTTGGGAATACGTCCCCCGCGTCAGCCTGAACGCCGCAGGCTACCATGCGCTCAATCCGCTCATCTACATCACCCCGCAGGACATCCTGGGCGGGTATTGGGCGGATGTGCTGTCGCAACTGGTCACGGATATGGCCAACCAGGTCGGCATCAATCCCTGGTATGCCGGGTTTAAATTCGGCTGGGCCGCGTCGGCGATGGTTTTGCAGCCCGTCTATGCCGGCGGACGTATCGTGAACGGCAACCGGCTGGCCTCGCTGGGCGTGCAGGCCGGGGAGCTGCAGCTCTCGCTCAAGCGCCGGGAGAGCGCCGCTTCCGTGGAGGAGAAATACCGCCTGGGCGTCTCCTTGCAGGAAAAGATGCAGACCCTGGAGCAGGCCGGGCAGTTGCTGGATTCCCTGGAGCGCGATGCCTCCGCGGCGGTGGCTGCCGGGCTGATCGCCGACACCGATTTGCTGCAGGTCCGGGTCCGGCAGCGCGAGCTGGCCTCCGGCCGGGTCCAGCTGCGGAGCGCCCTGAAGCTGGTCAAGATGGATCTCTTCAATGCGATCGGCTTTGAGTTTGCCTATCTGGACCTGGATTCCTATGTCCTGGAAGGGGATTCTTTCGGGGAGCTGGCCGCTCCCGAGCATTACCTCCAGCCGGACGATGCGCAATACACGACCGAGGAGTCCCGCCTGCTGGCCATGCAGGTCGAGTCCGAGCGGCTTCAGAAAAAGATGGCGGTGGGGGAGCACCTGCCCCAGATTTCCGTCGGCGCCGGATATGGATACCATGACCTGGCCGGAATGGGGCGGGGGAGACTCAACGGCGTGGGCTTCGCCACGGTCCAGATCCCGATCACAGGCATCGGCAAGGCGGCCGCCCGTGCCCGCCGCTACGATGCCCAGGTGGAGAAAGCCCTTTCGCAGCAGGAGTATCTGGAGGCCCAGCTGGCCCTCCAGCTGCACCAGAAGCGACTGGCCGTGGAAACGGCCTGGGAGCAGCTGGGCGTCGCCACGGAGGCGGTGGCCGCCGCCCGGGATGCGGCGGACAAGCTCCGGGCGCGCTACGGCGCCGGCCAGGTGACGATGTCGGACCTGCTGCAGGCGGAGCTGACCCTCCGGCAGGCGGAGGAGGAGCGGATTGACCGGAAAATGGAGTACAACCTTGCGGTGAATGCCTACCTCCGCAGATGCGGTAAACTCTGAATATGGACAGCGTCAGAATAGACAAATATTTATGGGCGATCCGGGTGTTCAAGACCCGGAGCGACGCCACCGACGCATGCAACGGCAACAAAGTCAAGATCGCGGGCGTCAACGCCAAGCCGTCCAAGGCCGTCAAGGCCGGCGACGTCCTGGAGATCCGCAAAGGCCCGGCCCTCTTCTCCTACCGAGTCCTGAAGGTCACCGAAAGCCGCATGGGAGCGCAGCTGGTGCCCGAATTTGCCGAAGACCTCACCCCCGAGAGCGAACGCTTCAAACTCCATGCACCGAAGGAAACCATCGTCCTCCAGCGCGACCGCGGAGCGGGGCGTCCGACCAAGCGCGACCGCCGTCAGCTCGAAGAGATGATGGAGTCGATGGATTTTTGAAAAAGTTTCGTATCTTTCGAAAACACTAATAACTGATCCCAATATGAAAAAGAAATTCAGATGCTTAGTATGTGGCTATGTCTATGAGGGCGAGAACCCTCCTGCCGAGTGCCCGCAGTGCCACGCCAAGGCCGAACGTTTCGTCGAAGTCAAATCCGAAGGTCTCCAGTGGGCCTGTGAGCACCACCTGGGCGACGGCGTCGTCGACGACGCCGAGATCATGGAGGGTCTGCACGACCACTTCACCGGCGAATGCTCCGAAGTGGGCATGTACCTCGCGATGAGCCGCCAGGCGGAGCGCGAGGGCTACCCGGAGATTGCCGAAGCCTTCAAGCGTTACGCCTTCGAGGAGGCCGAGCACGCCGCCAAATTCGCCGAGCTCCTCGGCGAGGTGGTCTGGGACACCAAGACCAACCTCAAGAAGCGCGCGGAGGCCGAGTGCGGCGCCTGCGAGGGCAAGCTCGCCATCGCGAAGCGCGCCAAGCAGCTGGGCTTCGACGCCATCCACGACACCGTCCACGAGATGGCGAAGGATGAGGCCCGCCACGGCGCCGGCTTCCAGGGGCTCCTGAAACGGTATTTCGGGGAATAAAGATTCTTCGCTTCGCTCAGAATGACAGCGTAATGCTGGCATGACAGCGTAATGCTGGCAAACAACAAAAGGCGCTCTGACCGAGCGCCTTTTTTCATAGTCATTCCGGGCTTGACCCGGAATCTCAATCTAAGTACATCGCGTGCCTGACTTTTTCCGCGACCGCGTCGCCCTTCAGGCCCCGCAGGATCTCCAGGCCGAAGGCGACCGCGTGGCCGGCGGAGCGGCCCGTCACGATGCGGCCCGCGCGCACGGCCGGCTCCGGCGTGTGCACGCCGCCCAGCGCGATCAGCGCGTCCTCGAATCCCTCGAAACAGGTGAACGGCTGCCCCTGCCACGCGCCTTCCAGCTGGCTGAGCACCAGCCCCGGCGCGGCGCAGATCGCCGCCACGGAGCCGCCTGCGGCGTAGTGCGCGCGCATCGCCGCGATGAGGGGCGTGCAGGCGGCGAGGGCCTTTGACCCGGGCATGCCGCCCGGGAAAATCATCACATCCTCCGCCGTCGTGCCGACGGCGGTCGCGTCCAGCTCCGGCAGGAAGGCATCTGCCGTGACGAGGATCCCGTGGGAAGATTCAACTTGCGGGTCGTCCGTCAGGGCGACCAGGCGCGTGACCACGCCGCCGCGGCGCAGCACGTCGTTGGTGGCGAGGGCCTCGACATCCTCGAAGCCGTCCGCCAAAAAGATGTTCACTCCTTTCATAATACCACAAAAATAAGCAAAAAAGCCCGATTCTCGAAAAAGATGCTTATCTTTGACTCTCGCATAATTATAAGGAAATAACCCATGAAGAAATTCATTTCTCTTTGCGTCGCGGCAGCTCTCCTCCTGCCGGTTTCGGCCGGCGCCCAGGTGTTCAACCATCTTTCCCTCGGCATTGGCGGCGGCACGGACGGCCTCGGCCTGCAGCTCGCCGCACCGCTCGGCAGCCATGTCGACGTCATCGCCGGCTACGGCCTCGGCCTCGGCCTGATCAACGTCAAGGCCGGCCAGCTCTCCGTCCCGGAGCAGCCCGGCAGCGCCACGTCCAACAATGTCAGCGTGCCTCTCAATCTCAGCTTCGGCATGAACGAAGGCCGTCTGCTCTTCAATATCTATCCCGGCAAGAGCGGCTTCCACTTCACCGTGGGTGCCTACATGGGCTCCTCCCATGTCCTGAACGCCAAGCTCACCGGCCTGCCCGCCGTCTACAACACGGCCGGCGTCGACGTGGACGGCTACCTCGTCAAGGCGACGAACGGCGAGCTCAAGCTCGCGCTCTGCGCCAACGGCATCGGCGCGCACGCCTTCGCCGTCAAGCCTTACGTCGGCATCGGCTTCGGCCGCGCCATCCCCAACAAGGCCGTCAGCTTCAGCGTCGACCTTGGCGCCCAGTATCAGGGCAAGCCCACCGTCTGGGCCAAGGGTGAAGGCCTCACCGGCCGCATCCAGGAGGTGCAGATCACCGAGAAGCAGCTCCAAGATATCGGCAAGTTCACGGAGGAAGCCGGCAAGTACGCGTCCTTCTGGCCCACGCTCACGTTCCACCTGTATGTCAAGCTCTTCTAATAACTTAGAGATATGAAAAAGATTCTTTTCTCCCTCGTGGCCCTGCTCCCGCTCCTCGTCTCCTGCGGCAAGGAAGGCAAGGGCGACACCACCTTCGAAGATCCTCATTTCATCCAATACGCCGGCAGGCTCGTCGCGAACAGCGCCGTCCCGGCTGCCCAAAGCTCCGCCACCAAGGCCACCGGCCTGATCGGCATCCTCAAGTCCATCGAGTTCACCGAGAGCGGCCTCTACGTCGTCGGCCGTGAGGTGAACGGCCAGCTGGAGTTCCTCACCGGTAGCTATTCGGTCAACGGTAATACTTACAACCTCAATAACTTCGGCACGGTCGAGTTCACTATGCTCGGCAGCACGGCAGCGGTGATCATCAACTACCTAAACGGCATGTCGGAGGCGCTTACAGCCCAGTTCCTGAAGGCCACTTCCTCCAATGTCATCTACCGCGGCTGGACCATCGACAAGACCCGCGTCACCGTCAATGGATTCCACACCCCGGCGACCGCCGACTTCGTGGGCTGCAACTTCGACGAGATGGCTAAGTTCCTCAATGACAACGGCCACAAGGGCTCCCTGCTGCCGTCCGGCAGCCTGAAGTCCATCTCCATCACCGGTGCCGGCTCCATCATTTTCGGCTTCTCGGACAATACCGCCGACCTCGGCACCTGCACGGTCAGCGGCAATTCCGTCAGCTTCTCCTGGCAGAGCGGCAGCCGCCTGATGGAGGTCGAGAACGGCAAGGCCACCATCGACTACATGGACGGCAAGTGCATCCTGAAGATCGAGGCCGCCCTCAAGGGCTCCACCACCTCCGGTGTCGTCACCTTCGTCCTCTCCCCGATGGACTAATTCCTCCCAGCCCCGGCCCTCCCAGCTCCGGCCCTCCCAGCCCCGGCCCTCCCAGCCCCGGCCCTCCCGGCCCCGGCCCTCCCGGCCCCGGCCCTCCCGGCCCCTCGTTTTCGCCGTGAGCTGTAACCGATTAATAGACAGTGAATTATACAATTGTACTCCCCCGAATTTCGGGGGAGTACAATTTGCTATCTACTTGATCCATAGCCACTTGCTGCTCACAGCGAAAATGGTGGGTTGGGGACAACGCCAACGCACGGCAAGCCTCGTTAGCAACAGTCAGTTAACGTCATTCGCCGGCTCCGACCGGCGAATCTCGTTTTTTGCTGTGAGCTGTAACTGATTAATAGACAGCAAATTATACAATTATACTCCCCCGAATTTCGGGGGAGTATAATTGTGTAAACGCCTAACACATAGCTACTTACTGCTCACAAGCTTTGTATCGTCCTGAAAAAAGTTTACCAAAAAAGGTAACTTTTTATGAACTACAAAGTGTATCGCGTATCGCAGCGCGCCCAAGGAAAAATGCTGCGAGA
>CACXNA010000002.1 GCA_902768985.1 uncultured Bacteroidia bacterium | reverse complement strand
ACCATCATCTAACAACTGCATTGCTTGGACATACTTAGGATAATTCTCGTTTCTTTTCATTTACCTTCTGTTTGTGTCCAACTTTTGGGGCGCAGATCAAAAAACGGGTCCCGGGCACACCAAGGCTGCAAAACGTGCCCGGCAGCAACCGGGGGATGGTGTCAGGCGGCACCAATCAATCTGTATTGTGTTATTTCGGGTAATGCGTATCTTTATACCGTCGAAATTTGAAAGACTCGTTCAAACTGTTGTTATCATGAACCCAAAAGTTGATAAGGCAATCCACATTATCTTAGGAAGCGTATTTCTTCTCTCCATCATTGCGTATCTCATTTTTGGCAAAGAATGGGCGAGATTACCATTCTATTTGTCATTATGTCTCGTTTCTCTCTATAACCTGTTTTTCAACAATCCTGGCACGCACTCAAAGAAAGAGTAACCGCTAAATTCGGATTTATCGGTGTAAAGTCTCAATGAATCTCTGGATTTCCAGCATCCCTTCAAGGAGCCGTAGGTTCGAGATTCGGAGTGTTTGGACTACTAAACGAAACGGCAGCCGAACTGGCTGCCGTTTTCGTGTTGAGGGAGCTAGGTTCGGGGATTATTCGTAACACCACTCATCCGGATCTTCGTCGTAAGTTTCGCAATAATCCAAGCAGATTGCTTCCCAGAAATCATCCCAGAAGCCATTGCCGCCAAAGTCCACATGTGTCTGCTTGGCAAAGCCTTCCTGGCTTACGGTAAAGGACACGGTGGGGGAAGTGGCGCACCAGGCTTGAATCTCGGCTGCGGTCTTGGCTACTGTGGGGGCCTTGGGCGTATTGCTGTATATATCGGCAATCTTTTTCCCATTCCCCAGATGGCCTCCATAAGCCGCAATCGTTTTAAGATCGAGCGAATAAGTGCTTTCGGGGACTCCGACCTTGGGCGTTATTTTAGCCCAGACCCCCTCCGTGAGGGGTAAAGCGTCGGCCACAATGGTGAGTTTCCACGGAGTCTGGGTAACGATTTCCTTCTTCTTATCCCCGGTCTTGTCCACGTAATGGACCTCGACATTGGCCACTTTGAGAACATCCTCGGAGACATTGACGGCGTAAACCATTTTCACGCTGGGCTTACCACCGTTCTTCTGACAGGCCGTGAAGGCGAGAGCGAGCAATAATGCGCTGGAAATCAATAAAAATCTTCTAATCATGGCTTGTATGGTTTTGGGTTAGACTTTCTATTTCATCGGCCAGTTCCCGGGCCGAAGGCAGGTGTTCGTCCGCATGAATGTATCGTATGATCCCCTGATCATCGCTGATGTAGATCCGGGGGATGCGGGATGGAGCAAAGCGCGAATAGATGCGGCGGCTCCTCTGCGGGGAGTACGTCATCGTGAATTCGGAAAACGCCCAGAAAGGCACGATGTCTGCGGCCGTGTTCTTACGCGCAATTAGCACGATGGGAAGACCCAGATCCATATCCCACAGCTTCTGAATCTGCGGCAGCAGGTGTCGGCAATCTATGCAATCCACCGAGAAGAAGACGATGACGCTGGGCTGGCCCAGGAGGTCGGCAGTGCGCACGCGCGTCCCGTTGTTCATCCGCACCGAAAACTGCGGCAGCGCGTCTCCCGCTTCCAGATTCACCGGAAGTGGGTTGCCGCTGCAGCCAAAGAGCATCAACGCTGCAAGGAGTCCTCCAAATCGTTTCTTGAGCATGCCTGGTGGGGTTTATGGTTGTTTCTTGATGAAAAAATCCTTCGGGCCGTTGATATACAGGTTGCCGAAATGGGTATGGTTGAAGATGCCGACATGCGAGCCGAGCGTGTGCCTAGCGCAATAGAGATAGAGGTCCCGGTAGGTGCCGTTGGGATTGGCCGAGGTGTGTCCCGCCAGGTTGCGGCTGAAGCGGTCGCACATCCACACATTCAGTTCGTTGCTCCAGGAATCCGCGAAAGATTGCTCGTAAGGACCGGCCGAGCAGATGGCCAATACCCCTGGAATGCCTTCCAGCGCCATGCCGATATTGGCCGAGTAGCAGGGCTCCAGACACACGAGCATCTGACGGAACTGATGCTGCCCGGCCATCTGGCTGATGGTCTTCGCCAGCAGGTCCGCCGTCATGCCCTCGGCGGGCGGATTGTCGCGCCACGCCATCTCATTGATGCCGCCCACGGCCTGGCTGTGACCGTGACCGCTCCAGAACAGCAGGACGTTTTGTCCGGCATCGGAGGGCAGCACCACCGGCGTCCGTGCCGTGGACACGCCCTTTAAGATGTTGACAATGTCGGCGGGTGCGAGATCGGCGTTCTTATAGTCGACGATTGCGCCCGCGCGCAGATTCACGCCGTCCGAATCGGTGCGCACGGCCCCGCGGTCCGGGTTCTCCGGAGCATTGGCTATATCGTCGGCGATGATGAGGATGATGTGATCGTCGTCGTAGCCGCCAGCTTTGAGCAGTTGGTAGATGTTCAGCACATCGGTCTCGTGGCGATAGTTCTGCCAACCATTGCTGCCCTGCACCAGAACGGCGTATTGATCCGAAAGCGCGGGATAAACGGGCGCAGATCCTTCATCGCCGTATTCGCGGTCAAAGCGCTCTTCTGCGTGCTGTACCGCCCAGTTCCAGGAGGCCAAGGTCTCTCCCGTCTGGGCGCTGCCGGAAGCACTGAAATATCCTTGATTCCGGATGCGGCCCTCAGAGATGATCCAGTTTACGTAAGTGGTGTTGAGCGCGGCCGTATAACACTCCTTATCAAACTGGACGGGGCCGGAAGCGCCTTTGAAGCCGATCAACTGCCCGTTCTCCATGGCCGATAAATAAAGTTCTATGCCGGTGGCGTTCCAGGCATGGTTGGAAAGGAGGTGGTCGGTGGTGCAGATGGCGATGATCGCGTCGTTGAGGTCCGTGATCTCCGGGTGGTGCTCCAGATAACTGCCGGCGAAGGCCGTCAGCAGCAGGGCATCGTAGAACTTGCACTCGGCGAAGGTGGGCTTGGTGTCATAGCGGGATTCGTAGCTGAGCTCGAAGCCCGTGGTCGGGTCCGCGTACGGAGCGTAACCCTGATAGCCATTGGTCAGGACCTTGCCGCGCGGGCCGAGGGCTTCGATCGCCTCGTCGGTGAGGTTGGAGAGGGCGAAATAGACGGGAGCCCAAAGCGCCCGTCGGCCATCGTGGCCGCGTGCGTCGTCTTCGGGATTGTCGGGGTCCATGCCCATCCATTCGCTACGGATACGGGCAATCTGATAAAGCATCTCCGCGTCCTGAGCCACGATGAAGGAAGGAATGAAAAAGCTAAGGAAATAGGCGCTGCTCAACAACTCGTAATACTCTTGCAGGTACTCGTAGAGTGCTTCAGGCGCTGCGTATTGCTTGTTATACTCGAAGGAGATATCCAGTTCCTTCGCCTGGAACGGCGTCCACTCGAAGAAGGTCTGGCCATACGTGTCGGCAGGCGTAAAGAGGGCGGAATACCGGGCCAGATATACTAATGCGTCCTTGTCCATCAGGGCCAGGAAATTGGCATAGTTGCTCATTAGGACCTCGGACAGGGAGACATCCGTTTCCGTGAGGGACCACATGAACGGTTTCTGGCCGGATCCGGTGCTGGTGATGGCAAAGCGGCGGATAACCGTCTCGCTGGTGGCGGTGGGCAGGATGAGCGGCTTGCCTGTCTTGTGGCAGTAGGGCGCCAGGCGGTTTACGTTGTCGCTGTCGAAGGGGCCGATGACTGCCATCAGGTCCTCCCGCTCGGAGAGATCCTTCCCCAACTGATCCAGGTCGTTGCCGTATTCGTCGTACCATTCGAGCTTGAGTTGGATACAGAGCGTGTCCCGCAATTGTCCTTGATGCAGGTTGTCTTTCATCCAGCTTGCCGTGCGTTCCAGCCTGGATTTCATGATGGGGTCGTTCAGCGGCGCCACCACGGCTACCGTCTTTTCCACCCATCGGCGGGAATCCTTGTAGATGATGATGTCATCCTCCTTGTAGCAGCCTGTGAGCAGCAGGAGCGTCATGAGTATGTGCAGCAACCTATCTGTTTTCATACTCTTTCTCTTTGAGGATGGCCACCCTGCGCAGGCTGTCCAGATCCAGTTTTACTTTTACTTTCGCTCCATTGATCACTACGCCCGTGGAGACTTCCTTCAGCCCCAGGGTCTGGTGCTTGGGCAAATCGCCGTCCAGCCACAGGCCCACATAATCCTCCATTACCCTGTCTATGTTTTTGATAATGGAGAAGTAACAGTATCTGTCGGCATTCAGGTCGCCGTCCACGCCGACGTAACCGAATGTAATCCAGATAAAGGCCCGCATGGCCCGGATGAGACTGTGTATGGAGCCGCCGCAGATGGGGACATAGATGCTGTCGGAAAAGTATTCGTCTTCATTCAGGATGCGCAGAATCGTGGAATCGGCCACGGCGAATCCACCGGCCGGTTCGTCGCTCAGATAGCGGGCATGCAGGGGCATGGGGCTCCGGGGTGTGTCATTAAACCCCGCTGCAAAGCCTTCGGCAGCCTCCCGGACGGCCTGGGTGTAGGGATTGGCCAGAATGAGGGAGGCGGCAGTTTTGTCTGTATAATGCGCCAGGCATCCGCCCATATACATGGCCCCATAATAGTCGATATACAGCGTGGATCCCTTGCCTTCCAGCGGCGTGGTGGTCTCCATATACAGGAGGTCCGCCCGGGGATTGACTTCCAGCCGGCGGTTGTTGGCGCGGATGTAATCATTGTAAACCGAGCTGGGCGTGATGAACAGGCGCCGGACGGTGTCCGTGACATCCTCCATCTGGGAGAAGATTTTTTCCAGGTAGGCCCTGCCCTGTTCCTCGCTCTCCGGGGAGAGCTGCAGCGTACGTAACCCATAGCGCTGTGCCGCCGTCTCCACGCCCCGATAAATGAGGTCGCAATAGGAACGGTCTCCCAGGTCGTTGGGGCCGTAGAGAACGACCACCATGGGAGCCCCGTCGGCTTTTTCTTCGTTCGGATTGGGCACATAAACAATGTCTCCTGCCTTGACGCAGGAAGCGAACAGTGCCAGACAGCAGCACAGAATGAGGGGCAGGCGGTTCATTTGATGGGGGCTCTCTGCCATACAATTCCGGGGCAATATACATATTAGTGCGCTCTTTTCCAAATTCTTTGTAACTTCGTAGCGGTAAAACTGTTCGCGTCAGATGCAGCCGGTCCGGAATTCCCATATCATTCGCCATACGCTGAGGCATTACTTGGCGGCAGCGATTTTTGCCGGGATTATCATCCAGCTCAACTGTACCATAGACAGTATGGTGGCGGGGCAGTTCATCGGGGCGGACGCCGTGTCGGTGATTGTCCTGGCCTTGCCGCTGGTGAATATCCTCATGCTTCCGGGCACCATTCTCCTGATGGGGGCGACGCTCCTGATTGCGCCGGCTTTCGGGAATCAGGATTATGGCCGGGTGAACCGGGTACTCACGGTGGGCCTGGCTTCGGCGCTGCTTGTCAGCGGCGTCTTCACGGCCCTGCTGGCCGTTTATGCGGGGCCGGTTTCCTGCTTCATCACGCAGGATGCGCGTTTGCAGCCCATGCTGCAGGCGTATCTTCCTTTTGCATTTGTGGGAAGTTTCTTCGCCCTTTTCGCCTGTGCGGGCGGCCAGTTCGTCCAGATCAGCGGCCGGCCGCGGCTGGTGGCCTGGTTTGTCGGCATCTTCGGGGTCCTGAACCTTGCCCTGGACATTCTCTTTGTGCGGGTGCTGGGCATGGGCATCCGGGGCGCGGCGGCGGGCACTTCCTCCGCGGCGGTCCTCGGCTTCCTGGTGATGGTCCCGTACCTGTTGCGGGAGCCGCGCCCGTATCGCCTGAGCTGGCCCGGATGGGCCGGCGTCCGGAAGTATTTCCGGGAAATCCTGTCGCGGGGCACCCCCGCCGCGATGACGGGCGTTTCGATGATTATCCTCAATCTGGGCCTCAATACCCTGGTCCTGCGCACGCTGGGGGCCGACGGCATGTTCACCCTGAGCATTTGCATGCAGCTGCTGATGATCTGTATGCTGGTGCTCACCGCCACGGGTGGCACCATCACGGGGCTGGGCGGCATCCTGTCCGGCGAGGAGGACTGGGATGCCGTGGGGCGGCTCATTTCCCTCATTCTGCGGCTCTCGCTGGGGTTGGCGCTCTGCGCGACCGTTCTTCTTCTGGCATTCCCCGAAGGGGTGGCTTCGCTTTTCGGGGCCGATGCGGCCCTCGCGCAGCTGTCTGCCACGCCGCTTCGCATTTTCGCCGGCGTCTTCCTGCCCGCGACGCTGCTGATGACGCAGGCCAACGCCTTCCTGCTGGTCAAGCGGGGGCGTCCGGCCGCCCTGCTGCAGGCGGGCATCGTTATTTGTATCCTGCCGCTCGCGGTGGCCTTCTCCCGTTGGAACCTTTGGGTGGCTCTGCCGCTGGGCATGCTGCTCCCCGCGCTGGGCGGCCTGGTGGCCGCGGCCCTGATCTCCAAAAAGGAAGGGAACTTGCACCCGGTCTGGCTGATCCCCGTGGGCGACACGCGGCATGCTTTCGCCGTGAGCGTGGCCTATTCCCGCGAAAGCGTCGCGCAGCAGTTCCTGCTTCTGCGTGAACGGCTGGAGGCCATGCTGCTCTCGCAGGCGGAGAACACGGCCGTCACCCACTGCGTGGAGGAAATGATGCTGCATCAGCTGGAGATGGGGCAGTCCTGCGGGCTCAGAGGCAGCTTCGACGTGGGAATCGTGGACGGCGACGACCGTTTCACCATCCTGGTCAAGGCGACGGGGAAAGCCTTCAATCCCTTGCACGCCTATGGAAAAAACGATCCGGAGGCATTGAGTCTCCGGATCGTGGAAGGTTTCTGTCGGGACGTCAATTACCGCTATGCCAGCGGCGTCAATTGCGTCTATCTGAATTTCGACAAGATTAGCGCCGGCCACCCTGCTGCTGCGGGACCGCGGGGGCGGTGAGGACCTGGGCGTTCATCCAATCGAAGAGGTTGTGGAAGCCCTGGGGAGCGACGGTGCCGCCGCCGTTGTTGGACGGCTTCGGGTCGGCCGTGGACTGCTCCTGGGCGCCGGTGACCTGGTCGTTGAAGACGTAGACCCAGGAGAAGTGGCCGAAGAGCCGCTGGCCGGGCGTGTCGGTGCCGGTCACGTTCTCAAACATGGACATCCAGACGTTCTTGGCGCCGGCCTCGATGAGGCGCTTGTAGGTCGGGATGCAGTAGTCGGTCGGGCGGACCGTCGTGTCGTCGAAGGACTGCACGAACCAGATGTTCTCGCCGGAGATCTGCTTGATCTGCAGGTCGGAGATGTTGGTGTCGGCGAAGGCCTCACAGGTCGGGTAGGCAGCTGCGAAGAAGCCCGGATTGCGCAGGAGCATGTTCACGGTCATGTAGCCGCCGTTGGAGCAGCCGCCGATGTAGACGCGGTTGCGGTCCACGTCCGGGTTCTGTGCGAGGTAGTGGTCGATGCAGGACTTGAGGACGTCGGAGTACAGGGACGGGTGGTCGCCGGCGCTGAAGCCCTTGGCGGTGTCCATCCACATGGTCGGGCACTGGACGGCGAGGACATAGGCGCCCTTCTCGCCACCCTCGGTGGTGAAGTGGGACTGGATGTCGTTGCGGATGAGGGCCACGACCTCGTTGCCCATCAGCTCGATGGAGACGTCGGTGCCGCCTTCGCCCATGCCGTGCAGCCAGATGATGAGCGGGTTGGCCTTGCCGTCGATGCGGAGGGCCTCCGGCTCATAGGCGCCGTAGGTGAGGGTCTCGTCGCCCGGGCGGCCGGTCGAAGGACCGGTGAAGGTGCCGCGGCGGAAGAAGTCGGACTCGGAGAGGAAGTTGCGCAGGGCGTGCGCGGTGGCGCATTCTACGGCCGTGTATTTCTTGCCGGCGGCCTTGACGCTCTTGCCCTGCTTGAGGGCGACCTTGACGGGGTAGGCGGTGCTCCAGGTGCCCATGCCGCGGGAGACGAGCGGGGCGGCGCCGCGGGCGTTGCTGACCTCCAGGCCGAAGGCGAGGTAGTCGCCGCCGTCGGCCCACTCACCGCGGTCGTCGCAGGTGTAAACGATCTTGACGTTGCGCTCCACGCCGTTGGTCTCGACGGTGAAGACCGCCGGATCCAGGACGTCGAGTTTCACTTCGGGTTTCACGACCACCAGGTTGACGGAGGTGGAGGCTTCGTAGGCGGTGATGCGCACGACCTGAGGGGTCATCTTCAGGGTCTGGGCGCCAGCCGTGGCCGCGATGGTCAGCGCCAGCGCGGCGAGGATGGATTTGGTACTTTTCATCATGTGAAATATTGGTATAATTATCAGTTTCGGTCTGTGCAAACAAATTTAATCATTTCCCGCAGAGGTGGAACACCCCTGGCCGAACTCTGAACAATCCGACCAAAAATTGCACTTTTAGAAGAATAATCGCCCGCCGCCTAGAGCGGCAGGAAGCTGACGCTGTCGCGGACGCCGGTATCGGAGACAAGCTCGAAGGTGGTCTCGGCGGAGCCCATCTCCAGATCCTCGAACTTCCAGATGACGCCGGAGATCTCGCCGGACCCTTCCATCGTGCGGACGGGCTCCCCGTCGCGCAGCAGGGTCAGCGAGCGGGCGTTGGAGTAGGCCGTGAGGGTGAAGGTCGAGCCGGCGGGGCGCTTGCGGAGCCGCCGCTCGGAGATGTAGACCGTCTCCTCGGCGTCATTCCACCATGCCTTGTAGAGGTAGAAGACGTCCTTTTTCGTCTGCCTGTCACGCGTCACGAGACCCTTGTCGTTGGTGAACAGCCGCGCGGGATTCTCCACGTAGTTCACGCCGTCGTCCGAGTCGAGGAAGCCTTCTTTCCGGTCTGCGACCGGGAAGTCGAACAAGATCCAGAGCGAGGTGAAGTTGAGCCAGGGCATGGCGCAGATCTGCTGGACCTGCGACTCGTGGGCGCGGTTTCCGTAGGCCTCCATGTGGCGACGGTCGTCGGCGTAGCGGCGGATGTCCTCGGCGTTCCAGCTATGGCAGAAGGGGTTGATGCCCACGCCGTATTCCGACAGGTTGGTCACACCCATGTGGTCGTGGATCCACTGCATGGAGCCGGTCAGGCCGCTGAAATCGTTGTATTCGTAGTACCAGCCGTGGTAGCGGTTTTCCGAGTAGTAATCCGCCTTGAGCTCGGTGTAGAAGTCGCGGGCGAAGACGCTGTCGTCGGTCAGGCCGACGGCGCGCGTCGGGTCGAGCGACTTGGCGTAGGCGTACAGCCGGGCGGTCTCGTCCACCGCGCGCCGGGCGTCGAGCCGGCCCTGGTAGACGGGCGTGTTGCCCCAGCTGTCGAGCTCATTCCACATGCCCCAGAAGCAGATGGATGCGTGGTTGTAGAGGCTGGTGACCATCTCCCGCATCTGTTCGTGGATGTTGTCGAAATAGGCTTCCGTGGCTTGTTCTCCGCAGATGTTGACCCATGGGATCTCCGTCTGTACGATGATGCCCATGCGGTCGCAGAGCCGGAAGGCGTACTCGTTGTGCGGGTAGTGCGCCAGACGCAGGAAGTTGCAGCCCAGCTCGCGCACAATCTCATAGTCCCGCTCGATGTCCTCGCGGGTGAGCGCGGACGCCCGGCCTTCCAGGTCCTGGTGCATGCTTACGCCGCGCAGCGGGTAAGGTTTGCCGTTGAGCATGAATCCGTTGTCGCGGTCCAGGCTGAAGAAGCGGAAGCCCACCTGGGCGCGCGCGACGTCGCCGCGGATCCGGACTTCGACGGTGTAGAGATACGGGTCGCGGACGCCGTCCCAAAGGTGCGGGCGGTCCAGCGCGATGTCCGCGCAAATGGGCGCGCCCTCGCCGGCCGGCACCGTGAGGCGCTGGCGCTCGCGCCAGACCACGCGGCCGGCGGCGTCCCGCAGGAGGACGGTCGCGCGGACCGTTTTCGCGCGCGGCGCGGCATTGACGATCCGGGCCTCCAGGCGGGCCACGGCGCGCTCGGCCGAGACCGCCGTCTGCGTTAGGTGCAGGCGGTCGGGGCCATAGGCCGCCGGGCACAAGTACTGCCGGCCGAAGGTCAGCAGCGACACCGGGTTGTGCAGACCGTTGTTCTTATTGAAGTCGGAGGAAATGGGAATCATCTCCAGGTCCACGCTATTGTCGCAGACCACCTCCACGAGGTTCTCGCCGCGCTGCAGCATGTCCGTGAGGGGGACGATGAAAGGGGTGTAGCCGCCCTTGTGCGTGCGCGCCAGCGTGCCGTTCACGTAGACACTGGCCGCCTGCGCCGCGCCCTCGAACTGCAGGAACGCGGGGCGCGCGGGATTCGCGCGGAACGTGCGGCGGTAGTGCGTCTGCCCGCGGTAGTAGGCCGCCGAGCGGCCGTCCTCGGCGTTGGTGCTGTGCGGCACCGTCACCGTCTCCCAGGAAGCCCCGTCCCGGGAAAATTGCCACTGGTCCAGAGAAGTCGTACGCGCTTGGGCGGTAACGCCCAAGGCAAGGGCCGCGAGGGCCGTCAGTAGGTAGGAAAAAGCTCTCATGATTACAAAGATACAAAAAGAACGAGATAATTTTTTACTATCTTTGAGGGTATGAAAAAAATAGCGATAGCGGTTTGTCTCTTGGCGGCGGGGTGCGGACGGGTGCAGTTTGTGGCGTCCGACGCGGTGCCGGAGATCTTCCCGGACTACGTGGGCGTGACGGTGCCCGAGACGATGGCCGCGCTCAGCTTCGAGATGGCCGACGGCCGGAAGCTGTCCTATACTTCGGAGCGGGTGGGGGACACGCTGTTCTTTCATGTAAAAGCCTGGAAGAAAGGCAGCAAGGAGGGTGTCGCGTACGCGCCCTTCAAGGTTTTCCTGTCGAAAGACGAGATCCCGCCGTACATCGCCTATCGCCTCATCGAACCCAACTACGAAGGCTGGCGCGACATGGGCATCTACGCCCGCGAGCTGGCCTCCTATAAAGAGACGGCCGTCGTGCGCAACAGCGCGAACGGCAGGGGCTGCGTGAACTGCCACAGCTTCGCCGGCGGGGACCCCGGCCGGATGATGTTCCACGCCCGCGGGGCGGGCGGCGGAACGGTCTTCCGGGACGGGGAGGAGCTCCGCCTGCTGAACCTGACCACCGTCGGCCCGAAGCGCCAGGGGACCTATCCCGTCTGGCACCCGGGCGGCCGCTACATCGCCTATTCGTCCAACTCCACCCAGCAGAGCTTCCCCGTGGCGGGGTCGCAGCCGGTGGAGGTGTATGACCATTTCTCGGATATCATCCTGCTGGACACGCAGACGGATTCCGTGACGACCTGCCCGCACCTCTTCGGCGATGCGGAAATGGAGACCTTCCCCGCCTGGTCGCCCGACGGCGAAATCCTTTATTATTGCAGCGCTCCGCAGCCGGAGAACGTGGCCGCGAGCCGCGGCGATATCCGCTACGCCCTCAAGGCCATCCGCTTCCGCGACGGCGCATTTGAGGGGGAGCCCTGGACGGTCTTCGCCAGCGACAGCCTGTCGGTTTCTTTTCCCCGCGTGAGCGGGAAATGGCTGCTCTTCACCGCCTCCGCCTACGGGACCTTCCCGATCTGGCACCGCGAGGCGGACCTGTGGCTGCTGGACCTGGAGAGCGGCGCCCTGCGGCGCGTGGACGAGCTGGACAGCGAGGACACGGAGAGCTATCATTCCTGGTCGCCGAACGGCCGCTGGGTGGTCTTCTCCAGCCGACGCCTCGACGGCCGCTACACGCGCCTGTTCTTTGCGCATTTCGACGGCGAGGGCTATTTCAGCAAGCCTTTCCTGCTGCCGCAGCAGGATCCGCAGCACAACGTCCTGCGCCTGACTTCCTATAATGTCCCGGAGTTCGTGGACGGCGATCCGGGGCAGCTTACCGATGCCGTCAGCAAGTTGTTCCAGCCATGAAGAAGATCCTCCCGCCGCTGATTGTCTTTGCCGGGGCGTTCCTGGGAACGCTCCTGCTGCAGAAGAACAGCTTCGTGATGCAGGAGTATGACGGGCTGTTCCTGCTGAGCGGGGATTATTTCTCCGCGATGCTGCGCACGCCTTTCCCGATCTCCGGGATCATCGGCGACTTCCTGACGCAGTTCTTCCGCTTCGGCGTATACGCCCCGCTGATCGTGGCGGCGGGCGTGTGCCTGGCCTTCCTGCTGGTGCGGAGCATCCTGGGCCGCCTCGGGCTGCCCGGCGACCTGCCCGCCGCGGCGCTCAGCTGCGGGCTGTGGGTCGCGGTCGCCTTCGCGCCCACGGCGCGGCGCGGCGTGGCCGTCGTGCTGATCCTGTGCCTGCTCTGGGCGCTGAGCCGGCTGCTCCCGAAACGGGACGCGCGCCGGCCGCTGCCGCTCTGGCTGAACCTCGCCGGGACGGCCCTGCTGGCCGCCGGCGCCTTTCTCTTCATCGCCCTGAACGGCACGCTCCAGGCGCGTGAGCGCATGGCGACGGTGCGCGTGGCCGCGGTGAACGCCGACTGGGACCGCATCCTCTCCGTCGCCACCCCGGCTCGGACCGCCACGGAGCGGGAGCTGCTGCCGTACGCCTTCCTGGCGCTGGGCGAAAAGGGTCGGCTGGGCGACGAACTCTACCGCTATCCCGTCCGCTCGCGGAGCGATTTCGACATGTCCGGGCTGCCGGAGGACTACGCGCATTACTTCTACAATGCGCTCCTGTACGGGACGCTGCAATGCCCCAACGAGGCCGTCCACAGCGCTTTCCAGCTGGCCACCTACCAGGAGCACGGCCAGAGCTTCCTGGTTCTGCGCCGCCTGCTGGCGGACTATTATGCGATGGGCAATTACGCGCTGGCGAAGAAATACGCCGCGGTGCTCTCCCGGAGCACCCTGCACGCGCAGTACGTGCGGCATTTTACGGAGCGGATGGCCGCCGGGACTCCGCGCGAGCCGGACAGCGTCGCCTTCAGGAAGGAGGTGCCGCTGATCACCCGCGACCCGCTCTCGAACCTGGTCATGCTGGGCGCGGGCGGCATCAACGCCCCGGCCTCGCTCGACCGGGTGCTGTGCTCGCTGCTGCTCGACGGGGACCTGGAGTCTTTCCGGACGGTGCTCGCCTCCGCGCGCGACCGCTATCCCGTGCTGCCGCGCTTCTACCAGGAAGTCCTGGCCGGGGGATTCTAACACCGACTTTTCCTCTTCGCTTGTCCTCAAAATCGATCTGATTTGAGGACGGATCCCTGCTTTTTCGCCGTTCATCCTCAAAACAGGCCTCAAATGAGGATAAGTTCCCGTTTTTCTTGGGTCTGTCCTCAAAATGCGGTGTATTTGAGGACAGCGAGTGTTTTTTTGCTACCTTTGATGGTATGAAAAAGATAGCGATTGCGATTTGTTTGCTCGGGGTGTGCGGCGCGGTGTACGCGCAGCGCGACAGCCGCGCCGAAGTGATGGCCGACATCGAACGCGCCGGCGGCACCTATTACCTGTATCCCATGGACCAGCCGGCCCCGACGCCGGCGCCCAAAGGCTATCAGCCGTTCTATGTCAGCCACGTCGGCCGGCACGGCTCCCGCTTCGCCCTGGGCAGCAAGATCTATGAGAACCTGCTCGAGATCTGGACCCGCGGGCACGAGAAGGGCTGGCTGACCCCGCAGGGAGAGGCCGTCTACGAGGCCTACACGGCCCTGTACCCCAGTATCGCCCGCCGGGAGGGCAACCTGACCCACAAGGGGCAGGCGCAGCACCGCTACATCGCGTCGCAGATTTATAAGAATTATCCCGCCGTTTTCAAGGGCCCGACCCGCGCCGAGGCCGTTTCCACGGTGTCGCACCGCGTCATCGTGAGCATGTTCTCCTTCCTGCGGGAGCTGGACGCGCTGGACCGCGACTTCAGCTACGACGTCGACTACGGCCAGCCTTACCAGAGCTACCTGCTGCCGGATGTCATCGACTCGGACGAGGACCGGACCGAGCAGGCCGCGCAGAAGACTTCCTGTTTCCTGGAAAGCATCCTCGCCGAAGGTGAGGTGGACCTCGGAGCCATGCTGGGCCGCTGGATCTCCCAGCCGGACTCCCTGCTGACGGAGCCGCTCGACTTCGTCGATGCCATGCACACCTTCGTCTCCTCGCTGGACAACCTCGACGTCCCGGCTCCGGAGGTCTTCTATTCCCTGTTCACCCCGGAAGAGCGCTACGCCATCTGGCGGGTGGAGAACTGCGCCGCCTATGAGTTGCTCGGCCGCTCGCCGGACACGCAGAACCTGCGCGTCCAGGCCATGCAGGCCCTTTGGGACGACTTCCGCGGTAAGGCCGAGGCCGACTGGGCGAACGGCGTCCAGTTGCGCCTGCGCTTCGCCCACGACTCCACCCTGATGCCGCTCCTGTCCCTGCTGAACGTGAACGGCATGGGCGCGCGGCTAGACGACCCCGCGCAGGTGGAGGGCTACTGGCGCAGCTTCGATATCCCGATGGCCTGCAACCTGCAGCTCATCTTCTTCAAGAGCAAAAAGAATCCCGACATCCTGGTGCAGGTCCTGCTGAACGGCCGCGAGGCGACGCTGCCGCTCCCCATGGCCGCCCCCGGCAGCTTCTACCGCTGGGAGGATGTCAAGAACCTGTAGTTAGAGATTCAGCTCGGCGAGGATGCGGTCGAAGTGCGCGTACTCGCGAAGGATCCACACGACATAGCGGATGTCCACGTTCACGCTGCGGTTGTAGTCGGGCGTGAAGAGCATTTCTGACGCCAGCGACTCCTTGTTACCGTCGAAGAGCAGGCCGATGATCTCGCCCCTGGCGTTGAGGATGGGGGAGCCGGAGTTGCCGCCGGTGCTGTCGTTGTTGGTGATGAAGTTGAGGCGCATCGTTGCCGGGGCCTTCTTCAGGGCTTCCAGCATGTCCGCGGGAATGCAGAAATCATAATTGTCCGGGTCGTGCTTGTCCAGCAGGCCGGCCGCAGTGCTGAAGTAGTCGCAGTGGACGGCGTCGCGCGGGCTGAGGGCCTCCACGCGGCCGTAGTTGACGCGCATGGTGGAGTTGGCGTCGGGGTAGGGGTTGCGCTTCAGGTCGGTCTGCATGGCGAAGAGCGCGTGGGTGTAGTCGCGCGTGAGCGCCGTGATGTCGGGCGTGCCCTCGGCGGCGTCGATGGCCTGGTTGTAGGTGACGATCTTCGTATCCATGAAGAAGCGCACCAGCGGATCGCCCGTGTGCGCGTCCAGGAAGGCCTTCATGTCGGCCTCCGGGTCCAGGTAGACGGCGATCTGCTCGGGGTCGGAGAGCCAGCTGCCGTCCCAGAGGAAGGCGCACATGGCGTCGTACTGCTGGCCGAAGCGGGCCTTGATTTCCCGCTGGAAGGGCCCCAGCATAGCCTCGTCCACATTTTCATAGAAGGTCTCCAGCGTGTAGCGGAAGAGCTCCCGCTCGACGCGGAGGTCGATCTGCTCGAAGTTGCGCGCGGAGCTGCGGCGCACGCCGGGCACCTTGCTCTCGCCGTAGTTGTTCGCGAGCACGTCCGTGCGGGAAGCGACGGGCTCGATCTGCGTACCGCGAATGAGGCATTCGCGGAAATACTGCACATTCTTCTCCGGGCCGGCCACGCGCTCGTAGCGCTCGCGCAGGCCGCCCACCGGGTCGCCGAAACGCTCCCGCCGCGCCGGGTCGGCGTCGAGCCAGGCGTCCAGCTCCGCCTCCAGCGTGCGCTTCTCGTCGGCCACGTGGAAGCGCTTGTAGCACTGCAGCTCGCCGAGGTAGAGCTCCTGCGCGTTGGAGAGGTTGAAGAAGTAGTTCGAATACTTGCGGCGCACCTCCGGGTCGCGGTCCATCCATTTCTTGATAATGTCCATGCGCGCCCCGCGGATCTCGGTCTGGATGGGCAGCTGGACGCTCGTCATGAAGTCCGCCTTGGCGGAGGAGGCGTAGCGGTCGGTGCTGCCGGGGAAGCCGATGAGGGTGGTCTTGCTGCCCTCGCGGTAGCCCTTCAGGGAGATTTTCAGGTATTTGTCGCTCCGGAGCGGGACGTTTTCGGGCGCGTACTTGGCGGCGCTGCCGTCGGGGGCGGTGTAGATGCGCAGCAGCGCGAAATCGCCCTTGTGCTGCGGCCACTCCCAGTTGTCCACGTCGCCGCCGAAGGCGCCGACCTGAGCGGGCGGGGCGCCGACGAGGCGGACGTCGTTGTATTCCTCGTAGAGGGAAATATAGTAGCGGTCGCCGCGCCAGGCGCTGCTGAGCGAGGCCACGTAGCCGGTTTTCTCCTGGTAGCGCTTCTCCATGATGCCGCTCAGGCGGCGCATCATCATCGCGTTGTCGCGCTTGACGGTGCCGTCCGCGAAGAGCTGCTCCACCTCGTCGGTCACATCCACGGTGCCGCGCAGGAACTGCACGCTGCGCCCGGGGATGGGGATCTCCTCCTCCAGGCTGCGGGCCCAGAAGCCCTCTTCGAGGTAGTTGTGCTCCCCGCCGGCGCCCAGCTCGAACACGTCGGAGTAGGCGACGTGGTGGTTGGTGATGACCAGCCCCTGGCTGGAAATGAGGCTTCCCGTGCCCATGAAGTCGATGGAAACCACATAGTTGGTGAGCTCGGCCGTCTTCTTGTCCGCGGAGGGGACCATCCACATGCCTTCGTCTGCGAGAGCCGTCGCGCAGAGCGTAAAAATCACAATAAATGATGAAAATAAGCGCTTCATACCCTCAAAGGTAGTACACTTTTTCCATTTTTTTACTTAATTTGTAAATCCTTATAGAAGTGTTTAACTCAGGATGTCTGTTTTGAAGCACATATTGTTGGTGCTTGCATGCCTTCTTTTCTCTTTGGGCGTGCGCGCGCAAGGCATAACCCTCAGCGGCACTGTGACTGACAAGAGCACGGGCGCACCCGTGAGTTTCGCCACCGTCGTGGTGGACGCCACGGAGCAGTGGGCCGTGGCCGACGCCAAGGGCAAATTCGTGCTGCGCAACGTGTCCGTGGCCGCATCCATCGTCCGGGTGGACTGCCTGGGTTACGTGACCTGGGCCCGCGACATGAAGTTCAGCAAGGACATCGATTTCCGCGTCGAGCTCAGCCCGGACAACCTCTCGCTCGAGAGCGCCATCGTGACCGCGCAGGAGGACGGCAACTCCGCCACCACCACCCGCACCATCGACCGCATGGCCCTGGACCACGTCCAGCTGATGAACGTCTCCGACATCTCCAGCCTCCTGCCGGGCGGCGCGACGGTGGACCCGTCGCTGACCTCCGAGAAGCAGTTCAACATCCGCGCGGGCTCCGGCGAGAAGGGATCCGCCTCCTTCGGCACGGCCGTCGAGGTGGACGGCGTCCGCCTGTCCAACAACGCGTCCTTCGTGGCCGCCTCCGATTTCGACAACAAACCCGTCAAGGGTGTTTCCACCAATAACATCGCCTCTTCCAACATCGAGTCCGTCGAAGTGATCACGGGCGTCCCTTCCGTGGAATACGGCGACATGGGCTCCGGCGTCGTGAAGGTCAATCTCAAGAAGGGCAAGACGCCCTTCATGGTGACGCTCTCCACCAGCCCGAGCACCAAGCAGGCTTCGGTCTCGAAGGGTTTCGACCTGGGGTCGACCCGCAGGGGCCGCGCCCTGGGCGTCGTGAACGCGAGCGCGGAATACGCGCAGTCCATTTCCAAGCAGATGTCGCCGTACACTGCTTACCGCCGCCAGCAGCTGTCGGTTTCCTATACGAATACGCTCAGCCGGGGCATCTTCTATACGATGCCGCTGCGCGTCACTGTCGGCGTGACGGGCAACCTGGGCGGCATGAACTCCCAGGCCGACCCGGACGCCGTCCAGGGGACCTGGTCCATGGGCAAGGACAACGCGATCCAGGGCCATTTCGACCTGAACTGGCTGCTCAGCAAGCCGTGGATCACCAGCGTGGAGCTGAGCGGTTCGGCTTCCTACTCCGACAAGTCGAGCCAGGAGCGCACCTTCAACTCCTCTTCCATCAACAAGACGGTCCTTCACGGGCGCGAGGAGGGTTACGGCATCGCCGTTCCCTATTCCGCCGGGACGGTGCCTTCGGTGATGTACATCCCGGCCGGGTACTGGTACAACACGATGTGCGACGACGACCGCCCGCTGGCGACCAAGCTTTCCTTCAAGGCAAATCACAGCCACCTGTTCGGCAAGGTCAACAACAAGATCAAACTGGGTGCGGACTGGACCACGGACCGCAACTTCGGCATCGGCGCCAATTCACCCGAGATGGAGACGGCCCCGACCTTCCGCGAGTACCGCTACTGCGACGTCCCGACGATGCACAACGTGGGCGTCTACCTCGAGGATAATATCATGATTCCCGTCGGGACGGGCCACATCAACCTGATTGCCGGCCTGCGCAACGACAATACGGTCATCCGAGGCTCCGCCTATGGCGTCACGTCCAGCCTGTCGCCCCGCTTCAATGCCAAGTACACGGTCTTCAAGCGGACGGCCCGGGACGGGAAGGCGTTCCGCGAACTGTCCTTCCGCGCCAGCTGGGGAGAATCCGTGAAGCTCCCGTCCTTTGCCGTGCTGTTCCCGATGCCGACCTATCGCGACGTGCGCGTGTTCGCCTCCAGCACGAATTCGGCCAACGAATCCTTCGAGGCCTATTACACCCAGCCCCGCACGGTCGAGTACAACCCCAACCTGAAATGGCAGCGCAACCGGATGATGGAGATCGGCGTGGACGCCGACATCCTGGGCACCCGGATCTCGCTGGCGGCCTATTACAACCGGACGCTCAATGCGTATCGCGTCTCGACGCGTTACGACCGCATCTCGTATGCTTATACGATGGACAACGCCCTGGTCGGCGTGCCCATCGCGGCGGACAACCGCGCCTTCACGATCAACCCCCAGAGCGGTATTGTCACGGTCTCCGACAAGACGGGCGTCCTCCCTTCGCAGGAGCTTGCCTACCAGACTTATAAGGAACTGTCCCCGAGCTACTATCCTGACAATGAGCTGAATCCCATCGACCGCTACGGCGTCGAATGGGTCATCGAGTTCGCCCGGATCAAGGCCATCCAGACGGATATCCGCATTGACGGCAACTGGTATGCTTACAAGGCGCTCGGGACCAACCAGGTCGAATACAGCCCGACGACGTACCGCTCGGCGAAAGACAAGATGCCGTACCCGTACATCGGTATCTATTACGGCGACAACGCCTATTCCAACGGGTCGGAGTCCCAGTCTTTGCGCATGAACCTCACGCTCACGACGCATATTCCCCGCATCCGCATGATCGTGTCGATGAAGCTGGAGTCCAGCCTGCTGAAGTATTCCCGGACCCTGAGCGAGACGACGGACGGCAAGGAACTCGCCCGGGTGATTTCCAACCTGAGCGATGCGCTGTCCACGACGGGCGAGTCCATTTATGCCGGCGACAACTATGTCGTCCGCTATCCGGAGCAGTACTGCAGCTATGACGACCCGACGCCGCGCGACTATCTGACGGACCTGAAGGCGGCCAAGGCGGCGGGGGACATGAGCCTCTACAACGACCTGCTGCAGCTCTCGTACAAGTCCAGCTACCTGTATGTCTTCCAGAAGGATTACCTCTCGCCTTATTTCAGTGCCAATTTCAGCATCACCAAGGAGATTGGGGACCTGGCGTCCATTTCCTTCTACGCCAACAATTTCTTTGTCAACCGGGCGCAGCTCTGGTCTTCGAAGACGCGGACGTATCTTTCTGCGGCCAACTATATTCCGAAGTTCTACTACGGACTTACTTTACGACTTAAATTTTAATCTTATAGTGTTATGAAGAAGGTTTTATTTTTTGTTTTGGCGGCGCTCAGCCTTGCGCTGATCTCCTGCGAGAAGCGCCCGACCACTGTTGAAGTGCCGATCCAGTTGATGTACAACGGCGCTCCTTTCGCCGTCGCCGGCGTTCCGGTGACGCTCGCCTCCGGCAGCGCTACTTTTGATGCGCTGACCGATGATTCCGGCGTCGTGAAGTTTACTGTCTCGGTGGGGACCTATACCGCCACCGCTTCTTACCGTGCTTCGGAGAGCGCTGTCATGGTCAACTACAACGGCAGCGTCAACATCATGGTGCCTGAGATTGCCACCGGAAAGGAGTTTGCTACCATGCGCCTGGAACTCACGGCCTCCAAGGCCAGCCAGCTGATCATCAAGGAGGTGTACAACGGTGGCTGTAAGGATAACTCAGGTTCCAAAAATTGGCAGAATGACAAGTATGTCATCGTGTACAACAACTCCGACATGGAGGTGGACGCCAGCGGCATGTGTCTGGCCATGGCCCAGATCAGCAGCATGAGCTCCACCAACAAGTACGCGATTACCGGCGGCGTCATTGAATATGCGGCTGCCGGCTGGACGCCCGCTTCGTATGGTATCTGGTGGTTCCAGTCCGGAACGTCCGTCAAGATTGCTCCGTACTCTCAGATCGTTATCTCCGTCAACGGCGCGATTGACCATACCAAAACTTACACCAACTCGGTTGACCTGAGCCATGCGGATTATGTCACCTATGATCCTGAGTCTGGTTTTAACGGCGCCACCCAGTATCCCGCGCCTTCCGCGGACATCCCGGCCAGCCACCAGATGAAGACCTACGAGTTCGGTCAGGGCTCCGCATGGCCGTTCCCGATCAAGACGGCCGCTCCGATGCTCCTGATGCCCGGCGAGGACATCCAGGCTTTTGTGAAGAACGAGGCCAACTTCGATAACCGCTCCTCGAACAAGTCCGGCAACTACTGCAAGATCCCGACGTCCTGGGTGCTGGATGCCGTGGATATCTGGGGCGACGCCGATGAGACGAAGAACTACTTCCGCTTCCCGGCCGAAGTCAACACCGGCAAGGTCGTTTTTGCTACGAATGCTATGGGTTATACGATCTACCGCAATGTCGACAAGGCGGCTACGGAGGCGATCGCTGAGAATGCCGGCAAGCTGGTTTATGATTATGCCGGTGCCGTCAGCGCTGATGATACCGATCCTTCCGGCATCGACGCTGAGGCTTCGATCGCCAAGGGCGCGAAGATCGTTTACATGGATTCCAATAACTCCGACGCGGACTTCCATGTCCGTAAAGTGGCTTCCATCAAGAAGTAAGTTATGCGATTCCGGTCGATAACCTTGATTGTCGTACTGACCCTCTGCCTCGCAGCTTCGGCCGCGGGGCAGGAGCCGGTGCGCGATTTCCAGCTTGCCGTGGAGCGGAATCCGCTGCTCTCCTTCGAGAATGCGGCAGGCTTGAGTTCCCTGGGGGAAGAACACTTTTCCGAGGCGACCGGATCCTTTATCATGCATTACGGCGGTCTCGTTCCGCTGGAGGGATCTCCCGACAGCTGGAAGCTGAACGTCGGCACCAGGTCCTTCCAGCGGGTTTCCGACCGCATCGTCTTCGCCGGAGGACTTTCTTACGCGCATGCCCGGGGAAAGGGCATGGGTGCACAGATCCTGATGGATCCTTCAGACAACCCGGTCAATTTCCTGGAAGAGGACGGCACGACCGTCGGACAGAAGAAGCGGGAGACCTATTCCCTCTACGGTGCGATTTCCTACTCGTTCAGTGACCGCTTCAGCGCCGGCCTTCGGGTGGATTACACGGCCGCCGACCAGACGAAGTTCAAGGATCCGCGTTTCCTGAACGTGGTGATGGATCTCAAGGTCGCGCCCGGTGTGATGTGGCATCCTTCCGAGCAATTCTCCCTGGGCGGTAATTTCATTTATCGCCACAGCCTGGAGCAGCTCAGTGCCGGCCTTTTCGGCACCATTGACCGTCAGTTTGACATTCTGGTGGACCAGGGCGCGTTCCTGGGCAACCGGGAGATTTTCGAAGGCGATGCCGGCTATGTGTCCGTATCGAACATGCGGCCCCTGGCCAACGAGCGCTACGGCCTCTCCCTGCAGACGGTGATCGGATCCCGGATCAAGTATCATGGCCAGCTGTCCGCCCTCTGGCGGACCGGCTATTATGGCAGCCGGACCTCCACGTCCGTGGTGTTCTGCGAATTCAGCGGACCGGAGGCTTCTTTTGAAGGCGTCTGGCTGATCCCCGCCCGGGACGCTTCGCACCGGATTGCGTACGATCTCGGGGTGAAGTATCTGTCCCGCTACACCAATTCCTACACCTACAAGGCGCAGTCCGGCATGGCCACGACCGTGGAGTACCATGGCCGGAACAGAACCCTCGACCGCCTGGACCTGACTGCCCGCGTGGCGTACAAGTGGGAGAAGGGGCTCTCGGGATTCCGCCCCGATTGGATGCTTTCCGCTTCCGTCGAGGGGAACCTGCGCAATCAGAATGTCGATTTCTATCCTTCCTGCCGCCACCAGGACTATCTGAACCTGTCGGCGCAGGTGGCCGGGGAGCGCAACGTCAAGCGCGCCTCCGACTGTTTTACTTTTGCCGCGGGTCTTTCCTTCCTGTGGGGCACCGGCGATCCCAAAACGGACGAAGCCTTCTCGAACTTAGGCACGTCCAAGCTCAAGTCTTTCGACGAATGGCTCTACCGCCAGTTTGAATATGACACGGCCGCTCGTGCGGGCGCGTCGCTTTCCTTTACCTGGTCCATGCTGGGTTTCCGGGGGCTTGTCCCTTATCTGACGGTTTCCGACCGCTTCGTATCCCTGCTCGCCGCGCCGCAATACCTGCAGAGCGGCTACCGCAACGAGGCCTTGCTGACCCTCGGCGTTAATTTCTAGTTTTACCATGAAACGATTCTTCTTCTGCCTGCTCGCGCTGTCCCTGCTCGGAAACGCGGGCGCCCAGCCCATCGCACCCGATTCCGAGTTCCGCGTCGGGCGGCTCGACAACGGTCTGACTTATTACCTGGCCCACAATGAGCTGCCGGCCGGCTGCGCGGATTTCTATATCGCGCACCACGTGGGCGCGCTGCAGGAGGAGGACAACCAGAACGGCCTGGCGCATTTCCTGGAGCACATGGCCTTCAACGGCACCCGGCACTATCCGGGGAAGGGGATCCTGGAGTTCCTGGCGAAGGACGGCGTGCGCTTCGGCTACAACGTCAACGCCTACACCACGCGCAACGAGACGGTCTACAACCTCTCGTCCGTGCCCCTGGTGCGCGAGTCGTTCGTGGACTCCGTGCTGACGGTGCTGCACGACTGGTCCTGCGACATCTCCTGCGAGCAGCAGGCGCTGGACGACGAGCGGGGCGTGATCAGCGAGGAATGGCGCCTGCGCGACGATTCGCGCACGCGCATCAACAATCTCCAGAACGGACTCATCTACAAGGGCTCCAAGCAGCCGGAGCGGACCGTGATCGGCTCCTACGAGGTCATCAACGGCTTCAAGCGCGAGGAGATCCTGGACTTCTATCATAAGTGGTACCGTCCCGACCTGCAGGCGATCATCGTGGTGGGCGACTTTGACGTGGACGAGATGGAGGCCCGCGTGCGGGCGAAATTCTCCGACATCCCGAAGGCCGTCGACCCGGCGCAGAAGGGGCGCTACCTGCCCGCGAAGCGGACGGAGCCGCTGATCGAGGACATGGCCGACGAGCACCTCAAGGTCGGGGTGGTGAAGTTCATCTTCAAGCAGCCCTATCCCGATCGCGCGGAGCGGATCACGGAAGAATACATCCGCGACGCCTTCAGCCGCCAGATCGTCTCGGCGGTGCTCAACGAGCGCCTGCGCCGGCTCGCGCAGCAGCGCGACTGTCCCGCCCGCTCAGCGGTGCTGGTGACGAACGAGTACGAGCCGGACTACTACATTAGCCTCTTCACCGTCACGCCCAAGAGCAAGGACCGCGTGGCGGAGGCCATGGAGATGACCGCACGCGAGATCCGGCGCCTGGTCCAGTTCGGCATCAGCCCGGACGAGTTCGAAGCGGCGAAGCTCAGCGTGGCGCAGCGCTTCCACCTGGACCGCGAACTCAGCCGCGACGAAGTCAAGAGCGAGGAGCTCGTGAAGGCGGCGATCGAGCACTTCCTGCGCAACCACCCGCTGCTCGACCCGGTCGAGCTCCAGGACGTCCAGAATAAGGTTTTATCCGGCATCAGCTGGGAGAGCGTCCGGGACTACCCGGCGGACATGTTCCTCGACAGCGAGGCCATCTACTCCACCTGCTACAACCCCGTGGAGAATCCGGGCTTCGCCCCGTCCGCCGACGCGGTGCGCGCCATTCTCGCGAGCGTGGAGGCGGAGCCGCTGGAGGCGCAGTACCTCAACTATCCGAAGCTGGACTTCGACGTGGCCGTGACGCCCGGCCGCATCGTGAAAAGGACCGCGAACAAGCGCCTGGGCGGCTACGAGGAGTGGCTGCTCTCCAACGGCGCGAAGGTCTACTACCGCCAGGCGGCGCCCGTGAAGGCGAATGTCCACCTGGCCACCATCTGGCGCTTCGACACCGGCTACCGGAGCTATCCGGCCGACAAGCTCACCGCCGCGCGCTTTGCCGCGGCGTATGACAACCGCACGCTCGGCTTCCGCGGCTGCGAGCGCCAGGCGCTGCGTGCTTTCCCGGAGCTCTCCGGGGTGAACATCCTGACCCGCACGCAGCAGCAGGCCGCCTCGGTCGAGCTGAGCGCCGCCCGGGGCAAGGAGGAGGCCGCCTTCAAGACCGGCTGGCTGCTGCTTCAGGAGCCGTACCTCGGCGAGGAGGCCGGCCTGGAGAAGACCAAGGCGGACAACCTCAAGAACCTCGGCCGCAAGCCGAATCCCCGCACGGCCTTCGAGGATAAGTACACCAAGCAGGTCTACGGCGACCATCCCTGGCTGCATCCCTTCGACTCCGCTGCCATCGAGGCGGTGGACATGGCCCTGCTCCGCGAGGTGTACGAGCGGGCGTTCACCGACTTCGCGCACCTGACGGTCTTCATCACCAGCGACCTGGACCGCGCCGACATCGAGGCGTACGTCTGTCAGTACGTGGCGTCTTTGCAGGGCGAATACCCTTATCAGAAGACCGCCACAGCCCTGCCGAAGCCCGTCCTGAAGGGCCGGCAGCTGATCACGGAGACCAACGCCCCCGAGTCGGAGCCGGTCTCGAACATCGACTACATGTACGTGGCTGACGTGAAGACCACGACGCGCAGCATCCTGGTGTCGGACTTCCTCGATTACATCCTCTCCGCCCGCTACCTGAACCTCATCCGCGAGGAGCGCGGTGGGACCTATCACGTGGGCTTCTCTACCGAAGTCCCGGACAATCCGACCCTGCCCTGGCGGGGCGTGGTGGACTTCCAGACGCGTCCGGAGATGACGCAGCTGCTGGTCGGCGACGTCCGTGACGTGATGGAGGCGATGGCGAAGGACGGCCCGACGGCCGAGGAGATGGACCAGGCCGGGAAGTACATCCGCAAGCGCCACGGGGAGCTGGAGCGCCGCGCAGCCAGCTCGCTGCTGGAGCAGAACGACCGCCTGGTCAGGACCGTGCTCTGGGGCTGCGACTTTGACGCCGACTACGACGCGCTGCTCCGCGGCATCAAGGCGCGGGACGTGCGCGACCTCGCCCGGAAGTTCCTCGCGGGCGACCACATCGTGGAAATCTATACGGAAGAATAAGCCGCTACATCAGCAGCATCACCGCGAAGATATAGAGCAGGAAGGCCTGCAGCTTGATCCGGTCGCGGTTGTTCTCGGAGAGGAGTGACTCTGTCACATCCTCGGCCGCGAAGTCCTCGAGCTTTTGGTGGTCGGGGAGGTCGAGGCGGTGCCACTTGGTGACGATGAGGCCGTCCTGGATGAAGGCGGCGCCGCCGTTGGAGCGGTTCAGCGTCAGCAGTTTCTTGCGGTCGGCGAAATAGGTGGCGTCCAGCACTTCGTGCGAGGACACGAGCTGGTGCATCTCCTCCGGCGTAGAGGCGGCCAGGACCATGGGCGTGAAGCCCGCGTCCTTGGCGTCCTGCACCACGCGCTGCACGCGGGCCCAGTGGTTCGCGCGCATCTTCTCCGGGTCGTAGACCGACACCACCACGAGCTGGCCTTCGACCAGCTTCTCGTCCACGTATTCGCCGGAGGCGTCGCTGATGGAGAGCGTGGGCGTGCGGTTGTCGGTGGGGTCGTCGATGTCCCAGGGGAGCATCAGCTCGGCGCCCGGCTTGAAGGGCGTGAAGTCGACGAGCGGGATGTTGAAGGACGAGTAGAGCAGGAAGAAACAGATGGAGGCAGCGGCGATGGGGAAGCTGACGTACTTGACCTTGCGCGTGATTTCGATCTTGCGGAAGGGCAGGAACGCGAGCGCCCACATGGCCAGCAGGATGAGGTTCTTGATCAGGCTCTGGGCGTGCGTGAGGTGGATGATCTCGCCGAAGCAGCCGCAGTCGATGTTGGGGTTCTTGATGTAGAGCAGCAGGGTCAGCAGCGTGAAGAGGGCCAGCATGATGCCCGTCACGGCGGCCACGACGCGGCGCCACACGCCCGTGATGAGGGCGGCGCCGACGAGCGCCTCGAGCAGAGCCATGCCGGAGCCGAGGAAGCCCGCAGCGCCCATCAGGAAGTTGAGATGCATGAATTTGAGGTATTCCTCCACGACAAGGCGGGCGCCCACGGGATCCATGAGCTTGAGGATGCCCGCGAGGAAGAATACGAAGCCGATCAGGACGGCGCTAATCCTTCGGATAACTCTCATAGACGGCTTTGATCTTTTCGAAAATGGCTTCGGGCGGCAGCATGCGCCCTTCGGCGTCGCTGCAGTCCACGACGATGAAATGCGGATCCAGCGCGGCCTGGCGGCGGTACATGTCCCGCACGCGGCGCTGGAAGTTGATGTCGGCCTCGTGGATGTCTTGCTGGCCGTGGAGGTAATTGCGGTCGCCGCCGGCGCGCTGCGCCGTGAGGCTCTGCTCCACGAAGCCGATGGGCACGTCGAGGAAGATGTTCAGGTCCGGGCGCGGCAGGTCGAACTGGCCGTACTCGGTGTTGTTGATCCATTCGCGGAGCTCCTCCGCCTCGCGGTCGGAGGGGAGCTTGGCGCATTGGTAGGCGATGTTGGAATAGACGTAGCGGTCCAGCAGGACCGTGCCGCCCGCGCGCAGCGTGCGGCGGATGTCCGCCGCGGCGTCCGCGCGGTCGCCGGCGAAGAGCAGGGCCACCAGCTGCGGGTGGACGCTCTCGATGGTGCCGAAGCCGCCGCGCAGGAATTTGCCGATCAGGCCGCCCCACAGCGGCGCGTCGTAGCGCGGGAAATGGATGTACTCCAGCTGGGGACAGACCGTGGCAAGGTATTCTCTGAACATGCGGACCTGGGTGGACTTGCCGGCGCCGTCCAGGCCTTCCAAAACGATAAGCATAACACACAAAGGTAAGCAATTTTTCGCTAATTTTGTGGTATGGTACAAATCATGGCTATCGTCAACCTGACGCCCGATTCCTTCTTCGCACCGAGCCGCGTCCGCGCCGAACAGGCGCAGGAGCGCATCCGCGCGCTGATGGCGCAGGGCGCCGATCTGATCGACCTGGGCGCCATCTCCACGCGCCCCGGGGCGGAGGATGTTTCGCTGGAGGAGGAATGGGCCCGGCTCGCGCCCGTCGTGCGCGAGTGGGACCGCAGCATTCCGTTCTCGGTCGACACGACGCGGGCGGAGATTGTCCGCCGCGTGTACGACTGCGCGGGGCGTTTCCTCGTCAACGACATCTCCGCGGGCGAGGACGATCCCGACATGCTCGCGACCGTCGGGGAGCGGGGGCTCCCGTACGTCGCGATGCACAAGCGGGGCAACCCCCGCACGATGGACGCGCAGGTGGACTATCCGGATGGTATCATGCCCGCCTTGGCGGCGTATTTCTCCGATTTCGCCCGGCGGGCGGAGGCGCACGGCATCGCCGAGTGGATCCTCGACCCGGGCCTGGGCTTCGCCAAGACGGCGGAGCAGAACTGGGAGATCCTCGACAAGCTGGAGGCGCTGCAGGCCTTCGGCCGGCCGATCCTGATCGGCGCCGCCGACAAGCGCTTCACGGGCGGCGACACAGAAAAAGCACACCGCCTCGCGCTGGCGCACGGGGCGGAGATACTTCGTGTTCACGATGTCGCCGCAGCGCGGGCGACTATTCTTCAAACAGCGGCTTGACCGGGTCCATGTTGCCCTCCGGCTGCTCCATCGGGATGCGACGGAAAGCCCGGACAATCAGCACGAGCAGCAGGGCGCTGGCGGCGACGATGATCCAGTACGGCTGGGCACCGATCACTTCGGAGAAGGAATCAGCATCCTTGAAAGCGTCGAGATTGGCCAGCACCAACGCGAAAGTGTTGTTGGTGAAGTGCATCAGCATCGTCAGCTGCAGGGAGCCGGTCTTGTAGTACACATAACCGAACAGGCAGCCGAGCAGGAAGGCCGGCAGGGCCTGCCAGGGGTTGAGGTGGATGAAGGCGAAGAAGGCCGCCGAAATCAAGATGGCCCAGACGGGCTTCACCTTGTTGCCGAGCAGGCCGCGCAGGACCATGCCGCGGCAGAGCCACTCCTCAAAGAACGGCGCGAACATGCTCACCAGGATGAAGTTCATGAAGAGGTTGTCGCCGGACGTCAGGCCCTTGAGCGTATCCTCCAGCCATTTCGGCATGTCGGGCAGCAGGTTGGCGAGCGGGTCCGTGGCCATGCCCAGCGCGAGGGTCCCCACCATCACGAGCAGGACGCATAGCGCGCCGCCCAGCGGGCTGAAATGCGAGCTGTCCAGCTTCAGACCGCGGCAGGTCATGCTGTTGTTGCGGCTCTTGACGCTGGCGTAGATCATCGGCGGGATGAACATCAGCGGGTAGGAGATGAGCATGGCGTACTGCGAAGCGGCCTCCTGCCCGAGGAGGGCGACGAAGGGGAGGGTCAGCAGGCTGCCCAGCAGGGTGCCGACCAGCAGCCAGGCCAGCAGGATGAACATGTCCGCCACACCGGGGACGTACCAGGAGAACTTCTCGTAGAAGCCGTAATTGCGGGGGCCTTGTCTCTTTGCCATGGTCTTACTGATAAAGCGGGGACGGGTAGACGCCCTCGCGGGCGAGCTGGGCGAATTTCTCGACCACGCCGGGACGGTCCTCCTTGTAGGTGACGCCGAACCAGTGGGCCGGGGTGGAGAGGACGTCGCAGCGGGCGTCGCCGCAGCGGATCATGCAGTCCACGGCGTAGGGGATGTAGAACTCCTTCTTGAGCTCCCGGCCGTTCAGCTCGAGGAAATCCTCGAACAGCACGGCGCTCTTCTCGAAGTAGTCGGGGGTGAAGCACCACATGTTCATCGAGCAGAGGTCGCTGCCGCGCAGCACCACGTGCTCGCCGGTGGCGGAGTTGTCGCCGGTGACGGCGCCGTCGTCACCCTTCACGATGTTCAGGTGCTCGATCACGTCGGTCAGGCGCTGCATCGCGTCGTAGTGGCAGATGCCGCGGGATACGCCGCCGGACTCGCTGAGCGTGTGGTCCAGCTCGAAGCCAACGATGCCAAAGACGCCCTTGCTGCCCGCGTGCGCACGGCACCAGTCGCCGGCGATGCGGAAGGACTCACGGCCGTAGAAGTCGTCGCCGTTGATGACGGTGAAGGGCTCCTTGATCACGTCGGCGGCCATCAGCATGGCGTGGGCGGTGCCCCAGGGCTTCTGGCGCTCGGGGTTGACCGGCAGGAAACGGGTGGGGATCTTGTCCAGCTCCTGGGTCACGAAGACAAACTCCAGGGGGCTTCCGTCGGTGCACTTGACGTTGCTGTATTTGCGCGCGACCGCCTCCTTGAACTGCTCGAGGAAGTATTCGCGGACGATGTAAACCACTTTGCCGAAACCGGCCTGTACGGCGTCGTAAATGGAATAATCGATAATGGTTTCGCCGTTGGGGCCGAGGCCGTCCATCTGCTTGAGTCCGCCGTAACGGCTACCCATGCCGGCGGCGAGGACGAGAAGTGTAGGTTTCATGTAGAATTTGGATTTATATACTTTCCGCAAAAATAGTTATTTTTGTGCAAATAATCATGGCTAGATACACCAAAGACATCTGGAATCGCGACAAGGACGGCAACAAGAAGGAGCAGCGTTCGTTCATCCGCTACGCCATCGTGGCGACGGCGCTCTTCCTGTTGTTCCTTTTCCTGAAGAAGGACAGCGTCGTGAGCTGGGTCCAGGCGGGCGTCACCCTGCGCCGCCAGGAGCGGCAGATCGAGCAGTACCGCCAGGAGAACGAGGACCTCGACCGGCAGATTCAGATGATGACGGGCGACCGCGACACGCTCGAGCGCTATGCGCGCGAGCAGTTCTACTTCGCCGAGCCCGGCGATGACGTCTATATTATTGAGAAATAATTAATTCCTTTTCGATCCGAAGTGTAGTGCCCGTCCCCTCGAAGGTCTTGCCCCCGATGGTGACGGTGCCGCGCGGCTCGTCCTTGTAGCGGCGCAGCAGGGCGACCAGCTTGCCGAAGGTGGGGGCGCTGAGCCCGGCGCCTTCGAGCAGGCGCCAGAGGGCGTACTCCCAGTGCTCGAGGGCGAGCACGGCGGGGATGCGCACGGCGCCGTCCGCGGTCGTCAGGCCCTCGCGGACGGAGCGGAACCAGCTCTCGGCGATGTCGTCCGTTCGCGCGATGCGCTCCATGTCCTCGCCGAGCGTGCGGAGGAAGGAAGGGTTGATCTTCGCGAAAATGGGGAACACCTCGTTGCGGATGCGGTTGCGCTTGGGGGTGCTGTCGGCGTTGGTGCTGTCCTCGCGCCAGGCGCAGCCGTGCGCGAGCATCCAGTCGCGGATCTCGGCGCGGGGCGTGTCCAGCAGGGGCCGCACGATGCCGTCGCGGTCGCCCATGCCCCGCAGGCCGCGGGTGCCCGTGCCCCGCAGGAGGTTGAGGAGCATCGTCTCGGCGTTGTCGTCGGCGTTGTGGGCCACGGCCACGGCCGCAAAGCCTTCCGCGCGGCAGAGCTCCGCGAACCAGGCGTAGCGCAGCTCGCGCGCCGCCATCTCGATGCTGACGCCGTGCTCCGCCGCGTACGCGGCCGTCTCGAAGCGCCGTACGAAGCAGTCCAGCCCGTGCGCGGCGCACCAGTCGCGCACGAACTGCTCGTCGCCGTCCGACTCCGCGCCGCGCAGCGTGAAGTTGCAGTGCGCGACGGCAAACCGGGCTCCGGGGAAGAGCTCCGGGGCCCGGTTTGCCAGGTACATCGAGTCGATGCCCCCGCTGACGGCGAGCAGGATACGACGCATCTTATTTCTTGCCGAAGGTGTAGGTGAAGGCAAAGGAGAAGAACTCCTTGAACTGCACGCGCTGGCGTACGTCGCCGCCGTCCTTGCCGGCGATCATCACGACCGGGTCGTAGATGAGCCAGGTGTCGAGGGAGAGCTTGATGTACTTGCCCACGAGGAAGGCGAACTTGTTGTCCCAGTTGACGCGGTTCCACACGAAGGGGTGGTTGAGGTAGTCCGTGAAGAGGGTGAGCTGCGTCTCAAAGTTGACCACGTCGTTGATCGAGGTCTTGATGCCGGCCTTGATCTGCGCACCGAGCTGGAAGAGCGAACTGTAGTAGTTTGCCCCGACGGTGGGGTCCAACGAGCTGTCTTTGAGCTGCATACCGTATTTCTTGCGGAGCTCCGGGATGGAGCAGAAGATGAATCCGCCCGTGACCGGGGAGATGTTGAGGTCGAACCAGGGGGCCGGGTCCCACGAGATACCCAGACCGAAGGTCAGGTAGGCGGGGGAGAAGAGGCCGGACTTGAGTGTGCCGCTCCACAGCTTGGAGGTCGCGTCCTGCTTGTAGGAGTCGTAGCTGTCGGAGAACTGCGACTTGAAGGTCAGGTCGGCGGTGTATCTCCAGTCGCTCTCGGCGGAGGTCTTGTAGCCGAAACGGCTCTCGAACTGCATCAGGTCGGCGCTCTTCTGGAGGAGGTTTTCCTTATCGGCGGACCACAGGAAGCCGTACGTCAGCTGCAGGCGGTTGGTCCAGGTGACGAGGTCGCGGGCGTAGTTGAGGTTGCCGTCGAAGCCGAGGCGCAGGCTGGCGGTGTTGTAGCCGCCGGAAGCCCAGGACCAGAGGCCCGTGTGGCTGAATCCGAGGTCGAAGGTGGCGTATTTCTTCCAGTAGGAAGGCTTCTGCACCTCCTCTTCCGCCTTGGGCGCTTCTGCGTACGCGGCCGCGGCCTCCGCGGCGGCCTTCAGGACGTCGTCCTGCGCCCGGGCGCCCAGCGTGGCGGCCAGCAGGACGGCGGTCAGGGTCAGGAGTCTCTTCATGCTGTCCGGATTTTACGGTTAGTAGGAAATCGCGAAGACGACGCGCCGCTTGGACGGCTTGCCGGAGAAGATGTCGCGGCCTTCCTCCTCGCAGACGTAGCTGTCGATGGGGATGCAGCGGATCGTGGCCTTGGTGGCGTCCTTGATGGCCTGCTCGGTCTCGACCGTGCCGTCCCAGTGGCAGAGCAGGAACTTGCCGGTCTGGATCTTGGTCTTGAACTCCTCCCAGTCGTCGCACTTCTCAACGTTGGCCTCGCGGAAGGCGAGGGCCTTGTTGTAGATGTTCTGCTGGATGTCGTCGAGCAGCTTGGAGATATGCTCTTCGATGCCCTCGAGGGCCATCGTTTCCTTGGTGAGCGTGTCGCGGCGGGCCACCTCCACGGTGCCGGCGGCGAGGTCGCGGGCACCCATGGCGAGCCGCACGGGCACGCCCTTGAGCTCCCACTCGGCGAACTTGAAGCCCGGACGGACCGTGTCGCGGTCATCGATCTTCACGCTGTGGCCGAGGGCCTCGAGGCCGCGCTTCAGGACGGCCATCTTGTCGAGGACGGCGTTGCGCTCCTCGTCGGTCTTGTAGATCGGCACCATGACGACCTGGATCGGGGCGAGCTTCGGCGGCAGGACGAGGCCGTTGTCGTCGCCGTGGGCCATGATCAAGGCGCCCATCAGGCGGGTGCTGACACCCCAGGACGTCGCCCAGACGTACTCCTGCTGGCCTTCCTTGTTGGTGAACTGCACGTCGAAGGACTTGGCGAAGTTCTGTCCGAGGAAGTGGGACGTGCCGGCCTGGAGGGCCTTGCCGTCCTGCATCATCGCCTCGATGGTGAGGGTGTCGAGGGCGCCGGCGAAGCGCTCGTTGGGGCTCTTGTGGCCCACGATGACCGGCAGGGCCATCACGTTGCGGGCGAAGTCGGCGTAGACGTGCACCATCTCATAGGCCTTCGCCTCGGCTTCCTCGGCGGTGGCGTGGGCCGTGTGGCCCTCCTGCCAGAGGAACTCCGCGGTGCGGAGGAAGAGGCGCGTGCGCATCTCCCAGCGGACGACGTTGCACCACTGGTTGCAGAGGATAGGAAGGTCGCGCCAGGAGGTGATCCAGTTCTTGTAGGTGCTCCAGATGATGGTTTCGGAGGTCGGACGGACGATCAGTTCCTCTTCGAGCTTCGCTTCCGGGTCCACCACCACGCCGCTCCCGTCGGGGGCGTTCATCAGGCGGTGGTGCGTGACCACGGCGCACTCCTTGGCGAATCCCGCCACGTGCTCCGCCTCACGGCTGAAGAAGGACTTGGGGATGAAGAGCGGGAAATAGGCGTTCTGCACGCCCGTGCGCTTGAACATACCGTCCAGCGTGGCCTGCATCTTCTCCCAGATGGCGTAGCCGTAGGGTTTGATGACCATGCAGCCGCGCACGGCGGACTGCTCGGCGAGATCGGCCTTCAGGGCCAGGTCGTTATACCATTGTGAGTAATTGTCAGATCGTTTGGTAACCTCTTTTGCCATAATGCTTATAGAAATCTGCGTTTTTTTCCGAATTTTGCATCTATACTAGTAAAGAAGCCTTGCGGCATCATAATTGCAACCGCAAAGATAATAACTTTTATTAGATAGGAGACGAAAATATGAAACGGAGCACGACACTTTTACTGCCTGTCCTACTGCTGGTCATGGCATCCTGTGGCACCACTGCTCAGTATTCACAGCAGCGGTTCCAAGATGAGATTTACGCCAAGATCGGCGAGGAACCCGAGGTCGTCCGCCTGCTTAGCCAAAAGGATTTTGAGAATAAGGCGGCCGCCAATATAGCACACAAGCAGGGCCGCGACACGCTGGTCATCATCCTCGACGACCCGTGGGACTTTGCCTGGTACAGCCGTTATAACCGTTACCATTATTCCCCCTGGCTGTGGGGTGGCCTGGCCTTTGGCTGCCACTACTGGAACCGGTATTACGGAAGCTGGTACGATCCTTTCTGGGACAACTGGTACGGCTACTATGGCGGCTGGTATGATCCCTGGTACTACAGCTACTTCGACCCCTGGTATTATGATCCCTGGTACGGCGGCTACGGCTATGGCTGGTACGGCCATCGCTACGGCTGGTACGACCATCCTTCCTACCCCGGCGGCTACTGGGGCGGTGGCGGCGGTTCCTACCGCGGCCGCGACGTAGTCCGCACGCCGCGTGCCACCACGTCCGTGGGCGGCAGCCGCGAGCGGCGCCCGGGCAGCGGGCCGAACTACCGTTACGGCGCGCCCGGATCTTCCGGCAGCACCATCCTTCGCAGCGGGACCAACGTCCGGCCGGCGAGCAGAGCACGCGCCACCGCGAGCGCGTCTTCGACCTCCGGCAACACCCGCTCTTCCGCATCCGGCGGCTCTTCGACGATCCGTACCCGCGAGCAGGGCTACAACCCTTCCCGCACGTATCAGAATAAGAACAGCAACAGCGGCAACCCCACGCGCAGCGGCTCCTACAACGACGCAGCCCGCAGCTCCTCCCGGAGCAGCTCTTCGAGCAGCTCTTACGGCGGCGGTGCGACCCGCAGCGGTTCGTCGAGCAGCTCCTACGGCGGCGCCTCCCGGAGCTCCGGCGGCTCCTACGGCGGCGGTGCAACCCGCAGCAGCGGCGGTGGTGGCGGCGCTTCGCACAGCAGCGGCAACGCCTCGCACAGTGGCGGTGGCGGCGGTGCCCGCAGCGGCGGACGCAGGTAACAGAGATTCCGGGTCAAGCCCGGAATGACTAGAGAAACAAAACCTAAGCCCACCCCTGTGTTTAACCCTAAAAACGAAAGAAAATGAAAAAGATACTTCTTGCAACGGCGATGATTGCCGCTACGGTTTCGGCCGGAGCGCAGACCCTTTCGGATGCGATCAACTTCAGTCAGAACCAGTACTACGGCACGGCCCGCAGCATGGCGCTGGGCAACGCGATGACCGCCATCGGCGGCGACCTCGGATCCATCGGCATCAACCCGGCCGGTTCGGCCGTGGTGTCCTACGGCCAGTTCGTGGTCACGCCCGGCGTGACGATCTCCGCCGTCAATTCCGCCTATTCGCCGTCGGGCGAGGGCAACTACGGCCTGTCCAACCGCCTCTCGCACGGCCGGATGAACCTGCCGAACATCGGCGCCACGGTGAACTTCTCGACGGGCAACCGCTATGGCCTCAAGACCGTCTCGTTCGGTTTCCTTTCGAACCAGACCAACAACTACCACTACCTCACGGAGGCCTTCGGCTCCAACAACCGGACTTCCATGATCGCGGAGTTCGCCGACGCGGCCTATGGCTACGACGAGCGCGTGCTCAAGGAGTACACCTCCTTCAATAACAGCGACTATCCCTGGGATCTGCTGGCAGCCTATCAGGGCGGCATGTACGGCACTTATGGCTGGCAGGACCAGTACGCCGGCGTGACGGAGACGATCTCGCCCAACGGGGACTACCACTATGTGCCCGGCGCGCTGTCGCAGAGCTCCTACCAGACCAAGTACGGCAGCAAGAACGACCTCATCCTGAACATGGGCATGAACTTCTCCGACCGTGTCTACTTCGGTTTCAATATCGGCATCCCGTCGGCCCGCTACCGCTACTACGAGTCCTTCTACGAGGCGGCGGTCGACCCCACCGATTTCCCGATCGAGTATGACGACGGCTACAAGACCTACTTCCGCAACGGTTCCTATGGCTATCAGTACCTGGCCGAGATGGCCGGTGTCTACGCCAAGGTCGGTGTCATCCTCCGCCCGGTCGACGGCCTGCGCCTCGGTGCGTCCTTCCAGACCCCGACCGCGTACACGGTCTCCGAGAGCTGGTCGTATTCCGCCGCCACGAATTACGACGATGCGTACTACAATGACAGCGCCTCCTCGCCGCAGGGCCAGTATTCCTACCTGCTGCGCTCGCCGTACCGCGCTTCCTTCGGCGCCGCCTTCACCTTCGGGAAGAAAGGCCTGATCAGCGTGGACTACGAGCTGGCTGACTACAGCGTCATGCGCTTCCGCGAAGTCCGCGAGAATCGCATGAACGAGGACACCTTCCTCCAGCAGAACATGGCCAACCGCTACTTTGCGGGCGTGGAGCACAACATCCGCGTGGGCGCCGAGCTGCGCGTCACGCCGGAGTGGACCCTCCGGGCCGGCTATTCCATGCAGACCTCGCCGGAGCGCTGGTGGACCTCCTCGGACGGCCAGAAGGTGGAGCTCAATGATTTCTATGCAGATTACTACTCCTACCTGAATCACGTGAAGAACCTCGTGACGCCGCACTACTACGGCGACCGCACCCGGACCTTCTCGCTCGGTTTCGGCTATTCCTCGCCCGGCTCCTTCTTCTGGGACGTCGCCGTGCGGATGACGCGCTACCCGGCCGTGACCTTCGCGCCGTACTACGACTATGACAGCTATGACAGCCTTGGCAACCACGCCTACGTGGATGCACCGCGCATCCTGAACCGCCGCGACCTCTGGAACGTCGCCATGACCTTCGGCTGGAGATTTTAAAATAAGAGAATGGAACTAACTGCAAAGCAACTGGCGGAGGTCCTCCACGGGACCGTGGAGGGAAATCCGGACGCCAAAGTAACATCCTTCGCAAAGATTGAACACGGCAAGCCGGGCCAGCTCTGCTTCTACGCCAATCCGAAATACGAACAGTACGTCTATACCAGCAGGGCCTCGGTCCTGCTGGTAAATAATGATTTTACCCCCAAGGAGGCGGTGGTTCCGACGCTGGTGCGCGTGGAGAACGCCTACAACGCCCTGGCCGAACTGCTCAAGTACATGGCCGACCAGAAGAAGAAGTATCGCCGCCGCCGCTCGCTGCGCTCCCGCATCGCCTGCAGCGCGAAGTTGGGCAAGCGGGTGAGCGTGGGCGACTTCGTGACCATCGGCAAGAACTGCCAAATCGGCGACTGCACGATCATCCACGACAACGTGACGATCGGCGCCGGGACGAAGATCGGCTCCTACTGCATCATCTATCCGGGCGTGCATATCTTCCCGGGCATGGTGATCGGCGACCGCGTGATCCTGCACGCGGGCTGCATCATCGGCGACGACGGCTTCGGCAACGCGCCGCAGCCGGACGGCACCTGGCGCAAGATCGAGCACCTGGGCAACGTGGTCATCGGCAACGACGTCGAGGTCGGTTCCAACACGACCATCGACCGCGCGCCGATGGAGTCCACGGTCATCGCGGACGGCGTGCGCATCGACAACCTCTGCCAGATCGCCCACAATGTCGTGGTGGGCAAGAACACGGTGATGGCCGCGCAGACGGGCATCGCCGGCTCCACGCAGATCGGCGAGAGCTGCATCATCGCGGGGCAGGTGGGCATCGTGGGCCACATCAAGATCGCCGACCACACCACGCTGGGCGCCAAGAGCGGTCTGACCAGCAATATCCGCAAGCCGGGCGAGACCTTATGGGGCATTCCCGCCATCCCGCACCGGACCTACCTGAAGGCATACGCCAAATTCAAACGCGCGGGCGAAGAGGAATAATCCATTTTTTATTCGTATCTTTGCGGCCCGAATGAAGCAACAGACCTTAACTGCCGCCTATACTTTCGAAGGACGCGGCCTCCATACGGGCAAATATGCCCACCTGACCCTGAAGCCGGCCCCCGTGGGCTACGGCATCCGTTTCGTCCGTACGGACGTCGGGGTCGAGATCCCGGCCGTCGCCTCCCGTATCAGCCGTACCGACCGCAGCACCACGATCTCCGAAGGGGAGGTCTCCGTGGTGACCATCGAGCATGTGATGTCCGCCCTGACGGGCCTGGGCGTCGACAATGCCCGGGTCGAGCTCGACAACGAGGAGGCGCCCATCCTCGACGGCAGCGCCGAGCGCTATGTGCGCGCCATCGCCCCCGACGGGCTGCAGGCCCAGGAGGCGGAGCGGGTCTGGCTGGAGTTCGACGAGGCGTTCGAGGTCCGCGACGAGCAGAGCGGATCCTGGGTGCGGGTCGAACCGGCCGAGAAGATGTCCTTCGAGGCCACCTCGGATTTCAATTCCCGGGTGCTGGGCGTCCAGAAGGCCCATTGGGAGGAGAATGCCGACTATGTCGGCCAGGTCGCTCCCTGCCGCACCTTCGTTTTCTTCCACGAGCTGGAATTCCTGGCCGCCAAGGGCCTGGTGAAGGGCGGCGACGTGGACAACGCCATCGTGATCGTGGAGCATCCCGTCAGCGAGGAGCAGATCGAGAACATGTGCCGGCTCTTCGGCCAGCCGCATCTGTCCGTGACCCCGCAGGGATACCTCAGCAATATCAAACTCCATTTCCCGAACGAGTGCGGCCGCCACAAGCTCCTCGACCTCATCGGGGACATGCGCCTGCTGGGCGGCTTCCCGAAAGCCAGAATCACAGCCTTCAAGCCCGGCCACACCATCAACAGCGTGGCGAGCCGGACGGGGCTCAAGCATATCAAGTAGCTTATGACGAACATTCATCCCCTTGCTACCGTGCATCCCGGTGCCCAGCTCGGCGAAAACGTCGAGGTGGGACCGTACGCATATATCGACGACAATGTCATCATCGGTGACAACTGCAAGATCCTTCCCCATGCCACCATCTTCCCGTATGTCAAGATGGGCAACGGCTGCCAGGTCTTCCCGGGCGCCGTGGTCGGCGCCGTGCCGCAGGACCTCAAGTTCGACGGCGAGGTGACCTGGGTGGAGATCGGCGACCGCGTCACCATCCGCGAGTGCGCGACCATCAACCGCGGCACCAAGGCCAGCGGCAAGGGCGTCACGCGCGTCGGCAACGACACGCTGATCATGTCCTACGTGCACGTGGCGCACGACTGCCGCGTGGGCAACCACTGCATCCTGGTGAGCTACGTGGGCATCGCCGGCGAGACGGACGTGGACGACTGGGCCATCATCGGCGGCAGCACCGTCGTGCACCAGTTCTCCCACATCGGCACGCACGCCATGGTCGGCGGCGGCTCGGCCGTCAACAAGGACATCCCGCCGTACTCCATCTGCGGGCGCAACCCGATCTGCTACTCCGGCATCAACATCGTCGGCCTGCGCCGCCGCGGCTTCGATTCCGACGTGATCCGCAACATCAAGGACATCTACGACACGATCTATTTCCAGGGGCTGAACAACGCCGACGCCTGCAGCAAGGTGGAAGCCGGCTTCCCGCAGTCCGTGGAGCGTGACACCATCCTCGAATTCATCCGCAACTCCAAGCGCGGCATCGTCCGCGGCATGGAGGTCAGCGTCAAGGGCGACGTAGAATAACAGCGCGATGGTGCCGACCCTCACCATCGCCTGGTTTCCCCCGACAGAATACTTTGCGCTCCTCGCAAAGTATTCTTCCGTTTATATCGAGGCGTGTGAGAATTACCAGAAGCAGTCCTACCGCAACCGCTGCCGCATCTATGCGGCCGACGGGCCGCAGGCGCTCAATTTCCCGGTGCGCCACCGGGACGGGACGTTCAACCTGCCCATCCGCGAGATCGAGGTGGATTATTCCACGCCGTGGGTGGAGAAGGCGGAGCGCTGCATCGAGACGGCCTATCGCTCGTCCGCCTATTTCGAGTACTACCGGGACGAGCTCTTCGCCATCCTGGACGCGCACCCCGCGACGCTCTGGGAGCTGGACATGCGGATCATCCGCTTCTTCCTGGACAGGATCGGGCTGCGCACGGAACTCGTGCCGACGACGGAGTTCGCCGCAGAGCACGTGGACATCCATCCGAAAAGGCCGAACGCAATCCTGCAGGAAAATGGATTGGATCGGCCTTATTATCAGGTATTTGCGGATCGGCACGGGTTCGTTCCGAACCTCTCCGTGATGGACCTCCTCTTCAACGAGGGGCCCGCTTCGATCGATTATCTGCTGTAGGGAATTCTAGTTGTCGAGGTCCATCAGCGTGTAGGTGCTGTATCCGACCCATTCCTTGGTGTTGGGGCCGGACAAGAAACCGATCAGCCGGACGCCGTCCGACGACTCCTTGAGGTGGGAGTAGATGAAATCGTGGTCCACCCGCTGCTCCTCCTCGACGAAATGCTTGGTGAACTCCATAATCGCATCGTGGATCGGGCCGGTGAAGGTCGGGTTATTCGTGATCTCGACGAAGTTGGTCTTCATATATTCTTCAACGGCGGCATAGTCCTCCTGGTTCTCGATCTGGAGGATGACTTCATTGCTGTAGGAGTAAGTCCCCGTGCGCTCGAGGTTGCAGGAGGTAAGGGCGCCCAGGCAGAGGGCGAGGGAAAGAAAAAGGAGGGTCAGTCGCTTCATAATCACAAAGTTTTGGCGAATATACAAAAAAATACTTATCTTTGCACCCGTGAACGAGATGGAAGGCCCCGAAGAGGTCTTCCTTTTTGATTGAATATGGACAGGACAGAATTCGAAAAAGTGGTGGAGAAGGCCGTCGCAGAGCGCGGCTGCTCCCTCGTGGACATTATGTTCAACGACGACGACAACGTGTTTGAAGTCACGATCGACAAGGCGGACGCCGATGTGGATCTCGCTGACTGCGAGTACGTTCACCGGGCCGTACTGACCGCCTTCGACCGCAACATCGAAGACTACGCCCTCACCGTCGGCTCCGTCGGGATCGACGCCGCCGAGGCGGATGAAATGCTGAAAACAATTAAAGAATAAACTATAAAAATGGAAAAGGAAAAAGTAATTACGCTCATTGACGCCTTCAAGGACTTCAAAGAGGAGAAGAACATTGACCGCCCTGTGATGATGCAGGTCCTTAAGGACGTCTTTCTGACCCAGATCGCCAAGACCTACGGCTCTTCGGACAACTTTGACGTGATCGTCAACGTGGACAAGGGTACTTGCGAGATCTATCAGAACTTCGATGTGGTGGAGGAGGTCGAGAACCCGAACGCCGAGATCACCATCGAGGGGATCCGGGAGGACGGCGGCGACGCCGACGACTACGAGATCGGCGACCAGTACGCCAAGAAGCTGCCGCTGGCCGCGTTCGGCCGCCGCGGCATCCTCAATATCCGCCAGAACCTCCAGGGCCGCATCATGGACATCGAGAAGGCGAACGTCTTCAAGAAGTACTCCGAGAAGGTGGGCGAGCTTTTCTACGGCGAGGTCTACCAGACCTGGTCCAAGGAGGTGCTCATCCTCGACGAGGACGGCAACGAGCTGCACATCCCGAAGAGCGAGCAGATCCCCGGCGAGCGTTTCAAGAAGAGCGACTCCGTCCGCGCCGTCATCAAGAGCGTGGAGATGAAGAACAATACGACTCCGTACATCACCCTCAGCCGCGTGTCCAACGACTTCCTGGAGCGCCTCTTCGAGCAGGAGGTGCCGGAGATCGCCGACGGCCTGATCACCGTCAAGAAGGTGGTCCGCGTCCCGGGCGAGCGTGCCAAGGTGGCCGTGGAGTCCTACGACGACCGCATCGACCCGATCGGCGCCTGTATCGGCGTCAAGGGCGGCCGTATCATGGGCATCGTCCGTGAGCTCCGCAACGAGAACATCGACGTGATCCAGTGGTCTCAGAACCCGAAGCTCATGATCCAGCGCGCCCTCAATCCCGCCGTCGTCTCCTACATCGAGATGGGCGAGAATCCGGACGACAAGGTGAAGGTGTTCATGCAGCCGGACCAGGTCAGCAAGGGTATCGGCCGTCACGGTGTCAACATCCAGCTGGCCGGCATGCTCGTCGACCGGGAGATCGAGGTCTACCGCGAGCTTCCGAAGGGCGAGAGCAGCGACGAGGAGGATGTGCTCCTGAGCGAGTTCTCCGACGTGATCGACCAGTGGATCATCGACCGCCTCGAGGCGATCGGCTGCGACACCGCCAAGAGCGTCCTGGCGCTCTCTCCCGAGGACATCGCCAAGCGCGCCGACCTTGAGGACGAGACCGTCGAGGAAGTCCGTAATATCCTGAAAGCAGAATTCGAAGACTAGACAGAATGGCAGATATCAGAATCAGCAAATTACTCCGACAATTCAACATCGGTCTCAACGACCTGGTGGACTTCCTCCAGAACCAGGGCGTCGAGGTCGACGCCAACCCCAATGCCAAGGTCTCCGATGAGCACCTGCCGCTGCTGACCAAGCAGTTCGGCAAGGACCTGGAGCTGAAGCAGGCCGCGGACAAGGTCGAGGTGAAAATCACCGAGATCCTGGAGAAGAGCGGCCGCCGTCCGTCGGGCGAGCAGCCCGAGGAGGAGGACGAGCCCGAGCAGGAGACCATCATCAAGAGCAACACCTTCATTAACGAGAAAAAGAACGTTGCTCCGGAGCCCGTGGCCGAGCCCGAACCCGAGCCGGTCGTCGAGCCGGAACCGGAACCCGAACCGGAGCCCGTCGTGGAGCCGGAACCGGTGGTGGAGCCGGAGCCCGTTGCCGAGCCGGAGCCTGTCGTCGAGCCTGAGCCGGAGCCCGTCGCCGAGCCCGAACCCGAGCCGGTGGCTGAGCCCGAACCGGAGCCGGTGGAAGAGCCGGAGCCGGTCGTGGAGGAGCCGAAGGCGGCGCCCGCCGCTTCCGGTCCCGAACTGAAGGTGGTCGGCAAGATCGACCTGAGCCAGTTCGACCGCAAGCCCAAGAAGCGCGAGCGCATCAGCAAGGGCACGCAGAAGGTGGACGTGGCCAAGGCCGGCGCCAACATTGAGAAGAACCCCAAGAAGGATAACCGCCAGCCGCAGCAGCAGGCCGCTTCCGGCAAGGGCCGCAAGCGCGACCGCGACCGCTTCAAGCCGGCCCTCACCGAGGCCCAGCAGGAGGAGCTCCAGAAGGAGATCCAGAAGCAGGTAAAGGAGACCTACGCCAAGATGAACGAGGGCAAGAAGAACAACTTCGGCGCCAAGTACCGCAAGGAGAAGCGCGAAGCTGCCGCCCAGCGTACGCAGGAGGAGATGGAGCAGGCGTTGGCCGAGAACAAGGTGCTGAAAGTCACCGAGTTCGTGACCGTCAACGACCTGGCTACGCTCATGAACAACACGCCGGTGGTCAAGGTTATCGGCGCCTGCATGAGCCTGGGTCTGATGGTGTCCATCAACCAGCGCCTCGACGCCGAGACCCTCGTGCTCGTGGCCGAGGAGTTCGGCTACCAGGTCGAGTTCGTCACGGCCGAGATCTCCGAGGAGATCAGCCAGGCCGAGGAGGTCGACCGTCCCGAGGATCTGCAGCCGCGTCCGCCGATCATCACCGTGATGGGTCACGTCGACCATGGTAAGACCTCCCTGCTCGACTACATCCGCAAATCGAACGTCATCGCCGGTGAGGCCGGCGGCATCACGCAACACATCGGCGCCTACAACGTCAAGCTGCCCGACGGCCGCCACATCACCTTCCTCGATACCCCGGGCCACGAGGCCTTCACGGCCATGCGTGCCCGCGGCGCCCAGCTCACCGACCTCGCCATCATCATCGTGGCGGCCGACGACGCCGTGATGCCGCAGACCATCGAGGCCATCAACCACGCCCAGGCGGCGAACGTCCCTATGGTGTTCGCCATCAACAAGATCGATAAGCCCGGCGCCAATCCCGACACCATCCGCCGCCAGCTCTCCGAGATGAATATCCTCGTGGAGGACTGGGGTGGCAAGTACCAGTGCCAGGAGATTTCCGCCAAGCAGGGCATCAACGTGGACAAGCTGCTGGAGAAGGTCCTCCTCGAGACCGACCTGCTCGAGCTGAAAGCCAACCCGAACAAGAAGGCCGTGGGCGCCGTGATCGAGTCCTCGCTCGACAAGGGCCGCGGCTACCTCGCCACCGTGCTCGTGCAGGAGGGTACCCTCCGTCCGGGCGACGTGATGCTGTGCGGCAGCTTCTACGGCCGCGTGAAGTCGATGTTCAACGAGCGTGGCCAGAAGGTCACCGAGGCCGGCCCTTCCACGCCGGTGTCCGTGCTCGGCCTGAACGGCGCACCCGCCGCGGGTGAGAAGTTCAACGTGATGGCCGACGAGCGCGAGGCCAAGAGCATCGCCGCGAAGCGGGAACAGCTGCTCCGCATCCAGGGCATCAAGACCCAGAAGCACATGACCCTCGAGGAGATCGGCCGGCGCATCGCCATCGGCAACTTCAAGGAGCTCAATATCATCGTCAAGGGCGATGTGGACGGCTCCGTGGAGGCCCTGTCCGATTCCCTCATCAAGCTCTCCACCGAGGAGGTCAAGGTCAATGTCATCCACAAGGCTGTGGGTGGTATCTCCGAGTCCGACGTCCTGCTGGCGGAGGCTTCCGACGCCGTGATCGTCGGCTTCCAGGTGCGTCCTACGCCGGAAGCCCGCAAGGCCGCCGACCGCGAGGGCATCGAAATCCGCCTCTACTCCGTGATCTACGACTGTATCAACGAAGTTAAGGACGGTATCGAGGGTATGCTCGAGCCGGAGAAGAAGGAGGAGGTCATTGCCACCGCCGAGGTCAAGCAGATCTTCCGCATCAGCAAGGTCGGCACCATCGCCGGCTGTATCATGCGCGACGGCAAGATGGTCCAGAAGGCCAAGGTCCGCCTGATCCGCGACGGCATCGTGATCTACACCGGCGAGCTCGGCTCCCTGCAGGTCGGCAAAGACGCCGTCAAGGAAGTCGTCTCCGGCAAGGAGTGCGGTATGTCCATCGCGGGCTACAACGACATCAAGGAAGGCGACATGATCGAAGGCTTCCAGATCGTCGAGATCAAGCGCACGCTCTAACGACCGGTGGGCGCATCATTTACGTTATTCGCCGGCTTTGCCCGGCGAATTTCGTTTTTTGGTGTTTCCGGCCGCCCTCCACAACGCCAACCCACAGCACCCGCCCGCCTTATTGCCTCCAGCACCAGCGGCAGCCGCGCCCAGCGCACGGCCCATGCACACCCCCGACAGCACCGGCCAACGTGCGCGGGCCCACGCACATCCTCCCCACCGGCTGCCGCAATCCATCATCTTCGACAGGTGTCCACGAAATAGCTATTCTACGCATTTTTTCTGGACACCTGTCGGTGTATTTGGCCTTTTAGGGCTATTTTGCGGGGGAGGTGTCCACTTTTATCGCACCAGCGGCCGATTTTGTGGACACCTGTGCCGATGACGGTATGACGAGTTGTTATTTGTTGCGAACTATTCGCAAATTTGCGAATAATCAAAAAAGGCTTTATCTTTGAGGTATGAATAATGAAACACTGGTTCCCTTTCGGGCCACACATCCCGGGGAGCTGCTTAAAGACGAACTGAAAGAACGCGGCATGTCGCAGAAACAACTCGCTGAAGCGACAGGCATTAAAGCGTCCGTCATCAGCGAGACCATCAAGGGGAAACGCTCTGTGTCCCTGAATATGGCTGTCGCATTGGAAAAAGCACTGGGTGTCCCGGCCGATATGTGGATGAATCTTCAGACCCAGTATAATCTGGATTCAGCCCATATTGCCGAACGTGATAATCGCAAGGAAACCGTCTCCGTAACCATCCCTGTACGGGACAAAGACCTCCTCAAAGAGATTGCCCGCAAATTTGGCTGGGCGTGTATGCTATAAAATATACAAGATTATGACAGCGATATACACCATCACCTCGGGCCTGCACGATGAAGCATCGGTGGCCCGGCTCAGCGACGCGTTTCTCGGGAGCATCTTCCCGGAGGACGGATATGAGTTCCGCGGAGCGGATTTCTCCGATTTCGGCACGCACGCGCTCGACCTGATCTATGTGCGCACCGGCGGTGCCGAGGGCATCTTCAAGCAGCTGCTCCCGGGCCTGCTGGAGCGCGGTGCGAAGCGTTTTCTGCTGCTGACGTCCGGCCAGAGCAATTCGCTCGCAGCTTCGCTGGAAATCCTGTCCTACCTGCAGCAGCAAGGCCTGCAGGGGGAAGTTTTACACGGAAGCACGGACTACCTGCGCCGCCGCATCCAGGCCCTCGAGGCGGTTGCCGCCGCGCGTGAAAAGCTGCGCGGCACGCGCCTCGGCGTGGTCGGCGCGCCGTCGGACTGGCTCATCGCCAGCCAGGCGGACGCGGCCGCGCTGTCGGAGAAGCTCGGCCTGGTTCGGGTGGATATTCCGATGGAGGAGCTGCTGGCGGAAATCGGGAAGGCGCCCGCCGACCCGATGCCGGAGCCGGTCTCCATGGCGCGCGACGTGCGCGGCGCCTGGGAGGGCGCCAGCCGCATCAGCCACGCCCTTCGGACGCTGGTGCAGCGCCACGGGCTGGGCGCCTTCACCCTGCGCTGCTTCGACCTGCTGACCGCCGTTGGCAACACCGGTTGCCTGGCCCTGGCGCAGTGCAACGCCGACGGCCTCCCCGCCGCCTGCGAGGGCGACGTCCCGGCGCTGCTGTCCATGATGATCGCCCAGGCCCTCACCGGCCGGACGGGTTTCCAGGCCAACCCGGCGCGCATTGACCCCGAGAGCGGGGAAATGCTGTTTGCCCATTGCACCGTGCCGTTCAATATGGTCCACGACTGGACCCTCGACACCCATTTCGAGTCCGGGATCGGCGTGGGCATCCACGGCGAACTGCCGGAGGGCCCCGTGACCGTCTTCAAAGTCTCCGGCGACCTCCGGCGCCATTTCGTGGCGGAAGGAACGTTGGTGCGCAACCAATATGAACAGCACCTATGCCGCACGCAGGTGGTCCTGCAGCTGCAGCCCGCCGACGCGCGCTACTTCCTGACGCAGCCCATCGGCAACCACCACATCATCCTCCCCGGCCACCACGGTGCCCTCCTGGAGGAGTTCTGCGGATATTAATACGGAAGTATCCATTCATCAAGTGCGGTAGACGTCCCTAAATATGCAGGCTACTTGCAGTAGGGAATGAGATCCCCGATCAGGTCGGGGATGACGGTGCTAGTACATCTGTTTGACTTTCGCGAGGAAGTCGCGGACGTGCTGGGTGTACTCTTTCGGGTACTTGGCGTAGGAGTTGGCGTGGACGGCGCCGGGGGCGACCCACATTTCCTTGTAGCCCAGGGTCTTGGCGTCGTAGTTGCGCTGGAGGTCGGAGAATTGGACGAAGTCGTCCGCGTCGCCGTGGATGAAGAGCATCGGCAGGACGCTCAGACCCAGCTGCCTGACGGAGGAGGCCTCCTTGAAGCCCCAGCCGTAGCGCTTCTCGCAGATGTAGTTGGCGCTATTCAGCACATCCTTCGGGATGAAGGGGAACATCTGCTTGAGGTTGTGGGCGAACTGGTCGTAGACGGTGGAGTAGCCGCAGTCCTCGACGAAGGCGCGGATGTAGTACGGCTGCGGGTCGCCGCTCATCATCATGACGGTGGCGCCGCCCATGGACACGCCGTGGACGACCGTGAAGTCGTTCCGGAAGATGTCGTGGGCGACCCGGGCCCACTCCTCGACGTCATAGCGGTCGTGCCAGCCCATCTGGATGGCGTCGCCCTCGGAATAGCCGTGGTACTGCAGGTCGGGGAAGAGGACGTTGTAGTTGAACTCGTCGCGGTACATCCGCACCAGGTACAGGAAGACGATGTGGTTGTCGGAATAGCCGTGCACGACGATGGCCGTGCCCTGGGCGCTGGCGGGATCCTTGGCGGGAGCGTAGCAGGCGTGGATCTGTTTGTAGTTGTAGCCGGTGATGACGGTGTCCTTCAGGATGCCCTGCTGCTTGAGGCCGTCGTACCAGGCGGTGCTGCCGGGCAGCAGCGAGTCAGCCTTGTGGCGCGTGCGCTCGATATCCTCCACGCCGTGCGGCTTGGGAGTGAGGGAATAATTGCACATGAATTTACCCGCGAGGCAGCTGCTCAGGGTGACGGAAGCCAGGAGAATGGCGAGGATGCGGAGGGAAAAATTCTTCATAATATAGTGGTGTCTCCACAAAGATAACGAAGATTTCGTAAATTTGCAGGATAAGAAGCTTTTAAATGGATCCAAGAGAATTTGACGTCATCATCCTGGGCGGCGGCGTCGTGGGGGCCGGAACGATGCGCGACTGCGCCATGCGCGGCCTGCGCGCGCTGCTGATCGAGCGCGCCGACATCGCGACGGGAGCCAGCGGCCGCAACCATGGCCTGCTGCACTCCGGCGCCCGCTACGCCGTGAACGACCCGGAGTCGGCGGCCGAGTGCATCGGGGAGAACCAGATCCTCCGGCGCATCGCGTCGCACTGCATCGAGCCGACCGACGGCCTGTTCATCTCCCTCCCGGAGGATGACCTTTCCTATCAGAATACATTCGTGGAAGCCTGCCGCACGGCGGGCATCGGCGCGGAGATCATCGACCCGCAGCAGGCGATTCGCATGGAGCCGTCCGTCAACCCGGCGCTGATCGGCGCCGTGCGCGTGCCGGACGCCAGCGTGGACCCGTTCCGCCTCTGCGCCTCCAATATGCTGGATGCGAAGCTGCACGGCGCCCAGGTGCGCCTGCGCACGGAAGTGACCGGTTTCATCCGCGAGGGCGACACCATCCGGGGCGTGCACACGCGCAACGTCCAGACGGGCCGCGAGACGGATTACTACGCGCCGGTGGTGGTGAACGCCTGCGGCGTGTGGGGCCAGGAGGTCGCGCAGATGGCGGGGGTGCAGGTCGGGATGTTCCCGTCCAAGGGCGCCCTGCTGATCTTCGCGCACCGCGTGAACAACATGGTCATCAACCGCTGCCGCAAACCGTCCAACGCCGACATCCTCGTGCCGGGCGACACGGTCTGCATCATCGGCACGACCTCCACGCGCATCCCGCTGGAGAACTGCCACAAGGTGTCCGTGACGCCGGACGAGGTGACGCTCCTCGTCACTGAAGGCGCCAAACTGACGCCGGCCCTGTCCGAGACCCGCATCCTGCGGGCATTCGCGGGCGTACGCCCGCTGGTCAGCGACGACAACGACCCGACGGGGCGCAACATCTCCCGCGGCATCGTCTGCCTCGACCATGAGACGCGCGACGGCCTGAAGGGCTTCGTGACCATCACGGGCGGCAAGCTGACGACCTATCGCCTGATGGCCGAGATGGCCACGGACCTGGTCTGCAGCAAGCTGGGCGTGAACAAGGCCTGCGAGACGGCCACGACCCCGCTGCCCGGCTCGGAGGGGCGCAGCTACGAAGAGCTGGCCCGCCAGATTTGGGAAGCGCCCTCGACGGCGCAGAAGGCCGCGACGGCCCGCCTGGGCTCCGTCGTGTCCGAGGTGCCGAAACGCAGCCGGCAGGACGAAGCGCTCGTGTGCGAGTGCGAGGAAGTGCCGGTCTGGGAAGTCAATAACGCATTCGAGCGCATGGGCGTGTCGTCGCTGACGGACCTGCGCCGCCGCACGCGCGTCGGCATGGGCACCTGCCAGGGCGAATTCTGCGCCTGCCGCGCGGCCGGCCTGCTGGCCAAGGCGCAGGACTGCGCCGCGCGCGAGCGCGCCGACCTGCTCAAGTTCATGGGCGAGCGCTGGAAGGGCAATTTCCCCATCGGCTGGGGTGAATCGCTCCGCGAGGCGGAATACACGCAGTGGGTCTATAAACACGTGTTGGGCTTATGAGATTCGATACTGTCATCATCGGCGGCGGCCTGGCCGGCCTGGTAGCCGGCATCAGCCTGCAGCAGGCAGGCCGCAGCACTGCCATCGTCAGCACCGGGCAGAACGCCCTGCATTTTTTCTCCGGCTGCTTCGAGTCCATGAAGGAGGCGCCGGAGCGGCTGACCGCGCTCTTCGCGGGCGCCGGTATCCGGGTGCATTACAATCCCGGCGTGCGCCTGACGCCGCTGGGCACCTTCCGCGAAGCGGAGCTCTCGCTGGAGGATATCAGCCTCTTCCCCGAGGCGAAATTCGCCGACAAGGCGCTGCTGGCCTGCGTGCCGGGCTACCTGGATTTCTTCCCCGCCTTCCTGGCGGAAGGGCTGGAGAAGCAGGGCATCCAGTGCCGCCTGTGCTCCCTGGACCTGCCGGAGGAGCTGCAGGACGGCTCCGTGGAGCGGCGCTCGGTCCAGCTGGCGCGCCTGGTGGACCGCGACTGGAAGAAGATCGTCCAGCAGATCCGCCTGATGATCCAGGACGAGGACGCCGTGATCCTGCCGCAGCTCTTCGGCCTGCAGGACGCGTCCGTGCCGGAGCGCCTGCGCCAGGAGATTCCCGCGCGCGTGGTCTTCGCCGGCACGATGCCCCCGTCGATCCCGGGCATCCGCACGCAGCGGCTCCTCAAGCGCCGCTACGAAGTGCTCGGCGGCACGTACCTGGGCGGCGACGAGGCCGTGGAAGCCCAGGTGGAGGGGAATAAGATCCTGAGCGTGCGGACGCACAACCTGGAGGCGCACGCCCTGGAGGCGTCGCACTTCATCCTCGCCTCCGGCGGCTTCTTCTCCAAGGGCCTGCGGTCCAATCCGTTCCGCGTCTGGGAGCCGGTCTTCGGCGTGGACGTGGACTTCGACGAGGACCGCAACGCCTGGTACAATGAGGAGTTTGCCGGCGATCAGCCGTACATGCAGTACGGCGTCAAGACCGACGCGGCGCTGCATCCCCTCGTGGACGGGCAGCCGCGCGGGAACCTCTACGCCATCGGCTCCGTGCTGGGCGGCACGCGCCCCGAATTCGGCACGGGCGCCGGTCTTGCCATCCGCACCGCCTTCCTCGCTGTCGATAAAATCCTGGAAAGCCTATGAGACATCAAGAGAAGACCAGCAGCAAGCATAATTTCGAGGAGTGCATGAAGTGCACCGTGTGCACGGTCTACTGCCCTGTGCTCCAGGTCAATCCGCGCTATCCCGGCCCCAAGCAGGCCGGCCCGGACGGAGAGCGGCTCCGCCTCAAGGATCCGTACTTCTTCCACTATGCGTTGAAATATTGCATGAACTGCAAGCGCTGCGAAGTGGCCTGCCCGTCCGGCGTGGACGTGGCGGACCTGATCCAGTCCGCGCGCATCAAATATGACCATTCCGCGCCGAAGCTGCGCGACCGCATCCTGGCGTCCACCGACCTGATGGGCACGGTGACGCGTCCGCTCGCGCCGGTGGTGAATGGCGTGACCGGCCTCGGCCTGACGCGCAGCGTCCTGGACGCCACGCTGCAGATCGACCACCGGCGCGTGTTCCCGAAATACAGCGGCCGCAGCTTCGAATTCTGGCTGAAGCGCAGGGCGAAGGAGCAGGCCATGTACCTCGATCAGGTGGCCTACTTCCACGGCTGCTATGTCAATTACAACTATCCCCAGCTCGGCAAGGACCTGGTCAAGGTGCTGAATGCGCTGGGCGTAGGCGTCCAGCTGCTGGACGGGGAGAAGTGCTGCGGCATCGCCATGATCACCAACGGCATGTCCGCCCGCGCCACGAAGAACGCGGTGCACAACATCGAGTGCCTGCGCAAGGCGGGCGCCGACAAGGGCATGAAGGTGCTGACCACCTCTTCGAGCTGCACCATGACCCTGCGCGACGAGTATCCCAAGCTCCTGGGCGTGGACAACGCCGACGTGCGGGACGCCGTGCAGATGGCCACGCGCTTCGTGTTCGAGCGGCTGGAAGCCGGCGCCACGCTGCGCTTCAAGCCCGACTACCACAAGAAGGTGGCTTACCACGTGCCCTGCCACATGGAGCGCCTGGGCTGGGGCGTGTTCTCCGAGCGGCTGCTGCGGATGATTCCGGGCGTGGAGTTCACCCTGCTGGACTCCGCCTGCTGCGGCATCGCCGGCACCTATGGTTTCAAGAAAGAGAATTACGAGGCCGCGCAGGCCATCGGCGCGCCGCTCTTCGAGCAGATCCGCGCTGTGGATCCTGAGGTCGTCGCGTGCGACTGCGAGACCTGCAAGTGGCAGATAGAAATGTCCACGGGCTATTCCGTGCAGAACCCGATATCCATTTTAGCTGACGCCATCCTATGAAACGCTGGTTCCTTCTTCCCCTGATCCTTCTGGCGGCCTGCCAGAGCAAGCCAGTCATCGACGTGCAGGCGCACCGCGGCGGCGCGGGCCTGATGCCCGAGAATACCATTCCCGCGATGCAGAACGCCCTCGACCTGGGCGTGAACACCCTCGAGTTCGACCTGCATCTCTCGCAGGACGGGCAGGTGGTGGTCTCGCACGACAGTTACTTCCATCCGCGCTATTCGACGCGCCCGGACGGGACGCTGGTCCAGGAAGAGGATGAGAAAGAATACCTCTACACGATGCCCTATGACAGCATCGCCCGCTACGACGTGGGGCAGCGCTTCGTGGAGCGCTGGCCGGGGCAGAAGAAGCTGGCCGTCAGCAAGCCGCTGGCGTCCGAGCTGATCGATTTCGCCGAAGGCTATGCCAAGACGCCCGTGAACTACAACATCGAGATCAAGTCCTGGCCCGGCGAGGGAGAGGGGACGCTCTGGCCCGAGTACCACGTTTTCTGCGACACCTGCGTGCCGCTGCTGCTCTCCAAGAACCTGGGCAAGCGCCTGATCGTCCAGTGCTTCGACACGCGTGCGCTCAACTACATGCACGGGAAGTGGCCGGAGCTCACGCTTTCCTATCTGACGGAGGACTACGACGGCGGCGACATCGAGGCGCTGCTGCAGAACCTGGACTTCGTCCCGCAGTGGTGGAGCCCGGAGTCCAGCGTCGTGACGCCGGAGAACGTGGCGTGGTGCCACGCGCACGGCATCGGCGTCGTCCCCTGGACGGTGGACGACCCGGCCGAGATGCGCCGCCTGGTGGCCTGCGGCGTGGAGGCCATCATCTCCAATTATCCTGACGTTTTGATTCAAACCGTAAGATAATATGCTCCCGTTCCTCAAGCAGCCGGCCTACAAGCCGGCCGAGGCCGGCCCCGAGGCCGACGCCAAGTACAAGCGGCTGCGCCTGCAGGTCTTCCTGGGCGCCTTCATCGGCTACGCCGGATTCTACCTGGTCCGCAAGAACCTCTCGATGGCCATCCCGGCCATGGCGCCGCTCGGCTTCGAGAAGACGGAGCTGGGCTTCGTGCTGGGCCTGAACGCTGCGGCGTATGCCCTGTCCAAGTTCCTGATGGGCAGCGTGTCCGACCGCTCCAACGCGCGGGTCTTCCTGCCCCTGGGGCTCATCCTGACGGCCATTTCGATGTGCTTCATGATCGTTCCGATCCAGTGGATCGGCGCGGAGCACAAGGCGCTCGCCATCGTGGTGATGGGCGTGCTGAACTGCCTCGTGGGCTGGTTCAACGGCATGGGCTGGCCGCCCTGCGGCCGCGTGATGACGCACTGGTTCTCGCCGGGCGAGCGCGGCACGATGATGAGCATCTGGAACTGCGCGCACAACGTGGGCGGCGCCCTGGTGGGGCCGATGGCCACGTACGGCGCCGCCTGGTTCGGCAGCTGGTTCTACGGCTCGCACGAGGAGCTCTATTTCCTGATCGGCACCTTCGCCTTCCCGGCCGCCGTGGCGCTCTTTATCGCGCTGCTCGCCTACGTGCTCCTGCGCGATACGCCGCAGTCCTGCGGCCTGCCGTCCGTGGAGGCATGGCGCAATGATTATCCGAAGAATTATTCCGAGAAGCACGAGGAGACGCTCTCCACGAAGGAGATCCTCTTCCAGCACGTGCTCAACAATAGGTTTTTATGGTTCATCGCCCTGTCGAACGCCTTCGTGTACATGGTGCGCTACGGCTGCCTGGACTGGGCGCCGACCATCCTGACGGAGAAGGGAATCGACCTTAAGAGCGCCGGCTGGGCGTATTTCGCCTATGAGTTCGCGGCCATCCCGGGCACGCTCCTCTGCGGCTGGCTCTCCGACAAGCTCTTCCATGGGCGCCGGGCCATGCCCACGATGCTCTTCATGGCGCTGGTGCTGGTGTTCATCGTGCTGTACTGGCTCAATCTGGACAATCTCACCATCGTGATCATCAGCCTGATCGGCATCGGCTTCTTCATCTACGGGCCGGTGATGCTGATCGGCGTGCAGGCGCTCGACCTGGCGCCGAAGAACGCCGCCGGCACGGCCGCAGGCCTGACCGGCTTCTTCGGCTACTTCCTGGGCACCTTCATCCTCGCCAACACCGTCATCGGCTGGGTCGCGCAGACCGCAGGCTGGAGCGTGACCTTCGTCCTGCTCATCGCCGCCTGCGTCCTCGCCATCGTCTTCATGGGCCTCACGCTCAAGCAGGAGAAGCGGTAGGCGCCAACGCGCGGCAATAGGCTAGAAGATGTAGTTCAGGCCGATTCGCATGCCGAGGCCCGTGCCGTCGCTCTGGCTGAAGCACTTGCCGAGCTCACAGGCGATATTGAAGTTCTGGTTCATGATGATGTGCAGGCCGGCGCCGGCGCTCATGTGGAGCTTCTCCGCCTGCTGCGTGTAGAGGTCCGCGACGGTGTACACTTTGTTCCCTACGGTCGCCACACGGGTATCATCCTGCAGCAGGGTCTTCATCTGCTCCAGGCGGTACGGAGCCACGATCATGCCCATATCGAAGAACGGGTTCAGGGCGATGGCCCAGTTCTGGTTGATCCAGCGGAACTTGGCAAAGGACCAGCGAAGCTCGAAGTTGGCCCAGGCATAGCTGTTGCCCTGCAGGCGGTTCACCACGGTACCGCGGACGGAGCTGATGGAGCCCAGGCCGTCGGTAATGATGTTCTTGCGGTTGATCGGCTGAATGGTCTGGAGGGAGTAGAACGGCGCGTTGCCCGCAATCAGGCCCTGGAACGCCAGATGGCCTGCGAACACGAGCCGGTCGGCGAGCGGGAAGAACTGACGGAAATGGACGGCCAGCTTGAGGTAGTCGTTGCGGTAGTCCCGCTTGCCGTTCAGGAAGTCCGGCGAGCCGAAGAAGAAGGCCTCGAGGTTGGTACCGCGGGTCGGATTGTTCTCGTGGTCGCGCGTGTCAAAGACGACACCGAGCTTGATGTCGAGGTGGTTGCCGCCGTTCGCTTCGGCAGCGGGAATGATGTCATGTTTGAGGTAGATGTCATACAACGAGAGATCGACAGCCGCATTCAAACTCTTGTTGACGGCATGTCCGGTCTTGTAGCTGTTGAAGGCAAGGCCGGCGACCCAGCCCCAGTGGCTGTCGCCGAACTGGCCCTGCGTCGTGAACTCGAAGCGGAAATCGTCACGGCGCATCATGTAAAGGCCCTGACCGTCCACGATCTTGTTCAGTTCGGGGATAAACAGAGCTGCCGCGCCATTGTAGCCGTAGAAATTGGTGGTCTTGTTGCCCAGATAGGTCAGGTCGGCGGACACGCGGAGACCCGGGATCAGGTGCTTGCTGTCGAAGAAGACATGGTACACGGAATTACCCTTGGTGTACCAGGAGGTCTCCACATTGATCTTCCACTTATAGTCGGGATAGAAGGAACCGTCCCCGTATTGATAGATGTCCAGCAACGCGCCGTACTGGAATCCGAGGTCAGAGGAATAGCTGACGGCGGGCAGCGGGCCGAAGTTGAGACCGGTTTTCTTGATTTCTTCCTGGGCGGAAGCGGTGCAGACCGCTGCGAGGAGCAGCGCGATCGTGATCAGTCTTTTCATTGCAAATAATCGTGGTTGTTGTATGACAAAGATAGCAAATAATTCCTTTTCCTCCGTTTTTGTTGTTATCTTTGTATGACTGATAACCTTTACCTACGATATCATGAACCAATACATCCTGGCGCTCGACCAGGGGACCAGTTCCTCCCGCGCCATCGTTTTCGACCACCGTGGCAACATCTGCTCCACGGCCCAGCAGGAGTTTACGCAATACTTCCCCCAGCCCGGCTGGGTGGAGCACGACCCGATGGAGATCTGGTCGTCCGAGGCGGCCGTGATTGCCGAAGCCATCACCAAGATCGGCATCAACGGCAAGAACCTCGCCGCCATCGGCATCACCAACCAGCGCGAGACGACCATCGTCTGGGATGCCGAGACGGGCGCGCCGGTTTACAACGCCATCGTCTGGCAGGACCGCCGCACGTCCGAGTTCTGTGACGTGCTGAAGGCGCAGGGCCTCGTGGACAAGATCCGTGAGAAAACCGGCCTCATCATCGACGCCTACTTCTCCGGCACCAAGATCAAATGGATCCTGGACAATGTCCCCGGCGCCCGGGAGAAGGCGGCAGCCGGCCGGCTGCGTTTCGGAACGGTGGACAGCTGGCTCGTCTGGCAGCTGACCAAGGGCACGGTGCACGTGACCGACGTGTCCAACGCATCGCGCACGATGCTGTTCAATATCAACACATTGGAGTGGGACCAGGAGCTGCTGGACCTGCTCGGCGTGCCGCTTTCGATGATGCCGCGCGTCTGCTCCTCTTCCGAGGTCTACGGCAAAACGAAGACGACGATCTTCGCGCATGCAGTTCCCATTGCCGGCATCGCCGGCGACCAGCAGGCCGCCCTGTTCGGGCAAATGTGCACCACGCCCGGTTCCGTGAAGAACACCTACGGCACCGGCTGCTTCCTGCTGATGAATACGGGCGAGAAGCCCATCCTGTCTAAAAACAACCTGCTGACCACCGTTGCCTGGAAGATCGGCGACAAGGTCAACTACGCCCTCGAGGGCTCCATCTTCGTGGGCGGCAGCGCCGTGCAATGGCTCCGCGACGGGCTCGGCGTCATCCGCTCTTCGGCGGAAATCGAGGCGCTGGCCGCCAGCGTGCCCGACAACGGCGGCGTCTATTTCGTGCCGGCCATGACGGGCCTGGGCGCCCCGTACTGGGACCAGTACGCGCACGGCGTCATCTGCGGCATCACCCGCGGCACCACCGCCGCCCATATCGCCCGCGCCACGCTGGAGGGCATCGCCTTCCAGACGATGGACATCGTGGGTGCGATGGAGAAAGATGCCGGCATCGTGCTGTCCGAACTCAAGGTGGACGGCGGCGCCAGCCGCAACAACCTGATGATGCAGTTCCAGGCCGACATCCTGGGCACCGCCGTCATCCGCCCGCAGGTCACGGAGACCACCGCCATGGGCGCCTGCTACCTCGCCGGCCTGGCCGTCGGCTACTGGGGCTCGCTCGGAGAAATCCGTGCCCAGTGGCAGGCAGAGCGCACTTTCGTCCCGTCCGACACCAATATGGATCCGCTCAAGCAGGGCTGGAAGGATGCCATCAGCCGCACGTTAACCCGCTAATCCTTTAGACTATGCAACAATACCTCTTCGAATTCATCGGCACGCTCGTGCTCGTGCTGCTCGGCGACGGCGTCTGCGCCGCCACCTCCCTCAACCATTCCAAAGCCAAGGGCGCCGGTTGGGTGGTCATCGCCCTCGGCTGGGGCTTCGCCGTGATGATGGGCGTGCTGATTGCCGGACCGGTGTCCGGCGCGCACCTCAACCCCGTCGTCTCCCTGGGCCTCGCCCTCGCGGGCACCTTCCCCTGGGCCTCCGTCCCCGGCTACGTCATCGCCCAGATGCTCGGCGGCTTCGTGGGCGCCGTACTCGTGTGGGTATTCTACAAAGATCATTATAAGGCCACGGCCGACCAGCCGGACACGATCCTCGGCACCTTCTGCACGATGCCGGCCATCGCCAACACCTGGCGCAACTTCCTTTGCGAGGTCATCGCCACCTGCCTGCTGGTGTTCGTCATCCTGGCGCTCGGCACGAACGGCAACGCCTTCTCCGTCGCGGGCGTGAACGCCACGACGGGCTCGATCGGCTCCCTGCCCGTCACCTGCCTGATCATGTCGATCGGCATGTCGCTGGGCGGCGCCACGGGCTACGCCATCAACCCCGCGCGCGACCTCGCCCCGCGCTGCGCCCACGCGGTGCTGCCCATCGCGGGCAAGCGCGACAGCGGCTGGAGCTACAGCTGGATCCCCGTCGCCGGCCCGATTGTCGGCGCCGCCCTCGCCGCCGGCCTCTTCCTGCTGGTCTTCTAGAAGGGATCTAATCCTCAAAATAGGGTTTATTTGAGGACGGATGGCAGTTTTTTTGCCATCCGTCCTCATTTTAGTGCGTTTTTGAGGATTGAACGAAGTGGACATACCTCAACAAAAATAGCTGGCCTTGCGCCAGCTATTTTTCGTTGAGGTATCCGGATTCGAACCAGAACAGACAGAACCAAAATCTGTAGTGCTACCATTACACCATACCTCAATTCCGGGTGCAAAGATAGTATTTATCTTTTGCTTTTGAAATAATCCGAGACCAGCGTTCCGCATTCTTCCGCGAGCAGGCCGGAGGCGACTTCGGTGCGGGGATGGAGGAGGGAAGGGGAGAAGCGGGAATAGCCGCGGCGCGGGTCGGGCGCGGCGTAGACGAGCCGCCCGAGCTGCGCCCAGCAGAGCGCCGCGGCGCACATCGGGCAGGGCTCCACGGTGACGTACAGGGTGCACTCGTCGAGGTATTTGCCCGCCAGGGCTTCCGTGGCGGCGGTGAGCGCGATCATCTCGGCGTGGGCCGTGGGATCGTGCAGGCGCTCGGTCATGTTGTGCCCGCGCGCGATGATGCGTCCGCGGCATACGACGACGGCGCCGATGGGCACTTCGTCTTCCGCCCCGGCCGCCTGCGCTTCACGCAGCGCCTCGCGCATGTATCTTTCGTCGGAATCCATCATGCTGCAAAGATACGATCTTTCCGGGAAAGCCGAAAGAAAAAAGCGGCCGCCCCGAAACCGGAGCGGCCGCCTTTTGGCTTGGCGAAGATTCGCCTTAAATGATCAGCTAGTACGGGAGGTCACCGTCGACGAAGAGGTAGCTCTGTCCGTCCTTGAATCCCTCGTTCTGCTCGAGCACACCTTGCTGGAGGTTGATCTGCTCCTGCGGGATCATCCAGAAACCGCGGGTGAGCGCGTAGCGCTGGGAGAAGGAGCGGCCTTCCAGTTCCTTATAGGTGTTGGGCTTGCCCAGGTACTCGAGGTAACCACCATCCTGGTTCTTCTCGATGATCTGGCCGGCCGTTTCGGGATACCAGCGGCGCAGGTCGTTGAAGCGCATGCCTTCCGTGGCGAACTCGTAGCGGCGCTCCTTCTGCAGACGCTCGAAGGTGTAGCTTTCGTACGGATCCAGGCCGGCGCGCTCGCGCAGGCGGTTCATGCCGGTGGTGGTCTCCTTCAGCTCGTCGAGCATCAGCAGCACGTCGGCGAAGCGGATGTAGATGGCGTCGTTCTTGTTGCCGCTCTTGGCGCTGTTGCTGATGGAACCGTTGACAATATTGAAGAAGTTCTTCTTCAAAGTAGTCTTTGCGCCGTCGGAATAGGCGGCCATGGCCTGGTATTTCTTGGTGTAGAACCAGGTGCGCTCGATCTCCTTGGAGTCATGACCCTTGAAGTCGGGGAGCTCGATATCACCCTTGTACCAGGGATAAGCAATGGCAATCTTGGACTTGTTGGTGACCAGGATGGTGCCGTAGAAGCGCTTGTCCCGCGGGCCGTAATCCTTATCCTCATACCATTCCTTTACGAACAGCGGGTTCACGGAAGCATTACCGTTGCCGCCGGCGGAATAAGGATAACTCTGCGCATTGGGCGTCTGGGCGGAATTACGGAAGCCGAGCCATTCCGCGAGGCGGTTGTAGCCGGAGCCGGTGTACGAGAAATGCACGCCCCAGACGGTCTCCTTGCTGTGGTTGCCCACCCAGTGGAGGTTCTCCTTATGGGCCCAGGTGCCGAAGTCGACGCCGTAGGCAAAGCCGCTGGAATACTCGTTGGAGTACATCCAGAGTTCGCGCTGGTCCTTCTCCAGGTCAAACTTGGAGACATTCGTGTTGGCGCAATCTTCCAGCCAGGAGATTACCTGGGACTTGGTGACGCCGGCCATGTCGGCCTTCTTGTAGAAGCCCGTGTAGAACAGCCACACGCGGCCCATGAGGGCCTCGGCGGCGTACTTCGTGGCGCGGCCCGCCAGGTTGTTGTCCTTGGAGTAACCATATTTGGCCGGGATCATGCTGATGGCATCCTTGAGGTCCGCGGCGATGGCTGCATAAACCTCGTCAACGGAGGCCTTGGGCATGTTCTCCACCTGGGTGGAAAGCGTCAGCGGGAAGGTCTCCCAGCGCTCGGCCATCTCCCAAAGGTAGAAAGCACGCATGAAGTGCACCTGACCGAGGTACCAGGTCTTGTTGTCGCCCGTGAAGAGGTTGTCGTCCATCTCGGAGATGGACTCCAAGGCGAAGTTGCAACGGAACAAACCGTTGTAGAAGCTCTTCCAGACGCTGTTGTCCTCGTCGCTGGACGGGGCGAGCAGACGATCGTCGGCCGTGGTCTCCTTGGAGCTCTTGGAGCCGGCGCCGTAGATGTCGTCGCTGGCGATCATGCGCCGGAACAGGTTGATCTTGAAGATGGAGCCTGTGTACAGAGAATGCATCGTAGAGTAGGCCGAGTTGACCAGCTGTTCAGCGTCTTTCTCGGTCCGGGGGAAGGAGGAGGTGTCCGCCTTCGAATAGTTCTTCGTATCGAGCAGGCTGTCAAGTTTCTCGCAACTGACGAGGACCAGGAAACATACTGCGATAGTATATAATATCTTTTTCATATGCTTTCGGATTTAGAATTTGATGCTGACACCAGCCATGTAAACCTTAGGAGAAGGATAGAAACCGGTGTCGATGCCGGAAGACCAGCTATCCACGCCGGAACCGGTACCCACTTCAGGATCCATGCCGTCATAGCCGGTGATCGTAAAGAGGTTCTGTCCGGTCACGAAGATGCGGAGCTGCTGGAAGGGGATCTTCTTGAACACCTGCTTGAAGTCGAATCCGAGGGTGATGTTGCGGATCTTGAGGTAGTCGGCGTTCTGGATGAATATGTCGCTGTTGTAGCTGTTGCACTTGAAGTTGTTGTGCGAGCCGGAGGAGTAGCGCGGGAAGGAGTTGGTGGAGCCTTCGCCGGTCCAGTAACGGTTCACCAGGTTGTTGGTGAAGCTCTGGAGATCCTGAAGGGCGAACTGGCGGTAGCTCTGCATGACCTGCTGGCCGAAGGCGCCGGAGCCGTTCACGCTGAAGTCGATGCCCTTCCACTGCAGGCTGATGCTGAAGCCCAGGGTGAAGTCAGGGTGCGGATTACCGATCTCGACGCAGTCGTTCTCGTCGTAAACGCCGTCCTTGTTCTGGTCAATCCAGATCACGTCGCCCGGCTGGGCGGCATCGTAACCGTTCATGAAGGCGTAGCCTTTGGCGTTGTAGTCGTCGATCTGCTTCTGGTTCTGGAAGATACCCTCGCTGGCCATACCGAGGAAGTAGCCGATCGGCATGCCCGGTTCGGCGCGGTAGCCTTCCAATTTGGCCACGTTCTCGGAGATGATTTTCGCCTGACCCTTGAGATAGCCTTCGGCGGTGTTGATATAGAGGACGTTGTTCTTGTTGTAGGAACCGTTGAGGCCGACGCTGTAGCGGAGGTCGCCCACTTTGTCGTTCCAGGTGAAGCTCAGCTCAACGCCGCTGTTGCGCACGGCGCCGCCGTTGATGGAAGAGGCGCTGGCGCCCAGGATACCCATGTTCGGAGGGGTCACCAGCCAGTCCTTGGTGTCTTTCTGGTACCAGTCGAAGATGACACCCAGTTTGCTGCGGAAGAAGCGGGCGTCGAAACCGATGGCCAGCTGCTCGGAGGTCTCCCAGGAGAGGTTGGGGTTCGGGATGTTGTCGGGATAAGCGGCCGTGACCGGGTTCACCTGGTCGTAAGAGAAGTCATACTGGCCGTTCATCGAGATCGTACCGGTGTACTGGAAGTTGCTGATACGGCAGTTACCGTTCTGGCCCCAGCTTCCGCGGAGTTTCAGGAAGCTGAGCCACTGCTTGGTGGACTGCATCCAGGGCTCGGAGGAGATCACCCAACCGGCGGAGACGGACGGGAAGATACCCCAGCGGTGGCCCTTGGCGAAGTTGCAGGAACCATCGGCACGGACAATGGCCGTGAACATGTACTTATCCTTGTAGCTGTAGTTGACACGGCCGAAGAAGGAGAGCAGGTTGTTGTAGGGGACGGTGTTGCTGCCGCCCATGCTGGCGTGCTCGTCGCTGGTCAGCGCTCCGTCAACGGAGCTGAGGTTGGCGGACTCCCAGGTGCCGAACTTGGTGTTGGAACGGGTGCCGTTGACGCTCATGCCCCAGCCGGTGGCCTCGATGGACGTACCGACGAGAGCCTCCACGGTGTGGTCGGTGGCGAAGGTCTTCTTGTAGTTGGCGGTCAGTTCCCAGGTCCAGTTGGTGGAGACGCTGGCGCTCTGTTTCACGCTGTCATATTCCTGGAAGGTAGATGCCGTCAGCTGGTACTCCGGCGTATATTCACGGGAGAAACTGCTGTTGGCGCGGAAACCGAAGGCGGTGCGGAGCTTGAGCTCCTTGATCGGGCTGACCTCCAGGTAAACGTTACCCTGGACGCGAACGCCCTTGCCCTGGCTCTCTTTGAGACACTGCTGCTCGAGCAGGTTGACTTCGTTGTCGCGGGCATCCCAGCCGTCGCGCAGCTGTTTCTTATAGGTATAAAGGGTACCGTCGAGGTCCCATGCCGGCAGGAGCGGGGTCTTGGTCAGGAGGTTGGACACATCGCTGCCACGGCCGGTCGTGCTCATGCCGCGGGAGTCGGTGAGGGAAACGGTCACGTTCTCACCGAGTTTGATGACGTCGCGGTTGTTCTTCCGAAGGATGGAGAAATCCGTGTTGGCACGGACGGTGGTTCTGTCATAGTAGGTGGGCTTGGGTGCGCCCAGGGTACCTTCCGAATAGGACTTGGTGAAGCTGAAGGAGTACCGGACCGCGTCGCCGCCGCCGGTGATGCCCACCGCCAGGTTGTTGGTCGGGGCGTTCTTGTTGATGGACTCGGTGAACCAGTCGGTACCGTTCCACAGGCCCTTGCGGATCCAATCCATCTGGACGGGCATGGTCTGCTCGATATTGTCGTAGTCATCGAGGCCTGCGCGCTTGACCAGATCCAGGTATTCCGAAGCGGTGACGCCGTGGACACCGTTGGTGTTCGGCTGCTGGAAGCCCATGTAAGCGTCGAAGGTGACGGTCGCTTTCTTCTCGCCGACCTTGCCCTGGCGGGTGGTCACGAGCACGACGCCGTTGGCGGCGCGTGCACCGTAAATGGCGGCGGAGGCAGCGTCCTTGAGGATGTCGATCGCCTCGATGTCAGCAGGGTTGAGGTCATCCAGGTTGCCGCCGGCCACGCCGTCGATAACGATGAGCGGGCTGGAGTTGCCGTTGGTGCCGAGACCGCGGATGGTAATGTTGTAGCTGGCACCCGGAACACCGCTGGACTGCACGATATTCACACCAGGAACAGAGCTGTAGAGAGCTCCAACGGCGTTGGTGGTGTTCTGCTTCTGGATGTCATCACCGGTAATATTAATAGTGGAACCCGTGAGGAGTTTCTTCTTCTGGGTACCATAACCGATGACGACGGTCTCTTCGAGCATCTCGTTGTCTTCCTGGAGCGTGATGATCATGCCCTCGGCAGCGGAGACACGAAGCGTCGCGTAGCCGATGCAGGAGACTTCGAGCTGGGTGCCCGGCGCGACTTGGATGCTGAATTTACCATCCAGGTCAGTCGTTGCACCCGTGTTAGTGCCAGGGATCAGGACGGCGGCGCCGATGACCGGCTGCTTGCCGGCATCAATCACCTGACCGCTGATGGCACGATTCTGGGCGGAGGCCTCAAGACCCCCCCATAAAGCGCTAAGTACCATAAAGATACTAGTCACTTTCAGCAGTTGTTTGAACATAAGGAAATTGGTTTGATTAGAATATAATGGTTGTCTTAAACTATTACTAACTATGTACTACGACTTTTCATTGGTTTTGACCCCGAGCAAATATAGCCGGATTCAATATCGGCAGGTACAACGATAAGCGCAAATTGATTCGTGAACGATTCAAGCAGTGTCAAATTTGGTTTGACCTATTTTTGAAAATGCGACACTAAACTGAAAGTTTGGATAAAAATTAAAAGGGCCGCCCTGTTGGACGGCCCTTGAAAGGGGTTTTGGTTTTCGGGAATACTATTCCCAACCAGGATTCTGCTTCAGACCTTCCTGCTTCTCTTCGTTCCAAGGGTTCAGCTGAACCACGTCGAACGGGAACGGAAGGAGCTCGTGCTTGCCGGTCTGCCAGCCACCGCCTAATTTACCCCAACCGTCATCGATGAAGGAGACGCGGGCCTTGTGCGGCTTGCCGGTGGTCTTCTTGCCCATGGAGCCCTTCACGTAGAACTCGTCGCCGAGGTACGGGGTCTTGTCGTGGGCTTTCCAGGCGAGCTCGGTGGGAGCATCGCCCCAGCGGACGAGGTCGGGGAAGCGGGTGCCTTCCCAGCAGAGCTCGAACCACTTCTCCTGCTTGACATTGTCCATGGTCAGCTTGTCATAGGTCGGGGCGCCGGCGCGCTCGGCCACCTTGTTGAGGGCGGCAAGGCCGCTGCCGTCGGAATCGTTGCTCATGGCGCAGGCCTCAGCATAGAGGAGGAGCACCTCGGCGTAGCGCATGATGATGCGGTTCTCCTCGGTGACAGTCTTGCTGTTCGGGATCAGGTCGGAATTCCAGGGAACGAGCTTCATGAAGTAGTAGCCGTAGTTGGCGTAGGTCTCGTCGTACTTCTCGCAGTTCAGACCGCGGCGGAAGTCCATGAGTTTCTCAGCCTTGGTCATATCCTTGTCGGCCTTGTAGGAAACCTTGCTCTTCTTGCCGTCCTTGTCGGGGACGTCCACCGTGGAGGCGTTCAGCGGGTACTCGTAGTCCGTGAGGAACTCCTCGTAGGAGGCGAACCAGGCCTTGCGGCGGGCGGAATTCGGCTCGTGGGTCATGATGGCATCCATGAACTTCTGGGTCGGGCTGACGTTGTTGCCCCAGCCGTCACCGGCCTGAAGCAGCACGGAAGGATACTTCTTGATGTTGCGGAAAAACAGGGCCTGGTTGCGCTGGAAGTGATAGTGCCACGAGCCGGCGCTGATACCCTGGTTGTAGACGTAGTTCATTTCCAGCACCTTCTCCTCGTTGCCGTCGCCGGCCACGCGGAACATGGTCAGAATCTGGTCGGTCGGAACCAGGTCGTAGTTGCCGGAGTCGATGACCTTCTTGAGGGTCTCTTTGGCACCTGCCCAATCTTTGTTGAAGACCTGGGCTTTGCCGAGGAAGGCCTGGGCGTTGCCCGTGGTGATCTTCCAGGCACCGGCCTTGTCGGTCTTGCCGTTACGCGGCTTGAGGTCGGGGATGGCGGTCTTGAACTCGTTGATGACCCAGTTCATCAGGACATCATGGTCGCAGTTGGTCGGACGGGCGTCGCCGGCGAGCACGTGCTCCACGAGCGGCGGGGTGCCCCAGTACATGGCGAGGGTGAAGTGGGCCCAGGCACGGATCACGCGGGCCTCAGCCACGCAGCTCTTCTTGATCTGGGAGTCGCACAACTCGCCGTTCTCACCGTAGAAGTTGTCCAGGACGAGGTTGGCCTTGTAGATCAGGGCGTACAGGTCCTTGTAGACCGTCTTGATGTGCGGGATGGTGCTGTCGTAGGTGGTACGGAACTCATTCATCTCCTGGCCGCCGGAGCTGGAACCGTTCTTCTTACCGCCGCCCCAGTAGAGCTCGTCGCCGCAGGCGTTGGTAACCACGTTCCAGGCAGGGTTGTTGGAGCCCTGGTCGTTGATCAGTTTGATGAATGCGTCATAGGTGGTAGTCAGGGCCGACTGGGCGTCCTCGTCGGTCTTGTAGAAGTCCTCGTAGGCGATGACACCCTTCTGCTGGATATTCAGGAGATCCGGGTTGCAGGAGGTCAGGGCCGCAAGTGCGGCCGTGCAGGCTAAACCGATAGTAAGTATCTTTTTCATAAGGCAGTCGGATTAGAAGGAAATATTAACACCGAACATCAGTTTCTTGGAGTTCGGGTAAGAACCCTTGTCCAGACCCATACCGGAAGTGGAACCGGTGGAAGCGGTCTCGGGGTCGAAGCCCGGGTACTTGGTGATCACGAACCAGTCATCCATGGAGGCGAAGACGCGCAGGTCGTTGATGAAGATCTTCTTCATCCACTGCTTCGGCAGGGTGTAGCCGAGCTGGATCTGCTTGATCTTGAAGTAGTCGCCACGGAAGACGACGGCGGAGGAGCTCCAGAATTCCTTGGTCAGGATGTTCTCGATCTTCGGGAGGGACTTGCCGCACTCCTCGTAGAAGTAGGTCAGACAGTTGATCTGGCTGTGGTCCACACGGTAGATACAAGGCATCAGCTGATGGCCGGCGGCGCCGGTACCGAACGCGGTGAAGTCGAGACCCTTCCACTCGAAGCGGAGGGTGAGACCGAAGGTGACAGGCGGGAGGGCGCTGCCCATGTAGCTCATGTCGGCGTCCACCGGAGCCGTGGTCGTGCCAACGTTGCCGTCAGCGTCCGGAGCGGTGTAGTACAGAGGCTTGCCGTCCGTATCCGTGCCAGCGTACTGGTAGCCGCGGAAGAACCACACCGGGTAACCTTCTTCGAACCAGGTGGAGAACTTCATGTTACCGAAGCTGGAACCCTTCTGGTGGCCCACGGAAGGCTCCAGGTAGGTCACCTTGTTCTTCAGGGTGGAAAGGTTGCCGTTGATGCTGTAGTGGAAGTCGCCGATGGTGTCCTGCCAGCCGAGTTCGAATTCCCAACCGGTGTTGTTCACGGAACCGGCGTTCACGGTCGTGGAGGAGATACCCACCTCAGCCACAGGGCTGATGTTGACGAGCAGGTCGCGCGTGTCCTTGTTGAACCAGTCCACTCCGATGGTGAGGCGGTTGTTGAACATGCGCAGGTCGAGACCGAGGTCGGTCTGGACGGAGGTCTCCCAGGTCAGGTTCGGGTTCGCGAGGCCGTCCGGCTGGGAACCCAGGGTGAGGACGTCGGAGTCGCTGAACTGATAGTTCTTGCTGTTGTAGGAGATCGAAGTGGAATACGGATAACCGGAGAGCACGGAGATGTTACCGTTGATACCCCAGGAACCGCGGATCTTCAGGAGGCTGAGGACGTCCTTGCCGACGTTGTCCTTGATGAAGCGCTCGTTGCTGATGGTCCAGCCGGCGGAGACGGAGGGGAAGTAACCCCAGCGGTTCTTCGGGGAGAGCTTGGAGGAGTCGAAGGCATCCGCGCGGAAGTTGCCCTGGAGGCTGTAGCGGTTGTCGTAGCTGTAGATCAAGCGGCCGAAGTAGGAGATCTGCGAGGAGTTGCTCGGGGTGCCGCCGCCGATGCTCTTGGTGCCGGAACCGTTGTCCTGGCTGATGTAGCGGAAGTTCTCGGCATAGCCCTTGAGGGGATCATCGCCTTCCAGGCCGACGTTCACGCCGCGGCTGTCGCTGAAGGTGTAGGACATACCGGCCATGGCGCCGATGCTGTGCTTGCCAAGATTCACGTTATAGTTGGCGAAGTTCTCCCACTGATAGTAGTGGCTCTGGGAGGACGAAGCCGAGATGCTGTAAGTCGTGGAATAGGACTTGACGTTGGCATAGTAAGGCTCCTGATAGTTGCTGTCGTAGGACTGCTTGATGCGGTAGCCCAGACGGGACGTGATCACGAGGCCCTTGACCGGAGTCAGGTTGGCGTACACGGTACCGCGGATCTGCCAGCCTTCTTCCTTCTTCTGGTTGCGGTCGCGGTAGATGAGCGGGTTGATACCGTCACCTTCGAGGATCTTGGACACGGCGTAGTACCAGCCCGGATGCTCGGCGGGACCGTAAACGATCTGCTTGCCACCGTCAACGGCGTCCTTCATGCCCTGGCTGAGTTCGTCGTAGGACTTGAAGTAGACCGGGGTGAGCGGGTCGATGACGAGGGTACCGAGGAGGCCTGCGCTGCTGCCGGCGTACTCGGAGTGCTCGCCGATCTTCTGCTGCTTGCGGCGCTCGATGGAGGTGTTGGTACCGATCTGGAACCAGGACTTGATCTTGTAGTCGGCGTTGATCTGCGCGGTGAAGCGCTTGTAGGTATCGGTGTTGCCACGGGCCATACCGTCTTCGTCCACGTAGTTGAGGGAAACGAAGTAGGAGCCGCGGTCGTTACCGCCCTGGGCGCCGAAGGTGTGGCTGTGCGTCACGCCCGTCCCGTAGAGGACGTCGGCCCAGTTGGTGTCGGTCACGCCGTCCCACACGCCGGTGGTGATGAGCGTCTCGGTGTCGGAGAGGTTGCCGAGCTGCTGCTGCCAGTCGATGTACTGCGCAGCCTTCATGACTTCGGCGTGGTGGCCGAGCTGGGCGAGGGTGAGCTTGTAGTTGTAGAAGATGTTGCCATCCTTGCTCTTCTCCTTGCCGCCGTTCTTGGTGGTGATGAGGATGACACCGTTACCGGCCTGCGCACCGTAGATAGCGGCGGAAGCGGCATCCTTCAGGACCTCCATGGACTCAATCATGGAAGGATCGAGGTAGTTGATGTTGTCGACTTTCAGACCGTCCACGATGAGGAGCGGGCCGAGGCCGGAGCCGGAGTTGGAGGAGATACCACGGACGCGGATCGAAGAGCCTTCACCCGGAGCACCGGAGTCGTTGAAGATCTGGACACCGGCGGCCTTACCCTGAAGGGCGGCGGCAGCGTCGGAGGTCGAGCGGTTCGAGAGCTCGGTCTCGCGCACGGAGGCGACGGAACCGGTCAGGTCGCTCTTCTTCTGGACGCCGTAACCGATGACCACGGTCTCTTCCAGCATCTCGGTGTCGTCCTGGAGCGTGATCGTCATGCCGTTGGCGGCCTTGACGCGCTGCGTGGTGTAACCGATGCAGGAGACTTCGAGGGTCGAGCCTGCGGCGACGCGGAGGGTGAAGTTACCGTCCAGGTCGGTGGTGGCTCCATTGGTGGTGCCGGGGATCATCACGGCTGCGCCGATGACCGGCTGTCCGCCGGTGTCGAGCACCTTACCACTGATGGCTTGCGTCTGTGCGGAGGCGGAGAGGCCTCCCCATAAAGTGCTGAAGATCATGAAGATACCAGCAACTTTCAGCAGTTTTTTAAGCATTTTCGTTGGTTTTTAGTTAAAATGGATTGGTATAATGTTAGTTTTTTGTGCTTGTGCAGCAATACAAATCTAAATTACTGCGGGATGTCGTCCAAATAATAAGATATCTTAATTAATAAGATGGCTATTAATAAGAATGTTTTGAAATAATCGTGAAATCTTGCACTATACTTTTAAAAATCGTTCAAAAACATAAAAAACAGGGCCGCAGATGCTGCGGCCCCGTTGAAAGGTTGAGTAAAAGTCTGTCGACTATTTGAACTTGTAAGGCAGGTCGCCCTTGGCCCAGTCGGTGCCTTCGCCCCAGCCGGGATTCTGCTCCAGCACACCCTCGGAGAGCGTGACCTGGGAGTCAGGAATCTTGAAGAAACCGCCCTGGGTCTCTTCGTAGCGCTTCATGAAGTCCACCGTGAAGGCGTACGTGCCCGTGGCCTTCTCGTTCGTGATCGTATTGCCCACCTGGTTCTTGACAATCTCCGACACATTGCCCCAGCGGCGCAGGTCGTTCCAGCGGATGGCCTCGCAGCAGAGCTCGTAGCGGCGCTCCTTCTTGAGCAGATCGAGCGAATAGTCCTTGTCGCCCAGGCCGGCGCGGGCACGGACGGCGTTGAGGCCGCTCTTGCCGTTGTAGATCACCTTGCCGTCGGTCAGCTCGGAGTGCATCAGGAGCACGTCGGCGAAGCGCAGCCACACCAGCGACTGCATCTGGCCTTCCTGCTTGCTGTTCTTGCCGCCGTAGAAATAGCTGAAGGCGACATAGAGCGTACCCGTGGTGTGGTCATAAGCACCGCAGCCCACGTATTTCTTGCCCAGCAGGAAGGTGTTCTCCACTTCCTTGGCGGAGTCGCCCTTATATTTGGGAAGCTCCACGCGGCGGTCGCAGATGGAGCCGAGACGGCGCACGTCGCCCGCGTAGTCGGGATCGGCGCCCCAGTCGGTCCAGAGGGTCTCGCAGACGGGACCGTTGGAATAGCCCTGGGTGTTGAACGGGAAAGCATCCTCGGAGGTCTTGCGCAGACCGTAGTATTCCGGAAGGCGGTTGAAACGCATCTCGTCGTGGCTGTCGGAATAACCGGCGTTACCCATCTTGACCGCGAACATGATCTCCTTGTTCTCGTTCGTCTCCCACTTCAGGCCGTTCTCGCTGGCGTACGGATAGTCGGGAGCCGTCCACTGGTTGGAGTAGGGCCAGAGGTTGCGCTGGTCGCTGACCAGGCCGAAACCGCTGTTCTGGATGCAATCCTCGAGCCAGGCGACCACCTGGTCCTTGGTGACGGAGCCGCCCTCGGCGAGGGGCAGGTCGGACTTCTTGTAGAAGCCGGTGTAGAACAGCCACACGCGGGCCATCAGGCCCTCGGCGGCCCACCTGGACACGCGGCCTTCGCCGAAGTCGGGATACTTCGTGGACGGACCGTTGGCGATGGCGGCCTTCAGGTCGGAAGCGATCTGGGCGTAGATCTCGTCAGGCGTGGACTTGGGAAGGTTCACGGGGTCCGTGGTCAGCACCAGGGGGACGCTGCCGAAGACCTGGGCCAGGTTGAAATAGTAGAACGCACGAAGGAAATAAGCCTCGCAGAGAAGCTGCCCCTTCATCTTGTCGGAGCTCCAGGACTGCACGTTGTCCATGGTCGCCAGCGCGCTGTTGGCGCGGTTGATGCCCATGTAGCGGTATTTCCAACACGGCTCGAGCCAGCTGATGCTGCTGTTCATCAGACGGTCGGCAGCCTGGGCCGGCGTGTTGGACTGGCTGCCGCCGCCGAGGCGGTCGTCGCTGGCCAGGTCGAAGAGCATGAACGGGTCTTCCGTGATGTTCTTGATGTTGGAGTTCATGACGCCGTAGATACCGTTGACCATCTGGATGGCGTCCGTCTCGTTGATCGGGAAGTTGGAGGTGTTCTTCTTGGTCAGGCTCTGGGTATCCAGAAAATCGTCACAACCCCCAATCAGCAGCAGGCACGCGGCCGCGGCAATGATATATAAGAAATTCTTTTTCATATTCTTCAGGGATTAAAAGGTGATGTTCAGACCCACCTGCCAGGAACGGGAGGACGGGTAGTAACCGTTGTCGATGCCGGTGACCCAGCTGTGGTCGTCGCCGAAGCCGACTTCCGGATCCATGCCGGAGTAGCCGGTGAAGGTGAACATGTTCTGGGCCGCCACATACAGGTGGCAACGCTGGACGGGGAGGAATTTCAGCGCACGCTTGAGGTCGTAACCCAGCGAGATGCGGGAAATCTTGAAGTAGTCGGCATCTTCCAGCCAGACGCGGGAGAACTCGGCCTGGTTGGCGTGCTTGCCGTGGGTGAAGCGTGGATAGCGGTTGGTCGTGCCTTCACCGGTCCAGTACTTCGTGTACACGTCGGTGCAGTAGTTGTCGTCCGGTTCGTCGGAGAACTGACGGTAGCTCTTCGCCACCTGCTGGCCGAAGGCGCCGTAACCGTTCACGGTCAGGTCGAAGCCCTTGAACTGCACGTAGAGCGACAGGCCGGCGGTGAAGTCGGGATTCGGGTCGCCGATCATGGTCTTGTCCTTCTCGTCGATCTTGCCATTGCCGTCGCGGTCGACGAACATGACGTCGCCGGGCTGGATGTCAGCGCCCTGCTTGGACTTGCTGGCGTCGCCGCCGAAGTACTTGTTCAGGTACTCCTGCTTTTGCTGCTCGTTCTGGATGATGCCGTCCATCTCGTAGCCCCAGAAGTAACCGATCGGGTAGCCGACCTGCACGCGGTAGATCTCGGCGGTGTTCTGCGCGATGGCGTTCTCGTCGCCGTGGATCAGGCCCTCGGAGTTGGCCAGGCGGGTAACGAGGTTGCTGTTGTGCGAGAAGGTGGCGGAGATGCCGTAGGAGAAGTCGCTGCCCACGGTGTCGTCCCAGGAGACGAGGAACTCATAACCGCGGTTGCGGATGTCGCCACCGTTGATGTACGGTGCGGCGGTGCCGTAGGACAGCAGGATCGGAGCGTCCACCAGCCAGTCCTTGGTCATTTTGTTGTACCAGTCGAAGGAGATGCCGAGGCGGCTGCGGAAGAAGCGGGCGTCGAAGCCCAGGTCGAGCTGCTCGGAGGTCTCCCACTTCACGTTCTCGTTCGGGAGGATGTCGGGATAGGCGCCCACTTCCGGCTTGTTGATGTCGGAGAAGTAGTAGGGCGAGGTGAAGGCGATGGTGGCCAGGTACTGGAACGGGTCGATGTTGCAGTTACCGTTCTGGCCCCAGCTGGCGCGGAGCTTGAAGAAGCTCAGCCAGTTCTTGCTGAAGTCCATGAAGGGCTCGTTGGAGACCACCCAGCCGGCGGAAGCGGAGGGGAAGATGCCCCAGCGGTGACCGCGGGCGAAGTTGGAGGAACCGTCGGCGCGGAGCACGGCGGAGAGCAGGTAGGTCTCCTTGTAGTTATAATTGATACGGCCGAAGAAGGACGACAGGGCGCCCTGGCTGTTCGGATAGCCGGAAATGCTCGTGAAGCGGGCATCCGCCGCGCCGCCGTTGGTGTTGTCAATGTAGGCGTGGTCGAAGGAGCCCGGGAAGAGGGAGATGGAGTTGGTGATGCTCAGGCCGCTGCCGTAACCCCATTTCTCGAGGGACTGGCCCAGGAGGACGTCGAGGTTGTGGTTGCCGAAGGAGTGGACCCAGTTGACGGTGTTCTCCAGCGTCCAGCGGGTGCTGTAGGACTGGCTCTGCGTGACGTCATCTTCCGGATTCTGGGTCTTGCCGCTGAGGACGTACTCCGGAACATAGCTGCGGCTCTCGGAGTGGTTGTACAGCCAGCCGAAGCTGGAGCGGATGGTCAGGCCCTTGATGGGAATGAACTCCAGGTAGGCGTTGGCCTGCAGGCGGTAGCCCTTGCTGTAGCGCTGGCTGCGCTTGTAGGTCATCTCCTCGAGCGGGTTCACGGTGGTGTCGCTGAAGTCCCAGCCGTCCGCCTTGCGCTGCTCGTAGGTGTAGAAACCGCCGTCTTCGTTGTAGGCCGGCAGGAGCGGGGTCATGCGCAGCAGGTTGCGGAGGTTGTTGGAATACACGCCGCCGATGCTGATGCCCTTCTTGTTCGTGGTGGTGAAGGTGATGTTCTCACCCAGCTTGAGGATGTCGCGGTTGTTCTTCCGGATCAGGGTGTAGTCGGAGTTGAGGCGGAAGGTGTTGCGGTCGTACTGCGGCGTGGCGGGATAACCGATGGTACCCGTCTGGCCGAAGTTGGAGAAGCCCACGGCGAAGCGGGACACGTCGGAACCGCCCGTGATGTTGATGGACTCGTCGTGGATCGGCGCGTTGTGGACGATGGTCTCTTCGAGCCAGTTGGTACCGTTCCAGGTGCCGTTCATGATCTGGGCGTACTGCTTCGGGATGAGGGAAGCCCAGTCATAGGTGGAAGCGCCCTGGATCTCGTAAGCCTTGTCGTTGATCTCCATGTACTGCTTGGCGTTCAGCGGAGTGACGCCGTTGGTGTTCGGGTTCTGCCAGCCGTAGTAGCCGTCGAAGGTGACCTGTACCTTGCCGGCCTTACCCTTCTTCGTGGTCACGAGGATGACACCGTTGGAGGCGCGGGCACCGTAGATGGCGCTGGAGGCCGCGTCCTTCAGGACGTCGATGGACTCGATGTCGTTGGTGGAGAGGGCCGTGATGGAAGCGCCCGGGACGCCGTCCACGACGTAGAGCGGGGTGTTGGAACCCTTGGTGCCCATACCGCGGATGGTGACCTTGTAGCTTTCGCCCGGCTGACCGGAGTTCTGCAGGATGTTCACGCCTGCGGCCTGGCTCTGCAGGGCGCCGAAGGCGTCGACGGCGCGGGTCGCGGCGAGTTTCTCGCCGGACACGTTGACCGTCGATCCGGTCACGAGTTTCTTGCGCTGGACACCGTAGCCGATGACCACGGTCTCTTCGAGCATTTCAGCGTCGTCCTGCAGGGTGACGACCATGTTGTCAGCCGCGCTGACGCGACGGGTCACATAGCCGATGCAGGAAACCTCCAGCACGGTGCCGGGGGCGACGCGGATGTTGAAGTTGCCATCGAGGTCGGTCGTGGTACCGTTGCTGGTGCCGGGCACCAGGACGGCGGCGCCGATGAGCGCCTGCCCTTCGGCATCGACGACCTTGCCAAAAATGGCCTGGCTCTGGGCGTAGGCAGAGATGCCTCCCCATAAAGCACTGAGCATCATAAAGATGCTTGCTACTTTGAGCAGTTTTTTAAACATTTTTGTTGGTTTTTGGTTAAAATGAATAATGGTTATAAATAGAAGTTAAGTAATTATCTGGTAATGCACACTGCTCAAATGTAGTGTAATTATTCACTTGTTTTTCGGGATGACGCAAATTGCGGCATAAAATACTCAAATCGTGACCTAAAAAAACGGCGCAGGCCGCGCAAATTGCGCGGCCCGGCCAATAAAAGGTATTTTCTAAAGGGATGCTGCTATTATTCAGTCGCCCAACCGTTGAGCTGATGAAGTGCAGGATTGATCATGCAGACATCTGCCGGGAACGGGAAATACTCGTGCTTGCCTTTGACGAACTGGTGAGGGATACCGTCATAAGGCTTTCTCTCGACGTAGTACCATCTGTGCTCCGGCTCCTTGTTCTTGGACATACCGTCGAAAGCCTCGGGATACCGGTCGAGGTCCTTGCCGCACACCTGGTCGGCGATGCCCCAGCGGACGACATCGTGGAATCGGCAGCTTTCGAACCAGAGTTCGTACTGCTTCTCTTCCTGGACAATGGCGAGGGTGAGCTCGGTCTCAGGCACTTCTGCACGGCGCTGAATCTGGTTGAGCGCTTCTTTACCCTTTGCGGCGTCGCTGCTGCCGATGCAGGCCTCGGCATAAAGCAGGAGGGCTTCAGCGTAGCGGGCGCACTTGGAATTGGACTGGTTGGATGCACCGGAGGAAACCTCGGGGACGACATCGATGCCGTTGAGGGACATGAACTTCCAGTTCATATAATAGGTGCGGCCGAAGAAGCCGTTGGCATTCATCCCTCTCGTCGGGTCTTTCTTCTTGTCTGCAAGCGTCCATTCGGAAGCCGGCTTCAGCTGACCGGAAGTGTGGTTGTTGCCGACATAGTCGGAATCCCAGCGCATCCAGGGGAATTTGTCAAAAATCTCGTTGCCATCGCTGTCAATGCCGTAAAGCCATTCGTCAGCCGTGAAGAAGGTACCCATACGGCGGGGACCGTTACCGTCATGCTCGAGGAACTTCTCGGCGAAGTAGCCGTTGATGGCGCCGCCGTTCCAACCGGTGGTTGCCTGGCAGACCGGCCAGGAATTCATGTTCTTACCACGCCAGTTGAGCGTGTTGTTCTGATTCCACTTGGCGCGGGACTGGTTGTCCGAAGAGGAGTTGTTGGAGTCATAGACCCAGTTTGGCTCGAAGATCTTTTCCTCGTTGCCGTCGCCGGGAGTATGGAAATTCTCCCACCAGCGGTCACCCGGGACAAGTTCATATTTGCCGGAGGCGATCAGGTCGCCGAGATATTTGCGGGCGACATCCATCTCGTTGGCAAAAACGGCAGACTTACCTGCAACGAACTGAGCGAAGCCCTTGGTCACATACGTGGTGGCGTCCTTGTCGAGCTTGCTGCTTCTTTCTCTCAGGTTAGGAAGCGCAAGGGCGCATTCGTTGATACACCAGTCAAGCAGGAACTTCTGGGACTCCACGTTCGTAGGATCCTCATCGGTCAGGCAGTGATCCACCAGCGGCGGGCGCTGCCAGGTGAGGGCCGCAGTCATATGCAGCCATGCGCGGACAACCCTTGCCTCAGCGACACAGCGGTCCACCACCGGGCTGGAATAGGCCCCTTCCTTGGTGAAGTTGTCGATCAGGAGGTTGCAGGCGTAGATGGCCTGATAAATGCTGGTGTACACCCGCTTGATGATTTCATAGGATGCATCATAGCGATACTCGTTGAAAAGACGCACATCCAGATGGTCGTCTTTGTTCTTACCGGCGGCAAATACATCGTCTGCCGAGTAGTTCATCATGAAGAAATACGGATTCCAGTTACCGATGGAACCGTAGACATTCTGAACCATCTTGGCATATACATTGACCAGAGCCGCCTCAGCTGCCTCATCGGACGTGTAGTAGGTCTCGTAAGCAACGACACCCTTCTGCGGGATGTCCAGCTGACTGGTGCAGGCAGAGAAAAATAATGCGCAAATCGCCGTAACGGCTAAAATATATTTTTTCATAATCATTGTCTCCTATGAATTAGAAAGAAACATTTACACCAAGCATAACTTTACGCATGCTAGGATAGGCACCGATATCCACACCGCGGCCGGAGGCCTGACCGGAAGTGGCCGTCTCAGGATCCATACCCGGATAGTTGGTGAAGGTGAAGAAATCATCAAGAGAAACGAACATGCGAAGCTGCTTCATGAGCACCTTCTTTGTCCACTGCTGAGGAAGCGTGTAACCGAGCTGAACCTGCTTGATCTTGAAGAACGCGCCGCTGAAGATGGCAGCGGTGGAACCCCAGTAATTCATGTCGCCCGACACCTTTGCGGGTTCAGGGAACTTGCCGTTCGGGTTCGCATCGGTCCTGGAATTCAGATAGAAGTAACGGAGGGAGTTGTGATAGCCGGCACGGTAGAGCGTATTCAGGATCTCGCAGCCACCCTGGCCGGAACCGAACATGACGAAGTCCAGGCCTTTCCATTCAAGGCTGAGGGTAATACCATAGGTGAAATCAGGAAGACCCTTACCGATGTTGGTCATATCGGCATCGCTGATCTGGCCATCCCCGTTGACATCCCGGAGGTTGGGGGTGCCGTCCTCTTTGACGCCGTCATAGATATAACCGCGGATATACCAGATAGGCTGTCCGACTTCGAATACCGTTTCGGTCGGATAGTTACTGCCCGAGGCCGGGCTCTGCGTGATTCTCGGAAGAGACGGGAGCAGGTAGGTGACCCGGTTCTTCAGATAGGAGAAGTTGGCGTTGATGCTGTAGCTGAAGTCACCGATGGTGTCCTTCCAGCCGAGTTCAGCCTCAATACCGGTATTGAGGACATTACCGGCATTGCTGGTATAGCTGGACACGCCATATTCCGGAGTAGGGGAATAAGACACAAGCAGATCCCGGGTTTCCTTGCGGTACCAGTCCAAGCCGAGCGTCAGCCTGTTGCTGAGGAAACGTGCGTCCAAACCGGCGTCAACCTGGTTGGAAGTCTCCCAGGTGAGGTTCGGGTTGGCAAGTCCGTCAGGGGCGGATCCATACACGTTACCGGTCTGGTCGACATGATACTGATACCACTGGCTGTTGAGCGAGATGGAGGTGGAGTAAGGATATCCGCTCAGCACGTTGATGTTACCGTTGATACCCCAGGATGCGCGCACTTTCAAGAAGGAAACGGTGCTGGGGGAGATGGCATCCTTGAACCAACGCTCGTTGCTGATCGTCCAACCTGCGGACACGGAGGGGAAGTAACCCCAGCGGTTCTTGGCGGAGAGTTTCGAAGAGTCGAAGGCATCGGCACGGAAGTTCGCCTGGATGCTGTAACGGTTGTCATAGGTGTAACCCAGACGGGCGAAGTAGGAAAGGCTGGCGGACTCGGAAGGAGAGTTGCTGAATTTCCTGGTCGCATCATCCTTCACATAGTCCAGATAACGGAAGTTCGGATCGTAACCCTTCAGGATGTCGGAACCGGTGGCGGTGCCGCTTACATTATCCGATTTGTTCTTGATGAAGGACATACCGGCCATCACATTCAGGTTGTGCTTGCCGGCGAAGGTCTTGTTGTAGTTGGCAAAGTTCTCCCACTGATAGTAGACGCCCGTATTGGCAACAGCCCGAAGGGTGTATGTCTTGACATCCGCTTTACCATTGGAGAAATAAGGAGCCTGATAGCTGTGCGTGTTGCTCTGGGTGATGCGGAAACCGAAGCGGCTGGTGATCACCAGGCCCTTGACCGGCTTGAGGTTCGCATAGAGGACACCGTTGACATTGATGCCTTCGCTGGAGCCGTCGGTGGCGTCGCGCTGGACGAACGGGCTGCCGCCGCGGGTCTCGTCGATGGCGGAGGTGGCGAACCAGCCGTTCTCGTCACGGAGGAAGGTGTACGGGTACTCGGATGCCCCGGCCTGCACTGCATTGTATTTATTCCTGTAGTCCTGGTTGAACTGGCTGGGATCGGTCCAGTACACAGGTGTGCAAGGGTCAATCGTCATGAGGGACTCGAAGGCGGAGCCATAGCCCTGCTGGGAAACAGACTTGGTCGACCATTTTTCGAGCGAGATGTTGTTGCCGACCTGGAGCCAGTTGGTGAGGTTGTAATCGGCGTTCAACTGTGCGGAGAGTCTCTTGTAAAGATCCTTGTCACCCTTGATGATACCATCCTGGTTGACATAGTTGAGCGCTGCGAAATAGTGACCCAGATCGTTGCCGCCTTGGAGGGTGAGGGAGTGCTGGGTGCTCCAGGACGGGTTGAAGTATTCATTGAACCAGTCCGTATCGGTGCCATTGTAATTGGCATTCTGGAGCTGTTCCTGAATAGCGTAGCCCTGCAGGCCTTTGTAGTCGATAAACTGCTGGGCGTTCAGCATCTCAGGCTTGTGCGCAAGCGACTGATTGATGAATTTGCCGGAATAAGTAATGGAGGCGGTTCCTTTTCCGCCCTGCTTCGTGGTGATGAGGACCACACCGTTACCGGCTTCTGCACCGTAGATGGCAGCGGAAGCCGCATCCTTGAGGACCTCCATGGATTCGATCAGGGCAGGATCGAGATACTGGATGCTCTTGACCTTGAGGCCGTCGACGATGATGAGCGGTCCGATGTTGCCACTGTTGGAGGAAACACCACGGACGTTGATCTCAGCGCCGCTTCCCGGAGCACCGGAGTTGGAGATGATCTGGACACCGGCCACCTTGCCCTGGAGGGCGGCAGCGGCATCGGACGTCGAACGGTTCTTGAGGTCATCCTCCCGCACGGAAGCGACAGCGCCGGTGAGGTCGGACTTTCTCTGAACACCGTAACCGATGACGACGGTCTCCTCGAGCATCTCGGTGTCATCCTGGAGCGTGACCGTCATGCCGTTGGCGGCCGCCACGCGACGGGTGGTGTAACCGATGCAGGAAACTTCCAGCGTAGTGCCGGGAGCGACACGGAGGGAGAAGTTGCCATCGAGGTCGGTGGTGGCGCCATTCGTGGTGCCGGGAACCATCACGGCCGCGCCGATGACCGGTTCACCGCTGGCATCCACTACCTTTCCAAGAATGGCAGTACTCTGGGCAAAGGTCACGAGACCACCCCATAAAGCGCTGAGCATCATGAAGATACTAGCTACTCTGAGCAGTTTTTTAAGCATTTGTTTGGATTGATTTTTGGTTAATAAAAAAAGTAATAAATATTGGTTAGGATACATTAAATCCAATAATACACACCATCAAATGTAATAAATAATATGTATCGTTGTTCAGTTATGACTTAAAAAGAGGTATATAATGCTCAAAAATTACTGTTCTCTTTAAATTTGAAACTTTCCGAAAAAAGTTTCATCTTTGCTTTATGAAACTTTTCCTCATCGACGGCCACGCGCTCGTCTTCAAGATGTATTATGCCTTCCTGGGCCGGCCCATGGTCAATTCCAAGGGGGTGGATACCTCTATCCTGTTCGGTTTCACGAAGTATCTGCTCGAGTTGATCGATCGCGAGCGCCCGACGCACATCGCGGTCAGCTTTGACCCTCCGGGGGGCACTTTCCGGAACGAACTGTACCCGGAATACAAAGCCAACCGCGGCGAGACGCCCGCGCTGGTGGTGGAGGCGCTGGAGCCGCTGACGCGTATCGTGGAGGCGCTGGACATCCCGGTGCTGATGCTGCCGGGCTTCGAGGCGGACGATGTGATCGGCTCCGCCGCGAAGCGTTTCGAGGCCGAGGGCTTCGAGGTCTTCATGGTCACGCCCGACAAGGATTACGGCCAGCTGATCACGCCGCACATCCTGCAGGTGAAGCCGGGCAAGGGTGGGGGAGAGAACGAGCTGCTGGGCGTCGCAGAGGTCTGCGACAAATGGAAAATCGCTTCGCCCGCGCAGGTCATTGACATCCTCGCGATCTGCGGCGACGCGTCGGACAACGTGCCCGGCGTGCAGGGCGTAGGACCGGTCGGCGCGGCCAAGCTGCTGGGCAAGTACGGGAGCGTGGAGGGGATCTACGCGCACCTCGACGAGCTGACGGCGCGGCAGCAGGAGCAGTTCCGCGCGGCGGAGGGCCACATCGCGCTGTCCAAGCGCCTGGTGACGATCAAGACGGACATTCCGCTCGACGTGACGGCCGACCAGCTCGTCTTCGACACCGTCGAGACCCCCGAGCTGAACGCCCTCCTCGACCACTACGAAATGCCCTCCCTGAAACGATTAATTAAAAAAGTAGCTATCGCTGACAACGCCGCAATGTCGGCAGCGGGAACTGCCCCCGGAAACCGTGCTACCCTCGGCATCGTAAGAGGGGGGACCGCAAGCGAAGCGCAGCGGTGGGGTCCTGCGCAGCAGGACATTTCCGGGGGTAGTTGCCCGCTGCCACTGCGGCGATTGGAAGTCAAAGAGATACAAGGAAACAAAATATCCATTAACCTGCAGGGTGAGAAGTTGTTCGTGGGATGCGAGGCGGGGGTGGCAGAAGGCAGCTTTGCAGAATTCAAAGAGTTGTTGGAGGATGCCGCTGTGACGAAGGTGGGTATTGACCTGAAGGGGCAAATGAAGACGTTTGCGGATGCCGGCATCACGCTGGCGGGACGTCTCGAGGACATCGAACTCATGCACTACCTCCTCGGCCCCGAGCGCAGCCACAAGCTGGACGTGCTGGCGCGCGCCTACCTCGGCGTCGAGCTGGAATCCGCCGCGCCGCAGGAGACCGGCTCGCTCTTCGACGAAGTCCCGGAAGAGACCGGCCCGGACCGTCTCCTCGAAACGGCCGCCATCCTGCGCCTGTCGGACTGCCTGCTGCGCGAAATGGCCGCCACCGAAGGCATGACGCGCCTTTACGACGAGATCGAAGAGCCGCTCATCGGCGTGCTCGCGCGCATGGAGCGCACGGGCGTCAAGGTGGACCTGGGATCGCTGCGCGACTTCGCCGACGGCCTGCGCCGCAAGATGACCGAGCGCGAAGCGGAAATCCGCCAGCGGGCTGACGATCCGACGCTCAACATCCTGTCGCCCAAGCAGATCGGCGTGCTGCTCTACGAGAAACTCCAGCTGGATCCGAAGGCGAAGAAGCCCAAATCCGGCAACTGGCCCACGGACGAGCAGACCCTCTCGCACCTCGCGGACCGCAGCCCCATCATCGACGCCATCCTGGACTACCGCGGCCTGCGGAAGCTCCTGTCGACCTACATCGAGCCCTTCGGGGGCTACATCTCCCCGGCCGACGGCCGGGTGCATACGACCTTCAACCAGGCCCTGACCGCCACCGGCCGCCTGTCCTCCTCGAACCCGAACCTCCAGAATATCCCCATCCGCACCGAAGAAGGCCGCGAGATCCGCAAGGCCTTCGTGCCGGGTGAACCGGGCTGGGTGATGATGTCGGCGGACTACTCGCAGATCGAGCTGCGCCTGATGGCGCACCTGTGCGGGGACGCCCACCTCGTGGAGGCGTTCCGGCAGGGGCAGGACGTGCACGCGGCCACGGCCGCGAAAATTTACCACATCCCCATCGGGGAGGTGACTGCCGACCAGCGCCGCATCGCTAAGACGGCGAACTTCGGCATCATGTACGGCATTTCCTCCTTCGGCCTCGCCGAACGGCTGCGCTGCTCCCGGAGCGAGGCGAAGCAGATCATCGACGACTACTTCGCGTCCTTCCCCTCCATCCGCGGCTTCATCGACGCCACCGTCGCGCAGGCGCGCGAACGCGGCTATGTGGAGACGCTCTTCGGCCGTCGCCGCTACATCGCGGACATCGCCGCCGGCAACGCCGCGGTCCGCGCCCTGGCCGAACGCAACGCCGTCAACGCCCCCATCCAGGGCACGGCGGCCGACATCATCAAACTGGCGATGACCGCCGTGGACCGGTGCCTGCGCGAAGGCGGCTACCGCGCCCGGATGGTCCTCCAGATCCACGACGAACTGCTGCTCGAGGTCCCGCAGGAAGAAGTCGCGCCTGTGCGCGAAATGCTGGTCCGCGAGATGGAAGGCGTCATTTCCCTGTCTGTACCCCTGACCGTAGAATGCAATGATGGAAAAACCTGGCTTGAAGCCCACTGACGAACTGGTCCGCCGGGCGATCATCGGCGACGGCACCGCCTTCACCGAGTTGTGGGACACCCACATCGGCAGCCTTCGCGCCTACCTGAAGGGGGCGATGAAGTACCTGGACGACTTCTACATCGACGACATCTGCTCGCGCAGCTTCGAGAAAGCGTTCCGGCAGATCTCCTCCTTCGACCCGTCCAAGAGCCAGTTCTCGACCTGGCTCCGCACCATCGCGCACAACACGGCGCTCGACACCATCGACGCCGAGACGCGCGCCCGCAGCCGCCTGGTCTCGCTGGACAAGGAGAACGACCACAGCGGCGCCATCATCGACGTGCTGGGCGACGAGGCGGCGACGCCCCTGGAGCAGATCGTCGAGGAGGAAGACGCCGAAAAGCTCGAGGCCTACATCGAGGGCCTGCCCGACCTGTACCGCACCATCGCGCGGATGCGCCTGCTGGACGGCCTGCAGTACAAGGAAATCGCCGAGGAACTCGGCATGGAACTCAACACGGTCCGCACCCGCATCCGCCGCGCCAAGGCGATGATCGAAGACCTGAAGGCGGGGGAAGACTAGCGCCCTGGCGCTCGCCGCCAAGCTGGCAGAGATCTACAAATAGCGGATCGCCCAGCTTTTAGAAAACTATCGTTTCCCCGCGCAGGCGGGGCAGACCCCGTGCACCATGTACTCGACGTTCTCGGCGCAATAGCCCGGGGGCAGCAGCACGGGCGGGATGGGAATGTCTTCCAGGCAGAGGGTCCGGCCGCAGACCTCGCAGTGGAAATGCACGTGCCGGTCGTCATCCTGCTCCTCGTCCGCGCAGTGGCAGACCTCGTAGCGGACGCCGTCTTCCGCGGAGACGGTGTGCAGCAGATGATGCTCGCGGAAATTCGACAAAGTCCTGGAAATAATAGACTTATCTACCGATTCCAGCGCCGTCTCGATCTCCGTCATGGAGAGCGGGCGGCCCGCCTGGAGGAGGGTCTTCAGGATGAGGATGCGGTTCGCGGTCAGCTTGATGCCGTGCTCCTGCATCAGGGTTAGCGGATTCTCGTCGTGCGTGTGCATACCTTGCAAAATTAAGAAAAAAACATCATACCCGGTACATCCGGTCGTCGGAGAAGGAGAAGCAGGCGTCGTCGGCGAAGACGACGTGGTCCAGGAGGGTCAGGCCGACGGTCGCCACGCCCTTGCGGAGCTCCTCCGTGCGGCGGATGTCGGCCGGACCGGGCGTGGGGTTGCCGCTGGGGTGGTTGTGCACGAGGATGAGGGCGCTCGCGCCCTTGTCCAGGGCGGCGCGGATGATCTGCCGGATGTCCATCGTCGTGGAATTGCCGCCGCCGGAGCTGATGCGCAGCTTCCCGACCAGGTACTGGTGATCGTTCAGGAAGAGCACCCAGCACTCCTCGTGCTGCAGGCCCTTGAGTTGCGGGAGCATGAGCTCATGCACCCGCCGGGCCGTGAGCACGGGGCTCTTGACGACGGTAGAGGATTCCTGCAGGAAACGGCGGCCCAGCTCGAAGGCCGCCAGGACGCTCGCCGCCTTGCCCGGCCCGACGCCGGGCAGGGACAGCATTCGGTCCTGCGGAAGGTTGAACAACGCGCTCAGGCGGCCGTCCGCGAGGTCCAGCAGCTGTCGCGCCAGGTCCAGCGCGCTGCAGTCCCGGTTGCCGCTGCGCAGCAAGACGGCGAGCAACTCGCCGTCACTGAGGCTCCCCGCTCCGCGGGCGAGCATCTTTTCGCGCGGCCTTTCATCCGCGCGGAGATCCTTGATACCCATAGCGGGGCAAGGATACGCTTAAAAATCGTATAAAACGATAAAATTCGTATCTGCCCCGCTTAAAAATACGAATTTTACAGGTAATGGGATTTTTCTCTATCTTTGCGGCACGAAATGAAAAAGCTGTACATCGAGACTTACGGCTGCCAGATGAACGTGGCCGACACCGAGGTGGTCTTCTCCATCCTCGGCAAAGAAGGGTATGAACGCACCGAGGAAATGGCGGACGCCGACGTGATCCTCGCCAACACCTGCTCCGTGCGGGACAACGCCGAGCAGCGCATCTGGGGCCGCATCGAGCAGTTCAACTTCCAGCGCAAAAAGCGCCCGGGCGTGGTCGTGGGCATCCTCGGCTGCATGGCCGAGCGCCTCAAGGACGCCCTCCTGGAGTCGGGCAAGGTGGACATCGTGGCCGGGCCGGACGCCTACCGCAGCCTGCCGCGCCTGCTCGCCGCCGCGACGCAGGGCCACCCGCAGATCGACGTTCTCCTTTCCCGCGAGGAGACCTACGGCGACATCGCGCCGGTGCGCGTGGACAAGAACGGCGTGTCCGCCTTCATCTCCATCATGCGCGGCTGCAACAATGTCTGCTCCTACTGCGTGGTCCCATACACCCGCGGCGCCGAGCGCAGCCGCGACCCGCACACCATTGTGCGCGAGGCCTGCCAATGCGCGACGGACGGCTACAAGGAAATCACCCTGCTGGGGCAGAACGTGGACTCCTACCGCGTCGGCGAGCTCGATTTCGCCGGCCTGCTGGCCCTCGTGGCCGAGTCCGTCCCGGCGCTGCGCATTCGTTTCTCGACCTCCAACCCGCAGGACATCTCCGACGCCGTGCTGGAGACGATGGCCTCGCACCCGAACATCTGCCGCCACATCCACCTGCCGGTCCAGTCCGGCTCCGACCGGATGCTGGAGAAGATGCGCCGCCGCTACACGCGGGAAGGCTACCTGGAGCGCGTCGCGAAAATCCGCTCGCTGATGCCCGACTGCGCCCTCTCCACCGACGTGATTGCGGGTTTCTGCTCCGAGACGGAGGATGACCACCGCGACACGCTGAGCCTCTTCGAGGCCGTCGGCTTCGACGCCGCCTTCATGTTCCAGTATTCCGAGCGGCCGGGGACGCTCGCCGCAAAGAAATACCCCGACGACGTGCCGCCGGAGGTCAAGACCCGCCGCCTCGAAGAGATCATCGCCCTGCAGAACCGCCTCTCGCTCGAGAGCAACCGCCGCGACCTGGGAAAGACCTTCCAGGTCCTCGTCGAGGGTCCGTCCAAGCGCAATCCCGCCGAGCTCTGCGGGCGCAACAGCCAGAACAAAATGTGCGTCTGGCCGGACACGGCGCACCGTGCCGGCGACCTCGTGGATGTCATCGTGAAAGACTGTACGCAGGCTACGCTGCTCTGCGAACTGGTCTGATCTCGGAACCGATAAATGCCTATTTTGGCGCCGACCCAGGTTTTATAATTGCTGTCGGCGCCGTTTTTGGCTATTTTTGGTTCCGAGAGCCGGAGTAGTTTAAGATAGAGATTTTTCTTATCTTTGTGGGATATAATATTTATACGCGCATGAAGAAATTATCCTTATTGCTGCTGCTTATCCCGCTCCTGCTGCTTTCAGGCTGTAAGGGGAATGGCATCAAAGACATCAGCGTCAACTCGGTGCGGCTGATTTCCATCACGCCGGAAGGCTTCAACGGCGTTTCCGTCCTGATGGAGGTGGGCATCCACAATCCGACCATCGGGTTTGAACTCACGGACGTCACCGCCGTGGCGAAGTTCCAGGGACAGGAAGCGCTGGCGGTCCGCGCCCATCAGCTGATGGTGCCCGCCCACAGCGACCAGCTGTACCGGATCCCGCTGCAGGGCAATTTCTCCGAAGGATTCAAGCCCCTGCGGCTGCTCCGCCTCCTGGGGAAGAATGCGAGCTATGAGGATGTTACCTTCAGCATATTCGCCCGGGTGGCCGCCCGCGGCGGCCTTGGCAAGAATATTGAAATATTGGATATCCCGCTGAGCAGCCTGCTCAGCAAACCCGACACAGAGAACGATGAGATTACAACGACTGAATAAACTGTTCTGGCTCCTGGCCCTGCTGCTCCTGGGCGCTCCCGCGCTCCGGGCGCAGAACGCGACGGAGGAGATCTCGAGCGAGATCGAGCACGCCGGCGAAGAGGTCCAGGTGGACTCCACGCTGCTGGGGCGCGACATCTTCTCGGCCCTGCCCGAGCAGGTGGTGGTGCGCCAGACGCCGGCCGTGCGCGCCGCGCTGAACAAGCAGGTGGCGGCCAATGCCGACAAGCAGTACAACGGCTTCCGGATCCGGCTCTATTTCGCGAGCACCCGGACGGCGCGCGAGGAATCCTCCGCCGTGATCCGCCGTTTCAACGCACTCTACCCCCACATCCAGGCCTACCGCAGCTTCGCCTCCCCGAATTTCAAGGTGACGGTGGGCAACTTCCGCACGCGCCTGGAGGCCGAGGCCCTGCTGCAGCGGATCAAGGGGGATTTCCCGGACGCTTTCATCGTCCGGGAACGCTTCAAGTATCCCACCATCGGCCGGGCGGACACCCGCCCCGCCGACCTGCCTGCTGAGTTGTAGCGATGATCAAGCAGGGACTCGAACTCAAACAGCAGCAGAAGCTCTCTCCGCTGCAGATCCAGACGATCAAACTGATCGAACTTCCCATCCAGGAGCTCGAGCAGCGGATTCGTGCGGAGCTGGAGGAGAACCCTGTGCTGGACGACACGCCCGATCCCGAGAAGGCCGAAGAGGCCAAGGACGTCTCGCTGGACGAGATCACGGACGAGGGCGATATCCCTGCCTACAAGACGCGCGTCAACAACTGGGGCAAGGACCCCAGGCCCGAATACAATACTTTCTCGGTGCGCCAGAGCTTCACCCAGAGCCTGATGGACCAGCTCGGCTACCGCAACCTCACGCCCGAGCAGTACGCCGTGGCGTCGTTCATCATCGGCTCGCTCGACGAGGACGGCTACCTGCGGCGCGACATCGAGTCGCTGGTGGATGACATGGCCTTCCGGGCCGGCATCAGCACCACGGCCGAGGAAGTGCTGGAGATGCTCAAGGTGATCCAGGACTTCGACCCCGCCGGCGTGGGCGCCCGCGACCTGCGGGAGTGCCTGCTGCTGCAGCTCAAGTCCATGAAGCAGACGCCCGACACGGTCAACGCCGAGCGCATCCTGGAGGATTATTTCCAGGAGTTCTCGAACAAGCATTTCCAGAAGATCATGTCCCGCCTGGGCCTGTCCGAGGCGGATCTGAAGGGGGCGATGGCCCGCATCGTCAAGCTCAATCCCGCGCCGGGCGGGGAGGTGGACTACACCTACACCGACCAGGCGCAGCAGATCGTGCCGGACTTCGTGCTCGAGGAGCACGACGGTGAGCTGTCCTTCACCATGCCGCGCTTCTCCGTGCCGGAGCTGCGCGTCAACAAGAAATACGCGGACCTGCTCCTCGAGGCGAAGGGCTCCTCGGAGCGCGCCCAGAAGGAGGCCGCGACCTTCGTGCGGCAGAAGCTCGACTCCGCCAAGTGGTTCGTGGAGGCGCTCAAGCAGCGCCAGAACACGCTGAACCGGACCATGACGGAGATCCTGAACTACCAGCACGACTACTTCGTGTCCGGCGACGAGGCCGACCTCAAGCCGATGGTCCTCAAGGACATCGCCGAACGGACCGGATTCGACATCTCCACCATCTCCCGCGTGGTCAACAGCAAATACATCGAGACGCATTTCGGCATCTTCCCGCTGAAGTATTTCTTCTCCGAAGGCATGGAGAACAAGGAAGGCGAGGAGGTGTCCACCCGCGAGCTGAAGAAGGCCCTGCAGGAGTGTGTGGATGCGGAAGATAAGCACAAACCGCTCACCGACGAGCAGCTGGTGGAGGAGATGGGCCGCCGCGGCTACAAGGTCGCGCGCCGCACCATCGCCAAGTACCGCGGCCAGCTCGGCATCCCGCTGGCCCGCTGGCGCAAGGAGTTATAGCCATGAGGATCAAGGGGAAAGGCATACCGGACATCATCCAGTTCAAGCGGCTGCTGCGCGACCGCGGCCTCAAGGCCACGCCGCAGCGCATGGCCGTCCACGAGGCGATGTGGAACCTCGTGCACGCCAGCGCGGACGACGTGGCGGCCTGGATCGCGGAGCATGGCACTGCGCGCATTTCGCCTGCGTCCGTCTACAACATCCTGACCCTACTCGCAGGGCTGGGCATCTACGGACGCCGCTCCGCCCGCGGCGGCAAGATGGTCTTCGACGGCCGCGTCGGGCCGCACCTGCACTTGTACGACACGGAGAGCGAGGCGTGGCGCGACCTGGAGGACGAGGAGATGATGAAGTGGCTGGAGGCACACCTGAAGGGCAAGCGCTACCGCGGCTACCGCATCGACGGATTCGAGGTGCAGCTGCTTTGCCACCCGTCCCGCAAGGGGCCGGTGCGGAAACTGTAGTTTTATGTATATTTGCAATTTGTATGGAACATATTAAATGCTTGATCATCGGCGGTGGCCCTGCGGGCTACACCGCTGCGATATATGCCTCCCGGGCAGCCCTGACCCCCGTGCTGTATGAGGGCAACGCCCCCGGCGGCCAGCTGACCACGACGACGGTCGTGGAGAATTTCCCCGGTTTCCCGAAGGGCGTGGACGCCAACATGCTGATGGCCGACATGCGCGAGCAGGCCGTCAACCTCGGGGCGGACATCCGCCGCGGGGTGGTGACGAAGGCCGACCTGGGCGTGCGTCCGTTCCGCCTGACGGTGGACGGCGCCACGGAGCTGGAGGCCGACGCGCTGATCATCGCCACCGGCGCCACGGCCCGCTACCTCGGCCTTCCGTCCGAGGAGAAATTCCGCGGCCTGGGCGTGTCCGCCTGCGCGACCTGCGACGGCTTCTTCTACCGGAAGAAGGACGTGGCGGTCGTGGGCGGCGGTGACACGGCCTGCGAGGAGGCGACCTACCTGGCGGGGCTCTGCCGCAAGGTGTACATGATCGTGCGCCGCGACGTCCTGCGGGCCTCCGTGGCCATGCAGGAGCGCGTGAAGAATACGCCGAACATCGAGATCCTGTGGAACTGCAACACCCAGGAAGTGCTCGGCGACGCCTCCGGCGTGACGGGCGCGCGCCTGGTCCGCAAGGATGGCGAGGTTTTTGATATACAGGTGGACGGCTTCTTCCTGGCCATCGGCCACCACCCCGAGTCCGAGCTGTTCGCGCCGTGGGTGACGACCGACGCCAACGGGTACATCGTCACGGAGGGCGGCAGCAGCCGCACCAACGTCGAGGGTGTGTTCGCCGCCGGGGATGTGCAGGATCCCGTGTACCGCCAGGCGGTGAACGCCGCCGCGTCGGGCTGCCGGGCTGCGTTGGATGCCGAAAAATATTTGAAACGATGAAACGATCCTCTCTCTATTTCGCCCTGTCCCTGCTGCTCGTGCTGGGCGGTATGTCCGCCTGCAAGACGCAGTACGACCTGGTGCTCGAAGGCAATGACGTCGACCTCAAGTACAAGACTGCTTTCGATTATTTCAACGCCGGCAAGTACTCCCGGTCCTCTGCGCTCTTCGAGTCGCTGACGCTCCTGACGAACGGCACCGAGCGCTACGACACGGTGATGTACTACCTGGGCCTGAGCAACTATTCCTACAAGGATTACTATACGGCCGAGACCAACTTCGACCAGTACCTGACCAACTTCCCGCAGGGCGCCTTCGCGGAGATGGCGCAGTTCCTGCGGATCGACTGCCTCTACCGCAGCACGCTCCGCTACGAGCTGGACCAGACGCCGACGTACACGGCCATCACCGCCATCGGCGAGTACCTGCGCGAGCACCCGGAGGGGGCGAATTCCGACATCGCCCGCCACCGCCTGCAGGAGCTGGGCGACCGGCTGGACCGCAAGGCCTACGAGAACGCGAAGCTGTACTACAAGATGGAGGATTACAAGGCGGCCCGCGTGGCGCTGAAGAACGTCCTCAAGGAGGATGCGGACAACATCTACCGCGAGGATATCCTTTATTATTCCGCCATGGCGTCGTACAAATACGCCGACATGAGCGTCGCTTCGAAAAAGAAGGAGCGCTTCCTGGTGTTCCAGGACGACTACCTCAATTTCATCGGCGAATTCCCCGAATCCCACTACCGGAAGGAGCTGGACGGGCTGTATGAAAAAGTGAAAGAAAAAAATTGAAACTTTCCGGCGAGCGCTCGCCGTAAAAGGGATATGGAAAAGAAAATACCTACCAATACCATCACGCGGGACATCAAGGATCTCGCCGCCCCGACGGGCAACATCTATGAGACTGTCGTCATCCTCGCCAAGCGCGCCAACCAGATCGCCCTGGCCGAGAAGAAGGAACTGGCCAAGAAGCTGGAGGATTTCCGCGGCGAGCGGGACACCATGGACGAGGTCTTCGAGAACAAGGAGCAGATTGAAATCTCCAAGTACTATGAGCGCCAGCCCAAGCCGGACCTCGTGGCCATCGCCGAGTTCGAGGAGGGCGACCTGTATTATCGGGTAGCCCAGGAAGACAGTGCTGCATAGCCTCCATATTGAAAATTACATTTTGATAGACTCTCTGGACGTCACGTTCCCAGAGGGTCTTGTCATCATTACGGGCCAGACCGGCGCCGGCAAGTCCATCCTGCTCGGCGCCCTGTCTTTGCTTTCGGGCGCCAAGGCGGATGCGTCGGTGATCGCGGAGGGGGCGGACTCCTGCGTGGTCGAGGCGGAATTCGCCGGGGCGGACGAGACCCTGCGCGCGCTGCTCGCCGAGGCGGACGTGGAGGAAGGCGGCGACCGCCTGCTGATCCGGCGCGTGGTGTCCCGCTCGGGCCGCTCGCGCAGCTTCATCAACGATTGCCCCGTGCCCGTCGGCCTGCTGCAGGATGTGGCGTCCCGCCTCGTGGACATCCATTCGCAGCACAAGAGCCTGCTGCTCACGGATCCGCATTTCCAGCTCTCCGTGCTGGACCATTTCGCCGGCAACGGCGAACGGCTGGCGGCCTGCCGGGAGCTGTGGCGCTCGCTGCAGGACCTGCGCGCGCAGCTCGCCGCCGAGCGGGAGCAGCTCTCGCGCCTGCAGGCGGACCGCGACTACACCGAAGCCCAGTGGAAGCAGCTGGACGAGGCGAAGCTGGTCCCCGGGGAGCTGGAATCCCTGGAGGAGGAGCAACGGAGCCTCGCGAACGCCGAGCAGATCAAGGAAGGGCTCGGCGGCAGCCTCGCGCTGCTGCGCGCGGAAGGGGAGGGCCCCGGCATGTCGGCGGCGCTCAAGGACGCCGCGCGGCGCCTGTCCGCCGTGGAGAAATACCTGCCGGCCGTGTCCGGCCTTCAGGAGCGGCTGGAGTCCGTCCGCATCGAGCTGGACGACATTGAGGCCGAACTCGAGGCGCTGGACGCCCGCGTGGACCTCTCGCCCGAGCGGCTGGAGGCCGTGGAGGACCGCATGTCGCGGCTCTATACCTTGCTGAAGAAACACCAGTGCACGACCGTGGACGAGCTGATCGCCGTGCGGGAGCGCTATGCCGAGGCCCTTTCCGGCTCCGAGGCCTCGGAGGACCGCATCCACACGCTGGAGAAGGAGCTGAAGGCGGCCGAGGGCCGCTACCAGGCCGTCTGCGCCGAGTTGACGGCCGCGCGCTGCCAGGCCGCCCCGTCGTTCGCCGCGGCCATCACCGAGTCGCTCCGCTTCCTGGAGCTGGACCGCGCCGTCTTCGACGTGGCCGTCACGTCCGCCCCGGAGAGCGCCACGGGCAGCAACCGCGTGGCGTACCTGTTCTCCGCCACGGGCCGCGACCCGCAGGACGTGGCCAAGTGCGCGTCCGGCGGCGAGCTCTCGCGCATCATGCTCAGCCTCAAGGAGATGATGGCGAAGTTCGTGGGCATGCCGACCCTCATCTTCGATGAGATCGACACGGGTGTGAGCGGCAGCGTCGCCGACAAGATGGGCCGCATGATCTGCGCCATGGGGCGCGATATGCAGGTCTTCTCCATCACGCACCTCCCGCAGGTGGCCGCCAAGGGCGACGCCCACTTCGTGGTCGAGAAATCCGTGCAGGCCGACGGCCGCACCCTCTCCTCCATCCGCGAGGTGCAGGGCGAGGAACGCACGATGGAGATCGCGCGCCTGCTCTCCGGCGCCACGATTACGCCTGCGGCGATAGAAAACGCAAAAGCGCTCTTATCAGAGCGCTAGGATTCTAATACTGGGGGCCTGACCCGGAAAATCATTAACCGACTGCCGGGGCGATGCGGATGAATTCGATCACGGCGTCCGGGGTCAGCTTGTCGTTCTTGAAGTACTTGAGGTCCACGGCCAGCATGAAGGGGTCGTCACGGCCTGTGAAGATCCAGGCCTTGCCGTCGAAGGCGCTCACGTACGGATCGCGCGCTTCCGGATCCTCCCAGCTATACCAGGCTTTGATGGCCTCGATGGCCTCGGCGGCCGGCATGCCGGCGTAGATGGAGTCGAAGAGCTTGTAGCCCGGATAGTAGACGTCGATGGCGTCCGTGGTCGCGACGCCGTTGCCATAGGCGTAGACAATCATGCGCTGCGTATCCTCGCCTTCCTTGGTATAACGCCAGGCGCGGGTGTACTCTTCGTCAATGTTGATCCATTCAATATCATAGCCGTGGACGCCGTACGTGACGACGCTCTCTCCGAACTGGATGTTGCCGATGCCGTTGGAGTAGATCCCCAGCGGGCTGTAGTAGCGGTCGCGGATGAATTTCGTCCCGTTCCAGTTGTAGCGGACCGGCACGTTGCCGATTCTGTCCAGGTTGAGGGTGATGCGGTTCGAGTCAATATCCCAGTCGAGATGATGGTCGCGCATGGCCCAATAGAGCTCGTTCGTGTTGTAGTAGTACAGACCGTCGTCCGTGATGTCGTCATCGGTATAAGGCACATCGAGGGGGAGCTGGGTGGGCGTCACCGTCTTTTTCGACACGGAATACCAGTAGTATTGCGTGGCCTTGACGGTGGTGGACTCTTCAAAGTGGGTCTCCAGGATGCGGAGAATGCCGAAAATCCGGTCCGGGTCGGATCCCTGGAACGTAGCCAGGGAGATGGCCGGGAGCGAACCTTCGGATTCTACATAATCCTGGCTGATCCAGTAGGGCTCCAGCGCGGTGGGATCCCAGAAGATCGAATACTCGATCGGGGAAAGGTACACAGCGTCGTCGTAGTACTCTTCGCCGTCCTCGGAGGCTTCTGCCTGGGCTGCCTCTATCTCGAGGAGCTTCTCCTCGTAATCCTTGTGGAAGCCTTCGCGCTTGGCGCGCGTGTTGATGTCTTCCGGCAGACCCGCGTCAGGCAATGCTTCGAAGAACGCCCAGATGTTTTCCGGGGCCGGATTTTTAATGGGGGCTGCCCCGCGGGCGGGGGCGGCGGACAGGGCGGACACGACCAGTGCCGCCACTGTCAGAAGAGAGAAGAGCTTTTTCATAACGTCCTCAAAGGTAGTAAAAAACGGGGATAGGTGTTTTGCTTTTCTGCTTTTTTTTGCGTAAATTTCGAAGTTTTATTATTTATATATAGCGATGGCCGTTAAAATTTTGAGTGTCGACGACGAGACCGATCTCGAATTGTTGTTGACGCAATTCTTCCGCAGACAGATTAGAAAGGGCGAATACGAATTCTACTTCGCCCACAACGGACTGGAGGCGCTTCAGCTCCTGCTGAAGTATCCGGACATTTCCATCATCCTTTCGGATATCAACATGCCGGAAATGGACGGACTGACGCTTCTGGCCAAGATCAACGAGATGCGTGTCCCGTCCCGGAAGTGCATCATGGTGAGCGCATACGGAGACATGGACAACATCCGCCACGCCATGAACAGCGGCGCCTTCGATTTCGCCACCAAGCCGATTGACCTGGACGACCTGCAGCGGACCATTGACAAGGCCATCGAGCAGATCGAGTACATCAAGAGCGCCCAGAAGGAGCACGCCGAACTGGTGGACATCCAGAGCGACCTTTCCGTGGCCCGCGAGATCCAGCAGGGCATCCTGCCGCGCTCGTTCACGCTGAAGGTGTCGAACCCCGACGCCGTGGACATCTTCGCCAGCATGGAGGCGGCCAAGGACGTGGGCGGCGACTTCTACGATCTCTTCCCGATCGACGACCATCGGATCGGGTTCGCCATCGCCGACGTGAGCGGCAAGGGCGTCCCGGCCGCCATCTTCATGGCGGTGAGCCACACGCTCATCAAGGCCACGGGCATCCGCGACCTGGCTTCGAACGAATGCATGGAGACGGTCAACAACATCCTGTGCGGCGAGAGCGTCGGCTCCATGTTCGTGACCGTGTTCTACGGCATATACGATCTGCAGACCGGCCAGATCGACTACACCAACGCCGGCCACAACCCGCCTTACATCCTGCATGCCGACGGCTCCGTCGAGATGCTGAAAAACGACGGCAACCTGGTGCTCGGCGTGATGGAAGACATGACGTTCAAGCGGTCTTCGCTGCAGCTGAACCCCGGCGACGCGCTCGTGATGTACACGGACGGCGTGACCGAGGCGGAGAACAAGGAGCACGCCCAGTTCGGGGAGTCCCGCCTGGAGGCGGAGCTGGCCGCGCTGCAGGGCGCTCCCAGCAAGCAGATCGTCGAGACGGTCCTGACCAAGGTCCGGGAATTCGCCGACGGCGCACCCCAGAGTGATGACATTACGCAATTAGTAATTCGCAGAAAGTGAAACCTCGCACCCTCCTATTGTATGCGCTGACGGCACTGGCGGTCCTGGCCGGTGTGGCTGCGGTCGCATACCACGCGGGCAGCAGAAAGTCCCAGAAGGAACTGGCCGCCCTGCAGGAAGAGATGGAACGCCTGGTGGCTGCCGAGAAGGACGCGGCCATCGTGAAGCGCGTCAGCCAGCAGATGGAGGATATCGCCTATCAGCAGAAGGCGATCTCCGACCAGCAGCGCGACCGCGCCGAGGAGCAGTCCATCCTGGCTACCCGGAGCGCCGCGCGCGCCGAGATGGAGAGCCGCGCCGCGCGTGCCGCCGAGAGCAAGGCGAACGCCGCCGCCGAGGTGGCCGAGCGGGAGCGGGCCAACGCCGAGCGGCAGCAGGAAATCGCGCTGGAGCAGAGAGATGAGGCCAACCATGCCAAGAATGTGGCAGACACGCTGAACCGCCGCACCCAGGCCCGGAGCCTGGCCGTGAGCTCCCAGGTCCGGCGGGAAGCCGGAGAGCCGGAAGTGGCCGACCTGCTGGCCTACGCCAGTTGGTATTTCCTCAAGAACAACCGGGGTAACGAATACTACGCCGATACCTTCAAGTCCCTGACCCAGGCCACCGGCGGCATGCCGCGCTACAAGCTCCGCGAAGGCGGCGCCGTGAACGCCATCGCGCAGGTGCCCGGCCAGAATGGCCAGTGCGTGGCCGTATCCAATTACGGCGAAGTGGAATGGCTGAGCGCCGGCAGCAGCGAAGGCGGCGCCAGGATCAGCTCCAAGCCGTTGCTGTTCGATCCTGCTTACGATTTCCGGGACGTGACGGTCCGGGACGGGAAGATCCTTGCGCTGTCGCACAACGGCCCCCTGTGCGTGCTGGACTTCCAGGGCAGGCTGACGGCCGTGGACCTGCCCGAAGATGATTACTTCAAGCTGGTGCCGAGCGGGAACCGCCTGCTCGTGGCTGCCCGGCGGAGCCTGGGCTGGTATGCGGACGGCGCCCTGACGGGCCGCGTGGCCCTGGACAAGTCCCTGTCGGCGGTCGTCGACCGGGCCGGTGTCATCTGCCTCTTCTACGCGGACGGCTCGTATGCCGAGATGGACGCCGCGGGCCGGATTACGGCCAAGGCGCCGCTGGTGAACTACGTGGTCACCGCCGCCTGCTATGACCCGTCCACCGAGTGCCTGCTGCTGGGCGTGAAGGACGGCACGGTCTATCCGGTCAACAAATACAACCGCGTGCTGGAGACGCTCGCGGCCCACAAGTCGCGCTGCGTGAGCATCACGATGCTCGACCCGGTCGTCGTCACCGGCGGTTATGACAAGACTGCCTTTATCTGGAATATGGACAACCTGCTGTTCGAAACCGGCCTGAACTTCCGGGAGGAGTTGGAGACGGAGCATGTGGAGAAGCGCGTGGTGAACAGCGGGGAGATTCCGACGGAGTGGCTGGTGCCCGTGGATTATTCGTTCGACGGGTGGACGCTGGCCGTGTGCGCCGACGCCGACGGGAAGTCCGTGTGGATCGGCACTTCCGCCGGCAACGTCATGCTGCTGAATTCTTCGGCCGACGACATGGCGCAGCAGCTCCGGCGGAAATTCAAGCGTAATCTGACCCAACAGGAATGGACCCGTTACGTCGGCGTGTCCATCCCGTATATGACGTTCAAATGAGAAGGTTAGCGTATCATATCGTGCTGACGGTCGCCGCGTTGCTCTTCGCGGTGCCGGCCGTCGCGCAGAGCGGCGCCAACGCCTACATGGGCGTCCCGTTCTTCAGGAACTATCCGGCCAGCCTCTACAATGCCCATAACCGCAACTTCGACGTAATCTGCGACGGTGAGGGGCATACTTTCTTCGCGAACTTCGAGGGTCTGCTGGTCTTCGACAACGTCAAATGGCGGATTGTCCATACGCCCGACATCTCCCGCGTGGTGAGCGTGGATATAGAGGAGGACGGCACGGTCCGTTTCGAGGGCATCAACCAGACGGGACGGATCCTGGGCATGGCCGGGGATTCCATCCGCGTCGCGTATTCCTCCGCCGACGCCCGCGATGAGCGGGTGCTCTCCGGCGGCGAGCGCAACCAGGAAGCCGCCGTGGACCGCTGGAACGACATCGAGGTCTATCAGCGTCTCCCGCTGGGCGGGGACCGGACGCTGCTGGCCACGGCCACCGACGGCGTGATTGCCATCGATGCGCAGGGCCGGGAAGTGTGGCGGGTCAACGTCGCCAACGGGCTCTGCTCCAACAGTATCACCAAGCTTGCCTACGACGGCAAGGGAACGGTCTGGGGGGCGACGGACAACGGCGTCTTCAGCCTCTCGGTGACCGAAATCTATACCCATTTCACGGAGAAGGAAGGCCTGCGGGGGCAGATCTCCTGCATCGCCCTGTGCGGCTCCGACCTGATGGTGGGCACCTTCCAGGGCCTGTACCGCCTGGTGGGACAGCGTTTCGTCCCGGTGGCGCAGATCAGCCACGCCTGCTGGCAGATCGCCCAGGTGGGCAGCGGACGTATCTACGTGGCTACGTCGGACGGCGTCTATGAATACGCCGGCGGCGCGACGCGCCAGATCTCCAACCAGTTCGCCCTGTCCATCACGGCACTCGCCGACGGCTCCTACCTGTTCGGCGAACTGGAGCGTGTGAGCCGTTTCCGCCCCGGAAAGGGCGTTTCGACCGTTGGCGAGATCCCCAATATCACCCGTTTCAAGCAGGATGAGCGCGGCGGCGTCTGGGCGATGACCCTGGCGGGCGACTATTACTACCTTGCAGCCGGCAGCACGTCCTTCGAGAAACGCCAGGACGGCCCGTTCTCGCAGTTGTTCGAATACGAGGACCGCGACGGGAATCTGTGGCGCAGCCACGACAACGGCCTGGGCATCAGCTACGAGGGCATGCCGGCCGAGCTGGAAGCCTGGATCGAGCCGTTCTCCGGCTACAGCATCCAGGCCATGCTGGTCGACAGGGGCCTGGTCTGGATCGGCGACAACGACGGCCTGGTCCGCTTCAATATGGCCCAGTGCCGGACGACGGAGCGCTTCGCGCCGCTGCTGTATTTCCGCAGTTTCAAGAAGACCAGCAGCGACCTGTCCATCAGCTTCTCCAACGACAAGATCGACCCCTTCGGGCAGGCGCGCTACAGCTACCGCCTGCGTCAGGATAACGCCTGGTCCGACTGGAGCGACCAGCAGGAGCACCTGTTCGCCAACCTCAGCTACGGCACCTACCAGGTGTCCGTCCGTTCGATGGACGCCTTCGGGCAGCTGAGCGAGATCGGCCCGCTCGAATTCCGGCGGCCGTATCCGATCTTCGTGCGCTGGTATGCGCTGCTGGTGTACCTGCTGCTCATCGTTTACCTGGTCTATCAGATCTTCAAGTACCGCATGCGCCGCATGGCCGCGGAGCAGCAGCGCCTGGAGACCATCGTCGACGAGCGGACCCGGGAGCTGCGCCAGGCCCAGGACAAACTCCTGCGCCAGGAGCGGGAGGCGGCCATCGGTAAGCTGACCAAGGGTCTCATCGACCGCATCCTCAATCCGATGAACTACATCAACAACTTCGCGCACCTGACCCTCGGCCTGACGAAGGACATGAAGGGGAACATTGAGGATGTGAAAGAAAACATTCCCGAGGATATCTACGAGGATTCCCAGGACATCATGGACATGATGAACACGAACCTCGAGAAGATCGAGCAGCACGGACTCTCCACCACGCGTACGCTCAAGGCGATGGAGGAGCTGCTCAAGGAGCGCTCCCTGAAGTTCGAGGCCACCGACCTCGCCCTGCTGTGTCAGCAGAGCGTCGAGAGATTCAAGACCTACGCTGCCGCGGACATCTCCGCGCTGGGCATCCAGGTGGAATGCATCCGGCCGGAGGCGCCCGTCATGCGGGACGTCGTGGCCGACCAGATCGGCAAGTCCATCATGTCGATGCTGTCCAACAGCCTGTACGCCATCAAGAAAAAGGCGGAGAAGGCGGGCGGGAGCTACAGCCCGGTCCTCCGCGTCACCGTGGCGAAGGAAGGCGTGGGCGTCGTCATCAAGGTCTACGACAACGGCATTGGCATCGAGGAGGGGATCATCAGCAAGATCTTCGATCCCTTCTTCACCACCAAGCCGACGGCCGAAGCGCCGGGCGTGGGCCTCTACCTCAGCCAGCAGGTCCTGCACGACTGCGGCGGCACCCTGTCGGTGCAGTCCGTGAAGGATGAGTATACGGAATTCGTCATTAATTTGGCTTAAGAATAAAGTCTTATGGAAGAACTGGAAGGTCTGAAACAAAAGGTGACCTATTTGCAGGAGCAGTTGAACAGGCAGGAGAAGATGGCTTCCCTGGGCCTGCTCAGCGCAGGCATTGCCCATGAAATCCAGAACCCGCTGAACTTCGTGATCAATTTCAGCAAGATGTCCGTCAAATTGCTGGACGACTTGCAGGAGATCGTGAACGACTGCGCGGACAAACTGGGCGAGGACGACGCCGCCGACATGAAAGACATCTCGGCGGATCTGGCCGACAATCTCCAGAAAATCCAGGAACACGGCGAGCGGGCCATCAGCATCATCCGCGGCATCCTGCTGCAGAGCCGCGGCAAGGCCGGTGAGAAGCTGCCCACCGACGTGGGCCAGCTCGTGCATGAATATGTCTGGCTCAGCTACCATGCCATGCGCGCCAACGACAAGAGCTTCAACATCACCATCCGGGAGGAGATCCCGGAGAACCTGCCCAAGGTCATGGTGATCCCGCAGGACCTCAGCCGGGCCGTGCTCAACGTCATGAACAACGCCTGCTACACGGTCAAGGAGCGCGCCGGCCAGGAAGGTCCCGACTACGTGCCGACCATCACGGTGAAGGTCGCCCAGACCGACAAAGGCGCCGGCGAGGCGGAGATCCGCATTGACATCACGGACAACGGCATGGGCATGACCCCCGAGGTCAAGGCCAAGATCTTTGAGAATTTCTTCACCACCAAGCCGGCCGGTCAGGGTACGGGCCTGGGCATGGGTATCACCTACGATGTCATTACCAAGAACCACGGCGGCCAGCTGCTGGTGGAAACGGAGCCGAAGGTCGGCTCTACGTTTACCTTTATCATTCCTGCCAAGATCGTAAAATGAGCATCAAGAGCTACATCATCGCATTTTTCCTCGTGTGCTGCTCATGGGCCGTCCGTGCGCAGGATGATTCGCATCTGTTCGAATCCGCCCAGGAAGCTTACGAGCTGGGTCTCTTTGAGAAAGCGGACACGCTCCTGACCCGGTCCGTGAACAGCTTCCACGGGGAGAGCCGGATCGGCGTGTACCGCCTGCTGGCCCTGTGCAACCTGAATATGGACAAGCCCGCCGTGGCCGAGGAATGGGTGGCGAAACTGCTGGCCGTCGATCCCTACTACCGGGTGTACAACGACGTGCCGCGCTTCACCGAGATGGTGAACCGCCTGCGCGCCGGCAAGACGGCCACGATTACGACGGCTTCCCAGCAGGCGGAGTCCATCGAGGAGGCGCCGGTCCCCGTGACGCTCATCACGGAAGACATGCTCCGAAGCATCGGTGCCCGGACCCTGAAAGACGCCCTGGTGGCCTACGTCCCCGGCATGACGGACATTGCCAGCAACGAGGAGATGAACGTGGCTATGCGCGGCATCTACTCGTCCGGCCAGGAGAAGATCCTCATCATGTTGAACGGCCACCGGCTGAACAGTTATTCCACCAACACGGCCAGCCCGGATTATTCGATCAGCCTGGAGAAGGTCAAGCAGATCGAGGTGCTGCGGGGCCCGGCGTCCTCCCTGTACGGCGGCGTCGCCTTGACGGGTGTGGTCAACATCATTACCAAGGGGGGCTCCGACGTGGACGGCTTCGAGCTGAAGGCGAGCGGGGGCAATTACGGACAGGTCCGCGGCGACCTGCTCTTCGGCAAGCACTTCCTCTCGCTGGACATCCTGGCCTGGGCCAGCATTTACAACGCTGACGGTCAGAAGGTTCACTACGCCGGCAACTGGGATGACCAGCCGTATGCGGTGGTCCCCATGGACGGCGACATGATCATTGGCGGGTACAACCGTGCCCCTTCCTATGACTTCGGTCTGTCGCTCAAGTGGGACAAGTTGCACCTGCTCTACAACCGCCGCTTCGCCAAGACGGTGGCGCCGATGTCGCTCAGCTACTTCTTTACGCCCTACGAATACGACAAATACCGTCTGCTTGACGGCTACGCTCCCGGCTACGCCATCTCTTCGCAGCACGCCGAGCTGGGCTATGCCGACAGCCACGGCAATTTCTCCTGGCAGATTACCGCCAACTTCGACTCGCAGCATCAGCAACGCTACCAGATTGACGGCGACATCCCCGAGGTGGGCGCCAACGACGTGACCCCCAACGGCACAGAGGGGATCGTCCTCAAGCTCTATGACGACGTGTTCCAAAGCGTGAACTGGAACGAATACACGCTGGGCGCAGCGGCGCAGATGAGCTACAATTATTCGTTCGGCAAGTCGCAGTCGGGCGTCATGATGCTCGGCGGCCATTTCAACCGCTTCAACCTGGCTGACGCCAGCTATCTGGAAGGTATCAATTACGACCTCATCCTGAAGACCTACAACGACCTCAAGGTGCTGAATACGGGCCGGGAGACGAGCTCGGACGCTTATGTCCAGCTCAAGCATTCCTTCGGCGCGGGGCTGGTGCTCAACGCCGGCCTGCGCTACGACTTCAAGCTGCGTTCGACGGGCAAGCGCCTGCACGTGTTCTCGCCCCGTATCGCCTTGATCTACTCCCGCCCCAAGTGGAGTGCCAAGCTGAGCTACTCCAAGGCTTTCGTGGACGCTCCGTATTTCTATCGCAACAACACCCTGGACATTAATTTCGGCGACGATAACCTCTCGCCCGAATACCTGAATTCCTGGCAGCTGTCTTTCTACAGCGACGGCAAGCTGGTGCCCGGCCTGAAGCTTGAACTGAGCGGCTTCGTGAACAGGGCCGACCAGTTCATCATCCAGAGTGAAACGGGAAACACCAATGCCGGTAGCCTCACCAACGCCGGCGTGGAGCTGGCCCTCGGCTACGCCGCGTCCCGCTTCCGGGTGGACGGCAACCTCACCTGGCAGCGCGTGTTGAATTCCCAGAACTTCACGGTTTTCAACCACAGCGTCTACAATATTCCGGACGTCCAGGCCAACCTGTCGGCGTCGTATGAGATCCTGTCCGGGCTGAAGCTGCAGGCGCACGCCAACTTCGTATCGTCCCAGAAGTCGCTGTACTCGTTGCCCGGTATGGATCCCCTGGATATCGACATTCCCGCCCGCGTGATTGTCGACGCCGGTATCAGCTATGCGGTCTGGAAACTGGAATTCGGGCTGAACGCCTACAACGTCGCCAATACGAACTACCAGCAGGGTGGCTCGAGCGTGGCACCGATGCGGCAGGCCGGCCTCTGGCTGCTGGGCCATATCCGGCTGAAAATCTGAGTGCACTACCCCAAAGTATATTTACCAAACAGTCTGAAAGAATGGACTTCTATTACGAGAAATTTGCGGAGCGGATCCAGTCAATTATAGAAAAGTACAAGGACAAGACCGCCTACAGCATTGGCGACCGGGAGGTCTCTTATGCCCAGATGGATGAGATGGCCTGCCATATCGCCTCCGGCGTGGCGCGGAAGGCCGGTGACAAGGCCATCGGGGACGTCCCCTTCCGCATCGGCATCTCGCTGGCCCGGGACGAGGACTATGTGCCCTGCATCCTGGCTGCCGTGAAACTGGGATGCTCGTATGTCCCCATCGACGTGGAGACGCCGGCGGACCGCCGGGATTTCATCTGCCAGGACGCCTCCCTGGGCATCCTGATCACCAAAGATAACCTTCAGGAACTGCTCGCCAGCCCGCTGCTGGAGAAGCTGCCCGTGCTGAGCGGCACGGTCTCCGAGGCTTATATGATCTATACATCCGGCACCACCGGCCAGCCTAAGGGCGTTTCACAGCCGTACCGGACCCTGTACAGCTACATGCAGACCGTCTGCCTGCCGGACAATTTCAATATCAGCGACAAGTCCGTCGTCCTCCAGTTCGCCAGCATCAACTTCGACGTCTCCGTCCTGGAGATCTTCTCCTCGCTCTACTACGGCGGTACCCTGGTGATTGTCCAGGCGGAGGAGAAGCACGACCCGCTGCTGGTGTACAAACTCATGAAGGAGAAGGGGATTACCTACACCTTCATGCCGCCGTCCCTGCTGGCCGTCTTTCCGGACTACGATTTCCCCGCCATGGACACCCTGTCCGCCGGCGGCGAAGCCATCCCGCACAGCCTCACCAGCAAGATCGCCGGGAAGTATCCTTATCGCTTCGTCAACGGCTACGGCCCGACGGAGAGCATCGTGACCACGACCCACGAGATCGAGGGCCCGGATGACTGGCGCAACATCGGCAAGGCCGTCCCCGGCGTCGTATGCTACGTCGCGGACGCGAACGGGAAGCTGGTTGCCCCGGGGGAGCAGGGAGAACTGCTCATCGGCGGCATGCAGCTGACCAACGGCTACTGGAACCGCCCCGACCTGAACGCCAGGATGTTCTTCGACAATCCCTACGAGAAGGAGCATGACGGCATCGACGTTTCCCGCCTCTACCACAGCGGCGACCTGGTGACGCTCAACGAGGACGGCAGCTTCAACTACATTGGCCGCATGGACTCGCAGATCAAGCTCCACGGCTACCGCATCGAACTGGGCGAGATCTGCACGCAGATCGAGCGCCAGGAAGGCGTGCTGCGGGCCTTCGTGCGCCTGGAGGACATCGGGACCGAGAAATACATCGTGGCCTATGTCCGGACCGCCGAAGGGATCGACAGCCTGGATGAGATCAAGAAGAATGTCGCCAAGCAACTGCCTGACTATATGATGCCGACCTACTGGAACCAGGTCGAGGACTTCAAGCTGAACATCAACGGCAAGATCGACAAGACCACGCTCGTGAACAGGGCGCTGGATCCGGTCACCCGGAACGATACGCCGCTGACGCCGAATGAGGAACTGCTCATGCAGGCCACGGCCACGATGCTCGGCCTGCCCAGCGTCAACGTCGAGGCGGATCTTTTCAATGATCTGGGCATCACTTCGCTGCACGTCATGCAGCTGACCGTCCAGATGGGCATGTCTGGCATTCATCTGACTGCCAACGACTTTTATACCCTGCGGACCATCCGCAAGGTCATGGCCGCGGAGAAGCATCCCAATGCGTTCTGGTACGGTGATCCCGGGAAGGACACGGACAAGCCCGTGATCATCGTGATCAGCGGCTTCACCAGCTTCTCCTTTATCTTCGGCGAATGGGCCGAGCGGATTTCCCACAAGTTCGCCATCTTCGCCCTCGAGTCCTACCATACCATCATGGAGGACCGGCTGACGGACGTGAACGGCTTGGTGGACGAATATGTCAAGCTGGTCAAGGACGTCGTCGAGACGCGTAACGTCGTGGCGATCACCGGCTTCTGCGCCGGCGGCGAGCAGGCGCTCGCCCTGGCCGCGCGCCTGTATAACGACAAGGCGAAGAAGCCGCACGTGGTTGTCCTGGACGGCGAGCTGGACCGCGACATCAGCCTGCAGTACAAGCTGCGCAGGCTGTACTTCTTCCCCTTCTACAACGAAGAGCGCAACATGGCCCGTACGGATCTGGACATCAACCTGATGGCCACGATGCCGGAGGAAACCTACAACGGCCGCGTCACCTCCATCATCTCAAGCATCTACACGGAGGGAAGCGCCGTCAACACGGGTATCGAGAAGACGCCCGAGATGAAGCGGCTGGAGAAGGAGGAGTTCTTCACCAACGAGCAGCGCTGGAAGAACCGCTATCCCGACTGCGAAGTCATCCAGCACCCCACGGACCACAACGGGTTCCTGATCACGCGGGAGAGCAAGAATATCCTCGTGGATTATTTCCTGAAAAACGTTTAGCGCCGCTCCGTCGTCAGGTCAGAACGATAGACGACACGGCGCGCAGCCTGATTGACGCGGGCGGGCTCTTCGCGGAAGCGGAAGTCCGCCTGCAGTCCTTTCTCGACGTACTCGTCGAGCTTCTTGTACCACTGGCGGCCGTATTTGGCGCACATCGTGACGAAGTAGTGCGTGGTGTCGTAGCCCTGGAAGGCGAAGGAGCCGGGCTCGCCCTGGAAGAGCGAGCGGTAGGTCAGCACGAAGTTGCGGACGGCCGGATCGTCGTAATCGATGAAGTAGGACAGCACCATGCGGGCCTCCATGTTGTGGAGGTCGGTCTGGGCGATGCCGTTGGTGCGCATGCGGGCCGTGCCGTAGAAGATGATGTTGCCGCCGCGCGCACCCTCGATGCCGAGGCCGCGGACCGTGGCGGTGATGAAGCTGTCCTGCTCGGAGGCCACCGTCACGCGGATTTTCTGCTTGCTCTCAAGGGGAAGCTCCTCCACGGAGGCCACGCTCCGGTAGCGGACGCCGCGCGCTTGCAGCCGCTCGAGCAGGTAGGCGCTCTGCCCGCCCGGCGTCAGGGCGGTGGTGTCCTGGATGACATAGAGAACTTCGCCGACCGGGAGCTCCTCGCGCACCCACTGGACCAGCTCGTCCACCTGGGCGCTCCAGCCGGACGGCGCCTGCACCACGGCGCCGGCGGCGGCCAGCGCGGCGGCCTTGGGCTCCAGCGGTGAGATCAGCACCTTGCCGTTGCACAGGGCGGCGGCGCTTTCCAGTTCTTCATAAGAGACCGGACCGATGATGACGTCGCTCTCGTCGATGAGCGATTGCGGGACGGTGGTCTTGCTGTCGGCGGAATCATAGACCTGCAGGTCGGCCTTCAGGCCGGCCGCGCCCATTTCGCGCAGCGCCAGCAGGGCACCGCTGTAGAAATCCAGGAAGTTCTCGCTGGGCTTCTGGGTGGAAGCCTGCAGCGGCAGGACGAGGCCGATGCGGATCACGCCCGGCATATCCAGCACGTACGGACTGTCCACCGCGGGCGTTTCCTCCGTCAGAACGCTGTCGATCGGAGCCGTCGTGGCTTGCTTCGACACGCTGTCCGGGCGGTAGTTCCGCATGGAATCCACCTTGGTGGTGTCGGCCTGTTTCTTCTTGCCGGGGAACAGATACCACTGGGCGCAGGCGTTGAGCGACAGTGCGCAGACGAGGAGGGCGAGGATGCTGAATCTCTTCATAATCATTTACTTTATGCTTTCGACGAAAGTCATCAAATCTTGGGCGAAGCGGCTCCAGGAGAGCCGCTCCTTTTCGGCGGCGATGCCGGCGCGGAGTTCTTCCTGCAGGGCCGGCTCGTCGAAATAGCGGGTGATGGCGGCGGCGATGCAGGCGGGCGTCCCGTTTTCGCAGACAATACCCGTGCCGCGTGCGCCGACCGTCTCGCGGAGTCCGCCCACGTCCGTGACCACCATCGGCACGCCGAAGTGGGCGGACACCGAGCTGATGCCGCTCTGCGTGGCGTTGCGGTAGGGAAGGACGGTCAGGTCCGCGGCGGAGAAGTAGTTCTTGACCTCGGCGTCGCGGATGTAGTCCGGGAAGACGTGGACGTCGGCCGGGGCGCGGCCGCCGTCAATGAGTTTCTGATATTTGTCAAAGGAGCCGTAAGGCTCGCCGGCGACGACCAGCTGGTAGCGGTCGTCCAGCAGGTCGAAGGCCTGCAGGAGGATGTCCAGGCCCTTGTACTCCCGGATGAGTCCGAAGAAGAGCAGGGTCCGGCGGCCGGCGGGGATGTTGAGGCGGCGCTCCGCTTCTTCGCGCGGGAGCTTCGCCCCGAAATGGGTGTAGATGGGGTGGGGCAGGATGGCGTGCGGGATGTCGGGGCGCAGGGCCTGCAGGTCCCGGCCGACCTCCTCGCAGAGGGTCACGGCGCCGTCCAGCCCTTTCAGGAACCAGCGCGTGAGCGGCGTGTCGAACCAGTGCCGCTCGTGCGGGACGACGTTGTCCAGGATGCCGATCACGCGGCATCCTGGCGCCATCTTCCGGGCCACTTCGCCCAGCGAAGGGGCGAACCAGGACATCCAGTAGCGGACAATCAGTACGTCGGGGCCCCAGCTGCGGATCGTGCGGGCCGTGCGGCCCCAGGACAAAGGATTAGCCGTATCCAGCAAGGCTTCCGCCTCGATGGGTACGGCTTCATCTTCAGGGGTGACGTACTGGGTCTTGCCCGGGAAAAGGATGTCGGGATACTGTCTGCTGAAATTGAATGCGCGGACGTCGTGTGTTTTGCCCAGCTCTTCAAAAAGGTTGGCGTTGAACTGGGCGATCCCTCCGCGGTAAGGGTAGAAGCAGGACAGTATGGCGATTTTCAACCCTTATTCGCTTTTGCCCTTCTCCTTGACGTAGGCGGCGTTGAGGCCTTCGATCAGGGCGTCGGTGATGTCGAGGGCGGCGTCACCGGTCACGACCGGCATCGGCAGGATGTCTCCCTGGGAGGCGAGGATCATGGCGTAGCCCATGGTCTCGTTGTATTCTTTGACGAAGGTATCGATGGCGTCGGAGATCTGGTTCAGCATGACCTGCTGCTCCTCGAGGATTTCCTGCTGCTTCTGGTTGGCGTAGGTCTCCACGCTGTTCTGCTGCTCCTGGAGCTTCTGGCTCTGCACCTGGGCGGTGGACTGGGTCATCAGGCCCTTGTTGATCTTGTCCTGGAAAGCGTTGGCGTCCTTCTGGAACTTGTTGACGCGGCGCTGGACTTCCTGGTTGATGCTGTTGGCCTTGGTCTCGAAGACGCTGCGCAGGTCGTTGGCCATGTCGTACTCGGCGAGGACGCGGTCCATGTTGAAGTACACGATGGCGCCCTTCTGGGCGGTAGCTTCGGTGGCTGCGGCAGGTTTCTTGTCGCCGCCCTTGGTGAAGGTCACGATGGCCAGGCAAATCACGCCCACGAGGGCGACGATGCTGAGGATAAGGGGTAATTTCTTCATTTTATTGGTTGTTTTGTTTTTATCCGTGTCGGTCGCCGGGCAGGCCGGCGAATCCCATTAAGTTTGCAAAATTAGTTAAAAATTCTGAATCTGCGCCAAATATTCCCGGATAGTTGTCTCCAACCCGAGGTACAACGCGTCACAGATCAGTGCGTGGCCGATGCTGACTTCGTCCGTCCAGGGAATGGTCTGGATGAAGAAGGCGAGGTTCTCGAGGGAGAGGTCGTGGCCGGCGTTGAGGCCGAGCCCCAGCTCTCGGGCCGCCTTGGCGGTCTCGAGGTAGGGGGCGATGGCCGCGTCGCGCCCGGCCGCATAGTTCGCGGCGTAGGCGGCGGTGTAGAGCTCCACGCGGTCGGCGCCGCACTTGAAGGCGCCCTCGGCCATCTTCGGATCGGGATCGATGAAGATGGACGTGCGGATGCCGCGTTCCTTGAAGGAGGCGCACATGCGCTTGAGGAAGGCATGGTTGCGGACGGTGTCCCAGCCCGCGTTGGAGGTGATGGCGTCCGGGGCGTCCGGCACCAGGGTCACCTGGTCGGGGATCACCTCGCAGACCAGCGCGCTGAAGGAGCCGGTCGGATTGCCTTCGATGTTGAATTCGGTATGTAAAGCGGGGCGCAGGGCGCGCACGTCGCTGTAGCGGATGTGCCGCTCGTCGGGACGCGGATGGACGGTGATGCCCTGGGCGCCGAAGCGCTCGCAGTCGAGGGCGGCTTTCAGCACGTCCGGCATGTTGCCGCCGCGGGCGTTGCGCAGGGTGGCGATCTTGTTAATGTTAACGCTTAGCTGGGTCATTTCCCTTCTCAATTAAAATCTCACAAAAGTAAGCATTTCTATAGAATAATTGTAAATTAAGTAGTAAATTTGGCGTCCAAATGAAATTGGCCTATTATATCAAGAAAAACCGCCTCAAGGGGGACGCCCGCGTGGAAGCCCTCCTGGAGCGGCTCCGTGCAGCCGGTCACGTGCTGTACGCCGTGGAGCAGCCGGACGCCTTCCAGCCGGAGACGGATGTGCTGCTGAGCCTCGGCGGCGACGGCACCTTCCTGACGGCGGCCCAGTTCGCCGTGCCTGCGGGCATCCCGGTGCTGGGGGTCAATTTCGGCCGCCTCGGCTTCCTGTCGGAGAACGACCCGGACCGGGTCGTGGAGGCGCTGTCCGCGCGGGACTACTCCGTGGAGGAGCGCGAGCTGCTGCAGATCCGCTGTCCGGATTTGCCGGAAGGCAAGATCTGGCCCTACGCGCTCAACGAGATGAGCATTTCGCGCGTGAGCGCCTCGATGCTCGGCGTGGACGTGGAGGTGGACGGCGCGCAGCTCCCGACCTACTGGGCGGACGGCCTGCTGGTGGCCACGAGCTCCGGCTCCACGGCCTACAGCCTCAGCGTCGGCGGGCCCATCTGCCTGCCGGAGACGAAGGTCTTCATCGTGGCCCCGATCTCCCCGCACAACCTCAATGTGCGCCCGCTGATCGTGCCCGAAGGCTCCCGCATCTGCATCTCGCTGCGCTCGCGCGACGACCGGGCGGTCCTGTCGATGGACAACCGCAACTACACGGTCCCGGCCGGGACCCGGATCGAGGTCGGCGCCGCACCGATGCGCCTGCGCCGCCTGCGCCTCGGACAGTCGAATTTCATCAATGCGCTGCGCACCCGCCTGCTCTGGGGCGAGGATGTGCGCAACGGAGGAAACCTGGAATAAAGAAAAATCTATGCAAGCACCGGTCAAACTTCCGACACACGTGTCCATCATCATGGACGGCAACGGCCGCTGGGCCCAGGAGCGGGGAAAAGAAAGAGTTTATGGACATTTCGAGGGAGTCGAGAGCGTCCGTGCCGTGGTGGAAGCCGCCGTGGAGTGGAAGATTCCCTACGTGTCCTTCTTCGCCTTCTCCGAGGAGAACTGGGGACGGCCCGAGGCCGAGGTCCAGACGCTGATGGAGCTGATGGGCCGCGCGATGCTCGGCGAGCTCGACAACTTCATGGAGCACGGCGTGCGTTTCATGGTGCTGGGCAACCGCGACCGCCTCTCGGATGCGCTCAAGGCCGACATTGACAAGGTCATGTCCGCCACGGCCGCCAACAAGGGGGTTACGATGATCCTCTTCCTGAGCTACAGCGGCCGGTGGGATATTCTGCAGGCCGCAGAAAAGATGGCACACGATTTGATTAACCAACCCGGGCACCCGGTGCAGCCGGAAGATTTCAGCCGCTACCTGGTGACCGCGGACATCCCGGACCCGGATCTGCTGATCCGTACTTCCGGGGAGCAGAGAATAAGTAACTACCTGCTTTGGCAGACGGCATACACCGAATTTGTATTTACTGAAACGCTCTGGCCCGACTTCCGCAAGGAAGCCTTCCGGCAGGCCCTCGACGAATACGCGTCGCGCGACCGGCGTTTCGGAAAAATCAAATAATTGGGTATATTTGCATATTTATCGAATGGAAATGAAAATAGGACGGATCCTGACCCTTCTCGCACTGCTGCTTGCGCCGATCGTAACCCGGGCGCAGGACAGTGGGATTGAAGTGGACTACAACCATCCGCAGAAATATATCATCGCGGGGATTTCGGTCGAGGGCAATACGGTGTTCAGCGAGCAGCAGATCGTCAACCAGACGGGTCTGCACAAGGGAATGACCGTGACCGTCCCGGGCGACGACATCGCCAATGTGGTCCGCCGCCTGTACCTGCAGCGCTTCTTCGAGGATGTCTCCTTCGAGCTGGATAGCCTCAGCGCCCGCCAGGACTCCGCCTGGTTCAAGATCCGCATCAAGGAGCGTCCGCGCGTGTCCCGTTGGTCCTTCAGCGGCGTCAAGTCGAGCGAGCGCAAGGACATCGAGGAGCGCCTGAACCTCCGCCGCGGCGGTGAGTTCTCCGAATACGTCGAGAAGACATCCGCCGACATCATCAAGCGTTACTTCGCCGAGAAGGGCTTCCTGCTCTGCGACGTCAAGGCGCAGGTGCAGCGCGATACCGTGGTCAAGAACGCCATCCGCGTCAACTTCGCCATCGACAAGGGCGAGAAGGTGCGCATCAAGACGATCAACTTCGTCGGCAACGAGCACGTCAAGGAGTTCAAGCTCGCCCGCTCGATGAAGAAGACGAAGTCCAACAAGATTTACAACTTCTTCCACAGCAAGAAGTTCAACGAGAAGGAATACCAGTCCGACAAGAAGTCGGCCCTGAGCGCCTTCAACGAGGCCGGCTACCGCGACGCCCGCCTGGTGCGCGACTCCATCTACTACGTGGAGCCCGGCAAGCTGGGCATCGACCTGGTCTTCGAAGAGGGCGACAAATACTACTTCCGCGACCTGACCTGGACGGGCAACTCCGTCTATGCCACCCCCGCATTGAACGAAGTGCTCGGCATCAAGAAGGGCGACGTCTATGACATGGTCACGATGCAGAAGCGCCTTTACGGCGGCGGCAAGCAGAACGAGCTGGACATCACCAAGCTGTACCGCGACAACGGCTTCCTCTTCTTCAACGTGACGCCGGTCGAGACCAACATCCAGCACGACTCCGTGGATGTGGAGTTCCGCATCTCCGAGGGTAAGCAGGCCACGCTCAACAACATCGTCATCAACGGCAACGACCTGACCAACGAGAAGGTCGTCCGCCGCCAGATATTTACCCGTCCGGGCTACCTGTTCAGCCAGTCCGACTTCGAGCGCTCCGTGCGTGAAATCGCCTCCCTGGGCCAGTTCGACCCGGAAGCCATCATGAAGGAGGGCGGCTATTCGATCATCCCGAACCAGCTGGACAACACGGTGGACCTCATCTACAACGTGACCGAGAAGCCTTCCTCCACGCTGGAGGTCTCCGGCGGCTGGGGCGGCAAGACCTTCGTGGCGACGGTCGGTGTGGCGTTCAACAACTTCTCCACGCACCGCCTCTTCGACAAGGGCGCCTGGCGTCCGGTCCCGCTCGGTGACGCGCAGAACCTGGCTTTCCGTTTCCAGACGAACGGTACGTACTACACCGCCATCACGGCGAGCTTCACGGAGCCCTGGCTCTTCGGCAAGAAGCCTACTTCGCTCAACCTGAGCGCTTACTTCACCCGCCAGACCAGCTCCTACCTCGCGCTGAACATCCTCAACCATGACCGCGAGATGCAGGTGTACGGCTTCTCCGCGTCCATCGGTACGCGTCTGAAGTGGCCGGACAACTACTTCGTCCTCTACAACGGCATCAACTGGCAGAGCTACCGCCTGAACAACTGGTACTCCGGCTATTTTATCATCGACGACGGCGTCACGCACAACGTCAACTATACGCTCAACCTGATCCGCAACTCCACCGACCAGCAGATCTACCCGCGTATGGGTTCGGAATTCTCCTTCTCGCTGCAGCTCACCCCGCCGTTCTCCCTGTTCCGCAAGCACGACTTCGACGCCGACGGCAACAAGGTGCCCGTGGCAAGCTGGAAGGATATCAACTACGACAACTGGCCCGGCCGCGAACGCTACAAGTGGATTGAATACCACAAATGGAAATTCTCCGCCACCACCTACAGCCGCATCATCGGCGACCTGGTGCTCATGACGCGTGCGCAGTTCGGCTACCTGGGTTACTACAACCGCAACTGGGGTTACTCCCCGTTCGAGGGCTTCCTCGTGGGTGGCGACGGTATGTCGGGCTATTATTCCTACGGTACTGAGATGGTGGCCCTGCGTGGTTACGAGAACAACTCCCTGACCCCGTACGTGCCTTCCTCCTACAACTCCAACGGCTACGCCTACGCCGGTAACGTGTACGACAAGTTTACCGTCGAGCTCCGCTATCCGGTAATCCTGCAGCCGCAGTCCACCATCTACGCGCTCCTCTTCCTGGAGGGTGGTAACTGCTGGGCGGACATAAAAGATTTCAATCCTTTCCAGATGAAACGCAGCGCTGGCGTCGGTGTTCGCATCTTCTTACCGATGGTGGGTCTGCTCGGCGTCGACTGGGGCTACGGATTTGACGATCCCACGCACGGCGGAAGCCAGTTCCACTTTGTGATTGGACAACAGTTTTAATTGAATACTAACTAACCGAACAAATTTTAAATCTTAGATTGATATGAAAAAGATTCTTTTGATTGCCGCTACTGCCCTTGCTGCAGTGACCGGTTTCGCCCAGCCGAAGTTCGCACACGTGAATTCCACCGAGCTGGTGCAGCTCTGCCCTGATATGGACAAGGCCCGCGAGACGATGACCGCCGCCAGCAACGAAGCCCAGGAGACTTTCAATGATATGCAGGCGGAGTTCAACACCAAGTACCAGACCTACCAGTCCAAGGCCAGCACCTGGACCCAGGCCGTCCGCGAGAGCAAGGAGAAGGAGCTGACTGAGATCCAGCAGCGCCTCCAGGAGTTCTCCCAGACCGTGCAGATGGAGCTCCAGCAGCAGCAGGAGACGCTGATGCAGCCGATCTACGAGAAGGTCAACCAGGTTGTCCAGGACCTCGCCAAGAAGGGTGGCTACATCTATGTCTTCGATGTGCAGTCCCTGGTCTATGTGGACGCCACGCAGAGCTTCGACCTCACGCCGGACGCCCGCAAGGCCCTGAACATTCCGGCCGACCGGACCCTCGAGTCCCTCGCCGCCGAGCTCCAGGCCCAGCAGCAGGCTCAGTAATTGACGCTTCCGCCTCGTCCCGCCCATCCGGCGGGATGAGGTTTTTTATTAACCTGAACCACATTCCCACACTAAAACATAATGATGCAACACAAAGTCATTGACGCCAAAGATGTTGTAATCAGATTCGCTGGAGATTCGGGTGATGGCATGCAACTCACCGGGTCTCTTTTTGCGGATATGTCAGCCATCTATGGCAATGGTCTTTCCACGTTCCCGGACTATCCTGCCGAGATCCGCGCCCCGCACGGGACCGTCTCGGGCGTATCCGGTTTTCAGGTCCACATTGGCAGCGAGAAGATCTCCACGCCCGGTGACTTCTGCGACCTGCTGGTGGCCATGAACCCCGCCGCCCTGAAGGCGAACGCCAAGTGGTGCAAGCGCCACGCGATGATCCTCGTGGACGAGGACGCCTTCGACGAGGCGGGCATGAAGAAAGCCGGCTTCAAGACCGAGAATCCTTTCACGGAGCTCGGGGTCGAAGACCGCACGCTCATCGTCGCTCCGATCACTACGCTGACCCAGGAGAGCCTGAAGGACAGCGGGATGGACAACAAGGCCATCCTCAAGTGCAAGAACATGTTCACCCTCGGCATGGCCTGCTACATCTACAACCGGCCGCTGGAGTACATCTACGCTTATCTGGAGAAGAAATTCGCCAAGAAGCACCCCGAGGTGATCGAACCCAACAAGAAGGTCCTGAACGACGGTTTCAACTATGCCGCGAACATCCAGGCGATAGCCAACACCTATACGATCGCTCCTGCGGAGAAGCTCGAGAAAGGCACCTACCGCAACATCACGGGCAACCAGGCCACGGCCTGGGGCCTGCTCGCCGCTTCCGAGAAGTCGGGCCTGTCCCTCTTCTGCGGCTCCTATCCCATTACGCCGGCCACGGCGATCCTCGAGGAGCTCGCGCTCCACAAGAGCCTGGGCGCCAAGACGCTGCAGGCTGAAGATGAGATCGCGGGCATCTGCACCGCCATCGGCGCCGCCTATGCGGGCAACCTCGCCGTCACGACGACCTCCGGCCCGGGCCTCTCGCTGAAGTCCGAGGCGATGGGCCTCGCCGTCATGGCCGAGCTGCCGCTGGTGGTCGTGGACGTGCAGCGCGGCGGCCCTTCCACGGGCCTGCCGACGAAGACGGAGCAGTCCGACCTGAACCAGGCGCTGTACGGCCGCAACGGCGAATGCCCGATGGCCGTCATCGCCGCGCATTCCCCGGCGCACTGCTTCGACGCCGCCTTCCAGGCTGCGAAGATCGCCTTGGAGCACATGACCCCGGTCCTGCTGCTCTCCGAGGGTTTCCTCGGCAACGGCTCCGAGCCCTGGCGCATCCCGTCGATGAAGGATTATCCCGAGATCAAGCCCCCCTTCGTGCAGGGCATCCTGCCGGAAGGGGAGAAGTTCAAACCCTTCGAGCGCGACCCCGAGACGCTCGTGCGCCGTTGGGCCCTGCCGGGCCAGAAGGGCTTCGAGCACCGCGTGGGCGGCCTGGAGAAGACGCACGAAGGCGTCCTGTCCACCGACCCCGCCAACCACGCCCTGATGGTTGCCGAGCGCGCCGAGAAGGTGCAGCGCATCGCGCGCGACCTGCCGGCGCTGGAGATCCTGAACGGCTCCGCCTCCGGCAAGCTGCTGGTGGTCGGCTGGGGCGGCACCTACGGCCACCTACTCTCCGCCGTGCACGAGATCGGCGACACCGTCTCCTACGCGCATTTCGACTACATCAACCCGCTGCCCGCGAATACGGAGGAGGTCTTCACGCACTTCGAGAAGATCCTCGTCTGCGAGCTCAACAGCGGGCAGTTCGCGGATTACCTCCGGGCGAAGTTCCCCGGCCGGGACATCCGCAAGTTCAACAAGGTCCAGGGTCAGCCGTTCCTCGTGAGCGAGCTGGTCGAGGCTATCCAAAAGGAGATGTAGCACTATGGCAACACTGACATTCAAGGATTTCAAGAGCGACCAGGAGGTCCGCTGGTGCCCCGGATGCGGCGACCACGCGGTGCTGGCCGCGCTGCAGCGCGCGCTCCCCAAAGTGAGCCAGGCGCTCAATTACGATAAGGAACGCTACGTGGTGGTGTCCGGCATCGGATGCTCCTCCCGCCTTCCGTATTATATGGACACCTACGGGTTCCACAGCATCCACGGCCGCGCCACGGCGGTCTCCACCGGCATCAAGGTGGCGAACCCCTGGCTGACGGTCTGGCAGGCCTGCGGCGACGGCGATGCCCTCGCCATCGGCGGTAACCATTTTATCCACGCCATCCGGCGCAATATCGACATCAACATCATCCTCTTCAATAACCAGATCTACGGCCTGACCAAGGGGCAGTATTCGCCGACGTCCAAGTTCGGCGCCATCACGAAGACCTCGCCCTACGGCACCGTCGAGCACCCGTTCAACCCGGGCTCGCTCGTGCTGGGCGCCAAGGGCACCTTTTTCGCCCGTTCGCTGGACGTGGAACTCAAGCTCAACGAGGAGATCATGACGGCGGCCGCGCTGCACGACGGCTGCTCCGTGATGGAGATGCTGACCAACTGCGTGATCTTCAATGACGGGGCCCACAAGGCCCTGACCGATCCCGCCGTCAAGGCGGACCACACCATCGTGCTGCACCACGGCGAGAAGATGATCTTCGGCAAGGACCGCGACCGCGGCCTCATCTACGACGGCAAAAAGATCCGTGCCGTGCGCATCGGCGAGGGCGGCTTCACCGAGGACGACATCCTCGTGCACGACGCACACACCGACTACATCGGCCTGCACATGGCGCTCGCCGACATGAAGGGCCCGGACATGCCGGTGGCCCTCGGCGTGATCCGCGACGTCAAGGACATCACCTACGACGACGGCGTCCGCGACCAGGTCAAGGACGTCATGGCGAAGTCGAAGATCCACAGCGTGGACGAGCTGCTGCACAGCGGCTCCACCTGGGAAGTTGAATAATTAGAACCACTTTTAACACTGATAATGAAAACGAAAGACATTATGGCCCGTCTCCAGGCCAAGTACCCTGGCGAAAGCGAATATCTCCAGGCGGTACAGGAGGTGCTCGAGAGCATCGAGGAAGTCTATAACCAGCATCCTGAGTTTGAACGGGCGAAGATCGTCGAGCGGATGGTCGAGCCGGACCGCATCTTCACGTTCCGCGTGACCTGGGTGGACGACCAGGGCGAGGTCCAGACCAACACCGGCTACCGCATCCAGTTCAACAGCGCCATCGGCCCCTACAAGGGCGGCCTGCGCTTCCACCGCGCCGTGACCCCCTCCATGCTGAAGTTCCTCGGCTTTGAGCAGACCTTCAAGAACGCTCTGACGACCCTCCCGATGGGCGGCGCCAAGGGCGGCAGCGATTTCGATCCCAAGGGCAAGACCGACGCCGAGATCATGCGTTTCTGCCAGGCCTTCATGCTGGAGCTCTGGCAGTGCATCGGCCCCGACCAGGACATCCCGGCCGGTGACGTGGGCGTGGGCGGCCGCGAGATCGGCTTCCTCTATGGCATGTATAAGAAACTCGCACGCGAGTACAATACCGGCGTGCTGACCGGCAAGGGTTCCACCTGGGGCGGCAGCATCCTGCGCCCGGAAGCCACGGGCTTCGGTGCGCTCTATTTCACCCAGAACCTGCTGCACCATGCGGGCAAGGACATCAAGGGCTGCAAGGTGGCGGTCTCCGGCTTCGGCAACGTGGCCTGGGGCGCCTGCATCAAGGCCCTCGAGCTCGGTGCCAAGGTGGTGGCCATTTCCGGCCCGGACGGCGTCTGCGCCATGCCGGAGGGCATCACCAAGGAGATGATCGACTACATGCTCGTGATGCGTGCTTCCAACCGCGACCGCGTGGAGGACATGGCGACCCGTTTCCCGGGCCAGGCTTTCTTCACGGCCGGCAAGAAGGCGTGGAGCGTGCCGTGCGACATTGCGCTGCCTTGCGCTTTCCAGAACGAGCTTTCCGAGGATGATGCCAAGGAGCTGAAGGCCAATGGCTGCTGGTGCTGCTGCGAGGTGTCCAACATGGGCTGCCAGCCGGGCGCCATCCACTTCTTCCAGCACAACGGCATCCTCTTCGCGCCGGGCAAGGCGGTCAACGCCGGTGGCGTGGCCACGTCCGGCCTCGAGATGACGCAGAACGCCGAGCACATCAGCTGGAGTGGCAAGGAGGTCGACGAGAAGCTGCACTTCATCATGAAGTCCATCCACGAGCAGTGCGTGAAGTTCGGCACCCAGCCGGACGGCAGCGTCGACTACGTGAAGGGTGCCAACATCGCCGGCTTCATGAAGGTCGCCCAAGCGATGCTCGAGCAAGGCACGATCTAGGCTGCCGCCTAAACGTACCCGCAAGGAGGCTGACCCAAGGTCAGCCTCCTTTGCTTTATTCAGCGTGGTTCAGCAGCTTGATCAGGTAGTTGCACTTTTCGGGGTTGCCGAGGGTCTTGCCTGGAGTGCAGGAGAGCTTGACGCAGTCGTGCCATTCGCGGAGCTCGGTGATGCGGCCGCGGGTGAGCTTGACGACGATGTTCATCGGCTCGGCGCCCGTGACGTCGCAGGTCAGGAACGTGCCGACGCCATAGGAGTCCTGTACGCGGCCGTTCACATATTTGTGGATCTCGATGGCCTTGTCGATGTCGAGGCCGTTGGAGTAGCAGACCTGCTTGGTGGCGGGGTCGATGCCCAGGGACTTGTACTTGGCGATGATCTTCTCCGTCTGCTCGAACTCGTCGCCGCTGTCCACGCGGAGGCCCTTGTACATCATGGCCATGCGCTTGGAGAGGTTGGAGAAGAAGACTTCGTCGCCGAAGCAGTCGTAGAGGTAGATGCCGTTGTCGCCGTCGTAGACGTCGCTGAACTTCTTCATTACGTTGAAGTTGCACTCGAACACGCCGCTCACGTTCTCCTCGAAGGAGATGAGCTGGTGGGACATCGTGCCCAGCGGCACGCAGTCGTATTTCATCGCCAGCCAGACGTTGGAGGTGCCGGTGAACTTGCCCGGCCAGTCGTTGCGGGAGTCGGCCACTTCCTTCATCACCCGCACGACCATGTCGTGGTGGGCGAAGCTGAAACGGCGGCGGGTGCCCATGTCGCCGAGCACGAGGCCGCTGCCGAAGATTCGCTCGGTCTTCGCGCGCGCCTTGGCCTCCTCGGCCGCGGCGTCGTAGCGCTCGAAGTCGCCGCGCAGGCCGTGCATCAGCTCGCTGATGCAGGAGAGGATGGGCATTTCCCACATGATGGTGGAGAACCATTTGCCGCGGACGCTGATGTTCAGGTGGCCCTCAGCATCCTGCTGGATGGTCACCTCGCCCGGGCGGAAGCGGAAGCCGCGCAGGAAGGTGAAGTACCACAGCGGCAGGAAGACGCAGCGGGTCTTCATGAACTCGATCTCCCCGTCGGTGATGACGACCTCGGCCAGGTGGTCGATCTGCTCGCGCAGGAGCTTGTCGAAGCCCTTGGGGTAGACCTGGTGGTTGCGGTCATAGAAGGTGTACTCGACTTCCGCCCGCGGGTAGGTCTTCAGGATGTAGTACTGGCAGGTGAAGGTGTAGAGGTCGTTGTCCGTGAAATGGTTGATGATCGGTTTCATGATATCTAAATGATTTCCAGTTTCTTGAGTAATGCCTGCGGGTCGGGTTCATGCCCGCGGAAGCGGCGGTACAGCAGGGCTTCGTCCTCGCTGCCGCCCTTCGAGAGGACGTTCTCCCGGAAGGAGGCGGCCGTCGCGCGGTCGAAGATGCCCCGTTCGCGGAAGAGCGAGAAGGCGTCCGCCTCGAGGACCTCCGCCCACTTGTAGGAATAGTAGCCTGCGGAGTAGCCGCCGTCGAAGATGTGGTGGAAGGAGGTGGAGATGCAGCTGCCGGGGATGTCCGGCAGGACGGTGCAGTCCGCCAGCGCCCGCGCCTCGACGTCGGCGACGGTCGCGGGGGCGGTGTGCCAGGCGAGGTCCAGCAGGCCGAAGCGCAGCTGGCGCACCTGGAAGTAGGCCGCGTGGTAGTTGCGGGCGGCGACGAGCCGCTCCACGAGCGCGTCGGGGATGGGCTCTCCCGTCTGCCAGTGCCGCGCGAAGGTGTGCAGCCATTCTGGCTCGAAGCCCCAGTTCTCCATCAGCTGCGAAGGCAGCTCCACGAAGTCGCGCGCGACGTTGGTGCCCGTCAGGGACGGGTAACGCCCCTCGGCGAGCATCCCGTGCAGGGCGTGCCCGAATTCGTGCAGGAGCGTCGTCAGCTCGTCGTGCGTCAGCAGCGAGGGCGCGTCGGGGGTGGGTTTCGTGAAATTCGTGACAATGCTCACCAGCGGCCGTTCTTCGATGCCGCCGCGCACCGCGAGCTCGCGGAAATTGGTCATCCACGCGCCGCTGCGCTTGCCGGGACGGGGGAAGAAGTCCGCGTAGAAGAGCGCCAGGTGCCGCCCGTCCGCGTCCTGCACGTCGTAGACGCGCACGTCCGGGTGGTAGACCGGCAGCTCCGGCCGCTCGACGAACTGCACGCCGTAGAGGCGTGTGGCGAGGCCGAACACGGCCGCGATGCAGTTCTCCAGGCGGAAGTAGGGCTTGAGCTGCTCGTCGCTGAGGGCGTAGTGTTCGGCGCGGTAGCGCTCGGACCAGTACGGGAAATCCCAAGGGAGCATCTGCTCCTGCGCATAGCCGCGCTCCCGCGCCCAGGCGAGCAGCTCCGCCACCTCCCGCCGGGCGGCGGGCAGGGACGGCGCCATCAGCTCGTCGAGCAGCTTGCGCACGGCGCCGATGGTCTTGGCCATGCGCTCTTCGAGCTCGTAGGCCGCCCAGTCGGCGTAGCCGAGCAGCTGCGCGATCTGCTGACGCAGCCGGGTGATTTTCAAACAGTTGTCGCTATTGTCATGCGGGCCGCCGAGGGCCCGCGAATTGAAGGCGCGCCACATTTTCTCCCGCAGGTCGGCGCGGGCGCTGAACTGCAGGAAGGGGACGTAGCTGGGGTGCGAGAGGTCGAAGCGCCAGCCGCTCAGCCTCTTCTCGCGGGCGGCCTGCGCCGCCGCGTCGCGGACGTACTGCGGCAGGCCTTCCAGCTCCGCCTCGTCGGTGATCTCCAGGCTGAAGGCATTGGTGGCATCGAGCACGTTCTTGCCGAATTTCAGCTCCAGCAGGTCGAGTTCCTCCTCCAGCGCGGCGTAGGTCTTTTTGTCCGTCGGGCTGAGGAGAGCGCCGCTGCGCGTAAAGCCCTTGTAGCTTTCCTCCAACAGCTTACGCTGGTCGGGGGCAAGCTCGAGCGCATCCCGGCGGTCGTAGACGGCGCGGATGCGCGCAAAGAGGGTTTCGTTGAGGGAAATGTAGAGTTCGTATTCGGTCAGCAGCGGGGAGATCTCCTCCGCGAGCTGCTGCATGGCGTCGTCGCTCTCGGCTTCGAGCAGGTTGAAAAAGAGCCCGCTCACGCGGTCCAGCGCGGCGCCGGCGAGCTCCAGCGCCTCGACCGTGTTGGCGAAGTCCGGCGCCGCGGGGTTCGCCGCGATGGCGTCCACCTCGGCCTTGCCCGCGGCGATGGCCGCCTCGAAGGCGGACTTCCAGTGCTCCGGCCGGATCAGGTCGAAGCGCGGCGCGCCGAACGGCAGGGACGAAGGCTGCAGCAAAGGGTTTTCCATACTGCAAAGATACCATTTTCCCACCAAAAATGCGATAGTACCCACCAGCCGCGATTTTCCCTGAAAAACCGCCTTTCATCCTCACCAGCACCCCATTTTGAGGACGCCTGTCGCCGGGCGCATGCTGCCGGGCACGCTGGGGGCCTGTTTTGTGCCCAGCAACTTCCTCCCGGTGTTACCGATGTCCCATTCCGGGGACATTGGTAACGAAATAGCCAGTTTTCATGCCAGATGTCCCCGTTTTTGGGACATCTGTAACGGTAACATACAAGGTTCTGCAAGTCGGAACCGAAAAAGGCCGAAATTGGCGCCGACAGGGGTTTTGAAACCGGGGTCAGCGCCAAAAACGGGCAAAAACAGCGCCGAGATTCATTTTTGCGGCAGCCGGTGGGGAGGATGTGCGGGAGCGTTGCAGAAGGGGGGCGGGTGCTGTGGGATAGCGTTGTGGAGGAAGAGCCGGCGAATGACGAAGAGGGGTAAAATACCTATAAATGGGGATTTCCGGAATGGGAGGGATGCGTTAATTTTGCAACTGGATAAAAGTTAGTGTGTTTTAGAAGGTGCGGCCGCCTCGGGGGACGTGCCTTTTTTCTTTGTTTTATCTCTGAAAATGACTAAATTTGCGCCGCATTTTACGTAGCAAGTAAAATTAGTATCAAATATTTATGTCCAACAGCAATTTCTCTGTGAAGTATTGTGTGCTTCTGCCTATCGTGCTGATCGTCACAATCCTTCTTTGGGCCCTCCCGGTCAGTACTTTCGGGATCGCCGAACTGACTGTCGTCCAGCAGCGCGTGATCGCGCTCTTCGTCTTCGCCGCCCTGATGTGGATCTTTGAGATCATCCCGAACTGGACCACCTCCGTGCTGGTGATCGTGATCGCCCTGCTGACCGTTTCCAACAAGGGTATCGGTTTCTTCTGCAAGCCTGAGTTCGGCACCCTCGTGGACTACAAGAGCCTGATGGCTTCCTTCGCGGATCCTGTGGTGATGCTCTTCCTCGGCGGCTTCGTGCTCGCCATCGTGGCTGAGAAATACGGCCTGGACGTCACCATGGCCCGCGCTCTGCTGTCCCTGTTCGGCACCAAGCCAAAGATGGTCCTGCTGGGCTTCCTGCTCGTGATCGCCATCTTCTCCATGTTCATGTCCAACACCGCCACGGCCGCCATGATGCTGGCCTTCCTCGTCCCGGTGCTCTCGAAGCTCCCGGCCGACGACAAGGGTAAGATCGGCCTCGCGCTGGCCATCCCGGTGGCTGCGAACATCGGCGGCATCGGCACCCCGATCGGCACCCCGCCGAACGCCACCGCCGTCAAGTTCCTGGCTGAAGCCGGATACGATGTTACTTTCATGCAGTGGGCCGAGCGCATGGTCCCTTATGTGCTGATCATGATCGTCGTCGCCTGGATCGTCCTCCAGGTCCTCTTCCCGTTCAAGTCCGAGAAGATCGTGCTCGAGATCCCGGAGAACAAGCGTAAGAAAGACTGGCGCACCACCGTGGTGTGGATCACCTTCCTCGGCACCATCCTGCTGTGGGCCACGGAGCAGTGGACCAAGATCAACTCCAACGTCGTGGCGCTCATCCCGCTCGGCGTGCTGACCGCCACCGGCATCTTCGGCAAGGAGGATATCAAGGAGATCAACTGGAGCGTGCTCTGGTTGGTGGCCGGAGGTTTCGCCCTCGGCACCTGCCTGCAGGGCACCGGCCTCGCCAAAGTCCTCATCGGCGCCATTCCGTTCAACACGATGTCCGTCGTGCTCGTGATGATCATCGCCGGCCTGGTCTGCTACTTCCTGTCGAACTTCATCTCCAACTCCGCCACTGCGGCCCTGCTGATCCCGATTCTCATCGTGGTCGCGGAGGGCATGAACCTGGGTGCCACCGGCTCCCGCGCCATGATCTCTTACATCGCCGTGTGCGCCTCGATTGCGATGCTGTTCCCGATCTCCACGCCGCCGAATGCCATCGCCTCCTCCACCGGTATGGTGGAGACCAAGGATATGACCAAGGTCGGTATCATCATCGGTGCCTTCGGTTTCATCCTTGGCTACTTCTGGCTGACCGCGATCTTCCCGTTCAGCGCTTAATTAGACTTTTCCCTTCTGGTGGCCCCTGACCGGGACCACCAGATTTTAATTACAAGATATGACCAAGAAAACCATTCTCGCAATAGCCCTGCTGGCCGCGACGCTGAGCGCCGCCGCCCAGGAGACTGCCCCCAAGTTCAAGTGGTACGGATTCATCCGTAACTACGCCGTCGCCGACACGCGTGAGAGCATCTACGGCACGGAAGACTTCTTCTACTATGTCCCGAAGGACATCAAGATGGTGAACGGCACGGACCTGAACGCGCAGAAGACCTTCGCGTTCGCGGCCATCACCTCCCGCATCGGTCTCGATGTGACCGGCTGTGAGGTGAGCGGCTGGAACGTCGGCGCCAAGCTGGAGGCCGACTTCTACGCCGGCGTGTCCGGCGTGACCGGCACGGCCCTGCTTCGCCTCCGCCAGGCTTACGTGACCCTCTCGAAGGGCGGCTTCTCCGCCAAGATCGGCCAGGCCTGGCACCCGATGGCTGCCGACATGCCGCACGTGTTCTCCCTGAACACCGGCGCCCCCTTCGGCCCGTTCAGCCGCACCCCGGAAGTGGTGCTGGAAGGCAAGCTCTCCGACTCCGTGACCCTGACCGGCGCCCTCCTCTGGCAGATGCAGTACACCTCCTTCGGTCCGGAAGGCGCTTCCGCCAACTACATGAAATACAGCGGTATCCCTGAGCTCTACCTCGGTCTGAGCTACAAGGCGAACGGCTTCACCGGCCGCGTCGGCGTGGACATGCTCTCCATTCGCCCGCGCCACAACGACGGCACCCGCAAGGTCTCCGACCGCATCACGACCGTCAGCCCGTTCATCTACCTCGAATACACCAAGAACCTGTTCTCCATCAAGGCCAAGAGCATCTACGCCCAGGCCGGTGAGCACATGAACCTGAACGGCGGTTACGGCGTCAGCGCTTTCAACGCCGACGGCAGCTGGTCCTACAGCCCGACGCGCAACTCCTCCACCTGGGTCAGCCTGAGCTACGGTAAGAAGCTCCAGGGCGTGCTTTTCGGCGGCTATGTCCGCAACTTCGGCACCAAGGACGCGCTGGTCGGCGACCTCTACTTCAGCAAGAACAGCTTCTCCAACATGCGCCAGATGTACCGCATCGCCCCGGAGCTGATCTACAACCTCGGCAAGGTGGCCTTCGGTCTGGAGTATGAAATGACCAGCGTCCAATACGGCGACTTCGGCGCTGCCGACGTCTACGGCCTGGCCAACCAGAACATCCACTGCGTGACCAACCATCGCTTCCAGCTGATGGTGAAGTACACCTTCTAAATCCTGTCCTGCATGGCTCTGCTGCTGTTTTTCCTGCTGGGCGCGATGGCCATCTCGTTCCTCTGCTCGATCCTGGAGGCAACGCTGATGTCCACCCCGATCTCCTACATCACGATGCGGGAGGAGGAGGGCTACAAGCCCGCGACCCGGTTCAAGGAATACAAGCAGGATTCCTCCCGGCCGATCGCCGCGATCCTGTCGCTCAATACGATAGCGAATACGATTGGCGCGGCCGGGGTGGGCCACCAGGCCACCGAAGTCTTCGGCTCCGGCTGGTTCGGCCTGGTCAGTGCCGTGATGACCATCCTCATCCTCGTCTTCTCGGAAATCATCCCCAAGACCATCGGCACCACGCGCTGGAAGTCCCTGATGGGCTTCGCCACGGCGCTGATCGGTGCGCTGATCGTGCTGATGTACCCGCTGGTGCTGCTCATCGAGCTGCTCACGCGCCTGGTCACACCCAAGGACGCGGAGGAACCCGCCGTCTCGCGCGATGAAGTGAGCGCGATGGCGAACGTCGCGGAGGAGGAGGGCGACCTCGAAGAGGACGAGAATACCATTATCCAGAACCTCATCAGCATGGATGAGGTGAAGGCCTTCGACGTCATGACCCCGCGCGTGGTCTGTGAGATCGCGCCCGAGTCGATGACGCTCAAGACCTTCTATAAGAGCAAGCGCTACCGCCACCACAGCCGCATCCCGGTGTACGCCGACAACGACGAATACATCACCGGTTACATCCTGCGCATGGAAGCGCTCCAGCTCATGGCCGAAGACAAGTTCGACCTCACGCTCGGCGAGATCCGCCGCGACGTGGCGACCTTCGACGAGGACACGACCCTCGACAAGATCTGGGACGAGATGCTCAGCAAGGACGAGCAGATCGCCATCATCATCAACGAATACGGCAGCTTCCAGGGCATTCTGACCCTGGAGGACGTGATCGAGACGCTGCTCGGCAGCGAGATCGTGGACGAGAACGACACCGTCCGCGACATGCAGCAGCTGGCCCGCGACAAGTGGAAGAAACGGGTCGTCCGTCCGAAGGAATAGGACGGAAACCTATCCGATCAATACTTTCTTATACCCCAACCGATCGAGTTCGATGGCGGCGCCGACGCGGTAGAGCACCGTGTAGGCGCGGGCGAGCAGGTAGAAGCCGCGCGCAGTCTGCGTCTCGACGCCTTCGTGCTGCAGCAGCCCGAGCACCGCGAGGGCGCAGCTCTGCAGGGTGTCAGAGATCTTCTTGGCCTCGTGGCTGTCGAGCGGCAGGCCCAGGACGTCGCGCAGGATGTGCTCGTCCATGTCGTCCCAGCCGCGCGAGCCGTACCACTTGCGGTAGGGCCGGTCCTTGTACTTCTGCCAGTCGGCGTCCCAGGCCCAGGCCGTGCCGAGGCCGAGGAAACCCGCCCAGGCGAGGGCGGCTTCGGGGTATTCGTTGAAATTGACCACCGCGTCTGAGATGTAGTCTTTGATATAGACGTCCCATAGCGCATCGAGGTCCGGATTGCGGACCAGCTCGCCGGGCAACAGGCCGGCGCCGCTGCAGATTTTCAGGAGACCGTCCTCGAGCAGCTGCTCGAAACGGTCGAGATCGCGGGTATCTTCTTCGCGGGACATTAGTTTCTTCGGATTTTGATGACCTGCCGCAGGGCGCCGACTTGCGAGAGGACCTTGTCCAGCTCGGCGCTGGACGGCACCAGCAGGCGGATGGTGATTTCATAAGTGCCGGCGCGCAGGTTCTCCTTCACATTGAAGGAGCGCATCGACACGCGGAACTGCCCGATGATGTCCATGATGGCGCTGAGCACCGGGTGGTCGAGGTCGGTGGTGACGGTCAGCGTGCACTGGAAGTCGCCCTGGCCGGGGTTGTCCTGCCACACCACTTTCTGGATGCGGTAGGGATAGCGCTCGATGAGGCGGGCGGCGTTGGGACAGGACATGCGGTGGATCTTGATGCCTTCCGTGCGGGTCACGAAGCCGAACACGTCGTCGCCGAAGACCGGGTTGCAGCACTTGGACATCTTGTATTCCAGGCCCTTGACGTTTTTGGCGTTCAGCACGAGGATGTCGTCCGCCGTGCCGGCGTAGCCCTTCGGCTCCGCCTTCTCGGGCTCTTCCTGGACCGGCGCAGCGGGCTTCTCCTGCTGCGCGGCCAGCTTGCGCTGGATGAAGGCCTTGATGTCGTTGACATCCACCTCCTCGCGGGCGATGGCCGCCATGAACGGGAGGACGGAGGGGTATTTGCGGACCTTGATGAACTCCGTCATCCAGTCGTCCGGGAATTCGAGTTTCCAGTTGCGCAGGCGCCGCTCCAGCAGCTCGCGGCCGTCGGAGGCCGCCTTGCGCTCGTCGGCGTCCAACTCCTGCTTGATCTTGTTGCGCGCCTTGGACGAGACCACCCAGCCCAGCCAGTCGCGGTTCGGCCGCTGGTCCTTGCGGGTCATGATCTCCACCACGTCGCCGGTCCCCAGCTTCTCGCGGATGGGGACGGCCTTGCCGTTCACGCGGCCGCCGATGCAGCGGCAGCCCAGGCCGGAGTGGATGTTGAAGGCGAAATCCAGCACCGACGCGCCTGCAGGCAGGATGCGCAATTCGCCGGTAGGCGTGAACACGAAGATCTCCTTGTCGGGCGGCGTGGGCATCTCCTCCGGCGTGGCGTCGAAGGGATGCGCGAGCGCGTCGCGCACGCTCTGCAGCCAGCGGTCCATCGACGCCTCGTGGCGGATGCCCTTGTAGGCCCAGTGGGCGGCGCTGCCGCTCTCGGCCTCAATGTCCATCCGCTTGGTGCGGATCTGCACCTCGAGGGCCTGGCCCTGCTTGTTCTTGACGGTGATGTGCAAGGATTCGTAGCCGTTGGGACGGGGCGTGGTCAGCCAGTCGCGCAGGCGCTTCGTGTCCGATTCGTATTCCTCGGTCACGTATGAGAACACCTTCCAGCAGAGGTCCTTCTCCACCTTGGGATCATCCTCGCAGTCGATGATGAAACGGATGGCGAAGACGTCGTAGACGCCCTCGAAAGGCACTTTCTGCACCTGCATCTTGCGGTAGATGGAGTAGGCGCTCTTGGTGCGGATCTTCAGTTTATAGACGATGCCCGCGTCGGAGAGCTTGCGCTTCAGCGGCTCGATGAACTCGGCCGTGATCTGCTCGCGGTCCTTCTCGGTGGCTTTCAGCTTGTTGGTGATGGCGCGGTACTGCTCGGGGTCGGCGTAACGGAACCAGATGTTGCCCAGCTCGTTGTTGATGTTGTACAGGCCGAGCTGATGCGCCAGCGGCATGTAGAGCATCAGCGTCTCCAGCAGCTTCTGGTCGCGGGAGGTCTTGGGGAACATCTGCAGGCCCCGCATCACCTCCAGGCGGTCGGCGATCTTGAGCACGGTCACGCGCGGGTCGGTGGAGTACTGGACGATGAGGCGCTTGTAGTTCTCCGCCTCCAGGCGGGTGTCCTTGGGCTTGATGGTCGAGATCTTGTTGAGCCCGTCCACGAGCGTGCGGACATCCTGCGGGAAGGCACTGATATCCACCTCCTTATGGACGCGGGTCGCCTCGTGCAGATACACCGCGGCCACGCACGCATCCGGGAGACCGATCTCGTCCTCTACGATGCGGGCCACGTTGTCGGGGTGCGTGAGGAACGGGGACCCGTCGTAGCGGGTCTCGTCCTTCAGCACCTCCTGCGCCAGCGCGCGGGCTTGTTCAACGATATTGTCCATCAGGACAAATATAATAAATAAAACGGATGCCGGGCACGAAAAGCCCTCATTTTGTGCCCGAGACCTGTGTTTTGAAGCTCCATTGCAAAAACAACGATTAATCGTTATTTTTGTAAGTTTTATGAAATTTCAGCTCGAATCCGAATACAAGCCTGCCGGTGACCAGCCGGAAGCCATCGCCCAGCTCTGCTCCGCATTGGAGGCAGGCGTGGGTGACGTGACGCTGCTCGGCGTCACGGGCTCGGGCAAGACTTTCACCATGGCCGGGGTGATCGAGCGCCTGCAGCGTCCGGCGCTGATCCTCAGCCACAACAAGACCCTCGCCGCCCAGCTCTACGGCGAATTCAAGTCCTTCTTCCCGCACAACGCCGTGGAGTACTTCGTCTCCTACTACGACTACTACCAGCCGGAGGCCTACATCCCCACGACGGATACCTACATCGAGAAAGACCTGAGCATCAACGACCAGATCGAGAAACTGCGCCTGAGCGCCGCGAGCGCCCTGCTCAGCGGGCGGCGCGACGTGATCGTGGTCTCCAGCGTGTCTTGCCTATACGGCATCGGCAACCCCGATGACTTCCACGCCCAGACCGTCCCGGTCCGGCGCGGGGAGACCCGCAGCCTCACCGGACTGCTCTACCGCCTGGTGGACGCGCTCTACAACCGGACGGAGGTGGAGTTCAAGCGCGGCACCTTCCGCGTGCGGGGCGACACCGTGGACGTCTATCTCGGCGGCTCGGACGACGCCGTGCGCATCGAATTCTTCGGCGACGAGATCGACTCCCTGAGCCTGATCGACCCGGTGACGGGCGCGAAGCGCGAGGACATCGACGAGATCAACATCTACCCGGCGGGCAACTTCGTGACCACCAAGGAGCGGAGCGCCGCCGCGGTGTCCCATATCCAGGACGATCTGGTCCGGCAGATGGACTACTTCGAGAGCGTGGACAAGGGCCTGGAGGCCAAGCGCCTGAAGCAGCGCGTGGAGTATGACCTGGAGATGATCAAGGAGATGGGCTACTGCCCGGGCATCGAGAACTACTCCCGCTACTTCGACGGCCGCCAGGAGGGGCAGCGCCCCTTCTGCCTGATCGACTATTTCCCGAAGGATTTCATCACCTTCGTGGACGAAAGCCACGTCACGCTGCCGCAGGTGCACGCCATGTACGGCGGCGATCACAGCCGCAAGAGCGTGCTGATCGAATACGGCTTCCGCCTGCCCGCGGCGGCCGACAACCGCCCCCTGAAGTTCGAGGAATTCGAGGCCCTGACGGGCCAGAAGGTCTACGTCAGCGCCACGCCGGCCGACTACGAACTGGAGAAGTCCGAAGGCCTGGTGGTGGAGCAGGTGGTCCGGCCGACCGGCCTGCTGGACCCGCCCATCGAGGTCCGGCCCACCAAGAACCAGGTGGACGACCTGGTGGAGGAGATCCGCAAGCGCTCCGAGGCCGACGAGCGCACGCTCGTCACGACGCTCACCAAGCGCATGGCCGAGGAGCTGGACGAGTACCTGCGCCGCATCGGCGTGCGCGTGCGCTACATCCACTCCGACGTCGACACCACGGAGCGCGTGGAAATCATCGAGGACTTCAAGAACGGTCTCTTCGACGTGCTGGTGGGTGTGAACCTGCTGCGCGAAGGCCTGGACATCCCGACGGTGTCGCTGGTGGCCATCCTGGACGCCGACAAGGAAGGGTTCCTGCGGACCACGCGGGCCCTGACGCAGACGGCGGGCCGCGCGGCGCGCAACGTCAACGGCCTCGTGATTATGTACGCCGACAAGATCACCCCCTCGATGGATGAGACCATCCGCGAGACCGAGCGGCGCCGCCGCAAACAGATAGAATACAACAAACTGCACCATATCACGCCGAAGCAGGTGGAGGTGAAGCAGAACGCCCTCGCGGGCGAGCTGGCCTCGCGGGGCGGTAAGCCCATCGCCCGCGGCCTCGCCAACGGCACGACCGGCCGCGTGAGCGCGCCCAATTCCTACGACGACCCGACCTACATCCCGAACCCGTCCGACCTGGGACGCGGCGTGGTGAGCGTCGGCTTCGGCCACGACTCCAAGCGCGAGGCGGGCGCCGCCTACCGCGACGGCTACGTGGCCGCCGACCTGGCGGCCGTGCTGCAGGATCCCGTGATCCGGTCGATGTCGCGGGAGCAGATTGAAAAAATGATTGAAGAGGACCGCCGCCGGATGAAGAAGTCCGCGGCCGACCTCGACTTCACGCAGGCCGCTCACTACCGCGATGAGATGTGGGCCCTGCAGGAGTACCTCAAAGTGTGGAAAGAGAAATGAAAAAATCCTATATAGTCCTGTTCCTGTTCTCCGTGATCGCCGTGTTGGGGGTCATGTGCCTCATCGTCCCCGAGGGGAGCGCGTTGCGCTTCCCGCGCCTGTGCGAGATCTTCGTGCCGGCGCAGGAGAAGGGGCCCTCGCCGGAGGAGCTGATCGAGCAGCGCCGGGAGGCGGCCCTCGCCGCCGAGCAGGACCAGTTCCAGGTTTTTTTCCGGGAGGATCCGGCCCGCTTCTACCTGCCGGACGGCGATGAGCGCTTTTTCGACGACGTCTTCGCCGCGCTCGAGCAGGCCGAGCAGACGCCGATGCGCATCGTGCACTACGGCGACTCCCAGATCGAGGAGGACCGCATCACGGGCGCCATCCGCGAGCGGCTCCAGGAGCGCTTCGGCGGCAACGGCCCGGGCCTGATGCCGGGGCGCAAGCTGTCCACCCCGCACATGAGCGGGAGCAGCTCCGCGAAGCTGCGCCGCTTCTTCAACTACGGCGGCGCGTCCAACCGCGCAAGCGGCCGCCTGTACGGCCCGTTCGCCGATTTCGTGCGGCTGGACACGGTCACGACCTTCTCCTTCCGCTCCGTGACCCGCAAGGACCAGCGGCCGAGCAGCTTCGAGCGCGTGACGCTGCTGGTGGGCAATGTCAAGAACAAAATGAGCGCGAGCAGCCAGGGCGACCAGCGTCGCGTGGAGGCCGACAGCGCCCCGCTCTCCTTCCTCCGTTACGAGCTGCCGGACAGCTCCACGCGCGTGTCGCTGACCGCTTCCGGCTATGCCGACCTTTACGGCATCCTGCTTGACAGCAAGACGGGCGTACGGATGGACAACGTCCCGATGCGCGGCTGCTCCGGCACCATCTTCACTTCGATGGACGCCGCGCAGCTCCGCCAGTTCTACCAGGAGGAGAACGTTCGCCTGATCATCCTCCAGTACGGCGGCAACAGCGTGCCGTACCTCAAGACGGACAAGGTGATCTCGAATTATAAAGAGAACATCCGCAAGCAGATCCGCTTCGTGCAGGAGCTGGCGCCGAAGGCGAAGATCATCTTCATCGGCCCCTCCGACATGGCCACGACGGTCAACGGCAAACGTCAGACCTATCCCAAGCTCGCGAATGTCGTGGATTCCCTGCGGGCGGCCGCCACGGAGTGCGGCGCCGCGTACTGGGACATCTACGGCGTGATGGGCGGGGAGAACGCCATGGTGCAGTGGGTGACCGCCCGGCCGCCGCTGGCCGGCCCGGACTACGTCCACTTCACGCTCGCCGGTGCCAAGAAGGTCGGCGACATGTTCAGTGACGCATTCTTCCTTTACTACGAATACTATCGCTGGAGAAAGAAGAATGGGCGCTAGAATGTTCATACTGTTATCCCTGTTCCTGTCCGTCGGCGTGGCCGCGCAGGAGCTCCCCGCATGCGTGCATGCGGAGGAGTCAGTGCTCCATTTCCCGGGTTCCCGGGCGGCGCAGGACCGCTTCTACGCCAAGCTGGACAGCCTGGTGGCGACGGGGCAGGGGAACGTGAACATCTGGCACGTGGGCGGCTCCCACGTGCAGGCGGCGTACTTCCCGAACCGCATCATGAACAACCTCGACTCGCTCTTCGTGCGCGGCGACCGCGGCTTCCTTTTCCCGCTCCGCCTGGCGGGTACCAACACCGACCGCTCCTACAACATCTCGGCGACCGGCACGTGGGAGGCGCCCATCCTCACGCAGAGCAGCTCGCTCCGCCGTCCGCGCTACGGCGTCACGGGCTACGGCGCGCGCACCGCGAGCCCCGACGCGTCGGTGGGCTTCCGGCTGAACCCGGACGGCTCCGACCGCTGGACCTGCGAGAGCCTGCGCGTGCTGGGTTATGGCTCCTCGCTGAGGGCCTACCCCTACATCGTCTGCCTCGCGGACACGCTCCGCTTCGACTACGAGTCCGACACGCACAGCTTCCTCTTCGACCTCCCGGCGCCGACGGACAGCGTCCTGGTGCAGTTCCACGTCCCGGCGGGGGAGGAATTCACGCTCACCGGCCTGCAGCCGCTCAGCTGGCGGCCGGGCATCAACTATTTCGCCTCCGGCGTGAACGGGGCGGCGCTGCCGTCCTGGCTGGACAAGTGCGAGGACTTCGCGCGCGACATGCAGCTGGTGCACCCCGACCTGGCCATCCTGGCGGTGGGCATCAACGATTCCGCCGTGCCGGCGAAGAATTTCAACCCGGAGCGCTTCAAGGAGAACTACCGGCGCATGATGCGCCTGGTCCTGGAGACCAACCCGGAGTGCGCCTTCATCTTCGTGACCAACAACGACAGCTACCGCTACGTGCGGCGCGGGATGAGCTACAACCAGAATACCGAACGCGTGCGCCAGGCGATGATGGAGCTGGCCGAGGAATTCGGCGCCGGCGTCTGGGACGTCTACGCCATCATGGGTGGGGCGCATTCGGTGGAGAAATGGCGCGACGCCGGGCTGGCCCGGCCGGACCGCCTGCATTTCACGCAAACAGGATACGAACTGCTGGGCGACCTCTTCACGGAGGCGCTGATGGCAGATAAAGAACAGCATAGCAACTAAGATGGATCTCAGCGGCATATCGGCATTCGCACAGCGTCTGTTCGGGTTTGACCCGAACTCGCCGCTGCTGTTCACCCAGTTCTACTTCTGGGCGTTCTTCGCGCTGGTGTACGCCGTCTTCGCGCTCATCGGCGACCGCCGCCTGCTGCGCAACGCCTTCCTGTTCTTCGTCAGCCTCTTCTTCTACTACAAGACCAGCGGCCTGTCCGTGCTGATCCTGATCTTCATGACCTGCTCGGACTTCTCGATCGCGCGGCGCATCGCCGCGGAGAAGGACGCGCGCCGCAAGAAGCGCTGGCTGGTGCTGAGCGTCACGCTGGACCTGCTGATCCTGTGCTATTTCAAGTATTCCTACTTCTTCGCGGACTTCGTCTATTCGATGACGGGTCTGGAGATGAAGGTCGTCAACGTGTTCGGCATGCTGGGCAACGCCCTCACGGGCGCGGAGCGCTTCAGCGTGGACAGCATCGTCCTGCCGGTGGGCATTTCCTTCTTCACCTTCCAGGTGATCAGCTACACGGTCGACGTGTACCGCGGGCAGGTGAAGCCGGTGGACAACATCCTCGACTTCGGCTTCTACGTGAGCTTCTTCCCGCAGCTGGTGGCCGGTCCGATCGTGCGGGCGAGCGAGTTCATCCCGCAGCTCTACAAGCCCTTCTACCTGGCGCGCAAGCAGTTCGGCATCGCGGTGTTCTGGATCCTGAACGGTCTGGCGAAGAAGCTGATCCTGAGCGACTACATCGCGGTCAACTTCATCGACCGCGTCTTCGAGAACCCCCAGCTCTACACGGGCTTCGAGAACCTCGCAGCGCTGTTCGGCTACTCCCTGCAAGTCTACGCCGACTTCTCCGGCTACACGGACATTGCCATCGGCGTGGCCATGCTGATGGGCTTCTACCTGCCGCAGAACTTCAACTCGCCCTACAAGGCGTCCAACCCCCAGGACTTCTGGCGGCGCTGGCACATGTCGCTGAGCAACTGGCTGAAGAACTACCTCTACATCCCGCTGGGCGGCAATCGCAACGCCACCTTCGGCACCTACTTCTGGATCATCCTCTTCGCGGTGATCGCGATGATCCTGTCGGGCAGCTGGGTGGTATCGCTGGTCTTCGTGCTGCTGGCGGCGGGCCTGGGCGTGGTGGCTCATTTCAAGCCGGAACGGCGCAAGAAGATCCTCGCGAACATCAACCGCTTCATCACGATGCTGCTGGGCGGCCTCTGGCACGGCGCCTCCTGGAATTTCATCATCTGGGGCGGCCTGAACGGCATCGGCCTGATCGCCTACCAGTTCTGGAAGGAGATGGGCTGGTGGACGCGCATGGCGGTCGTCACGGGCGGAACTGTGCTCCTGGGCGTGCTGCACTGGACGGTCGGCGCTCCGATCTGGAACCTCCTCTTCGTCTGGTCAGTCTTTGTCTGGCTGGGTACACTGGTGCGCTTCATCTTCCACCTGGCAAATGGCTGGGGCTGCAAGAAGATCGGCTACATCTGGGGTGTGGCGCAGACCTTCACCTTCATCACCTTCACGCGCCTGTTCTTCCGCAGCGGCAGCAACCTGAATCCGTCCACGGCCAATGAGGTGGCCTGGCAGACCGCCCGCAAGATGGTGGAGCAGATCGGCTCCGCCTGGGACTGGTCGCTGGTCCCGCAGATCTGCGTGGCCTACTGGAAGGTCTTCGCGCTGGTGATCATCGGCATGGTGATCCACTGGCTCCCGGCGCGCTGGAAGCGCTGGTACCGCATCAACTTCGCGATGCTCCCGATCCAGGTCATCGTCCTCCTCGTCGTCGCCGTCGTCATCCTGGTCTACCAGTTCATCACGGCAGACCTGCAGGCGTTTATCTATTTCCAGTTCTAAATTTCTCCAGCCCCTCCTTTTTGCTGTGAGATATAAGTCGTTGATTTACAGAGAAATAATGAAATATACTACCCCGAATTTTGGGGTAGTATATTTATATAAATGACTGGTATTGAATTAGTTGCAGCTCACAGTCAAAACCGCCGTGCCCTGTTTCTGTCGGCTGAAATTAGCGAATAACGATTTCCAGACCGTCGTAGGCGTAGCGGAAGGGGTCGGGGAGGGAGGCGTCGAGCTCGGCCTGGCTGGTGTGGTAGCTCTTGGAGAGGTGCGTGAGCCACACCTTCTGGCCTTCGACGGGGATGTAGCGGCGGTTCTTGGAGAGCACCTCGACGGTGTCGCGCACCATGGCGGCGCTGGAGTGCGAGAACATCCGGAAATCCGGCTCGGGATAATCCATCGACATCGTGGCCTCCATGATGATGCCCGTTAGGAACTTGCGGCTGCGGGAGAACTGCCCGATGCCGGCATAGCCGGCCGCGCGGGCCGTCAGGCCGCCGGTGTCGGTGGCGTAGAGCAGCCGCGTGCTGTCCTTCTCGATCAGGTAGATGAGCGTCTCCTCCTCCACGAAATACGACGCGTGGTTGGCCGGGAGCGGCGTGACCGTCAGGCCCTCCACCTCCACGGGCTTGCCCAGGGAGACGGGGATGATCTCCGGCGCCGGCTTGCCGGTCTTCTCGGAAGCCTTCCGGAAATCCTCCCGCGCCCGCTCGACCCAGCTGTCGCCCAGGTAGGCGCGCTTGATGCCGAGCTCCAGGGCCGCGGCGGGATCATAGTGGTCGTCGTGGGAATGGGTATAGAAGATGACCTCGGGGTGCAGGCCCGCGGGGATCATGTCCAGCGACGAGGCGGTCAGGTCGAAGAGGACCTTGCCGTCGGCCAGGATGCTGGCGTGGCGGCGGAGCTCGCCGTTGGCGGCCGGGCCGCGCCAGTCTGCGCCGCCGGTGCCGAGGAAGCGGACCTGGATGCCGGGGCCGGTGGGCTCATAGACGGCCGGGCCGGCGTTGCGGCCGGGGAAGCCCCCCGGGAAGCCGCCGGGCGGCGGGCCCTGCGGGGGCCGTGCCGGCGGCTCCTGCGCCAGCGCCAGCGGATCGACCGCCGCCGCCACCGGCACCATCGCCGCAATCTTGATAAAATCTCTTCTTTTCATATTGGTTACTTGGTCTGGTAGTGCGTGGGCGCCGGATCGCGAAGCGATTATCCGGCCATCCCCCTAATAGGGGGCGCAGGGGGTTAGATAGCCGAAGGCGATAGCAAGGTGCGCATTAGCGGACCTTGCTATCGCAGTACCAGCAGCGGGTGATGCCGTTTTCGGCGAGGCGGAAGAGCGGTTCGTGCTTCTCGTTGTTGCAGATACATTTGGGATTGGTGCAGTGCAGCGCCGGATTGTTGATGGGCGCCTCGTGCTCCGGCATCCCGTGCGCCGGATCGTTCTTCCACTCCATCAGGCTCACGATCAGCGCCATGCGGACGAACTTGCCGTTCTCCACCTGGCGGAAATACGCGGCGCGCGGATCGTCGTCCACCTCCGTGAGGATCTCGTTCACGCGCGGCAGCGGATGCAGCACGGCCATCTTCGGCTTCGCCAGCGCCATGCGGCGGGCGTCCAGCACGAAGCTGTCCTTCACGCGGTCGAACTCATCCTCGTCCAGGAAGCGCTCCTTCTGCACGCGCGTCATGTAGAGGACGTCCAGCTCGGGAATCGCCTCGTCGAGCGAATTGGTCTCGCGGTACTGCACGCCCATCTTGTCGCAGACATCCTGCTTGATATAATCCGGCAGGCGCAGCTCGTCCGGCGCGATGAGCACGACCTTGATGCCCTGGTAGCGCGACAGCGCCTTGATCAGGGAGTGCACCGTGCGGCCGAAGCGGAGATCGCCGCAGAAGCCGATGGTGATGTTGTCGATGTGGCCGAGCTCCCGCTTGATGGTCAGCAGGTCGGTAAGCGTCTGGGTCGGGTGGCTGTGCGAACCGTCGCCGGCGTTGATGATCGGCACGCGGGACACCTCGGTGGCCACGAGCGGCGCACCCTCGATGGGGTGGCGCATCGCGATGATGTCGGCGAAGCAGCCCACCACGCGGACGGTGTCCTGCACCGTCTCACCCTTGCTGACGGAAGAATTCTGCGGATTGGAGAAACCGAGGACGTTGCCGCCCAGCTCCATCATCGCGGCCGTGAAAGACAGGCGTGTGCGGGTGCTGGGTTCGTAGAAAAGCGTGGCGAGCTTCTTGTGGGCCATGCTGCCCTGATAGCGCTCGCGGTGGGCGATGATGTCTTCGGCCAGGGCTACGATCTGGTCGATTTCCTCCTTGGAGAGGTCAGTAGGATCGATGAGGTGTTTCATAAACTGTTGCGGAATTGCAGAATCTGTTCTTTCTGGGCGGGGGTGATGTAGTTCTCCTCGACGGCGACGTCCACGAGGGCGTCGAGGTTGCTGAGCGAATAGTTCTCGACCTTCGCGGCGGCCAGGCGCTCGATGCCCTTCTTCAGGCCGTAGGTGAAGATGCTCACGATGCCGAGCACCTCGGCGCCCGCTTCGCGCAGGGCCTCCACCACCTCAATGGCGCTGCCGGCCGTGGAGATGAGGTCCTCGACCACGACGACCTTGGTGCCGGGGTCGAGCCGGCCCTCGATGCGGTTGGTGCGCCCGTGGCTCTTGGCCTCGCCGCGGACATAGCCCATCGGCAGGTCGAGCAGGGTGGCGGTGATGGCGGCGTGGGCGATGCCGGCGGTGGACGTGCCCATCAGCGCCTCGGCCTCGGGGAAGTGCAGCTGCACGAGCGAGGCGAGGCCCGCCTCAATGCGGGAACGGACGACGGGGGAGGACAGCGTGAGCCGGTTGTCGCAGTAGATCGGGCTCTTGATGCCGCTGGCCCAGGTGAACGGCTCCTCGGGGCGGAGGAACACGGCCTTGATGGAGAGGAGTTGCTTAGCGATTAACTTTTCCATATTGCTTTTTTTGAGATTCGCCGGTCGGAGCCGGCGAATGACGAATATGATTATATATTTAAAAACTCGAGTAAACAGCGCTGATAGGCGGCGACGGGGTCCGGGGCGGCCGTCACGGGACGGCCGACCACGATGTAGTCGGCGCCGATCTCGCGGGCGCGGGCGGGGGTGGTGATGCGCACCTGGTCGTCCGCGGCCGCATCCGCGAAACGGATGCCCGGCGTCACGGTGACGAAGTCCTGCCCGCAGGCGTCCTTGACCATCGCCGCTTCGAGCGGCGAGCAGACGACGCCGTCCAGGCCGGCTTCGCGCGCGTTCTGCGCGTATTTCACGATCGTGTCGTTGATGCTCGCGCCGATGAGCAGTTCCTGCTGCATACGCTCCTCGCTGGTGGAGGTGAGCTGCGTGACGGCGATCAGCAGCGGGCGCGTGCCGTCTGCGCGGGTCAGGCCCTCCACGGCGGCGCGCATCATCTCCACGGTGCCGGCCGCGTGCACGTTGCACATGTCGACGTCCAGCCCGGAGAGGACCTTCATCGCCTTGCGGACGGTGTTGGGGATGTCGTGGAGCTTGAGGTCCAGGAAGATGGGATGGCCGCGGCGCTTGATCTCGCGCACGATGTCCGGGCCTTCGGCATAGAACAGCTCCATGCCGATCTTGACGAAGGGTTTGCGGCCGCCCTCGAAGCGGTCGAGGAAGTCCAGGGTTTGCTGTTTGCTTGCGAAGTCGCAGGCGATGATGACGTCTTTTGCCATGCTATACGGTTCCGATAATTTCTTGTAAACTGTTGATGCCGAGGCTGTCCATCAGCGCGGGCAGGGCCGCGACAATCTCCGGGCAGGCCATCGGGTTGCGGAGGTTCTCCGCGCCCACCTGCACGGCCGTGGCGCCGGCCATCATCATCTCGATGACGTCCTCGGCGCGCCGCACGCCGCCGCAGCCCATCACGGGGATGCTGCAGGCATGGGCCACCTGGTAGACCATCCGCAGGGCGAGCGGGAAGACCGCCGGCCCGGAGAAGCCGCCCATCTTGTTGGCAATGACGGGTTTGCGCTTCCTGATGTCGATGCGCATCCCGAGCAGGGTATTGATCAGGGTGATGCCGTCCGCGCCGGCGTCCTCACACGCCTTGGCGATGGACACGATGTCCGTGACGTTAGGGCTGAGCTTGATGAAGACGGGTTTGTTGCGAACCACTTCGCGCACGGCCTTCGTGACGGAGGCCGCGGAAGCGGGGTCGGTGCCGAAGGCCATGCCGCCCGCGTGCACGTTCGGGCAGGACACGTTCACCTCGATGATGTCGATGTCCGGGCACGCGTCGGCGCGGCCGCAGTTGTAGGCGTACTCCTCGATGGAGAAGCCGCTGATGTTCGCGATGATGGCGCCGCGGTAAACCTTGCGCAGGGCGGGGGCCTTCTCGGTGACGAGCACCTCGATGCCGGGGTTCTGCAGGCCCACGGAGTTGATCATGCCGGCGGTGCACTCGGCGATGCGCGGCGTGGGGTTGCCGAAGCGCGCCTCGCGCGTGGTCCCTTTCAGGGAAATGCCGCCCAGCACGTTGAGGTCGAAGCTGTCGGCGAGCTCGAGCCCGAAACCGAAGGTCCCGCTGGCGGGGACGACCGGGTTGGCGAGCTGCAGGCCGCACAGGGAGACGGTGAGATCTTTCGTTACCATAGCACTTCCTCCTTATCAAAGACGGGGCCGTCGGCGCAGACGCGCCGGGGGCCGGATGCGGTTTGGACGGTGCAGCCGTAGCAGAAGCCGGCGCCGCAGCCCATGCGCTCCTCCAGGCTCACTTCGCCGGGGGCGGACAGGGCGGCGCAGACCGCCTTCATCATCGGCAGCGGGCCGCAGGTGTAGAAGCGGTCGAAGGCGGGCTTCGCCGCGGCGATGGCGTCGGTGACGAATCCTTTCGTGCCCACGGAGCCGTCCATCGTGGCGATGTGCACCGGCACGCCGAGCGCCTTCAGTTCATCGACCAGGCAGATCTCGTCGGCCTTGTTGAAGCCGAGCACCGCGGTGGCCTTCCTGCCGGCCGCGAGCAGCTCCTTCGCCAGCAGGTACAGCGGCGCGGCGCCCAGCCCGCCGCCGATCAGCAGCGCCTCAGCCGCACACTGCTCCGGATGGAATCCGTTGCCCAGTCCGGTCAGAGATTCGCCGGTCGGGGCCGGCGAATGACGGGTGGGATTCGGAGCCTCGCGACGCAGGGGGTCCGGGGGGAACGCCCCCCGGTCATAAACAGAGCTGCAGAGCAGCTCTGTGCTAGAGCCTGGCGACATCGTCGACAGGACTCTCGTTCCCTCGCCGACGACTTTGTAATAAAGGACGACGCCGTCGGGCAGCGCATCGCTGACCGAGATCGGGCGGCGCAGGTAGTATCCGGGGATGTCGAGGTCGACGAACTGCCCGCTGCGGACCGCCACCGGGCCGTCCGTGCGCAGCACAATCCGGAAAGTATCGCGCGCCACCGCGTCGTTGCTTTCGATATGGAAAATGCGTTTCTGCATATGTTTATTCAGCTTGCCAGACGGGTTCGCCGTCTTTCAGGGTCAGGATGACGCGGCTGCGGACGGCCTTGCCCGCGAAGGGCGTGGCCTTGCCGAGCGAGAGGAAGTCTGCCGGATCCACGGTCCAGGCGGCGTCGGGATCGATGACCGTGAGGTCGGCGCGCTCGCCGGGGCGCAGGCCGCCGGCCAGCCCGAAGGCGGCGCGCGGTCCGGAGGTCAGCGCCTCCACCACGCGCTCCAGGGAGACCTTGCCGGGCAGGACGAGGTCGGTGTAGAGCACCGCCCAGGCCGTCTCCAGCCCGACGACGCCCATGGCGCTGCCCGCGAGCCCGCGGGCCTTCTCCTCGGCGCTGTGCGGCGCGTGGTCCGTGGCCACGGCGTCGATGGTGCCGTCCCGCAGGCCTTCGATGAGGGCCGCGCGGTCCTCGGCGCGGCGCAGCGGGGGATTCATCTTGAAACGGCCGTCCTCCTGGAGCTCGTCCTCGCAGAGGGAGAGGTAGTGCGGGCCCGTCTCGCAGGTGACGCGCACCCCGCGGGACTTGGCCTGGCGGATGAGCTCCACGCTCTCCGCGCAGGAAATGTGGCAGACGTGGTAGCGGCAGCCGGTCTCCTCCGCGAGCTGCAGGTCGCGGGCGATCTGGCCCCATTCGCTCTCCGAGCAAATGCCCTTGTGGACGTGGGCGGCGGCGTAGCGGCCGTCATGAATATAGCCGCCGCGCAGCAGCTTGTTGTCCTCGCAGTGCGCGGCGATGATCACGCCCTCGCGGGCGGCGGTCTGCATGGCGCGGCGCATCATCGCCTCGTCCTGCACGCCGCTGCCGTCGTCGGAGAAGGCGCAGCAGCGGCCCTTGAGCGCGGCGATGTCCACGGGCTCCAGCCCCCGGCGGCCGCGCGTGATGGCGGCGTAGGGGAGGACCTCGATGCAGGCGTCGCGGTCGATGATCTCCTGCTCCAGGGCGATCGTTTCGGGGCTGTCGGGCACGGGGTTGAGGTTCGGCATCGCGCAGACGGTGGTGTAGCCGCCGTGCGCGGCAGCCAGCGACCCGGTGCGGATGGTCTCTTTATAACTCTGGCCAGGCTCGCGGAAATGGACGTGGACGTCCACGAAGCCCGCGGAGATCCATTTCCCGCTGCAGTCGACGACCTGCGCGCCGGAGGCCCCGACGATGTCCGGCCCGATGGCGGCGATGCGGCCGTCGCGGATGAGTACGTCCCCCCGGCGCCGGCCCGCGGCGTCGATCAGGGTCCCTCCTTTGAGCAGTCTGTCCATCTATTCCATGTTTTCCACCCGGATGCCGGGCATCGCCGAGAGGCGTTCCAGCAGCGCGAGCGGGCTTTCTTTCTTGTTGGTGCAGAGGCTGATCTCCGCCTTGACGAGTTGGTCTTCGCGCAGGATGGCGAACCATTTCACCTGCTTGCCCAGCGATTCGATCGCCGTCTGCAGCACCTTGTCGTCCGCGGCGGAGATGGTGGCCGTGACCTGCCGTTCGCCCATGCTGGGGATGAAGAAGTGCATAACTTCGAGGCAGATGATCATCAGGACGGTGCAGAGGATGCTCATCTCGTACATGCCGCCGCCCATGCCCAGGCCCACGGCGCCCGTCACCCAGAGGCCGGCCGCTGTGGTCAGGCCGCTGACGTGGCGGTTCTTCATGATGATGCCGGCGCAGAGGAAACCGAGGCCGCCCACCACGCCGGCCGCGACACGCGAGGCGTCGAACTTGCTGGCGTCGGGGAAACCGTAGATGGAAATGGTCATGAACAGGGCCGAGCCCAGCGCCACGAGCATGTGGGTCCGGAGGCCGGCCCCCTTGCCGCGCAGTTCGCGCTCATAGCCGATGGCCGCTCCGAGCAGGGCTGCGCCTACCAGGCGGAGAGGTAATTCCAGGGCGAGTGTCATACGGTTTGGATTTGCAGATTATACCAAACGACAAAGGTACGGAAAAAATCCCGTCGCGCCCGCGCAAAATGCACGCACGTGCGTAAAAAGTTATTAACAATGTAAATCGTAAAAATGTCGATAACTTTCCTTGCAAGGAGTTTCAGTTTGTTGTAAATTTGCAGCTTGTTAGTTCGAGTATGAAAGTCAGTATTATCATGGGATCCAAGAGCGACTGGGAGGTGATGTCAGCCGCTTGCGAGACCCTCGAACAGTTCGGGGTCCCCTACGAAAAAAAAGTCATCAGCGCACATCGCACACCGCAGTTCTTCAGTGAGTACATGGCCACGGCCCGCGACCGCGGGGTGGGCATCGTGATTGCGGGCGCCGGCGGCGCCGCCCACCTGCCCGGCATGGCGGCCGCCCTGACTTCGCTCCCGGTGATCGGCATTCCGATCAAGAGCAAGGCGCTGAACGGGCTGGATTCCCTGCTTTCCATTGTGCAGATGCCTTCCGGCATCCCCGTCGCGACGATGGCGATCGACGGAGCCAAGAATGCCGCGCTCTACGCCATCGCGATGCTCGCCCTCCAGGACGCCGGCCTTGCGGCCAAGCTGGAGGACTTCCGGAAGAAACAGGCAGAAAAGGTCCTTCAAACCGAGATATAAATTATGAATGCACACCGCATCTTTGTAGAAAAGTGTTCGGAGTTCCAGGTTGAGGCGCAGAGCCTCAAGAACGAGTTCAACGAAAACCTTTCTCTCTCGCTGCGTACCCTGCGGCTCCTGAATGTCTATGATTTGTTCGGCTTCTCCGACGAGCTGTTGGAGAAATGCCGTTACACGGTCTTTGGCGAGGTGGTCACGGACACCGTGACGGACGACTGCCCGCTCGAAGGCAAGAAATACCTGGCTGTCGAGTACATCCCCGGCCAGTTCGACCAGCGGGCCTCCTCGGCCCTGGACTGCGTCCACCTGATCGACCCGTCGGCCGACGTGCAGATCCGCTCCTCGCGCCTGCTCATCTTCGACGACGACCTCTCCGACGAGGCGCTCGCCGCCATCCGCCACTACTACATCAACGTGGTGGAGTCCCGGCCCAAGGATCTCGGCCGCCTGCAGCCGGAAGGCAAGGCGGACGTGAAGCCGCTGGCCTCGCTCGCAGGCTTCACGAAGATGCAGCCCGCGGAGTACGCCGCCTTCTGCAAGCAGTGGGGCCTGGCGATGAACACCGACGACCTCGCGGAGGTGGTGCGTTATTTCACAGCGGAAGGCCGTGATCCGTCCGAGACGGAGCTGCGCATCCTCGACACCTACTGGAGCGACCACTGCCGCCACACGACCTTCACCACCGAGCTGACGGACGTCCGCGTGGACGATTCCTTCGCCAAGGAGGAGATCGAGGCGGAGTACCGCGAATTCCTGTCCGTCCGCAAGGAGCTGGGGCGCGAGCAGAAGAGCCTCTGCCTGATGGAGCTCGCCACCATCGGCGCGCGCGTGCTGCGCAAGCGCGGCCTGCTGGAGGACCTGGAGCAGAGCGAAGAGAACAACGCCTGCAGCATCTTCGTGGACGTGGAAGTGGACGGGCAGCCGGAGAAGTGGCTGCTGCAGTTCAAGAACGAGACGCACAACCATCCGACCGAGATCGAGCCGTTCGGCGGCGCGGCCACCTGTCTGGGCGGCGCCATCCGCGACCCGCTCTCCGGCCGCGCCTATGTATACCAGGCGATGCGCGTGACGGGCGCCGGCGACATCAACGCCGCCGTCAAGGACACCCTGGCGGGCAAGCTCCCGCAGCGCATGATCAGCCGCAAGGCGGCCCACGGCTATTCCAGCTACGGCAACCAGATCGGCCTCGCCACCACGCACGTGCGAGAAATCTATCATCCCGGCTACACCGCCAAGCGCCTCGAGGTGGGCGCCGTGGTGGGCGCCGTCAAGGCGGAGAACGTTCGCCGCGAGAGCCCCGCGCCGGGCGACGTGATCCTCCTGCTGGGCGGCCGCACGGGCCGCGACGGCATCGGCGGCGCCACCGGCTCCTCCAAGGAGCACACGGGCGCCTCGCTTGAGACCTGCGGCAGCGAGGTCCAGAAGGGCAACGCCCCGGAGGAGCGCAAGCTCCAGCGGCTCTTCCGCCGCCCGGACGTGACGCGCCTCATCAAGAAATCGAACGACTTCGGCGCGGGCGGCGTGAGCGTCGCCATCGGTGAACTGGCCCCCGGCCTGGACATCTACCTGGACCGCGTGCCGACCAAATACAGCGGCCTGAACGCCACCGAGCTCGCCATCAGCGAGTCCCAGGAGCGCATGGCCGTGGTGGTGGAAGCAAAGGACCGCGCGGCCTTCGAGGCCCTCTGCGGCGAGGAGAACGTCGAGGTGACGCACGTCGCCGACGTGACGGACCGCGGCCGCATGCGCATGAGCTACCACGGCGAGACGGTCGCCGACCTCTCCCGCGAGTTCATCGACAGCGCCGGTGCGAAGCACTACTCCAAGGCGGTCATCGGGGCCGTCGAGGACATTGACCCGTTCCGCCGCGAGCCGGCGGGCGAGACCCTCAAAGAGAAGATGGTCGCGACCCTGTCCGACCCCAACGTGGCCTCCCAGAAGGGCCTCGTGGAGATGTTCGACTCCACGATCGGCCGCTCCACGGTGCTCATGCCTTACGGCGGCGCCCTGCAGGCCACGGAGACGCAGGTGTCCGTGCAGAAGCTCCCCGCCGACGGCTACACCGACACGGCGAGCATGATGGCCTTCGGCTACGACCCGTTCCTGTCGAGCTGGAGCCCTTACCACGGTGCCGCGTACGCAGTGGTGGACGCCTGTGCGAAGGTCGTCGCCGCGGGCGGCGAATGGTCGGGGATGCGTTTCTCCTACCAGGAGTACTTCGAGCGCATGACGGCCGACCCGCACAGCTGGGGCAAGCCGCTCTCCGCGCTGCTCGGCGCCCTGAAGATGCAGCTCGCCTTCGGCCTGCCGTCCATCGGCGGCAAGGACTCGATGAGCGGCACCTTCGAGCACATCAGCGTGCCACCCACCCTCATCGCCTTCGGCGTGACGACGGTGGACGCGCGGCGCGTCATCTCCCCGGAACTCAAATGGGAGGGCAACAAGCTCTACCTCATCAAACATACCCCGCTGGCCAACCGCATGCCGGATACGGAGCAGCTGAAGGCCAACTGGGACTTCGTCCACGAGCAGATCGCCACGGGCAACGTGGTGTCCGCGTGGGCCCTGGGCCGCGGCGGCGTGGCGGAAGGCCTCGCCAAGATGGCCTTCGGCAACCTCTTCGGCGTGAACGTCAAGCTGGACGAGCGCCAGCTCTTCGACCTCGGCTACGGCACCATCCTCGTGGAGGCCGAGGAGGCGCTGGACTTCCCGCAGGCCATCCTGCTCGGTGAGGTCACGCCCGGCGAGGACGGCCTGCTGCGCATCGACGGCGAGCGCATCTCGATCGACCGCCTGCTGGAGGCGAACGCCGGCAAGTACGCCAAAGTCTATCCGGCCCGCGTCCCGGCCGCCCATACCAAGATGCTGAAAGTTAAGCAGGAAGGGGAGTACAAGGCCCCGTCCTGGAAGGGCGCTCCGGTTGAAAAACCGCTCGTCTATATCCCGGTTTTCCCGGGTACGAACTGCGACTACGACACCGCCAAGGCGTTCCGCCGGGCGGGTGCCGACGTCACCTTCGGCGTGTTCCGCAACCTCACGGGCGCGGACGTGCTCAGCTCCATCGACGAGATGGCGCGCGCGATTGACGGCTGCCAGATCCTCATGCTCGCGGGCGGCTTCTCCGCCGGCGACGAGCCGGACGGCAGCGGCAAGTTCATCGCCAACGTGCTCAACAACGCCCGCGTGGCGCAGGCCATCGAGGGCCTGCTCGAGCGCGGCGGCCTCATCCTGGGCATCTGCAACGGCTTCCAGGCGCTCGTCAAGAGCGGCCTGCTGCCGTACGGCCACCTCGGGATGGTCACGCACGAGAGCCCGACCCTGTTCCGCAACGACATCAACCGCCACATCTCCCAGATGGCCACGACGCGCGTCGCCACGACCCGCTCGCCCTGGCTCGCCGGCATGAACATCGGCGACCTGCACACCATCGCCGTCAGCCACGGCGAGGGCAAGTTCATGGTATCCGAGGCGCTGGCGAAGGAGCTCTTCGCCAAGGGCCAGGTGGCCTTCCAGTACGTGGATCCCTTCTCCGAGGAGGTCACGATGGAGGCGCCGTACAACCCGAACGGCTCCTACTACGCCATCGAGGGCATCGTCAGCCCGAGCGGCCAGATCCTCGGCAAGATGGGCCACACCGAGCGCTGGGAGCCCAACGTGTTCAAGAACATCGAGGAAGAGCTCTACCAGCCGCTCTTCGACAACGCTGTGAAATATTTCAAGAAAAACCAATAAATAACATGAAGAAAGGAGCACTGATCTTCGAAGGCAACGAGAAGCAGGTCTTTGCGACCGACCATCCCGACGAAGTCATTTTCCGTTACAAGGATGTGACGGTGGCTTACAACAACGTGAAGCGGGCCCGCTTCATCGGCAAGGGCGCCCTGGACAACCAGATCTCGGCCATCCTGCTGGATTACCTGAACAAGAACGGCGTGGAGACGCATTTCATCCGCCAGGTGGGCGACCAGGAGCAACTCTGCCGCAAGATCGAGATCATCCCCCTGCAGGTGGTGGTGCACAACCGCATCGCCGGCTCGCTGGCCTACCGCCTCGGTGTGCCGGAGGGCTTCCGCCATGCCAATACCATCGTGGATCTGCGCTACAACAACGACGAGCTCGACGATCCCCTCATCAACCGCGACCATGCCGTCGCGCTCGGCCTGGCCTCCTACCGGGAGCTGGACGAGATGTACAACACGGCCCGCAAGGTGAACGACCTGCTCAAGCCTGTCTTCCACAAGGCCGGCATCGAGCTGGTGGACATGAAGATCGAGTTCGGCCGGGCCTCCGACACGGGCGCCATCATCATCTCCGACGAGATCAGCCCCGACACCTGCCGCCTCTGGGACGAGGCCACGGGCGAGCGGATGGACAAGGACCGCTTCCGTCTGGACCTCAGCCGCGTGGTGGAGAGCTATACCAATGTGTTGAATCGTTTGAAAAAAGTAACTGAATAATATGGGCGTTCTTGCTGTATATGGCGTGCCGAGCGCATCGACCTATATCTATTACGGACTGCACAACCTCCAGCACCGTGGCCAGGAGGGCGGCGGCATCATCACCTTCGACTCGAAGGGCGAGAGCCACCGCTACCGTGGACAGGGCCTGCTGAGCGAGATCTTCACCAACGGAGAACTGAACCACCTGCCCGGCAAGATCGGCATCGGCAGCGTCAAGTATGCCAACGCTTCCAAGGGCGGCCTGGACAACGTGGAGCCGCTGTTCTTCCACCACCATTCCGGCGACTTCGCCATCGCGGGGGAGGGCAACCTCATCAACGCCCGCCAGGTCACGATGTACCTGGAGCGCCACGGATCCATCTTCCAGACCGGCACCGACAGCGAACTGCTGGCGAACCTCATCAAGAAGGATCGGGCCAAGGAGGGACGCATCACGACCATCGTCAAGGCCCTGAACATGATCGAGGGCGGTTTTACCTTCGTGATCATGACCAAGAACCGCATCTACGCCGCGCGCGACAAGTACGGCATCAAGCCCCTCTGCATCGGCAAGCTCGGCGACGGCTACGTGGTCAGCAGCGAGTCCTGCGCCTTCGAGATCATGGGCGCGCAGTTCATCCGCGACGTCCAGCCCGGCGAGATCGTCTCGATGGACAACCACGGCCTGCGGAGCACGACCTATTCGCACTTCAACCGCCACCGCATGTGCGCGATGGAATACATCTACTTCGCCCGTCCGGACAGCGACATCGACGGCTGCAACGTCCACGCGTACCGCAAGGAAGCCGGCCGGCGCCTCTACCGCGAGAATCCGGTCGAGGCCGACATCGTGGTGGGCGTGCCCGAGTCCAGCCTCAGTGCGGCCATGGGCTTCGCCGAGGAGAGCGGCATCCCTTATGAGATGGGCCTGGTGAAGCACAAATACGTGGGCCGCACCTTCATCCAGCCGGTCCAGTCGCTCCGCGAGCTGGGCGTGAAGATGAAGCTCTCGCCGGTGCGAAGCATCGTGGCCGGCAAGCGCGTGGTGCTGGTGGACGACTCGATCGTCCGCGGCACGACCTCGCTCAAGATCGTCAAGATGCTGCGCGAGGCCGGCGCCACGGAGGTGCACGTCCGCATCGCCAGCCCGATGATGAAGTACACCTGCCACTACGGCGTGGATACCTCCACCGAGGAGGAGCTCCTCTGCTCCCACCGCACGCTGGAGGAGGCGCGCCAGGTGCTCGGCGCCGACTCCCTGGGCTACCTCAGCCCGGAGTCCACGCGCGACTCCTGCTTCGGCTGCGCCGATCCTTGCCAGGCGTGCTTCACGGGTGAGTACCCGACGCTCCTGTATGAAGAAATGATTGAAAACGACTAAAAAAGAGATATGGCACAATCTTACGAAAAAGCAGGCGTGAACCTGGAAGCGGGCTACGAGGTGGTCCGCCGCATCAAGCAGCACGTCGCCTCCACGGCCCGTCCGGGCTCGATGGGCGGCATCGGATCCTTCGGCGGCATGTTCGACCTCGCTTCGCTCGGCTACAAGGAGCCGGTCCTGGTGAGCGGCACCGACGGCGTGGGCACCAAGCTCAAGATCGCGTTCGCGATGGACAAGCACGACACCATCGGCATCGACGCCGTGGCGATGTGCGTCAACGACGTGCTCGCGCAGGGCGCCGAGCCCCTCTTCTTCCTCGACTACGTGGCCCTGGGCCACAATGTTCCCGCGAAGGTGGAGGCCATCGTCGCCGGCGTGGCCGAAGGCTGCCGGCAGGCGGGCTGCGCCCTGGTGGGCGGCGAGACGGCCGAAATGCCCGGCATGTACGAGGGCGACGAGTACGACATCGCCGGCTTCACGACGGGCGTCGTCGAGAAGAGCAAGCTCATCGACGGCACGAAGGTGAAGGTGGGCGACATCCTGGTGGGCATCGCCTCCAGCGGCGTGCATTCCAACGGCTTCAGCCTGGTGCGCAAGATCGTCGCGGACAGCGGTCACGCTTTCTCCGACGCCATTCCCGAGTTCGACGGCCGCACCCTCGGCGAGGTCCTGCTGACCCCGACGCGCATCTACGTCAAGCAGGTGCTCGACGTCATCCGCCAGTGCGACGTGCACGGCGTGGCGCACATCACGGGCGGCGGCTTCGACGAGAACATCCCCCGCATCCTGCAGGGCGGCCAGGGCCTTGAGATCATCGAGGGCACCTGGGAGATCCTTCCGGTCTTCAAGATGCTGGAGAAATGGGGCGGCGTCGCGCATCGCGAGATGTTCAACATCTTCAACATGGGCATCGGCATGGTGCTGGCCATCGACGCCTCCGAGGCGGACAAGGCCATCAGCATCCTCGAGGCCCACGGCGAGAAAGCTTCCGTCATCGGCCGCGTCACCGACCAGCCGGGTGTCAACATCAAAATGGCATAATTGTCATTCTGAACGTAGTGAAGAATATATTATGAAGAAGTTAGCGGTATTCGCCAGCGGCTCCGGGACCAACTTCGAGGCCATCGCCCAGGCTTGCGCCGACGGGCGGCTGGACGCCGAAGTGGCCCTGATGGTCTGCGACAAGCCGGGCGCCGCCGTGGTGGCGCGCGCCGAGCGTTTCGGCGTCCCGAGCTTCGTCGCCAGCCCGAAAGAATTCGCCTCCAAGGCGGATTTCGAGCGGGAGGTGATCAAGCGGATGGACGCCGCAGGCATCGACCTCGTCTGCCTGGCGGGCTACATGCGCATCATCTCCGACGTGCTGCTGGAGGCCTACGGCGGCCGCATCATCAACATCCACCCTTCGCTGCTGCCCGCCTTCAAGGGCGCGCACGCCGTGGAGCAGGCGGTTGAATACGGCGTCAAGGTGTACGGCATCTCCATCCATTGGGTGAACGGCGACCTCGACGGCGGCAAGATCATCGCCCAGCGGGCCTTCGAATACGACGGCAACGACCCCGAGGAGGTGCACCGCATCGGTCAGAAGATCGAGCATCAGTTATACGTGGAAACCATACAGAAATTATTGAAACAGATATGAGAGCGTTAGTCAGTGTAAGCGACAAGACCGGGCTCGTGCCGTTCGTGCAGGGGCTCCAGGCATTGGGTTGGACCATCATCGCCACGGGCGGCACGCAGAAGCTGCTGGAGAGCAGCGGCGTGAAGACCGTGGGCATCAGCGAAGTCACCGGCTTCCCCGAGATCCTCGACGGCCGCGTGAAGACCCTGCACCCGAAGGTGCACGGCGGCATCCTCGCGCGCCGCGACGTGCCTGCCCACATGCAGACGCTTGCCGAGCAGGGGATCGAGACCATCGACCTCGTGTGCGTGAACCTTTATCCTTTCCGTCAGACCATCGCCAAGGATGGCGTGTCGATGGAGGATGCCATCGAGAACATCGACATCGGCGGCCCGTCGATGGTGCGCAGCGCCGCCAAGAACTGGCGCGATGTGACCATCGTCTGCGACCCCGCGGACTATGACCGCGTGCTGGACGAACTCAAGGCGAACGGCAAGACCTCCGACCAGACGCGCCTGCAGCTCTCCGCCAAGGCCTATACCCACACGGCCGAGTACGACATGTGCATTTCTTCCTGGATGCGCAAGCAGGCCGGCCTGAACGAGAAGCTCTTCCTCGAGTACGACCTCAAGCAGGGTCTCCGCTACGGCGAGAACCCCCACCAGGCCGCGAAGTTCTACGCTGCCATGGAGCCTGCCCTGTATTCCCTCGCTTTCGCGAAGCAGATCCAGGGCAAGGAGCTCTCCTACAACAATATCCAGGATGCCAACGCGGCCCTGAACGTGCTGCGCGACTTCTCCGACAAGCCCTTCTGCGTGGCGCTCAAGCACATGAACCCGTGCGGCGCGGCGGTCGGCGAGACCATCGAGCAGGCCTGGCAAGCCGCCTACGAGGCTGACAAGGTCAGCATCTACGGCGGCATCGTGGGCGTGAACCGCGAGCTCACCGCCGAGGTGGCCGCGGGCATGAAGCCCATTTTCCTCGAAATCGTGATCGCCCCGTCCTTCTCGCCGGAGGCGCTGGAGATCCTCTCCTCGAAGAAGAACCTCCGCGTGCTGGAGGTGCCGATGGCCGCTGAGGCTCAGGCCCCGATGCAGTACGTCGGCGTGAACGGCGGCATGCTCGCCCAGCAGCTTGACACGGCCGTGGAGCAGGTCAAGCCGGAGATGTGCGTGACGAAGGTCCGGCCCACGGCGGCCCAGATGGCCGACCTCGACTTCGGCTGGCGCATCGTCAAGCACATCAAGTCCAACGCCATCGCCGTGGTGCGCGACAACCACACCATCGGCGTGGGTGCGGGCCAGACCAACCGCGTCGGCTCCGCCGAGATCGCGCTGGAGCAGGCCAAGGCGGCCGGATTCACCGAGGGGCTCATCCTCGCGTCCGACGGCTTCCTGCCCTTCGACGACACCGTGGCCCTGGCCGCGAAGTACGGCGTGACCGCCATCGTGCAGCCGGGCGGCAGCATCCGCGACGAGGATGCGATCAAGAAGGCGGACGAGCTCGGCATCACGATGCTCTTCACCGGAATCAGACATTTCAAGCATTAGTCCTATGGCAAAAGATAAGAAAGTGCTCGTGGTCGGTGGCGGCGGACGCTGCCACGCCATCGTGGACGCGCTCAGCCGTTCCCCGCAGGTGGCGAAGATCTTCTGCGCCCCCGGCAACGCCGGCATCGCCGCGCAGGCGGAGTGCGTGCCCGTGAAAGATACGGACGTCGCCGGCCTGCTGAAGTTCGCGCAGGAGCAGGGGATCGACCTCACGGTCGTGGGCCCCGAGGCGGCGCTGTCCGTCGGCGTCGTGGACGCCTTCCGCGCCGCCGGGCTGAAGATTTTCGGGCACACGCAGGCTGCCACGCGCATCGAGAGCAGCAAGGAGTTCGCCAAGATCCTGATGGACAAATATGCCATCCCGACGGCGGGCTACCGCAGCTTTGACAACTTCGACGAGGCGCTCGCCTACGTGAACGCGCGGCCGTTCCCGGCCGTGCTGAAGTACGACGGCCTGGCCGCCGGCAAGGGCGTCGTCATCGCCGCCGACGCGGCGGAGGCCGAGGCCGCGCTGCGCAGCATGCTGCTGGACGAGGCCTTCGGCAAGGGCCGCGTGGTGGTGGAGGATTTCCTGACGGGTCCCGAGTTCTCCTTCATGGCATTCGTGGACGGGGAGCGGGTTTACCCGATGCCGCTCTCGCAGGACCACAAGCGCGCCTTCGACGGCGACAAGGGCCCGAACACCGGCGGCATGGGCGCCTACACGGGCCTGCCTTTCATCACGAAGGAGGACGAAGCCTTCGCCCTCGAGCAGATCCTGAAGGCCACCGCCAAGGCGATGGCCGCCGAGGGCTGCCCGCTGTCGGGCGTGCTCTACGGCGGTCTGATGAAGACCCCGGACGGCATCAAGGTGATCGAGTTCAACGCCCGCTTCGGCGACCCCGAGACCGAGGTCGTGCTGCCGTTGCTGGAGAGCGATATCTATGACATTTTCGAGGCCGTGGCCACGGGTCGCCCCGTGGCGGAGCCGAAGTGGCGCCAGGCCGTGACGCTGGGCGTCGTGCTGGCCTCCAAGGGCTATCCCGGCTCCTACGAGAAGGGCGCCGAGATCCTCGGTGCGGATCAGGTCGACGGGCGCGTGTACCACATGGGCACCAAGCGCGACGGCGACCGCCTGCTGACGGCCGGCGGCCGCGTGATGATGGTCGTGGCCGAGGGCAAGGACACCCGCACCGCCTGGGAGAAGGTGTACGCCGAGGTCGCCAAGATCCGCTGCGACAATCTCTTCTTCCGCCGCGACATCGCCCACTGGGCGCTGGACGGCAAGGTCCTGGACGGCAAGGCGCTTTCGAATTCCATCAAGGACAGCCTGCGCGAGCAGGTGGAAAGGCTGGAAGTCAAGTACGGCCGCAAGCCGTCGCTGGCCGTCATCATCGTGGGCAACAACCCCGCGAGCCAGGTCTACGTGCGCAACAAGGTCAAGTCCGCCATCTACGTGGGCATGAATTCCCGCCTCATCACGATGGCCGAGGACGCCACCGAGGAGGCCCTCCTCAAGATGATCGACGACCTGAACCGCGATCCCGAGGTGGACGGCATCCTGGTGCAGCTTCCGCTGCCCAAACAGATCAACGAGGAGCGCGTCATCGACGCGATCGCTAAGGAGAAGGATGTGGACGGATTCCATCCCGGCAACGTCTCCGACCTCTGGCTCGGCCGTCCCTGCACCGTTCCCTGCACGCCGAAGGGCATCCTCCGGCTGATCGACGAGAGCGGCATCGACCTCGCGGGCAAGACCGCCGTGGTCGTGGGCCGCAGCAACATCGTCGGCAAGCCGGTGGCGAAGCTCCTGCTGGACCGCAACGCCACCGTGATCATCGCGCATTCCCGCACCAAGGACCTCAAGGCCATGACGCTGCAGGCGGATGTGCTGGTGGTGGCCGTGGGCCGGCCGAACATGGTCACGGGCGACATGATCAAGCCCGGGGCCGTGGTGATCGACGTCGGCATCAACCGCGACGCGGACGGCAAGCTCTGCGGCGACGTGGACTATGTCGGCGCCCGCCTGCGCGCTTCCGCGATCACGCCCGTGCCGGGCGGCGTGGGGCCGATGACCATCGCGATGCTGATGGAGAACACGGTCGAGAGTTTCCTCGCGCGGGTCGAACCGCGGTAGCATGGGGGAGTACCGTTATACTTTTCTGAAGTTCCTCAGGGACTGGGCGCTCATTATCGGCATGATTGTGGGCGCCTCCCTGTATCTGGTCTATCATGCCATTCCGGCGCTGCATAGCGCGGGGCCGGTGCTGGAGAGCATTGTCAAGGAGCTGCAGCCCCTGCTGCTCTTCGCGATGCTTTTCCTGAGTTTCTGCAAGATCGAGCCGCAGCAGATGCGGCCGCACCGCTGGATGGGCTGGCTGCTGCTCGTGCAGTCGCTGACGTTCGTGGGGCTGGCGCTGGTGCTGATCCTGTGGCCGGCCGTGCCGGCCCGTGCCGGCGTTGAGGCGGCGATGCTGTGCCTGATCTGCCCGACGGCGACGGCCTGCGCCGTGGTCACGGGCAAGCTGGGCGGCAATATGGCGGGGGTGGTGACTTACACCGTGCTGATCAACCTGGTGGTGGCGGTGCTGGTGCCGCTGATGGTGCCGCTGATCCACCCGATGGCTGGGTTGACATTCGGCGAAGCCTTCATGCGCATCCTCGCGAAGGTGTTCCCGCTGCTGATCCTGCCCTGCCTGTCGGCCTGGCTCGTGCGCTACCTGCTGCCGAAGTTCCACGCCTGGCTGATGGGCTTCCCGAACCTGTCATTCTATATTTGGGCGGTCTCGCTCACGCTCGCCATCCTGATGAGCACGCGCGCCATCGTGCAGAACGATTCCGGCGCCGTGGTGCTCTGGGAGATCGGCGTCGCCTCGCTGCTGGCCTGCGCCTTCCAGTTCTGGCTCGGCCGCGCCATCGGCCGCCGCTACAAGTGTCCCATCTCCGCCGGCCAGGCCCTCGGCCAGAAGAACACCGTCTTCGGCATTTGGATGGGCTACACCTTCCTCGATCCCGTCACCTCCGTCGCCGGCGGCTTCTATTCGATTTGGCATAACTGCTACAACACGTACCAAATGTACAGGAAGCGCAAACAGGAGGAAATCAGGCGACGATAATGCTATGCTGTTAGCGCAGTTGTGCCGATAGAATACTGGGGGCCGTTTCCCCCAGACCCCCTGCGTCGCTTCGCTCCGAATTACCTGGCAGATGTACCAGAAGCGCAAGCGCGACGAAGCCAAACAACTCTCCTCCTCCCCGTCCTCAAACTAGGCCGTATTTGAGGATGGAGGCCGGTTTTTCCGCCACTTATCCTCAAAACCGATCCTTTTTGAGGACAGTCCTACCCGTCCGCGCGGGAGCGCAGGGCAATGGGCTGTGCGGTGCTGGCAAGGATGTCGGTGCCGAAAAACGGCGAAATCGGCGCCGACCCGGGTTTTAAAAGTGGGGTCGGCGCCGATTTTGGCCAATATTGGTTCCGAGATTAGGGCTCGGAGCTTTGCGACGCAGGGGGGCCGGGGGGGTTAGCCCACCGGCATTAGTTTACCCGGGCTTCGATGTAGCGGATGATGTCGCTGATGGTGTTGAAGCTCTTCAGGTCGGCGTTGGGGATGGTGATGCCGAAGTGGTCTTCGATGGCGGCGATCATTTCAATAAATACGAAGGAGTCGATGCCGGAGGCGGCTTTGAAGGCGGCTTCCGTATCGACTTCCTCCACGGGGAAGTCTACGTAGTCCTGGAGAATGCCCAGGAATTCTTTTTTTACATCCATAATACTTAAGACAGGTTGATGCCTTCCCCGGAGCAGACGGTCGGGAGACCGGCCCGCTTGATCTTGCGGGTGGAAGTCTTCTCGTAGCCGGTGGCAGGGAGTTCTATATATTCAATTTGTTTGTAATCAGGAAGGTTGGAGTTGATCCGCCGCATGGTGGCGGCAATCTTTTCGCGGTCGGCGCGGACGGCCTCGTCGGAGATGTAGAGGCCGGCCACGAGCACCTCGCGGGTGGCGTTGCCGACACGCTGCTCGGCGCGGTAGACCACGATGTCATCGGCGAAGTCCATGCCGGTCTCAATCACGTTCTCGACCTCTTCCGGACAGATGTTCTTGCCGCTGGGCAGCACGATGGTGTTCTTCTTGCGGCCCATCAGGAAGATGCGGCCCTGCTCGTCAATACGGGCGCTGTCGCCGGTGTTGAAGTATCCTTCTGCGTCGAAGACGGCGGCCGTGGCCTCCGGATCCTTGTAGTATTCGCGGAAAACGCTCTTGCCGCGCACGCACAGGTCGCCGATCCCGTCCTCGTCCGGGTTGGCGATCTTCACCTCGAGACCCGGGCAGGCCTTGCCCACGCTGAGGTGCTCGGAGAGCGTGTCGGAATTGATCGAGATGAGCGGACCGCACTCCGTGATGCCGTAGCCGTTTTCGATACGCCAGCCCAGGTCGTTCATCCCCTTGATGACGACGGGGTTGAGCATGGAGCCGCCGCTGACGATCATGTCGAGCTTGCCGCCGAAAGGCTCATAGATGTCCTTGAACATGCTGTGCGTCTTGTCGATGCCGAATTTGCGCAGCAGGTTGGAGATCTTGATGCCCTTCTTGAGCTTCTCTTCCTTGCCGGCCTTGCGGGCATTGGCCCAGATGTTCTTGTAGAACGCGTTGAGGATCATCGGGACGATGGTCGTGATGGTGGGCTGGAAGATCTTGATGTTCGTCATCATGTTGCGGATGTTGCCGTTGACGTAGGTCAGACGGCCGCTGCCTATACGCGTCATGATGTGCGTGTTGATTTCCGTGGCATGGTGCATCGGAAGGACGCTCATGGAGGTGTTCTCGTCGTCCGTGGCCCGGATGGTGTCCATGCAGTTGACCATGTTGGCGGCCAGGTTGGCGTTCGTCAGGACGACACCCTTGTTGGCGCCGGTGGTGCCGCTGGTGAAGAGGATCTTGGCAGGGGCGTCGAGGTCCAGTTCGCAGGTGCGGTAGGGACCGCCCTCGCCGATTTCGCGGCCGCGCGCGACCAGTTCTTCATAGTAAGGGACGCCGTCGACTTTCTTGTCGATGGTGATCAGGGCCTTGAGCCGCGGGCACTGGGGCTGCACTTCGCGCAGCAGGGGAAGCTGCTCCGCGCCGCACAGGGCAGCGTCGGCGTCGCACTTGGCAAGCAGCATGGCGAGCAGCGGGGCGGGGGCGTTGACGTCGATGGGCGTCACGACGCCGACACCGCTGGAGATGCAGATGTCCGCGATGACGTAGCGGACGCAGTTCTCGGAAACGATGGCGATATGCTTCCCGCCGAGTCCGGCGTCCAGCAGGCCGTCGCCGAGGGACATCACTTCCTCGTAGATGTCCTCGGAGGTATGGTAGACGATTTCTTTCTTGTCGTTCAGTTCCGCAAGGATGGGCTGCTTGGGAAGCTGGTCCTTGATGCGTCCCAGCATTTCGCGGATGCTTTTGTAGTCGCCTTCACGCAGCAGGCGGTTGGCCTGGTGCTGGCGTTCGGTCAGGTAAAGACTGTCCTTTTTCATGAATTAAAACAGTTCGTTAAGCGGAGCGTCAGGATGGGCAAGCACCTTCTCCATGACGCGGTTGTACACGTTTTGAAAATCGACCAGCTGTGCGGGCGTGACCAGCAGCTTCTGGACGTCGTAGTTGATGAAGACCTCGTTGCGCTTGACGTCGTGCATGATGGCGATGTAGGTCACCAGCGCGCCCTTACCGTTGCTGTGGAGCTGGAAGGTGACGCCGTCCGGCGCCGTGAACGGGATGTAGGAGAAGCCCGCGCAGTTCAGGAAACGGAGCATGGAGAACTTCCAGGCGTCGTGCTGCATCTGCTCCATGTCGAGGTAGGACAGGCGCGTGTGGCGGAAGAATTCATTGTGCTCCCCGGCCATCACGTTGGCGAGGTCCTGGAAACTCTTGCCGTAGTCAATGTCCGTGACGGCGGCCACGGCAGAGCACTTGGTGCCGGCGGTCTTGCGGTCGGCGACCGTGCCGCGGCAGTTGAGAATCAACACGTTGGCCATGCGGCGCTCGCGGTCGTTGATCAGCGAGAGGGCCAGCGAGAAGCTCATCAGGAAGAAGGCGGTCATGGAGATGCCGTTGTCCGTGCACCACTTCTCCGCAGCCTGGGTGATCGAATTCGGGACGGCGAACTGGAAGGGGTCGGTGTCGCAGCGGACGAAGAGGTAGGGCAGTCCGAATTCGCCCTTGTGCTTGTACTTGAGCCAGCGGTCGGAACGGTTGCCGTGCGTGCCGCAGTAGACGGGGTGCTCAGGATGACGGTTGAAGTAGTAGTCGCGGTAGAAGTCTCTGTCGCGCTCCAGGGCCGTCGCATCGTTGCGGTATTCGTTGTCCTTGCGGATGATTTCCTCGAAGCTGCCGGGTGCCGGGGGAAGTTCCTTCCCGTCCCGCAGGGCGGCATACACGGCCAGCAGGTCCGCGACCAGGACGCCGATGCCGTAGGTGTCGGCCACGTAGTGGCTGATCTTGCAGATCACCATCTTTTTGCCATCCGGATTCACGGCATACACGACGCGCAGCACGTCGCCTTTGGCCACGTCGGTGGGTTTGCGGCGGAAGCGGCGGAAGAAGGCCTCGTAGGCGTCGTTCGAGTCGAGGCGCAGGGACGGAATCTTGCCGACTTTGCGCTCTTTCTCGAAATACTGCATTGTCTCCTTGCCCTGCTGGACGAAACGGAGCCGGAGGCAGTCGTGGCGTTCAAAGAGTTTGTTGAGCGCCCGGGTCATCAGCGCTTCGTCAAATCCCTCGTCGAAGGTGACGGAGAACAGGATGTTCAGGACGCGTTTGAAAAGGGCGTATTTGTTTTGGAGACGGATGACATCCTGCGAGCAGGAGAAATGATAAAGCGGTTGGCCGTTTATTTCCATTGTTGTTTGAGTTTAAGAAGATTCTTGTATTCGTCGCGTTCCGCCTTGGCGGGATCGCTGTAGGCCTTGTAGCGGCTTTCCGCGTAGGCCAGGATGAGACGGGCCTCCTCGCGGTCGGACATTTCGCCGATGGCTTTGGACGACCAGGGAAGGGCCTGCTTCATGCCGTCGGCGAAGGCGTTGCGGTCCATGCTGCTGCCGCCCGCCATCCTGGCGAGCCTGGCGCTGTGGTCCGCGACCTGCGCGGCACGTTTATTCGCGCTCCAGTTACGCTCGTACAGGAGCGAAGCAAGGTAGGTATAGGTGATGACCCGGGGCTCGTAGTCCGGGGCGTTCATCGCCGAGGTTCGCGCGTAATTGACGGCGCTTTCTTTCGATTTGAGCGGGTGGTGATAGTAGATTTCCGCGAGTGCCTGCCAGGCCTCGGACATGTGCGGGTCCAGGTCGTTCAAGATATGGGTCAGGTCCTGGGTCATCGCCGGCACGGCGGCGGCCTGCTCCATCAGGGGATGTGTCTGGCATTCCCGGCCGACATTGGCGCAGTGCCACATGAAGCACTGCGGGTCCCGCGGGTTCTCCCGACATCCCTGCTCGGCATACTGGATGCCTTTGTTGAAACGCTCGCGGCGCGCCATCTTGTCGGTCTGCGCTTCGCCTATCATATAGTTGACCCGCGCGAGGCGCCACAGGACGTCGGCTTTTTCTTTGCCTTTTTCCGCCTGCGGGAGCATCTCCAACAGGGTCTTCTCGCAGGCAGGGTAGTCATTGCCGCGCTGGAACGCCTTGTCCACGGATTGGAACTGCAGGGCCAACAGGGGAATTAAAAACAGTGTCTTAAACATAACATGCAAATTTACGAAATCCCGAAATACGTGACTAATTTCGTGCCGAATACTTGCCTTGATTGATAAAAACACTATATTTGTGACGAAATAATCTGTTATGTGACAGATTCTGCAAAAATCCGATTTTCGTCACACGTCCATCATGGCACTTCTCCCCGACCTTTTCCGCCGTTACACAACCGAGCTGTGGTACATTCTCATGGCGCCCTTCTGGTTCTTCGTCTTCATGCTGGTCTGGACCCCATTCCATAGCGAAGAAGCCCTGGATATGGGCCGGGGGCTGTTCATCTTCAACGTGACGATGATGGCGTGCGTCGCGATCGTCACGATTCTACTTCTCCGGACCCTCCGTTTCCTGCTGCGCGACCATCTCAACCGCAGCTGGTGGGGACTGGCGGCCTGGAACATGCTTGAGCTGACGGTGATCACCTATTTCTTTGCGCTGTACCTCTACCTGATGGACCCGAGTGTTCCTTATTTTAACTGGCTGGCCCGCTGTGTCCCGTACTCTTTCCTGGTCCTGGTGTTTCCTTACGCCAGTATCGGGGTGGTCTGCGGCTTGATCTCGGTCAACCGGGCGCTTCCTGCCGAGAAGGACCTGATCCGCTTCGCCACGGCCAACCGCCAGGTTCGCCTGGTGCTGATCAAGGATGCGGTCCTGTACATCCAGGCGCAAGAGAATTATGTCCGCATCTGGTACCTGGAGAACGGCCGCCTCAAAGACTATGTGCTCCGCTCGACCATGGTCGCGATCGCACCCCTGATGGAGCACTACGGCTTCATCCGCTGCCACCGTTCCTACTTCGTCAACCCCTCGCACATTGTCGCCCTGCGGCGCGACCGCGATGACGTCTTCAGCGCCGAGCTCGACATCCCCGACACCGTCCTCCCCATCTCGAAGCGCGTCTACCAGGAAATGTCCGAGCGCCTGTAGGATAAATTGTTGAAAACTTTTTTTGTAGGGGCGGGCATTTTTGTTTAACTTTGCAGGTCAAATAAAAGTCCCTCCGCTATGTCCTTTATTGATGAAAGAATCGCCCTGGAAGGCTTGACTTTTGACGATGTACTCCTGATTCCGGCGTACTCCGAAGTCCTGCCGCGGGAAGTCTCCCTGCAGACCCGTTTCTCCCGCAACATTCATTTGAACATCCCCATCGTGTCCGCTGCCATGGACACTGTGACCGAAGCGCCGATGGCCATCGCCCTGGCAAGGGAAGGAGGCATCGGCGTAATTCATAAAAATATGAGCATCGCCGCGCAGGCCGCCGAGGTCCGCAAGGTGAAGCGCTCGGAGAACGGGATGATCAGCGATCCCGTCACGATCAACCAGGACCAGACGGTGGGGGACGCCCTCCAGCTGATGAGCGAGAACCACATCGGCGGCATCCCCGTCACCGATGCGGAGAAGCACCTGGTGGGCATCGTGACGAACCGCGACGTCCGTTTCCAGGAAGACCTGGACGTGCTGGTGCGCGACGTGATGACCTCGCAGAACCTGGTCACCATCCCGGACTCCCGCACGGACCGCGATTACGTGAAATCCATCCTGCAGAAATATAAAGTGGAGAAGCTCCCGGTCGTGGACGAGAAAGGCCGCATCGTGGGCCTGATCACCTACAAGGACCTCATCAAGGAGCGCCTGCACCCCGACGCCTGCAAGGACGCCAAGGGCCGCCTGCGCTGCGCAGCCGGCATCGGCATCACGCCGGATGCGCTCGACCGCGTGGCCGCGCTCTACGCCGAGGGCGTGGACGCCGTGGTGCTCGATTCCGCCCACGGCCACAGCAAAGGCGTCATCGACCTGCTCAAGCGCGTCAAGAAAGCCTACCCGACCCTGGACGTGGTGGTGGGCAACGTAGCCACGGAGGAGGGCGCCCGCGACCTGGTCAAAGCCGGCGCCGACGGCGTCAAGGTGGGCATCGGCCCCGGTTCCATCTGCACCACGCGCATCGTCGCGGGCGTGGGTGTGCCGCAGCTCAGCGCCATCTTCAACGCCTCCCAGGCCCTCAAGGGCACGGACGTGACGCTCATCGCCGACGGCGGCCTCCGCTACTCGGGCGACGTCGTCAAGGCCCTCGCGGCCGGCGGCGACTGCGTGATGTGCGGCTCCATGTTCGCCGGCACGGAGGAGTCGCCGGGCGAGACCATCATCTACAGCGGCCGTAAGTTCAAGGCCTACCGCGGCATGGGTTCCATCGACGCGATGGCGGCCGGCTCCAAGGACCGCTACTTCCAGGACGACAAAGCCGAGCTCAAGAAGCTCGTTCCGGAAGGCATCGTCGGCCGCGTGCCCTACAAGGGAACGCTCTCCGAGACGGTCTACCAGCTCGTCGGCGGCCTGCGCTCCGGCATGGGCTACTGCGGCGCCAAGGACCTGACGGTCCTCAAACAGGCCAAGTTCACCCGCGTGACGGCCAGCGGCATGGCGGAAAGCCACCCGCACGATATCACCATCACCAAGGAAACCCCTAACTACTCCCGCGGTGAATAAAATCCTGATCCTCGATTTCGGCTCCCAGGTGACCCAGCTGATCGGCCGCCGCCTGCGGGAGCTGAACGTCTTCTGTGAAATCTATCCGTACAACAAGGTCCCGGCGCTCGACGCGAGCGTGAAGGGCGTGATCCTGTCCGGCAGCCCCTGCTCCGTGCGGGACGCCAACGCCCCGCAGGTGGACCTGAGCCTCTTCAAGGGCAAATACCCGGTGCTGGGCATCTGCTACGGCGCACAGTACATCGCGCACCGCTGCGGCGGCAAGGTCGAGGGCTCGCTTGCCCGTGAATACGGCCGCGCGATGCTGGACGTCGTGCGCGCCGATTCCCCGCTGCTGCAGGGCGTGAGCGCCCGCTCGCAGGTCTGGATGTCGCACGGCGACACGATCTCCGCGCTCCCCGAGGGGGCCGAGGTGATCGCCTCCACCTCCGACGTGGCGAACGCCGCCTACCAGATTGCCGGGGAGCAGACCTACGCGGTCCAGTTCCACCCGGAGGTGTTCCACACCACGGAAGGTACGCAGATCCTGTCCAACTTCGCGCTGGGCATCTGCGGCTGCGCGGGCGACTGGACGCCGGCGTCGTTCATCGAGACGACGGTGGCCGACCTGCGCGCGCAGATCGGTGACGACCAGGTGATCCTGGGCCTGAGCGGCGGCGTGGACTCCACCGTGGCCGGCGTGCTGCTCAACAAGGCCATCGGCCACCAGCTGACCTGCATCTTCGTGAACAACGGCCTGCTGCGCAAGAATGAATTCGAGGACGTCCTCGAATCCTACCGCGACATGGGCCTGAACGTCATCGGCGCCGACGCCTCGAAGGAGTTCCTCTCCGAACTCGCGGGCGTGACCGAGCCCGAGCAGAAACGCAAGATCATCGGCCGTCTCTTCGTGGAGACCTTCGACAAATACGCCAAGCAGATCAAGAACGCCCGCTGGCTGGCCCAGGGGACGATCTATCCCGACGTGATCGAGAGCGCCGGCATCCCCGGCATCGCCTCCAAGATCAAGAGCCACCACAACGTGGGCGGCCTGCCCGAGCAGATGAGCCTCAAGATCGTGGAGCCGCTGCGCATGCTCTTCAAGGACGAGGTGCGCCGCGTCGGCCGCGCCCTCGGCATCAAGGAAGAGCTCGTGGGGCGCCATCCTTTCCCGGGCCCGTCCCTGGCCATCCGCATCATCGGCGACGTGACGGAGGAGAAGCTGCGCGTGCTGCGCGAGGCGGACGACATCTACATCCGCGGCCTGCGCAACTACGACTGCACCGGCATGGGCTTCCCCAGCGCCTCCGACCCGCGCGTGATGGCGACGAACCTCTACGACGCCATCTGGCAGGCGGGCGTGATCCTGCTGCCGATCAAAAGCGTGGGCGTGATGGGAGATGAGCGGACCTACGAGAACCCGGTCGCGCTGCGCGCGGTGGTGTCCACCGACGCCATGACGGCCGACTGGTTCCACTTCCCGTACGACTTCCTCGCGGACGTCAGCAACGAGATCATCAACAAGGTGCGCGGCGTGAACCGGGTGGTGTACGACATCTCCTCCAAACCGCCGGCAACCATCGAGTGGGAATAATCTTACATTCACAATAGCACTATGGCTCAAGTACAAAAAGAGCAGGCAATCTATGATGCCCGCAAGCTCGGCAAGGGCAAAATGACCGTCCTCGGCCTCCAGCATCTCTTCGCGATGTTCGGGGCCACCGTCCTCGTTCCGGTGATCACCGGACTCTCCGTTTCCTCGACCCTGCTTTTCGCGGGTCTCGGTACGTTGCTTTTCCACTTCCTGACGAAGATGAAGGTTCCGGCCTTCCTCGGCTCCTCCTTCGCCTTCCTCGGCGGTTACGCCGCCGTGGCGCAGATGGGTGCCGACAAGGGCCTCGACCTGGCGACCTCGCTGCCGTATGCTTGCATCGGCGTGTTCTGCGCAGGTCTGCTTTATTTCGTGCTGGCCGGCTTCTTCGCCGCCTTCGGCGCCAAAAAGGTCCTTCGTTACTTCCCGCCCATCGTGACGGGCCCGATCATCATCGCCATCGGCCTGACGCTCTCCGGCTCCGCCATCCAGAACTGCGCGCAGAACTGGTGGATCGCCATCCTTGCCGTCGCTATTGTCGTGAATTGCAACATCTGGGGTAAGAAGATGGTCCAGATCGTGCCGATCCTGCTCGGCGTGGTCGGTTCCTATGCCGTCGCCGCCTGCTTCGGCCAGGTGGACTTCAGCGGCGTGAAGGACGCCGCCTGGGTGGGCCTGCCGTTCCAGTGGAAGGATACGGCCTTCGCCGTGTTCCAGAACCCCGACTGGGGCCTGGTCGTCGCCGCCATCATCGCCATCCTGCCGATCTCGCTCGCCACGATGGTCGAGCACATCGGCGACATGTGCGCCATCTCCTCGACCACGGAGATCAACTACCTCGAGGATCCGGGCCTGCACCGCACCCTGATGGGCGACGGTCTTGCCACGGCGCTCGCCTCCCTGTTCGGCGCCCCGGCCAACACGACCTACGGCGAGAACACCGGCGTGCTGAACATCACCAAGGTCTTCGACCCGCGCGTGATCCGCATCGCGGCCATCTTCGCCATCGTGCTGTCCTTCTGCCCGAAATTCGCCGCACTCATCGGCGCGATGCCCGCCGCCACCATCGGCGGTGTGTCGCTGGTGCTCTACGGTATGATCTCGGCGGTCGGTGTGCGCAACATCGTGGAGAACCAGGTGGACTTCACCTCTTCCCGTAACCTCATCATCGCCGCCCTCATCCTCGTTTTGGCCATCGGTATCAAGTACGGTGCGAACGACGCCATCGACCTCGGTTTCACCAAGCTGAGCGGCCTGGCGGTCGCCGCCCTCGTGGGCATCTTCCTGAACGCCCTGCTGCCGGGTAACGACTACGAGTTCGGCAAGGGCCAGGGAGACACCGCCATGAGCTTCACGCCCCGTAAGTCGGTGGATGAAGTAGCTTCAGAAGAAGAATAAAGATTCCGGGCGAGGCCCGGAAACAGAAAAGCCCGAGGCAGCAGCCCCGGGCTTTTTCGTTATCATTCGCCGACCGGCGAATCGCTATTTCAGCAGCTTCTCGCTGCGGGCGATGAAGTCCGCGAGGGCCTTGCCTTTCAGCATGCCGTTGCCCAGCAGGGCCAGGTCGACGACCTGGTGCAGCAGCTCGCTCTCCTTCTTCTCCTCCCAGATCTTCGCGATCAGCGGGTTCTGCATGTTGACGATGATGTTGTAGGCCTCGGGCATCGTGCCGTAGAAGTTCATCCCACCGCCCAGGGCGCTCATTTCGCGGTAGCGGCGCATGAACTCGCTCTGGGTGATGAGTACCGGCGCGGCGTTCTCGCCGAGGTTCTGCGCGTCGACCATGTAGTCGTTGCCCTCCGGCAGGACGCCCTTGAAGAGCTCGTCGAGCGTCTTCTTGTCCTCCTCGCTCATCTCCGGCTTGACCTTCTCCTCCTTGGGGATGAGGTTGTCGACGGAGTCGCTGTCCACACGCGCGAAGCGGGTGTGCTCGATCTTGGCCTCCAGCAGGTTGACGAAGTGGCTGTCGAGCTCGCAGTCCATCAGCAGGACGTCGTAGCCCTGGTTCTTCGCGGCCTCGATCCAGCTGTACTGCTCGGCGGGCTTGGTGGCGTAGAGGTAGACCACGTTCTTATCCTTGTCGGTCTGGTTCGGCTCGATGGCCGTGCGGTAGTCCTCCAGGCTGAAGTACTTGCCTTCGGTGTTCTTGAGGAGGGTGAACTTGAGGGCGCGCTCGCAGAACTTCTCGTCGGAGAGCATGCCGTACTCGATGAAGAGCTTGATGTTGTCCCACTTCTGCTCGAACTGCTCGCGCTGCTCCTTGAAGATCTCCTCCAGGCGGTCGGCCACCTTCTTGGTGATGTAGGTGCTGATCTTCTTGACGTTGGCGTCGCTCTGCAGGTAGCTGCGGGAGACGTTCAGCGGGATGTCCGGGGAGTCGATCACGCCGTGCAGCAGGGTCAGGAACTCCGGTACGATGTTGTCCACGTGGTCCGTGACGAACATCTGGTTGCAGTAGAGCTGGATCTTGTTCTTGTCGATGGCCATGCGCTCCTTGATCTTCGGGAAGTAGAGCACGCCGGTCAGCGTGAAGGGGTAGTCCACGTTGAGGTGGATCCAGAACATCGGCTCCTCCTCCATCGGATAGAGCTCCTTATAGAATTTGAGGTAGTCCTCGTCCTTGAGCTCGGACGGGGCCTTGGTCCAGATCGGGTCGATGTTGTTGATGACGTTGTCCTCGTCGGTCTCAACGCTCTTGCCGTCCTTCCATTCGGTCTTCTTGCCGAAGACCACCGGGACGGGCATGAACTTGCAGTACTTGCCCAGCAGCTGGGAGATGCGCCCCTTGGCGGCGAACTCCTCGGAGTCGTCGTCCAGGTAGAGGGTGATCTCGGTGCCGCGGTCCTCCTTCTTGCCGGCGCCCATGGAGTACTCCGGGGAGCCGTCGCAGGACCAGGTCACGGCCTTGGCGCCTTCCTGCCAACTGAGGGTGTCGATGGTGACCTTCTTGCTCACCATGAAGGCGGAGTAGAAGCCCAGGCCGAAGTGGCCGATGATGGAGCCGAGCTGGTCTTTGTATTTCTCGAGGAACTCGCCGGCGGAGGAGAAGGCGATCTGGTTGATGTAGCGGTCGACTTCCTCCTCGGTCATGCCGATGCCGCGGTCGATGATCTTGAGGGTTTTCTTCTTCTCGTCGAGCACCACGCTGACTTTCAGCTCGCCCAGCTCGCCCTTGAAGTCGCCGCTGGAGGCGAGGGCCTTCATCTTCTGGGAGGCGTCCACCGCGTTCGCGACGAGCTCGCGGAGGAAGATTTCGTGATCGGAATAGAGGAACTGCTTGATCACCGGGAAGATATTCTCGGTGGTCACGCCGATTTTGCCTTTAAGCGTTTTGGTTGCCATATCTTGTCGTATTTAAAAATCAAAAAGGGTCGGCCGCACGGGCCAACCCTCTTTGTTTCAAATGCTGTTCCAGTGACAAATTGTCACTCTATTTATAGAGGAAGCGCTTGATGCTCATCTTCGGGGTCTTCTCGAAGGGCACGAGCACGGTCTCCACCTGGGCGATCTTGCTGTAGGAAGGCAGCTGGCGGTTGGCACCGACGCGGATCTTCTCAGGCAGGTCGGAGACCGCTTCCTCGTCGAGGCCGGCGGCCTTGATGGCGTCCTTGTCCAGGTAGACCAGGGCGACGATCTTGCCGGCGCGGTCCACGACCACGGACTCGGAGACGAACGGCTGGTTGTTCACGAAGGCCTCGAGCTCCTCGGGGTAGACGTTCTGGCCGTTGGCGGTCAGGATCATGCTCTTGGAGCGGCCCTTGATGAAGATGTTGCCGTCCTTGTCCATGATACCCAGGTCACCGGTGCGGAGGTAGCCGTCCTCGGTGAAGGCGTTGGCGGAAGCCTCGGGATTCTTGAAGTAGCCGATGGTGATGTTCTCACCCTTGGCCTGGATCTCACCGGCGATGTGCTCGGGATCCTCGGAGTCGATGCGCACGGTGGCGCAGTCGACGGCCTTGCCGCAGGAGCCCGGGACGTACTTGGTCCAGTGCTCATAGGCGAGCAGCGGGCAGGCCTCGGTCATGCCGTAGCCTACGAGGTAAGGGAACTTGATCTTCTTGAAGATCTTCTCGACCTCCGGGTTGAGGGCGGCGCCGCCCATGATGAACTCCTGCACGTTGCCGCCGAAGGCCTGCACGAGACCGTCCTTGATCTTCTTGTAGATGATCTGGTTGAGGCCGGGGACCTTGAGGAGGAACTTCACGACGGGCTTGTCGATGGTGGGCTTGATCTTGGACTTGTAGATCTTCTCCATCACGAGCGGCACGGTGATGAGCAGGTAAGGCTTGACGTCGGCGAAAGCCTTCAGGAGCGTGGCCGGGGTCGGAGCCTTGCCGAGCCAGTAGATGGCGGTGCCGTTGCAGAGCGGGTAGATGAACTCGATCACGAGGCCGTACATGTGGGCCATCGGGAGCATGGAGACCATCTTGTCGCCGGCGGGGACGTGGCGCTGGCTGAAGTCCACGTTGGCGCAGAAGTTCCGGTAGGTCAGCATGACACCTTTCGGGTCGCCGGTGGAGCCGGAGGTGTAGTTGATCGTGGACAGGTTGTCCCAGTTGTCGGTCGGGTAGACGACGTCGTCCGGGCCGTAGCCGTTCGGCCACTTGGCGGCGAAGAGCGCGTCCATCTCGCCGTAGACCTTCGACACCTCGTCGGAGGCGGCGTAGAGCAGGCCCCAGTTGTCGACGTTGACGACGAACTTGACGGCCGGCATCTTGGTGATGTCGAGCTGCTTGAACTTGTCCTCGTTGGTGAAGAGGGCGATGCTCTCGGAGTGGTTCACCAGGAAGGTGGCGCCGTCGGGCGTGAAGTCGGCCAGCAGCGGCACGATCACGGTCTCGTAGGTGTTGACGGCGAGGTAGGACATGCCCCAGGTGGCGCCGTTGCGGGCCCACAGGGCGATCTTCTCGCCCTTCTTGATGCCCAGCTTCTCGAAGACCAGGTGGAACTTCTCGATCTGCGTGGCCATCTGCCCGTAGGTGAAGGACTCGCCGCCGATGGTGTTGAGGGCGGCCTTGTCCCAGTATTTGCGCGTCGCTTGCTGCAGACGCTCCAGGTAGTGCGGATATTTCTCCATAAAAAACTGAATGGGTTTGTTTCTTGTTCAATTTCACAAATTTACCCCTTGTCGGGCAAAAAACCAATCGCACGCGTACGTATGTGGCGAATTATTACGATATTTGGGGCGAAATTACTTAATGTGTGGTGAATTATGACGCAGAAGAAACCGATCGTCGCGCTGATCTACGATTATGACGGCACCCTCTCGCCGGGCAACATGCAGGAATTCGGCTTCATCCAGGCCGTCGGCAAGACGGCGGAGGAGTTCTGGCGGATGAGCGACAGCATCGCCATCGGGCAGGACGCTTCCAACGTGCTGGCGTACATGAAGTTGATGTTCGACGAAGCGAAGCGCAACGGGATCAAGCTCCGCCGCGAGGACTTCCAGCGCTTCGGGCGGAACATCCAGCTCTTCGACGGCGTGCGCGAATGGTTCAAGCTCGTCAATACCTATGGCGAGCTGCACGGCGTCAAGATCGAGCACTACATCAATTCCTCCGGCCTCAAGGAGATCATCGAGGGGAGCCCGATCGCCCACGAGTTCAAGCACGTCTTCGCCGGCACCTTCCTGTACGACGCCAACGGTGAGGCGGAATGGCCGGGCATCTCCGTGGACTACACCACCAAGACCCAGTTCCTCTTCAAGATCAGCAAGGGCATTTTCAGCTCGCGCGACAACAAGCAGGTCAACGAGTCGATCGCCGACGACAAAAAGCGCATCCCCTTCACGCACATGATTTATTTCGGCGACGGCGACACCGACGTCCCCTGCATGAAGATCGTCGGCATGTTCGGCGGCCATTCCATCGCGGTCTACGACCCGCAGAACGAGCGCAAGAAGGCCACGGCCGCGAAACTCAAGCGCCAGGGGCGCGTGGCGTTCGCCGTCCCGGCCGTCTATACCCCCGACGCCCCCGCGTTCCGCGTGGTCACGGCAATCATCGACAAAATAAAAGCCGACTGGGTTCTCAGTCGGCTGTCCAAGTAACTGTAATCGTTTTTCTGGCTGTTTTATAGTCATTCCGGGCTTGACCCGGAATCTCCCAGGCAGGCGATGTGCGCCTCCGGGACTTCCATGATGTTCCAGGAGAGCACGGCGCCGGAGAAGCCGTGGCGCATCACGGCGTCGAGCGACTCGGTCACGTAGGCCGGGTCGGTCTCCGCCACGCCCGCGCGGTAATTGATCTCGATGCCCGGGTACTTGGCGCAGGGGTAGGGCTCCATCGCCGCGAGCTGGCTGTCCAGGAAGGCGAGGTCCATCGCGAACTCCGGGTAGCCGGTCGCGTTCGGGAGCGCCTGCCGCAGCAGCTCGTACTCGAAGCCCATGCCGGCCGGCGCGGTCGTCTTGCGGTAGAGCATCGGCTTGATGAAGTCCGCGTGCTGCGCGAGGATCGCGTAATCCTGCCCCACGAAGGGCGCCATGAACGGCGCGAAGAGGTCCATGCCGATCTCCAGCCCGCGGCGGCGCAGGCTGTCGGCGACCGCCGCCACGCCGCCGCTGACGATATGCCCCTTGGCGCGGAAGAAGTCCGCCGCCAGGGGATCCTTGAATTCGAAGCCGATCTCCGGATTGTAGTCGACCACCGACAGGAACGCGTCGCCCTGGGCCTCCCAGGCGGCCTTGACGGCCTCCAGGTCCACGCCCTCGGCGGCATAGCGCGCCGCGCAAATAGGGCAGCCGCAGTTGAGCACGCCGCTCACGCCGCCCACGAAGGACTGCGTGCGGATGCGGTCGAGGAACACGCCGTCGAAGCCGCAGTCGGCGAAGTGGCGGTCGTAGATCGCGACGACGTTCGCGATGTTGTGCGGGTCGGAGGGGCAGTTGAAGCTGAAGCCCTCGCCCGCGGTGAGGTCGTAATTCGCCGGCACGCGGCCCCACAGGTCGACGGCCGTCGAATTCTCGCACACCTCCTCGGTCTCGGCGAAGACCGGCAGCCAGAGCAGCATGCGGATGCCCTTGGCGTGCAGGTGCTCGCCGACCTGGCGGTAAATATCCTTGTCCAGGCTCCAGCCGATGATGACCTTCCCCACAGGGATGATGGCGCTGACGGAGTCGATGCGGGCGTTGATCTGCTCAGCGGTGTAAGCCGGGGCGTTCCAGGGGCCGAGCGAGACTTGGACGACATAATCGGGTTGGGCCGCCGGCTTGCTCTGGCATGCCGTCAGGGCCAGCAGGCCCGCTAAAAGAATAAATAATCTCTTCATGTCATTCATTTTGCCCTTTCTGTCCTCAAAATAGCACTGATTTGAGGACAAGTGGCAGTTTTTTTATTGTTTGTCCTCAAAATCGCCTTGTTTTGAGGACGGGGAGCCGGTTACAGGCGAGTGAAGCGGGCGGTCCAGCCGCCGCCGGGAGCCATGTGGATGGGGAGGCTGTGCTGCGCCGCGCTGACGCTGACCTCCTGGAATTCCCGGACGTAGTCCGTGGCCTTGCGGTCCGCATTGACGCCGTCGCGGAAGATCTCCACCCGGTAGCGGCCTTCCGGCAGGAAGGCGCCGAGGTCGAGCGTGAGGTCGCGGGCGTCCCAGTCCGTCATCGCGCCGACGTACCACGCGCCGCCCTTGCGGCGGGCGATGGCGGCGTAGTCGCCGATGCGGCCGTCCAGCGCCACGGTCTCATCCCAGACCGTCGGCACGGCGGCCATCCATTTCAGGCACTCCGGCTCGGCGAGGTAGTTGGTCGGGGCGTCGCAGAGCATCGTGAGCGGCGCCTCGAAGATGACGTATTCCGCCAGCTGGCGGCAGCGCGTGCCCTGGCTCATCGGTTCGGAGTTGACCGGACGGTAGTTGCGGCGGTTGGCGTTGCGCATCGCGCCCTGCGTGTAGTCCATCGGGCCGGCGAACATGCGGATGTAGGGGATCTGCACGTCGTAGGTGACCTGGTCGACGCTGGGCTGCGCCCACTTCATCTGCTCCAGGCCGGCCACGCCCTCGTGGTTGATGACGTTGGGGTAGGGGCGCTGCAGGCCGCAGGGCTTGAAGGCGCCGTGGAAGTCGACGAGCAGGTGGTAGCGGGCGGCGGTCTGCGCCACCTCGGTGTAGAAGTCGACCATCAGCTGGTCGTCGCGGTTCATGAAGTCGATCTTGAAGCCCTTGACGCCCATCTCGGAGTAGTACTTGCAGATGCCCTCGATGTCGCGCTGCATGGACCAGTAGCCGGCCCAGAGGATGATGCCCACGCCCTTGGAATTGGCATGGTCCACGATGGCCTTCATGTCGATCTCGGGGACGATCTGGAAGAGGTCGGCCTTGTTCAGGACGGCCCAGCCCTCGTCGAGGATCACGTATTCGATGCCGTTGGCGGCGGCGAAGTCAATGTAGTACTTGTAGGTCTCGGTGTTGATGCCGGCGCGGAAGTCGACACCCTGGATGTTCCAGTCGTTCCACCAGTCCCAGGCCACCTTGCCGGGCTTGACCCAGCTCCAGTCGACATCCGCGGCGGGGCGGCCGAGCACCCAGACGAGGTCGCTGTCCAGCAGCTGGCGGTCTTCCGTGGCCACGGCCACGATGCGCCAGGGCAGGGAAGCGCCCGCGGGCTGCTTTGCGATAAAATCTTCGGTGGTGCGCACGATGCCCTGCAGCTTGTTGTAGCCGTCCTGCTCGATGAGCTTGGGGTACGGGGCGAAGAGGCCCTTGAGCGTGGTCTGCCCGTCGTGGCGGAGGTACATGCCCGGATAGTCGAGCAGGTCGGACTCGGCGATGTTGACCCGCCGGCCGTTCGCGAAGCGGAACGACACGGGCAGGAACGCCTTCTGGCCCTCCTTCCAGGCGCTCAGCGAGTGGATGTCATAATAGGCCTCGAAGCCGTTCAGGAAGGGGTCGCGCGGGGAGTCCGGCTTGACGTAGGGGACCGTCGTCTCGACGTCCTCCGCGAAATGGAAGCCCGCGGTCTCGTCCTTGACGACGAAGTCCTTCTTGCTGCGGGACACGAAGCGCCAGGCCATGCCGGCGTCGTAGGCGCGCAGGACCAGGTCGAAGGTCTTGTAGCGCAGCGTCAGCTGGTTGTAGTGGTTGCGCACCTGCGCACGCTTGTAGACGGGCGCGGGGACGGTCTCGTCGACCGTGGCGCGGATGGCCTTCTCGAAGCGCACGGAGGCGTCGTAGACGCTGCCGTCGCCCAGGGCCAGGGCCAGCTCCGAGGGGGCGAGCAGGGCCTGCCCGTCGTAGGAGAGGGTGTACTGGAGGGTGGGGGCGGCGTCGATGCCGACGCAGAGGCGCCCGTCGGGCGAGCGGAGCTCGAAATGGCGCGGCGCGGCCGCGAGGCAGAGGGGGAGCAGCAGAAGCGCTGCGGCAAGGAGGTGGCGGATCTTCATAATGTGGTATTTTCCGTAAATATACGAATAATTGCTAACTTTGCGAACGTCAAAAAGCGTCTTTCAGATGAACAAAATGCATTTCCTCCTTGCGGCTGCGTCCGCGGTCCTGCTGCTTGCAGCCTGCACCCATGAGCTCAAGACCAAAACCTTTGAATACGAAGACTCCGCCATGGCGGATCCGTTCGACGCGGAGTGCAACGTCTCCTGCGCGTTTGAGTACGTGACAGGCGGCGTGAGCGCGGAGCTGAAAGACAAGATCAACGCCACGATCATCGCGACCCACATCCTGTACGACGAGGCGGACGGTCTGACTGACGTCCCCGTGGCCTGCGAGCGCTGGGTGGCGGCCACGTTGGAGAGCTACGAGGCGGATATCGCGGATTTCTCGGACGATTACGACGAGGAAGATGCGTGGATGTTCAATTTCGAGTACAGCCGGACGGGACATTTCGGCGATGCCTGCAAGTCCCGCCACCTGCAGACGTACAACGTCTCCTACAACGAATATACGGGCGGCGCGCACGGAATGTACAGCGTCGTGGCCGATGTCTATGACCTGACGACCGGCGAAATCATCTCCGAGGACGACCTCTTCGCGAAGGGCTTCCAGCCCGGCGTCACGAAACTGCTTGCCGCCGCGCTGGAGACGTACCTCGCCGACAACGACGACGATCCGGAGATGCTCTTCAGCGCGCCGGAGCCGAACGGCAACTTCAGTGTCTCAGACACGCACGTGACCTGGATCTACAATCCCTACGAAATCGCGCCCTACGCGATGGGATCCATCGAATTGTCTGTCAGCTGGAACGACCTGAAGCCTTATCTCAAATAGGCTTTCGACGCATCTTTCTCGATGCGTGACTTCACGTTGTAATAGGCCTGGCGGGAACTGAATCCGGAGGCCTCGGCGGCTTCCTGGATGGTGGCGTTGGGGTGCTCCTGCAGGTAGACCGTCACGTGGTTCAGGCGGAAGCTGTTGATGAAGTCGAAGAATCCGCCGTATTCCGACTTGATGATGTCGGCGATGTAGGAGCGGCTGTAGCCGCATCGGTCGGCTACTTCCTGTATGGTGAGGTGCGGCTCCAGGTAGGCCTGCTGCTCGTCGACGACGGCGTGGATGGAGGACATGATCTCCAGCATCTTTTCCCGGGAGATGTTGCGCTTGCGCACTGTTCCTGCGGCAGCGGCCGGCTCCTGGGCTTCTCCCTCCTCTTCCTCGATCGGGCGGTTGCGGTGCGGGTGCAGGGCGGAGATAATGATGATCACCGAGGAGGCGGAGAAAAACAGCATGATCAGGGCCATGATCAGCCGGCTGTTCAGCAGGACGGCCGTCCAGCAGAGAACCATGTTTACGAAAACCAGCAGGGTCCAGCGCCGGGCCACCGTCACGGGGAAATCGTTCGGATTGGAGTATTCATCCTCGTTGAAGCGTTTCGCCCAGACGCGGATGACCACGATGGTGGTGAGGGAAACGAGCGTGCTGATGGCCCCGGGAATGAACAGCAGGCAGCCGGCCAGTACGGGGCTGATCCGGGTCTCGAGCTGCTCACCGGGCCAGATGGCCAGGATCAGGGCGGCGGTAAGGCACAGGAAGATCGGCGCGCCGACCACGACGATAGGTCCTAGCCAGATTTTCCACTGCATGATGTTTCCGAAATAAGTATACAGCAGGACGGTGAAATAGCACTGCGCGACGGGCAGGAAATACATGCGCGTCAGGTACCAGGCGTCCGTGCTCTCCGGGTGCAGCATATAGGGAAGCAGCACCAGCGAGTTCAGGAAGATGGCGGAGAAGAAAGGCCGGCCAGGATAATAGTAGTTCGGCCGGTGATCGTAGGGATGGCACATGTGGAACCAGCGCACCAGGGCCACCACCAGGCTGGTGGTGATAAATACGGCCGCGGCCAATCCGCAATAGTATAATTCGCTGTGTTCCATCCAATCTTCAAAGGTACAATTTTTTTTCAAAGTGTATAACTGTAGACTCATAAATGACAAAGTGGACTCATTCGTGACATTGTCTGGACAGTAATGGTAAAAGAATGAATGAATAGTGTTACTCTCGTACAAAATGAATGCGTAACTTTGCATCGTCCGTCAGTAGTGTATTATCTTTTATGCTTCAAGGGAACAGCCTGATATTTTTAGTCGCAGCGATCCTCCTCGTTGTGTGGGTGGTTGCGATTGTTGTGTTTGTCCGCCGGGTCCTGCGACGGGACCGGGATTAGTAAGCAGAAAAGATCTAACAAACAATTAAACCAGAGTGGATACCATAGCGTACTTAAGGTATTATTTGTATTATGTTGCTTCCTACATTCGGTTCATCGTATCGTTTGTAGCCAGTAAGCTTGAGAAGTATCCCACGGAGGTGAAGGTCGCCGCCGTAATCGCGGTGTTGTGCGTATTCACGATGTTTGTGCTCTTTGTCAGGATGCTCATCATGTCCGGCTACCGGAAGAGCCTGCGGCTGCTTCGCGAGCACACGGAAGAGACATACGGCGATGCCATGAGATTCCTCCTCTCGTCCGAGGCCCCCGATCAAATGTCCAAGGTAGAGATTTGCGAGCTTTTCGGCATTGATCCGACCGTCGATGACGAACCGCTGAAGAAGTCAAAGGAGAAGAAGGTGTTCGCTGAGGTGTTCTACAACCTCTTTATAAATGAGAAGGCGGAAAATGCCCGGATGAGCAATATCCACAGCATGCTCGAGGTGTTCGGCATCTCCGAACATTTGGAGAAGGAAGTGAGCCTGGGCTCCAAGAGGAGAAAGGTGGATGCCCTGAATATGATTCGCGCCTATGGCCTGTCGATCAGCCCGTGGATTATCAATAAACTCTTGAATTCCAAGAACCTGCGCCTTCAGCGCCTGGCCATGTACACGGTCATCGTGTCGAGTTCCGACAGTACGATGGATTATTTCGAGACCGAGTTCTTCGACAACAATTCCTGCATCAAGGACGAGATCGAGCTGGCCTATTCGCTGAACCGTCGCCGCAAGGCCGGCCTCAAGCTGCCGAACCTGGCGCGCTGGGCGCACATGCACAAGCGCGAGTTCACGCAGTGCCTGTTCGTCCGCCTGATGCGGCGGTTTAACCAGGTTGAGTACTGCGACCAGTTGCGCGACCTCTTTGTCCCGGGTAACAAGAAGAAACTCATCGAGGAGATTTCCCGTACCTGGGGATATCTGCATTACGTGGACGGTGAGCAGCTGTTGATCGACTCGCTGCTGACGCAGCCGGACGACACGAAAGTCGCCATCCTGCACGCCCTGACCCGTTTCGGGACGGGACGCGGCCTGGATGCCATGCTGGACGGTTTCCGCCACTCCCTCAACCCGCACGTGCGCTATGAGGCGCTTCGCTGCCTGTACAACTACGGCGATGAGGGTCGGAGGGCGTTTGAAAAGCTGGAACTTGAATCGTCGGAAGCGGACGCCCATTATTTCAGCTTCTTCCACAATCCCATCACGCTCGCCAAGGTCCGCCTCGACCGGGAGCAGGCTTATCATCCGTCGGTGGAAACGGTGTTAAACGGTTAAAAAAGGAGACTCGCTATATGTGGTTGACACTCTATTACATCTTCTGTTACCTGATCTTTACGTACACCATGGCCATGATCGTGACCTACGTCATCATGGTGTGCATGAGCAAGATCTCCCAGAAGAAGTTGGAAATCAACATGCCGGACGACAACACAATCAAATTCCTCCTGCGCGGATCTCCGCTCACCCCGGCCGTGTCCGTGATCGCTCCGGCTTACAACGAGGAAGTCGTGATCATCGACTGCGTCAACTCGCTGCTGAACCTGGACTATCCGGATTATGAGGTGGTGCTCGTGAACGATGAAAGTACCGACCGCACCCTGGAGATCCTGATCGAAGAATACAAACTGATCGAGGTTCCTTACGATATCGCCATGCGCGTGCAGTGCAAGCCGATCAAGCGCGTGATGAAGTCGACGGATGAGCGCTACAGCAAGCTGGTGCTCGTGGACAAGGTGCACGGTGGTACAAAGGCCGACGGTTCCAACGCCGGTATCAACGTCTGCAGCAACAAGTACTTCGTCTGTACCGACGTGGACTGTATCATCGAGCCGATGGCGCTGTACCGAATGATGTGGCACGTGGTGAACAGCCCGAAGCCGATGATCGGCGTGGGCGCCACCATGTTGATGAGTAACGGCTGTACCGTGCAGGACGGCCGCCTGGTCCGGGCCGAAGTGTCCAACCGGCCGCTGCCTCTGTTCCAGCAGCTGGAGTACATGCGCTCCTTCCTGATCAGTAAGCTCGGTTGGTCGGCCATCAACGCCCTGCCGAACATCTCCGGTGGTTTCGGTCTGTTCGATACCGACATCGCCGTGAAGTCCGGCGGCTATGACCCTTCCTCCTTCGCGGAAGACGTTGATATGCTGCTCCGTATGGTGACTTACATGAAGAACCACAACCTCGATTTCAAGCTCGCCATGGTGCCGGAGGCCTGCTGCTGGACGGAAGGTCCGGGTACCGTGAAGCAGCTGTTCCGTCAGCGTACGCGTTGGGCCCGTGGTCTGTTCGAGATTGTCTCCAACCACCGCAAGCTGTTCTTCAACCCCCATTACGGGCCGATCGGCGCACTCACCATGCCGTACATCTTCATCTTCGAGTTCCTGGCTCCGATCCTCGAGATGATCGGTTTCCTCTTCATGATCTGGCTGACCCCGACCGGCGGCGTGAACTGGCGTTCGGCCATCGTGGTCTTCGGCATGATCTACCTGTTCTGCCTCTTCATTGCTTCCGTCGTCATCTACAACGACTACCGGATCAAGGCGGTGAACTGGAAGAGCAAACGTATGAATTACTTTAAACTGATGGTGGCGTCGGTGCTGGAGCCGTTCGTCTACCATCCGTTCCAGACAGTCTGTTCGAATATCGGTTACCTTCGTTTCATCCGTAATACGCGAGCTGTGTGGACCCCGATCCAGCGTCAGGGTTTCAAAAAGAAAGATCAATGAGAAGCGCGAGAATCTTAAGCTGTATCTATATTATCCTCTTCCTGGTAGGAGCCGGCGAGGTTCGGGCCCAGGGACTGAAACCCTCCGTCGCCGGTTATGTCCGCCGGGCCGAGTCCTACATCGCCTCGAATGCCTGGAACTCCGCCAAGCGTGAGATCGACGAGGGTCTCGAGATCATCCCGGACGATTCGGACCTGCGCTACCTCAACGGCTATTACTACTACGTCATCGGCGACATGAACGAGGCGCGTTACAACCTGGTCCGTTCCGTTCAGGGCAATGACGACCAGGTCAAGGCCAAGCGCCTCCTGGTGGACGTGGAAGACAATCTGACCCATTATTCCAGCGCCATCTGCTATATCAACGAGTTGTTGGACATCCAGCCCTACGACCGCGACCTGTGGCGTCGTAAAATCGCCTTCTACCGAAAGTTAGGCAACGACGTCGAGGCCGATGCGGCGCTTGAGCGCCTGCTGCACATCTTCCCGAACGACACGCTGGTCGTGGCCGATGTGCGCCGACGCGACATCGAGACCCGCGACAACATCCTGCGGAACAGCTCGCTCACCGAGGCGTCCAACAACCTGGAGCGCTGGATCGACACGGATCCCAAGGTCCGTGACTATTATTTCGAACTCATCTCCACCTACATGAAGATGGGCGAATACGAACGGGCGCTGGGCGCCGCCAACCGCGGCCTTACGTATTTCCCGAACGATCAGGAACTTATCAACAAGGCCGTCGGTATCATGATGGACATGGGCCGCTACTCCCAGGCGTACACCTTCGCCCGGAGCAAGCGGAGCGATGCGACCCTGAGGAACCTGCTGCGGGAGATCGCGAACAATGCGCGCCTGCACGATCCCTACGAGGCCAACGGCCGCCTGTACACCGCCACCCGGGACCGTGACGCCCTGAACTACCTGATCAACACCGCCGTCACGCGGGGCTATACGGACGACGCCCGCGAATACATTGGAGAGGCGATGAAGCTGGACGGCCGCACGCCTGCGCTGCTGATGAAGCTCTACACCGTGGAGAAGAAGGCCGGCAACACCCGGGCGGAGATCCGCCTGCTGAACGAACTGTACGACAAGGCTCCGGACGACGAGGACCTGATCGAATCCTATACGGAAATGATGCTCCGCCTCTGCGATCAGGACTTCGCCGGACAGCAGTGGGAAGACGCGTGGAACCACCTGGACCGCGTGCTGGAATTCCTGCCTGAGACGTCCGAGAACTGGCCTGCCACCGTGTCCCGCCAGATCATCGCCCTCTGCCGCCTAAACCGCTTCGCGGATGCGCGTGCGCTGCTCGAGAACGCGACGCGCCGCAGCCCGGAGAACGGACTGCGCTTCGCCTCGGCCTACGAAGAGCAGGCTTCCGCCCGCCTGAAGGGGCTGATGGAAGAAGAGAACTACGAGGTGGCTTACCGCGAGGCCGAAGCGATGCTGAGCGTCATCCCCGACAGTGACCCCGCCCTGCGCACCCTGATCAGCCTGAGCCAGGAGCTGAAGCGCGACGACGAGTTCTACAGATATGCGGCCGCCGGTTATTCCGAGCGCCCCGCAGATCCCTATTTCATCGTGAAACAGGCGGTCGCCCTGCAGGAACAGGGCCGCTATGAGGAGGCCCTCTCCCTGCTGCGTCCCGCGTCGGCGACGGGGGACTACGTGAATCCCCGGGTGGCGGAAGCCTTCTCCGGCGTCAGCGACGAATGGGCCGCCGCGCTGCTGAAGGACCATCAGCCGGAGAAAGCCCGCGAGGTCATCGACCGCGCGCTCACCTACGATCCGGAGAACCGCGAACTGCTCTACACCAAGGGCCTGGTGGCGGAGAAGCAGAAGGACTACGAGCTGGCCTACGACCTCCAGCACCGCTACTTCAATCCGAGCAATGCTGAGCAGGACGAGTTCATGCAGCACATGAAATTCCTCCGGTTCCGGGGCTACAAGCGCCAGATCGAGGCATCCTATACCCACGCATTCTTCGATTCCCGCAGCGATGAGCTGTCCACGATCGGCCATCTCTATTCCGTTGCGTCCGTCAGCTATACGCAGAAGCTGGATGACAACAATACCGTCGCCGGCCAGATCAACTACAAGGGTATCGACGGCTACCACACCAAATCCGAGACCAATGCCGGCGGCGCCGGCATTGAGCTGGCTGCGCAGTGGGACCGCAAGATCGACGACACGTGGAGCGCTTCCGCCAGCCTTTCCGTCGGTTTCCGCTATTTTAACCGCTTCGGCCTGAACCTGTCGGGCACCTATGAATTTGACTTCGGCCTGGTGACGGGACTGCGTTTCGGCTATCGCCGCACGCCGCCGACCTATCTCTACCTGGGCGGTGACAACGCCGGACAGGCAATCAAGGGCTCGTTCAACCTGTTTATGCTGACTCCGTCGGCCGAAATGGCCTGGGATCGCGTCAGCGCACGCCTCAGCACCGATTTCGTCCTCCTGCAAGGGGGGCTCTACTATAACGTCGGCCTTCGTGGAACCTTCTTCTTCAAGGACGACGACACCACAAGTATCTCGTTATTAACGGGATTTGGTTCCTTCCCGGAACTGAGCTTCTTCGATCAGACGGCCCTCCAGAACCTGTCGCATACCAATACGATGGTGGGCTTCGATGCTCGTATCCTCATCTCCCGCCAGCTCGCATTAGGCCTTACAGGCAGCTGGAATACGTATTTTAACCCCGTCAGCAGGCCTGACGGCACAATTCTTGATTCCTATCGAAACATTTACTCCCTGGCTGTCAGGGCGCAAATTGCTTTCTGATATGAATCGCCCCAAAGGTGTTCAGATTTTGATAGACATACTGATCTGTTCGATGTTGCTGAGTGGTTGTACGCAAGTGCAGCCCTACACCGGCTCGTCCCCCTTCGAGTACCGGGAGATCCATCTCCCCGCGCTCCCGGCGGAGGAAGCGCCGAAGTACCTGAACAGCATCGATCTGGACTGGGGTATCTGGGGTCACAACCTTTCCGTCGTCCTGCCGTCCAAGCCCTCTCCGAGCGTTTTCGCGAAGGAGAGCGAAGGCATTTCGGTCAACAAGGAGCAGTTCTGCTTCTCGTCGGACGCACTCTTCAAATATATCAGGGACTATATCCGGGATAATTACGGCTCCGAGCCGACGATGCGCTTCGCCATCCTGCCCAACGACAACTCCGTCGTCTGCACCTGTGCGCACTGCCTGGAGTGCGGAAATACGGCGCACGACTGCTCCGGCGCGGTCCATCATCTGCTGGAGCGCCTCTGCGAGGAGTTCCCGAACCATATCTTCTTCACCTCCCATTACCGGACGACCAGCAAGGTGCCTACGAAGCCGCTTCCGGCGAATGCCGGCGTGCTGGTGAGCGCCATCGATTTCCCGCTCAGCCCCGTGCATAAGGAGGCGGAGGACGAGTTCGTGGGTCTGCTCAAGAAGTGGTCCGGCCTGACCAGCCACCTCTACGTCTGGGATTATATCAACAATTTCGACGACTACTTCACCCCCTATCCGATCTTCGACTCCATCCGCCACCGGCTCCAGCTGTATGTCAAGTATGGCGTGAACGGCGTGTTCTTCAACGGCAGCGGATATGAGTACAGCACGATGTACAAGCTGAAGACGCACGTCCTGGCGGCCCTGCTGGAGGATCCGGAGACCCGCTGGCGTCCGCTGCTCAAGAGCCTCTGCCGCGAGAAGTATCCCGTCACGGGCGACGTGATCAGCAACTTCGTCACGCTGCAGGAGGATATCGTCACGGAGAAGGGGCTTTCGCTGCCGCTCTACGAAGGCGTCCCGGTGGCGATGAAGACCTACCTGCCCGCCCGGGACTTCGTGCAGTTCCACGACGAGCTGCTCCGGCTGCTGCCGAGCACCCAGGGCCACGAGCACGAGGATGTCCAGAAAATGAGCCGGGCCATGATGCTGACGCGCCTGGAACTCAAGCGCATCGCGGGCGATACCTTTGAAAGTCAGCCCATGCTGAAAGAGCTGGAGGCGTCCAGTCGGCAGGGGATCATCGCCTACAGTGAGGGCGGCGGCAGCACCGCCAGTTATTTGAATGAGTACCGCTTCATGCTCGAGCATGCTGAGGAAATGTCCGGCAAAGACCTGCTGAAGGGCGTTCGCTTGGAGGCGCTGACGGCGCTCGACGAAGAGTACACCGATATCACCCTGCTGACCGACGGCCTGCTGGGCCTCCCGTCCAACTACCATTGCGGCCAGCTGATTTCCTCGGCGAAACCGGCGCTGCGCATATCCATCCCGCACCGGGACGGCATGCGGCGCCTGCGGGTCTACATGACCCGGAACAATATTTATCATATCGGGTTCCCGGAAAGCCTGACGCTCACCGCCGGCGCCCGCAGACTTGGGACGGTCGTCCCCACGCCGATCCCCGGCAACCTCCAGCGCGCCGTGGCGGAATTTGACGTCTCGTCGGTCAGCAACGGCACGTTCGTGCTCAGCGTGACCCGCGACCTGGAAGTGCGAACGATGGCCCTGGACGAAATAGAAGCTTATTAGTGTATGACCTGGAAGAAACTACATACCTTTAGATTATTTGCGATACTGGCCGTGATGGTCTTAGTATTCGCATCCTGCAACAAGCGGCTGAAGCCGGCGACCGTGCTGGTCGCCAATCCTGTCCAGCACCTCAATCCGGTGCCGCAGGGCGAGCCGCTGAAGATCCTGTTCGAGATCGAGAACACGTCGAACAACCCGCTGTTCATCCAGGAGATCCAGACCACCTGCGGCTGCATCGTCCCCAAGAACGAGCTGCCCATCGTGATCCTCCCGCACAGGATCGGTACGGTCCACCTGGCCTACAATACAATCAAGAACACGGGCTACGTCGACCATTTCGTCTATTGCTACGGCAATTTCGAAGGGGACAACCACATTGAACTGGAGTTCGACACGAACGTCGTCCCGCGCGCGGACTACATCCGCGACTACGAGCAGCTCTCGATCGAGCATCCCGAGAGCTTCAAGAAGGTCCCGAGCCTGTTTGATGAAGAAAGATACAAAAAAACGAAATAATTCAATAATAATCAGTATATTTGTTGGTTATGAAAAAACTAGTATTGTTTTCATTGTTGAGCTTCGCCCTCCTGGGGTGTTCGCGTGACTATCTGGAGCAGGAGGCTGTGAAGTCCAACCTGCCCGACACCCGTGTCTTCGTCCAGGGCCACCTGGTCGTCGAGCCGACCACCAAGTACAGCAACCTTGAACTTGACTGGCCTTTTGTCAACTCTACCGAGGGTTGGGAGTCCGCCCGTTTCTCCATCCGTGCCGACCGTACCACCCCGGACTACATGGACCACTCCTCCGCGCTGTATTATGGCCGTTCGGCGGGCAGGCCCGGTAACAACCGTGGCATGGTGTACACGAATTTCCCGTATGGCCACTACAACGACCGCGACATTAACTACGTGACGGGTGGGAAGGACGGCCAGAATGTCGGCCTGTTCCGCTATGTCTTCGACAAGGAGGGTATCCAGACCCAGCTCGCCATCAAGGAAGCTCCGAAGGTGAGCGCCATCCTGGGCGATGAGAAGGCGGATCTTCAGTCTAAGAAAAATGCCGGTACTGCTTCCGCCAAGGAATTGGAGAGTCTTGCCGACATCGAGTCGCTGCTCGCAATGGGCGATGACTACCTCGAGTCCCACGTCCTGTGGTATGTCGTGAAGGAAGTCGCCTCTAAGAATCGCTGGCACGTGAACGGTACCATCGTCAATGATCCGGTGCCCACGCCGGGTCCGTACACGGTGGCCGACAACGTCGAGGTGGACATCCACCAGCAGGAGCACGCCGACTGGGCTGAGATCAAGACCTCCGTGCACGTCCGTACGGACGCCGAGTCCGTCGTGATCAACATCCCGCTTGCCTATGATGATATCCTGGAGGGTGACGGCGTGGACGTCCGCATCTATAAGGATTATTTCAACGGGACCGAGTACGATGGTCTCAGCATCAACGTGACGCACGACGTGAAGGGTATCACCATCGCGATCGAGGGCATCAACGCCGACAAGATCAAGCAGTACAAGCAGGACTTCGGCGACGGTCTCACCGTTGAGGTCCAGAGCTTCTGCAAGAACGACGACGCGGAGCGTATCTGGAATGCCGTCAAGCGCAGCGCCGTGGTGACCACGGGCAAGCCCTGCACTGTGGTCGGCCAGATCACCAGCGCCTACTACGACGACTCCTATATCGTTAAGGTGACCAATCCGCCCGCAGGCAATTAATCCTGTCCGGGTAATAGAATAATCGATCGCGCCCCTGCAGAGGGGCGCGATTGTTTTTTTCTTATCTTTGCAGTACCCACATGTATATTGATAACCATGAAACGAGTTTTCCGTTTGCTGGCTACCTGCGCATTGCTCTTCTCCTGCGTCAAGGAGGAGGTTTCCTAGCATGACCGCCTGCTGACCGTCGGCATCGCGTATCTGTTTGAATAATCGGGATTCTACCTTTTCTCGTCATGCCCGACCTGATCGGGCATCCCGCTGTCAGAACCGCCGGGAGCGGCAGTGCCCCTGCGGAGCCGTTCACCCGGACAGGGTCGGGCGTAAGCGAAGCGAAGCCCGATAGGCGAGCCTCGAAAAGATCATGGGACAGGAATATGAGAAAGGGGATAGGAGAACTGATAATTAATAACTACTTTTGTGGTGACCTCAGGTTCCGCAATGCATTACAATAAAGTCATATCATGGAAAAATTAAACAGGACTACAGCAAAGGCCAAAACCTACACCGAAAAAGTCATTCAGTTCGGAGAGGGTAATTTCCTCAGGGCCTTTATCGATTGGATCATCTGGAAAACAAATCAGAAGACGGATTTCAATGCATCGGTAGTTGTGGTCCAGCCTATCGACAAGGGAAGGGTGGATGTGCTCAACGAGCAGGATGGACTCTACCATCTCAATCTTCAGGGCATCGATGAGGGGAAAGCTGTGGACAGCATCGAAATGATTGATGTTATCAGTAGGGGAATCAATCCCTATGTCGATTTCCAGGATTATCTCAGGCTGGCGGAGCAGCCGGAGATACGTTTCGTCATATCGAATACGACAGAGGCCGGAATAGAATTCAATCCTGACTGCAAGCTGGATGATGCGCCCGCCCTCTCTTATCCCGGCAAGCTCACGCAACTCCTTTATCACCGATTCCGGCATTTTGCCGGTGACAAGTCGAAGGGCCTTATCATTTTCCCGTGCGAACTGATTTTCGAAAACGGAAAGCATCTGAAGGAGTGCATCAGGCAGTATATCGATCTCTGGCAGCTCGGAGCGGAATTCTCGGAGTGGTTTGACTCTGCCTGTGGTGTGTATTCGACCCTTGTGGATCGTATCGTGCCGGGTTATCCGCGCGACAATGCGGCCAGTATCTGCGAGCGGATCGGCTACCAGGACAATCTGCTTGACAAGGCCGAGATTTTCCATCTCTGGGTAATCGAGGCGCCTCAGGAAGTGGCTTCGGAGTTCCCTGCAGACAAGGCCGGCCTCCATGTCCTCTTTGTCCCGTCGGAGGCTCCGTATCATGAGAGAAAGGTCACGCTCCTGAACGGACCTCATACCGTCCTCTCTCCTGTCGGATACCTCAGCGGCCTCGACACCGTCAAGGAATGCTGTGAGGATGAGCTCATCGGCCGCTTCGTCGACAAAGTGATGTTCGAGGAGCTTCTTCCTACCCTGAATCTTCCGCAGGATGATCTCCTCAAGTTTGCCAATGATGTAAAGGACCGTTTCGTCAACCCTTACGTGAAGCATTTCGTGACCAGCATCATGCTCAACTCGTTCCCGAAATTCAAGACCCGTGATCTTCCCGGGCTCAAGACTTACCTGGAACGCAAGGGCGAACTCCCGAAAGGACTCGTTCTTGGGCTTGCAGCCATATGCACGTACTATAAGGGAGGAAAGAGGGGAGATGATGAGATTGTCCCGAATGACGATGCGGCTATCGTAGCGCTATTAAAGGACCTTTGGGCTGCTTCGGATACTGCGGCGGTGGCCAAGGGTGTCCTTGCGGCTTCGGACCTCATCTGGGGCGAGGATCTCAACCTGATCCCCGGTCTTACTGACATGCTTGCAGCCGACCTCGCTCTCATCCAGGCAGCGGGAATGCGCGCCGCGGTCGCTTCAATTCTTTAAAGGGAGAACAGATGTCCAAGTACATCAGGATTAATCCATCTGACAATGTCGCAGTCGCCCTGGAGCCGCTGGCTTCGGGTACTGTCATCGAGTTGTCCGACGGCAGCGTCATCCTGAAAGAAGATGTGCCGGCAGGGCACAAAATAGCCCTTAAAGACTTTTCTGAAGGGGATAACGTGATCAAGTACGGATATCCGGTAGGCCATGTGACGCGTGATGTCGCCGTTGGCACGTGCATCGATCACAACTGCTTGAAAACGAATCTGGAAGGCCTGCTCGAGTATAGCTACGAGCCTGCGCTCACGGAAATCCGCCCAAGCGCCCCAAGGACTTTCAAGGGCTTCAGAAGGCGGGATGGACAGGCCGGTGTCAGAAACCAGCTTTGGATCATTCCCACGGTCGGATGCGTGAACGGAGTCGCACAGGCGATTGCGGAGCAATTGCGGGAAGAGAAGGCGGGATGCATGGGCTCGGTGGACGCTATCGTTGCATTCCCTCATAACTACGGTTGTTCGCAGCTTGGCGATGACCACCAGAATACAAGGAACATCCTGGCGGACATGGTCCATCATCCCAACGCCGGCGGCGTGCTGATTGTCTCCCTCGGCTGCGAAAACAACCAGCTGGGACCGTTTATGGAATTGGTGGGGGAGGTGGACGCTGCCAGGGTAAAGACCATTGAGACCCAGAAGATCGAAGGAGATGAAGTCGCGGTGGGGCTGGAACTGGTACGCAGCATCTTTGATGTCTGCTCGAAAGACGAGCGCACGGACATCCCGGTGGGCGAGTTGAAGATAGGCCTTAAATGCGGCGGCTCCGACGGCCTTTCCGGCATAACTGCCAATCCGCTGCTGGGCCGTTTCAGCGACTGGATCGTGTCTCAGGGAGGAACGACGGTCCTGACCGAGGTGCCCGAGATGTTCGGGGCGGAAACCATCCTGATGAACCGTTGTCAGGATCAAGAGACCTTTGAGAAGACCGTCAGGCTCATCAACGACTTCAAGGAATACTTCATCAAAAACGAGCAGCCTGTTTACGAGAATCCTTCTCCGGGAAACAAGGCGGGCGGCATCTCCACGCTCGAAGAGAAATCATTGGGCTGTACCCAGAAATGCGGATGCAGCATCGTGCGGGATGTGCTCCTGTACGGAGAGCGTCTCAGCAAAAAAGGATTGAATCTCCTCAGCGCTCCGGGCAACGACCTCGTGGCGAGCACCGCCCTTGCGGCAAGCGGATGCCAGATCGTCCTTTTCACGACCGGACGGGGCACCCCGTTCGGAAGTTTCGTGCCTACCATGAAGATTTCCTCAAACAGCACCCTTGCCAGGAGGAAACCGGGATGGATTGATTTCAATGCCGGCACCATTGCCGAGGATGAGCCTGTCGATGCGGTTTCCGGGAGGTTCATAGAATTCGTGCTGCAGGTGGCCGAGGGCATGCCTGTACAGAGCGAAAAGAATGGAATCCGGGAAATAGCCATCTTCAAAAAGGGCGTCACGCTATAACGCCGTCGCAAATCGGATCAATAAAGGGAATAGATATGAAATTCAACAAATTGGGTAATACGGGAATGGAGATATCCGAGCTGTCGTTCGGAGCGTCTTCGCTCGGCGGGGTCTTCCACACAATCAAGGAATCCGAGGCTGTCGAGGCTGTTTTTGCAGCTGTTGACGGAGGCATCAACTTCATCGACGTCTCTCCTTACTATGGCCATTATAAGGCGGAAACCGTGCTTGGAAAGGCCTTGAAAGACATACCGAGAGACAAGTTTTACCTTTCAACGAAAGTCGGCCGCTATGGCAAGGACGGCGTGAACATTTGGGACTACTCGGCAAAACGCGCTGTCGAAAGCGTGTATGAGAGTATGGACCGCTTGAATATTGACCATATCGATCTCATCAATGTCCACGATATCGAGTTCTCGGACCTCAGCCTTGTTTGCAATGAGACGCTCCCCGCACTCTGTGAGTTGCGCGAAAAGGGGATTGTCGGCCATGTCGGGATTACTGACCTCCAGCCCGAGAATCTCAAATGGGTGATCGAGCATGTGGCCCCCGGCACCGTGGAATCGGTTCTCTGTTTCTGCCACTACTGTCTGAACGACGATCTGCTTACAGAATACTTTGATTTCTTCGAATCCCGCGGAATAGGCATCATAAACGCGTCTCCGCTGTCCATGGGCCTGCTTTCGTCCAGGGGCGTCCCGGACTGGCACCCTGCGCCCAAAGCCTTGGTGGAGGCATGCTCAAGGGCGGCAAAGTTCTGCGAGCAGAAGGGATATCCGATTGAAACGCTGGCCGTTCAATACTCGCTGAGCAGCCCGCATATCGCCAGCACGCTGTTCAGTTCGGCGAACCCTGCCAACGTGAGAAAGAATATCGAGATCGCCGGGAAGCAAGCCGATCCGGAACTGGTACGCGAAGTGAAAAGCATCATCGGCGACCAGTTGCGCGTGAGGTGGAAGAACTCCTGACGGGGTTAAATCTTCCGTGTCCTGATGCCGTAAGCCATCACAATGGCGAAACAGATCATCGGCAATATGAACGAGATGTTGACCGATGGAAGCCCCATGATGGCGTGCGGCACGTCGATGATCCTGGCCTGGAACGGCGGCAGGACGCTTCCTCCCAGAATGGCCATGATGAGCCCGGCGGCGCCGAACTTGGCGTCGTCTCCCAGACCGTCCAGCGCGATTCCGTAGATGGTCGGGAACATCAGGGACATGCAGGCGCTGACAGCGACCAGGGAATAGAGTCCCAGGCGGTTCTGGAAGAAGATCACGCCCAGGGTGAAGAAGATGGCTGCGGCGGCGAATATGGACAGCAGTTTCCCTGCCTTGATGTACTTGAGCAGGTAGGTGCAGATGAAACGGCTTGCGCAGAAGATGGCCATGGCTATGATGTTGTAGCGCTGCGAGAGCACCTCGGCGGCCTGTTCTTCCATTCCTTCGAGCATGAATACTCTTGTGCCGTACTGGATGATAAAGGTCCAGCACATGATCTGCGCACTCACGTAAAAGAACTGTGCGATAACGCCTTCGCGATATTGCCTGATGCCGAAGATTCGCTTGATGGTCGCCCAGAAGTCCATCGTGTGCACGTTGTCGCCATTTTTGGGCATGCGCGTGAGCAGAATCACCACGAACATCACGGTAATCACGATTCCTATGATGACGTAAGGCTTTACCAGCACACCCAGGTCGGCTTGCTTGACAAGCTCGAATTCGGCGTCGGAAAGCTTCGCGCGGGCGGCGGTGTCCATCGGGTTCAGCTTTGCCTGGATGAAGTTCATGGCCACGAACATTCCGCAGAGTGATCCGATGGGGTTGAACGCCTGTGCAAGGTTCAGGCGGCGTGTGGCCGTCTCTTCCGATCCCATGGACAGGATGTACGGATTGCAGCTGGTCTCCAGGAAGGAAAGGCCGCATGTGAGGATGAAGTAGGCGATAAGGAACGGGTAATAGCTGCCCGTCATCTTGGCAGGGATGAACATGAAAGCGCCAAGCGCATACAGGCCCAGTCCCGTAAGGACGCCGGCTTTATAGGAGTATTTCCGGATGAAGATGGCGGCCGGGAAGGCCATGGCGAAGTATCCTCCGTAGAAGGCGACCTGTACCAGTGTGCCGTCGGTCACGCTCATGCGGAAGATTTTGCTGAACGCCTTCACCATCGGGTTGGTGATATCGTTGGCAAAACCCCACAGCGCGAAGCAGGATGTGATGACGATGAAGGGGAGAATCAAACTGACCCCGTCCTTGCTCAGGAGCGAACTTTTGTGTGTGCTGTCTTTCATAAAGCCTGCGCTTCAATCAATTATTCGTCCATCTTCAATAGGATCCTGAACACCTTGCCGGGAGCGGCATTCCAGGCTTCCAGTGCCTCTTGGGCTGTGTCGAATGTCACGATTCTGGAGATCATCCCGTCCACCTTTCCCGGGTTCGCCTTCAGGAACCTGATGACCGCTTCAAAGTCGGTGGGAAGGGCGTTGCGCGACCCCCTGATGTCCAGTTCTTTTTGCACGAACAGCCGGGTCGCAAAGGAGACTTCCGATTTTGAATATCCTATGCAGATCACTCTTCCGGTGAAGGCGACCTCATCCACGGCGAGCCTGTAAGTGACTGGGCTGCCCACCGCCTCAATCACGACGTCCGGACCGTTCCCGCCGGTGACGGACATGAGCTGCCCGTGATAGTCCGGGCTCAGTGTGTTGACCGTATATGCCGCCCCCATCTGCTTGGCAAGGGCCAGTTTGTCATCGTCGACGTCGGCCGCGATGACGATGGCTCCTCTTTGCGCCGCACGGACCACGGCCCCCATGCCGACCATGCCGCAGCCTATCACCATGACGGTGTCATTGTCAGTGACTTCGGCCCTGCCGACGGCGTGAAAGCCCACGCTCATAGGTTCGATGAGAGCCATCTCTTCCAGCGTCAGCCCTTCCGTAGGGATGATTTTGGTCCAGGGCAGGACCATATACTCGCGCATCGCGCCGTCCCGCTGCACGCCGAGCGTCTGGTTGTCCCTGCATGCGTTGGGCCTGCGGTTCCTGCAGGAGGGGCAGATACCGCAGTTTGTGTATGGATTGACCGTGACGGACATTCCCTGCTTGATGAAATCCGGGACTTCCGCCCCTGTGGATACCACGGTGGCGGAAACTTCATGTCCGGGGATCACAAGGGGCTTGGCCATGGCATTCATCCCGCGGAAAGTGTTGAGGTCTGATCCGCAGAAACCTACGTACCGCATCTTGAGGAGAACCTCCTGGTTCCCGACAGAGGGCATGGGCAGGTCTATTACCTTGACTTCTCCCGGGGCGCTGATCTGTAAAGCTTTCATTATTCTGACATGTTTTTAATGTATGGTAGAGCAGGGAAGTCCGCAAAACCATAAAATCGCTTCGCGTTCAAGCCGAGGAACGCGGCCTTCTCTTCTTCACTCAAGTGTTTTGTCTTACGGATGAAATCGTATGACATCCTGTATGTTATGGCGGTGATTGTGCGCGGATAGTCGGAGCCCCACATCAGCTTGTCGATGCCGACAAGATCCGCCGCTTCGCGAATGGCGCGTACTGCTCCTTCGAAGGGATAGAACTCGCTGTTGAACAGCCAGGTAATACCTCCCGACTCGATATATATGTTCTCGCAGAGGGCCAGTTTTATCTGTTCCAGCCAACCTGGTGTCGTCACCATCCCGAAGTGCCCTATCGCGATTTTCAATGAGGGGAATTCCCGGGCGATTTCCTTGACTTCCGGGATCTGGTGATTGTCTTCGTGCAGGCAGAGGGAGAGGAACATGCCTTTCTTCTGCATCTCGGCGAACATCTGCATCATTTCGTCGGATGTGAGGCTGCCGTGCAATCTGTGACCGGGAATCGCAACGCCCTGAAAACGTTTGCTGCCGATCAGCTCGCAGGCGCTTCTGAGAAAGCCTTCTTTGTTGAAGTCGCACATCGCGCACACTTTGAACCTGTCAGGGTAGAGGGCGGCGACTTCCTGGAGATATTCGTTCTGAATGCCATCGATGAATTCCTGGACGACAACGGCGCCGGAGACTCTGGCGTAATCCATATTGGAAAGAAAGACCTCGGCGGAATTGCGGCCGTCGATCATGAATGGCGGCAGCATCTGGACTTCCTCCCCGAAGAAATCGGACCGTCCGTTATGCAGGGTCTTTACGGGCTTGCCATCAACGATGGTGTCCTGCTTCAGCCAAAGATGCGAATGTGCATCGATTATTGTCATGAATTCTTCCGTCTGCATAAAGTGTCTCTTGTGCTGCGATTCAACACCTTCTGCTAAGATAGTGTTTTGATGGCAGAGTGCAAAACTTTTCTAGGAAGTCTTGCACAAAAATTGTCGCGCCCGTCCCTTTCGCACCGGGAGCGACAATCGGGGACCGGGAGCACGCAAAAGCGCCCCAGCGTATGCTGAGGCGCTTGCGTGCTCCCTTAGGGGCTCGAACCCTAGACACCCTGATTAAGAGTCAGGTGCTCTACCAACTGAGCTAAGGAAGCAATATTGTCAAACGAAAGCTCGTTCACTCTTGTGACCCGTTCGGGGCTCGAACCCGAGACCCCAACATTAAAAGTGTTGTGCTCTACCAACTGAGCTAACGAGTCCTCCGTTTTGGGATTGCAAAGGTATCTCTTTCTTTGGAATTCTCCAAATTTATTTCAACTTTTTTCCGGTAATTCTCTCGATTGCCTCAAAACTGCCCAGGTCGCTCCAGGCCCAGCGGCCCGGAATCATGTAAACCTCGGCGGATTTCTCCATCACGGCGTAGTCGATCGAGATCTTCTCGCAGGTGGGGAAGAGGCGGGCGAGCTCGGCCTCCTCGGCCGGGGTGTACAGCGCCGGGGCGAGCTCGTCCATCACGCCGCAGATCTGCGGGGCGTGGGTGCGCAGCTCGGCCTCGATGGTCTCGATGTTCCAGACGAAGATGCCGGCGTTCCAGAAATAGCCGCCGTCGGCGAGATAGCGCTCGGCGACTTCCAGGGCCGGTTTCTCCTTGAACGCCTCCACCTTGACGATGCCGTCGGAGGCGCCGGGGGCGTGGATGTAGCCGTAGCCGGTGTGCGGCGAGGCGGGCTGGATGCCCACGCACACGATGGCGGGGCGGCTGGCCGTGAAGTCCAGCGCCGTGCGCATCGTGGCCGCGAAGGCCTTGCAGTCGGGAACGTAGGCGTCGGCCGGCGTGACGACGATGTTGGCCTGCGGATCCTTGCGGCGGATCTTCCAGCAGGCGTAGGCGATGCAGGGGGCCGTGTTGCGGGCCTCCGGCTCCGCGAGGATCTGCTCCTCGGGGATGTCGGGAAGCTGCTCGCGGATGAAATGGGTATAGCGGCCGGACGTGACCACCCAGAACTGCGCCTGGGGGTCGACGTGCAGGAAACGCTCGTAGGTGAGTTGGATCAGGGTTTTGCCGCAGCCGAGCAGGTCGAGGAACTGCTTGGGATGCTCGGGCGTGCTGACGGGGTAGAGCCGGCTGCCGACACCGCCCGCCATGATAACTATGTGGTTGTTCTTCATAAGATTAAAGAAGTTCTGACAGTTTCTTGTAGAATTGCTTGCTGACCGGGATGGAAGGCACCTCGGGATGCAGGAGCTCGGCCGTGATCATGCCCTCCTTGTTCTTGCTCAGGAGCTTGACGAACTTGGGATTGACGAAGTAGGAACGGTGGCAGCGCACGAGGCCGTGGTGCGCGATGGTGCTCTCCACGTTCTTCATCGAGGTGCGGAGCATGAACTCCTTGACGCGGTCGGCGTCCATGTAGCGGATGATCACGTAGTTGGCGTCCGCCTGGATGGAGATGACCGCCGCCGGGTCGATGGTGAGCTTGAGGCGCTTGTGCTCGTCGTAGAACTTCACGAGGGTCTCGGTCGGCTCCGCGTTCAGGTCCGTGTCCTTGTTGAGGATGATCTGGATCAGGACCAGGAACATGTAGGGATATATTAATATAAGGTATGCATACTTGAAGCAAAGGGAGAGGACGGCGAAGTAGTTGTAGCCGCTGCCCTTGAAGAGCGTCGTGTAGAGCGCCATGAAGAAGGAGTAGACGAACACCTCACCGACGCACCAGATGATGTAGTGCCACCACAGGAAGGGGATGTGCTTGTAGAGGGCGCTGAAGACCAGGCGCGTGAGCGCCAGGACGGCCATCAGGATGGTGGCGAGCATGACGAAGTGGAATCCGAAGCTCATCCCGCCCACCTGATAGTACTCCTTCATGCCGAAGGGGTCGTAGAGGAAGCTGAAACCGACGAAAAATGCCGGAACGAGCAGGATATAAAGCAGTTGCGATAAGTAGGTCTTGCCGACGCGCAGTCTGGAATTCATAACAAATCGTATATTTAACGTGAAATCATCCGCTGGGACGAATCGCGTTTGTCCTGTATTTCGTCCCAAAGATACGGGGTTTTCCCCGCAAAACAATCGTTTTCATCACATTTTTTGTCCGCCGCTTTCCTTTATTTGCGCGATCGCGCGCGCAAACGTAATTTTGCATCCGGAATTCGCCCCCGCAGGCGGATTTTGGCCAAATACCGTGTCGGATTTGACCACAAAAGCCGGAGGAAACGTGCTGAATGTGATTTTTGGGGTAACTTTGCCGTCGGTTTTTGAAATACAATTTACAAACATGATCAAAATCGACAATTTCGTCAGCCTCTTCGAAGGTGCCGTCCGCGACAGCTGGGACCGCCCTGCGTTGAGCGACTTCCACAAATCCACCATCAGCTACCGCGAGCTTGCGGAGCGGATTGACACTCTGGACCTGATCTGGAAAAAGGCCGGCCTTCAGCCTGGTGACAAAATCGCCATCAATACCAAGAGCTGCGCCCTCGGCGCATCCGTCTTCATGGCGGCAGTCAGCAAGGGCTACGTGGCCGTGCACCTTTATAATGCCTTTACCCCGGCCGATACGCTCCGGTTGGTGAACCACTCTGACAGCAAGATCCTCTACACGGAGAAGCGCACCTTCGACGCCATCAGCTTCGACGAGATGCCGGCCGTGCTCTGCGCTATCGATTCTGCCACGGGCGAGGTGCTCGCGAGCCGGAACGGCGTCGGCGAGCTTTATGCCGCCGGGGCGCAACTGCTCGCGCAGAAGTATCCTGCCGGCATGCAGCCCGCTGATTTCCAGGTGGTACATCCCGACCTCGACGAGGTCTGCGCCATCCTCTATACCTCCGGTTCCACCGGCAACCCGAAGGGTGTGATGCTGACCTACCGCAACTACACCGCCAACGTGCAGGGCATCGCCCCGGGCTTCCCCTTCCACAAGTGGGAGAACTACCTGAGCCTGCTGCCGCACGCCCACAGCTTCGGCCTGACCTGCGACGTCGTCATCCCGATGACGATGGGTATGCATGTGACCGTGCTTGGCCTGCCGCCGATCCCGAAGAATGTCCAGGAGGCCCTGGTGGAGGTGCGCCCGCGCATCTTCTACGGCGTGCCTCTCATCTTCGTGAAATTCGCTGAGTACGTGCTCGGCGCTGAGATCAATAGCCCGGAGGGTAAAGCGAAACTGGCTGACTACCAGAATAATACTGAATTCTGCCAGATGCTGCACGACAAATTGATGGCGGCTATGGGCGGCAATGTCGAGATCTTTGCTACCGGCGGTTCCGCCATCCCCTCCGAGGTGGAGGCCCTGCTGGTCTATAAACTCAAGGTGCCTTTCGTGACGGGCTATGGCCTCACCGAGCTGGCACCGATCGTGTCCTACGGCAAGGTGGGCAAGTACGTGCCTAAGTCCTGCGGCGAGTACCTGCCCGAGATCATGGAGATCCGCATCGACTCTCCGGATCCGGAGCACATCGCCGGCGAGCTTTCCATCAAGGGCGACGTGGTCTTCAAGGGCTACTACAAGAACCCCGAGGCGACGGCCGCGGTGCTCCAGGACGGCTGGTTCCGCACCGGCGACATCGGCACGGTGGACAAGAACAACAACGTCTTCCTGCTGGGCCGTTGCAAGAACATGATCCTGGCCGAGAATGGCCAGAACGTATATCCCGAGGAGATCGAAGTGATCCTCAATGAATTACCCTATGTGGCGGAGTCCATCGTGCTGCAGCGCGAGCACCGCATCGTGGCCCTGATCGTCCCGAAGATGGACGAGCTGGACAAGGCCGGCCTCGGCGCCGACGGCCTCGATGCCATCATGCGCCAGAACCTGGTCGCCCTGAACAACAAGCTCCCCGGCTATTCCGCGGTCAACGACTACGAGCTCCACTTCGAGCCGTTCGCCAAGACCCCGAAGGGCAGCATCCGCCGCTTTATGTATAAGTAATGGAAGAAAGAAGAGTAGTGATTACCGGTACCGGCGTCATCTCGCCGGTCGGAAACGACACCGCTGCTTTCTGGTCCGCCCTCAAGGCGGGCCGCTGCGGCATTAGCAAGTATCCCGACGCACCCTGGAAGCTGCCGGTCAAGGTGGCCGGCGCGGTGCGCGATTTCGACCCCACCGCCTACGGCATCAGCGTGAAGGAAACCAAGCGTAACGACCGCTTCTGCCTGTTCGCGCAGGCGGCGGCCGAGCAGGCGATGGCGCAGAGCGGCCTCGTGGCCGGCACCGACATCGCCCCGGAGCGCCTCGGCGTCTACGTGGGCACCGGCATCGGCGGCATGCAGACCTTCGTCGAGCAGACGACGGTCATGCTGGAGGAAGGCGAGGACCGCATTTCCCCGCTGTTCATCCCCAAGATGATCGGCAACATCGCCGCGGGCAACATCGCCATCCGCTACGGCGCTCAGGGCGCGAACCTGACCACGGCGGCCGCGTGCGCGTCCAGCACGCAGTCCGTGGGTGAGGCGTTCCGCGCGGTCAAGTTCGGATTTGCCGACGCGATCATCGCGGGCGGCACCGAGGCCGTGCTCAACCCGCTGGCCTTCGGCGGCTTCGTCAGCGCGCACGCCCTGACGCTCGCCGACGACCCGATGCGCGCCTCGCTGCCATTCAGCGCGGACCGCGGCGGCTTCGTGATGGCCGAGGGCGCGTGCATGCTGATCCTCGAAGAATACAACCACGCCCGCGAACGTGGGGCGGACATCCTCGCGGAGGTCACGGGCTACGCGAACTACTGCGACGCGCACCACGCCACGGCGCCGCGCCCCGACGGCCTGCCGGCCTCCTGGGCGATCCGCGACGCGCTGGCCCAGTCGGGCTACCGCGCGGGCGAGGACCTCTACATCAACGCCCACGGCACGGGCACGCACCTGAACGACGCCGCCGAGACGGTCGCCATCAAGCTCGCCCTCGGCGAGGCCGACGCGCACTGCGCCTCCGTGAGCAGCACCAAGTCGATGACCGGCCACATGATCGGCGCCGCGGGCGCCGTCGAGCTGCTGGCTTCCGCCCTGGCGCTGCGCGACGGCGTCATCCCGCCCACCATCGGGCTCATCCATCCCGACCCGGAGCTCGACCTGGACTACACCCCGCTGGAGGCGGTGGAGCGCCCGGTCACCGTGGCCGTATCCAACTCCCTGGGCTTCGGCGGCCACGACGCCAGCGTCGCCCTTCGCAAAATCTGAAACAACTAAGACCTACCATGAATAGAGAAGAAATCAAGCAGTTCCTGCCGCACCGCGAGCCGATGCTCCTGGTGGACTGGACGGAAAAGAACGAAGACGGCAGCATCCGCGCCACCTACCACGTGACCGGCGAAGAGTGGTTCTTGAAAGGCCATTTCCCGGGTTTCCCGGTGGTGCCGGGCGTCGTGATCTGCGAGATCATGGCGCAGTGCTGCACCCTCATCCTGGGCGACAAACTGATCGGGAAGACCCCTTTCTACGCCGGCCTGGACAATGTCCGCTTCAAGAACATGGTGCGCCCCGGCGACACCATCGAGGTCAGCGCCAAGCTGAACGCCACGCGCGGACCGCTCTACATCATTGACGCCCAGGCCAACGTGGGCGGCAAACTCGCCTGCAAGGGCCAGCTTACTTTCTATCTGATGGACGCTCAAGTACAGGATTAATTATGGAACTTTTGAAAGGAAAGAAAGGCATCATCACCGGTGCCCTCAATGACAAGTCGATCGCCTGGAAGGTGGCCGAGCGGGCCATCGCCGAGGGCGCGGAAATCATCCTGACCAACACGGAGCTCTCGCTCCGCATGGGAACCCTCAATGACTTCGCGGAGAAGCACGGCTGCAAGCTGATCGCCGCCGACGCCACCTCGATCGAGGATCTCGGCGTGCTGGTGGACGGCGCGATGGAGCACTTCGGCGGTCCCTTCGACTTCGTGCTGCACTCCATCGGCATGTCCCCGAACGTGCGCAAGGGCCGTCCCTACGAGGCCCTGGACTACAACTTCCTGGGCAAGACGCTGGACATCTCCGCGCTGTCCTTCCACAAGCTCCTGCACACGCTCTACACCAAGGACGCCCTCAAGGAATGGGGTTCCGTGGTGGCGCTGACCTACATCGCCGCCGAGCGCAGCTTCGTGGGCTACAACGACATGGCGGACGCCAAGGCGCTCCTCCAGTCGATCGCCCGCAGCTTCGGCGCCATCTACGGTCCGGCGCGCCACGTGCGCATCAACACCGTGTCCCAGTCGCCGACCGCCACGACGGCGGGGCAGGGAATCGCGGGCATGGAGGACATGCTGAAGTACGCGGAGCGGATGTCGCCGCTGGGCAACGCCACGGCCGACGACTGCGCCGACTACATCGTCACGCTCTTCTCGGACTACACCCGCAAGGTCACGATGCAGAACCTCTACCACGACGGCGGTTTCTCCTCCGTCGGCTTAACCGCCGCGGAAGTAGCTTCGTTTCCGAAGCAAGAAAACGATTAATCCGAAGGAATAATTACATCAGGTATTCGGAGACGTCGAGCCCCTGCTCCTGCATCATGCGGATCTGCGTGGAGGAGATATCCACGATGGGGGCGTCGATCAGCCGGATCTTGTAGAGCCTGTCCATATCCTCGAGGCTGACCTTCCCGGGCGCCGCGCCCTGCGAGGCGTCAAGGACATAGGGGACAGGGAAATGGCGACACTCCTCCAGAAGCATCTGGCGGAGTGTTTCCATATCATACCCCTTGCGGGGATAGACGACGACGCCGTACTCCCCGAGGATGCGGGGCGCGTCGCGCCATTTGTGGATGTTCTGCAGGTTGTCCGCCCCGATCACGAGCGTGAAATCATTCTCCGGCTCGCGCTTCTTCAGCGCGTCCAGCGTGCGGATCGTGTAGGTGGGCGCGGGCATCTCCAGCTCGATGTTGTCCACCCACACGTGCAGCTCGGGATGACGCCGCACGGCGTCGATGGCCTCCCGGTAGCGCCGCTCCGCGGAAAGCGCCTTGGACGGGTCCTTGAGCGGGTTCTGCGGGGAGATGACCAGATAGACCCAGTCGAATTCGCGCGTGGTGGTGAGCCGCTCCATGATGGCCTGGTGGCCGATGTGGAGCGGGTCGAAGGAGCCGGAGTAGACGGCTATCCGCATAGGAAATCGTTTACGAGGGCCTCCGCCTCGGCGAAGGTGTCCTCCAGTTTGTCGTTGACCAGCTCGCGGTCGAATTTGCCGGCGGCGAAGTCGAGCTCCCAGCCGGCCTTGGCCAGTCGCTCGCGGATGGCCTCCTCGGCGTCGGTGCCGCGCCCGCGCAGGCGCTGCTCGAGCACCTCCATGCTGGGCGGCATGATGAGCACCGACAGGGCGGCGTCGCCGAAATATTTCTTCAGGCTCACGCCTCCCTTCACGTCCACGTCGAAGACGATGACGTGCCCCTTGGCCCAGATCCGCTCCACTTCGCTCTTGAGCGTGCCGTAGAAGCGGTCGTGGTAGACTTCCTCGTATTCGACGAAGGCGTCCTCCCTGATCAGCTCGCGGAAGCGCTCGGCGCTGAGGAAATAATACTCCACGCCGTCGTGCTCCTGCCCCCTGGGCGCGCGCGAGGTGGCGGAGATGGAGAATTCGAATTCGGGGTGCAGCCCCAGCAAATGATTCACGACGGTGCTCTTGCCGGCGCCGGAAGGTGCAGAAAATATGATGACTTTGCCTGACATTATGCGGACTTTTCCGCAAAAATAATTATTTTTGTACGATTTACTGAATCTAAGTCTCAAATCATAGAATTTTATGAAAGTTTCATTCAAAGAACTGGGTCTTGTGAACACCCGCGAGATGTTCGCGAAGGCCGTCAAGGGTGGTTATGCCATCCCCGCTTTCAACTTCAACAATATGGAGCAGCTCCAGGCCATCATCCAGGCTGCCGCCGAGACCAAGTCCCCGGTGATCCTGCAGGTGTCCAAGGGCGCTCGCAACTATGCCAACCAGACGCTCCTCCGCTACATGGCGCAGGGCGCTGTCGAGTATGCCAAGGAGCTGGGCTGGAAGAAGCCCCAGATTGTCCTTCACCTGGACCACGGCGACAGCTACGAGCTCTGCAAGAGCTGCGTGGACTTCGGTTTCTCTTCCGTCATGATCGACGCTTCCTCCCTCCCTTACGAGGAGAACGTGAAGCTGACCCGCAAGGTTGTCAACTACGCTCACAAGCACGACGTGACCGTCGAGGCTGAGCTCGGCGTGCTCGCCGGTGTCGAGGACGAGGTTTCCTCCGCCGTTTCCCACTATACCAAGCCTGAGGAAGTGATCGACTTCGTCAAGAAGACCAAGTGCGACTCCCTCGCCATCTCCATCGGTACCTCCCACGGCGCTTACAAGTTTACGCCGGAGCAGTGCACCCGCGACCCGAAGACCGGCAAGCTGGTCCCGCCGCCCCTCGCTTTCGATGTGCTGAAGGCTGTTGAGAAGAAACTCCCCGGCTTCCCGATCGTGCTCCACGGCTCCTCCTCCGTCCCGCAGGAGTATGTCGACATGTGCAACCAGTACGGCGGTCAGCTCCCGAACGCCATCGGTATCCCTGAGGAGCAGCTCCGCAAGGCTGCCAAGAGCGCTGTCTGCAAGATCAACATCGACTCCGACTCCCGTCTCGCGATGACCGCTGCCGTCCGCAAGCACCTCGCCGAGAACCCGAGCCACTTCGATCCTCGCCAGTACCTCAAGCCGGCCCGTGAGGAGATGAAGAAGATGTACGTCCACAAGATCATCAACGTCCTCGGTTCCAACGGCAAAGCCCGCTAAACCGTCGCGATATATTTGAGCGTCCGTCCTCAAAATCATAGCGATTTGAGGACGGATGCTTGTTTTTTGCCCGTTTGTCCTCAAATGAGGCCAGTTTTGAGGACGGATGGCAGGTGTTGTCAGTTTTTTCTTTATCTTTAAATGCTAAAACTGACAATCGATGAAACGATTCCTCCTTTCCCTGCTCGCCCTGGCCGCTTTCGTGCCGGGCGCATTTGCCGTCGAAGACTGGCAGAATCCCGATGTGAACCAGCGTAGCCGCGTGCCGATGCACACGAGCTTCGCCACCGACAGCCCCCGCCTGAGCCTCGAAGGCATCTGGAAATTCCAGTGGTACGAGAGCCCCGGGGAGCGCTCGCTGGACTTCTTCAAGCCCGGCGTCGACGACTCCGCCTGGGGCAGCATGCCCGTGCCCGGCATGTGGGAGCTGAACGGCTACGGCGACCCGCTCTACGTCAACATCCAGTACGCCTGGGACGGTCATTACCAGAACAACCCGCCCATCGTCCCGACGGAGCACAACTACGTCGGACAGTACCGCCGGAGCTTCGACATCCCCGCCGAGTGGGCCGGCAGCGACATTTTCCTGTCGGTGGGCTCCGCGACCTCGAACCTTCGCCTCTGGGTGAACGGCAAGGAGGTGGGCTACAGCGAGGACAGCAAGCTGGAGGCCCGTTTCGACATCACGAAATACGTCAAACCCGGCCAGCCGGCGCTCATCGCGCTGGAGATCTTCCGCTGGTGCGACGGCACCTACCTGGAGTGCCAGGACTTCTGGCGCTACGCCGGCATCGCCCGCGAGGTCTTCCTGACCGCCCGCCCCAAGGCGCGCATTGACGAGTTGCACGTCAGTGCCGCGATGGACGGCAGCTACCGCTTTGACGCGAGCCTGACCAAGGCCGCCAAAGGCGTGAAATTCTACCTCTCCGGTCCGGGCTACCCCGAGCGGGAGGTCCCGGCGAGCGGCCGCGTGGAGCACCCGGCGCTGTGGAGCGCGGAGACCCCGTCGCTCTACCACCTGCGCGCCGTCTGCTCCGACAGGCAGGGCGCGACGGAGACGGCCGAGCTGGACTTCGGCTTCCGCACGGTGGAGATCCGCGGCCGGCAACTGCTCGTCAACGGCCAGCCCGTCTTGATCAAGGGCGCCGACCGCCACGAGATGTCCGCCACGGGCGGCTACGTGGTCACGGTGGACGAGATGCTGGAGGACATCCGCATCATGAAGGAGCTGAATATCAACACCGTCCGCACGAGCCACTACCCCAACGACCCGCGCTGGCTGGATCTCTGCGACCGCTACGGCCTCTACGTCATCGACGAGGCCGACATCGAGTCGCACGGCATGGGTTACGGCCCGCAGACGCTGGGCAACAATCCCATCTACAAGCAGTCCCACCTGGAGCGCGTGCAGCGCATGGCGCAGCGCGACGTCAACCACCCTTCCGTCATCATCTGGAGCCTGGGCAACGAGGCCGGCAACGGACAGTGCTTCTACGCCGCCTACGACTGGCTGAAGGCCTGGGACAAGAGCCGCCCCATCCAGTACGAACGCGCGGGCGAGGAGTACAACACGGATATCATCTGCTACATGTACTTGACCTACGCAGACCTGGTCAAATACGCTGAGAATCCGGAGATTACCCGTCCCGTCATCATGTGTGAGTACGCCCACGCGATGGGCAACTCCATGGGCGGCTTCGAGGACTATCTCGACCTCTTCCGGAAGTATCCGGAGCTGCAGGGCGGCTGCATCTGGGACTTCGTGGACCAGGCCGTCCGCTGGCCGTCCGACAAGTCGCGTACCGGCTACATCTACGCCTTCGGCGGCGACTTCAACGACTACGATCCGTCGGACAATGCCTTCAACTGCAACGGCATCATCGCCGCCGACCGCAGCCTGCACCCGCACGCCTACGAGGTGCAGCACGGCTACCGCTCCATCCTGACCTCCGGCGCGCCGGAGCAGGCCCTGGACGGCCGCGTGAGCGTGTATAACGAGAACTTCTTCATCGACCTGAGCCGCTATATGCTGCGCTGGGAGGTGATCGCTGACGGCCGTCCCGTCCTGGCGGGCCAGGCCGACGCCCCGAAGGCCGCGCCGCAGCAGACCGTCACCGCGGACCTGGGCTTCCGGGCCGCGGACCTGAAAGACATCCCCGGCGAGCTGTACCTCAATGTCAGTTACGTCCTGCGCCGCAGCGACGGCATCCTGCCCGCGGGCACGGTGGTCGCCTACGACCAGCTCCTCCTGCGGGAGGCGCCTTACCGCCTGACGGCCGCCGACCTGGGCGGACGCCATTTCGAAGCTTATTTCGACCCGGCCACGGGTGCGCTCAGTTCTTATAAGGTCGACGGCAAGCAGCTGCTGGCCGCTCCGCTGATGCCCTGCTTCGGCCGCGCCGTCACGGAGAACGACCTCGGTGCCTGGCTGCAGCGGCGCATGGGTGCCTGGCTGTATCCGGAGTTCAAGCTCGTCGAGATGTCGGTCAACCTTGATCAAGAAATCAAAACCGTCTATGATGTCGGCGAGGGCCTGGCCAAGGTGGAAATGCGCTATGCCATCGCCGCGGACGGCAGCATCACCGTCACGGAGCACATGACCGAAGTGCGCGAAGGCGCGCCGGGACTCTTCCGCTTCGGCGTGGAGTTCGCGATGCCGGGGACGTTCAACACGTTGGAATTCTACGGCGAAGGGCCGTTCGAGAATTACATCGACCGCCAGGGTGCCTCGCAGATGGGCATCTGGAAGCAGGCCGTGGCCGATCAGTACCACTTCGGCTACGCCCGCCCGCAGGAGTCCGGCACCCACGTGGGAATGCGCTGGATGCGCCTGACGGACGCCGCCGGCTGCGGCTTCGAGATCGCCGCGCCGACGCAGTTCTCCGCCTCCGCCCTGCCGTTCGGCCGCCGCGACATCGACCTGTCGGTCACCGGCGGCAGCCGCTCCAAGGGCGGCGACCAGCGCCACTCGCTGGAGCTCAAAGAAGACGGCCTGACGCACGTCAACGTGGACCTCGTCCAGATGGGCCTGGGCTGCGAGAACTCCTGGGGAGCGATGCCGCGGCCGCAGTACCGCCTGACGGCGGAGCCGCGCGTCTTCAGCTTTACGCTGAAGCCGCTGCTTTAGAAGTTGAAGGCGAAGCTGCAGAACAGCAGGCTGGGCTTGCTGTAAATCTCTTCATGGCGGCCCTGGCTGTAGATCGAGGCCTTCGCTGCGTTATATTCATACCCGAGCTTGACGCTGTAGCGGCCGAAATCCACGCCGCCGCCGATGGCGAAACCATAGCTGAGGTAGCTGTCGACCTCCGGGCTGAAGCGGATGCCGGCGCGGACGGAAGCGAACGGGCTGACCTTGTTGTCGATGAAGTTGTACTTCGCGTCCATGAAGAGGGGAATGTACACATGCGCGTCCAGGTCGAAGCCCGCGCCGAAGCCGAGTCCGATGTAGGCGCCGGTGCCGAAGCTGTAGCCCTGGGAGGTCGTAATCTGGGCAAGTCCGCCGTATTTGTCTTTGCCGATGATGGTATAGTTACCGATCTCGATGTTGCCGCGATAGCCTTTGCGGTAGGTCCGGCTTTCCTGCGCGGAAAGGGTCAGGGTGCAAAGGGACAGAAGAAGAAGTAAAACGGTTTTTTTCATATCTTTTGGTTTTTGGGAGCGCAAAGATATGAAAAAAATGCCGCAGAGCAAGCTCTACAGCATCTTTTTGCGTTTGAAGATGATCCAGATGGCGACGGCCAGGCAGGCCATCAGGATGAAAATCGCCAGCCAGGCCCACCATTTCTGGGCGAAGGGGAGGGTGACGTTCATGCCATAGAAGCTCGCCACGAGCGTGGCCGGCATCAGCAGCACGGACACGAAGGTGAAGATCTTCATGATGTTGTTCTGGTCGAGGTTGATGATACCCAGGACGGTGTCCTGCAGGTACTCCAGACGCTCGAAGTTGAAATTCGTGTGGTTGATCAGGGAGGCTATATCCTGCAGGATGATGCCCAGGTCCTCGCGCAGCTCCGGGTCCTTGGGGCAGCGCTTGCTCTTGAGGATGTTGGAGATCAGGCGCTGCTTGTCCACGACGTTCTCGCGGACGGTCATCGCGCTCTCCTGCAGCTGGTTGATGTCGAGGAGGAACTCCTCGTTGATGTCTTCCTTCTGGTTGATGCGCTTGCTGAACTGCGACACCTCCTTGGAGATGACCTCCACGATGTCGGCGTCCAGGTCGACGCGCTTGTCCATGATCTCCACGAAGGTGGTGAATCCATCCGGGAACTGCTCCGGCAGGGCCTGCACCTTGAGCTGCAGGGTGTCCAGGGAGCGCAGGGGAATCTCGCGCACCGTCGTGAGAATGGAGTCGGAAAGGATAAAGGACACAGGGTCCATCAACATGCCGTCTCCGGAAGGGGAGAGGAAGTTGGTGTTGGCGAAAATGGCATTGCCTTCTTCGTAGAACCGGGAGGAGCTTTCAATCTCCTCCGCTTCAGCACGGCTCTGAATCTCCGTGCCGAGGAACGCCTCGACGGCCCTCTTCTGCTCTCCTGTAGGCTGCAGGAGGTCTATCCAGAGGACATTTTCTTTGCCGATAGCAGCAAACTCCGTTTCGGACTGGCTGATGACGATGTCAGAGCCTCGTCTGTAGAAAATCTTGATCATGCTTCCTTCCTGGTTGGTCCCGGCACAATCGTCGGAAGGGGGTTAAACTTACGGGATAGCTAGCAGTGCGGAGTTGCTAGCCTGCAAAAGTAGAAATAATAATTGAAATATTAGCTTTTTAGTCGTATTTTTGTGTGCTTTTTTAAGAAAAATGGGCATTTGGGAATCTATCCTCCTGGCAGCATCGCTTTGCGCCGACTGCCTCGCCGTCTCGCTCTGCTCGGGCGTGACGCTGCGCAGCGTGCGCTGGCGCGAAATCCTCGGCGTCGCCCTGGCCTTCGCCGTCATCCAGGCGGGCCTGCTGCTGGCCGGCTGGGCCTTCGGCTACCTCTTCGTGGGGATGGTCGAGAAAATCTCCCACATCATCGCCTTCCTGCTGCTGCTCTACGTCGGCGGCTCGATGCTCATCGAGGGCATCAAGGGGGAGGTGGAGGTGCGCGACCTCAGCAGTTGGCGCAGCATCATCCTCGGCGGTCTGGCCACGAGCATCGACGCACTCGCCGTCGGCGCCTCGCAGTCGATGGACGGGGTGGACTGGCCGGGCTTCCAGCCCCTGCTGGTGGCCGTCTTCGCCATCACGGCCCTGTCCGTGATCGTGGGACTGCGCGGCGGCCGCGCCCTCGGCGCCCGCTTCGGGCGCTGGGCCGAGATCGTCGGCGGCGTGGTGCTGATTGCCATCGGCGTCAGCGTGCTGGTGTAAATTTCCCTGAAAATATTAGCGGAAGCGGAGCTCGAAGACGGTCCGCTCGGCGTCGCTGCGCGTCAGCTCGATGGTGCCGTTGTGGTTGCGCATGATTTGGCGCGAGATGCTCAGGCCGATGCCGGAGCCCTCCTTCTTGGTCGTGTAGAACGGAATGAAGATCTGCTCCTGCGCGGAGGCGGGAATCGGCTCGCCGTCGTTGGCCACCCGGACGATGACTTCGTCGTCCGGGCCCATGCCGGCGCCGATCACGATGTTTTTTGCACCCGCCTGCAGGGCGTTCTTGATCAGGTTGATGAAGATTTGGGAGATCTGCCCCTCGTCGGCGTAGATCATCAGGTCGTCCGCCTCCGGCCGGTACTTGCAGACGGCGCCGCAGGAGGCGGCGAATTCGCTGTTCAGCGCAATTACGCTGTCCATCAACTCTTTCAGATCCAACGCTTTGCGGACCGGCTTGGCCACGCCGGAGAGTTGCCGGTAGGTCTGCACGAAGCCGATGAGGTTGTTCGACGAATCGGAGATGGTCTCCAGGCCCGCCTTGATGTCGAGCTCGCTGTGTCCCTGCTCGTCCATGGACTTGGCCATGGCGTCGGAGAGGGATGCGATGGGCGAGACGGTGTTCATGATCTCGTGCGTGAGCACGCGGATCAGCTTGGTCCAGGAATCCTGCTCATGCTGCTGGCGCTGCATCTCGAAGATGGTCCGGATGCGGTTCAGCGTCCGGTTGAACCGGCTGCTCTCTTTGAAGCGGAAATTCAGCTCGCCGTCCTCCAGCGCGTCCATCATGTACGCCACCTTCCTGATATCCTTGCGGCGGATGACGGCGGCGGCGATCAGCGCCGCGAGCGCCGCGACAGCCAGTACCAGCAATATGATTTGATACAACTGCATATATAGTCATTCCGGGCTTGACCCGGAATCTCTATAATCCGTATTTTTTCAGTTTCGCATACAGCGTCGGGCGGCTGACGCCCAGCATCTTGGCGGCGGCGGAGATGTTGCCCGCCGCCCGCTCCATCGCCTCGCGCACCAGCCGCTCCTCCTCGGCCTCGTTGACCGCGCGGATGGTCCTGGCGGCCGGCTCCAGCTGGATGTCCTTCGCCGTCAGTTCGGTGCCCTCCGAAAGGATCACGGCCTTCTCGACGACGTTCTGCAGCTCGCGAATATTGCCGCTCCAGGGCTGCGCCTTCAGGATTTCGGCCACGTCTGGGGCGATTCCCGTCAGGGGGCGGTGGTATTTCTGCGCGAAGCGCTCCAGGAAGAGCTGCGCCAGCGGCACGATGTCCTCCTTGCGCTCCCGCAGAGGCGGCAGCGCGATGTGGACGGTGTTGATGCGGTAGTAGAGGTCCTCGCGGAAGCGGCCCTCGCGCACCAGCGCCTCCAGGTCCATGTTGGTCGCGCAGACCAGGCGGATGTCCACCGGCGTGGCCTGCGTGCCGCCCACGCGCACGACGCTGCGGCTCTGGATCACGCGCAGCAGCTTGGCCTGCAGGTGCAGGGGGATGTTGCCGATCTCGTCGAGGAAGAGGGTGCTGCCGTCGGCCTGTTCGAATTTCCCGACATGGTCGGTGTGCGCGTCCGTGAAGGCGCCCTTCACGTGACCGAAGAGTTCGCTCTCGAAGAGCGTCTCCGTGATGGCGCCGGCGTCCACCGCCACCATCGGCTTCCCGCTGCGCAGGCTGCGGGCGTGGATCTCCCGCGCCAGCACGTCTTTGCCGGTGCCGTTCTCGCCGGTGATCAGGACCGTCGCGTCCGTGGGCGCGATCTTGTCGAGCGTCTTGCGGATGGCCGCCATCGCGGCGGAGCTGCCCCAGAACATAGATTCTTCGCTTCGCTCAGAATGACAATTACCTGTCATGCTGAGGCCTTTGGCCGAAGCATCTCTGCCCATCGCCTTGCGGGCCTTGTCCCGCGCGGCGGTCAGGACCTCGACGAGCTTGTCGTTGTCCCAGGGCTTCACGAGGAAGTCGAACGCGCCGCGCTTCATCCCCTCGACGGCCAGCTGGATGTCGGCGTAGGCCGTGAAGAGCACGACCTCCACCTCGGGGACCATCTTCTTGATCTCCCCGGCCCAGTAGAGGCCCTCGTTGCCGGTGTTGATGCTCGTATTGAAATTCATATCCAGCAGCACCACGTCGGGGCGGAACTGCTCCAGGGTGCTGACGAGCGTCGCCGGGGAGGGAAGGGTCTTCACCTCGGCGAAGTGCAGCGGCAGCAGGATCTCCAGCGCCCGGCGGATGCCGGCGTTGTCGTCCACGATCAGGATTTTACCACGCTTGGATGCCATCGTTGTGTAAAGAAACTTTACAAAGATAATATTTTTCCATTCAGATATTCCCCAGACCGCAATTTACGGTACTCAAATTGGACCGTTACCTGCAAAAACGGCCTTTTTTGCAAGTAACGGTACGTTATTCTGACCGTTACTTGCACTCGGGCGCACGTGTACGGGTGTAAAGGTGTAAAGGTGTAAAGGCGAAAGTGTAAAGAGGTGTAAAGGGCTTTACACTTTTCGGGAAGGGTGCCTTGCTCTTTAAATGCTGTAAATCAATGAATTATATATTTTGGCACGGTGGGTGTTGCGGGTGTAGGCGATAAAACAATATTCTATGCTTACCAAAACTATTAGCAATTGGTTCTTAATGGCCCTGGCACTCGCCGTGACGGCAAGCGCCCAGGGTCAGGAACCACTGAACGTGCATGACTGCATGGCGTATGCGATCTCCAACTCCACCAAGATCCGGATCCAGCAGGCCGCTGTGGGCGACGCGCAGATTGCGCGCCGCGACGCGGCCCTCTTGCTGTTCACCCCGCAGATCAATGCGAGCACCTACGCCTATTACAACTTCGGCCGCAGCATCGACCCGCAGACGAACACCTATTTCAACACGACCTCCTTCCACAACAACTATGGCGTGAGCGCCGGCATCGACCTCTTCGACGGCTTCAAGGCCGTGAACAACTACAAGATTTCCAAGACCGGGATGCTCATCGCCAGCTCGCAGGAAAAGCAGGTGGAAGCCGACATTTGCCTGGCGGTGATGGAGGCCTATTATAATGTGGTCTACTACAAGCGTCTCTGCGACGTCTACGAGGAGCAGGTGGCCGTGGCCGAGCAGGCCCTGAAGAAGGCGAAGCGTCAGGAAGAGCTGGGCCAGAAGGGCCACGCCGACGTGATCCAGATGGAGGCCGACCTGATCGACCGTCAGTACGAACTGACGAATACCCGCAACTATTACAACGACCAGAAGATGACCCTCGCGGACCTGATGTTCTGGCCGCTGGACGAGGAGCTGAACATCGTGACGGAGATGCCCGATCAGGTCGGGCATGACGGTACCACCATAGTCATTCCGGGCTTGACCCGGAATCCCGACGAAATCGTCTCCTTCGCCCTCGAACATAACCCGAGCGTCCAGATCGCCTCCTGGCAGGCGCAGAACGCCAAACGGGAGCTCAACACTGCCAAGTGGCAGCTGCTGCCCTCCCTGGGTCTCTATGCCGGCTGGAACACCAGCTATTATTCCTACCAGGGGGCGGCCACCGCGCCCTTCGGGGAGCAGTTCCGCAACAACGGCGGCGAGTATATCCAACTCTCCGTCTCCATCCCCATCTGGAACCGCATGAGCCGCCAGTCCGCCATTTCGCGCAAGCGTAACGCGCTCAATAAGGCGACGGCCGAGCTGGACCAGAAACGCCGCGACGTGGAGAGCGAGGTGCGGCGGGCCATCCAGGACCGCGACGGCTCCGCGCTCGCCTACGAGCAGGCGCAGCACAAGGCCGAGGTGCAGGCCGAGGCCTACACCCTGAACCTGAAGAAGCTCGAGCAGGGGCTCATCTCCCCGCTGGAGTTCCAGACCGCGAACAACAACTTTCTCAAGGCCCAGGCCGACGAGATGAACAGCCTGTTCAAGTACCTCATCAAGCAGGCGGTGGTCAAGTATTACAATGGAGTAGAATACGTTAATCAATAACCTATGGATAAGATTATCGAGAAGAAGACTGGCTGGCGCGTGGCGTTCACGCAGAAGGCCCTGCCGTACTGGCTGGGCGCGCTGCTGCTGGTGTTTGTGATTTACCTCATCGCGCGGCCGAACAACAAGACCCTGCGCGTCGACGCGGACAGCCTGACGGTCTCCACGGCCGTTATGGGCGAGTTCAACGACTACATCCGCATCAGCGGGCGCGTGCAGCCGATGACGACCATCCAGCTGAGCCCGCAGGAGGGCGGTATCGTGGAGAAGATCCTCATCGAGGAGGGCTCCGCGGTCAAGGCCGGCGACGCCATCCTCGTCCTGAACAATGACAACCTGGACCTCCAGATCCTGAACTCCGAGGCCGAGCTGGCCGAGAAGGAGAACATCCTGCGCAACACGCAGATCTCCATGGAGCAGCAGAAGCTGGACGTCCGCCAGAACGTGCTGGAATACAGCACGCAGGTGGAGCGCCTGCGCCGCGCCTACGAGCAGCAGAAGGCCCTCTACGAGGACAAGCTCATCGCGAAGGAGGAATACCTCAAGGCGGAGGAAGATTATAACCTGGCGAAGCAGAAATACGACCTGATCCGCGAGCGCTCCAAGCAGGACAGCCTCTACCGCGGCACGCAGATCGACCGCATGGAGGAGAGCCTGGAGAACATGCTCCTGAACATGCAGATGATCCGCAAGCGCAAGGGCAACCTCATCGTCAAGGCGCCCATCGACGGCGAGCTCGGCCTGCTGGACGTGGTCCTCGGCCAGAGCATCGCCTCCGGCACCAAGATCGGCCAGATCAACTCCGTGGGCACCTACAAGGTGGAGGCGCAGATCGACGAGCACTACATCGACCGCGTCGTGGAGGGCCTGGAGGCCACCTTCGAGCGCCAGGGCGAGACCTATTCCACGCTGATCCGCAAGGTCTATCCGGAGGTCCGCGACGGGAAGTTCAAGGCGGACTTCAAGTTCGACGGCGTGCAACCGGACAACATCCGCAGCGGCCAGACATACTACCTGAACCTCCAGCTGGGCCAACCGGAGGAGGCCATCATCATCCCGCGAGGCACCTTCTACCAGAAGACCGGCGGCAAATGGATCTACGTCGTCAACAAAGACGGCACCAAGGCCGTCAAACGGGAGATCCGCATCGGTCGCCAGAACCCCCAGTACTACGAGGTTCTCGAAGGCCTCGAGCCCGGCGAGAAGGTCATCACCTCGGGGTATGACAATTACGGTGACAGTGACGTGTTGGTATTCTAAGCAATGAAAAGTTTTTGGAACTTCCTTAAGAAGAACAAGTTATACGGGGCCATCAACCTCGTGGGCCTCACGGTGTCGATGGCGTTCGTGCTCCTGCTGGCGGTGTATGTCCAGCGGCAACTGTCCACGGATTCATTCCAGAAGAATGCGGACCGGATTTATGTGATTGCCAATGAGGATAACGTGATGATGGGTTATTGGCTGGACAAGCACCTGAAGAACAATTTTCCTGAAATAGAAAAGGGATGTTGCGTGGCCAACATCGCATCGGCGGCAGCGTTCAACATTAACGGAGAACGAGTCTATGGCAGCACGATGGCAGCGGACAGCACCTTCTTTGAGATGTTCAGCTATGACTTGGTGGCGGGAAACAAGGCCGACTGGCGCGTTTCCCAGGACCGCTGTATGGTGAGCCGGGAGTTTGTCAATGCCCATTTCGGGGACAAGGATCCTATTGGCCAGGTCATAACCTTGAATGATAATGCGGATTATCCGCTTACTGTCTGCGGCGTCTATGAAGATTTCGGGAACTCCATCCTGAAAGCTCCGGACGTACTGATGCGGGGCGAAATTATGCCCAAGATCAATTCGGCCCATAATGAAAGTATGAGCAACGCCGGAGGCGGCATCTGCTTTGTGATGGCCTATCCGGGCGCCGACCTTCAGGCTAGGCAGAGTGACATCCTGGATTGGTGTGAAGAGAATTTCTGGGTGTACAAAAGCCAGTACGATAAAGTCAGGATTATTCCGCTCAGGGATATGTATTTTCTCGAAGAA
>CACXNA010000001.1 GCA_902768985.1 uncultured Bacteroidia bacterium | reverse complement strand
GCTGTCGGTAAATTCAGTGTCAGACGCTTTCTGTGACGGGTTTCCGCAGGCAACTGCACAGAGGCAGAGGCCTAAGCAAAGGAGTTTGGTGATGTTGGTCATATGGTTGATGTTAATTCCGATTTATCGACGTAAAGATACGAAGAATTACTTGGTTCAGCCCATTCGTGGAGTATCCGTCAAAGCGGTAGCTTCAGATCACTTCAATGTAGAAACTCACCGGCCGGAAGCCGTCGTTGCAGCTAATCATGGCGCTATTCGGATTCTTCATCCAGCCGTCGTAGAAGTTTCCTTCACCACGGACCAGAGCCTCGACAAACTCCCTCATGGAGCCCCAGGCCGAAGGGCACATCCCTTCAGGGCACCTGCCGTCTATAGAGATCCACTCCTGCCCTTCCAGCACATCGCAAGTGTGTTCGATAGGGTTCTCATATTTCACCATCAAATCCGGGTACGAAGCCTTCCTGATGGCAGTGATTCTGATTTTCATAGTTATTCAATCACAAAACTGCGCGGGTAGAAATCACTGTAGAAGCGGCCGTCGGTGGCGGTGAATTTAAGGACACAGTAGTTAGGGTCGGTGACGCCGCCGGGATAGTATTGCGTGTCACCCTCGCGCCAAATCATTTCCTTCGAGGCGGCATCCGTCAATACCTCCATAGTGCCTCTGAGCATCATGCCCTTAAATCCCTTGGCATCGCAAAAATAGACGCTTGCCTTAGGGTTTGCCTTGTATTGAGCTACACGAATTGAGAAGGTGTTGGTGGTAAAGTAGAAGGTTTTGATACCCTCACGCTTACGTGGCTTCAACATAGCCTTGGTCCAGGGAAAACCGTCCTGGTCCACTGATGAGATGTAAGCAATGGGCAGTTTATCGGCCATTGTGCCGATGAGTTCCTTCACGCCGGAGAGAGCGGGATTCTCCGGCATGGAGTCCGCAAGTGTCAGCTCCTTGCGCCAGCGTTTCAGGTGGGGGAAATACAGCTTCATCTGACCGATGTATTCCTCTTTCGTGATGGGCTGCGGCAGCCCTTTGTTCACCTCGCCCACAAACTGGGCGCAGTGCTCGATCATTTCCTCCATCGTGCACTCCTGCAGGAACTTCCCGTCCTTATAGCAGTAGATGCAGTAATCTTCATTCTTGCTCCCGTCGGCATTGGTGCCGAGGACTTCTTCCGTGAGCGGCATTCCGCAGCTCTGGCAAAACTTCATTTCCATATCGTTTTTCTTTGGGTTCAATCTTGGCTATAGGTGCCGGGGGAACGGCTTCTAAAGTCTAAGTAATCCAGCAGCCTGGTTCATGGCGCCAGTAACAAAGATAAATCATTTTCCTTCAAAGGTCAAATGCATTTTTGTCGGATTAAACCTGTTATTTCAGACAAAACTCGTTGGAAAAAAGTATCTTTGTTCCCAGTACCACATTTTCTCATGAAACACGGCCTTACATACGCTGTCGTATTTTACTGCTGTCTTGTCCTCTTCTCGTCGTGCGGCAAACGGCAGGATGGCACTCCCATCCGCATCGGTATCGCCTGGCGGGGAGACGATACGGCCATCACCTACACCAGTACGCTGCAGAGCGTACGGGAGGCAGGCGCAATCCCCGTACCGCTGCCGCTGCTGAAGTCGCCCTTTATGGAATACGAAGGGGATCAGCTGCTGGCACAGTATACCGATGAGCACGGCGTTGTACTGCAGGAGTATGCCGACAAGGTGAAGGCCAATCCCTTTGTCGGGCAGGATATCGCAAGTCTGCTCAACGGTTTGGACGGACTTATCTTCACCGGCGGTTCAGACATCGGTCCTTCCTTCTACAAGACCCCCGAGCCCTGGCACGGCATCGAGGCGGAAGGCAACTGCGACGGACGGCGCGACGTGTCGGACTATATCCTGATGAGGTGGTGCCTGGAGAAGGAACCGGCACTGCCGGTATTGTGCATCTGTCGGGGGATGCAGATGCTCAGCGTCGTTTCAGGCGCACAGATGATACAGGATCTGCAGAACTACTTCGAGGCGCAGGGACTGCCCTATTCCGGAGAGCACCGCATGGAGCCGACGGCAGAGCACGGGCGCGACTTTGCCGTGCACGATGTCTCAATTACGGATCCTACATCACTGATGCGACAGATCACAGGTAGCGAGACGGTCCGCAAAGTGCCGTCATGGCACCATCAAGCGGTGCTGAGCGTGGAGGGGACGTCGCTCAAGGTGACTGCTGTCTCCAAGACGAGCGGCATCGACATCATTGAGGCTGTGGAGCGTACCGACAAGCCCTTCTTCTTTGGCCTGCAATACCATCCCGAAGTGGCGGTGTCCAAGCATGCCAACGGTGCCGCCGATGCCTCGCGTTTCATGGATTACGAGAGTGCCCTTTGCTATTTTCGCGCCCTTGCGAAAAAGGGCGATTAAGCGTTTCCCTTATTTCTTCAGCGAGCGTTCCGCAAGACGCATTGAGAGCATGGCCACGGGCATTTCTTCGACGGCAGCGGCCAGGGAGCCCTCCGTGTCCGTCCACCAGTGGGAGATGTAGGCGAAGAAGGAGAAGGCAAAGGGGATGAAACTCCAGCGGACTCCTTTTATTCCTGCTTTGCGAAGGAGACACGAATACTACCGGTTCCCAGGGCTTCCTTCAGACCATCCGTGCCGGTAAGCTTCCCGATACGGGTATAGCTATAGCCGCCGGCGCTGCCGTAGAACAGTACGACACAATTGCCGGAATAGAGCATCAGGTCGCCGGCGGCGATGGAATCGTAGTACTTATCGGCTCCCGGCAGTTCTACGCCGTAGCAGTATTTCTCGTTTCCGTTGAGCTCAGACATGTCCAGCGTAAGCGGGAGTTTGGCAACAAATGCCCTCCCGGTTTCGCTGTCTTCAATATGGGCGGTGAAGGTTTTTTCGCCGACGGCAATATGGATGGTCATAGACTGCTTTTCTGCTTTCACCTGCTGTTCCTCCTGTCCAGCCTGAACGGGCAGTTTCCCACAAGCGGGCAGCGCCAGGAAGAAGCAGCATAGAAGGGTGGATATCAAGCTTTTCATTACTTCAGATTAGTTTTGAAATAGCTTTCCATCTTGTCGTAGGGAATCACGCCGGCCTCATCGTCATAGAGATCCACATGGGAGGCGCCGGGGATGATCATCAGCTCCTTGTTGGTGCCGGTCAGCAGGTTGAAGGCATACTCGCTGAAATAGCGGCTGTGGGCTTTCTCCCCGTGGATGAGGAGCACGGGCGTCTCAATCTCTGCAGCCCAGGCCAGCAGGGGCTGGTTCAGGAAGCTCTGGCAGCCGATTACGTTCCAGCCGTCCGTGGAATTGCCACTTCTCTCGTGATAGCCGCGAGGCGTCTTGTAGTAGGCATGATAGTCCTTGACAAACCAGGGTGCGTCTTCCGGAAGCGGATCGATGACACCGCCCGCACGCTCATAAGTACCCGCAGCATAGTCCTTTGTACGCTGGGCCGCCAATGCTTTGCGCTTCTCCATCCGCTGGGCGGGCGTATCCTCGCTGGCGAAATAGCCCTCGACGTTCACCTTGCTCATGTCGTACATGGTGGAAGTTACCGTCGCTTTGATGCGCGGGTCCAGCGCGGCCGCATTGATGGCCATGCCGCCGAAACCGCAGATGCCAATGATGCCGATACGCTCCGGATCGACCATCTCGCAGGTGGAGAGGAAGTCCACGGCCGCCAGGAAGTCCTCCGTGTTGATGTCCGGAGAGGCCATCCTGCGGGGCTCGCCGCCGGATTCACCGGTGAAGGAAGGGTCGAAGGCGATGGTCAGGAAGCCCCTTTCGGCCATGTGCTGGGCGTACAGGCCGCTGGACTGCTCCTTCACGGCGCCGAACGGGCCGCTCACCGCAATGGCGGGAAGCTTTCCTTCAGCATCTTTATCTTTAGGAACATACATATCGGCCGCCAGCTCAATGCCGTAGCGGTTGTGGAAAGTGACCTTGCAGTGATTGACAAGTTCAGACTTCGGGAACTTCTTGTCCCATTCCTGGGTGAGGGTAAGCGTACTCATATCTTTCGTGTTTTGTTTGCAGCCAAGCAGCATCAGGGATACGGCGCAGATTGCAAGGATGGATTTGATATTCATATCGTAGATGTTAGATGTTGCAAAGGTAGGCTGTCTTTCGGAGAGTCTTTAACCGATTTTGGGCCAATATCTACCAATATCGCAGAACTTTGCTTATTTTTGCAGGAGTTCATACCCTTTTACGTGACATGAAGAACATCCTGCACGTCTCAAATCCCAATGTGTACGCCCGCTCCGTGGGGGCCCGGGAGTTACATCCCCTTGTGAGCGTCATCCACTACGACGAGGTGTCGCCGTTCCGTTCCAGCCTGAACAATTACGGCGTATACGGTCTCTTCATACAAAAGAATTTCCCCAAGAATCTCACCTATGGGATGAAAATGTTCGATGCGGCCGACGGTTCCATCATTGCCGTGGAGCCGGGCCAGATCGGCGGTAAGGAAGATAGTGGCGAGGACCTCTACATCAGCGGATGGGTATTGCTGTTCTCTCCGGAACTTCTGCACGGAACGGATCTGGAAACCAGGATGAAGGAGTACCGATACTTCTCCTACTTCGCCACGGAGACTTTGAAAATGGACCCATCCGAATGGGGCCGGATCACCCAGCTCCTCTCGCAGCTCAGGCACGAACTGCAGGAGAACGAAGATTCTCCAGCACTGAGGGCTGTCATCCTGGGATATATCCGCCTTGTCCTGGAATACTGCCAGCGCATCTATCTGCGTCAGCTCTCCAGGGAAGACAGAGGCTCATCGGACCTCCTCAAGCGTTTCCACAACCTGCTGCGAGAGTACTACCTGGACGGCAGGCAAATGGACCTCGGCGTCCCTTCCGTTCAATACTGCGCGGAGCAGCTGGCCTATTCGCCCCGCTACCTGGGCGATGTGATCCACAAGGCAAGCGGCGGCACGGCCATCGGCTATATCCACTCTTTCGTGATCGAACAGGGCAAGACCCTTTTGATGAATGGCCACAACGTGAACGAAACCGCTCACCTACTGGGTTTCGAATACCCGCACCACTTCACCCGTCTCTTCAAGAAGGTGACGGGTATTACGCCAACAGAGTTTCTTGGGAAATAAATAAGTCGCCCGAGAAATCCGATTTTACCTTTCAATCTTCTTGATAAGCGTCAAATCACCGCTGGATAGCGCCTCAACTCTTGGCGGTTTCCGCCATTTTTCGTACCTTTGAAATCGGGCTTGGGCAAGTTTCCGAAGATCTCACTGAAGAGAATCCAAGTCCGTTTTTGTACCGGCTACGTGGAAGTTATTACCGAAAAACTTGAACCACATTTGAACCATGTCAATGAATTTAATATTCTGCATTGGCAAATAAAAAGCCCAGCCAAATGAATTGGAAGTCTTGGATCCTATCCGCCATCACCGCAGTCGCTGCCTTGAGCTGCGGGGAAAGAATCGATACCCTCAGGAGCGGAGACCTGGTCTTCGTCGGCATTCCGGCAGAATATGACGCGGACAGCGCCTCCATGGGCGCTGCCATCTCTGCAGCAACCGGAAAAGAAGGACAACTGAACATCACCCATGTGGCGATTGCCGAAGTCTCCAACGACGGTATCTGGATGATTGAAGCCACCCCGGAACGGGGCGTCGGGAGGCATAGCCTGGATGTATTTCTCAATGACAACAGGCTGGAAGACGGATCTCTTCCGGTGTTTGTGGTGAAGCGGGCCCGGGATATTGACGCAGATGCAGCCGTGATGCAGGCCAAAGCCTATGGCGGCAGACCTTACGACTTTTGTTTCCTGCCGGAAAACGAAGAACTGTATTGCTCGGAACTCGTTCAGAAATGCTATCTGGACGCGAACGGAGAGCCGGTATTTGAGAGTCAGCCCATGAATTTCCTCGCGGCGGACGGAACGATGCCGCCCTACTGGGAAGCGTTGTTCAAAGAATTGGGAATGCCCGTTCCCCAGGGGGTCCCCGGCACCAACCCGCAGCACATGTCCGAGTCCGACCGGCTCGACACCGTTCCGGTTTCACTGACCCAGCTTGCATCCAGCCAGCCCGATCCTACGCGGGAGGCCATCCGGCAGCAGATCAGGCAGTACCCCGAGACCCGGGTGCAGGACATCTACAAAAGCTTCTGCCAGGACTGTCTGGGCCCGGGGCACCTGATCCCTAATCCGGACGCGGCCAGGGCATACCTGATGGAAGAACTGCAGGCCTATCGGGAAGATCTGGACAGTGGCCGGTATGAGATCCCGGCGGAGCGCTGCGTGAGCGTCGGCGACGCCGGGAATTTTGTCCGCGTGGACTTGTCCGTGGTCCTGGATTCACTGATAGATGCCGAAACGCTGTTGGCCGCTTTCGTAAGAAGTGCCAATGAAGGGAAAACCCTCTCTGAAGAAGCATGGAGTGCCAAATGGGCCTCCGTCGCCAACATCATCCGCAAGGACTTCCCCGCCCTTCCGGACGCAGAGGCTGACCTGGCGGCCATCGATTCCCTCATGGCCGAAGGACACTACATTCTGCACCACAGCCCCATCTTCGAACAGACCTACCATCCCCACTACCGCATCGTAGCGCGGGACATCTTCGAGAAGGACCTGCAGAACAAACTTCCGGCGTCAAAATAAAACAACCTCGTAATCATGTTGCTGTTCGGCGTGCTGCCAGCCATCCCCGCGGCGCTGGTCGCCGGGGTGATCGTTTTCCTTTGAGTATTAAATTGCGTATATTTGAGCCATGGAATACCTGTCCAAGCAACGATACAACGAGCTGACAACCGAGCTGAAGCACCTGATCAACGAGGTGTACCCCAAGGTGCAGGAAGAACTCGCTGAGGCCAGCGCCCAGGGGGACCGGAGCGACAATGCGGGATACCGGGAGGCAAGGCGGATCCAGGCCAAGACCATCAGCCGTATCCGCTTCCTGCAGAAGATCCTGGAACATTCCCGCGTGATCGACCCCGACGCCCTCCCCAAGGACCGGGTCAGCCTGCTGAGCCGGGTCGAATTCACGAACCTCACGACCAACAAACGCATGACATTCCAGATCGTCAGCCCCCACGAGATGAATCTCGAGGCGGGCAAGATTTCGCTGAAATCCCCCATCGGCGCCGCCCTGATGGGCAAGAAGGTCGGCGAAATCGCCGAAGCTCACGTCCCCTCCGGCACCCTGCGCCTGCGAATCGACAGCATCACACTCGACTGAATAATGATGGAAACAGAAAGAATACGCCTGCGCCCCTGGCGCGAAGGCGATGCCGAAACGCTGTTCAAATGGGCTTCAGACCCGGAGTTGGGCCCCCGGGCCGGATGGCCGCCGCACAAAAATGTGGAAGAAAGCCGACAAATCATCCGCACCCTCTTCATGGGCGAAGGGATGTGGGCGGTCGAGCTAAAGGAAACGGGAGAGGCCATCGGCTGCATAGGCTATCTGACAGCCGGGCAGTCCCACCTGGCCATAACGGAAAGCGAATGCGAAGTCGGATATTGGATCGCCCGACCCTATTGGGGCCAGGGAATCTGCACCGAGGCGCTCCGCCTGGTCATGGATTTCTGCGTTCGCGAAAAAGGGTACAAAACCCTGTGGGGAACCTACTTCCCATCCAATCCGGCTTCCGGCAAAGTAATGCAGAAATGCGGATTCACTGACACAGGCCGCGAAGTGTTATGTCCCAACCTGAAGGTGGGTTCCGACAAACCGGTAAAGGTCATGAAACGGGCGTTTAGCCCAGCAGCACCTTCTGCAACAGCTCCGGCATGTCCCGCTTCAAAAAGAAGACGAAACCCGATCCCAGGGCCGTGCCCAGGAACGGAATCATCAGCGCAGCGAATACCGGATTCATGTTATAGGAGGGCAACAATCTGATCGTCAATCTCTTCCGGAGTCACCACGGGCTCGAAACGCGCAACGACCTTACCGTTCCTGTCAATCAGGAACTTGGTGAAATTCCACTTGATATCGGGATTGGAGGCATAGTCCGGGTCATTCCTGGAGAGCATGCCGTCCATGAATTTACCCGTTTCGCTCTCCCCCCAACCGGCGAAAGGCTTCTCGGAATACAGCCACTTGAACACCTCGTTGGCGTTTTCGCCGTTGACGTCCGATTTGGCCATCAGCGGGAAGGTCACGCCATAGTTCTCGCGGCAGAACTCCACGATTTCACCATCGGAGCCGGGCTCCTGGTGACCGAACTGGTCGCAGGGGAAGCCGATGACGACCAGGCCTTCGAATTTATACTTCTGATACAGGGCCTCCAGGCCTTCGTACTGCGGCGTAAAGCCGCATTTGGAAGCCGTATTGACAACGAGCAGGACTTTGCCCTTGTAGTCGGCAAAGTTCACCGGATCGCCCGAATTGGACTCAGCGGAGAACTGATAGATGGTGTTCGTGTCGTTCGAACAAGCGACGGCGCAAATGACTGCAAAAAAAATAAGTATCTTCTTCATGGTGGTGTTACTATTTGTTCATACCCTTGGTACGCAGGCCTTCCGTGATCTGGGAATCGTCCGTGACCATCTTGGACAGGACCCAGTGGTAGTGAGGCAGATGATGTACTTTCTCATATTTATTTGGTTTTGATATTACTTTTCTTGAGCCAGTGCTCCTTGAGCCACTCGCGCACCGGCAGGTCATAGGCCAGTCGGATTAGTCAAACACAAAGATAACAAATTTGCCGAAATGGGAAAGGGCGGGCCTTACGCGAAGGTCTGGTTGAAGGAATTGTTCTCCTTCAGCATTTCGACAAACTTCCGGGCGGCTATTTTGTGATAGCTGCCTTTCAGGAAATGGTAACAGCCGTCCATCCGCCCGTCGGGATGGGCGATGGGGACTGCCTCGAAGCCCTGCACCTGGTGGATGGCTTCCTCCGACAAAATGGTCACCAGCGGGCTGCTGCCCACTAGATCCAGGAGCGAACGTACGCTGTTGATCTCCAGGCGAATATCCAATTTGACATTCTGCGCGAACAGAACGGCTTCGAGGGAATCTCGCGCCTGCAGACCCTTGGCCGGCAGGGCCAGCGGGAAGCGGGAGAGGTCCTGGACGGACACTTCCCTGCCCACGCCCTTCAGCTCCCCGATGCGGCCGACCAGGCTGAGGCGGCTCTGGAACAGCAGGTGCGACTCAATGTGGTCGTCCCCCAGCGGCGACTTGTAGGTAAGCGCCACATCCAGCTGCCTGTCCAGCAGCATCTGTCGCAGTTCTTCCTGGGAGGTGATGACCAGATTGAGGCGGATGCGCGGGAAATTGGCGTAGAAGTCCAGGACCGTCTGCTTGAGCAGCGGGCCGAAGGAATATGTCGCGCCGACACTGAGCGTCCCCACTTGCAGCGCCTTCACGTCCTGGATCCGTTCCGCACCGGCCCGGGCCTCCTCCAGGACCTGCACGGCGCAGGGAAAGAACTGCTCGCCATAATCGCTGAGGGTCACGTGGCGCGTGTCCCGGGTCAGCAGTTCCACACCCAGCTCCTCCTCCAGCTTCTGGATTTGCTGGGAAATGGTGCTCTGCGTAATGAACAGCGATTTGGAAGCCAGGGAGAAACTGCCCAGGCGCCCGACTTCGACAAAATATTTCAACTGACGTAATTCCATAACCAATACCGATTTATCCGCAAATATAGGCATATTTATCGTTATTATCTATCAATTTTATCGAAACAAACCTTATTCATCAATAAAATCGGATGCACCTAATACCTACCTTTGCAGGACAGAAAGAAAACAACGTTATGAAAAAAGCTACAACCGTATGGGCAATCCTCGCCCTGGTTGCCATTTCCTGCACACAGGAGCGCGTAAATGTAAACCGTCTCGTAGAGAATTATGCCCAGGTAACCATCCCCGCACCGGACCTGACTGGCATTACCGACAACGGAAAAGAAGTCTTGAAACTGTACCGGATGGCCGCCGATGAAGTGGACAAAATCTACTGGCAGCAGTATTTCGGTCCCAAAGAGGAGTTCCTTTCCTCGCTCTCCACGGAAGCGGAAAGGCAGTACGCCTCCATCAACTACGGCCCCTGGGACCGCATCGACGGGAAAGCCTTCCTAAAGGGATATGGCCCCAAACCCGCCGGCGCCGGATTCTATCCTGCCGATATGACCGAAGCGGAATATACCGCCTTTAACGCCCCTGACAAGCAGAGTCCCTACACCTTGGTCGTACGTGACGGAGATGCACTGAAAACCGTCTGGTATCACGACGCCTATGCCCAGTTCATCGCCAAGATTGAAGGCTACCTCCACCGTGCTGCCGACGTCACTATCAAGGAAAGCGTGAGGCATTATCTGCTCCACCTGATTGAAGGTCTCAAGACCGACGATTACTACGAAAGCAACAAGGCCTGGCTGGAAATGAACGATAGCAAGATGGACCTCGTGTTAGGCCCCATCGAAGCGGTGGATGACGGTCTCTACGGCACGAAGGCATCCTATGGAGCCTACGTCCTCCTGAAAAACCTGCAGCGGAGCGAAGAACTCAATGCCCTCTCCGCCCGTATGCCGGAATACCAGAAAATGCTCCCCGGCGATGCTGCCAATCACAATTTCGTCCCCGGTGCCGAGTCCGACATTTTCTCCTGCAACGTCCTGTATTGCAGTGGCTACACCAATGCCGGCTATAAAGTCATCGGTATCAATTTCCCTTATGATGCAAAGGCACAGGAGGAACTGGGCACCCGCACCATCATCTTCGACAACATCATCCGCGAGAAGTTCAACCGCACGGTCCACTCGGTGGGCAGCGCCCTGCTGGAGGAGATCCACCAGCCCCACGTGGACGCCAGCGCCTTCTACTGGCTCATCGTTTTCCGCGAGATAGCGAAAGGCCTTGGTGTGAAGGAGACCGTGAACGGGAAGGGCACCGTAGCCGAAGCCCTGGGAAATGAGGCCCTTGCCCTGGAGAAAGCCAAGTCCAATGTGCTGGGCGCCTGGCTGTGTGCACAGGAGGCCGAAGCCTACAACATTTCCGCACTCTTTCAGAAAGAAGACGTGCTCACCACCTTCGTCACCAACACCATCCGTTCCACCCGTTTCGGTGCGGCCGATCCCACCGGCATCGCCAATATCGTCGTGTATAACTACCTGCTGGAGAGCAAGGCCATCGTCTGGAACCCTTCCGGCCGCTATAGCATCGACTATGACAAAACCTGGCAGGCCCTTGAAACCCTGGGCGCTAAGATACTGGACATCCAGGCCCACGGTGACATTGAGGCTGCCCACGCCTTCTTGGCCAAGTACGGTGTAGCCGGTCCGGAGAGCCTGTCCGACAAACGCGTTCTGGAGAATGCCGGTATCCCCGTGGACATCCGCTTCACCTACGAATAATCTGTCAACGCAATCGAGTCAATACCATGTTCAAGAATTTCACTGGTTTTAGTCTGGTTTCCGAGATGCACAAGTTGCGTCAGAGCAACAGATTCAACCCCAACATATTGAAAAAGAAAAGCATCGGCCTCTTTTTTGTCGCCGTCATCGTCCTCGTCCTTTGGTTCCTGCCGACGGAGAGCTTCGGTATTGACGGCCTCACCCAGGTGCAGCAGCGGATTATCGCCATCTTCGTCTATGCCACGCTGATGTGGGTGTTCGAACTTGTACCCGCCTGGGCCACATCAGTCAGTATCATGGTCCTGTTGCTCCTGTTTGCCTCCGACTCCGGCATCAAGTGGATCTGCAACCCGTCTGCTGTCGGGCAGCTTCTCAGCTACAAGCAGGTGATGGCCAGTTTCGCCGATCCGGTGGTGATGCTCTTCATCGGCGGTTTCGTCCTGGCCATTGCGACCACCAAGATAGGACTCGATGTCCATCTGGCACGGGTGCTCCTCACCCCGTTCGGGAAGAAAAGTGAAAACATCCTGCTCGGATTCATGCTGGTGACGGCCCTTTTCTCCATGTTCATCAGCAACACGGCCACCACCGCCATGATGCTCACCTTCCTCACACCTGTATTCAAACAGCTTCCGGAAGGCGGCAAGGGACGCATCGCCATGGCCCTCAGCATCCCCATCGCCGCCAATCTGGGCGGTATGGGAACACCCATCGGCACACCTCCCAACACCATCGCACTCAAGTATTTGAACGACCCGGAAGGCTTGAACCTCGGCATCGGCTTCGGCCAGGTTCTTCCCCTTCACCCAGAAGACCATCGAGCTCAAGATTGACGGCGAAATGAAGAAGGACCGCAAGAGTACCCTCGTCATCGTAACGATGGCCATCACCATCCTCCTCTGGATGATGGATTCCCTCACCGGCATCAACACCTATACGGTCGCTCTGATTCCCTTTGCGGTCTTTGCCATGGCCGGAGTCATCTCCAAATACGATCTCGAAGAAATCAACTGGTCGGTCATCTGGATGGTGGCGGGCGGCTTCGCGCTGGGCTACGCCATGAACGGCTCCGGCCTGGCGGCCCTCGTGGTCCGCGCCATTCCCTTCGGTGACTTCTCGCCGCTGCTGATCGTCATCCTCTCCGGCCTGCTCTGCTACGGCCTCTCCAACCTGATTTCACACTCTGCCACGGCAGCCCTGCTGATGCCCATCCTTGTGGTGGTCTGCACGGCCATGGGAGATAAACTTGCAGCCATCGGCGGCACCTCCACCGTCCTGATTGGTGTAGCCATCGCTTCCAGCAGCGCTATGATCCTGCCCATCTCCACGCCCCCGAATGCCCTGGCTTACGCCACGAACCTCATCCAGCAGAAAGACATGGCCCGCATGGGCATCATCATCGGCCTCATCAGCGTCGTACTGGGTTACCTGGTACTGTTCGCCGCCGGGTCCCTGAATATTGTTTAAATCAAAAAGTACCCATCATGAATAAGAAACTGATTCTGATCGCCATCGCGTTGACCGCGATGGTTTCCTGCAAGGAGACGAAATCTCCCTTTACCCGCGACGTCGACAACTATGCGGTCGTAACCATCCAGGCTCCCGACCTCAGCGGCATCACCGACAACGGCAAGGAGGTGCTGAATCTCTACCGCTTCGCCGCCGACGAGGTGGACGCTATCTACTGGGAACAGTACTTCGGCGACAAGCAGGTCCTCCTGGACGGCATCACAGACCCTGTCCAGAAGACCTTCGCCGAAATCAACTACGGCCCATGGGACCGCACCACCGGTAAATCCTTCGTGGAAGGTTATGCCGATGCGCTTCCCGGCGCCGGTTTCTATCCGGCGGACATGACAAAGGACGAGTTCGATGCCTGGGACAATCCCGACAAGAACAGCCCTTACACCCTCGTCCGCCGCACCTCTGACGGCTCCCTGGAGGCCGTCTGGTACCACGACGCCTACAAAGCGCATATCGACAAGATCGGCAACTACCTGAAGGCTGCTGCCGACATCACCATCAAGCCCAGCGTAGCCAAGTATCTGCTGAGCAAGGCCGACGCGCTCAAGACCGACAATTACTACGAGAGTTCCCTCGCCTGGCTGGACATGGACGACAGCAAGATGGACCTGGTCATCGGCCCCAACGAGGTGACGGACGACCAGCTGCTTGGCATCAAACGCTCTTACGAAGCCTATGTCCTGCTGAAGAACGAAGCCGAGACCCGGGAACTGATGCAGTATGTTTCCCGCATCGGCGAGTTCCAGGAGGACCTCCCCGGCGACCCGGCCTACAAGACCTTCCAGCCCGGCACTGGTTCCAACATCTTCTCCTGCGACGCCATCTACTATGCCGGCAAGGCCAACGCAGGCGTAAAAGTCATCGCGCTCAACCTGCCCTTCGACATGGACGTCCAGCGTGACCGCGGCACCCGCACCATCCTGCTGGAGAACATCATCCGGGCCAAGTACAACCACATCGTCGCGCCCAGCGGCGAGACGCTGCTGGAGGCCGATGCCGCCGAGCACCTGTCTTCGGATGCCTTTTTGTGGAATATCGCGTTCCGCGAAGTGGCGCACGGCCTGGGCGTGAAAGAGACCGTGAACGGCCAGGGCAGCGTGGAAGAGGCTCTTGGTTATGTTGCTCCCACCCTGGAGGAGGTGAAGGCCAACGCGGCCGGCGAGCTCCTCGTGTGCAAGCTCCAGGACCACTACGACATCCACCATCTCTTCACCAAGGAGGATGCCCTGACCACCTTCTTCGCCTCCATCCTCCGCTCCGAGCGCTTCGGCGAGAGCTCCGCGCTCGGCCGCGCCAACATCATCATTTACAACTATCTGGCGGAGGCCGGCGCATTCCAGCGCAAGGCATCCAACCAGTACGCGCTGGATCTGAAGAAAATGGAAACGGCGCTCTCCGAGCTGACCGCCCGCGTGCTCGAGATGCAGGCCACCGGCGACAAGGCGGCCGCCGAGGCGTTTGAGGCCCAGTACGCCAAGCGCAGCGCCGACTACGACGCCGACCGCCTGTACCTGGGCCTGGAGAACATCCCCGCAGACATACGTTTTAACTTCAAACGATAAACACTTCTTAACTTCAAACAAAAAGCCCTGGCACCTTCGGGTGCCAGGGCTTCATTTTTACCCGTTCCGGTATTGCATGGGCGTGAGCCCCGTATGGGCTTTGAAAAACTTGTGGAAGACGGAAGGGTTGGGAAAGTGAAGCCGGTAGACGACTTCCTTGATGGGAAGATCGGAGTATTTGAGCAGGTTCTTGGCTTCCAGGATGACGAAGGAGTCGATCCAATCCGGCGCGGAGCGTCCGGAAGCCGTCTTGACAAGCTTCGAGAGGTATTTCGGCGTCAGGCACAGCTTGTCGGCATAGAAAGCCACGCCGCGTTCCGTATTGTGGTGTTCCGAGACCAGGGTGAGGAAATGCTCAAAGACCTGGTTGGACCGCGTCGCGTGGGGATCCAGGGCGAGTTTCCGCGCCTCGTCCACCTGCTTGGACCACACATCGGCGGCCAGGTAGGTCAGCGAGGTCAGCAGCGAACCGATGGTCTCGCGTTTGTAGGCGAACGAAGCGCCGATGAGCTTGCGCGCCAGGTTCATGTAATCGTTCGCCACGGCCATCTGGAAGTCGTCCAGGATGATGCAGGGATTGTGCAGGAGATTCAGTCCGTCCTGGAACACCTTTCCGAAATCGAACTGGATGCCGGACATAAACTCCTTGGAGATAAGCACGAAAACCAGGTCCAGCTGGTCGATATGGTCCTCGTCGTACTGGGAGACTTTCACGATATTGCCCGGGACATTGATCATCAGGGAGTGCTCTCGAACCTCAAACGTATGGAGGTTCACGTCCACGGAGAAATGACCTTTCTTCAGATAAAAGATGATGTAGCCGTCGAAGCGGACCGGATACTGGAGCATCCGGAGGATAGCCTGGTTCTGCTCTACCTGCTCGCCACTGGCTTCGCCGATGATGACGTCATCCCCGTACTCCTGCTCGTCCAGGACAGCGGCCAGCGCCTTGATGCGCTGGAGGCTGATGGTCTGGGGCTCTTCTATATTCATGTTCATAAAGTAGAATTTCCGCAAAGATATATGTTTTTAAGAATATTTACAAATTTGCCGCAAATTCGACCTTTTGACAATATAAGTGCCCGTTTAGAGTGCTTAGATGGCTTTTTATGGCAGTATCTTTGCACCACAATTCAACGAACAAAAACAAGTGACAAATTGACAAAAAGTAGAATAATGAAAAGACTAATCTTAATGCTTACCCTGCTGACGCCGGCCCTCCCCCTGCTGGCGCAGCCGCAGCGACTCACCCTGGACGACTGCCGCGATATGGCGGTCCGGACGAACAAGGCCCTGGACCAGGCCCGGACGGAAATCGAAATGGCCGGCTACGACCGGAAAATCGCCCTGGCGAATTATTTCCCGAAGATCAGCGCGACGGGCACCTATCAATATAATAACCGCGACATCGCACTCATCAGCGATAGCCAGTCCGCGATGCTCCGCGGCGCGGGTGACTTGATGCAGGCCCAGCTCGACGGGGCCGTAAGCGCCATGAACCAGCAGATCTCCGGCGCCCTGACCCAGGCGATGACCGGCAGCATGACCCAGCTCATGACGGCCATCCAGAGCAATCCCCTCCTGGCGCTGGATTACATGACCAGCCCGATGTGGCAGACCGTCCTCGGAATGCTCCAGCAGGCGGATCCGTCCGCGCTCGTCCAGCTACAGGCACCGGACATCGCCGGCCCGGTGAATGCCATCGGCGCCGACATCGACCAGGCCCTGCACCCGGACATGCACAACATCTGGCTGGGCGCCGTGTCGGTGGAGCAGCCCCTGTTCGCAGGCGGTAAGATCATCTATTCCAATAAGATGGCGGCGCTCTCCGAGGATCTCGCCAAGGCGGGATACGACCAGGAGTACGCGCAGGTCCTCGTCGACGTAGAGCAGGCCTACTGGCAGATTGTCTCCATCGCCGGCAAGAAGCGTCTCGCCGACGCCTACGTCGACCTGCTCCAAACGCTGCAGAACAATGTGAAAGCATCCGTCGCCACGGGCGTGCTGACAGAGTCCGACGCGCTGCAGATCAAGGTGAAAGTCAATGAAGCCGAAATGCTCCGGACCAAAGCCGCCAACGGCCTGACCCTTTCCAAGATGCTGCTCTGCCAACGGATCGGGCTCCCGCTGGAAAGCGAGATCGTCCTGGCCGACGAAGACCAGGACATCGTTCCCCTGCCCCAGTGCGGCCCCGGCAAATCCCTGGAGGACATCTGGGCCGACCGTCCCGAGACCCGCCGCCTGGAGCTGGCCGCCCAGATCTATGACGCCAAGGCGAAAGTGACCCGCGGCGACGGCCTTCCGACCGTGGCCCTGACGGCGAACTACCTCATCTCGAATCCCAACGCCTTCAACGGCATCCAGAACACCTGGAACGGCGGCATGTTCTGCGCGGGCGTCGTCGTCAACATTCCCCTTTTCCATGGCTTGGAGAACACGAACCGATACCGGAAAGCCAAGGCCGAAGCGTCTCTGTACCGCAGCCAGCTGGAGAACGCCAAGGAGATGATCGAGCTCCAGGTCACGCGCGAGCGCAAGACCTATGACGAGGCGATGGAGAAGCTGTCCATGGCCGAATCCAATCTGGAAAGCGCGGAAGAGAACCTGCGCGCCGCCACCGTCGGTTTCGAAGCAGGCGTCATCACGACGGACACCGTCCTGGGCGCCCAGACCGCCTGGCTTTCCGCCAACATCGACTGCCTGGACGCCGGCACCGAGCTCCAGATCGCAGCCGCGGCACTCCGCCAGGCAGAGGGCGACATGAATCACGAAAACAAATAAAAAACATAAGTTATGGGAAAGAAAAATTACAATCTCCTCATTGGAGTCAGCGCCCTCGTGGGCATCGTCCTGTTGATTGCCCTGGTGGGTTATCTTGTGAGCAAACCCAAGCCCGAGATCATCCAGGGCGAGGTGGAAGCCGAAGAATACCGCATTTCCTGCATGGTCCCGGGCCACGTGACCGAGATCTATGCACGCGAAGGACAGACGGTCCATCGCGGCGACACGGTCGCCTTCATCGACTCGCCACAGGTGCGCGCCAAACTGGCGCAGGCGCAGGCCGCCAGGTCCGCCGCCAGCGCCCAGAGCGCCAAGGCGCAGAGCGGCGCCCGGAAAGAGCAGATTGCCGGCGCCTACCAGCTCTGGCAGCAGGCCCTCGTGCAGGAGGACGTCATGAAGAAGTCCCTCGACCGCGTGCAGTCACTCTATGAGCAGAAAGTCATTTCCGCCCAGAAATACGACGAGACCAAGGCCAAATACGATGCTGCCGTCGCCCAGGCTGCAGCTGCGAAGAGCCAGTACGTCATGGCGCTGGAAGGGGCCCGGGCCGAAGACAAGGACGCTGCAGCCGCACTGGTCCTCCAGGCGGAAGGCGCCATCCAGGAGGTCAACTCCTATCTCGCCGAGCTGTACCTGGTATCCCCCGTGGACGGTGTCATTTCCGACATCTATCCCAAACGCGGTGAGCTGGTCGGAGAAGGCGCTCCGGTGATGACCGTGACCGACCTCGACGACATCTGGTTCACCTTCAACGTCCGCGAAGACCGGCTTCACGGCATGAACGTGGGCGACGAGCTCACCCTGACCGTCCCGGCCCTGGACGGCGTCCGCGTGAGGGCGAAAGTCGATTACCTGTCCGTCCGTGACTCCTATGCCACCTGGAAGGCGACCAAGGAGACCGACGCCTACGACGCCAAGACCTTCGAAGTGCGTGCTGTACCCTGTGAGAATGTGAAGGGACTCCGTCCCGGCATGACCGTCTTGATCGAAAAATAACGATGACATTCATTCAAAAGATAGCGACAGTCGTCCGTCGGGAGGTCCGCATCTGGTCCCGAAGGCCCATCTACTTGCTGGGCTCGGTGGCAGTCATGGCCTTCTGCACGGTCTTCTACCTGACTTTCCTCGGCGACGGGGTGCCGTCGGACCTGCCCATCGCCGTCGTGGACCTGGACAACAGCTCCACCTCCCGGAACTTCGTCCGCCAGCTGGATGCGACGCAGTTGGGTCGCGTGGTCCGCTATGCCGACTATTCATCCGCCCGGGCAGCCCTCCAGTCCGGAAAAGTGACGAGCGTCTGCGTGATCCCGGAAGGATTCAATCGGAACATCCAGTCGCAGCGGCAGCCCTCGGTGGGCATCTATGTGAACGGCCTGTATTTCCTGGGCGGCTCGCTGGGCTGGAAGGACCTCCTGACGATGGTGAACCTTACCTCCGGCGCGGTCCAGCGCGAAGTGCTGCAGATGAAAGGCGTCCCGGACAGCGAAATCATGGGACTGCTGCGCCCGATCGACGTCGACGTCCACCAGATCGGCAATCCGACGATGAACTACGGCGCATACCTGGCCAACATGATGATCCCGGGCATGCTGCAGATGGTGGTGATCATCGTCCTGATCTATTCGCTGGGTGCGGAGCTCAAGTACGGGACCAGCCGTCACCTGCTGGATTCGGTGGAGAATGACATCCACGTCGCCGTACTCGGCAAAACCATCCTGTACACGGTCCTGTTCACGCTCATCGGATGGACCGTTGAGCTAATCCTGTACAAGTGGATGCATTTCCCGCTGGCGGGAAGCCTGTGGCAGATGCTACTGGCCTGCTTCCTGCTCGTGATCGCCGCGGAATCCGTCGCCATCCTGATCATCGGCTGCGTGCCGGTGTGCCGCTTCGCACTGAGCATCGGCGCCCTGTACAGCGTGCTGGGTCTTTCGCTGACCGGATTCACCCTCCCCGTGGAGGTGATGCCGGCAGGACTGCGCGGCCTGACCATGATGTATCCCCTGCGTCATTATTACGCCATGTATGTCCAGGTAGGCATCTTCGGCAGCGATTTCGGGCAGTGGTATGTTTATGTCCTGGCGCTCCTGGCCTTCTGCTTCCTCCCGCTGCCGGTGATGCGGCGGCTCGGGAATGCATACAGAAATCTGAATTACGAGAGGAACTGATCGATGAAGACAAACTATGTAAAAGCGTGGTTCCAGGATGCCCTGGGCATCTTCAACCACGAGCTGAAAAATATCCTGCAGGATGGCGGCGTGATGATCATCTTCGTCGTGGCGGGATTCCTGTACCCGATTCTGTACAATTTCGTGTACAAGAACGGCATCCTGGAGGAGACACCCATTGCCGTCGTGGACGATGCCGCCTGCGCCGATTCGCGGCGCCTCATCCGCGAGATGGATGCGACGCGCGAGATCAGCATCGAGCGCCGCTGCACGGACATGGAAGAGGCCAAGGATCTTTTCCAGAAGCGAAAAGTGAACGGAATCATTTATTTCCCGTCCGATTTCGGCGACCGGCTGGCCGCCCGCGAAACGGCCACCTTCAGCATCTATGCCGACATGAGCAGTTTCCTCTACTACAAGAACCTCCTGATGGGCTCCGAATTCGTGATGCTGCACGAGATCAACGCCATCAAGGTGGAACGGATGCGCCTGGACGGACTCACCGACGCGCAGGCCGACGCTTCCGTCCGGGCGGTCCGCTACGAGGACGTCAACCCTTACAACCGGGCCTTCTCCTATAGCATTTTCCTGATTTCCGCCATCCTTCTGCTGATTATCCAGCAGGTCATGTTCTATGGAATGAGCATGTCCGTGGGCACGATGCGCGAAGAGAACCGCAGTTTCGCCTCCCTGCCGGACACCTACACGGGACACGGCGTGGGGCGGGTTGTCCTGGGGCGCGGCGCGGTGTACTGGCTGATCTTCATGATTATCGGCATCTATGTGGCCTGCATTGTCCCGGCCCTGTTCGGATTCCCGCAGCGCGGCCGCTTCAGCGACATTTTCTTGCTGCTCACCATTTTCGTGACCGTTTGCGTATTCTTCTCGATGACCTGGACGACGCTGGTGACCCGCCGGGAATCGGCCTTCCTGCTCTTCCTGTTCATGTCGCCGATCTGCGTCTTCCTGACCGGCTTCAGCTGGCCGACGACGGCATTCCCCGGGTTCTGGAAAGTCTTCTCCTGGCTGTTCCCGTCCACCTTCGGCTGCCAGGCGTTCATCAACCTGAACACCGCCGGCGCGGGTTTGGAGGTCGTCGTCCCCCAACTGCAGGCGCTTTGCCTGCAGGGTGCCATTTATTTCATCCTTGCATGCGGCGCCATCTACGTGGAAAACTTCGTTCTAAAATACAGGGCCGCTTCGCAGAAAGACTAACACGGCTTCGTTGAAAGCCGCAGGTCGCTTGTTTGCGACAAAGTGATCGCCGTCCAGGATAACGAGCTGCGCGCTCGGGATGCTGGCGGCGATCAGCCGTGTGTGCTGTTCCTTGATCATGTCCCGGGTCCCGGCGACGACCAGCGTCGGCGCCTGGATCCCGGCGAGCTCCTCCGGCCGCACGGCCGGGTCGTTCACCATCAGCCCCAGCAGCTCCGCATGCTGGCGGGCTTCCGCGCTTCTGCGCGCGAACAGCTTCGCGAAACGATAACCCATCTCGATGGGCAGCTGGACGCCGGGCTTCACGCCCCGGGCGTCCAGGTTGGCGCCGTATAAGATCAGGCGCATCACGCGCCCGGGATGCTGCATCGCGAAGATCATTGCGGTGTTGCCACCGTCGGAGAAACCCAGCAGATGCGCCCGTGCGATTTCATGCGCGTCCATGAACGTCAGCAGGTCGTCGGCGAACTGCCGGATCGTGAAGGGAGCCGTGCCCCGGGGCGTTTTCCCGTGCCCGCGGGTATCCAGCGCATAGACATGGAAATAGCGCGCGAACGCATCCAACTGCTCGTTGAAGTAGCTGGAGTCCTCCCCGTTGCCATGCAACAGGATCAGCGGTTCACCGCTCCCCTTCTCTATATAATTAATATTAATATCCATATATATAGAGCAAAGTTAGTCAATTTTAGTTTTTTCAAAAATATTTTGATTTTCAAAAGAAAGTTTTGGAATTCAAAATAATGTTTTTATATTTGCTCCATGCGAATCTTCACGGAACAACCATTGAAGGAGTTTATCGGTGCATACCCGGAGACGAAAACCGCCCTCCAGGAATGGGCCTCCGTCGTCAAGAAAAGCCAATGGACGAGCTTCGAAGACATGCAGGGCGACTTCGCCAACGTAAGCCGCCTCAGTGGAGATCAGTACAGTTTCGGCATTCTGGGCGGCGACTGCCAGCTCATCATCGCCGTCAAGTTCTCCATCCAACTCATCAGCATTACCAACCTTATCCATAATTAAAAACAAAAGCCATGAAAAAAGCTCTTATTCTCCTCGCCTCCCTCGCCCTGATGGCAGGCACCGCACTTGCCCAGGACAAGAGCAACGCGCGTTACGCGCCCGGACGCGAAAAACTCGCAGAAGAGACCTTCAAGCAGCTCGTCGCCATCTCCTCCGGCTACGACCAGCTCAACCTCGCCACCGACCTGGCCGCGAGCCAGCGCGCCATCGAGAACTATCCCGAACTGCGCGCCGCCATGCTCGAGAATTTCATCTTCGCCTACTGCCATGTTCCCGACTCCCTCAAGACGGCCGAAAACCTGCTCGTCAACAAGCTGGACGGCAAGAGCTATTACACCGCCCGTTCCAACGAGAAATGGAATGAGCTCGGCGAGGCCTACACCGCCAAGCGCCGGGAGATCCGCAGAGAGTACGCAGAAGAGTAGATCATGACCAAGATCACGACCAGAGAGCAGTATGAATGGGCCAAGGGAAGGGTCGAAGAGCTCTTTCCCAACGTCCATGAAAACACGCCGAGTACAGATCCCGCGAGCATCGAGCTGGAGCTGCTGTCCAACCTGGTCGCCGACTACTCCGAAGAAGTCTTCGACATCGGCGAGCCCAGCCTGAAGGAAGTGCTCAAGCTCCGCATGCACGAGCTGGGCATCAGCCAGAAGGACCTCGCCAACATGCTGGAAATCAGTCCTTCCAGAGTCAACGACTACTTCATGGGACGGGCAGAGCCCACCTTGAAGACTGCCAAAAAAATCTATCAGCGACTACACATCTCCCCCGCAATCATCCTGGGGAACTAGCTGATAAACGAGAACCCCGGCGACCAGACGGTCCGCCGGGGTTCTGTTTTTATGGAATACGTTTAATCTTTGAGATTCTGAATGATGTCGTCCAGCATGCCGAACAGGCCGGGGACGGTCTCGGGTGTGACGCTCTTGCACAGGACGGCGCGTCCTACGGTCTCGGGGACGGCCGTTAGCTTCTGCTGCAGGTCTCTGCCCTTCTTCGTCAGTTTCACGATCATCTGCCGGGCGTCCTTCTTGCCCTGCGTGCGCGTCAGGATGCCTTCGGCCTCCATCCGCTTGAGCAGCGGCGTCACCGTGTTGGTCTCCAGCAGCAAGCGCTTGGCGATGTCGTTCACCGGCTGCGCGTCCCGCTCCCAAAGGACCATCAGCACCAGGTACTGAGGGTACGTGAGTCCGTGCTCCGAGAGCAGCGGATGATAGGCCTGCGTGAGCAGGCGTGAAGCGGTGTAGAGTCTGAAACAGAGCTGGTTATCCAGCTTGAACCGCTCGTCCATTACAGCATCTCCTGGATGTCCTTCTCGAAAGATTCCGGCTCGGCCACGGGCGCGAAACGCTTGACCACGCTGCCGTCGCGGTTGATGAGGAACTTGGTGAAGTTCCAGAGGATGTCGCTGTCCTTCTTGGCGCTCTTGCTGATGCCCTTGAGCATCGTGCGGGCGGCCTTGGCCTTCAGGCCCTTGTACTCCTCGGTCGGCGCGACGGACTTCAGGTAGGTGAAGACCGGGGTCTCCTCGGGGCCGTTCACATCGACCTTCTTCATCAGCGGGAAGGTCACGCCGTGATTGAGGCGGCAGAACTCCGCGATTTGCTCGTCGGAGCCTGGCTCCTGATGGGCGAACTGGTCGCAGGGGAAGCCGATGACGACCAGGCCCTGGTCCTTATACTTCTGATAAAGGGCCTCGAGGCCGTCGTATTGCGGGGTGAAACCGCACTTGGAAGCGGTGTTGACGATGAGAAGCACCTTGCCTTCGAACTGCGCGAAGTCGAATTCCTGTCCCTTGTTGTTCAGGGCTTTGTAATCATAAATCTTTGCCATATCTTTTGTTTTTATATCGTTCACGATGCAAATATACGACGATTATTTTATATCGCAAGCGATATTTCTGACAATCATCATAAATAATGATAGACCTGCGTCTTCCTGGAGCGGCAATCCCCATTATTTATATTATCTTTGTCGCCGCAAAAAGTAGTGTTTATGAATTTCAACGGCATCCTCGTCGGAGCAGCAGTCTTCCTGTGCATCGGCATCTGTCATCCCTTGGTCATCAAGATGGAGTATCATTGGGGCAAACAAAGCTGGTGGATCTGGCTGGTGGCAGGACTGGCCTTCTGCACGCTCTCCCTGTTTGTCCGGAACGACACCCTCTCCATCATCATCGGCGGATTTGCTTTCTGCTGCCTCTGGGGCATCGGAGAGATGTTCATGCAGGAAAAGCGGGTGCTCCGCGGCTGGTTCCCCGAGAACCCCAGGCGACACGCCTACTACGAAGCACGCCGCAAAGAGATGCCCAAATCAGAATAGAATTGGAAGTGAAGAATCCCAAAGCACACTGGAGCCCGGATGCGGATTTCTCATCCACCCCATTCTTCATCCGGAGAATGGACACCACCGGCTACATCAAGCCGGCCGGCGCCCCCGTGGCCCGGCTGCCGCTCACCGGATTCATCTACATCACCTCCGGCGAGGTGCTCGCAGACATAGAGGGCACGCCCTACCTCTGCCAGCCGGGACAGATTCTTCTGATCCCGCAGCACTGCCCCTTCGCCATCCGCTACTACCGGGACGCCGTCGGTTACACCGGCGGTTTCGTCCCGTCTATCCTCCCGGACACCAAACCGTTACGCTATCTCTCGTCACCCATCTACCAGGGCTTCTGGTTTGACGAGGGCGCCTTCATGAACGAACTCTTCAACATGCTCGCCCTCGCGTTCGGAAAGGGCGACCGCGTTTTTGTGGAGAAAGGACTTGACCTGCTCCTTTCGCGGATCCGGCCCAACCTGCCGGAAGCCATTCCGGCCGCTGTCAGTTCCTTCCTGGAGTCCGTTTTCTCTCCCGATCGGATGCCCGGCACCATTGCCACCTACGCGGAGGCCGCCGGCATCAGTGAGAATTATCTGAGCCGCCTCGTCAAGAAGAGCACCGGCCGCAGCGTCGGGGCCTGGATCGACATCGTTCGCATCCAGCGCGCCAAACATCTGCTGGCCACGAGCGCGCTGTCCGTCATCGACGTGGCCACCGCAGTCGGTATCGAAGATCAGTCCTATTTTTCGCGCCTGTTCAAGAAGGAAACGGGTATGACGCCTTCTTCCTTCCGGAAAAAGATGCAAGGATAATCCTAATTCCGGCACCATCCGTTCTAAAATATTCGTCGGGGATTGCGGAAATTTGCAGCCGCAATGGTAGCGACACTTTTCATTTCCCTGCTCTCAGTGGCATCTCCGGTCTGTGACACGCTGCTGCAGGCAGCCACGGTCACGGCCCTGAAAGAATCCGTGTCCGTGGACAGGCTTCCATCGCCTGTCACAGTCCTGCGCGAAGATGCCCTGCAGAGCAGTAACACGTATCGTCACAACCGGCTGTCGGGGCAAGTCCCCGGTCTGTATATCCCCGAATACGGCGCATCGCTCACATCCACCATTTATATGCGCGGGCTGGGCTCCCGGATGGAGAATCCCGTGATGGGCCTCTACCTGGACGGCATCCCGGTGCTGGACAAAAACGCCTACGACTTCGACTGGGAAGGCATCCGTAGCGCCACGGTCCTGCGGGGCCCGCAGGGCACGCTATACGGGCGGAACGCCATGGGCGGTGTGCTCGCGCTGCAGTCCATCACCCCCACCGACGGAATGCGTCGGGGCTTCCACCTCGAATACGGCAGCGCCAACTCCATGCGGGTGGGCGGCATCTATACGATCGGACGAAACGTCCTCACGGCCCAGTACCGGCACAGTGACGGCTTCTTCCTGAATGAATACAAGAACCGGAACTGCGACCCCTACGACGGTCTGTCGCTCCACTGGAAATGGGAGCGCTCCGTCTCGGAGCGGCTCTTCGTGGGCAACACGCTCTGGGCCAGCCTCTCCCGCGAGGGCGGATTCGCTTACGGCCAATGGCAGGACGGCGTCCAGCATCCGGTATCCTACAATGATGAAGGCAGTTACGGCCGCGCATCCATCATCGAAGGTTTGTACGCCAGGCTCCGGGCGGACCGCTTCACGGCCGACGCCGCGGCGTCCATCCAGCTCCTGGCCGACGATATGCGGATGGACCAGGATTATACGGCGGACGACGTCTTCACCCTGCAGCAGCGGCAGCACAGCGGAGCAGCCACCCTGGAATTAAGAATCTCCCGCGCCGACGCCGACGCCGCCTGGCAGCCCAAGACCGGCATCTTCGCCCTGTACAAACTGAACCACCTGGCGGCGCCCGTCACCTTCAAGCGCGCGGGCATCGAAAGGCTGATCCTGGACAATGCCAACGCACACATCCCCGCCGACATCGGCCACCTCACCATCCCGGACACCCAATTCCCGGTGAATTCGGACTTCCTGATCAGCACCTGGAACGTTGCGCTCTTCCACGAATCAGTCCTGACTGTCGGCGCGTGGCAGTTCACGGCCGGTCTGCGCCTGGACTACGAAGGCGCCCGCATGGATTATGACTGCCTCGCGAGCCTGCACTACCGCTTCGTGCCGACAATGGCAGCAGACAAGCCCTTCTCCGTGCCCTACCGGGGACACCAGAACCACGGTTATGTGGAATGGCTGCCCAAACTCTCCGCCCTGTACCGGGCGAACGATTCCTGGACGCTCTACGCGACCGTCGCGAAAGGCTATCGCGCCGGCGGATTCAATACGCAGATCTTTTCCGACATCCTGCAGAACCTGACGATGAACGGAATGATGAAGGACCTGGGCGTCTATCTGGACCGTCCTATCGTCTCCGTCTCGGCCGAGAATACGGAATACGACCCGGAGACGGCTTGGAACTTCGAGGCCGGCGCCCGGCTCCGCCGGGGCGACCTGCGCGCGGAGCTTTCCGCCTACTACATCGCCGTGAACCGGCAGCAACTCACCGTTTTCCCACCCGGCCTGTCCACGGGGCGCATGATGACGAACGCCGGACGCAGCCGGAGCATCGGCGCGGAAGCGGAGTTGGACTGGACGCCCGGCGACTTCCGCACGCACGTCTCCTGGTCCTGGTGCGACACCCGTTTCGTCAGCTATGATGACGGGAACCACGACTACGCGGGCCACTTTGTCCCCTACGTCCCGCGACATACGCTGTATGTCAGTGTCGGTTACAGCTTCCGCTGGAACAATCGCCGGCTGGACTTGGACCTTTCCGCCCGGGGCGCCGGTCCGATCTACTGGAACGAGGACAACACGCTCCGGGAGCCTTTCCGGCTCCGCCCGGACGCGAGGATCGCACTGGTCTTCCCCCGCTGGGAGATCTATGTACGCGCCGAGAACCTGACCCAGACGCCGGGCCACAGTTTCTACTTCAAGTCCGTGGGAAACGAATTCTTCGCCGGCGTCAAGCCGCGCACCATCCTGACCGGAATATCCATTAAATTGTAAATCAAATATGAAAACCAAGTTCTTCTTTGCGGCCCTGACGGCCGTTGCACTGATGGGCTGCGGCAAAGCCGAGCCCGAAACCCCGATCGTCCCTGAAGAATCCGACTACAAAGGGACGGTGACCGTCCAGTATCAGGGCGAACCCTTCGACAACGAGAATATCGAGGTCAACTTCACCCCCGCCGAGGACGGCAAGACCGCCTCCATCACGATCTACCAGATTCGTTTCGTGCCCAAGATGCCCGTGACCATCGACGTGACCATCCCGAACGTGACCGTCCAGAGCACGCCGGAGAAGATCCTGCTTTCCTGCGAGACGACCGTCCCGCTCGCCATGGGCGGAGAATTCCCCCGGTACACCGTGACCAACCTGGAAGGGGAAATCGTCGGCCAGGAGCTGGCCTTCTCCCTGAACTTCGGCGACAGCCCCACCTCTTTCCGCGGACAGCTGCAGAACTAAGCCGGAGACGCCGACCTATGACAGGCGTTTCATAATCGTATAAAGATACGTCAGCGCATTTCTTGTTTCTTTGAAATAATATAGATTTGCGCTGACTACTTTTTTATGCGCCTTATGAAGAAAAGATTCCTGCTCATTGCTGCCCTTGCGGCCATCCTTGTTTCCTGCGGGACCATCCAGCCGGTCAAGCCGACCGCCGTCGAAAAATGTGATATCGAGAATGTCGGAACCCGGAAATTCCTGGAGGAAGTGGACTACGCGACCGATACCGCCTACACCGTCTCCTTCGCCCTGCAATACATGCAGGAATACGGCGCCAACGACAAGCCGCTGCCCGTCAGGATCGCCTGGACGGGCGATGCCGCCCGGCTCATCATCTCCACCGCCGCCAGTTTCAAGGGCGCGGCCGAGCAGCCGGTCTCCGGCTCTCCCGCCGAGATCTTCAACCTCATCCCCGGGGTGAACTATTTCTATAAGGTGCTCGACCGCAACGGGAAAGCGATCAAGACGGGGTGCGTGCGCCCCGTGGGCCCGCTGCGCTGGATCAACGGCATCGCGGAGAACGTCCGCGACCTCGGCGGCTGGCAGGCGGACGGCGGCCACATCGCCTACGGCAAAATCTACCGGGGCGCCCGGCTCTCCTCCCGCATGCCGCAGAGCGGCAAGGATATCTTCCTGAAAGACCTCGGCATCGCCCTCGACCTCGACCTGCGCGGCATCAAGGAGAGCGAAGCGCACGTCGGCCCGGTCATCGACGGCGCCGACTACCTCAAATTCCCGGTCGAGAAGAACCTGGGCCGCGGCACCGGTAACACCCAGGAGCTCTACCAGCAGGCCATCCGCGCCATCCTCGGCTACCTCAGCGAGGGCAAGCCCGTCTATTTCCACTGCGCGGGCGGCGCCGACCGGACCGGCTCGCTGGCCTTCCTGATCGAGGCCCTGGTGGGCGTGTCGGAAAGCGACCTGTCGAAGGATTACGAACTGACGACCTTCGCCAAGACGAACAAGCGGCTGCGCAATTTCCGCGCAACGGAGAAGGAAACGCACATCCTCTACGAGCTCATCACCTACCTGCGCAAGTTCGGCGATCCCGAGACCATGAGTATCAACGAGCTGACCTACAACTGGGCCACCACGCGCCACGCCGACAACGTCGACCCCCTCTCCCCGGAGGAAATCGAGCTCCTGCGTAAATATTTAATCGTCAAAGACTAACGCTGCTCGCAGAAGCGGCAGTAGTCGGCATAGACCTCGCGGACGACGTCATCCCAGTTGAGATACAGGTCGCGGCGGGCGGCGGCGCTGACGCGCCCGTACAGCTCCGGATCGGCCATGATGTCCAGGATGGTGCGCGCGTAGTTCTCCTCGCCCGGTGCCGACACGAAGCCGTTCACGCCCGGCGTGACGGTCGCCGCCGTCTTCGCGCCCTCGAGGAACACCGTGGGCGTACCCTGGCAGGCCGCCTCGATCTGAACCAGCGAATTGGCGTCGTACAGCGAGGGGAAGAGGAACAGCTTCGCCCGGGAGAACAGGTTCTCGAGCATCTCCTTGTCGTTGATCAAGCCGCACATCACCACCTCCTGTTCCAGGCCGAGCTCCCGCACCAGGGCGGCCAGTGCCTCCTCATCCTGCCCCTTGCCGGCAAAGAGCATGCGGAAGTTCTTGAGGCCCATCTCCTTGGCCTTCGCCAGCGCACGGACCGTGAAATCGATATTCTTGATGAAATTGATGCGACCCACGAAGAGGAAGACCGTCGCATCGGCCGGAACGCCGTAGGTCTCGTTGACGATGCGCGCGGCTTCGGCGGGATCGGCCACGGGCTTGTGGTCCGTGGCGTTCAGGCGCACCTTGCAGGGTGCCGTCAGGCCGTATTCCTTTTCGTATAGTTCCTTGATGCCGCCGTTCACCGCCCAGCACTCGTCGCAGGCGTTGAACACGCGCATGATGGCGTCCATGGCCACGTTGACGGAGAAATCAAAATGGAGCGGCTTCTCGAAATCCTGCTTGTACTGGCTGTGGAGCGTGGCCACGACGGGCAACTTGTTCATCTTGGCGTGAAGCAGGCCCGCCAGGCCGACGGCGAAGGGAGAATGGATGTGGACGATGTCGATCTTGCTCCGCAGGAGCTTCGCCTCGAATTTCGGGTCCAGCGACGCCGCCGGGATGTCATAATCGCTCCCCAGCATAGGCAGGGAATTGCAGCGGACCACCGTGTAAGGCAGCTTCCTGTCCTCTTCCTTGCTGTAGCCCCGGGTCTCCGGGCAGAACACCACCACGTCACAGTATTGCGTCAGGCGACGGGCGTAATTGTCCACCACCTTGATGACACCGTCCACCATCGGATACCAGGTGTCAATGAAAAGTCCGACTTTCTTCATAGTTACACAAAGATACAAAAAGTCACGGGAAGAAAAAAAAGGAGACCCGGATCCAACCGGGTCCCCACCAACAAAATATAGAATGACTACTAACTCAGATCGGCGCGGGCCATGGCGTCCTTGTAGTACTTCTGGTCCACGAATACGTCTTCTTTGTAAGGATTGATGTGGCGCTTCTTCGCCTGGGCGCAGATGTAGCCGATCACGACGATGTTGATGATCAGGGCGGCGGCGCTGATGACCGTCATCATCGTCGGATTGGCGGCCACGACGGAAGGATCCACCGTGGTGCCTACCACAGCGGCTTCACCGCCGGCAGCCTCGTAAAGCTTCTCGATGGTACCGACTCCCTCGGGATAGAGGACGGGCAGCGTGGCCCACGGGTACCACTGCTGACCGTTCTTGAAGGTCTCCTGGAAGAGCGGGAACACCTGGGCGAACATGCACCAGATGGCCAGGGTGTTGGCGCGGTTCTGGATCCAGCCGCCGCGGTTCCACAGGAGGGCGGCGATGGTCGGAGCCGCCAGCAGGGCGACACCGCAGTACCAGCTGTGCGTCGGCAGGCAGTTGTAGGTGTAGGCGAAGTTCCACACGTCATAGGCCAGGATGTAAACCCAGGTCATGTCGGCCCAGACCATGTCCTTCTTGTCCTTGGACGGGTAGATGCTCCACCAGGCGGTCATACAGAAGATGTTGATCAGACCGGCTACGCCGTTCATCACGTTGTGCCAGCCGCCGTACTGCCAGACGCCTTCGGAAGTCAGCCACCACTTGTTCCATCCCATGGCCGCACTCTCGAAGTCGGAAGCGCAGGCGATGAGGATGTTGATGCCCACGATGACGAACGGGAAGGGCTTGAACCAGTGCTTGGCGCCGACTCCCCACTTGTACTTGATCATCATGAAGCCGATACACCCGGCCGTGGCGGCGTAGAGCTTGGCGTAGTGGAACCAGCCCTGCATGTAGATGTGCGTCTGGTTCTCCAGGGCCCACTTGGCGCCGCTCCGCACACCGAGCCAGATGGCCAGGAAGTAGACGGTGAGGGCCACGGGGACCACCAGGAAGGTAACGATACCGCCGAACTTGGTGCGGCGGGCGAATTCATTGAGGAGAATGAGGCCCAACAGGACCACGATCAGCATTCCCCACTGGGCAAACGCATTTGCCCCATACACTTCGAAAAACATGGTTTAGTGTTATTTAGTAGTTAATTTGGGTTCTTTCTTCCGGGCCTTGACCAGCGCATAGACCAGCCACACCAGCGTGATGGCCAGCGACATAGGCACGCCCACCTTGAGCATTTCCATAGGTGTCCAGGCGAACAGTTCGCCATTGATGGCATGATCCACGATGAGCATCACCGTGCCGCCCCAGAGCATCTTCTCCAAAGCGGGCAGCTCCTGCAGGAGCGGGCTGGAAGAGCGCAGGGCGCGCTTGCGGCACGCACTGACGATGGCAGCTTCCACCAGCGGAACGACATAACAAGACATAATCGATAGCTGTTTATTGGTTCATTACTTCTATTTCCTTGATCTCCACTTCATTACCACGGAGCAGGTAGGTCTTGCCGCTTTGGCAGTGCGGGCAGGTCTTTCCGAAGCGGACCGTCTCGAACTCCGTCCGGCAGTCCTCGCAGTACGACACAGCCGGGATGGAATGGATCTTCAGTTCACATCCCTGCAACACCGCCTCCTTGTCCGCCGCCCAGCGCCAGCAATCCGTCAGGTACTCCGGCACCACCGTCGACACCTCCCCGATATTCATCACCACGGCGTCCACGTGCGACACGCCGTTCTCCGCAGCCGCCTCCTTGACGTCCTTGATAATGTAGAATACGATCCCTAATTCGTGCATCAGGACTTCTTCTTAAACAGTATTTTACCGGTCCGTTTGATCATGTAAGGGAGGATACCGGAGAACTTGTCCTCGGAGGTGACGAAATGGCTCGCCTCGGGGTGCACGCGATACAGGTGGATGGCATCGAAGCCGCACTTCGTCGTACAGATGCCGCACCCAATGCAGCGGTTCTCGTCCACGACGGAAGCGCCGCAGCTCAGGCACCGGGCGGTCTCCTTCTTCACCTGTTCCTCCGTCAGCGTCCCATGGTATTCCTGGAAGTTGTCCTTAACCGGCACCACGCCCGGATCCTGGCGGGAACCGTTGTCGTAGCTTTCCACCACGATATCCTGCTTGTCCAGCTCGATGAAATCGCGCCGGTTGCGGCCGATCGTCATGTGGCCGTGCTGCACATAGCGGTGCAGGCTCTCGGCCGCCTCCTTGCCGGCCGCAATCGCGTCGATGGCGAACTTCGGACCGGTGAAGCAGTCGCCGCCCACGAAGATGTCAGGCTCAGCAGTCTGATAAGTCAGTTTGTCCGCCACCGGATACACCCCGCGGAAGAACTCCACCTTTGTATCCTTGAGCAGATCCTTCAGGATGACGGTCTGGCCGATCGCGAAGATGACCAGGTCAGCCTCCAGGGTAATCAGTTCATTCTCATCATATTCCGGAGCAAACTTATGCTCGGCGTTGAAGACGGAAGTGCACTTCTTGAAAACGATGCCGCTCACCTTCCCCTCGCCCAGAACCTCCTTCGGGCCCCAGCCGGGATTGAGGACGACGCCGTCCTCGCGGGCCTCGGCGCGCTCCTCCAGCGAAGCGGGCATGATGTCCTCGGTCTCGAGCGAAAGCATCGTGACCTCGGACGCCCCGCTGCGCTTCGCCACGCGCGCCGCGTCGATCGCCACGTTGCCGCCGCCCACGACGACAACCTTCCCAGCGACCTTCACCTGCCCGCAGTTGGCGTCATGCAGGAAATCGATGGCCGTCGTCATGCCGGGAAGTGTCTCGCCGGGAATGCCCGGCAGACGGCCGCCCTGGCAGCCGATGGCCACGTAGAAGGCCTCGTAGCCCTGTTCGCGCAGCTGCGCGATGGTAACATCCTTGCCCACTTCCACGCCCGTGCGCACCTCGACGCCGATTTCCTTCATGATGTCGATCTCGGCGGCGATGACGTCCTTCTCCAGTTTGTAGGAAGGGATGCCGTAGCGGAGCATGCCGCCCGGCTCGGGATTCTTCTCAAATACAGTCGGCCTGTAGCCCATCGTGGCCAGGTAATTGGCGCAGCTCATGCCGGCCGGGCCGCCGCCGATCACGGCGATCTTCTGCGGCCAGCGCTCCTCCACGTTGGAGCAGATGTTGACCTCCGGCACGAAACGCGTCTCGGCGTGGAGGTCGCGCTCGGCGAGGAACTTCTTCACGGCGTCGATCGCGACAGGACGGTCGATCGTCCCGCGCGTGCAGGCATCCTCGCAGCGACGGTTGCAGATGCGGCCGCAGACGGCCGGGAAGGGGTTCTCGCGCTTGATCAGCTCCAGCGCCTCGGTGTATTTGCCCTCGGCGGCCTTCTTCAGGTAGCCCTGCACGGCGATGTGCGCCGGACAAGCAGTCTTGCAGGGCGACGTGCCCGTCGGATAGCAATTGATGCGGTTGCGGTCGCGGTAATCCTCATTCCATTTGTGCGGACCCCATTTCACGGCATCCGGCAGCTCCTGCTTGGGGTAGGTCTGCTCCCCGTGCTTCGTGCACAGCTTCTGCCCCAGCTTCACGGCGCCGGCCGGGCAGTATTCCACGCAGCGGCCGCAGGCGACGCAGTTCTTCGGATCCACCTTCGCCACGTAGGCGCTGCGGGACATGTTGGGTGTATTGAAAAGCTGCGACGTGCGCAAAGCGTTGCAGATCTTGACGTTGCAATTACAGATGGCGAAGATCTTTCCTTCGCCGTCGATATTGGTGATCTGGTGCACGAAACCGTGGTCCTCGGCCTTCTTGAGAATGGCCATCGCCTCGTCGTAGGTGATGTCGTGGCCGCGGCCCGTCTCGCGCAGGTAGTCGGCCATGTCGCCGACGCCAATGCACCAGTCACGGTAGTCGTCGGCACAGCCCTCATCCAGCTTCTTGCGGCCGTAACGGCAGGAGCAGATGCCCACGCCGATGTGCCCCTCGTATTTCTTCAGCCAGTAGGAAATGTGTTCGATGCTGACGGACTGGTTCTCCATGCTGATGGCTTTCTCCACGGGGATCACGTGCATACCGATGCCCGAGCCGCCCATCGGAACCATGGGCGTGATCTTCTCCAGCGGCAGGAAGGTCATGCGCTCGAAGAACATCGCCAGCTCCGGATGTTTGTCCATCAGTTCCGTATTCATGTTCGTATACTCTGCGCTGCCGGGCACGAACATGGGTACCCAGTAGATGCGGTCCTCCCGCCGGTACGTCGTGCCGGGCACGGGGCCCTCGTCGGTGTACTTGTCGCCGTAGTCGTACTCCAGCATGCCGAAATAGGCCAGTTTGTCCAGCAGTTCATCGAAGGAGGCGTCATCCGGAGTGTAATGCTTCTCCGCGTTCCACGCGTGCAGAAGCGCATACGGACGGTGCTCACGCACCTTGAAGAAGTTGGGCGGGAGCATGTCCAGGAGCAAGTCCAGCGCGGCTTCGCGCGTCACGGGATCCATCTCATCCTCGAAAATGCACGCCAGGCCCCAGTATTCCGGAGCGTCGGAGGTCATCTTGATCTTGCCGGGCACCCGGTCGGTGACGTGCCGGACGAACTTCAACAATTTCGGATTCGGGTTCGGATCCCCTTTGTGCTTGGGGACGAACTTGGTAGACATTTCAGGCATAAAATCTCGGTTATCAGTCAGTTAGTTAGTTTTCCAGGCAGCCACCTGCTCCAGCAGCCACGCCGCAAAGGCGTCCACGCCCTCCCCCGTCTTGGCGCAGATGGGGATGACGCGCGCCTTGGGGTTGCGCATGCGGACATGTTCCCGGCAACGGTCCAGGTCGAAGTCGAAATACGGCAGGACGTCCGTCTTGTTGACGAGGACGAGGTCGCAGACGGAGAACATCAGCGGATACTTGAGCGGCTTGTCGTCGCCTTCCGGCACGGAGAGGATCATGGCGTTGCAGACGGCGCCCGTGTCGAACTCGGCCGGGCAGACCAGGTTGCCCACGTTCTCCAGGATAACCAGGTCCGCGCCGCCGGGCGCAAGGTTCTCGAGCCCCTGGCGCGTCATGCCGGCGTCCAGGTGGCACATGCCGCCCGTGTGGAGCTGGATGGATTCAATCCCGGTGGCCTGCTTGATCTTGACGGCATCGACATCCGAGTCGATGTCGGCCTCCATCACGGCCACGCGGATCTTGTCCTTGATGAGGTTGATGGTCCGGATCAGCGTGGTGGTCTTGCCGCTGCCGGGCGAGGACATCAGGTTCAGCAGATACACGCCCCGGGCCTTCAACTCCTGCCGGAGCACGCCGGCCGCAGCGTCGTTATCTGCATAGACGCTCTTCTTGATCTCAATGATTTTGACTTCGTCCATGGGGTAGGAACGCGACAAAAACGCTTGGTTATGTGTTATTAATTACAATGGTTTTGCAAGTTAACAATTTTTGTTGATATTCCGCAGATTTTGCGTAATTTTGTAACCCGTAGTGTAATAAATGTCTTTTATGAAATACGGGTACGACAACGAGAAATATCTCAAAATCCAATCAGAGCACATCAAGGAACGCATTGCCAAATTCGGCAATAAACTTTACATGGAATTCGGCGGCAAACTGTTCGATGATTACCACGCCAGCCGCGTGCTTCCGGGCTTCGAGCCGGACAGCAAATTCAAAATGCTCTATCAGCTGAAGGACGATCTGGAGATCGTGATCGTGATCAGCGCCGTGGATATTGAGAAGAACAAGATCCGCAATGACCTGGGTATCACCTACGACATGGACGTGCTGCGCCTGCGCGACGAGTTCATGGACCGCGGATTCAGCGTGAACAGCGTCGTCGTCACCCATTACAACGGGCAGTCCAGCGCGGACGCCTACCGCAAGCGCCTGGAGCGCATGGGCATCAAGGTCTATTACCATTATACGATTGAAGGCTACCCCAACAACGTGGCCCTGATCGACTCCGACGAGGGTTTCGGCAAGAACGACTACATCGAGACGAGCAAGCCCCTCGTGGTCGTGACCGCACCCGGCCCGGGCAGCGGCAAGATGGCCGTCTGCCTGAGCCAACTCTACCAGGAGAACAAGCGCGGCACCAAGGCCGGCTACGCCAAATTCGAGACCTTCCCGGTCTGGAGCCTGCCCCTGAACCATCCCGTCAACATCGCCTACGAGGCCGCCACGGCCGACCTGGAGGACGTCAACATGATCGACCCCTTCCACCTGGACGCCTACGGCGAGACAGCCGTCAACTACAACCGCGACATCGAGATTTTCCCGGTGATGAACGCCCTCTTCGAGGACATCTACGGCCAGTCTCCGTACAAGTCCCCGACCGACATGGGCGTGAACATGATCGGCTCCTGCATCAGCGACGACGCCGTGTGCCGCGAGGCTTCCCTGCAGGAAATCATCCGCCGCTACTACACGGCGCTCTGCAACTTCGCCGACGGCAAGGCCTCGGAATCGGAGGTCAACAAGCTGGTCCTGCTGATGAAGAAGGCCGGCATCACGACGAACGACCGCAAGACGACCGTCGCCGCGCACGAGCGCCTCGAGAAGGCCGGCGGCGCCACGGCCGCCATCGAGCTCGAAGACGGCACCATCCTTACTGCAGAGACCTCTCCCCTGCTCGGCCCCAGCGCCGCGCTCCTGCTGAACGCGCTCAAGCACCTGGCCGGCATCGAGCACAACGTCAAGCTCATCCCCAAGACCATGATCGCGCCGATCCAGAAGACCAAGGTGACCTACCTGCACGGGCGCAACCCGCGCCTGCACACGGACGAAGTCCTGGTCACCATCTCCATGATGAGCCTGCTGGACGAGAACTGTAAGCTGGCCCTCGACCAGCTGCCCCGGCTCAAAGGCGCGCAAGTCCACTCCACCGTCATGCTGAGTGAAGTGGACCGCAAAACCTTCAAGAAACTGGGGATCGACCTCACCTGCGACCCGGTCCGCAAGATCAAGGATCCGAAGACCAGCGTCGAGGAAGAGGTCTAAGCTTCCTTAGCGATCTTCAGGCAGAGCAGCGTCAGGTCGTCGCTGGCTTCCGCCCCGTTCACGAACGCCGCCAGATCCACCAGGATCCGCTGGATGGCATCCTGTGCCGTGCTGTAAGGAGCGCTGCGGAGCACCCCCAGGATACGGTCGTCGCCGTATTGCTCGTGCACGTGGTTCTCCGCCTCGTTCAGGCCGTCCGTATAGAACAGGAACGGCTGTTCGCGGATGTCCTCCATCGCCTCCCCTTCGAATTCGAAGGTCGGATCGATGCCCAGCGGGACGTTGGACTTGACCGTCAGGAATTCGGCCTTGCCTTCGGAGAATACCACAGGCGGATTGTGACCGCAGTTACAGTACTCCATCCGACCGGTCTTCAGGTCGACGACGCCGAGGAACATCGTCATGAACATCATTTGATCGTTGTCGTTCGAGATGATTTCGTTGATCTGGCGGGCGATCTCCGCCGGCGGGAGGATCTGCTTGAGCACCACGCGGAACAGGTTTCGTGACACGGCCATCAGCAAGCTGCCCGGCACGCCCTTACCGCTGACGTCACCGACGCAGAAATAGAGCTTGTCATTGATGAGATAATAGTCGTACAGGTCGCCGCCGACCTCCTTCGCCGGCGTCATCGAGGCGAAGAGATCGATCTCCTTGCGCTCCGGGAACGGCGGGAAGATACGCGGCACCATGGACATCTGGATATCACGGGCAATGCGTAATTCACCCTCGATACGCTCATTGTTGGCGGTCGTCTCCGTGAGTTCGTCAATGTAGTTGACGAGCGAGGTCTGCATATGTCCGAACGAACGCGTGAGCTGTCCGATTTCGTCGTCGTTCTCCGGCTCCGGCAGGAGCTCGTTGAAGCGGCCGGAGGCGATGGTATCCGCCTGGGTCACGAGCCGGCGCAGCGGCGCCAGCTCATTGGAAATCAGGCGCGTGAAGCCAAGGAACATCAGGATCATGCCGATGATGACGATGGCGATGACCAGATTGCGCAGATGCGAGAAAGCACCGAAAATATCCTTCTCCGGGCAGATGATGGCCACGCTCCAGTTCGTCTCCTTGACGGGCTTGTAGAAAACAAAGTTCCGAACGCCGTTGATGTCCAGGATACGCATTCCCTCCTCCCCGTTCAGCATCGCATGACCCAGGTCCGAAATAGTCGGGTTCGGCGTTTCGAGCGTCTCCGTGAAGATGGTCTGGTACATCAGCTTTTCAGGATCCGGGTGCACCAGGTAGGTGCCGCCGCGGCCGAGCACAATGCTGTATGAGTTGGGATAAGGTTTGACGGACAGGATGGTCTCCGAAAGCCACGCCAGCGAGATGTCCAGCGAGAGGCTGCCGATAAACTCGCCGCTGTTGCCGATGAGGGGCTTGCAATAGGATGTGACCATTTCGACGTTGCCCGTCTCCCGGTCGGCATCGATGTAAGGTTCTGTCCAGCAAGGCTGGTTGAGCAGGTGGGGCAGCTGATACCAGTCCATATAGAAATACTGATAGTCGTCGCTGCCGACCATTTCCACGGTGACGGAGCCGTTGTCAATATGTGCATACGGCGAGAAATACAGGCCTTTCTTCGGATAGAACCAAGGCTCAAAGGAAATGGAGCAGCCATACAGTCCGGGGTTGTTCAGGATGGCGTTCCGGGCCAGGTCCACCATCGCATCGGGATTGTCCAGATTCTTATAGACCAGCCAGTCGATGTTGTCCGCGGCGATCGTGGCGTTGTCCAGAATGCCGTTGACGCGCACCACGGTTTTATCCAGCAACTGGGTGGCGTGCTCGATCGCTTCCCGCTTGACCGCCTTGCGGGACTCCAGGAAGAAATAGCCGAGCGCGGCAATGAAAATCAGCGTGGAAATGGCTACGACCCAGAGGCCTAGACGCGACGCAAGCGAATCGCCGAGCGATTTGAGGAACTTACTGTTTTTCATCGGGCAATCAGATCATTGTAGGAAACGGTTTTCTTCAGCATCCCGCACTGATACATCAGGTTGCTGGCCAGTTCGACCATATCGGGCCGGAGGCGGAACTCCCGCTCTCCGGACTCGCGGTCCACCTGCAGGCGAAGGATTTCCTCGAGCATCAGTTTCTGGAGAACGCGGTTGGTGGCGATATGCTCTTCCCGCACGTATTGCATCACGATGTCCAAGGTCTCTTCCGGGTGCTCCGCCGCCCACTCCCAGCCTCGCCGGCTGGCGCGGGCGAAGCGCTCGGCGCCGTCCTTGTTCTTCAGCCAGGTCGAGCGCGTCATATAGACGCCGTCCTCCTGGACGTTGTAACCGTGATTGCAGAAGCGGTAGACATTCTCCTCGGTCAGGTCCATTCCCGTTTGGAGGAGCTGGTAATACTCGTTGTAGCTCATCGCAAGCGTTGCGTCCAGGGCCCCGGAGACGAAGAGCGTGACGTTGTTGACGAAACGCGTCCACTCATAATCCAGGTGTTCGATCTGGCTCATGCAGATGGCCATCTGCCCGAAACCGGCGTTCCAGATACCGACGCGGGCGCCGTGCTGCTTAAGCGGGTCCTTGCCGCGGCGCGACACGATCACAAGGCCGTTGTTCATCGAGGTCTGCAGGATGTTCACCAGCTGAATGCCGCTGTCCACGATCTCCAGCGCCTGTGCAAGCTGCAGCGTGGTGGCCTGGCTCTGGTCCGTCCGGATGCGTTCCATGGCCGACTGCGACACGGACGGGTGCACGATCTGCACCTTGACGCCTTCTTCTTCATAGAAACCCATCTCCTGGGCTACATAGTAACCGGCGAACTGGGCTTGCGCCGTCCACTGTGGCGTGAACACAAACGTGTGCTCCTGCGCAAGCAGCGAACAGGAGAGCGCCAGGCAGCACACTGTCAGGAACAGATTCCTCATGATGTTATAGGATTAGTTTGTCCAAATATACAAAAAAATGCGGATTGCAAATAGTTGCAACCCGCATATAGCATGATTTTCAACAATTAACGAACTAAATTCTGCAGTGCGGCGCCGAAAATCAGGTAGGAAGTATTGCCGGCGATCGTGCCTTCATTCTGTCCCCAGAGGAAAGGCCAGTCGTCGTAATTCTCGAAATGATCCGGATGGCGGAACAGCACGCCCGGGGCCACGTTGCCGGGGATGAAGGAGAAGTCCGCGCGGTTGTTGCCGTAGAAGACTTCCTTCGGGCGCGTGGCGCCGACGGCGGCCACCAGCGAGTAGTTGTGGTACGGGTGGCAGCCGAACATGTAACCGGCGGCCTTGAGGGCATATTCCGGACTGACGATATCCGGGAAATACTTGCTCGCGAAGCTGGCCGTGGTGCCGAAGCTCACGACGCTGCCGCTGCCGGCCCAGTTGCCCTCACCGATGGGAACGCCGTACGGGTTGACCTGGTCAAGGCTGTCCAGATAGTGCTTGTACTGAACCACGTACGGACGAAGGCGCTCCTTGTAGGCCTCGTCGAGGTACGGGATGGCGTCGAGCGCCGGCTGCATGGAGAATTCCGGACCGCGGTCGAGCGCCGGCCAGATCTGCGCCTGGAAATCGTCCAGGTAGTGCTGCTCGCCCGTGCAGACGTAAAGCTGCAGGTTCGTGGACATGTTGCCGAAGCCACCGCGTCCGCCGCGGCGGGCGGCGGCCGGGTTCTTGGCCAGGAGCTCAGTCCCCTCCTTCATCAGGCGCTTGGACTGCTTCAGGGCACGGGCCGCAAGCTCGTCGTTGTAGCCCGCCAGGGCGCGGCTGGCGGCCGCGAACATGGTGGCTGCCTGCAGGTCCAGGCCGGGATTGCGCGTCGTGAACGCCCACATATCATCAGGCGTGCCGCTCGACTTGCCGTCGGCCGACTTCTGGTACGGCTTCAGGCGCGGATCGTAGTGCAGGCCGTCCGTGATGGCGGCCGCGTCACCCAGATGGTGGTAATTGTCCAGAACGGAGTTGGACAGGGTCTGGGACATGTGGCCGATGTTCTCGGCCTGGGCCACGAGGTTCAGCACGCCGTGCTGGATGTACTGCAGCACATCGGGCACGCCGTCCGGGCGGTGCAGGTCCACATAACGCTGCTCCTCGCTGACGAAGGTCTCGTCGCGCATCGGCTTGAAGCGCTCCCAGTCGGAGACCAGGTTCTGCACCACGCTGATGTTGGAGCCCGTCTCGATGTCGAAGTCGCCGGCGTCGAAGAAGCCGCCCACGTTCAGGCCGGGGATCAGCTGGAGGGCTTTGTACTTGGTATCGATCACGCCCTGGCTGTGCAGGTCGAAGTGGTCGGTGTTGGCCGGGGCCTGGAGATAACCCTCCTTGAAGGGCTCGCCGTGCCAGATGCGGTAGGCCTCGTTGACCATCATGTGGTTCATGTGGATCGGGATCCAGACGTCGCTCGTGGCGTCCGTGATGCGGTCCAGTACATCGTCGCCGATGATGAAGTCGTTGGTCTGCACGTCGCCGTATTTCAGGAAGTACACACCCGGCTCCTGCACGGCGCTGAAGTCGAATTTCACGTAGTGATACTTGTAGTAGTCACCCCAGGACTTCACGGGGCCGGAGAAGGCGCGCTCAGTGCTGCCGTCGTCCTTGACGCGCCACACCTCCGCCGTCGCGCGGGGCTTGTCGAGCTTGTCCAGCTCGACCACCGCCACCTTCTGCTGGCCGGGCAGGTAGCCCACCTGCGAGAAGCCCACGTTGGGCTCACGCGTCCAGCCGGGGATGGCGTTCGGCTCCACCGTCCAGCTCAGCACCTTGCCGGTCTGGCCGGCGGGCAGCAGGCTGCGGAGCACGTACCAGCCGTTCTGCGCCAGCAGGCGGCCGTCGTAAAGGTTCAGTTCGGCATCCTCGGAGCTGATCTTGATGAGGCGTCCGGGGTCGTCCGTCGCCACGATCAGCTCGTGACCGGTCGACAGCGGAAGCGGATCGACGAAGCGGCCGGTGCCGCGGTCGTCGTAGGTCTTGTACCCCTTGAACTGGTAGACCTTCTCCTCATTGGGACGCGTGGTCGTCAGGCTGGCGGAATACCGCGGGAAGCGGTTCGCCTTGCCGTCCATCACGTACGCCTTGTTCCAGTACTGGGAAGGCAGGAATTCGAGGTTGAAGCCCGCATCGCCTTCCAGTTCAGCAGGGACCGGCTTGTCCAGATAAACGTCAATCCGGACGGCCTTGCCCTCCGCCGTCACGACAAGGCGCGAGTCGAAGTCGTAGTGCGGATAGCGCAGGCCGACTTCGATGGAGCCCGCCTCGCGGTTCACGGTGCGGACGGTCGTCTCGGGGACGAGGTCCCACTGCTCCGGCGTGTTGGACAGGCGCACGGCGCCGCCCTGCACGGTGCGCACGCCGTGGTGGATGATCTCGATGCCGGAATTCTTCTCGTCATTGAAGCCGCCGGAGAACGTGTTGCTGTACACCAGCACATTCACGCCCTGGCGCTCAAAGTACTCAAGATCATTGAGTTTCAGGTCCGACGCCGCAGGGCGGCAGCAGGCCGCAAGGGCCACCAGGAGAAGGAAAAACAGAAATGATTTTCGCATAACGGTTATTAATATTGGTTGTTGACAATTTCAAAGATGGGATAAATAATCTACTTTTGAAAGTGTTGATAGTCTTTTGAATGCGTCCATGCCCCACCCCAGGAGAAGCCATGCTCCCGGAAAAGCCGGTAGCAAAGGTCCTCCCGGTCGATCTTGTGCGGGAAATCTTTCGTGCGGTCGACGAATTCCGCCGCTTCCGGCGGAAGGATCCGGCCGTTCGGCTGGATATAGGGATTCTCGAAGGGATTGATGTCCACCGCCATCCCGACCGCGTGCCGGGACAGGTGGGTCGTGCCGGCCACCACCCGGTAATTGAAGCAGGAGCTGTTGTCCGCCAGCATGGAGAGGTCGTCCGATGCACCGTAATCGTCCACCAGCTTGATGCTGCGGATGGGATACTTCGCCTCAAAGAGGGCCTCGAAAATCTCCAGCAGGTCCTGCGCGATGGCCGCGTTGCAGACCATCTCGCCGGTCTGCGGTTCACCGCTGAAATCGTAATAGGACAGGCGCAGGTAGCGCAAATCAGCAAGGCTGATCTCCGGCGCCCCGCCTTCGGGATAGGAGTTCCCGCGCATGCGGGCCTCCACCTGCGGCGGGATCGGCTCCGCCGTGAAAACGGGCTGGAATGGCATCATCAGCAGAAGGTTGGTTAATATGGCCAGTATGTGGGACATGTTCTCTACAAAGATAAGAATACTTCCCGAAGAAAACGCAATTCCCGTTCTATAGTCATTTCGGGCTTGACCCGGAACCCCTCCAACTGTGGGGAAAAACACCCACAGTTAGCGCATTTTTAGTTCAGGGATTGGGGAAGGTCTGATTTTAGGGGTGGGATCTTCCCCGCGAAAATGCCACTACGGGGTGCTCCAGGGCATAACTGATGGGGAAGGTCTGGCACCTAAAATCAGACCTTCCCCAATTTCGTCATTCGCCAGCACCGAGCGGCGAATCTCCAACTACCCTGCGAGTAGCCTGTATCAAAACCAACAGGCTACTTGCAAAAACGGCCAATTATGCGAGTAGCTTGTCCAAAATCAAACAGGGTACCAGCACCAAGGGCATTTGGCGGAGCCGGCAGGGCTGCCGGCGTGCAAGCAAAAAAATGCTTGCCCGCCGCCACCCTGCCGCCTTTCCGCCCCATCCTGATAGCGCCGGCCGCCCCACGCACCGCACGCACGGCCCCCGACCGCACAGGCCAACGTGCGCAGGCTCCCGCACACCCACCCGCCGGCCGGCGCAAAAGAAATCGGGGTGCAAAATTGGGTACTTTTGCACCCCGGCATAGCCCGTGAGGGCGGCGTTACTCCGGCATCGAGGCCTCGCAACGGACGAGGGTCTCCATGATGAGGAGGGTCTGCGCATGCAGGGCCTCCTCTGCGTTTCTGTCGCGGGTGAGGAAGATGTCGCGGTAGACCTCCAACTGGTGGCAGAGCCGGTGCTCGTAGCGGTTCAGTTCGAAACTCTGCATTTCCTTTCCGGGCAGCATCAGGTCCACCTTCGTGAAGAAATTCGGCAGGCCGTGGACGCGGATGGCGCCTTTCTCGCCCTGGAAGAAGAAGCCGCGCAGGCCGTCGGAGTCCATGGAGGCCGAGCAGATGGCCGTGACGCCGCTCTTCCAGGTCAGCGTGGCGGCGCCGGAGGTCGCCACGGCGTTGTGGCCGCAGGCGTTGGCGGCATAGTAGACCGTGTCCGGGCGGCCGTAGAGCGCCAGCACGATGTGCAGGCAGTAGATGTTGATGTCTCGCAGCGCGCCGCCCTCGTATTCGTGCGTGAACACGGGCAGTTCCTTGCCGGCGAGGTACTCGTCGTAGCGGCCGAAATGCTCGTCGTAGTCGGCGTGCACCAAGCGCACGGGGCCAATCTGCGGAAGCAGCTCCCGAACCTTGAAGAAGTTCGGCAGATGAATATTCGAAATGGCCTCAAAGATAAAGAGATCGCGCTCCTTCGCGATGGAGAAGAGCTCCTCCGTCTGGGCGACGGTCGAGGTGAACGGCTTCTCGCAGAGGACGTTCTTGCCGGCCAGCAGGGCCTGCTTCGCCGCAGCGAAGTGCAGCGAGTTCGGCAGCGCCACATAGACGAAGTCGATGTCGGTGCGGGTGAGCATTTCCGCGTAGTCGGTATAGACGTTTGGAATGCCGAAACGGGCGCCCTTCTCCAGGTTACGGGCGCAGATGGCGATGATTTCGTAGCCCTGCACGGTCTGCATGGCTTTCAGCATATCGGGAACGATCATCCCGGATCCGACAATGGCAATTCTGAGCATAACGGTTGGGTATTAGTTTTTCCAAATATACGGAAAAATCTGCTAATTTTGCAATAATGAAATCCCCGTCCAGAACCTATATCGCCATCGACCTGAAGTCGTTCTACGCCTCTGCGGAGTGCGTGGCGATGGGGCTGGACCCGCTGGACACGCATCTCGTCGTAGCGGACCCGACCCGGACGGAGAAGACCATCTGCCTGGCGGTGTCGCCCTCGCTGAAGAGCTACGGCATCTCCGGGCGCGCGCGGCTCTTCGAGGTCGTGCAGGCGGTGCGCCGCGTCAACGCCGACCGCCGCGCGCAGGCTCCCGGGCGCCGCTTCAGCGGCAAGAGCCATTTCCATTCCGCGCTGCTGCGCGACCCTTCCCTGGAGCTGGAATACATTGTGGCGCCGCCCCGCATGGCACGTTACATGGAGGTCAGCAGCCAGATCTACGGCATCTACCTGCGCTACGTCTCGCCGGAGGACATCCAGGTCTATTCCATCGACGAGGTCTTCATCGACGCCACGGACTACCTCAAGGCCTACAAGCTCTCGGCGCACGATTTCGCACGCAAGCTCATCCGCGAGGTGCTCGCGGAGACGGGCATCACCGCCACGGCGGGCATCGGCCCGAATCTCTACCTCTGCAAAATCGCGATGGACATCGAGGCGAAGCACAGCCCGGCCGACGCGGACGGCGTGCGCATTGCCGAGCTGGACGAGCTGAGCTACCGCCGCAAATACTGGACGCACCGCCCCCTGACGGACTTCTGGCGCATCGGGCGCGGCATCGCCGCCAAGCTTGAGGCCAACGGCCTCTACACCCTGGGCGACGTGGCGCGCTGCTCGATCGCCAAGCCCTACGAGCGGCAGAACCCGGAGCTGCTGTATAAATTGTTCGGCGTCAACGCCGAACTCCTCATCGACCACGCCTGGGGCTGGGAGCCCTGCACGATGGCGGAGATCAAGGCCTACCGCCCCACGACGAGCAGCCTCTCCAGCGGGCAGGTCCTGTCCCAGCCGTATACCTTCAAGAAGGCGCGCGTGGTCATCCACGAGATGACGGAGCAGCTGGTCCTGAGCCTCGTGGACAAGCAACTGCTCACGGACCAGCTGGTGCTGCACATCGGCTACGACATCAGCAGCCTGACCGACCCGGACATGCGGGCCAAATACAACGGCCCCGTCACGCAGGACTGGTACGGGCGGCCCGTCCCGAAGCCCGCCCACGGCAGCATCAACCTGCCCCGCCAGACGTCCTCCACCCGCCAGATCTGCGAGGCGGTGCTGGAGCTCTTCGACCGCATCGTGAACCCGGACCTGCTGGTCCGGCGGATGTATGTGGTGGCGGCGCGCCTGGTCGCGGAATCCAGCGTGGAGGCCGTCCAGCTGGATTTATTCGACGATTTGGCCGAGCCGGACGAGCGCGAGCGCAGCCGCCAGGAGGCCATCCTCGCCATCCGGCGCAAGTTCGGCACCAACGCCATCCTGACGGGCACCAATTTCGACGAAGGCGCCACCGGACGGGAGCGTCACAAAACGATTGGAGGACACAAGGCATGAGCAACGACTTCGAGCACCGCTACGACGACATCATCACCCTGCCGCATCCCGACCCGGATCCGGTGCGCCATCCGCGCATGTCCCGGGCCGACCGTGCGGCGCAGTTCGCCCCCTTCGCCGCACTCACCGGCTTCGACGGCGTCATCGAAAAAACGGCTGATCAGCACATCGCTGACCAGCCGGAAATGTACGGGGACGAAGATTATTGACCGTCATGCCCGGCCCTAACCGGGCATCTCTTCCTTTTCATCATACCCGGCCCCGACCTGGCATCTATCGACTGCAAACAATGAAAAGACGTACGTCAATAGACTCTTCATGCGTGACTCCTATATGGATCCGCTGTGTGGTTTCCCAAAAAGATGTTATCGATAGGAGATAATCCGCTATCGGTCTCCACTATATAATCGATGACAATCTTTTCATCGTGCGGATCTCCTAATTCAGTTCAGAGCATTTTATCGAAAGCCTCCTTGAATGCATATAAATTAACAGGAATGTTCTCCGAATCAACAATATTTAGCTAAGTAACGATAGCCTCGAAACTATGACGGAATGATAATATGTAAAGAGTCATATTATGCGATAATAATCGCAAATGTGAGTTATTTACTGCTATTATCTTGCAGGGAATAGATTATTATTATTTGTAATGGGTGCTATTGTAGCATTGGAACTATGATCTTCTCAAAAGTTTCTCTTAAAAGAAGTCGTACGGTATAAATACCCGGGATGATAACATCTATAGGCAGGAATGCCGACCCCTTCTATTTTTGCAAACTGTTTGGTTGTGAAACAATCAGATGCTTGAGTAAAGTATGTTGAATCTCTTAAATTTTCCTTTATTAAAGAATCATAATTAGGCCCACACAAAAAAATGGCAAGATTCGGACGAACGATTTTGAACACCTCAAATAGGACATAAGGCTGTAATTTGTCGATATAACCAGTTTCTCCACATTTCCCAACGAAAGCAGTATTGAAATAAAAGAACTCTGAATTGTTGCTCGCATTCTCTTCTAAATAATGACAGTAGCTCCAATACTGCCCAGATGACTGATTCCTGTGATTGATGTACAAGTCGTATAACTTACACAGATTATTTACAGTATTACTACGATGATAAGCACCATCGTCTCCAAACTCACCACCCCAAGTGTTGGTCTCTTGGCCAAGAATGATAATTCGGTTTCTTGCCTTTATGTACGCTTCGCTTACAACTGCGTAAAAAGGGTTTGTAAAATACTCTGTGGCGTCTGACCTCGAATTCAACTCCTCAAACAGAGGCCCAAACTCAAAGTCGGTTTTCTCATACAACTCAATTAGTTTATCGTTTATTGTACATGAATAAAAACGATGCTGAAGGATTTGACTAAGTTCCAAACTCGTATGAATTGATATGTGATATCGCCAAATGTACGATTATTCTGCACACTCTATTATTAACATCTTGACTGTATTCTTGAACGCTCGTAACACGACAAATTTAGATAGGTTGTGCCCCCGAGCACCGCTTTCCTTTTGAGCCCTTCTTTGTGGACATGGCCGAAGATGTGGTACTTGGGGCGAGCGCTGGCGATGGAACGTAAGTGCTTCTTGCAGCCTAAGCTCCGGACACACTACTGCTCCTCTATTTCCTTTGGGGCTTCCGGTCTATTTAATGTCTTAGCATTATCCGAAGAAATGATGGTTCTGCCGAGTTGGTCTTCCAATGCTTCACGGGCGACTTTGGCAACCCCGCCGCCTCTGCGTGCGATATTGATGCTATGGGCAATGGTTTCGGGGTCTTCGTTTTGTGAAATTTCTCGGGTTGCCACCTCTGCCAGTGTAGTAAGAGCGCTCTCCGTATCAGTCATATTGTCGCGAAGATTCTCCTTCTTCAAACCTTTAAGATGCTTGTATTCCTTGGCGGTCATACCAGACCAGACCTCGTAAATTGCATTGGTTAAGATGGCATATTGCTTCTCCTTCACACCGACACGTTTCCATTCGTCCGTAAGTTTCTTGCGCTCCTTCTTGCCCTGCAGCCTCTGATTAATCCATTCCTCGGAGTATCCCTTGCGACGATATGTGTCAATCGCCCGGTCAATAGAAACCTCCGGGTCTATCATCTCATCAATGCGCTCGCTCGCCACGCGGGCTATCCAAAGCTTAATGGGCTCAACTTTGGGAGAAGGAATTGATTGAACCAGACGGAAAAGCTGCTCCTGGTCGGCAACATCGGTGGCATACATCTTCCCATCAGCGGACCTCATTTTCAGTTGTCCGATTTTTTCGGACAACTCGCTTCCTTCGGCAACAAGCTTTCGCTTCAGGTCAGACCAGTATTTTCTGGGACGATCTGTTTCGACAAGTGCTGCGATAATATCAATGATGGAGAAATACCACTTCTCCTCCGCATCGTTCCAGGAAGTTCTAATCTGCCTCTCTCCAAAAAGTTGTATCTGTTCCATGTTTGACATAACCAATCAGGTTTGTTTACAAAGCTACAAAATACTCCTTTCTATTGCAAGAGAAACTTGTATCGGATCTTGATGTGAAAATAGAGGATAGCTTCCTCCGAACTATTCGGAGAAAAGGGGGAGATAAGGGCGCCGAATGGATTATTCAGAGCCCAAAGAATGACGTAGTTCCTCGAAATACGACATATTGAGAAAAGTGGTGCTACCAAGCACCGCCTTTCTTTTAAGCCCCTCCTCGTGGACGTGGCCGAAGATGTGGTACTTGGGACGAGCGCTGGCCATGGAAAGGAAGAGGTTCTTACAGCCCAAGCCCTGGTCAAGATAGCCGTAAGCCGGCCCGTGGGTAATGAGGAAGTCAACATCTTCAGGTATGGGAAGCGGTGTCTTCATGTACGGCCTTGCCGGGACGCTATAGAACTTGATCCCGTCGAACTCAATTCCTTCATTCTCAAGGAACGAAACACCTTCGGGAATGAGGCTTCGCGCATAATCGGGTTGCTCGTCAAAGACCATATCATGATTCCCAGCGACGAATATCCGTAGTTTTGCTGGAAGGCTGTTATACCAGGAAAAGAAGTCTTTCAGGCCCTCAACGGCAAAGCCTTCGCATGCATCCCCCGCGCAGATTAGGATATCTGCATCTGCGGGCACGTCGAGTCGCCTATACATCCCGTGGGTGTCGGAAAAAGCAAAGATCTTATGGCTTTTGTATTCTACAAGCATCTATTTGCGCCGTATCCAGGATATGCCTTCGTTGGTGGAAAAATACAAATGCCCGTCACAGGTCTGGGCCAGCAGCTCTCTGCCGGCGTCCTGAATGACGACGAAGGTCCGGACGACAGAACTAGTGTTTCTGGACGCCCAACTGATGCCCTTGTTAGTGGAATAGTATACGCCCTTGTCTGTAATGGCGATAATCTTCCCGTTATATGGAACCAGATCGCGGAATGTGCCAAAACTACTTCCGGTATAGCGAGGCATCCAGGAAATGCCTCGGTTGGGAGAGAATTCTATGTGATTGTTGGCGGGGTTGATCCTGATCAACTCGTTGCCATAGGTGATTAACTGTGGCATAGTGCTATAGATTCAATATCTTTTCCACTTCTTCATATGCATCAATAACAAAGTTGGCAAAGCTCTTGTCCATCACGGAGATTTCCCAGAAATCAACAGAAGCGGGCCGCTCGAATCTTCTAGACGAAGAATCCAGGTGTCGCCATGCCGGCCACCAGTCATTGTCAGTATATCCGGCATTCTTGAAGCGCAACAGAGCCTCTTCAGAGAGCGTTTCTTTGTCAGCAACGTTGAAGTTGCTGATCCCGTAGAAGATTCGTCCGTCATTCTCTGTGTCGAGACAGAAGAATGACCTTTCTTTACCATGAAGAGACATCCGGATGCTGACATGGCTGAATGAATACTTTTCGTAGAGAAGTGAAATCCCTCTCTTCTCACAGTACTCTTTCAAGGGAAAAGAAATAAACCTCATCGCTATGAATTCACATTTCTTATCCCTTCTTTGAACGAGTTCCGTAGAAAGTCTATTCGCGGCATCGATATGCTCAGTAAAGGAAGCGATTGTTCTAATGTCGTTTTTTGCAAGCAATTCCGTTATGCCCATCTTGTATTTTAATGAATTCTCAGTTTCTCCGTACATCTCGGAAACATAATCGGCATACTGGATAAGCGCCGCTTTGATGCAGGCATCATCCTCACCTTTGCAGAGAGTAATGGCCTCGCGAAGCCAAGGAAGGATATCGTCATGGAAGTTTATCTCCACAAAACGCCCGGTGGATTCATTCGTGACTCCCAGAACTTCTTTCGCTTTCTCTGTCAAGCTATATGAGGAAACTTCCTTTGAACCATCCAAGGTCAGGTATAATGCGTACAATCTGTCTGTCGGAAAACCCCGGCCAATGCAACTGTCCAGATATCTTTCCAACTGACGGTCCTGGTCCACTGCGTCATATACCTTGTTCTCAATTATGATGGCATATCCTTTCCCTTCAATAAGAAGATCGATTCGATCCTGTTCATTGACGAATGTTGGCCTTTCAGCAGAAAAACCCTCCGGGAGGATACATGCTATTTTGTTGATTCTCAGAAAAGATTCATAGAATGGGCATCTGTGGTCCTTAACATACTGCATGATTAAACGGAGGATGCGCGAATGGGCATTCTCGTTCATGTGAACGACATCAAGAAGATTCGTGTTATTCAATCCATCAGAAAGATCTTGAGCCTGACTGGCCAACTCAAAGATCTTCGCTCCGTCAATACTCATAGCAATAATTGTGGGGAGATATAACCAGTGTCCCGGTATCTCGGTATGGAACAAACTCCAGAACTATATAGAAGCCTTGATTAACTTATTAATGGCTTCTATATGTGCCTTTTCAGGCTTTCCCATGGGGTGCTCGGAGAGGATACACGTTGTTTCTCTTATCCTGAAAGTGCAGGCCTCATAATCACCCCAGGGCTCTTTTAAGATATGGGTAGGGGCATTCCCTCCGTTGAGAAAACGCAGGAAGTCGATAGCCCAGTTGTATCCAGTCAGAAAAACAACAAACCGGGGTGACAGGATGCGGATCTCCTCCGCAAGAATCCGCTGGCAAACCTCCAACTGAGCGTAATAAAGCACATCGCTAGGATTTGCTCCGTCGGGAGCAACCTTCGTAACATTGGACCATGAAACATATGAGAGTTCCGGATTCGGGTAAAAGCTAGAACTAATACCACGGATGACCCTCCAGAAGGCGGAACGACGGGTGTTATAACCGTTCCTGTTACCTTCAAGGTTATGGACCCAGAGCATCTGATCTCCTAGGTTGAAAATGGCTTCGTCGGTGTCTCCGAACAGCACATCAGGGTCATTACTAAAGGATACCCATCCGTTGGTCGCTCTCCCGACAAAAAGAATTCCCGATCTTTCCTCTTTTGGGAAACGAGGTCCCCATTGAACGGCAAAGGGGCAGAGTCCTCTCGGGTCGTCCTGAAAAGGCTCTACGGCTTCCATTAGTTCCTTGTAGAGAGGAAAGAGCGCTTGACGTAGTTGCGGCTCAAAGAAGTTATTAGAATCAATACTGCTCATAGTGCCATAATTGAAGTGGTTTCGAGACAAAGTTAATCTTTTTCGGTGATGATTGAGCCAGGTTCCGTCTTTCCACTGGTGTTATTTTCGCGGAAGAAATCCCATTTTCGGCGCCGTTCTCCTCCATATATGGGAGTGGACTCGACTACCGCCCACTGATCAATGGACAAGAATGATGAACAGAAACCTTCCTTGTCGTGATCTACACAATGCAAATATCCTCTGCAGCGATGCTGAGCATGCCATTCCTCCGGTTTCCTGATCAGAGTTTGATCGCGCAGATCAAAGCCGTTCATACCATAAAAGGCACATTTGGCGCACAAATGTCCTTTTACCCATTTATCCTTCTCTGCCTTGTCAACAATATCAGCATCTTTTCCCGTACTTCTGAAATCAAAACAAATCTCGGCTTCTTCTAACTCAGGCCAGAACGAATGCCCCGTGAAACGGCATGATTCTTTCCAAACAGTTTCGGAGTCGTTCGAGTCCGGCCTTTTCCCTTCGGGGATGTGATAGATGCACTTCTTACACTGCGGCGCTTTGCGCCAGAATTCTCTTTTCATAAACTGAATCCTTTTGCGACAAAAGACGGAAGTTATCCCGCTAAACTCTGGCAGTTCCTATTGATTGTTTGGGAAATCGAGGTCCGGGAAACGTTCTTTGGTCAGTTCCAGGATCTTTCCCATTAGGAAAGGGTATTCCTCGTCTCTATAGAAACCGGTAACTATCCCAGGGGTATGCTCTTTCTCCTCCAATAGATTGATAGTTTGGCCGTCCGAGATAAAATCCCAGGCATCGTTGCAACGGCATAGTTCCGCCTGCCAAGGCTCATCACCACGATGGCCATCCCAGCGGAGATAGATGCACCATTTCCCTCCATCCGAATCCTGGAAATAATAATACATCTGCGCTGGGCACCAGTGGGTGAGGTGCTTTTCCCATTTGTTGAGTTCCATATCCTTTAGTCTTCCCAGGTTAACACCCTTTCCGACAAGATCTTCCAAAGTAGCACCCAGGCCTTGGTGAAGCGGACACGCTGAGATTCACACCAGAAATGATGGCCATCGTAATCCGGAGCCGGGTACTTGTCTTGATTGCGTAAATTGACATAATGTGCGAAGTGAGCAGCGTCGAAATACTCGTCTTCATCTTCAGAATGAGGATAGTCGTATTGACCTCCCCATGCAATGACGATATCTATCAAAGCTATGGCGCGGTCCATCTGGTCGGCATACACCCGACCGTTGGCTATCGGCGACCAGTTTCGCATATAGTCTACCATCATCTCCAACTTTGTTTTCATGACAGCCAGCAGGTGATACCAGCCCCAGTCTTCGTTTAGCGCACTTGCCCATTTAATGAGCATTCGCTGGTCCCGTTCGTCACGGGCTTGCTGTATGGCCTCTCTATGCAAGTGCCCCTTGCCCCATAAATCTTTACTGTCTTGTTCGTCGCGTTCAAGCTCTGCTTCAATATCTTCTTCAGAGAGCGTTATTTTCTTCCCGGCATATTCGGCAAATTGCATCAAGAAATGTATATCTTGAAAGCGATTCCATCGGGTAGCGATGTCCGTGCGATACTGGATGACTTCGCAATCTTCAGGCTTATCGTCTTTATGCGTCCACTTGATCAGTCTCTGGTCAGCCATCTTGACAATATGGCTTACAATCAAGTCTCGTTCGACTTGTGGATGGTCCTTTGAAACCCCTTCGGCGATGGTCTTAATGGCCGCTGGCGCTTTTGTCGGCGTATGATTGAAGATAGAACTGTTCAGATAGACGTTGTAGGGATGGAACAGATTTCCATTCTGGTCCACCAGAATGGGGAAATCTCGGGCGTCTTCGCCACCCCAGTGTTTCCAGATTTCGCGCCAGGCCTTACGCTCTTCCGGAGTAACAAGCTTCTCCGTCCCAAGGAACGATTCCGCCTGCTCGCGTGTTACGTCCTCGACCCTGAATACAAGCGGGTCATATTGCCGTTCGCCCTCGTCTTCGGAATGAACATCAACCCAGTCATCTTCGGTTGTATTACGAAGCCTTTGCGAGAACCCTTCTGGAGTGACATCTATGTGATAGATTTCGGCATCAATGGTAGACGCTATGGTGTACAAAAGCAGTAAAGAATTCGCATCCTGACCGTGTACGACAATGATTTTCCCGCCCAACTTGATACGACTAAGCAAATCATATCGGAAAGACAGAAGCTTCCCATCACAAACCGCATAGCCATCCTTGCGGAAATCCCTGTAATATAAGTCCGGATTGCTCCAGGAGAGGGCGACTTTCATCATTTCTGTATCATTCCAAGATTCCGGAATATAGTGAAGGTTCATGGGAACCGGATAATAGGAGTCAATCCCGCCTTCTGGATCCTTCTCGATGCACTCAAAAACGCCAGCGGCGTCCGCACTGCTGAAAATGTAAAGGTTCAACATCTTTCTCAGTTTTTATGGCGGCAAATATAGGGTGCGTCTCTGCTGAAACTTGGCAGTTGTAAATAAAGTGCTCTCTTAGTCATCATTAATGGTTCCTGCCATCTTTTGGCAATGTGGGTTGTTTCCTTTGCATCGTTAAACCAGAAAACAATGAGCAAGACTATCATTGAATGCATGTATGCGCTGACAGAGAAGATGCGTAACAAGGAAGATGTCTGCACGATTTCCATTAACGCAGACTCCACCAAACGGGCGTCGTCGGAGCTGCGCCACCTGCGACGGGTGTTGGGGATGAGCACAATGCAGGTACTCATCTTGACGGGGGTCGTCCAGAAATCGGCCCGTTATCGGATCGATGCCGAGGACATCGCCTCTTTCCTGGGAATGGAGTATCTTCAGTTCCTCACGCACGATGCCGACTTTATGATTTTGAAGCAGAAGGGCTACATCCGTATGGATAAAGAGTACCACATCACGGTTCCGAAAGAAGTCCTGAAAGCCATCAAAGGGAACAAACCGATCGAGCCGGAGCCCACCACTGGCTTGTCCTCTGGGCAAATCTTGAGCCGGATGAAAACACTATTCTGCATCCGGAACGAGGATCAGATGGATGCAGAGGAACTTTTCGACGAGGTCACGTTACTGATTAAGGATAATCCGGAAACCAGCATCTCAAAGGCATGCGAGAAACATATTAAAGGTCTCTGCTCCAAAGAATGCGTGTTCTTCTTCGCGCTGATATGGCGATACTGGTTTGAAGAGGACGATATGGTGGGATGGCATGACGTGCAGGATTTTTATGATGAGATAGAACTAGATTGTTTGCGTACGACTTCCAAGACAGGGCATCTTGGTCTTCAGCGCCGGGAACTTATTGAATTTACCGGCCACGAAGGCATGATGACGAAGGATTACTTCAAGATTAAGGACGAGATTAAAGAGGAGATTTTTGCCGACCTTGGGGGCATACGCAAGGATGCGCCCAAAGTGGCCGCATCACGGAAACTGGAAGCGTCAGCCATCGGCAGAAAAAAGATGTTTTATAATGTGGATGAAGGTCATCAGGTGGCGCAGCTTAAAGACTTGATGAGCGAAGCCCGGTTCAACGAGGTTCGAACAAAAATGAAGGACAAAGGGCTTCGGACGGGCTTTACTTGCCTCTTTTACGGAAGTCCTGGTACCGGGAAAACCGAGACAGTCTACCAGATTGCTCGCGAGAGTGGACGCGACCTCTTCATCGTGGATGTCTCTCAAATCAGAAGTTGTTGGGTGGGAGAAAGCGAAAAGATGATAAAGGATGTATTCGACAAATACAAAGCAAATGTCAAGCTTGGCGGGACGATACCCATTCTGCTTTTCAACGAGGCAGACGCCATCTTCGGTATCCGTCAGGAAGGAGCTCAACGATCAGTGGACAAAATGGAGAATACAATTCAGGACATTATCTTACAAGAGATGGAGTGCCTGGACGGCATCCTCATCGCCACCACGAATCTGACTATCAATCTGGACAAAGCCTTCGAACGCCGTTTCCTTTACAAGCTCAAATTCAACACCCCCTCTGTGGATGTCAAATGCAAAATATGGAAAGCCATGATGCCGGAACTTGCTGACGTGGATGCGCATTTTCTCGCTGAGAAATTCGATTTCAGCGGTGGCCAGATTGAGAACGTCGTCAGAAGACGGATGATTCAATCCATCCTGGAAAGACAAGAGCCCGACATACGCGCAATACTGACTTTTTGCTGTGAAGAGCAGATGGGATCAAAGAGACAACAACGGCAGATAGGTTTTTAATTAAAACTGCCACTTTTTGGCAGTAATTATCCTTATATTTGCAGAAACAATCAAAGAATTGCTATGGCAAAGAACTATTTTGATCGCTACATCTGGCTCATTGACACGGTGAGCCGTCACGGTCATATTCCATTCAAACACATCAGTGACCTATGGGAAGACAGTTCCTTGAATGACCGACCGGGAGAACCATTGAGCAATCGTACATTCTTCAATCATCTGGAAGCTATTTTCGATACTTTCGGTATCGAAATCAAATGCGATCGCACCTTGGGCTACTACATCGCAAACGGAGAGGACCTGGAAGCCGATGGCATCAAGCAATGGTTGTTGGAATCCCTTTCCATGAGCAATTTGCTCAACGAGTCCAAAGATATGCGCGATAGGATTCTGTTCGAGAAGATTCCGTCTTCGCAAAGATGGCTTTCTACCATTGTGAACACGATACGCGACGGGAAAGCCGTTGAGGTAACCTATCAGAGTTTTTCGAGGAATGAATCCAGCACTTTCATAGCTCACCCTTATTGCCTGAAACTCTTCAAACAACGTTGGTATATGTTGGCGAAGAGTGAGGAAAAGGAGGAACCTCATATTTATGCGCTGGATGAACGTATGATGAACGTCAGTCCGACGCAGAAAAGCCTTGTCGTACCTAAAGACTTTGATGGCCGGGCGTATTTCTCAAACTACTTTGGCATCATTGTCGGTTCGGATTGCACGCCGATCCTAGTAGATCTTAAGGTGGCTGCAGGTCAGGTGAAATATATTGAAACGCTGAAACTGCATGAGAGTCAGACGGTTTTAAAAACTACACCGGAATATACCATCTATCGCCTCTACTTGGTCCCTACGTTTGATTTCAGGCAGGAAATCTTAAGCCATGGGCCAGATTACGAGGTGCTCAGTCCGGAATGGTTCCGTGATGAGGTAAAGGGAGATATTCTTGGGATGATGAAGAATTACGGTTTATGAAAGACTTTGCAGCCATAGATTTCGAAACGGCCAACGAGTGCCGTTGCAGCGTGTGTAGCGTAGGCGTAGTGATTGTTCGCGATGGCGAGATTGTGGATAAGTTCTACAGCCTTATTCATCCAGAACCGGAGTACTACAAATGGTTCTGCCAGCAGGTACATGGGTTGGGCCCCGAAGATACTGAAGACGCACCCGTGTTTCCGCATGTTTGGGAAAAGATTGCTCCGAGGATCGAGGGTTTGCCGCTGGTAGCCCATAATAGTTCTTTCGATGAAGGATGCTTGAAGGAGGTATTCAAAGTTTACCAGATGGACTACCCGGATTATGCGTTCCATGATACTCTTTCTGCCTCCCGCAGATACTTCGGTCCTTGTTTGTCTGACTTTCAGCTTCAGACGGTTGCTGCGGCATGTGGCTATAATCTGATAAACCATCATCATGCTTTGGCTGATGCCGAGGCGTGTGCGGTGATTGCTTGTAAGGTGCTTTAGAGTAAGCTGCCCGGTTCTCCCTGCGCCAGCCGGCGGGCGGGTGTGCGGGGGCCTGTGGCCGTTTGCCCGTGCCGTCGGGGGCCGTGGGGAGCGTGCGCGGGGCGGCTGGCGCTATAGGCATTTGGCGGAAAGGCGGCAGGGTGCTGGTGGACGGGCATTTTCTGCCCGGACATCAGCAGCCCTGCCGCCTCCGCTAATATAAAATAGAGATGACGACTAGAAGAACTTCACCACCTCGTCGAGGGGACGGTGGACCGGCATGTTGGGCTCTTCGGCGCGATAGCCGAGCGCGATGACGGCCAGGATCATTTCATTCTCCGGAATCTGGAAGAGCTCACGGAGCTTATCGGCCTCGCGCATGCCCATGATCAAGGTGTCAAACCCCATGTCGCGTGCCTTCAGGACCAGGTAAGCATTGCTGAGGCCGTTGTCATAGGCGCCCCAGAAGTCACCGGCGTCGTTGGCGGGATTGCCGCGGAAGAAGCCGGACTTGGCCTTCTCGAAGGTGGATACGATAAAGACGGGAGCGTTGACCACACGGTCCTTGTTGCCGCCGATCATCTCCAGCACGGCGTCGTGCTTCTCCGGGCTGATGGCGACATAGTATTTGCTCGGCTGCTGGTTCGCCCAGGACGGGGCATTCTGCGCAGCGGTGAGCAGTTCGCGCACCTGGGCTTCGGAAATGGTCCGGCCGGGCTCGTAGTTCCGGATGCTGCGGCGAGTCAGGAAGAGCTCGTCCAGCGAGGCGGAAGCCGGCTGCTGAGCGGTGCAGCCCGCCAGCGCGGCAAGCGCGACGAGCGCACCAAACAATTTCTTGATATTCAAAAATCTATGCTAATAATTGGTTCTCTGCCAGCACGTGCAGCCCCTTGCGGACAATCACCTCCTTCGCCTCCGCTTCGTTGTCCGTGCGGAAGATGAGGATGCCACGGCCATCCCGCAGGAAGGCATACATATAAGCAATACCGATACCGGCTTCGCTGAAAGTACCGACCACGTCGGCGGCACCGCCGGGCTGGTTGTCCAGCTCAATGGCGAAGACGTCGGAGATGGCCACGGCCACACCGGCCGCTTTAAGCTCCGCGCAAGCCCGGTCGGGCTCGCTGCAGATGATCCGGAAGATGCCATACTCAGCCGTGTCGGCGATGGTACAGGCGATGATCTGGATCCGCGACTTGCGCATCAGCTCCAGCACCTTGACCAAGGTACCGGACTGATTCTCGATAAAGATAGAAAGTTGGGAGACGGTCATATCGTTTCAATGTATTAAGGATTATCAGAAAAGTTTACGCAGGTCCCGTACCCGGACAGCTTTTTTCTCGTCGCTGACCGGCAGGGTGCCCTTGGGGACAAGACGAACCTTCGGCGTGACCAGGATTTCATCCCGGAGCTGTCGCGTGATCTCGCGCTCCAGCCGCTGAAGGACGGAGTAGTCGTCGGTAAAGATATTGTTGACCTCGACATCGATGATCATCACGTCGCCCTCCCCTTCCCGGGTCTCGAGCGTGATCAGATAGTCAGTACCGATTTCCTTGAAATTCAGGAGGATCTTCTCAATCTGGATCGGGAAGATGTTCACACCCTTGAGGATAATCATGTCGTCGCTGCGGCCCTGCAGGCGGGCCAGGCGCACATGATGGCGGCCGCAGGGGCAGTCGCCGGGCAGGATACGCGTCAGGTCGCGCGTACGGTAACGGAGCAAGGGCATCGCCTCGCGACGCAGCGTCGTGAGGACCAACTCGCCCAGCTGGCCGTCAGGCACGGGCTCCAGCGTGACCGGGTCCACGATCTCGACGATAAAGTAATCTTCCCAGATGTGCAGGCCGTTCTGTTCCTGGCACTCGAAGGCGACGCCCGGGCCCATCATCTCGGAGATACCGTAGGAATTGTAGGCCTTGACGCCCAGGTTCTCCTCGATGCGGCGGCGCTGCTCCTCGCTGTGCGGCTCGGCGCCGATGCACAGCACGCGCAGCTTGGTGTCCCGGCGCGGATCCACGCCCTGCTCCTTCATCACCTCATAGATGCGGGAAGCATAGCTCGGGATGGCATGCAGGACGGTTGTCCCGAAATCCTGGATGAACTTGATCTGCCGGAGCGTATTGCCGGCAGCGGCAGGAACCGTCAACATACCGACGCGCTCGGCGCCGTACTGGAAACCGAGGCCGGCCGTAAACATGCCATATCCGGCGGAATTCTGGAATACGTCTTCCGGCCGGGCACCGACCATCCAGAGGCATCTCGCCACGGCTTCCGCCCAGGCGTCCAGGTCTCCCTGGGTATGGAGAACCACCGTAGGGTTCCCCGTAGTGCCAGACGAGGAGTGCAGGCGCACGCAGTCCCGCATTGGGACGCACGAGAGTCCGAAAGGATAATGCTCGCGCAAGTCCTCCTTGGAAGTGAACGGAAGTTTGCGGACATCGTCCACCGACTTGATGTCATCGGGGGTAATGCCCAGCGCTGCAAACTTCTCCCGATAGAAATCGGAATTCATGCAACGGCGGACCGTCTGCTGCAGACGGTAGCCCTGCAGGGAGCGCAACTGCTCCTTGGAGAGCGTTTCCAGCTCGGGATTGAAGTAAGCAGAATAAGTATCCATTTTAAAACAGTTGTCGTTTGTCGATGACGTGCTTGCTCTTGCCCTCGCTGCGCTCGATGGTGCCGGGGGCCTTGATCTGCACCTTGGCGCTGATACTCAGCACGCTGCGCAGCTTGTCGGCGAAGCGCTTCTCCAGTTCGGAGATGGCGGCCGGCGTGTCGAGCGTGGCGTTGAAGTAGTCGGGGCGCAGCTCCACCTGGACCATGAGCGTGTCGAGGTTGTTCACGCGGTCCACGATGAGCATGTACACGGGCGCGAACTCCTCCATCGTGAGCACAACGCTCTCCACCTGGGACGGGAAAACGTTGATGCCGCGGATGATGAGCATGTCGTCCGTACGGCCCTGGATGGCGGACATACGCACGTTCGTGCGGCCGCAGGGGCACTCGCCCGGTATGAGCGAGCAGAGGTCGCGCGTGCGGTAGCGGATCACGGGCATGCCCTCCTTGGTGAGGGTCGTGAAAACCAGTTCGCCGGTCTGGCCGGGCTCCAGCGGCTCCAGCGTGACCGGATCGATGATTTCTGGGAAGAAATGGTCTTCGTTGATGTGGGAGCCGTTCTGCTCCTCACACTCGTAGCTGACGCTCGGACCCATGATCTCGCTCAGGCCGTAGATATTGAAGCCCTTCAGGCCCAGGCGGTTCTGGATCTCGGTACGCATATTCTCGGTCCACGGCTCGGCGCCGAAAGCGCCCACGCGGAGTTTGATCTGGTCCTTGGAAATCCCCAGCTTGTCCATGGTCTCGGCCAGGTACAGCGCGTACGAAGGCGTACAGGCGATACCGGTGATGCCGAGGTCACGGATCAGGCGGGCGTGCTTCTCGGTGTTGCCGGTCGAGGCGGGCACGACGGACGCACCGATGGTCTCCACGCCGTTGTGCGCGCCGAGACCGCCCGTGAAGAGGCCGTAACCGTAAGACACAGAGAAGATGTCGTTGCGCGTGACGCCGAAGGAAGTCAGGCTGCGCGCCATGCACTCGCTCCAGATGCTGATATCCTTGCGGGTGTAGCCGACGATGGTCGGGTTGCCCGTGGTGCCGGAAGACGCGTGGATGCGGATGATTTCACTCTGCGGAGCCGCCTGCAGGCCGAAGGGATAGTTGTCCCGAAGGTCCTTCTTGGTCGTAAACGGCAGCTTGACAATGTCGTCGATCGTCCGGATGTCGGCCGGCGAGAGGTCCATCTCCTGCAGCTTGTTCCGATAGAACGGAACGTTGTGGTACACGTACTCCACGATCTTGTGGAGGCGCTTGCCCTGCAACTCGCGCATCTGCTCGCGCGACATGCATTCTTTGGTGGGATTCCAGATCATATACTACTGACTAACGGTTGCTTGCGGTCTCGAGGCCCAGCTTGAAGGCCTCCAGGTTGGCATTGACGATTTCCATGCCCTTGCGGGTGAAGACGCGCGCGATGGCGTCGCGGAGCTGCTCCTCGCTGAGCAGCTGCTTCAGGGACGGCGCGGCCATGCCCAGCAGGATCATGTTCGCGCTCTTGGGCATCGCGTGCTCGCGGGCGAGCGTCTCGATGTCGGCCCGCACCACGTGCGGCAGGGCGTCCAGTTCGGCGAGCAGCGCCGCCTCGTCCGGATAGTTGGGAATGTTGACCAGCGGCTTGCTGGACGTGATCACGGCGCCCTTCGGGGCGAGGTACGGCAGGTAGCGCAGCGCTTCCATCGGCTCCATGGAGATGATGAGGTCGGCCTGCCCGAGCGGGATCAAGTCGCTGCAGATGCCGTCCGTGCTCAGGCGCATGTCGCTTTGGACGTCGCCGCCGCGCTGGCTCATGCCGTGCACTTCGGCCTGCTTGAGGTGCAGCCCGGCGGCCGTGGCGGCCTCGCCGATCACGGTCGCGATGGAGAGGATCCCCTGCCCTCCGACACCGGAAAGTTTGATATCGAGTTTCATTTCGTTTCCTGTTTTTTCTGACGGAGTTTGCGGCCCAGCGTCTGCATGCACTCGCGCTGCGGGATGATGACGGACACGCCGTGATAATTGATTTCGTCGCGCAGGATGCGCGTGATTTCTTCCATGTTCTTGGGCAGTGGCACCACGACGTGCAGGTGCTCCCGCTCCACGCCCAGCGCGAGGCAGATGGCCTCGAACTTATGCGTGCCCGCGGAATCCTGGCCGCCGGTCATGGCGGTCGTGAGGTTGTCGCTGATGATGACCGTGATGTCGGCGCCTTCGTTGACGGCGTCCAGCAGGCCGGTCATGCCGGAATGCGTGAAGGTGGAGTCGCCGATCACGGCGATGGCGGGATACACGCCGGCGTCGGCGGCTCCCTTGGCCATGGTGATGGACGCGCCCATGTCCACGCAGCTGTCGATGGCGCGGAACGGCGGCAGCGCGCCGAGCGTGTAGCAGCCGATGTCGCCGAAGATGCGGGCGTTGGGATATTCGGCCGCCACCTGGTTCAGGGCCGTGTAGACGTCGCGGTGGCCGCAGCCCTGGCAGAGCTGGGGCGGGCGCGGCGCGAGGTTGTGGGCGTCCGCGAAAGCGGGACCGCCCTCCACGCCGAGCGCCGCGGCGACGCTGTCGGGCGTCAGCTCGCCGGTGCGCGGCAATTCGCCGCTCAGGCGGCCGGAAACGGGATATTCTTCGCCGAAGATGCCGCGGACCTGCTCCTCCACGAAGGGCTGGCCGTCCTCGACGACGAGGATGCGGCCGCACTGTGCCGCGAGCTTGCGGACTTCCTTAATGGGCAGCGGATACTGCGAAACCTTCATGATGGGGACGCCGGCCGGAACCGACTCCTGCACATAATTATAGGCAATGCCTGCGGCGATCACGCCGAAGTCGGGATCCGCATGCGCGGGGATCTCCAGCCGGTTGAACGCGGACTCCTCCGCGCAGGCGGCGATCTCCGGCTGCTTCGCGACCAGCGAGGCATACTGCCGGCGCGCGTTGCCCGGGAGCAGCACCCAGTGGGTGCGCTCGTTGTCGGGATCCAGTGCGTTCTGCGCCTGGGCCTCCCCCGTCTGCACCGCGGCGCGGGAATGCGCCAGGCGCGTGACGAGGCGCATCAGCACCGGCAGCCGCAGCTGCTCGGAGAGCGCGAAGGCGTGCGCCATCATGTCGTAGGCTTCCTGCTGGTCGGAGGGCTCCAGGATGGGCACCATGGCGAATTTCCCGTAGAAACGGGAATCCTGCTCGTTCTGCGAGGAATGCATGGACGGATCGTCCGCCGCCAGCACCACCAGGCCGCCTTTCACACCCGTGACGGCGGCGTTGACGAAGGCGTCGGCGCAGACGTTCATGCCCACGTGCTTCATGCACACAAGCGCCCGCTTGCCGGCGTACGACATGCCCAGCGCGGCTTCCATCGCCGTCTTCTCGTTGGTGCACCAACGGCTGTGCACGCCGCGTTCCCGCGCGAGCGGACTCTGCTGGATGTATTCGGTAATCTCGGTCGAAGGCGTGCCGGGATAGGCATAGACACCGGACAGGCCGGCATGCAAGGCCCCGAGGGCCACGGCTTCATCGCCAAGAAGCAATCGTTTTTCTGCCATTTTATAATACGTAACTAACCGGAACAAATATACTTTATTCCGGCCAAGAATACAAGAAAACGCGGAACTATTTGCCTTCTGACTTCTTCAGGCGGCCGATGGCATTCTCCAGGCTTTCGGTCGGTTCGATGATGTTGTAGGCTTTCCAGAAGTCGGGATCGAAATAGGCCCGGGTCTTGTCGGCCAGCGTCTCGCTGCTGCGGAAGGCGTCTTTCCGGTCGATCGGCACCACGGCCTCGCCCGTGTAGCGGTTCGTCACGACCATCTCCGCAATGGCGGTGAACTCCGTGTTGAACAGGCGCCTGCGGGCGTCGCAGTTGAAGCGGAACACCGTGCGGACGTAGCTCAGGCGGCTCTTGCCGTCCTCACGCTTGTAGTTGAGCAGCAGGGACATCTCCTTCGGCCGGAAGCGGATGTCCATCGGCTTGCTGATCAGCATCGCGTGCGTGGCTTTGTTCGGGTCGGAAACGTCCAGCGAAAGCTCGATGCGCGAGAAGGCCAGCGACTCCTGGTCGATGTAGATCAATCCGTTGTGCAGTGCGAAATCCTTCTCAGCCGCGGGGATAAGCCGGATCACGAACTGGCGACGGTCGTCCAGCATCACGGGATCGAGCATCTCCAGGCGGTAGTTCTCCAGGTCCTCCTGGTCCAGGATGAAGGTGCGCAGCTTGACGAGGTCCAGGTCGACGGCCTGCGTGGGGCCGCCCAGCACCTTCACGGCGAGGGTGTCCGACTGGCGCGGGCTCTGCAGCAGGCGGCTCTTCTCCACGGCGGCGCGGTCCCGGGTGAAACTCAGCCGGTACGGCGTCTTGTACATCTTCGTAACCGCTTCGGAGATATAGATGAAGCGCTGGCGCTTCTGGACCGTCTCGCGGTAGAAGCAGTCGAAGAGCTCGGCCTCGGACGGGCCGTTCGCATTGATCTTGTAGATGGCGTCCAGCAGCAGGGTCAGCGGATCGGCGGAGACCACCTGCGCGGGATCCAGCGTGAAACTGCCGCGCGTCAGGGACACGTGCATCAGCTGGTCGCGGTCGGCCGGGACGGTCTGGGGTTTATAGCCAAGCAGCGAGAAGGACACGAAGCGTGCCGGCTGGTCGGATTTGATGATGAAAGCACCGTCCTGGTTGGTGACGGTCGCGAAGTTGGTACCCGGGAGGGTGACGGACACATAGCCCAACGGTTTGCCGCCCGAGGCATCGGTCACGGTGCCACGTACGATGTAGCGGAGGCTGTCAGTCTGGCCGAAAGCCACAGGGCCTGCCAGCAGACAGATCATGGTAAGGATTCGGACAAGGGTTTTCACGGCATTTGGTTTTTGTTCCGAAAGTTAACAAAAAAACGGAAAATCGGTATCTTTGTCCTGAAAGAAATGAAGATACTCCTTGCACCCGATTCCTTCAAGGGCTGCCTGACGGCCCGCGAGGTGGCCGACGCGCTGGCGGACGGCCTCCGGAGCGTGCGTCCTGCGTGCGCCACGGTGCACATCCCCGTCGCAGACGGGGGCGAGGGCTTCTGCGAAGCCATTCTTTCCGCCAGGGGCGGAGAATGGGTACACGCCGACACCGTCGATCCGCTCGGCCGGCCGCTGCGGGCGCGTTACGCCCTGTGCGGCGACACCGCCGTCGTCGAGACGGCCGCCGCCAGCGGCCTTCCCCTCCTCCGGCCGGCGGAGCGCAATCCCCTGCAGGCTTCATCCTACGGTACCGGCCTGCTCATCCGCGACGCGCTGGAGCGCGGCTGCCGCGAATTCCTGATCGGCCTGGGCGGCAGCGCCACCCACGACGCCGGTACGGGCCTGCTCTCCGCCCTCGGTTTCCGCTTCCTGGACGCCTCCGGGCAGGTTCTGCCGGGCTGCGGCGCGTCGCTGAGCCGCATCGCGGCCATCGACCGCAGCGCCGCGCACCCAGCCCTCGCGGCGGCGCATTTCACCGCCGCCTGCGACGTGGACACGCCCTTCTGCGGGCCCGGCGGCGCCGCGGAGGTCTTCGCCCCGCAGAAGGGGGCGACGCCGGAGCAGGTGCGACTGCTGGATGCAGGGACGGCGAGTTTCGCGGAGGTAATAAGGAAGGAGATCCTTCGCTGCGCTCAGGATGACAAAAGAATAGTCAAGGATGACGATAATACGGTCGAGGATGACGGGAAAGGATACGGCGCAGCGGGCGGCATCGGCGGAGCGTTGCACGCCCTGCTGGGCGCCCGGCTCTCGAGCGGCATCGACCTGGTGCTGGACGCCGCCGGCTTTGACGCGCAGCTGCGCGACGCCGCCCTCGTCATCACCGGCGAAGGCCGGCTGGACGGCCAGACCGCCCGCGGCAAGGCCGCGGCGGGCATCCTGCGCCGTGCGCAGCGGGCCGGGGTGCCGGTGGCCGCCGTCTGCGGCCGCGTCGCCCCCGGCCCCGCGCTCCCCTTCTCCCACATCGTCGCCCTGGCGGACGACAATATCCCCGACAGCGTCGCCATGCAGCCCGCCTGGGCCCGCGAGCACCTCGCCGAAGCGGCCGCTTCCATTATCCGGGAATATTTGTAAATTTGCGCGCCGTTAGTTTCGCTTTTTATGCAGTATCTGGGAGAAATTATCTCGCTCGTCGTGGCCATCCTGTGGACCGCGACCGCGCTCTTCGCCAATGAGGCGAGCCGCCGGATCGGTGCCATGAGCACCAACCTGTTCCGCATGGTCCTGTCGTCCATCCTGCTCGCCGGGCTCCTCTGGATCGTCATCGGACACCCATACCCCGCCTTCGCCGACGGCAAGACCTGGCTCTGGATGGGCCTTTCCGCCCTGGTCGGCTACGTGTTCGGGGACTTCTGCCTCTTCAACTCCTACGTCGTCATCGGCGCCCGCTTCGGGCAGCTCTTCATGACGCTCGCGCCCGTCTTCGCCGCCTTCGCAGGCTGGATCCTGCTCGGCGAGACGCTCTCCTGGAAGTCCATCCTCGCGATGGGCGTCACCCTGTCGGGTATCGCCCTCTCCATCCTCAGCCGCTCGCAGGACGGCCATCATCTCACGCTCCGGCTGCCCCTCAAGGGCATCCTGCTCGGCATCGGCGCCGGCATGGGCCAGGGCGTGGGCCTCGTGCTGAGCAAGATCGGCATGCAGCACTACGAGGCCGCCCTGCCCGTCACGGCGCCGGCCGCCTTCGACTGGGCCATGCCCTTCGCCTCCACGATGATCAGGTCCCTGACCGGCGCGGTCGGCTTCTTCGTCTGGATGGCCCTGCTGCGCCAGCTGCCGCAGCTGCGCGCCGCCGTGCACGACCGCCGCGGCATGCAGTTCACGGGCCTCACGACCCTCTTCGGGCCCTTCATCGGCGTATCGCTCTCGCTCATGGCCGTGCAATACGCGCGCGCCGGCATCGCCTCCACGCTGATGGCTCTCACGCCCGTGCTCATCATTCTTCCCTATTCGATGATCTACAAACAAAAGATCACGCCGAAGGAAATCCTCGGCGTGACCGTTTCAATGATTGGCGTAGCGCTATTTTTCCTCCTGTAGGCAGGAATCCATCAGCGACTGGATAGCCTCTTTGTCCAGGTGCTGACCGATGAACACGATCTTGTTCATGCGGTCGCCGTACTCCGGGTCCCAGTCGCGGCGCAGCTTAGCGTCGCGCCGCATCATCTCCTGCAGCTCGTCGCGCGGCATCGTGGCGAACCAGTAACCCGCGTCCTTGAGCGTCTTCTGCTGGCCGGCCGTCTCGAAGAGGTAGCACTTGTCGGTGTCGGCGCTGAAGTAGCACAGGCCCTTGCAGCGGATAATGTTCTTGGGCCATTTCTTCGCCACAAAGTAGTCGAACTTGTTGATATCCAGCGCAGGGCGTGAGTAGTACACGTAGGTCCCCACGCCGTACTCCTCGGCCTCGCCCTCCTCATGATCGTGATCATGATGATGGTGGTGCTCGTGGTCATCATGGTCGTCGTCACCTTCGATCTCAGCGATCCAGGCGGCGCTGGTCGCCACCTGATCGAAGTCGAACATGCCCGTGTGCAGGAGCTTGTCCAGCTCGATGTCGCCGTAGTCGCAGGTCAGGATCTCGGCCTTCGGCTGCAGGGCGCGCACGATGCTCTTCACGCGCCCGAGCTCCTCGGGCGTGACCTCGGAGGCCTTGTTCAGCAGCACGATGTTGCAGAACTCGATCTGCTCGATCACGAGGTTCTCGATGTCCTCCTCGTCGATATTTTCGCGCTTCAGTGCCTCGCCGCAGTTGAACTCGTCCTTCATCCGCAGGGCGTCCACGACCGTGACGATGCAGTCCATCGTCGGGATGGCCACGCCCGGGTAGGACGGCCGCGAGAGCTGCGGGTAGGAGTTGATCGTCTGCGCGATCGGGGCGGGCTCGCAGATGCCGCTCGCCTCGATGGCGATGTAGTCGAACTTGTTCATCCTGGCGATCTCCTCCAGCTGGGCGATGAGGTCCATCTTCAGCGTGCAACAGATGCAGCCGTTCTGCAGGGCCACCAGACTGTCGTCCGTCTGCCCCACGACGCCGCCCTTCTCGATCAGGTCCGCGTCGATGTTCACCTCACCCAAGTCGTTGACAATCACCGCGAACTTGATGCCGCGGCGGTTCGTCAGGATCCTGTTCAGGAGCGTCGTCTTGCCGCTCCCCAGATAGCCGGTAATCAGCAGCACCGGCAGCTGCTTATTTTCCAATTCGATATTCATTTCATTTAGTCATTCCGGGCTTGACCCGGAATCTCATTTCCGGACGCGAAGTTAGCAAATAAATCAACACCTTATCCCCATTCACAGTACCATACATTATAAGAAAATTTTTACCTTTACCCCATGAAAAATAAAAAATCCCCCCATCGTATCCTCTGGATCCTGCTCGCAGTAGTGGTCCTGGTGCTTTTCTGGGCCGCCAGCGAGCACCGGCTGCGCCCGGCTTACATCGGCATCGCCAAGCTTGAAAACAAAATCAAAGGCATCGACGGCATCTCCGCCGCCTCGCTCGCCAAGGTCAAGGGCGATGCGCGCCGGCATTCCAAGATGATCCGCAAGGGCTTCGGCCTTTTCGGCAAGGCGAAGGAGGCGCCGGAGGAGAATTTCGACGACTTCGTCGAGATCGCGGAGGCGGTTCCCGACGCCATTCTGGAGATCCGCTACCGCACGTCCTACAATTTCGTGGGTACGCCCATCGACGGCTACATGCAGCCCACCGCCCTGCTGACCCGCGAGGCCGCGGAGGCGCTTCGCGCCGTCAGCGACGACATGATCGCGCAGGGCTACCGCCTGAAGATCTACGACGCCTACCGGCCGCAGTGCGCGGTGGACCATTTCGTCCGCTGGGCGGCCGATATTCCCGACACGCTGATGCGGCGCTACTTCTATCCCGACGTGGACAAGTCGGTGCTCTTCGAGCAGGAGTACATCATGGAGAAATCCGGCCACACGCGCGGCTCCACCGTGGATCTGACGCTCTTCGACATGACCACGGAGAAGGAGGTCGACATGGGCGGCACCTTCGACTGGTTCGGCATCGAGAGCCATCCCGACTTCTGCGGCGATCCCCTCACGTCTGTCTACAACGGCGACAACCACAAGAGTCCCGCGAACCGCAGCATCACGCCGGAGCAGTTCGCCAACCGCCAGATCCTGCGCGAAGCCATGCTCCGCCACGGCTTCAAACCGCTCGAGAGCGAGTGGTGGCACTTCACCCTCGCCGACGAGCCCTTCCCCGACACCTACTTCACCTTCCCCGTCCGGGCTTTGGAGTAACAGCCTATTGGTTGAATGCCAATTTTGTTCTATCTTTGCAGTCCTTTTAAGGACCAGCGCTTTTGGGAGATTAGCTCAGTTGGTTCAGAGCACTTGCCTTACAAGCAAGGGGTCACTGGTTCGAACCCAGTATCTCCCACTACTTACACATTCGGGGATGTTCTGGTTTCGACAGCACTGATTTTGGATGGTAAGCACGTCGGGTGTAGGGGGCTGACCCGTTAATCCCAGTCTTCGAGCCATAACTGGCAACTACAATTATTCATACGCTTGCTAATCTCCAAGAGATTGAGCATCAATCGCTTCCGCCTAGGCTGCGGAACGACGTATATCCCTCCAGCTTTAGGCCGGTTCAGTCTGGATCCAGGGGTATCATCAAAACCGGATGCGTGGCTCAGACGCCTCTAAGGACCACTAAGATTCAGAGGATAAGCCCGTAGTGGCCTGCCTTCCGGCAGCTCCGGGCCGACAATCAAAGAAAGGATAAGCGTGTAGAAAGCTACCTGGGACTTTGTTTGGACGGCGGTTCGACTCCGCCCATCTCCACAAAAAGGGCTTGCGGCCAGTGCCGCAGGCCCTTTTTGTTCCCGACAACCCCTTTTCCCCACAGTTAGGCACTATACCCATCCAACTGTGGGGGAAAACACCCACAGTTACACCATTTTTGGTGGAGGCGGAGGACGCGGAGGAACTTAGCGGAGGCGGAGGCGGCGGAGGCGGCCGCGACGCCAGACGAGGTCGACGGTCTGGCCGCCGCGGGTGCGCAGGCCCGAGACGCGGCCGGAGGGCCAGGCGGCGGGCAGGGCCGGAAGCGGCGTCACGGAGCCGTCGGGCGCCGATTGCAGCAGCATTTCGGCGATGCCGGCGCATGCGCCGAAATTGCCGTCGATCTGGAAAGGCGGATGGGCGTCCAGCAGATTGGGGTAGGTGCCTCCCCCGCCTTGATAGTTCGGCTCATCGCTGTCGGAAGACGGGCTGACGTAACAGAGGATACGGCGAAACATCCGATAAGCATTCTCCGCATCGCCCAGGCGGGCATACAGGTTAATCCGCCAGCCGCAGCTCCAGCCGGTCGTCTCGAAACCTTTGATCTCCAGAGTTTTGAGCGAGGCTTTCGCCAAAGGGCCGTCGCTAATCTGATGCCCGGGATAGACCCCGAAAAGGTGCGTCTGGTGGCGATGCGTCGGCTCCAGGTCCGCCCAGTCATGATACCATTCCTGCAGGTTCCCGGCGGCGCCGACCTGATACGGGTGCAGGCGCTCCAGGGCCGCCGAAGCCTCCTGCACGAAAGCCTCATCCACACCCAGTTCGCGTGCGGAGGACACCGCGTCCGTCAGGCATTCCCGGATGATAGCGAGGTCAGCCGTGCCGCCATACAGCGTCGCGCCGCGAAGGCCGGCGTCGGAAATAAAGTAATTCTCCGGCGAGGTGCCGGGCGAAGTGATCAGTTCCCCGTCCCGCTCCACGAGCCAGTCGAGGCAGAACTCCGCCGCCCCTTTCAGCACCGGATAATCACGCTCCAGGCGTGCCCGGTCGCGACTGAACAGCCAATGCTCCCAGAGGTGCGTGGACAGCCAGGCCCCGCCCATGGTCCAGTTGGCCCAGCTGGACTGACCGGTCCCCAGACCCACCGGGCAGGCCATCGCCCAGATGTCCGTATTGTGCCCGGCGTTCCAGCCGCGCTGCACGCCGTAATAGTGCGCGGCAGCCGCGCGGCCGTTCTTCGCCAGTTCCTGCACGAAGTCCAGCAGCACCTCATGGCACTCACCCAGGTTCGTGACCTCAGCGGGCCAGTAATTCTCCTCGACATTAATGTTGGCCGTGTAGTTGCAGCTCCACGGCGGATCCACGCTCTCGTTCCAGAGTCCCTGCAGGTTCGCGGGGACGCCCGGCGTCCGGGAGGACGCGATCAGCAGATAACGCCCATATTGGAAATAGAGCGCCTCCAGTTCGGGATTGGCGGCGCCTGCGGCATAGCGGCGCAGCTGCTCGTCGGTCGGCAGCGCCAGCAGGGCGGCGTCCGTCCGCCCGAGATCCAGCCGGACGCGGTCGAAAAGCGCCCGGTAGTCCCCCTCGTGGCGCGCACGCAGGGTGGCGTCATCGACGGCGAGCACCCGCGCGGCCGCGGCATCCGCGAGCGCCTGGTAAGGCCGTCCTTCGCGCACCGGGTCCTTGTCGAAACCATTGAAACTGGTGGCGTTGACAACCAGCAGCGTCGCTTCCCGGCAGCCATCCAGTACCAGTTCCTCCCCGTCCACGCGAACTTGCCCGTCGGAAGCCCGGACGGAAAGGACCGTCCGGAAATGGATCCCCCGCTGCGGGTCATAGAGCAGCTGCCCCTCGCCGCTGCGATAGTAGCCCGGGTAGGCGTGCCAGGCGGCGTAGCCATCCGAGACCAGCGCGCCTTCACGGGCGCTCACGCTGTGGGGCAGCGGCGAATCCAGGCGCAGACGTGCGTGCAGACCATCATCCGCACACAGATGTATAACAATGACCGAATCCGGCGCAGATACGTAGTATGACGCCTCGAAGGCCTGCCCGCCGCGGGTCCAGGACGTCCGAGCCACGGCCGTGGCGAGGTCCAGTTCGCGGCGGTAGCCGCTCAACTCCCCGCCGTCGGTGTAGCGGATCCAGAGCGTTCCCAACGGCATGTAGGATTCGCTGAAATGGCCCTGCACCTGCCGCTGCAGGCGCTCCGCCGTCCGGTAGTCCTCGCGCGCGAGCGCTTCCCGGATCAGGGGGACGGTCGCGGCCGCCTGCGCGCCGACCCCGTCCTGCAGGTCCGGGTGGTCGGCGCCGCGGTCCGGCTCACCGGTCCACAACGTGATGTCATTGAGCGAGATGCGGTCTTCGTCCGGGCCGCCGTAAACCAGGGCGCCGAGGTGCCCGTTTCCCAGCGGAAGGGCCTCCTCGAGGCAGGTCGCAGGACGGTCGTAGTGCAGCACGAGGGCCCGCTCGGGCACGGCCGTGCATGCCGCCAGCGACAGCAGACAAAAAGAAATAAGTGCGCGATGTTTCATCGAATTACGAGGGATTTCTTCCAAATATACGGAATTCTTGCTATTTTCGCTATTGAAACTAACCGCACGATGAAGCCCATGACGAAACGTCTCGCCACTACCATAGCCACAGCCGCGGCCCTGCTGCTCTGCAGCGGAGCGGCCGCACAGCCGAAGATCACGCAGCTGTATTTCGACACCCGCGCTTCCTTCCACCAGGAATGGAACAACGGGAAATATGGCAGCCAGTTCACCGGCGACCACTTCAACCTGAACGTCCGCGGCCAGCTCACGGAGAAGCTCGACTTCCGCATCCGCCAGCGGCTCAACAAGGCCGTCTTCGACGCCAAAAACATCTTCAACGCCACGGACTTCCTGTATCTCCGCTGGCAGGCCACGCCCAAGCTGGCGCTGACCGCGGGCAAGAACGCCCTCTTCATCGGCGGCTACGAATTCGACGCCGTCCCGATCGACGTCTACTACTACAGCAACTTCTGCAACAACCTCTACCAGGGCTTCTCCTTCGGCGTGAACGCCGAATACGAATTCCTCCCCGACCAGGTGCTCGCCTTCCAGTTCTGCAACTCCCCGCTGTCGCTGGGCTTCCAGAACCTCTACGCCTACAACCTGGCGTGGTTCGGCCACATGACCCCCTGGTGGAACACCATCTGGAGCGTCAACTTCGTGCAGGACGAGTACAATCGTTTCATCAACTATATCGCCCTCGGCAACCGCTTCATCTTCGGCCCCGTGGCCATCGACCTGGAGTGGATGAACCGCGCCGGCGCGGGCCAGCGCTACTTCTTCTCGGACTTCACCGTGATCTCGAAGATCATCTGGACCGTCGGGAAATGGAACATCTGCGCCAAGGGCGGCTATGAGGAGAATCCCTGGGAGAATGTGGACGCGCAGGGCCGGGCGCTCGACCTGGCCGTCGCGCCCGGCACGCGCAACATCTACGCCGGCTGCGGCGTGGAGTTCTTCCCCCTGCCCGACCGCGACAAGCTCCGCCTGCACGCGGTCTACTTCAGGAGCAGCTCCATCGGCATCGACAACTTCGACATCGGCATCACCTGGCGCCTGGACATCATCAAACGATAAAAAAACCGCACCAGAACGGTGCGGTTTCAGCGCGGAGAGACAGGGATTCGAACCCTGGAACCGCTTTGGACGGTCACACGCTTTCCAGACGTGCCTCTTCAGCCACTCGAGCATCTCTCCAAACGGGATTGCAAATATAGGAAGTTTTTTTTAATTATTATATTTGTCGACGATAAAAAGAATACCAATATGAAAACCGTTTTCTTCTCCCTGCTTTCCCTGGTCGGCATCACCGCCTGCGCCGGCAACTACACGGACCTGACCGTCAATGATTTCGAGCAGACCGCCTACGACGGCACCCCCGCCATCGTGGACGTCCGCACCCCCGAAGAATATGCCGCCGGACACCTGCGCGACGCCGCCAACTGCGACTGGAAGGCCGAAGGTTTCCTGGAAGCCATCCAGGCGAAGTACCCGAAGGAGGTCCCCCTCGCCGTCTACTGCCGGACCGGCAAGCGGAGCGCCGAGGCCGCGGCGAAGCTCGCCGACGCCGGCTACAAGGTCTATAACCTCAAGGGCGGCATCGAGGCCTGGAAAGAGGCCGGCAAGCCCACCCAGACCTATGAGGTGGAGGTATTCTTCACGGAAGACTTCAGCCCCGTGGCCATCACCCTGCTCAAGCACGGCACCCTCGCCCTCTCCTACCAGGGCTCCACGATCCATATCGACCCGGTGAGCGGCCTGGGCAAGCCCACGGACTACGCGAAGGAATTCCCCAAGGCGGACGCCATCTTCATCACCCACGAGCACGGCGACCACCTCGACAAGGAGGCCGTCGCCGCCCTCTACGAGGAGGGTAAGACCACGCTCATCGCGAATCCCAACAGCGTACAGCAGCTGGGATTCGGCATCGCGCAGCGCAACGGCGCCGAGGGCGAACTCGCCTGCGGCATCCAGTTCACCGCCGTCCCGGCCTACAACAACTCCGTGGGCCACACGAACTTCCACCCGCAGGGCCGCGACAACGGCTATGTCTTCGACATCGCAGACCTGCGCATCTACGTCGCCGGCGACACGGAGGACATCCCGGAGCTCGCCGAGATCGAGGATGTCGACGTCGCCTTCCTGCCTGTGAACCAGCCGTATACGATGACCGTCGAGCAGTGCGTCAAGGCCGCGAAGGTCCTCAAACCCCGCGTCCTGATCCCCTACCACTTCTCCAACACCGACCTCTCATCCCTGCCGGAGCAGCTGCCCGGCATCGAGGTGCTCCTGCGCCAGCTGCAATAGCGCATTTGCAACCCGGTTGCAAGTAGAAGGCGGTATCTTTGCGCAGAAAATGGAAGAAACTATGTCCCGCAAAGAAACCATCATCGCGACCATTCTGCTGGTCATCTTCGGCACCGGCATGCACTTCGTGCACCATTTCCCCTGGTTCAACCACTTCTGGGGTTACATTTTCCCGGTCACGGAGAGCGTCATGGCGCACATGAAGATGAACTTCTACCCGATGCTGCTGCTCGCGCTGTACCTCGTGATCAGCCGCCGCAACATCGAAGAATTCGGCGCGCCCATCCTGGCGGGACTGGCCATCATGCCGTGTGTCGTGGCCGCCTTCTACTCCTACTGGATTTTCGTGCGGCACGAGATCCTGCCGGTGGACATCGTCATCTACACCTCTTCCGTCATCCTGTCCGTCCAGTGGGCGAAGCACTGGCGCAACAATCTGAAGATCCGAAAGTTATGGCCGCTCTGGATCGCCGTGGCCGTCATCACGATCGTAGTCACCGGCATCCTGACCTACCACTATCCCGACTGGATCATCTTTGCCGACAAGTAATGGCTAAGATTTCCATATTTTACGTATATTTGTAGAATATGGAAAAGAAACTCGTCATCATCCCGACATACAACGAGATTGAGAACATCGCCAAGATCATCCAGGCGGTGTTCGCGCTCGAAGGCGAATACCAGATCCTCGTGATCGACGACGGCTCCCCCGACGGGACCGCCGACGTGGTCAAGGGGCTCCAGAAAGCGTATCCCGAGCGGCTCCACCTCGTGGAGCGCAGCGGCAAGCAGGGCCTCGGCACGGCCTACGTGACCGGCTTCAAATGGGCCCTGGCGCGCGACTACGACTACATTTTCGAGATGGATGCCGACTTTTCCCACAACCCGGCCGACCTTCCGCGCCTGCTGGAGGCCTGCACGGTCGGCGGCGCCGACATGTCCATCGGCTCGCGCTACTGCGACGGCATCAACGTCGTCAACTGGCCGCTGGGCCGCATCATGATGTCCTACTGCGCCTCGCTGTACGTGCGCGCCGCCCTGGGCGTGCGCATCTGCGACAGCACGGCCGGCTTCGTCTGCTACTCCCGCAAGGTCCTGGAGACCATCGACCTGGACGCCGTGAAGATGAAAGGCTACGGCTTCCAGATCGAGCTGAAGTACACCGCCAAGAAGCTGGGCTTCAAGATCAAGGAAGTGTCCGTGATCTTCGTGAACCGCCAGGAGGGCACCTCCAAGATGTCCGGCAGCATCTTCGGCGAAGCCTTCTGGGGCGTGCTGGGCCTGCGCTTCCGCAAACTCCGTCCCGCACAGCAATGAAAGAAATCTATATCCAGCACATCGCCGGCCTGCTGAATCTCAAAGACTGGCAGGTCGAGAATTGCGCCGAACTCTTCGAGGACGGCGACACCATCCCCTTCATCAGCCGCTACCGCAAGGAGAAAACGGGCGGCATGGACGACGCCGAGGTGGCCGAAGTGCGCCACTGGGCGGACGTCTTCGCCGAGATGGAGAAGCGCAAGGAGACCATCCTGAAGGTCATCGGCGAAGCGGGCGCCCTCACGGACGAGCTGCGCGAGCAGATCGAGAAATGCGTCTCCGGCACCGAGCTGGAAGACCTCTACCTCCCCTGGCGGCCCAAGCGCCGCACCCGCGCCACGGCGGCGCGCGAGCTGGGCCTGGAGCCCCTCGCGGACCTGCTCTGGAACGGCAAGACGCGCAATCCCGAAGCGGATGCGCGCAAATTCGTCGGGGACAAGGTGCCCGACGTGGAAACCGCCCTCGCGGGGGCGCGCGACATCGTCGCGGAGCGCCTCAGCGAGACGGCGCTGATCCGCGAGAACCTGCGCGCGATCTTCCGCCGCCGGCGGGTGGTCGCGACGGTCACGAAGGCCGGTCGCGACAGCGCCGAGGCGGCGAAGTACCGCAGCTATTTCGATTTCAAGATGCCGCTGGAGCGCATTCCCTCGCACAATCTGCTCGCCATCCTGCGCGCGCAGAACGAAGGCTTCCTGAACGTCAGTATCGACGCGGACGCGGAGAAGTGCGACGCCAAGATTTACTACGACCACTGCCAGGCGCACGGCTACCCCGCCGGGCCGACGGCCGACCAGGTCAAGGAGGCCGTCTCCGACGCCTTCAAGCGCCTGCTGGAGCCGTCCATCAGCGGCGAGGTGCTGCGCGAGGCCAAGGAGAAGGCGGACCGCGAGAGCATCCGCGTGTTCGGCGAGAACCTGCGCCAGCTGCTGCTCTCCGCCCCCGTGGGGCAGAAGCGCACCATGGCCATCGACCCGGGCTTCCGCAACGGCTGCAAGATCGCCTGCCTGGACGAGCAGGGCGGCCTGCTCTGCCATACGATCATCTACCCACATCCCCCGCAGAACGAGAAGGTCAAGGCCATCATGTCCGTGCAGGACATGCTCAATAAATATAAGATCCAGGCCGTCGCCATCGGCAACGGCACGGCCTCCCGCGAGACGGAGGATTTCATGCGCCGCGTCCAGCTGCCGGACGGCTGTAAAGTATGGACGGTCAGCGAGGACGGTGCCTCCATCTACAGCGCTTCTGAAATCGCGCGGCAGGAGTTCCCGGACGAGGACGTGACCGTGCGCGGCGCCGTGTCGATCGGCCGCCGCCTGATGGATCCCCTCGCGGAGCTCGTCAAGATCGACCCCAAGAACCTCGGCATCGGGCAGTACCAGCACGACGTGGACCAGGCGCTGCTTAAGGAGCAGCTCGACAACACGGTCGAGAGCTGCGTGAACGCCGTGGGCGTCAACCTCAATACCGCCTCCCCCTACCTGCTGGCCTACGTGGCCGGTATCGGCCCCACCCTGGCGGAGAATATCATCGCGTACCGGACGGAGAACGGCGGCTTCCGCAGCCGCGCCGAGCTCCGGCAGGTGCCGCGCCTCGGGCCGAAGGCCTTCGAGCAGTGCGCGGGCTTCCTGCGCATCCGCGGCGCGGAGAATCCGCTGGACGGCTCCGCCGTGCACCCCGAGTCCTACGGCATCGTGGACCGGATGGCCAAATCGCTGGGCGTCAGCACGAAAGAGCTGGTCGGCAACGCCGAACTCTGCGCGAAGATCCAGGCGAAGGACTTCGTCACGGAGAAGGCCGGTCTGCCGACCGTCAACGATATCCTGAAGGAGCTTGCGAAGCCGGGCCTCGACCCGCGCGAGCAGGCCTCCGAGTTCGCTTTCGCGGAAGATATCCACGGCATCGAGGACCTCGTGGTCGGCATGGAGCTGCCCGGCATCGTCACGAACATCACCAACTTCGGCGCGTTCGTGGACATCGGCATCCACGACGACGGCCTCGTGCACGTCTCGCAGATGGGCCCGCGCGGCACCGATCCGACGAAGGTCGTGAAGCTGCACCAGCAGGTGCGCGTCGCCGTGACCGCCGTCGATCTCGACCGCGGCCGCATTTCACTCAGATTGCTGAAATAACTACTGGAAGATCCGCTTGCAGAAGTCTTCGTAGAAGTCGATCCAGTTGTACCACTCGTGGCCACCCTCGGCCAGAACGAAGTCGTGCGGGTAGCCGTGCCGTTTCAGGCGCCTGTGGAAGAACTCGATATGGGGGCGGAAGAAATCCGTCTTGCCGATGTAGATGACGTACTCCTTCGGCGGGATGGCGAACTGCTCGTCAAGCTTCCAGGCAAGTCCCTTGTACACATCCCGGTGGTACTTGGCCGCCATGGTCGCCTGGGTATAAGGCGACATCAACCCCACATAACCGTATGTCTGAGGGTTGTTCGCCGAGAGATAGACCGCCTGCAGGCCGCCGTTGGACATGCCCGCGATGGCGCGCCCCTCCTTGGTCGGGACGGTGCGGTAGCGGCGGTCCACAAAGCCCACCACATCCTGCCGGAAATAGCGTTCCATCTCGCCGGTCTGGGTCCAGAAAGCCGGCATGGCGCGCAGACAGCGGCCGTTGTTGTAGTCCTTGTCGTTGGCGTAACGGTTCATATTCGGCATGACCAGGATGAAGTCTTTCGCCAAGCCCCCGGCACGCAGGGAATCCAGACGGTGGAAGACGTCCGCACTGTCCACCCAGGTCTTCTCATTGCCGCGCGCGCCGTGGAAGAGGTAAAAGACAGGGTAACGCTTGAGCGTGTCCTTGTAATAATCTTTCGGCAGATAGACCAGCATGCGCCGCTGGGTGAGGCGGGGCTCGCTGCTGGGATAATTCACGGCCTCGACGATGCCCTCGCCCGGCAGCGCCTCGAGGACGCTGCTCTCCGGGCCGCGGCCGTAGCGAGCCGCGGTGCCGCAGGCGCAAAGCCCTGCAGCCAGTATCAGGAGTAAGAAGAATCTTTTCATTTTGCTTTCGAGCCAAGCGCATGCTCGAACATCGCGACCAGGGCTTCGGCGGATTTATTGATATCGTAGTTGCGGGCGGAGTCGGCGTAGCGCTGTGCCATCTCGTTGCGCTTCTCGGGGTGCTCGATCCACCAGTCGATGCGCTCGGCCAGGGCCTTGCTGTCATAGACCGGATACAGGCTCTCCGGGCAGAGTGCGAACACGGACGTGCCGATCATGTCGCCTTGGGCGATCACGGGCACGGCGCCCTCGCGCACGGCCTCCAGGCAGGAAAGGCCCTCGACTTCCACCCACGCGCAGTGGATGTAGAGGTAGGACGTGTGCGCCAGCTCGTTCAGCTGGTCGTGCGTATAGAAACCGAAGGTGGGGGGCGTCTTCAGGATCCCCTCCTGAAGGAGGCGGTCAGCCATCTTGCGGTATTTTTTCTCTTTCGTACCCCGCCCGGCGAAGATCAGGTGGATGCGGTCGGCGTAGCGGCTGTAGCGCATGGCCTTCAGGAGCGTGTCCTGCGATTTCTCCTTGGACAGGCGGCCGACGCAGAGGAGGTCGATCGTTCCCTCCGCCGACACGGGCGTGGCCTTCACCGGCTCCGCCGGAATGGCGATGCCGTTCGAGATCACATGCAGGCGCGATTTATAGCCTTCCTTCTTCAATTGGTCGCGCACGGCGGGCGTCGGGCATTGGATGTCCGTGCAGGGGTCGAAGACAAAGCGGCGCCACAGGTACATCATCGGCCAGTTGATGGGACTGTTCTTGGAGAAACCGAGGTTGGCGTTGAAATTCTGCGCGAAGACGTGGTAGGTCGCGGTCAGGGTCTTGCCCTGCCTGCGGGCCTCGTTCAGGGCTGCGCCCTGCAGGAAGAGGCCTTCCTGGATGTGGACGATGTCCGCCCATTCGACGGCTTCGCGGATCTTCTTTTTGTCAATTTTGGCGTAAGCCAGGCCGTTGGCGTAGATGATGGGCTCGAAGATGGGGAATTTCCAATGCTCCAGCGGGTATTCGGGCTGCGGGCCGTTGGGGTCCGGGTTGGCGATCGACATCAGGCGCACGTCCACGCCATGCTCGCGGAGCGCGGCCATGGACGCCTTGACGGCAACGCTCTGGCCGTTGCCCTTATGATATACGTTGTTGCAGACAAAAAGGACTTTCATTCTCACGAAATAGATTGGCAAATATACGCATTTCTTCCCGATTTGTGATGTCTATTTTCCCCTCTGCAAGAGCTGGAGGATGAAATAAACGGGATAATCCGGGAATTATGTGTACCTTTGCAGACCCAACAAGATGAAAAATGAAAGTCCTTTTTGTCTGCAATAATGCATATAATCCGGGAAACGGAATCAGTGTTTCCATCAACACGGCTCTTCGCAAACTTCGCGAGCACGGTGTGGATGCCCGCCTCATGGCGGTTCACAACCGGGACGAGAAAGGACCGCAGCCCGAGTTCCCCCTGGGCCATTTCAAGTTCCCCATCTTCGAGCCCATCATTTACTCCAGCGGCTTTGCCTACGCGAAAATAGAAAGAGACAAGATTTCCGAAGCACTTGAATGGGCGGACATCGTCCACGTCCAGGAAGGAATGCCACTCGAAAATGTGGTTGTCCGGATGGCGAGGAAAATGGGAAAAACCATCACCGGGACCTTCCACATGTTCCCGCAGAACATTCTGGCCAGCCTTGGCTTTCCCAAGCACAACTTCGTCAACCCCTTCCTGCGCGCCAACTGGAAAGGGCTCATCTACGACCATTGCACGGATATCCAATGTCCTTCGGCCGTCGTGCGGGACTACCTGCTCAAGCACGGCTTCAAGGCACGTCTGCACGTGATCTCGAACGGCATCGACATCCCGGACGAACCGGTGAAAGCATCGACCGTACTGCCAGAAGGGACGATTGACATCCTCTGTATCAGCCGCCTCTCACGCGAGAAATCCCAGGACACACTGCTGAACGCCATGCGCTACAGCCGCTATGCGGACCGCATCCGTCTGGTCTTCGCAGGCAACGGTCCGAAAGCCGGGTATTACAAGAAAATCGCAGACCGTCTGCACCGGAAGGGCATCTTGAAGATACCCGCCTCGTTCGGCTTCTATACGCAGGCTGAACTTCGCGAACTTACGCGCAAGTGCTACCTCTACGTTCACTGTGCATGGGTGGAGGTCGAAGGGCTTTCCTGCCTCGAGGCGCTGCGCGAAGGCATCGTGCCCGTCATTGCGGAAGGCGACCTGATCGGCACTTCCAACTTTGCCCTGAGCCCGGAAAGTCGCTATCCCGTCTATGACAGCCGCGCGCTGGCCGAGCGGATCGACTGGTGGATCGAGCATCCCGAAGAGCGCAACCGGATGGCGCAGCGCTATGCAGACGCCGCCCGGAAGTTCGATAACAACAAGACGATCGAATCCCTGATCGGCATGTTCCGCCAGGCGCTGGGGCAATAAGAATCCGTAGTGGCGGGGCGGCAGTGTTGTTGCCCTCGGGGGCAGGTTTCCGAAAAATTATAGGAAAACTCCGAAAAAGATTAGGAGTTTTGATTTTTGTTTGTATATTTGCAGTGGAAACACTGTAACTATGCGACAGAAATTAACGGCAAAAGAAGAAGAAATCATGCAGATCGTCTGGCAGCACGGCGATCTGTTCATCCGGGACATCGTGGCCCGAATCCCCGATCCCAAACCCTCTTACAACACCGTAGCGACGCAGGTCAAGTTCCTGGAAGACAAAGGCTTCCTGACCCGCAAGCCCATGGCCAACAGCTTCTGCTACTCCCCCGCCGTCACGGAGAAGGAGTACCGCGGCTCGACGGTCGGCGACCTGGTCGAGCGCTACTATGATAATTCCTACGCCATGCTCGTGTCCCAGTTCGTCGAAGACGACAAGATGGACCTCGAAGAGCTGAAGGCACTGATCGCAACCATCGAAAACAAGCAGAAATGACACCGGCCCTCCTTTATTTAGCGCGCGCCAGCCTGTACCTGGCCCTCTTCTACGCCTTCTACCTGCTGGTCATGCGGAAGACTTCCCTCTTCCGCTTCAACCGCGTCGTGCTGCTCGCCGGCACGCTGGTCTGCCACCTGCTGCCGCTGCTGCGCCTGCGCACCGTCATCGTCCCGGACTTCTCCGGCATCCAGGTAGGCGACCTGCAGCTGGTCGGGACGGAGGCCGAACAGGCCGCCGGGAGCTCCTTCCCCTGGCTCCTCGCGATCTACGCGGCCGGCGCCGCCTCCGTCGTGGCTGCGTCGCTCATCTCCATTGCGCGGACGCGCAAAATCATCCGCAGCGGCTCCCAGGAGCCCTGCGAGGGCTGCCGCCTGACGCTGCTCGACCGCGACGTCCCCTCCTTCAGCTGGGGCCGCAAGGTCGTGATGAGCCGGCAGGATTATGAGAAATACCCCGCGATCCTGCGGCACGAGCTGCAGCACATCCACGCACACCACTCGCTGGACGTCCTGCTGATGACGGTCGTGAACACCGTCCACTGGTTCAACCCGCTGGCGTGGATCGCCCGCGCGGAGCTGCGGCTCCTGCACGAATACGAGGCCGACGAAGGCCTCATCCGACAAGGCATTGATGCAACCTCATACCAACTCCTCCTGGTGCGGAAAGCCGTGGGAGAGCAACGCTTCTCCCTGGCCAACGGCTTCAACCACGCCAAACTCAAACAAAGAATTGCCATGATGCACAAAAAACCCACATCGGGCTGGATGCGCCTAGCCTACGTCGCGCTCCTTCCCCTCCTCGCAGGGACCATGTTCCTGTGCAACCCCGCCCGGGCGGAAATCCGCCCTGCCTCCTCTGAAACGGCCACCGTTGCAGAAATGCCGGCCATCGCTGAAACTCCCGTCGTCACCGAAACGCCCGCTGTCGTCGAGACGCCGACGGTCCAGAACCCGCCTGCAGGCGCCAAGACCTTTGATTTCTCCAGCATCGAGGACAAGCCGACCTTCCAGGGCGGCGACGCCCAGGCCTTCGCCAAATGGGTCTCCTCGCAACTGGTTTATCCGGCTGAAGAAAAAGAAGCCGGCCACCAGGGCCGTGTGATGGTACAGTTCGCCATCAACACGGACGGATCCGTCAGCGACGTCAAAGTCATGCGCAGCACCGGCTATGAAGCCCTGGACAACGAAGCTGTCCGCGTGATCTCCTCCTCTCCAAACTGGAAGCCGGGCATAGTGAACGGCCAGCCGGTCAAGGTCACCTTCATGTTCCCGGTCATCTACCAGGTGCGCGGCGACAAGGACGACCCCAAACCGGCAGGACAGACCATTTCCATCCGAACCGCCTCCGGTGCCACCCCGCTGATCATTCTGGACGGCGTGAAGTACATCGGCGAGCTCAGCGCCATCGATCCCAGCACCATCGAGAAAATGGAAGTCCTCAAGGACGAGGAAACCCTCAAGAAATATGGGGATGAAGCCAAGAACGGCGTCATCCTGATCACCTCCAAAAAACAGTAAACCATACCAACCATGCGCTGCCTGATCTCCCTCATCCTGATGATCCTGTCCCTGGCGCCGCTCGCGGCCCAGGACCTCACCCCGGTGAGGGAGCTCAAGCAGCTCTGGAAATACGACGAGGCCATCGCGTCGCTGACGCAGATGATGGCCGAGCAGGGGCCCCGGCCCGAGCTGCTGGAGGAATTGGCAGACTGCCATTTCCAGAGCGGCAATTCCGCGGAAGCCCTGGATCAGTACACCCTGCTCGCCAGAATGCAGCCGGACAAACTGCTGTTCCAGATTCGCCTGATGAGCCTGTTCTACCGCGGCAAACAGTACGACGCCGCCATCGACATCGGGCGCGGCATCCTGCAGCGCGACTCCATCACGCAGGTTGTCTCCCTGGTGGGCGACGCCTTCAACCAGCAGGAGCGGCGTGATTCCGCGGAATGCTACTACCGCGCGGCCCTCGCCCGCCGGCCGCACAACGAGTCCGTGCTCAACAAGTTCTGCAGCATCCTGCTGGGGCGCGAACAGCACGACGAAGTGCTGGCGCTGGCGGACGCTTTTCTCGCCGAAGAGCCGGACAACCTGACCATCCTGCCGGTCCGCGGCATCGCGCGCTTCGCCAAGAAGCGCTACGACGACGCGGAAGCGGATTTCAAGCACATGAACGAACTCGGCGAAGATGGTTACGCCGTCCACTATTACCTGGGCCAGTGCGCCCAGAAAAACGGCCTGCTCCGCGACGCGGAGCGGGAGTTCAAGCTGGCCTGGGAGCGCGATTCCACCGACGTAAACGTGGCCCTGACCATCGCCCAGCTGATTTCGGACGCCCACAAGGACGGCTGGGAAGTTTGGTACGATAAGGCACTCGCCATGCTCCAGCCAGACCCCAAGGTCATCAACGCCACTTCCATCGCGCACCAGAACTACGCCCTCTCCGCCTACAAGAACGGCGACTTCGACCGCTGCATCGCAGAATACAAAAAGATGCTGGAATACAACCCGAAACACTACGCCGCCTACTACATGATCGCGCAGTGCTACGAGATCAAAAAAGACTACAAGACAGCCCTCAGCTGGTACAAGAAAGCCCTGCCCTACTTCGCCGAAGGCACCCGCGGCCGCGAGATCGCCGACACCGGCATCCAGCGGATGGAAGCCGAACTCTTCTTCTTGAACGAATAGTCCATGAAATACCAAACTATCCTCCGACGCTGCATCATCGGGATTCTTTTGATGCAGCAGGCCGCATTCGGCCAATCAATTGATTTTCAATACGAGAAACATCATATTTACATACCCGCGGCGATCAACGGGAAAGCCGCCCGGCTGGTCTTCGACTCCGGATCATCCTATGTTTGCCTGGACAGCACCTTCCTCGCCGGCAGCGGACTCAGCTACCCCCAGCGGGGCAAGGCCATGATGAAGGGAGCCGGGGACGGCATGCAGACTGCCGATGTCATCTTCGCCGGCGTATCCGTCTCGATGGACGGCAAAACCTACAAACCGTCTCCGGTCCCGGTCATCGATCTGCGCGCCATCCTGAAGAATTCGGCCGACGGCATCTTCGGCATGGGAGAGGTGAAGGACAAGGTGATTGTCATCGATTTCCCGAAGCGGAAGATCGCCTTCCTGGACGCGCTCATGCCGGGCATGACCGACGGCTACACGCAGGTACCGATTGAGTACGACCCGGCACAGCCCTGGCGCGCCATCTTCCCGCTGGAGGTAACGCTCAACTCCGGAACCGTCATTGCCGGAAAAGGTGTGATTGACACCGGTTCAGGACAGGGGCTTGAATTCACCAGCAAAGCGGCGGCGAAATACCACCTGGACCAGCTGGCAGACCGAAAGCCTTACAAAATGGATATCGGAGGCGTCGGCGGCAGCTCCGCCGGATATGATTTCGGCATCGCCGGGGCCCGCATCGGCGGTCTGGCCCTGCCCGTCACGGAAGCCGGCTACAGCACCAACACCACCGGCGCCCTCGCCAGCGACGTCTTCACCACCCTCGTCGGCAACGAAGTCTGGGAGCACTTCGCCATCATCCTCGACCTGAAATCGAAGAAGTTATATATCTCTGCCGAATGACGGGAAGCGACATTGGCTACGCATTTGGGGAAGGTCTGATTATAGCCTCGACACCTTCCCCATGGAAAGTGCCACTGATCGCTTCCTAGGGCAGGATTGCCGGGGAAGGCCCGCCACTTGTAAAGAGACCTTCCCCAGCAATAAAGAATTAAGTTATCTGGATTTCCGACCCAAAATATAGGATACTCTGCTCTGGGTGAGTCCAAAAGTCCGTGACAGTTGCGGAATAGTTGTATGGCAGGTTCGGTATAGATAGGGAATCAAGCGCGTCTTCCTTTCCTCGGAGATTCCGGATATATCTTCTTGAAACCATCTCTGACAGGTTTCGTTTGCATGTTTGAAGAATTCACCGTCTCTTTGCATACGTCTGGGTGTATCAATCAACTTGCTTTGCATCTCGGCCGTATTCTGCCCACCTAGTGTTTTCATGAAGAAGGCCGGATCTCCCTCGAAAGCCTGCTCAAGATAGCGGTGCTCGCAAAAACTATCCGGAATCAGTTCTTCTCTACTGTCTATCAACCAATTGACTCCTGATAAATCATCCCCGGTATGCATAATTCTTTCCCGCTCACGTTTAGTTAGTCCGGCAACCCTTCGAACTGGACCGAAATCGGGACTCTTCCGGAACATAGCCCGATATCCAGTCCATTTGTAATCATGTACATTGCACCCATTATCCAGCGCATTGCGAGGGATGTATGCCAGTGCATTACGGACATACCAGTCGGAATCCAGCAAAATGGCTTTTACATCTGTTCCTCGCATGACGGAACTTTCTCCGTACTTACGCCGAAACCACATGGCGTACATCCTTTTCAGCTCTTGTCCATAGTCATAAGCATCCCGTTGACTAGCAGCTAAAACAGCGACATGGCTGTGGTTGGAAACGACTGCATAGATGACAATAATCACGTTTTTCCTGCGAGCCGCGATGCATAGAATCTTCACCATGGCATCGTAATCTTTATCATCTCTGCATAGAACTGATGTCTCCAGTCCCTCCATACTGATATGAAAGGGATAAAGCTGTCGAATGCTACCATCCGGCAACTCGTGTGTGACAACGCGACGCATGGTTAACTCATCGTTTTCCCAGGCTGGATGATTGGCGAAAACCGGACAATCTTGCCGCCATTCTTTTCGAATTCCCGATGGGTTTCCTCTAGAAGTTGTGCAAATTCAGCGGAGCCTTGATCTATCATTTCGATCATTTCTTCGCGATTGACGCTAACAGCCAGATCGGCAATGGCCAATGCTCGAATAATGGCCATGACGTCAAGTTCGTTGCCTCCCCAAAGGGAGGTCATCATAGAGAAAGAAAAAGCGGCGATGAGACCCGGAATGGTGTCCGGTTTTTCGGTTGGTTTGAGATCCGTCTTGAAGCGGATGTCGGTTTCTCCATACTGGAGGATTTCTAGAATCTTTTTCATAATCTAAATTTTCGACCAAAGTAAGAATAGCTAGCCGATTAAAAAAATGTAATCGTAAAATACATCCTTTTTTACGGGGAAGATCTCATTTGATGTAGCGAACCTTCCCCAATCATTCTGCTATGGACAGTCATCGGTGGCAATTCCTACGGGGAAGGTGTCGCCCCTACTATTTGACCTTCCCCGTGGACATTGCCATTATTCGGCTTTTCGTTATCTTTGTGAAAACATCTAAAGGTATGCGCGTGGTTATTCAGCGAGTATCGTCGGCAAGCGTGACGATTGACGGGAAGGTCCGGTCGAAAATCGGGCCGGGGCTGCTGGTGTTGCTGGGAATCGGCCCGGACGACGGTGCGGAAGATATCGAGTGGCTGGTCCGGAAAGTCGCTGGCCTAAGGATCTTCAATGATGACGACGGGGTGATGAACCGGAGTGTCGTGGAGATCGGTGGAGAGGCGCTGGTTGTCAGTCAGTTCACGCTAATGGCCGCCACCAAAAAAGGCAACCGGCCGTCCTATATCGGAGCAGCCGGGCACGAAATTGCGATTCCACTGTATGAGACATTCTGTCGGGAACTGAGCGCGGCCATCGGCCAACCGGTCGGAACCGGCAAATTCGGCGCTGATATGAGAGTTGCGCTGCTGAACGACGGCCCCGTCACCATCTGCATCGATTCGAAAAACCGAATCTAAATACCTTTATCTGGCCGCCCGCGGGAAAAGGCAAGCAGGGAAAGATCAGTCCTCCGAGGTGATCTCCTTGAGTTCGGCGCGGTAGGCCATCAGGAGGCGGGATTTGGAGATGAAGCCGAGGTACTTGCGGTCGGCGTCGACGACCGGCAGGCGCCAGGCGTCGGTGCGGTCGAACTTGGCCATCACGGACTCCATCTTCTCGCCGACATAGAGGAACTCCGGCACGGGCTCCATGATGTTGTAGACGTGCCAGGAATCGTATTTGGACGGATCCAGCAGCGGCTTGCGCGCCAGGGCGATGTCAATCATACCCTGGAAACGGCCCTTGGAGTCGATGACCGCCAGCACGGCGGCGTCCGTGTCGGCCACCACCGTGGCCAGTTCGCGCAGCGTGGCGTCGATCTGCACCTTCGGATACTTGTCGCGGATCAGGTCCTCCATGTGCATGAGCGTCAGGACGGCCTGGTCGCTGTCGTGCGTGAGCAGGTCGCCACTCTGCGCGATACGTTTCGTATAAATAGAATATTTCTCGAAGAGGCGGACGGTACCGAACGCCACGGTAGAAGTCAGGATCAGCGGAATCAGCAGCTCGTAGCCGCCGGAAATCTCGGCGATGAGGAAGATGGCCGTCATCGGCGCCTGCATCACGCCGGCCATCAGCGCCGCCATGCCCACGAGGGCGAAATTCTGCTCCGGCACGCTGAAACCCAGGTTGTTGAAACAACGGGCGAAGACGAAACCGAGGATGGCGCCCACGAACAGCGTCGGACCGAAGGTACCGCCGACGCCCCCGCCGGCGTTGGTCGCCGTCATCGCGAGCACCTTCAGGAAGAAGACCAGCGCGAAGAACACCGGCACGCCCCACTTCGTGTCCAATAGGAACGACAACACGCTGCGGCCCTCGAGGTCGAGCGACTGCCCGTTCAGCAGCAAGCCGAGGGAATCATAACCCTCGCCGTAAAGCGGCGGGAAAAGGAAAATCAGCAGACCCAGCGCCCCGGCGCAGATCGCCCAGCGCAGGTAGGGATTCTTGAATTTGCCGATGCGGTCCTCCAGGAAAAGGGTCGTCCGCAGGAAGTACAGCGAACCCAGGCCGCCCAGCACGCCCAGCACGAGGTAGAACGGAAGGTTCCCCATCGAGAACGGCGTCAGGGTACAGGCAAACACCGGGGTCTGACCCCGGAAAATGTAGGACACCACCGTCGCAGAGATGGTGGAGATGAGCACCGGCAGGAGCGACTTCATCGACACGTTGAAGAGCAGGATCTCCAGCGTGAAAAGCACGCCCGCCAGCGGCGCCTTGAAGATGCCGGCCACGGCACCGGCGGCGCCGCAGCCCAGCAGCAGGGTGATGTTGCGGTAGGACAGGCCGAAGGCGCGGCCCAGGTTGGAGCCGATGGCGGCGCCCGTATACACGATCGGCGCCTCGGCACCGACGGAGCCGCCGAAGCCGATGGTGATGCTGGAGGTCAGCATCGAGGACCAGGTGTTGTGCGGCTTGATCTTCGACTCGTTGCGGGACACGGCCAGGAGCACCTTCGTGACGCCGTGACCGATGTTGTCCTTAATCAGGTAGCGCACGAGCAGCAACGATATCAGCATGCCGATACCCGGCAGCACCAGGTTCTGCCACGCATACGCGAAATGGAAACCGTCGCGGAGCAGGTGCTTGATGGTGTGGATCAACCAATCCAAAACGACGGCGGCGCACCCGGAGAGTACGCCGACCATCAGACTCAGCAACAGCAGTTTGCTGTGTTCGGAAATATGTTTCAGGGAAAACTTCACGCTAGGCGTCGGCTCCTTCGTCGTCTGCGCCGTACTGCGAGATGTTGTCGTCCGGCAGGGTGTCGCCCTCGCCTTCCGGCGCGGAAGTGGTACCGGCCACGGACTCGACCTCGGCCTCCTCTTCGCCCTCGAGCCAGCGCTCGATATCATCAGGATTGTCAATCTGCACCTTGATCTTCACCAGATAGATCGCATCCGGGATTTCGATCATCACCGCATAGAACGGCGTGCCATCCGGCTTCGTATATTTGTTGAGATCAGGAAGATAGTCATTGAAGCCTTTCGGGTACTTCTCCGCGAACGCTGCAGCCAGTTCGGGGGACATGTTTTCGTAGCTGACGATGTGTCGCTTTTTATTATCTTGTGCCATAAAGTAGGTTTAGTTTTGTGCTGCAAGTATAGCTACTTTTTCTTAAAAAAAAGTGCTTTCTGTTCCTTTTTTTTCAACATATCCTTTTCGGTCCACACAGGCTTCATCGTACGGGGATCCAGCCCGCTCCACCACATCACCGAGGAGGTGGTCATGGGCGTGGGCATGAAGTCCTGCACCTGCTCCATCCAAATCCCCTTCAGGCAGGGATTTGCCGCCAGGCGGCGCATGTCCTCCAGCCGGCAGCCGGGGTGCGAGGAGATGAAGTACGGCACCAGCTCGGTGTGCGTGCCGTTCTCCCGGTTGATCTTGTCGAACTCAATGCGCAGGCGCTCGAAGAGGCGGAAGGACGGCTTGCCCATGTAGTGCAGCACCTTGTCCTCCGTATGCTCCGGCGCCACCTTGAGGCGGCCGGAGGTGTGCTTGAGCATGAGCTCGCGCAGGTAAGGCTTGCCCGTCTCGTCGACGAATCCCTTCTCGTCGAGGAACAGGTCATAGCGCACGCCGCTGCCGATGTAGCTGTGGCGCACGCCCTTGACGGCGTCCACGGCGCGGTAGAGCTTGAGCACCCGCTCGTGCGAGCGGTCGAGGTTCGGGCAGGGGCCCGGGAAGAGGCAGGACTGCCGGCGGCATTTCGCGCAGAGGTCCTGGTTCTTGCCGTGGAGGCCGTACATGTTCGCCGTGGGCGCGCCGAGGTCGGAGATGTTGCCGTGGAATTCGGGCATGGCCGCCAGCTTGCGGACCTCCTCCAAGATGGAGCGCTCGCTGCGCGACTGGATGAATTTGCCCTGGTGGGCGGCGATCGTGCAGAAGTTGCAGCCGCCGAAGCAGCCCCGGTGGGTGATGATCGAGTCCTTGATCATGTCGTACGCGGGAATGCGCTTGCCCTTGTAGCGGGGGTGCGGGAGCTTGGTGAACGGCAGGTCCCAGCAGGCGTCCATCTCCTCGGTCGTCGCCGGCGGATACGGCGGATTCACCTGCACATACCCGTTCCCCACCGGCTCGACGAGCGTCTGCGCATGGAGTACATTTGCCTGAATCTCAATATGATGGAAGTTCTCCGCGAACGCCCTCTTATCCTTACAACATTCTTCAAAAGAATTCAGTAAAATTGGCGCAGTGGAGTCCGGGAGACCCTCGGAAAACCGTGGCCACCCATGGCCTCGTAAATGGGAGGGGCCCGCAGCCGAAGGCTGTGGGAAGGATGAGCGAAGCGAAGTTTTCCGAGGGTCTTCCGGCGCAACGGAGCTAATTTTGCCAGTGCGGAAAAATGCAAGCTGCGGGATTTGTTCAATTTGCTTCCGATTGCGGCCGGCTTCGATGGCGCGGGTGAGCTCCAGCATGGGGCGCTCGCCCATGCCATAGCAGAGCCAGTCGGCGCCGCTGTCGACGAGGATCGAGGGCATCAGCCGGTCGTCCCAGTAGTCGTAGTGCGTCAGGCGGCGCAGGGAGGCCTCGACGCCGCCGATGACGACGGGCACGTCGGGCCAGAGCTGCTTGAGGATCTTCGAATAGACGGTCACGGCGCGATCCGGCCGCTGCCCCGCCCTGCCCTCCGGCGTATACGCGTCGTCGTGGCGCAGGCGCTTCGCGGCCGTATAGTGGTTGACCATGGAATCCATGGCCCCCGCGTTCACCGCGAAATACAGCCGCGGCGCGCCCAACTTGCGGAAATCCCGCAGGTCGTCGCGCCAGTTCGGCTGGGGCACGACCGCGACGCGGTACCCGGCTTTCTCCAGGTACCGCGCGATGCAGGCCGTGCCGAAACTGGGATGGTCCACGAACGCATCTCCGGTGAAGAAGATGATGTCGATCCAGTCCCAGCCCAGTTGCTGAACCTCCTTGACGGAGGTGGGAATATTACATTCTGTCCGGTAAGTCAATGCCCAGGATCTTCATGCCGCGCCGCAGGACGCCGGCGAGCGTGGAGATCAGCTCCAGACGCATCTTCAGGACCTCCTGGTCCGGCTCCTTGAGGATCGGCGTGTCGTGGTAGTACTGATTAAACTCCTTGGCGAGCTCATAGCAGTAGTTGGCGATGAGCGCGGGCGAGAACGCCGCGGCCGCCTCGGCCACCTTCTGCGGATAGGCGCCCAGGATCTTGACGAGACGCACCTCCTTCGGGCTCAGCTCCACCGCCGGGTTGAGCGAAGCCGTCAGGTTCTGCTCCTCCGCCTTGCGCAGGATCGAGCAGATACGCGCGTGAGTGTACTGGATGAAGGGGCCGGTGTTGCCGTTGAAGTCGATGGACTCCTTCGGGTTGAAGAGCATCTTCTTCTTGGGATCCACCTTGAGGATGAAGTACTTGAGCGCGCCCAGGCCAATCATGCGGTACAGGCGCTCCTTCTCCTCGTCGGCGATGCCGTCGAGCTTGCCGCTCTCCTCGGAGGTGGCCTTCGCCTCCTCGTACATCTTCTCGATGAGGTCGTCGGCGTCCACCACCGTGCCCTCGCGGGACTTCATCTTGCCCTCCGGGAGCTCCACCATGCCGTAGGACAGGTGGAAGATCTGGTCGGCCCAGTCGAAGCCCAGCTTCTTGAGGATGAGCTTGAGGACCTGGAAATGGTAGTTCTGCTCGTCGCCCACCACGTAGATGTGGGAGTCGAGCTTGAATTCGCTGAAACGGCGCTCGGCGGTGCCGAGGTCCTGCGTGATGTAGACCGACGTACCGTCGGAACGGAGCAGGAGCTTGCGGTCCAGGCCGTCGGCGGTGAGGTCGCACCACACGGAACCGTCGGGATCCTTCACGAACACGCCCATGTCGAGGCCGCGCTGCACCAGCTCCTTGCCGAGCAGGTAGGTCTCATGCTCATAATAAGTGCGGTCGAAGGTGATGCCGAGGGCCTTGTAGGTCTGCTCGAAGCCGGCGAACACCCAGCTGTTCATCATCTCCCAGAGCTGGCGGACGGCAGGGTCGCCCTCCTCCCATTTCACGAGCATCTCGTGGACCTTGTCCATCACGGACGGGTCTTCCTTCTCCATCTTGGCGAACTCCACGTAGCAGTCGCCCACGAGGTGGTCGCCCTTCTTGCCCGTGCTCTCCGGCGTGGCGCCGTCGAAGCGCTGCTGCCAGGCGTACATGGACTTGCAGATATGCACGCCGCGGTCGTTCACGAGCGTGGCCTTGATCACCTCGTCGCCCGCGGCCTTGAGCAGGTCGGAAACGGACGCGCCGAGGAGGTTGTTGCGGATGTGGCCCAGGTGCAGGGGCTTGTTGGTGTTGGGCGAGGAGAACTCGACCATCACGCGGCGGCCCGTGGCGGGCAGCTGGCCGTAGTTGTCATCCTCCACGATGGCCGCGAGGGCCTCGCGCCAGTAGAGGTTGGACAGGCTCAGGTTCAGGAAGCCCTTGACGGAATTGTAGGCGGCGACCTCTGGGCAATTGGCGACCAGCCAGTCGCCGATCTCCACGCCCGTGGCGTCCGGGCTCTTGCGCGAGGTGCGCAGCAGCGGGAACACGACCAGCGTGAAATCGCCTTCGAATTCTTTGCGGGTCACCGCAACCTGCATGGCGGACGCCTCGACGTCCGCGCCATACAGCGCTTTGACGGCCTCTGAGGCCTTCGCAGCGAGGAACTGCTCCGGAGTCATTAGCCGAGGTAGGTCTTGAGGAGTTTGCTGGCGGACGGCTTCTTGAGCTTGCGGATGGCCTTCTCCTTGATCTGGCGGACGCGCTCACGGGTGAGGTCCAGGCGCTCGCCGATCTCCTCGAGGGTCATCTCCTGGCAGCCGATGCCGAAGAAGGACTTGATGATCTCGCGCTCGCGCGGCGTGAGGATCTGCAGCGCGCGCTCGATCTCGGTGCTCAGCGACTCGTTGGTGAGGCCCTTGTCGGCACTCGGGGAGTCGTCGTTGGGCAGCACGTCCAGCAGGCTGTTGTCCTCGCCCTCCACGAAGGGGGCGTCCACGCTGACGTGGCGGCCGGACACGCGGAGCGTATCGGCGATCTTGTCTTTCGGGATATCGATCATGTCGGCGAGCTCGTCGGTGGACGGCTGGCGCTCGTTCTCCTGCTCGAACTTGCCGAGGGCCTTGTTGATCTTGTTCAGGGAGCCCACCTGGTTCAGCGGCAGGCGCACGATGCGGCTCTGCTCCGCGAGGGCCTGCAGGATGGACTGACGGATCCACCACACGGCGTAGGAGATGAACTTGAAGCCGCGGGTCTCGTCGAACTTCTCGGCGGCCTTGATCAGGCCGAGGTTGCCCTCGTTGATCAGGTCAGGCAGGCTGAGGCCCTGGTTCTGGTACTGCTTCGCCACGGACACGACGAAACGCAGGTTCGCGCGGGTGAGCTTCTCCAGGGCTTCCTGGTCGCCCTTGCGGATGCGCTGGGCAAGTTCGACTTCTTCTTCCGGGGACACCAGCTCTTCGCGGCCGATCTCCTGGAGGTACTTGTCCAGGGACGCGCTCTCGCGGTTGGTGATGGACTTCGTAATCTTTAACTGTCTCATTTCTCTATAAATCTCTGCCCATTTATACGGAACAATCCCGCGCAAGTTTCACACTCGCGCGGGATTTTTTTCCGAAAGTTTTCAACAGATCCTTCGCTTCGCTCAGGATGACATTTTATTCATCTTTACCGAATCCGAAGTAGCCGGGACGACCGTTGGCCGTGACGCCCTCGATGAAGATGGAGCGCTTGCTCTTCTTGGCGATGTCGATGACATCCTGCGGCTTGCTGACCTTCTGGTCGTTGACGAAGCGGATCACGAAGCCGTCCACGGCGCCGGCGCGCGCCAGCTTGCCGTTGCCGGCGGAGACGATGAGCACGCCGTTGTCGACCGCCTTGAGCTCAGCCCCGTAGAAAACGACCGTGCCTTCGCTGGTCACCGTGCCGTTCTCGACATTGCCGTCGGTGAAGGTGACAGGCAATTCGAGCGCCTTGCCGTCACGCAGGACCTTGACCGTGGCCTTGTCGCCCGGGTGGAAGCTGTTCACCTTGGCCTGGAGCTCGGACATCGAGGCGATCTTGACGTTGTCGATACCGGTGATCACGTCGCCCGCCTTGACACCCGCCTTGTCGGCGGAGCCGCCCTTCGAGATCTCGGCCACATAGGCACCCTCGGTCACGTTAAGGTTGAACTTCTTGGCCGCGGCGTCGTCGACGGTGATGCCGGAGATGCCCAGGATCGCACGCTTGACGGAACCGAAGTCGATGAGGTCGGAAACAACCTTCTTCACGATATTGGAAGGAACGGCGAAAGAATAGCCGCTGTAGGAACCGGTCGTGGAGACGATGGCGGTGTTGATGCCCACCAGCTCGCCCTCCTTGTTGACCAGGGCGCCGCCGGAGTTGCCGGGATTCACGGCCGCATCCGTCTGGATGAAGGACTCAATCTTGAACTGACCGTCGGTGTTGGGCATCGAACGGCCCTTGGCGCTCACGATGCCGGCGGTGATCGTGGAGCGGAGCTCCTCGCCCAGCGGGCTGCCGATGGCCAGCACCCACTCGCCGAGGCGCAGCTTGTCGGAGTCGGCGAACTGCAGGACCGGCAGGTCGGTGGCGTCGATCTTGATCAGGGCGACGTCCGTGACGGGGTCGGCACCGATGACGGTGGCCTCGTAGGTCTTGTTGTTGTTCAGCGTGACCTCGATGGTGGTGGCGCCGGACACGACATGGTTGTTCGTGACGATGTAGCCGTCCGGGCGGATGATCACGCCGGAGCCGCTGCCCTGGCGGTCGCCGCCGCCGAAGCCGTAACCGTTACCGAAACCGAAGAAATCCAGGAGCGGGTCGCGGTACTGCTGGCGCTGCTGCTGTTGCGCCTTGATGGTGACCTTCACGAAGACGACCGCCTCCACGGAATTCTCCGCCGCGTAGGTGAAGTCGGGATAATCAGAGAGTGACAAATTGACAGTCCGGACCGCCTGTCCGTCGGACGTATAGACGGTCTTCGCCTGCGTGGTCCCCTGCTCGGGAGCCGCGGATTTCACGATCGCATAAGCGGTCAGACCGCTCAGCAGGACCGAAAGGAGCACAGTGATAAAACCTTTTTTCATATATCTGTCGTTTAAAATTTTGTCCGGGCTGTAAAAAGTCAAAATACATGCCAAAATCCAAGAATAAATTTGTAAATTTGCAAGAACGAATATTGAAATAACTAAAAAGACTGATATGGAATTCAACGTTTCTAGCGCCGGACTGCTCAAGGGCATTCTCGATGTTTCCAAGGCGATTCCCGCCAAGACCGCCCTTCCCATCCTGGAGAACTTCCTCTTCGTCCTCAAGGACGGACAGCTGGAGGTGACCGCCTCCGACCAGGAGCTCACGCTCCGCACCGTCGTGGCTGTGGACGGCATCGCCGAAGAAGGCAGCATCGCCGTGCCCGCCCGTCAGATGATGGACCTGCTGAAGGCCCTGCCCGACCAGCCCATCACGATCAAGACCGCCGGCGAAGGCTCCTTCGAGTGCATCTGGAGCAACGGTAATTCCTCCCTCCCCTATTTCCCGGCCGCGGACTACCCGGAGATCAAGGGCGCGAGCAGCGACGCCATCACCGCCACCGTCCCCGCTTCCGTGATCGCGGAAGGCATCGGGAGCACGATATACGCGACCGCGGACGACGAGATGCGTCCCGCGATGAACGGTATCTTCTTCGACATGGACCCGGAGAGCACCACGCTCGTGGCCTCCGATTCCCATAAACTCATCTGCTACACCACCCGCGACTTCCAGGCGCCCGAGAAGGCCTCCTTCATCCTGCACAAGAAGCCCGCGGGCGTGCTGAAGTCCATCCTGGACAAGGACGACGAGGACGTCAAGATCGCCTTCGACTCCTCCACCGTGGTCTTCACCTTCGGCAGCACGATGATGGTCTGCCGCCTGATTGTCGGCAAGTTCCCGGAGTACCGCAAGGTCATTCCGCAGAACAACGCCAACATCCTCAAGATCGACCGCACCCAGCTCCTCAACACGGTCCGCCGCGTGGCGGTGTGCGCCAACAAGGCCTCCAACCACATCAAGTTCGACCTCAAGAACGGCCAGATCGAGATCACGGCCCAGGACCTGGGCTTTGCCCTGGCTGCCTACGAGAAGCTCGAATGCGACTACAACGGCGGTGAGCTGAGCATCGGATTCAAGTCCTCCTTCCTCATCGAGATCCTCTCTAACATGAGCTGCGGCACCGTGGTGATGAAATTCGCCGACCCGCGCCGCGCCGCGCTGATCGTGCCGGCCGAAGAGGAGGAAGAGAGCGAGAAGATCTGCGGCATCCTGATGCCGATCATGGTTTCGTAAGCCTATGCAGCTGAACCTGACACGACCGCTGCTCTTCTTCGACATCGAGAGCACCGGCCTCAATATTCCCGAGGATTCCATCGTCGAGCTGAGTTTCGTCAAGGTGTTCCCCGGCGGGGAGGAGCGTGTCAAGACCTGGCGCATCAAGCCCTGGGACTATCTCCGCAACCGCCAGCGCCCGATGAACCCGGACGCCTCCAAGGTCAACGGCATCACGGACGACATGCTCACCGGCTGCCCGACCTTCTTCGAACTCGCCGAGGAAGTGGCCTCCTGGGTCGCGGACAGCGACCTGGCGGGCTTTAATTCCGCCAAGTTCGACCTGCCGATGCTGGCCGAGGAGTTCGAGCGCGTCAAGCTGGCCGGCAAGGACCTGCACGTGGACCTGCACAGCCCGCTGATGGTGGATGTGCAGAACATCTTCCACACCATGGAGCCGCGCAACCTGCGCGCCGCCTACCGCTTCTACTGCGGCGGCGAAGATTTCGAGAACGCGCACAGCGCCGAGGCCGACACCCTGGCCACCTACGAGGTGCTCAAGGCCCAGCTGGACCGCTACAAAGAGCCCGACAAATACCGCGAGCAGGTGCTCAAGAACGACGTAAACGCCCTCGCCGCCTTCGTCGGCAAGAAATACGTCGACTTCTCCGGCCACCTCATCCTGGACGACAAGGGAGAAGTCCTCATCAACTTCGGAAAACACAAAGGCAAAACCGCCCGCATGGTCTGGGAGACCGAACCATCCTATTTCTCCTGGATCCAGCAGGGCACGTTCACGCTGGACACCAAGGCGCAGTTCGCCAAGCTCGAGGAGCAGTTCAAGCGAGAACGACTGGCCGCCAAATGGAACGGCAAGCTATTCTGACTGACACACTATAACTACCAATCTAACTAACTAATAGAAACCACATGAAAAAGATTCTCTTAACCCTCTGCTTGGCGCTGTCGCTCGCAACCGTAGCAAAGGCGCAGTTCTTCTATGGAATTCAGTTTGGTTTCTTCACCGACTGGGGCAACGAAACCAACACATCAAGCAAAACATCTACAACGGGTACCAGTTCGTTCAACTACACCCTCAAGCCGACCGTCGGCTACTACTTCAACGACCGCCTGATGGCCGGTGTCAAGTTCGTCTACACCAGTTGCTCCACCTACAAGGGTGACAGTTCGTTCTCCCCGACCGACCTCCGTTGGATCCTGCGCAACGTTATGATGGGCAACGGTCTGGACTCCGACTACATGTCCTGGAATGTCCGTCCGTACATGCGCTACAACGTTCTGCGCCTGGCAAAAGACAAGCTGAAGCTCTGGGTGGAACTGAACGGCTATATCGGCGGCAAGGTCCCGCGTCTTGAGAACCGACAGCTGGACTGGAACTCCCGTTCCCTGACCTACGGTGTGCAGCTGCACCCGGTCGTCAGCTTTGACATCACGGACCGCTTCCTGGTCTACACCTCCCTGGACATCCTATCCATCGGCTACGACGGAAGCCGCAAGCTGGACGCTGCCACGAAGCAGTACACCGGTTCGTTCTACGCCCAGCTCAACCCGCTCAACGCCATCGGCGAAGCCCTGCTGAACATCGGCATCCAGCGCCACTTCTAGTAGAAAAAAAGGATTTGAGACTAAGAAAAAACGCTTGGCGAATGGCCAAGCGTTTTTTTGTGAGCCACTTAACAGACTTGAACTGTTGACCTGCGCGTTACGAATGCGCTGCTCTACCGACTGAGCTAAAGTGGCAATTGGAATGCAAAGGTAGCAATAATTTTGAAATTTGCTACCCCTTACCGTTTATTTCCTGCCGATTTTCGAAACCACGTTGATCAGCACGCTGCCCAGCAGTCCGGCGCAGATGGAGCCCATCAGGACGGCGATTTTGCCGGCGTCGCGCAGATGCATCATCACGTCGGGCGCCTGCTCGCCGAAGGAGAGCGTGTCCACGAAAATGGACATCGTGAAGCCGATACCGCCCAGGCAGGCCACGGCGAAGAACATCGCCCAGTTGGCCTTCTCCGGCATCGCGCCCACCTTGAGTTTGATGGCGAGCCAGCTGAAGAGCGTAATACCGATCGGCTTGCCCAGCAGCAGGCCGAGGAAGATACCCATCGACACGCTGCCCAGCGCGGCGTCGTAGCTGAACACGTTGAAGAAGGAAGGGTCGGTGATCTGCACGCCGGCGTTCGCCAGCGCGAAGATCGGCATGATGAAGAAATTCACCCAGGGCGTGAGCGCGTGCTCCACACGGTAGCTCATATCCATGGAGCGGTGCGCGATGCGCTCCAGGCGGCGCAGCGCGTGCTTCTGGGGCCCGTTGGGGAAAGGTTCGCTGTCGATGCCGTCCATCTTGTCCAGCATCGCCAGGTAGCGGTTGCGCTTGTGGATGTACTGTGCCTTGTTGTAGCGCGAGGTGGCCGGGATGAGGAAGGCCATCACGACGCCGGACATCGTGGCGTGGATGCCGCTGTAGAAGAACAGGGCCCACACGATGAAGGCGCAGAAGAGATACGGGAACATGCGCTTCTCACCGATGCGGCGCAGCAGCAGGGTGAACAGGATCACCACCACGGCGATTGCGAGCAGCCCGAAGTTGATCGAGCCGCCGTAGAAGAGCGCCACCACCAGGATGGCAATCAGGTCGTCGGCGATCGCGAGGGCGGTCAGGAAGACCTTCAGCGACACGGGCACCTTGTCGCCGAGCATCGAGAGAATGCACACGGCGAAGGCGATATCCGTGGCGGTCGGGATGCCCCAGCCGCTGGCGGCCATCGTGCCGTGGTTGATGACGGTGTAGATGAGTGCCGGGGCGATGACGCCGCCGAACGCAGCAATCACCGGCAGCATGGCCTTCTTCGGCGTGGACAGCTCTCCGTGCGCCACTTCGCGCCGGATTTCCAGCCCCACGGTGAAGAAGAAGATCACCATCAGGATGTCGTTGATGAACTTCTCGACCGTCAGGTCGCGCGGGAAGAGCACGTTCACATCGCCGTCCGCACTGTAGAGGTGCAGCTGCATGTGCGTCTCCAGTATATCATGATAGAGTCCGCTCGTAAAGGGAAGGTTGGCCAGCAACATGGCCACCACCACGCAGGCCATGAGCAGAACACCCTGGAACCAGGGCTGCTTGGACAGACGTCCACTGCGTTTGTTGAATTCAAAAACACCTTTGTTCCAGGTGTAGATGGGGATCAATTTCATAGAAAAAAGCTACCGTTGCGTTTTGCGGGCGCAAAGGTAGCATTTAATAGGATAAAAACAAACGGAAAAGCCGTTACTGTTTATGGGTCATGATGTCAAGCACCATCTTGTCCGTCTCCTGCATGCCGACGGAACCCAGGCGCGTGAGGTTGCGGATGCAGCGGTCGACGTCGTCCTCGATTAATCCTTCGGTGCTGGTGACGCTGTGGTTCTGCACGGCCAGCATGGCGCTGAGCACGGCGGTGGAGACGCCGCTGCTCACCTTCAGCGCGCAGCTGGGCTTGGCGCCGTCGCAGACCATGCCCGCGAGGTTCGCGATCATGTTCTTGACGCTGCAGGCTACCTGATCATAGCCGCCGCCCATCAAGTAGGTCATGCCGCAGCTGCTGCCGGTCGAGGCGACCACGCAGCCGCACAGGCAGCTCAAGCGGCCCAGGCTCTGCTTGATGTAGATGGCCGTCAGGTGGCTCAGGACGAGCGCGCGGGTGAGTTCTTCTTCGGTATTATGGTTCTCGCGGGCGAAGACCACGACGGGCAGCGTCGCGGCGATGCCCTGGTTGCCGCTGCCGGAGTTGCTCATCACGGGGATCATGGCCCCGGCCATGCGCGCGTCGCACGCGGAGGACGTGGCGCTGATGATGTGGCTGAAGATGCTGTCGCCCATGATACCCTTGCCGAGCGGACGCGAGAGCGTCTTGCCCAGCTCGTGGCCGTAATTGCCCTTCAGGGCCTCCTCGGCGGCCGCCTCGTTCAGGCGGCGGGACTCGTTGATGAATTCCAGGTCTGCGAGCGGCGCCGTGGTGGCGAACTCGAAGACACGGCGCAGCGTGAGGTCGTTCTCCGTCGCTTCTTCCTGCTCTTTGCCGAGTTCAGCACGGCGGTCCTGCGTCGGCACGCAGGGGCCTTCCAGGTACACCAGGCGCGTGTGGTCACGCGCAATGATGGCGCGGGAGCGCTTCTCCCCCGCCTCGCAGCGCACCTCGATGTAGAGCGTCTCGTCGCTGTCCTTCGTCAGGCCGATGGCGATCCGCTTCTCCGCCAGGAACGCCTTCGCGGCGGCAACGGCCTCCGGGCAAACGTCCTTCAGCACTTCCAATTGATACGCGCTCTTGCCGATCAGGGCCCCGAGGGCCACGGCGATCGGCAGGCCGGTCATCCCCGTTCCGGGAATACCCACGCCCATGGCGTTCTTGAGCATATTGCCGCTGAGCTGCACGTCGATGCGCTCAGGGCGGCAGCCCAGCGCCTCCGTGGCATAGGCGGTGCAGAGCGCCACCGCCGCGGGCTCGGTGCAGCCGATGGCCGGCACCACCTCCCGCTTGATCAGTGCGATGATCTGGTTGTTGTCCATATTAGAGCTGGCTGTACGCCGGCGTGAAGGTGTCGCCCTCGGCCGGGTTGCCGGTGCGGAAGCCCTTCATCAGCCAGCGGGAGCGCTGGTCGGAGGTGCCGTGGTTGAAGGTCTCCGGCGTGGCGTAGCCGCGGGCCTTCTTCTGCAGGTAGTCGTCGCCGATCTTGGAGGCGACGGCCAGGCCTTCCTCGATGTCGCCCGGCTCCAGGGAATTGTACATCCGGTTGTCGTGGTAGGCCCACACGCCGGCGTAGAAATCGGCCTGCAGCTCGAGGCGGACGCTGATCTGGTTGCTCTCCTTCTCGCTGACGCGCTGCATCTGCTGGTGCGCCTTCTGGAGCGTGCCCAGCAGGTACTGGACGTGGTGGCCGACCTCGTGCGCGATGACGTACGCATACGCGAAATCGCCGTCCGCGCCGATCTGCTGCTTCATCGTGGAGAAGAAGGAAAGGTCGATGTAGACCGTCTGGTCCGCGCTGTTGTAGAACGGGCCCATCTGGGCGGAAGCGGTACCGCTGCCGGTCTGCACATAATCATTGTAAAGGACGAGCTTCGGCGGCACGTAGGTGCGGCCGTTCTGGGCGAAGATCTCGGTCCAGACGTCTTCCGTGCCGGCCAGGATCTGCTTGGAGAAGACGGCGAGCTCTTCCTCCTCGGCGGTCGGCGTCCGGCCGCTCTGGCTGACGATCTCCGTGCCGCCCATGCCGCCCATCTGCTCCAGCACGTCGGCGGGGTTGCCGCCGAGCAGGAGCGTGAGGAGTCCGATGATAATGAGGCCTCCGAGGCCCACGCCGCCGGCCACTTTGCCGGTGGACATACCACGCCGGTCATCGACGTTGGTACTAAGTCTTCTTCCGTCCAGTCGCATAGTTATGTGATTTGCTTACAAATATAAGCAAAACTGGCGAAAATTGTCCCTATGCCTTCTTCTCGCCGAGCACGGCCCAGCGCACGAACGGGATACGGCGCAGGAGCTCGTACAGGGCCGGCGTGAGCGTGAACACGGCCACGGTCAGGATGACGTACATCGCCACCGGCGGCAGCTGGGTGTACATCTTCATCATGTAGCCCAGGCTCGCGACGACCACGTAATGGAGGACGTAGAGGCCGAAGCTGGAGCGGGCCATGTAGCCCGCGAAGCGGCCCGTACGGTCGAACTTCGCCTGGAACCAACCCATCATCGCGAGGCACATCACCCAACCGTACAGGCAGTTCAGCGGACTGGCCAGATACTGCGGGGTCGTGTTGTCCTGCCCGAAGGTCGTGACGACCAGGGCGATGCCCGTCACCGCGGCGCAGCCGAGCAGCGGGATCCACGCCTGTTTGAGCTTCTCCTGCACGGCGTCATTCGCGAACACGAAGTAGCCCATCAGGAAAGGAATGAAGTAGAAGAGCGGCTTGTAGAGGTTGTAAAGGCCGTCCGCGCTATCCGGCCTGGGATTGCGGATCAGGGTATATTCGCCGAGGCAGAACAGGATGCCCAGCAGGATGATCGCGATCAGGCCCATTTTGCCGCAGGCGTCGTAGAAGCGGTTCTTCGCGTCCAACTTGCGAACGAGCAGGAGCAGCAGCGAGAAGAGCCACAGGTCCTGGGCGAACCACAGCGGACCGCAGCCGCTGATGGCCATCATGACATATTTCGCCACGCCCGGCAAACCGTCGAACACGCCCTGGCTTTCAGCTACGACCGTGTTGAAGTAGCCGGTCATCCATTGGAAGACGAACAGGCCGATGGTCGCTGGCACCAGCAGCTTGCGCGTGCGGGCCTTGAACCACGCCTTGCCGTCATACTTGTCCAGCGCATAGCGCGCGCTGACGCCTGCCAGCAGGAAGAGCAGCGGCATGAACCAAGGATATAGGATATACATCACAACGTCCTGGTACTGCGGATATTCCGGATACGGGCCAAAGCCGCCGATGCCGCCGAACACGCCCTTGTTGTTGTAGAAATAAATGACGTGGTAGAAGAGCACCAGGAGCACCGTCACCCAGCGCAGGTTGTCCATCCAATGCTTTCTCATTTGGTCAGCCCTCCCATCGCCTGGTCAATGATCGCCTGGAACTTCTCCGTCTTGAGGAGCGCCATGCCGTTCTGGTCTCCGAGGAGCATCAGGCCGTCTCCGGGCTTGATGTCATAAAGCTTGCGGGCGTCCTTGGGGATGACAATCTGTCCCTTGTCTCCCACCTTCACCACGCCGAACATGTATTTGCCTTCTTTCTCTTCCATTATGTTATACTTGTTAGAAATTTCCCACAAATATAACTATTTTAACAGAATATGCACATCGGTTTGGATTATTCTTCTTTGCAATATATATTTGCAGAAACGTATAGTCATCACGCAGTTATGAGAAAGATCCTTTGCCTGCTCGGCACCGTCCTGCTGATCTGCTTCGCCTCCTGTGACAAGAAGACGATTGAAGACCTTCAGTCGAGGCTGGACCAGCTGGAGAAGATCACCCTTGTGTCCATCCAGTCGCAGATGGCTTCCGCCCAGAAGTCCATCGCTTCGTTGGAAGAAGCGAAGCGCCTGCTCCAGGAGCAAATCGACGCCCTGGCGGCCAAAGGGGCCAGTATGTCTGACATTGTCAACGCACTGAACACCAAAGTCGATCAATACTCAGGCGATTTCGAGTCGCTGAAGGCGCTTGTCTACCAGAATGTCGACGACGTCAAACAATGGATGGAGCAGGCCAGCGCCACGCTGGGCAAGATTACAACGCTGGAATCGGAGCTGAAAGACATTCAGGATTATCTCAAATCCGTCGAAGACCGGCTGGGTGAATTCAAGACCCGTATCGATCAGTTGAATGCGTCCATGCAGAAGTGCCAGACGGAACTGCAGGACATCCAGCAATCGTTGAAAGCGCTTCAGGAAGATATGAAGGAGGTGAAGGAACAGATCGAGGCGCTCGTTTCCTCCGTACAGTCTGTTGTCGTGGTCCCGGACCATGCCGACGGCTCCGTCGATTTCAGCAACAGGCCGGACAATATCCTGTACTTTGAAGTCTATCCGCTTTCCGCCGCCAAACTCCTCGCCCAACTGGGCGCCTCCGCCGTGTCCCTGGACGCAGTCGAAACAAAGGCAGGCGGCAGGGAATCCCTGAATTTCCCCGTTACCGCCACTGCCTTTGACGGCCAGTATTTCAGCATTATCGCCGACGGGGCACCGCTGCCGAAGGAAATCAAGCAGCAAGAGGCCGTCCTGAGTGCCCGGCTGCGCATCTCGGACGGGACGGTCACGCGCTCCTCGGAGTATTTCCCCTTTTTGGTGGCCATCGACCCGACCCGGGAAACATTCACTTATGTCGCGGAAGCCGTTGATCTGGGCCTGAGCGTGAAATGGTCCGCTTTCAACCTGGGCGCTGACACGCCCGAAGGATATGGCGCCTATTTCGCCTGGGGCGAGACGGAGGTAAAGCAGGTTTACGACTGGTCCACTTACAAGTGGTGCGAGGGGGTCGAGAATACCATCACCAAGTATTGCACGAATGAGGCATACGGGACACCCGACGGCAAAACCGTCCTGGATCTGGAAGACGATGCCGCCCATGCCAAACTGGGCGGGGATTGGCGCATGCCCACCCGGGAAGAGTGCGTGGAGTTGCTAACTTCCTGCCAATGGACCCGGATCGAGAATTATCAGGGCACCGGCGTCTTCGGCTATCTGGTCACGAGCCAGGTGGAAGGCTTCGAAGGCCGTTCCATTTTCTTCCCGGGCGCCGGCTACTTCAGCCATGTCGGCTTGGTGACTTACACCAAGACCGATGCCGGCTACTGGTCTTCGACCCTGGCCAATCCCGTCAACCCCGTCTTTATTTCCTGTTTCGGGTTTGACTTCACGCGCCCCTTTGAAGGAAGCGCCTACCGCTTCCACGGCCACACCATCCGGCCCGTCTGCAATTAAAGGATTTCGGGGTGCAGAATCAGGCTTTCTGCACCCCGTTTGTTTGATGATGTGCGAAAAGACGTTGCAGTATATTCCCGATCATTTAATTCGTCCCGTTTTGAAATCTCGCCACCTCGTCATCAGTCGCTCTCCGTGATTTAACTTTAGGCTCGGTGATTTCCTTCCCGCAGCCCAAGCACTGGCGGACGACCGTGTAATGATGATTGATGTAGTATACCGTTTCGTAGTGCGTCTTGTAATATTCGGTGATAATTTTCTGGCCCATCCAGTTGGTCCGCGTCGAGGAATGATCATACTCATCCCAGGTATCGTAGCCACGGCTGATGGTTTCGCCGCCATCATCCACCCGGATTTTCGGATGCCCCGCATAGAAACCGCAGTGAGGGCAGATATTGCGTTCAATCCTGGCTGTAACCCACGATGTCAGCAGCCCAATCACAACCACATCGAAAGCAAAAGCAAAGATATTCAGAATCAGGTGTCCGCCCGAGAGGAACTTCAAGAAAATCAGCATAATCACGCATCCTCCGACGGAGATGATCCAAAACGGAAGATAGTAGCCATTTGCACTGCGCCTGTACCGTAGCGGGTGTGTAACCACGTAAGCTACCGGGACGATCAGGAGCGCATATACAAGCGCCGGAGCGCCGGTGAGATAATAGCCCATGAATAGCAGAAGCGTGCAACCCGGCATCCAAAGCAGCGTCGGGAACCACAGTTTGCGCCGGATACCCGGAACCAGGAAGAGCACCGTGAACAACAGGCCCAGGATGCAGCCTCCCAGGAAAATCTTCCGAAGCACGGTAACCGTATTGATACCGACCCGTTTATCCTGGGTCTTGTCCAGCATTTTTCCATACACTTCTTCCTCCAGTTCTCCTCTGGTCACGGCATCGACCTGGGCGATACTCTTCGTCGGCACCCAGCCGAACTTCTCCTTCTTATCTCCGGAGTCCGAGCAGAAGAACCAGCTGACGAAGGACCAACGCCCATGGGTGGCGCGCAGCAGCACCTTGTCCCCTGCTTTGATGCCATAAGCCCGCACCTGGTCCTTTTTGTTCTCTTCAGGATGCATGTACATCGCCAAACCATCTTCGCGAACCTCGTACGTAGGGACGATTTCATCCGCAGCCTGCGTACCGCATGAGATCATCCGGTCCAGGGGGATCCAGCCCTTCCAATGGAGGATCATAGGGATGGATTCATCGATGTAGCCCCATTTCCCGCTCGCATCAATCTTCTTGACACCGATGGGAGAAGGGCCCGCATTGTCCGCTACGAAAGCGCAGGGGACATCCCCATCAGCCTGTTTGTAGCTGCCGGGGCGGTTGATGCAAATGAGTTTAAGTACGACCGGGGCATCCTCGGAAGGAGACTCGCGGACTTCCACCTCGTCATAGGTGATGTAGTAGCCTAAATAGTTGTCATTACTGGCGCAGGAAGCCAGCAGACAAGATAACAACAGGAAGAACAAAACCTTTTTCATATCGCGGTAGCTTTAGTGTTGTCAGGCGGAGTGAAGCCAGGCACGCACGGCGCTGAAGCGGCGGGCCGCCAGGTCTTCGGGTGAAATCATGAAATTGAGCATGCCGCTGTCGAAAAAGCGAAGGCCCCAGCGATCGTCCTCGTCCAGCTGCAGCAGGGAGATGAGGCCGGGCAGTTCGCCGGACACCTCCTCGTAAAAGGGCTGCCCCAGCAGACGCGTATAGCTGTCCTCATCGCGCGTCACGCGCGAGAAATGGATCGCCTCGGCCGGCAGGACGGCGGGCGTGCCGTCGTCGTAAAGCAACGTGTGCTCGTGCAGCGAATCCAGGTCGTTCGAGTAGAACACCCGGAAATACGGGTACTCCCACTCCCCCATCCCCGGGCATACGGCGTCCAGTTTGCCGAGGAAATAATCCAGCGAGGCGAAGAACCACAGCATGCCGGTATGCGGCAGCAGTCCTTCCGGGTCGAACGGCGCCAGCTCCTCGCAACGGATCTGGCAGATGAAGGTCAGCGGGTCGTCGTACACGTCCCCGTCGTCATTGACCGGCACAGACGGCCAGTCCAGCTCCTCCGGAAGGTCCGGGAAGCCCCACCACTTGCTCTGGCCAAGGAGATTCTCCTCAGCGGGTTGCGTCTGGATACTTATCATATGCGAACAATCTCCTCTCCATTCATGATATACGGAATATTCTGAACGATCAGCCGATCCTTGTCGGCTTCGTGGGCGAGTTCATCATAGGGCGCGATGTCCAGATGGATGAACTCCTTGTTTTTCAACTCTTTGAAGCGGCTACGGTCGGATCGTTCGCACTTGGGAGCCGCCCGATAGCCCGTCAGCAGCACGGTGGTCATCCAGCGGCGATGCTCCACTTCCGAGAGCGCCTCCAGCGCTTCGGCATCCAGCGCATCGACTGACGCCCGAGTGGGCTCCAGCCCGAAGGCGCGTAGCTTCATGGGGATGGAATTGGCACTCGCGATGCTGGAAAGCTGGTGCGCGAAGGAAAGACCCGCCCAGGCCTCCGCGGCCGAAGCGGCGGGCGGATTCCCATACTCCAGGTCATAGAGATAATTGACCCGCTGGCCACGCTCCGAGCGCCGCAGAAGCAGCGCATCCGTCCCGGGCGTCGCCTCGCCGAAGCAGCGGAGCTGGCCGAACATACCCGTGGCCACGGCCTTGTTCATCAACTCCGCATGGTCTTTCTGATAGACTGCGACGGGCACATTCGCCTTGTAAATGGCCTTCGGCAGGTGCAGGGCGGAGGAGAACGCCATCGAGGCGGACTCGTGACAGATCGCCACGACCAGCTTCTGTGCCGGATCGGCGGCCCAGGCCGCCAACTGCTCCCGGACAAACGGCGAGGAAAGGCGGCTGTCGATGAACTCCCATTCGAGGTCGAGGAAGTCGCCGTAGCCTTCTTTCGGCACATGCTCTTCGCGTCCTGCCGGGGACACGTAGGCATAGTGCGAGAGTTCGAAGAGGCTCTCGCGGTTCGCCACGAAATGATCCATCTCTTCCCGGATGTCGTTGTTGATGAATGAGATCAGCGTCCGGCATCCGCTCTTCGCGAAGTCCGGGAAATGGCAGATCTGCGCCGCCACGGCGGCAAACGAGCGGGCCGTCCGCCCGCCGCCCGCGATCACGATGTGCAGACGCTGTCCGGGGTCGGGAACGGGCAGGAAGGGCGTATCCACCAGCAGTTGTTCTGCCAGGTAGTCGCTCGTGTTGACGATTTCGATGCGCAGGCGGGAATCGTCCGCTTTCGGAAGGTATTGGAACACATCCTGGCTGGAACGCATCTCCAGGGTGATGTAACACGGAATGGGCTGGCCATCACCGGCGCAGAGGTCCCGGAGAAGGTCCATCGAGCCGGTATTCAGCGAGTCGTGCGCCGACTCGCCATTCTCCCCGATCAGATAAATGCAGCAGGCCTGCGGCGCACGCGCACCGAGCAGGTCCTCCCGGTTATCGCGTTCGCCCCGGTACCAGGTGATCCGGCGGCAGAAGGCCGCGTCATCGATGGCCTCCTCCATCTCGGCCCGCAGGGCCTCAACGTCGGAGGAAGTCATGACTACGATGTCCTTGTCCGCGAATTCGGTATGCATCTGCAGGGCCTTCAACATATCAGCCAGCGGATGGCCGCCGCCCAGGATCAGCACATGGCCGCTGAAGCGGTAGCGCCGCTCGCCCCGACGATACGCGTCAGCGATGTTGGAGAAAACGTTGGAGAACACCGAAATCATCAGCGCAGACAGGATCAGGATGCCGCTCAGCGTGACGATCAGACTGAAGATATCATTGGCCTGGTGGTCGATCGGGAAATTACCGGGGTCCAGGTACAGGGTCAGGATATCCGTCCAGTCCAGGCCCCAGATGCGCCCGACCAGGCAGAAGATGCCATACAGCACCAGCACGATGCCCACCAGCCAGGCCAGCTGCCGGCCTTCGCCCTGGGCGAGAATCCGGTCTATTCTACGACGTATCATTGTTCGCAATAATCATTATACAATTCAACTATCTTCTTGTCAATCTCCTCAATCGGCACATCCATCTTCAACTCCGGCATGCGAGCTCTTTTTTCCATGAACAGCGCAATCAGCGAATGGTCTGAATCCAGTTCCTTCAGTCGGTCGACTGCGCTGAAGCACGCCTGCGAAGTGAAATCAAGCATTTGCACCAACAGGTTTTTCCCGCTTCCGGACGGCTTCATATTGGACAGAACCATAAATAAAGCAGAGTTGTAATCTAAGAAGCGTTCCACACAAGGCTTGTAGCTGAAGAAATTGTCCATCTCATAAAGCGTCTCCATCCAGGGTTCGAAGCGAACCCACTCCTCCAGAAAACGATCATATGCCTTCTCCTCCTGCAGCGCATCCAACGCCATCATCATCAGTTGAGTGGACATGAAGAAGGCTTCAAAACTCTCCTTGCCCGAGTCCAAATCCTGACAAATGGCATAGTATTTATCAAAGAAACTGTCGAGCAGCGAAAGATCCGCGTCCTTTCTGCGGAACAGCCCGCGGCGGCTCCTGGCTTCGTGGATAATTCGGATCAATGCCATATACCGAGCTTTCAGGCTGGTCTGTGCACCTTCCGCTTCGTCCATCTCCATGCGGAGAATTCTCGCCTTGGACTGCTGTCCTTTCTTCTTGTACAGGGCCAACAGGGGGGCAGACACGCCGGAAACCAACTGCTGCGCGGTTTCAAAACCCTCTTCTGCGCAGCGTCGCGCCGCCTTCAGCGCCAGTTCCAGATGGGGTATTGAATCCTGGGGCATAGCCAGGATGGACGCATAGGTAAACGCATCCATGACCGACAGGTCTTCAATCCGGACGTCCTCCAACCAATCTCCCATCCGTTTGACCAGCCGATTCAGCTGTTCCTCCAGATCCGACATCCCGGTCAAGATATCCATGAACAATTGCAACCGGGCGGAAGGCGTCAGCGCCCTACTGTATTGTTCAAAATCCGGGCTGTCGAAAAAGCCCTCCCGAGCCAACTGTCGGACCTGGGGGCTGTAGAAACGCAGCAAGTCTTTGATCTGCTGGCCGTGGAGATAGTCTCCTTCGACCAGATAGGACGGGAAATGCCGGGGATCGCCGCTCTTAAGCGAATAATAGAGCCCCATGGTCTCCCGGAGGGAATCCTTCGGGTCCAGCGTCAGCAGATAAGCGGAAATGTCCTTCTGACGCCGCCGCAGGCCGTCTTCATCCTGGGTAATGTATTTCGCGCGCCACAGGTGGCGGGCATGGTCTTCATAGAAGAAATCGTGGAGGAAGTCCATGGCCCGGTAGAACTGCACCACATCCCAGTCGGGGCCGGCGAAATGGGCGACATCGCTCTCCCGGAGACCTCCCGGAGCCGCGGCAATCAGCCAGATGGCCTGACGCATCTGCTCTCCCAACCCAAGATTGTAGACAATATTATTGACCATATAGGTCATCAGGTCGTACGGTGAGTCAGGCATCTCATCCCATATCGCTTCCAAGTAGCCGTTGATGGCGTCGATCTGACTGCCTTCCCGACCCCGGATACGGGCAAAGTCCTCCTGCGTCAGCGATTCGAAAAGCCGGAAAACATTATGCACCTTGATGGGCGGCAGGAAACCGTCCCGGTCGGAGGCAACGGCCAGCATCTGTTTCCGGATCTTAGCAGGAAGCTCCAGGAAATAGGTTTTCTCGTATGTATTGATGATCTCCTCGGCATCCTCCTCGTACAGGAAGGGGACGTATTTCCGGGCCAGGCCCGGATGCGCCTTCAGGAACTTTTCCCGCGCTTCGCTCTCATCCTGCAGGTTCACCAGAATATTGACCCGGTCGGCCACGCGGTCCAGCCAGGGCATGTAGAGGTCCTTCGGCGAGGTCATCTCGAGGGCCTCAACATCATCCAGATAGATGTAGACGTATTTTTTCCGCTCCCGCACGGAATCCACCAGCGAGGCGAAGAGCGCATCCAGTTCAGGAACCGGCATCTTGCCGAGGAGTTCTTCGTCGGAAGGAAGGTCCTCCCGCCCGCAGGCAAGCGCCAGTTCATGAATCCAACGGGCCAGCACCGGGCGCATGGCATTGCTGTATTCCGACAAGCCGAACACGGCCAGTAAGCGGATGACCGAATCATCCCCGTCCCAGCTTGTATAGCGATAAGCCATGTGCGTACTGGCCCCATAGCCGGGCCAATACCAGATGGCAATGTCGGAGCTGTCCTCATCCGCCTTGTTGTCCTTCTCGAATTCGTCGGCCGTCAGTTCCACAGAACCGGGCAGCAGGCGCAGCAGGGTGGATTCTTCGAGTTCCTTCTCCTGGGCCCACCAGCTAGCAGCACCGGCTTCCTGCTCCCGGGCAGTCTCCAACTCGATCTGCCGGGCAAGCTGCTCCGTCACGATCCGTTCAAAGTCTTCCCCTTCGAAGTGGCCGTCGCGCCAATCCAGGCGATACGGCGTGCAGCGGTCGTCCTCGCCGCCCAACGCGCCGAAGAGCCGACGGACCTTGTCCTTGAGTGCCTCCAGCTTTCGGAGAAGCTCCGGATCGCTGTCGCAGAAGGCCGGGAGCAAGTCTTTAGGCAGGCCCTCGTAGGAACTGTCATCCCGCAGGTAAAACAGAACGTGGGACGTATCGAAACTCTCCTGCGACAAGGCTCCGTAGACGATTTCCATCTCCGTCACGCTGCACCCGGCCGTGCCGGCCAGCAGCGCCTGCTCTTCAGCCGAAAGCCGGGACGTAAACTCCTGCCAGCGCTCCATGGGCGGGATCCAGCCGTAGCGTTTCCCGATCAGTCCGATGAAGAAAGGACGCGCACTGTCGATACAGGAGGTGCACACGGACAGCACCTTGCGCTCACTCTCCGCCTCGGACATGTCCGAGGTATTCACACCCAGGCGGAGATCAATGGCCTGGAGCTCGACCCGCCGGTCGCGGAAGCGACGGTTCAGGGCCGGGATGACGCGGAACTTGATGATGTCTCGCTCGAAATCCATGTCCTTGAACGTGGACGAGAGGAAGATATTGTAGCGGCGCCAGCCGGAAGAGCCTGTTGCACTCATGATTTACAGAATTTTAGCCAGAATAATGGATATATTGTCCACACCGCCCGCTTCGCAGGCCATCCGGAGGAGATCCTTCGCACCGGCCCCGTCCGCCAGCGCCGTTTCGATCGTCTCGTCCGGGACCATGTCGCAGAGTCCGTCGGAGCAGACCAGCAGCACGTCTCCCTCGAGCAGTTTCCCGTCCAGGGAGCTCACGGCCAAACGGCCTTCGGTGCCACCGCCCAGGCAGTTCAGCAACAGCTTGCTCGCCGTCGGATCGCCGGTGTAGCCGCGCTCCGTCTCGTCAGTCGTCAGCTGGCGGAGCATGCCGCCTCGGAAGCGGTAGGTCCGGCTGTCGCCGGCATTCACCAGCCAGGTTCGGCCATAGTGCCAGATGACACCGGTCAGCGTACAGCCCATCGGAAGCGCCTGGCCCTGATCGGCGGCGGTGCGGTTGAGTTTCACGGCGATGTAGTGCGCCGCTTCGCGCGCATCGTCTTCGAAACTGTCCGGCTGGATCTGGTGCAGGGACAGTTGCTCTTCCATCTCTTCCAAGGCGAACTGGCTGGCCACCTCCCCATGCTCATGGCCGCCCATGCCGTCGGCGACCAGCAGGTAGAAGAAGCCTTCGGGAGAAATGGTGACCACCAGGTTGGTGGCGTCGTCGCGCAGAATCACGCCGCCCACGGACAGCGCATCCTCGTTGTTGTCCCGAACAAGACCTTTGTGGCAGACAGCCTGGATATCGAGTTTCATTCTACAGTAAAATCAAGGGTTGCAATGCGGATGCGGTCTCCTTTCCGCAGGGAGACTCCCCTGCAGGGATCCAGACGCTGGCCGTTCACGAAGGTGCCATTGGTAGAGCCGAGGTCGACCAGAATCCAGCCATCCGAGCCGCGGGTGATGTCCCCATGGCTGCCGGATACATACTGGCAGCTGGCCAGTTCAGGCCAGATGCCACCCCGCCGGCCGAAGCCGCCGGGGTGGAGCGGGAGCGACCAGCCGTTCCCGACCAGACGGGTCGGGCCGGCGGACGCCTGGACCGACGTCGCCTGAGTCCCAGGGCCGGCGGGCGTCTCCGGTGTCGGCTTCTCCTGGATGGTGGACGACGCCGCAGCAGGCTTCTGCTCTACCGCGATGCCCCCGGCCAGGTATTTCCGTCCGGGAATCAGGTCGCTGCCGCAGACGGGGCATTCCGTGCCGCGCTTGGGGCGCTTGCAGGTCGGGCACCATTTCAATTCTTTCCCACACTGGTCGCAGAAGGCGCTGTCGTCGGGAATCATGTTTCTGCATTCGGGGCACTGGATCATATCACGTCCTCCATCATAATGGTTTTACGTTCTTCCGGGGTATGCGTCTGCCCGTCGTCGGCCAGACGGGCCGCCAGATTGCTCTTGACCTCGTCGAAGAGGTTGCGGGCCTCGCGGCCATTGCCGAAGGTCCGGCCGCGGCCGTTGTACATCATCGTGAATTTGGCCTGCACGGCGGTTTCCGCCATCGAATCAAGGCTGTATCCGCCCTTGCGGGCATAGATCATGAAGATCTGGTAGAGCTCTTCCGGATTGTAATCTTCGAAGGTGATCCAGTTCCGCTGAGGGAAGCGCGACGGAATACCGCTGTTGCCGTTGATGAAGGCCTGCATCTCGTGAGAATAGCCCGCGGCGATGCAGACGAATTTACCCCGGTCGTTCTCCAGGCGGGTCAGGAGCGTCTCCAGCGCCGCCTGCCCGAACTGGTCGGTCATCAGCTGGTAGGCCTCGTCGATGAACAGGATGCCGCCCATGGCCGAATCGATCACATGCGAAGTGATTGCCTCCGTGTCGCCGACGAAACGGCCGACCAGGTCGGCCTTCCCCACTTCCTTGACATAAGGGCTCGGCAGGGCGCCCATGGAATACAGGATCTTGCCCATCAAACGCGCCACCGTGGTTTTGCCGGTGCCGGGATTGCCCAGGAACAGGTAATGTCCCAGTGGGATTTCCGGACGGCGGTTCTCCAGCCTGGCGCTCTCAATCTCGTTGTTGATGGTGTGCGCCAGCTTGGTGAGCGAAGACTTCACGCCCTCCAGGCCGATAAGTTGGTTGAGCTCCGCCAGGCACTCGTCCACGGAGATCTTTTGGGGCTCCTCGTAAGGGACATCCTCCAGGAACACCGAATGGATGTTCTCCGGCGTCCACTGGTCCTGCGGGAGCGCTTTGATACGGTTGTAGATATTCGTTTTGGTCTCCGCCAACTTTTTCATGGCCTCCCGGGCATTGCCGAATTTCGCGTCCTTCATGGCCACCATGTTCTGGAACATGCGGAGCACGCGTGCGCGCACTTCATCGTTGGCAAGCGTAAAGTTGTAACTCTTGCCCTTGGCGGCGCGCTCGAAGATCTCCAGCAGTTCATCGGCCGAGTAGTCGTCTATGTGGATGAAATGCGAGAAACGGCTTCGCAGGCCGGGGTTGGAATTCATGAAGTCTTCCATCTCCTTGGGATAACCGGCGCAAACCACGACAAACTTGCCGGCCTCGTTCTCCATACGGGTCAGCAAGGCCTGGATGGCTTCATTGCCCTCCCTGCTGACACTCTGGCCGGCAGCATCCTTCGGGTCGATGTCATAGGCTTCATCCAGGAAGAGCACGCCGCCCATGGCCTCCGTGATGGCGTCGTTCATGTTCTGGGCACTCTGGTTCTGGTACTGAGACAGAATGGCCTTGGGGGTCTTCTCCACAACACGATCAGTAGAAAGAATCCCCATCGCCTTGAAGATCTTTCCCAGCAGGCGCGCCACCGTGGTCTTGCCGGTGCCGGGATTGCCGGTCAGCACGAAATTGAACTTGGTGAGCCCCTCTGCGCTCTCTCCCAGTTCGATCAGGCGTTTCTGGACGGCCATTTCGTTGGCGATGCGGCGAATCGCGTCCTTGACGGACTTCATACCCACCAGGCCGTCCAGCTCCTTCATGATGTCCTCCACGGAGATCTCGCCGGTCATTTCCTCACCCACGATATCAGCATAACTGAGAACATTGTCTTCGCTGCCACGAGCATTGTGACGTCCTACAGCCTCAGAGAATAGGTTTCGCACCGCGCGAGCGTTACCGAAGGTGTCAATGCGTCTGGCATACATGCGGTCGAAGACCTTGGGGAGCATCTCCTCCGCCGTAGCATCCAGGGCATATTCCACTTTCTCATCGTTTCGGCGGAGCAGCATACGGAAGACCTGCTCCAACTCGCGGGCGTTGTAGTCCGGGAATTCGATGGTCACGTTGCAGCGGGACGGGATACCGGGGTTCTTGCGCACAAACTCGTTCATCTCCTTGGTATAACCCGCCATGATACAAACGAATTCGCCACGCCGGTTCTCCAGCAGGGTTAGCAGCGTATTGATGGCGTCCATGCCAAAGCTGCCGCCGCCGTCGCCGGCCGAGGAGCCCTGGGTGAGCGCATAAGCTTCATCGATGAAAAGTACACCGCCGATGGCCTTGTTGACATATTTCTTCACATTCGCCTCCGTGTCTCCGACAACCTGCCCGATGAAGTCCTTGGCGGACACTTCCACGAACTGTCCGGTGGGCAGGGCGCCGATCGCGCCGAGTACTTCGCCGAACTTACGGGCGAAGGTGGTTTTACCGGTCCCCGGATTGCCGGTAAAGAGATAATGGTCCGTGAGCAGGCTGTTGGCCTTCACGCCATTATTCTTGCGGGTTTTCACATTCCGGACAATTTCGCGAATCTTATCCTTGACGCTTTGCAGGCCGATGTAATTGTTCAGTTCAGCCAGGATTTCCTCTTCTGACTTGGGCGTAAAACGCTCGCCGGCAGGGACATCTTCTTCCGTCACGGTATTCCTGCCACGTAGTGCCGCCTTGACGGAGAGGTTCTCCGCGACCTTCTCGGCCAGGTGGCCGTTGAGATGACTCAGATCCGGCTGACGCATAAACCACTGGAAATGGCTGGCAAGGATGTCGGGAAGCTCCTCCGAGGCGTCCAATTTATATGTTTCCTTAAGGATAGACAAAGTGAGCTCCGTCAGGTCCGGCGTACAAAAGGCTGTCAGGTTGAACTCCAGCTCGAAAAGGCGTGCAACATCCTTGTTATTCTCCAGGAATTTGCTCATCTCGTTCATCAGGCCGCACAGGACTACGATGGGAGCGCCTTCCGTTCCACGCATGCGCGTGAAGAGCTTGTCCAACTGATTCACATTCGAAGCCTTGTCCGTAGGCAGTAGCTTCTGCGCGTTGGTAATCAGCAGGATACCATCCTTGAGCGCCGCGACATTCTTGTCAAACTCCTTGCAGAAATCGCCCCAGTCGGCCGCGTCCACCTTCTTCGGCGGCAACTTCGCGATCCCGGCATCCATCATCTTGCGGCTGATGATGTCCGCGATGAAATTCTTGCCGGTACCGCTATCGCCCAGGATGATGCAGTCCATGCCGATCTTCGTGCCATTGCTGGCAAAACGCTGGGCCACGATGAGTTTCCGGTCGAGTTCCTCCAACTTGGGGACGATGTTGTCCTTGCCGATCAGGCCCTTTTGGGAGGACGCTTTTTCCTCCAGCCGCTCGCCGCAGAAGCGACAGTATTTCGCTTCCGGACGGTTATCTTTCCCGCACTGTTTACAGACCATAACTATTCTTTGTTTTGTTGTTCAGTCTCCCGGGCAGCCTCGGCGGCCAGCCGGTTGATGGTTTGTATCGTTTCCTTGTCAGCATGTCCCGTCGCCTCCAGGCCGTTGGCTTTCTGGAAAGCGGAGAGTGCATTCTGCGTACCGGGGCCGTAGATGCCGTCCGCGGTGCCCCGCAGGTATCCGGCCTCCTTGAGATAACGCTGCAGGGCCAGGACTTCTTCTCCCCGGCTGCCGGGCTCCAGGCTCTCGAATTCCAGCAGGTCCGGCGGAGCAGGAACCTGCCGGGCAGGCATAATCTTCTCGATGAAAGGAGCGGAGAAGCGCTCGAAGCGCTCGCTCTTGGGAATCAGCAGACTGAAGGCGACCAGCACCAAAGTGACGCCGATGAAAATCAGCATGTGGATGCGACGCGTCTTCAGATCACTCCTCCAAACACTCAGCTTGAAGGTATCGAACGCGCCGTTGAGGGAAGAATCGAATTCCGTCTCGTTGTTGAAGGCGAAATAGAGCGGCTCCAGAAAACGTTCCTCGAATCCCGGCTTATTGAAGCGCCGGGCATCCCGGGCGAACTGACTGTGGAAGAAGACGGTCTTGATGCTGAAGAAGATCAGGGCAGCCAGGACAATCAAGGCGTAGAAATACAGGATATAGGCACCCAGGAACTTGACCAGCAGGAACACCAGGACCGCGCCGATGGCTCCGCCAATAATGGGGAACAGGCACCCGCCTTCGCCTTCCGCGAGGAAGAAAAGGACGGCGGCCACAATCAGGCCGACCGGCCAGAAGAAGCGTTCCAGCCGCATGCCGGAGGTGTCCAGGACCGGGTTTTCAATGATGGAGAAGATCAGCATACCCAGCAGGACGACGGCGGGCAGGATGGCAAAGACGATAGTCAGGACGTGCTGCAGCACGCTCCGGACACTGAGTCCGCGGATGCGGGCCTTGCCGGAGGAGAGGATATCGTCCGCTTTCTCCTGCGCCTTGTAGAAGCGTTCCACGGGCGTTGCCTTGTCGTCAATGGTCTCGATGTCGGCCAAATAGGCAAGGAGCAGGTTCTCGTAGGTATACTGCTGCGAGAGGTCTGCACCGGGATTCTCCTGGTGCTGCACGGCGAGCCAGCCGGCCAGGCCGCGGTGGTAGTATTCTTCCGCCAGTTCCTTCTTTTTGTGCGAAAAAAGTTCCTCCCGCGTCGTCACCGTCTCTGCGACATCCACCAATTCGTATTCCGGCGTGACGCCGAAACCCTTGATTACCTTCATCCAACTGGCCTGAGCCTGGAAAGCATAGTCTTTCGGACCGGCCTTCCGGCGATAATCGTCGCTGTTGCGATCGGTGCAATACTCGACCCAGGAGCGCTGCTGCTGGAAGCGCTGACCCTTGGTGTCCATGAAATCCGTCAGGTAGTGGTACTGATCCGGAAAGAGGAAACAGGCCGCGATGTTCGCCACGACCGCCGTCGGAATCTGACGGTTCATCGGGGCAAAGTCCGGTCGCCTCCATATCTCGCCGATCTTGGACGAATCACCCCCGCAATGGGACCAGAAAATGGTGTACACCTTGTTCAGGAACCGCCCGATCCCTTCCTGGGTCATCGCGTAATCGGGATCGTCGGGGTCGTTGCGCAGGTTGATATCCGAAAGCGGATCGAGGGTCTGCACGCGCAGCATATAGCAGGATGTCTGCCCGTTATCGGCCGGCAAAGACGCGGCCAGTGTCCTGTTACGGGCACGCACCCAAACCACCAATTCATCGGAAGACAGCATGCTGGCCGTATCGGCATCCGGAATGGCACGATGGCAGAAGTCGCTGATATCCTTGACTGTATATACAGAAACGCTCTCCTCCGCCCCCGTTTCGCGGTTGGTGCCGACCATCCGGAGCGGCCAGGTCGGATCCAGCAGATAGACCGCAGCATGAAGGCCCATGTGCTGATCCTGGGGATAAAGCGTTTCCACGATCTCCTGGATCTCGAGGGCCAGCTCCGGATAGGGTTTTAGCCACTTCTCGACCTGACCGCGGTAGAGATACTTGACGGCCAGTTCTTGATCCTCGACCATGCATTTGGCCAACTCTTCCGGCGTATTGGCTGTCAAATGTTTGGTGGCGTTGAAGGTGATATTGAGGTCTTCGATGATCTCCGTCTCTTCCACGGGGACATCCTCTCCCTTGATGGTTCTCGCGATCTCGTCGTAGTCCCAACGCTTGGCGGGGTTCTTGATCAGCAGGCCCCGGCAGATCCGGGCAAGCGGGTCCGGCATGTCTGCCGGGACGGTGATCCGCCCCTTCGTCTTGTCGATCGCCAAGGCCGCCTCCTTGGCCTTGAAAGCATCCTCCCCCATCCACAGGGACAGGATGGTCATGCCCAGCGAGAAGAAATCGGCCTTGGAGGTCAACTCCGTGTAGTTGCCATCCGGGAGCGTGACGGTCGTCGTATAGACTTCCGGAGCTGCATAGATAGGGGTTCGGAACTGCTTGGTCACACAGTGTCCGTCCGCATCGATCTCATCGGCGATGCCGAAGTCACACAGGACGCAATCCCAGATCTGGCTGTCCTTGATGAGGATATTGGCCGGCTTCACGTCCTTGTGCAGGACGCCGGCCTGATGGATCATCGAGAGGGACATGGCGGTCTTGGCCGCGATGGTCAGGATCGCTTCGGCATTCCCTTTCAGGCCCGCAGATGCGACACTGCCGCCGGGGATGTATTCGAGGAGTTCGTAATCATCGCCGTAATCCACGATGTCGGCGATATAGCCCTGCCCGTTCAGCTTCTGCAGGGCGGGCATGACCTTGACATTGGTGTAGAACCGGGAGTGGCACAACTTGAGTGCGTACTTCCGTTTGCGGTCGGAAACGACATAAATATCGCCTTCCGACCCGCTGCCCATCAGTTTCTCCACAGTGTAACTGTTGCCGCCGACTTTCACCGTTGCTCCGGGAGCATGGGTACCGACGCCGAAAGGGGCAGCCATGCCAGGCTGCTGCGGCGCCGCGGCGGTTTTCTGGGGCGCAGCCGCAGTCTTTTGGGGAGCCACCGCAGTCTTCTGCGGGGCGACCGCGGTTTTCTGCGGAGCTACCGCCGTTTTCTGAGGAGATAAACTGTCATTCTGTTCTACCATGAATTATACTTTTTTGTAAGTGGTCACTACCTTTTGGGCCGTACCGTATTGCCAGGTACCGCCCAGCCACGGCCGGTAGCACTGAGAAGGGTTGTCATGGAAACAATGGCACCAGTTGCAAACCCAGCCCACCAGGCCCGTCACCTCCACCAGCTCGGTCACGGCCACTTTGCGGGCCGTATAGTAATTGCGCTGCTCCTGCGGCGTGGAACCCGCCGGCGGGAGCATGCTTTCCAGCAGATTATTCGCTTCTTCGACCGCCCGCTGGTATTCCTGCATCACGGTCTCCCGGCTGCGTCCCACGCTTCGCCGGGTCGCCTTGGGCTGCTCGGTGAACGCGAAGCCCATATGGGACATCAGTTCCCGGAGCCGCAACTCCCCTTCCGTGGGTTCGGCGGGCTCGTCCGGCCCGGCAGCTCCCGGCAGGTCGCCCGCCAGCTCCGCTTCCAGTTCGGCGATGCGCGTCAGCAGCCGCGCCGACTCCTGCACCTTCGGATCCTGCCGGGCCTTCTCCACCGCCCGCCGGGCCGCGCGGGAGAGCGGCTGCCCGCACTGGCGGCAGAAGGATCTGAAATTGAGGATGTTGCAGTTGGGGCACATCACGCCGTCTGCCGGCATGCCGCATTCGGGACAGTCCACGTCGTCGGGGCGCATCGGCGCGCCGCAGAAGGTGCAGTAATCCACCATCTTCCACCCGCACACGGGGCAGATCTCATAATCCGGCCCCACGTCGGCACCGCAATGCGGGCACCTGCCCGTGGATTCCTTTTCCCGGGTCTCGGTCTCGACCGCCGTCTGTGTCTCGACGCGTTCGCGGACACGTACGTTTTCTCCCATCATGCTTTATTTGAGACTCAACAGGCCGCCCACGGCTTCATCCACGGCAAGGAATGCCTTGTCCAGGTGGGACTGCATCTTGAAGCCTTCGATCTCGTATCCATCGTCCGTCTCCAGGGCAATGATGATATTGCCGAAGAGCTCATAATCCCCACCGTACAGGAGCGTGGCCGTCATATTGTCGCCCACCGTCACGGTGAAGCCGTTGCGGGAAGTCAGGAACACCAGATGCGTCCCGACGAGCTCCAATTGCTTCGACAGGGCATTGAGCGGCTTGGTGTAGCGGACGACTTCAATCTGGTTCGCCTGAATCCAGGTACACATCTCGTCGTGGAGCGTATCCCAATCTTCCTGTTCAACCCAACGATAGGTCGCATTACCCCGGAAGTCGATGACCACGAAACTCGGATAGATCTCCGTATCTTCCACTTCGGCCGGAGCAGCCTCCGGACTCTCATCACGGATGATGCGCTCCTCCAGGATATCGGGCAGCCCGCAAGTTATGCAAACCTTATGATAGTACTCCTCTTCTTCCGGCGTGAGTTGCGCGTCAGCGCAGATGATGTCGGCGAAGAAATTACTTACCCGCTCCTTGTCTTCTTCTGCCAGACATAAAGTCCGGACGAAGGCTTCACGGGCCTCCATTTCGGACGCCTGTCGAATAACCTGGCCGGCGATTTCCGGCGTCACTCCCTCAAATCCGGACAGGAAATCATAGATAGTGTCCGTCTCCAAGTCGCTTCCCTCTCCATCCGTAGTGCAAAAGGCTATCGCCAGTTTGCAGATCGCAGCTAAAGTATCAATCGATGTTTGCATATGACATACAATTATGGATTATCTCCTAATCAAACATGACTCTGGGGTTCATGACCCCCGGCGACTTCCAGTCGATCCCGTATTCCTTCAGGACGTTGCTCCGGGCGGCCCAATAGCCGAAACAATAGCCCATGCCGCGCGGCACGCCCTTCAGACGCTTGGCGCACGCTTTTTCGACGTCGCAGTAGATCTCCTCCCACTTCGCAGTACGCTCCACCGGGTCGAAATGCAGGTGGCGGCCATACTGCTTGCAGAATGCCTCCATGGAGATCCCGTCGACATCGATATACGCCTCAAGGCGCGCGATATCTGATTCAACTTCATCCTCATGCAGCCAGTCGCTCTTTTCGTCCGATTCCTGCAGCCAGGAGAGCTCCCGTCGCAGCAGTTTCAGGGCCAGGCGGGGCGTGTCATATTCCGGCAGCTCCCGGAGTATGGCGTTGCAGGCATAGGCCTTGCCCAGCGGACCTTCGTCCGGGTCGTCCAGCTCCTCCAGGAGCTTCAGGGTGTCGCTGGCCAGGGGCACATTCTTGTAGAAATCCTGCTCCTGCGCATTTTTACGCATACTGTCTACATTCGCGACAATGGTTTCCAGTTTCGTCATTTTCTGTCTGAATTTATACATAGGCGTCCCAACGGCCGTCATCTTCATCCACTTCATCGTCCTCAGGCAGCCAATATTTTTCTATTTCATCCCGGTATTCATCCAGCAGGCCGTCCCGGTAATCCTGCGCCAGCTGTTCCCGGTCGTCATCCTTCCCATAACGGACGGCCTTGAGCCGCAGCAGGGCGGCTTCTTTCCGGGCTTCCGGCGTCTCCGCCCGGTACGCAAGGATATACGCCAGCATCGAACAGGCGTCGTAATCCCCAAGCGCAATACCTCTGCGCAGATAGCGGAAGGCCGCGTCTTCGTCAATGGTGAAGCCAAGCGTCCCGAAGTAGGAATGGTACCCCAGATAATAAGCACAGGCACCCTCACCCAGGCGGAGCCCCTGCTCGAAGCGGTCCTGGAACTGCCTGGACACCAGGTTCTTAAATCTGGATTCTCCCGCCTGGAAGCGTTCCTCATCCAAATCGCCATCCAGGATGAAACACCAGCCGCAGCCAGCCGCCATGCCCTTCTCCATCCAGGCACGGTACTCTTTTTCATCCCCCTTCTCCCAGGCTGAAATGGCCAGCCTTATATAGCAGCGAAGGCTCCCATGCGCCAAGCCGGTCAAATAGATATCATGAGCCTTTTCGGGCTGGCCCAGCGCGTCGTAGGCAGCGCCGAGGACGGAATACCATTCCGGCCAGACATCGGTCTCCGTGGCGAACCGCTTTTCAATCTCCTCCCGGACGACGTCCGGTTCTCTCGGCGTCAGGAACTCGCCGTCGATCCGGTGCCGGGCGTAGCGGAACGCCGCCTGTTCGCTCCCCCGGGCCAGCGCCTCGTCGCGCCACCGGACCATCTCGTCCGGATCATAGCGATCTTCGTGCGTATCGCCGTAGCTGTACATCAGCGACAAAGAGGCGAAGGCATCGGGGACGCCCGCGGCCGCTGCCTCCCGGAAAAGCGATTCCGCCTTCCGGAAGGAATCCGGCTCGGGCACCTGGATATAATGATAGCGCCCCAGGGCATATTTGGCGCAAGCTTGGTCGGAGTTCATCAACACCTGCACGTCCGGCCCCGTCAGTTTAAAAACCGATTCTTTGACCAGGAACTGGCGGTAAAAAGCAGGCGTATCTTCGACGACGATGGCCTGTATCAAGTAAACGTTCAGCTCGAAAACAGTATAGTCCCGACCGGTCTCGTCGAGTTTGATATAAGAATTATGCTCCGTCAGGGTATAGGAGCGGTCGCCATATCCCACCACGACGCCTTCGTCCGTCATCTCCAGCAGGGTAAGCCGTCCGAGCTGGCCGCTGGAATCCTTGTAACGAAGCGCCTGCCCAGCCTGGAGGTCGGCTTTCAGGTATTCGGTATGGTCGCAGGACCAATTATTGATTCCCGGGTCGCAGGGACGGTAATCGACGTCGATTGCCAAACGGAACCATCGTTTCATCAAAAAAAAGGAATTTTGGGGGCGAAGTGTTGTCAGGGTTTACCACAAATATAAAAAAAATATTTGAATAAATGCCACTTGTGCAGCGATATACACAAAAGAACGCCGTTCCGGGAAGAACGGCGTGAGTATGCTTGAAGAAACGGATTACGATTGACGACGTGCGAAAATGTTGGCGAGGATGGTGCCGCTGATGCTGTGCCAGGCACAGGAGATGGCGCAAGGCACGACAGCCATCGGGTTGGTGGCCACAAAGAAGGTCATGGCCAGGTTGGTGCCCAGGCCGGCGTTCTGCATACCCACTTCGATGGAGATGGTGCGTTTCTTGGCCGTATTGAAGTGGAACAGCGTGCCGACAAGATAGCCAAGCACATACCCTATCGTATTGTGGCAGAAGACCATCCCGAAGGTCAGCAGGAACAGGACCAGGCCGTTCTCCACCAGCGGGTCATGGACCGTGGTGATGACGCCGCCCACGATGCAGGCCAGGCAGATGACCGACACGCCCGGCATGCAGCCCTGGATCCGGCGGAACACGTCCTTGTGGCCGAGCCAGACGTTCAGGAAGAAGCCGATGGCGATGGGGATGATAGTCACGATGAGAATTTGCTTGAACATCCCCCAGGCGTCCACATCCACCCGCTCCCCCGCGAGCGCGAGCACCAGCAGCGGCGTGAGCACGGGCGCCAGCAGCGTCGAGGCGCAGGTCATGCCCACGGAGTAGGCCACGTCGCCCTTACAGAGGAAGGACATGATGTTGCTCGACACGCCGCCCGGGCAGCAGCCGACGAGGATGATGCCGATGGCCATCGCGGTGCTGTAGGGCGCGAACGCGGGCACCTGGCTGAAGAGCCAGGAAAGCGAGAACGCCACCAGCGGCATGATGGTGAACTGCGCCGCGGCGCCGATGAGGATGTCGAACGGACGCTGCGCCAGCAGCTTGAAGTCGTTCGGCGTCAGCGTGAGCCCCATCGTGAGCATAATGATGCCCAGGATGATGGTCTGCGTATTCCCCTTGACCCACGCAAAGATCTGGGGGAAGAAGAACGTGACCACGGCCGTCAGGATGATGAACAGGCTGGCCTTGGAGCTCAGAAAATCACTTAGTTTCTTCAGCATAGGTCTTGATTGATAGCGATTTGGCAGCGCTGCGGCCAGCGAGGGCGCCGGTGGCGAAGGCGAGCTGGAGGTTGTAGCCGCCGGTGTCGGCGTCGATGTCGAGCACTTCGCCACAGAGGTAAAGGCCGGGCACGATGCGCGACTCCATCGTCTTGGCGACGAAGTCGTCCGTCGACACGCCGCCGGCGGTGACGACCGCGCGCTCGTAGCCGACGTATCCGGCGATGTCGAACTGCCAGGCTTTCAGCGCTTTGGCAATGCTGACCAGGTTCACCCACACCTTGGTGTCGGCTCTCCCCCGCCGCTCGACGGTAATGATTTCGGGATGCATGGCGGTGAAGCCCGGGATGAGCTCGCGCGGCATCAGCTTGCCCAGCAGGATGCGGCAGCGCTCCTTCTCGCGCACGCCCCGCGAGCGCGGGTCTTTGGCTATTTCTTCCCAGATGGCCTTGACGCGGACGGTCAGTTCGGTCAGGTCCACGCCCGGCTTGAGGTCGAGCTGCAGGCTGACGCGGGAGCCGTTCACGAGGGCCTTGACGGCCTTGCGGCTGAGCTGGAAGCCGACGGGCCCTTCCAGGCCGCCGTCGGTAAAGTCGATGTCGCCGAATTCGCTGTCCACGTCCGTTCCTTCGATGCGCAGCGCGAGCTGGATATTCTTAAGCTGCACGCCGCAGAGCGCCTGTCCGAGCTCGGACAGCGGCGTGCTGCGGTCAATGTGCAAGTCTTTGTCTTCCTGCAACTTGTATCCCTTCGGCACGAGCGCCGTCAGCGACGGGAACGTCGGCACCAGCTGGTGCCCCAACTCCTGCGCCCAGCGCAGCCCGTCGCCGGTCGATCCCGTCGTCGGGTAGCTCAGTCCCCCCGTTGCCACAATCACCCGCTCGCACTTCCACTCCCTGCCATCCACCAGTTTCACGCTGAAGCCTGGCAGGCAGTCCCCTCCGAAAACCGTAGCCACCCTCGGCTTCGTAAGAGGGAGGGGCCCGCTGACGCAGTCAGTGGGAAGGGTCCGGCTCTGCCGGACGTTTTCGGAGGGGAGCTGCCTGCCGGCTTCCGTAGAGATGGTGGCTACTTCAGCTTCGGTTTCGATTTTGACGCCGAGGGAGAGGCACGCGTTGACGAGCGTGTCGACGACGTCGGAGGCGTGGTGCGAGGCTGGGAAAGCGCGGTCGCCGCGCTCGACGACGGTCTCCAGGCCGAACGACTCGAACCAGTCGACGACAGCCTGCGACGGAAGATTGTAGAAAGCGGATTTGACGAAGTTGGCCTTCGAGCGGATGTGGCCGGAGAAGGCGTTCCAATCCTTCACATTCGTGAAATTGCAACGCCCCTTGCCGGTGATCATCACCTTGCGGGCCGGCCGCGGCATCTTCTCCAGCACCGTCACCTGCGCCGCCTGCCCGGCGTCCACAAGCGCCCGGGCGGCATGATAAGCCGCCATCAGCCCCGAGGCTCCCCCACCGATTACAACAATTTCCGATTTCATCCCGATAGAATACAAAAAAGGGAAAGCTTAGCACATCGCACCGCTACAACCTCCTGCCCTTGCTGCCTTCCGGCCCTGGGGGAGTTCAGAGGGAGCTGGTCGTGTACGACTTTCCCGCTGCAAATATAGTAAAAAATCAAATGCTGTTGAAAATGAGCGGAAGAATATCGTCCACTTTCTCGAATTTCCAGACCTTTTCCGCCGAAACCATGATGATCGACATCGGCTTGCCGGACTTGGCCTGATACTGCGCCATCACCTGCCGGCAGGCGCCGCAGGGCGTCGCCGGCTCCTTCCCCAGATGCCCGCGCATCCCGCCCGCCAACGCTATCCCGACCATATCCTCGTCGGGATAGCGCGTTGCGGCGGCGAACATCGCCGTCCGCTCGGCGCAAAGCCCGGACGGGAAAGCGGCGTTCTCCTGATTGGCACCGTGGACGATGGCCCCGTTGGACATCAGCACCGCCGCCCCAACGTGGAAATTGGAATACGGCGCGTACACGCCCTGCATGGCCCGGATGGCCTCGGCGGCCAGTTCGCGGTCCGCCGTGCTCAGTTCATCGATGGAATCGTATTCTTCGTATGCGATGTGAATCTCCCGCTTGATCATAAGTCTGTGTGGTTAAATCACCCAAATTTAGCAATTTTCCCGAAAACATGCTTAACTGTGGGGAAAAACACCCACAGTTAGCGCATGGCCTGGGCCATGCCCTCGTTGAATTTCTCCTGCAACTGCTGCGCGAGCGCGTTGTCGGGATTGGCCTTCAGGGCTTTCTCGTAGTTCTGGATCACGTCCAGGTAGTAGCGCTGGCCGTTCCGGGCCGGGTCCTGCACGATGCGGGTCATGTAGAGGAAGCCCCGCAGGGTGCAGACGTCCGACAGATCCGCCGCCGGCATCTCCGCCAGCGCGGCGATCGTCTGCTCGGCCTCGGCCAGCAGGCCCTCCGTCTGCTCCGCCTGCGGATTCGTCACGGCGAAATTCAGGCTCTGCAGCGCCAGCTGGTACTTGGGGGCCACCTGGTCGGGGAACATGGCGTCGATGCGTTTCAGCTCCGCGATGCAGGTCAAGAACGCCTCCGGCGTGGGATTCTGCAGCCGCGAAAGGGACTGGCCCATAAGCGCGCGCATGTCTTGCGCGGGAGCGGAGAAAAGGGAAACCATCAGGAAGAGAACGGTGGCAAGGATGCCTTTCTTAGAAATTAGCGATGTCATAAGCTTTACTATTTTTAAGTGAAACAAAAATTCCGATATAGAAGAAGCGGTCCCGGCTCTCGGACACCGGCGTGCCGTCGGTGTCGATCCGGTACACGTTCGTGCGGCCGAGCAGGTTGTTCAGCGAGGCGTACACGATGACCTTCGGGTGCGCCAGCCAGGTGACGTTGGCGTCGAGGCTGTTGTAGAACGGCGTCGTGCCGGCCTGGTACACGCGGCCGCTGGCGTAGGTGTCGGCCAGCCCGACGATGACCTTGCCGATGCCGTATTTCGCGGTCACGCGGAGGTTGTGCCGGGAGGCGTACGACGGCGTGCGCGGCGCGTCGAAGTCCTGGTAGAGCCGCTGGGAATCGTTGAAGGAGTACGCGGCCGTGAGCGTCAGGTTGCGGATGAGCGAGGCGTCTTCGACGAATAAATCCACGCCCCGGCTGTAGCCGTAGCCGTCCGGCGTGTAGACGCCGTCCCGCAGCAGCGGCAGCGAGCGGTAGCGCTTGCAGTACGCCTCGGCGCGCACCACCGTGCGGTTCGTGCCGTACTGCAGGCTGAGGATGGCGTGGTCGGCCGTGCTCTGGCCCAGGCGGCCGAGCCCCCGGGCGAGGCAGTCGTCCTCCGGACTCTGGCTGTAGCGGCCGACCATGATGGAGGACTGGAAGCGCTTGCCGGGAACGAAACTGAGCGTCACGCGCGGCATCAGCACCCAGGCGGGGCTGTAGCTCGCCTTCTCGGCGCGTGCCGAGAGATTGAGGAAGAGCGTCCGGAAGATGCGGACCTGCGCGTCCACGTGGCCTGCCAGGAGGTTGTAGTCGAGCGTGTAGCCCGTGGCGTCGTACTGCTTCCGGCTGTCGCGGACATAGTCCTCGACGCCCGCCGACAGCTTGAACGCCGCCGAGAAGCTCTTGCGGATTTCCGCCTTCAGGTGCACCTCGTTGCGGAAATTATGATAATGGTCCCCGCGCACGAGCGCATCGTCGATGTCGCTGAAGACGGACGAATTGGCCACGCCCGCGAAGAAGCGGTAGCCCCGCCCGAAGGTGGTCTGCAGCGTCGCGTTCGCGTAGGCGTTGTGCTCGACGAGCGAGAGCTCGCGGCCTTCGGTGCGGAGGCCCAGCGAGGTGCAGTCGTAGCCAACATAGGATTTCAGGCTGCTCCCGTTATCCCATTCATATTTGAACTGTGCCTCCCCGGAGAGTTTGCGGTAAGGACGCGTCCAGTCGTTGCGGTCCGGGAACAGCGCGTTGTGCAGCCCCAGATCCGTGTAGTCCGCGTTGAAGGACAGGCTGCTGCGGCGGAACGCCTTCGTGCCGCCGACGTTCCAGTCCAGCAGGGACGCGCTGATGCCGAATTTGTCGCTGGAAGCGACGTCAGTCGTCTCCATCGGGAGCACGGACGAAAGCGCCTGGCCGTATTCGCCGCTATAGCCGCCCAGCGAGAAACTCATCCCCTTGAAGAGGAAGGGCGAGAAGCGGCCGCGCTGCGCGTTACCTTCCACGTTCGTGCTGTACGGGACGAGCACGTGCATGCCGTTGACGAAAGTCTGGCACTCTTCGCTGTCGCCGCCCCGCACGTACAGGCGGCCGTTTTCGCCCACCTTCTGTGTGCCCGGCAGGACCTGCAGGGCGGCGACGACGTCTCCGCAGGAGTTGCCGGCCATCACCACGTCCAGCGCGTCCAGCGTCTTGATCTGGGAGCTCCGGCCCACGCTGTAGGTGCTCGCCGTCACGACGACTTCGTCGATGGAGGCGGCCTGCTCGCGCAGGCGGATCTGCAGGCCGCGCAGGCGGGCGCCGTCCGCGACGAGCGTCTGCTCCTCGTAGCCCAGGAGCACGGCGCGCAGCGTCAGCTCGCCCGTGCGGGCGGTGGTGAAGGAGAAGCGCCCGAGCGTGTCCGTGACGGCGCCGTCGATGGTCCCGACGACGAACACGTTCACGCCGACCAGCGGGCCGTGTTCGTCGGACACGACGCCGTCGATGCGGGTCTGGGCATGGACTTGAAGGGTGGCGGCAAGCGCCGCGAAAAGGAGGGTCAGCAACTTTTTCATGCCGCAAAGGAAAGCACGAAAAAACACCCTTCCAAATATCTAGGACGGACATCCAGAATACCGGACCAACAACTAAGGGCTCGGACGAGTGACGCGTTTTACGGACGAATCGCTAAGCGATAAAGGACTTGAGTTTCGGTACGAAAGAGCGGGACACGGGGACCGTGGCGAGCCCGTCGCCGAGCTCCAGGGTGTAGCCGTTGGAGTTGCCCTTGGCGGAGGTGATGTTGTTCAGGTTCACGACGAAGGAGCGGTGGCACTGGAAGATGTTGCCGTACTCCGCCAGGTCGTCGAGCACGCCGGCGAGCGTGGACTGGATCTCATCGCGCACCAGTTTCCCGTCTTTGCGGTAGCAGACGGCGACGTTGTTCTTCTGCGCCTCGATGTAGAGGAGGTCGTTGATCGGCAGGGAGAGGTCATTGCCGCGGACGCGGGTGTCGTGGATGGCGACCCGGATGCTTTCCTGCTCCAGCGTGGTCTTGTCCAGCAGGGCGTCCAGCCGGCTGCGCAGGAAGCGGAAGTAGTCGATAGACGTGGAACAGACCGTAACCACCACGCCGATGATGAGCGTCCAGCAAAGGAACATCCAGAAGTATTCCCATTTGAGCGGGAACTTGAAGAGCAGTGAGAACGTGAAATAGTTGCAGATGCCGATGAAGAGCACCATCCCGAGCACGCCCAGCGCCTGGTGCCAGATGCGCCAGACCCGGGCCCTGCGCTGCAGGGGGTGGAAGATCAACTGCCCATAGAGCGCGCAGCAGCAGAAGGTCACAGCGCCGAAGATCAACGCGGTCAGCAGTTTGTTGCCGCCGAAGCCGTTGAAGCCGAAGGGCTGCAGGAAGTACAGGATGCCCACGACGATGAGGCTGTAGATCAGGCAATCTTTCGCCCAGTGGCCGTGCAGCAAGAATGGATATTTGCGGGTCAGGATGGACATTTCTCGAAAAGGTTACAGGATGACGCCGCTGCCGATCATTTCGCCGTCCGGCGCGTACCAGACCGCGAACTGGCCGGGCGTGATGCTGCGCTGCGGCTGGTCGAAAAGGATGAAGAGGCCGTTCTCCCGCATCAGGAGCGTGGCGTCCTGCAGGGGTTGGCGGTAGCGGATGCGCACGCGGTAGCGACGCTGCTCGCCGATTTGCATCGCCTCCGCCGGGCGGATCCAGTGGATCTCGTCCGGGGCGATGCGCAGGCAGCTGCGCAGCAGGCCGGGGTGGTTTTCCCCTTCGCCCACGTAGATGATGTTGCGCTCGATGTCGGTCGCCAGCACGAAGACGGGGCTGGCGTGGCCGCCGATGCCCAGGCCCTTGCGCTGGCCGATGGTGTAGAACTGCGCGCCCTCGTGGCGCCCGATGCGCTTCGCCCAGGGGTTCGCCTTGTCGCGCGTCTTCTTGATATGGTGCTTGCCGGAGCGGTAGGTCTCCGTCTCGAAACGGATGTCGCTGTAGTCAATCGGCGCGGACAGTTCCAGCAACTCGCTGTCCGTCAGCGCCGTACCCTTGGCGAGCAGCTCGCGGTCGCGGGCGTATTTCGCCGAATCGGCGTAGTAAGGCGCGAAGACTTCGACCACGTCGCCCTCGACGCTTTTCAGCTTCTGCTGCAGGAAGACGGGCAGGTCCACCTTGCCGACGAAGCAGATGCCCTGCGAATCCTTCTTCTCCGCCGAAGGCAGGTCCGCCTCCTTGGCGAGGCGCCGCACTTCCGGCTTCAGCAGGTCTCCGATGGGGAACATCGCCTTGGCGAGCTGCTCCTGGCTGAGCTGGCAGAGGAAGTAGCTCTGGTCCTTGTTGGGGTCGGTCCCTTCGAGGATGCGGCAGGTCCCGTCGGGGAGCGTCTCCTTGCGGCAGTAGTGGCCCGTGGCCACGCAGTCCGCGCCCAGGCGCTCCGCCGCCTGCAGGAAGGCGTCGAACTTGATCTCGCGGTTGCAGAGGACGTCGGGGTTGGGCGTGCGGCCGTGGGCGTATTCGTCGAAGAGATAGTCCACCACGCGCTGCCGGTACTCCTTACTCAAGTCGATGAAATAGAACGGGATACCGATCTTGCGGGCGACCATCTCGGCCACGAACTTGTCCTCCTCCCACTCGCAGTCGCCGTGGAGCGTGCCCTCGACGTCATGCCAGTTCTGCATGAACATCGCAAACACGTCGTAGCCCTGCTGCTTGAGCAACAAGGCCGCCACGCTGGAGTCCACGCCCCCGGAAAGTCCTACGCAAATCTTCATACTATTCGCAAAGATACACAATTCCCGCCGGACCGCAAAAATGCGCTAACTGTGGGTGTTTTTCCCCACAGTTGGAGGGGTAAGGTGCTTAACTGTGGGGGAAATTACCCACAGTTAAGCACTTTCTGGCTCCGGGAGGTGGAGGAATTTGCAGATCTGGAACTTTCGGGCGTGGGTCTGCTCGAAAAATGCCTGCGCCATCCGCCGCCGCTTCTCCTCCGGGAAGCGCAGAAGCGGCGGATTCTCCACGCCAATTAAAGAATTCTTTTCCGCCAGGGCTATCATTTCAGTATATGCTGTATCCGGTGAAGAAGAATACTCTTCACGAAGTGCAAACTCGCCCCCTGTATTCGAGTCAAATGCCGTCAGCATATTGTCGAATCCTTCATAGATCCCGGCTGCAGCTGCATAGTCAACCAGCGGATATGCGGAAATAACGTAATCCGTCAACTGCTCTCGCTCTCCGGCATCCAAGCCGTTAAAGGCGTTAAGCAATACACTGTAAGAAAGATGCTTCCCTTTTGAAGCCATTCTTTTTATCCTGGCAATGGCACGAAGTAATTTCTCGGAAGGCGATTCTATCAGCTTAGAAAAAGGATTCTTCCGGTCCCGGTACGCCAGGAAATTCCACCGGGCCTGAATAGCCGTTGAACACAATCCTTTCTCTGTGTGATTGTTATTAACATAGGCCAGGTTGCTCTTGATGTCTTTAGCGCTCCGCTTGAGTGAACTGCCAAACGGACGCGCAAACAGGGAACCGGTCAAGCCATAATGCCGGTTGTACATCCGCGCGAAGATGGACGAAGAATCCTGGATGTATTTGTATAATTGCTCTTTGGTCTCAGCCACGCATGACTGATGCGTATGCGAGTACATAATAGCCGCTGCAAGCACGTGAACGCCATATTCACGCGCCTTAACAGAGGAGATGGAAAGATATACTAGCCGATCGATGACCGTGTAGAAGATGATGCCTCGGTCCAGGGCCCGCTGATAGACGTGATGAACGCCCAGTTTGTTAAACTTCCTGTTTCCGCCTTTCATAGATTTAAGTTTTCCCAAATATAACCTTAATCTATTTGATCTCCAACCAGAATTGAAGGCTTTTTCGAAAAAGTGGCCAACTGTGGGTAAATCCACCCACAGTTAGAGGGTACAATGCGCTAACTGTGGGGGAAAACACCCACAGTTGGAGGGGTATGGTGGAAACAGAAGGCGAGGCGGCGGAGGGATTGGGCGCTAGAAGGCCACCGCCTTGTGGAGGGCTTCCGCGAGGAGGCGGGCGCCCTCACGCTGGGGGTGGATGCCGTCCCGGCAGAAGCGGGCGCTGTCGAAGAGATCGCAGAGATCGACAAGCTGCAGGTGCAGCTGGGCGGCGATGTCGCGGATGGCGGGACGGACGCCCTCCTCCAGCACGTCCGGCCGGAGCGCCATGACGGGGAGCACCCGGAAGATGCGGATGGGCGCGACGAGCACTACCCGCGGGTGCGAGGGCAGCGCGAGATAGGACTTCACCAGCCGGAGATAATCCTCCCGGAAAATGCCGGGATTCCAGTTCCAGGGCTTGGTGTCGTTGGTCCCGAGCATCAGCAGGACGATGTCCGGCTCCCAGGCCAGGCTGTCCCGGTAGGCTTTCTTGCTGACATAAGGCGTATCCGCATCGAAACGGGCCGCGGCGTCGTTGTGGCCGAAATTGCGGACCTCGAAGCCGTCACCCAGCAGCTGCTGCAGCACGGCGGGATAACTGTACTTGCTGCGGTTCACGATGGTGAAGCCCCAGGTGATGCTGTCTCCGACGCAGGCTACTTTCTTCATGCCTCAGCGGGTTTGAGCGACCGGGCCACGGCCTCGGCCACGTTGATGCCGTCCAGCGCGCTGGACACGATGCCGCCCGCGTAGCCGGCGCCTTCCCCACAAGGGAAGATGCCCGGCAGCGAGACATACTCGAGCGTCTCGGGGTCGCGCGGGATGCGGACCGGCGAGGACGTGCGGGATTCGACGCCGAGCAGGAGCGCGGCGTTCGTATAGTAGTTGCGCATTTTCACGCGCGGAAATGCTTTCTGGAGGCGCTGCGCCACGTGCGGCGGCAGCAATTCATGCAGCGGGGCACTCACCACCCCGGGGTGGTAGCTGGTCGGCGGCATGGTCTTGGAGACCTTGCCGAGGCAGAAGTCCTCCATGCGCTGCGCGGGAGCCGCCATCGGATTCTCCGCGCCCAGCGCCTGGGCGGCGTCGTACATCTTACGCTCCACGGCGTGCTGGAAGTCCATCAGCTTGAAAGGCCCCTCGCCCGGCACATCCTCCGGCTCGATCTGGACCACGACGCCCGCGTTGGCGAATTTGCCGCTGCGGCCGGAGTTGGACATGCCGTTCAGCACGACGGTCTGCTCCTCCGTCGAGGACGGCACCAGGATGCCGCCGGGGCACATGCAGAAGGAGAAGACGCCGCGGCCGTCGACCTGCTCGACGAAGGAATACTCCGCCGCCGGCACGCCCGGCTTCCACTGGCCGTGGTACTGGCACCAGTTGATCTTCTCCTGCGGATGCTCCACGCGCACGCCCATCGCGAAGCCTTTCGCCTCGAGCGCGCCGCCCATTCCGGCCAGCATCTCGTACACATCCCGCGCGGAATGGCCCGTGGCGAGGATGATGCGCGAAGCGCGGTACTCTTTTCCATCCGCCGTCTTAACGACCTGATCCTGAATGGATGTAACCTTTGAGTTAAAGTGGTATTCACCCCCGTGCTCGACGATAAAATTGCGGATATTCTCCACAACGACCGGCAGTTTATCAGAGCCGATGTGCGGATGCGCGTCGATGAGGATATCCTTCGAGGCGCCGAACTTCACGAGCTGGTAAAGCACCTCGCGGAGGTCGCCGCGCTTCGACGAACGCGTATAGAGTTTGCCGTCGGAGAAGGCGCCCGCGCCCCCTTCGCCGTAGCAGTAATTCGAATCCGGGTCCACAATGCCGTCGCGCGAGAGCTTCGCCATGTCGAACTTGCGCGCGTGCACATCCTTGCCGCGCTCCAGCACGACGGGCTTGAGCCCGAGCGTCAGGAGCTTGAGCGCCGCGAACATGCCGGCCGGGCCGGCGCCGACGACGATGACCGGCTCGGCGTCGTGGACGTCGAGGTACTCCGGCAGCGTGTAGGGCACGTACTCCTCGCCGGGCCCGTACGCCTCATACTGGTAACGCCAGACCGGCTCCTTGCGCGCATCGACGGAGCGCTTCTTCAGCACCCATTTCATGCCGCCGGCCTTGGCCTCGATCTCCTTGAGGCGCGGTTCCCGCGTGAGCGGGCAGACTACTTCAAACTCCTTCATAATCAACTAGAAATCAGACATCCGGGACACGGGAGCCACATCCAGCGGCGTGCGCTCCCCGGCCAGGTAATGGTAGTATCCGGCGATGGCGATCATCGCCGCGTTGTCGGTCGTGAACTTGAATTCCGGCAGATAAGTATTCCAGCCACGCTTGCGTCCTTCGGCCTCGATCCGGGCGCGCAGGCCGCTGTTGGCCGACACGCCGCCACCGATGGTGACCTCCTTGATGCCGGTCTGCTTGGCGGCCTTGACCAGTTTGTCCAGCAGGATATCGATCAGCGTCTTCTGGAAGGAGGCGCACAGGTCCTCCTTGTTCTTCTCCAGGAAATCCGGATCCTTCGCCATCTCGTCGCGGACGAAATACAGCAGCGAGGTCTTCACGCCGCTGAAGCTGTAGTCCAGGCCCTCGATGTGCGGCTTGGTGAACTTGAAGCGGGTCGGGTCGCCCTCCTTGGCAAGCCGGTCGATGATGGGGCCGCCGGGATAGCCCAGACCCAGCATCTTGGAGCATTTGTCGAAGGCCTCCCCCACCGCATCGTCGATGGTCTGGCCCAGAATCTCAAAATGGAGCGGGTCGTCCACGCGGACGATCTGCGAGTTGCCGCCGCTGACCAGCAGGCAGAGATACGGGAACGCAGGCTCCCGCACGGGCTTGTCCGGCTGGCGGATGAAATCGGCCAGCAGGTGGCCCTGGAGGTGGTTGACCATCACAATCGGGATGTCCAGCGCCAGGCCCATCGCCTTGGCGAAGGAAGTACCCACGAGCAGCGAACCGAGCAGACCCGGGCCGCGGGTGAAGGCGATCGCGGTCAGGTCCGACGCTTTGACGCCCGCCCGGGCGAGCGCCTCACTCACCACCGGGACGATGTTCTGTTCGTGCGCCCGCGACGCCAGCTCCGGGACCACCCCGCCGAAGGCGCGGTGTACGTCCTGACTGGCGATGACGTTCGACAGAAGCCACCCGTCGCGGATGACGGCCGCTGAAGTGTCGTCGCAGGAAGATTCTATGCCGAGTATGATGTCTGCCATTTGATACACATTTATTCGACAAAGATACGGATATTTCTTATATTTGTAGATTACATCGCACATGTACAGGAAAAAGGGATATATCATCGCGCGCATTGTCGGCTTGCTGGCAGTGCTGCTCATGGCGTTTATCGTCGCCATTCAGACCCCTTTGGTCCAGACCCGCCTGTCCAAATTCGCGCTCAACCAGCTCGCTGCCATCATGGACGGCCGTGTGCAGTACGACGAGATCAAGGTCATGACCTCCGGCGTGATCGTCATCCGCAACCTCAAGCTGATCGACACGCATCCCTACGCAGAAGACATCAACGGCCGCGGCTGGGCTCCGGCCGACACCGTCGCCCACATCGACAAGCTCACGGCCACCTTCGGCCTGAGCGGTTTGTTCCGCAAGGAGGGTCTGCACATGGGCCGCGTCACCATCGAGGGCGGCAGCTTCCACCTGGTCAGCGAACCCGGCGAGGAATACCACGACAACCTCTCCCGTATTTTCCACCTGCAAGCGAGCGACGCGCCCCCGTCCCGGGACAATGTTTTCGATATCAAGAAGCTGCGTATCAAGGATTTCCGCTTCCGAATGAACAGCTTCCTCCCCGACCACGGCACGTACAAAGGCTTCGGGGTCAACTTCGACGACCTGGACATCACCCTGGACCTCACAGCCTATAAATTCGCCATCGCCGACGCCAAGATCCGCGGCGACATCGAGCGCCTGACCGCCCGGGAGAAGTCCGGCTACGTGATCGAGAATCTCACGTCCAGCTGCGAGTTCGGCTTCGTGGACGGCGCCCTGTTCGAAGACTTCGTCCTGCGCGACGCCTGGTCGGACATTCACATCCGCGCCCTGTCCCTGAAATACGAATCGACGAAGGATCTCGGCGATTTTGTCAACGCGGTCCCCATCGAATGCGACCTGCAGCGCTCGCGCTGCGCGCTGCAGACCCTGGCCTATTTCTCCGGAAGCTTTATCGACAGCCCGACGGTCATGGAGATCCGCCGCGGCCATGTGGAAGGACCCGTATGCGACATGACCGTCGACCGCCTGGTCTTCGCTGAGACTTACTCCAACGTCTCCGCCACCGCGAACGCCCACCTCTACGGCCTGCCTGACATCCAGGTGGCCACGCTGGACGCCCAGCTCCAGGACCTGACGGGCACGACCACGGGCTTCTCGCGCTTCCTCGGCGGCCTCACCCCTGAGAAACCCGCTCCGGATTTCAGTTCCATCGCCCACAACATCCCGCTGACCCTCCAGGTCGAAGCGACGGGTCCGTTCAACGATCTGGACCTCGACATCCAGATGCAAAGCCCCTCCGGCGCATTCAACCTCACGGGATCGATCCGCAACGCGGTGGATCCGGTCCGTCCGATCGAGCTCGCGCTGAACCTGGCGACCCACGAACTGGACCTCGGCGACATCCTGGGCGTCGACGTCCTCGGCACCGCCACGCTGCGGACCCGCGTCCATGCCGTCCTCGCCGACGGCGGTGGCCTGCCGGAAGCCACCCTGGACTCCCTCTTCATCGACCGCATCCATGCCCTCGGGCATGACATCCACAATATCCGCGTCATCGGTTCGCTGCACGACGATACGGCCGCCGGCCGCATCCAGAGCGACGATCCCCTGCTGCGCCTCGACCTGACCGGCATGCTGGACCTGAAGCCGAAGAACGGCCGGGCCCGCTACCGCGTGGACGGGCAGATTGCAGATGCCAATCTGGCCGCCTTCGGCGTAGACGCCGGCGGCAAGCTGTCCCGTGTCGCCACCGGCCTGCACGCGGACCTGGTCCGCCTCGACGAGCGTTTCGACGGCAGCGTCCGGCTGGAAGGCCTCAGCCTGACGGACAAGGAAGGCACGCACCGGATCGGCGACCTGCAGGTCAACGCCCGCACGGATGGGACCTGGCAGGAGATCAGCCTGGACGCCCCCTTCCTCGAAGCGCGCTTCCAGGGCGACCGCCCCGTCACGCAATTCGCCCGGGACCTGCAGGAAATCACCGTACGCCGCGATCTCTACGCCCTCTTTACGGACGAATTCGAACAGAACGGCTGCGGCAACTACACCGTGGATGCCATCTTCCACGACACGCGTGACCTGATGTCCATCTTCGTGCCCGGCGCCTACATCGCGGACAACACCACCCTGTCCCTGTCCACGACGGACCAGGGCCGGTTGGACGGCCGCATCAGTTCCGACCGCGTCGCCTTCGGCAAGAATTATCTCCGCAACGTCAACCTCCTCTTCGACAACCGGAACGGCGCCCTGCTGGCCAACATCATCAGCACGGAGCTGCGGGCCGGCACGCTGGCCGTGCTCAACCCCGCCATCACGCTCGGCGCGGACGACAACGCCCTCTCCCTGGGCGTCCATTATGATAATTTCTCCGGCACGGGCGGCGAAGCTACCGTCAACCTCGAAGGCAGCATGTTCCGGGACGAGCAGGACGGCGAGCTGGTCATCCAGGCGCACCCGGTCGGCTCGTACATCATGATGGGCGAGAACACCTGGACCTTCGCCCCGGCCGACATCATCAAGCACGGCAACGACATCCTGCTGGACCATTTCCTGATCAGCAACGGATTGCAGCGCCTGGAAGTGGACGGCGGTTTCTCCCCGAACCACAGCGACACCCTCGCCCTGCACATGGACCGCTTCGACCTGGCGCTCGTCAACCAGTTCCTGCCGGAGCAGTTCCACATCGAGGGCCTGATGAACGGCCAGGCCGTCGTCACCTCCGGTCCGGAGAAGGCCATGGGCATGGAAATGGACTTCCGCCTCGACACCCTGCGCCTCTCCGGCGCCGATGCCGGCACCATCTCCCTGTCCAGCCAGTGGCAGAACGAAGGCAAGAACCTCGGCATCAACCTGGTTGACCATATCGACGGGCGTGACGCCCTCCGCGTCGGCGGCAACTATTTCCTGCAGGAGAAGCGCCTCGACCTCCACGCCGCGCTGGATCGCTTCCCGCTGGCCGTCGCCTCCGCCTTCCTGCCCGACGCCATCACGGAGCTGGGCGGCGGCATCAGCGGCAACATCAGCGTGACCGGTTCGCCGGACGACCTCATCCCTTATAGCGACGACCTGCACATCGACGACGCCTACGCCCGGGTCGGGCTCACCGGCGTCACCTACACTGTCAGCGGCCCGCTCCGGGTCGACCAGAACGGCGTCTACATGGACCACGTGGCCATCCTGGACGACGACGGCGGCAGTATGTCCCTCGACGGTGCCCTGCGCTACCAGCACCTGAAAGATTTCACGGTCGACGGCCGCGTGCAGCTCAGCAACCTGAAGGTCCTGGATGCGCCGGAACGGCCCGGCGTCTCCTACTACGGCTTCCTGCGCGCCTCGGGTTCCGCCAACGCCCGCGGCCCGCTGACGACGCTCAACGTGGATGCGGATATCAATACCTCCGGCCCCGGCGAGGTGCACATCTCCCCGTCCGCCAGCACCGCCTCCTCGGCGGGCGGCAACGGCCGCAAGCTGCTGACCTTCACGCAGCCGGTTCGCGAGCTCGACCCGTACGAAGAGATGCTCGCCAACATGAAGAAGAAGGAAGTCACGCCGTCGGACATCACCATCCGCGGCCGGGTGACCATCCAGCCGAGCGTCAACGCCTTCGTGGAAATCGACAAGGAAGCCGGCAACGTGGCGTCCGTCAGCGGCCAGGGCACCGTAACCCTCACCCTGCGCCCGTCCCGGGCCATTTTCGACCTGAACGGCGACTACAACATCAGCGAAGGAACCTACCAGTTCGTCCTCCCGGGCCTCCTGTCCAAGAACTTCTCCGTCCAGCGCGGCAGCTCCGTCAAGTTCAACGGCGACGTGATGAACACCGAGCTGGACATCAATGCAACCTACGGCCTGCGCGCCTCGCTCGACCCGATGCTGGGCACGGGCAACCTGTCGCGCCGCCCGGTCAACTGCGTCATCAACGTGGGCGACCGCCTGCGCGCCCCCAAGCTCAACCTTTCGATCGAGGTGCCCGACCTGGATCCGACCACGCGCATGGCCGTCGAATCGGCCCTGAGCACGAGCGACAAGGTCCAGAAACAGTTCGTGTCCCTCCTGCTGCTCGGCACCTTCCTGCCCGACGAGAACTCCGGCGTCTTCAACCAGACCGCCCTGCTGTACTCCAACGTGATGGAAATCATGTCCGGCCAGCTCAACAACATCCTCCAGCGTTTCAAGATCCCGGTCGACGTGGGATTCGGCTACCAGGAGATGCGTACCGGCGAGAACCTCTTCGACATCTCGGTGTCCACCGAGCTCTTCGACAGCCGCGTCATCCTCAGCGGCAACTTCGGTAACCGCCAGTATTCGACGGGTAGCGCCGGCGGCGACTTCTCCGGCGACGTCGACCTGTCGGTCAAACTCGACGAGGAGGGTAAATTCCGCTTCAACGTCTTCTCCCACTCCGCCGATGAGTTCACGAGCTACCTCGACTTCTCGCAGCGAAACGGCATAGGCGTCAGCTTCCAGAAAGAATACAAGTCCTTCGCGGACTTCACCCGCAGCCTGTTCATCCCCAAGAAGAAGCGCCAGCAGCTCGATGAACTGGAAGCGGAGAAGTTCGCCGAGCAAGTCATTATCCAGATTGAAAATGAATCCGGGGAAACTGTATCTGATCCCAACGCCGCTCGGTGACACCGAGCCGGCTGCGTGCCTGCCGCAGAGCGTCCTGGAGACGGCCTGCGGCCTGCATTGCTTCGTCGTTGAAGAACTTCGCACCGCCCGCCGCTTCCTGTCCCGTTACGGCCTGCGCGGGCACATCGACGAGCTGGATCTACATGAACTCAATGAGCACACCACCCCGGCCGAAGTGGAGGCCCTGCTGCCCCTCTTCGACGGGCAGGACGTCGGCCTGATGTCCGAGGCGGGCCTGCCGGCCGTGGCCGACCCCGGCGCCGCGCTCGTGGCGCTCTGCCATCGCCACGGCATCGAGGTGGTCCCCCTGGTGGGTCCCTCCTCGCTGATGCTCGCCCTGATGGCCTCCGGCCTGAACGGCCAATCGTTCGCCTTCCGCGGCTACATCCCCGCCAAGACCGACGAGCGCCGCGCGGCGCTCAAGGAGCTGGAGAAGCAGTCCCGCACCCTGAATCAGAGCCAGATTCTCATCGAGACGCCCTATCGCAACGACGCCCTGCTCGCGGACATGCTGCAGATTCTCTCCCCCACCACGCAGCTTTGCGTGGCGGCGGACATCACCCTTCCGACGCAGTTCATCCGTACGAAGTCAATTTCTGATTGGCGTAAAAACAGTCATTCCGGGCATCCAAACAGTCATTCCGGGCTTGACCCGGAATCTCCTATCGGCAAACGCCCCTGCGTCTTCATCCTCCTCGCCTAAGCCATGAAGATCGCGCTGCTGACCCTGGGCTGCAAGCTCAATTTCGCCGAGACGGCGACCTACGAACGCGGCTTCATCGCCGCGGGGCTGGAAGTCGTTCCCTGGGGCCAGGCGGCGGACGTGTGCCTGATCAATACCTGCTCCGTCACCGCCACGGCGGACAGCAAATCCCGCAACCTGGTGCGCAAGATGCACCGCCTCCACCCGGAGGCGCGCATCGTCGTGACGGGCTGCAGCGCCGAACTGCGGCGCGCCGAGATCGAGCGGATCGAAGGCGTCTCGCGCGTGTTCGGCGCGAAGGAGAAGGGCCTTGTGGTTGCCGAAACCCTCGCACTCCTGGGTTTGCCGGCCCCCGCCGTCCCCCAGGCGGCATCGACCGTCTTTTCCGCCTTCTCAGCTGCCGAATCCCGCACCCGCGCCTTCCTGAAGGTACAAGACGGGTGCAACAACTTTTGCAAATACTGCACGGTCCCCTACGCTCGCGGGGAGAGCCGCAACCTGCCCATCGCCGAGTGCGTGCGCAACGCGGAGAAGATCGCCGCCGAAGGCGTGCGCGAGATCGTGCTCACGGGCGTGAATACGGGCGATTTCGGCCGGACGACCGGCGAATCGTTCCTCGATCTGCTGAAGGCCCTCGACGCCGTCGAGGGCATCGAGCGCTACCGCATCTCGAGCATCGAGCCCAACCTCCTGACGGAGGAAATCGTGGACTGGATCGCGTCCGGGACGAAGTTCCAGCCGCATTTCCACATCCCCCTGCAGACCGGCGCCGACACCCTGCTGGAGCGCATGGGACGCCACTACGACACCGCATTTTTCGCGGAGCGAATTGAAATGATACGCCGCAAGATGGAGCGCCCGGGCGCGCCGAAGGTCTTCTTCGGCATCGACGTGATGGTCGGCCTGCCCGGCGAGACGCAGGAGCTTTTCAAGGAGACGTTCAATTTCATCGAGCGCATTCACCCGGCCTTCATCCACGTCTTCCCCTACTCCCGCCGCCCCGGCACGCCCGCGGCGGATATGCCCGGCCAGGTAGACGAGGCCACCAAGAAGCACCGCGTGGCGGTGCTGGAGGAGCTCTGCCGCAAGCTGCACGCGGATTTCCGCGCGAAGAACCGCGGCGTGCACGAGCGCGTGCTTTGGGAATCCACCGTCCACGACGGGATGATGGAGGGTTATACCGGCAACTACATCCGCATCTCGCGTCCCTACGACCCGGCGCTCGTCGGCACGCTGGCGGACATTGTAATAGATTGATTATGGAGCAGAAAGCAAAACTGACCTTTCTCGGCACAGGAACTTCCAACGGCGTCCCTATGGTCGCCTGCGACTGCGAGGTGTGCCGCTCGGCCGACCCGCGCGACAAGCGCCTGCGCGCCTCGGCCCTGGTCGAGTACGGCGGCCTGACGATCCTGGTGGACGCCGGCCCCGATTTCCGCGCCCAGATGTTGCGGCAGAACGTGCATCACCTTGACGCCATCCTTTTGACACACAATCACAAGGACCATACGGGCGGGCTCGACGACACCCGCGCATTCAACCTCGCGGAGCGGCACCCCGTCAACATCTGGTGCGAACCTTACGTGGAGAATACGCTCCGCCGCGAGTACGGCTACGCCTTCGCGGAGGAGAAGTATCCCGGCGCGCCGGAATGGCACGTGCATCATATCGACCCTACCCAGCCTTTTACCGTTCACTCGAATGCCAATGAGGAGATCCTGGAGTGGGAGCGCGGCTTCGGCTATCATCATCTGCCGCCGCATCCGGCCCCGGACGCCACCGTCGAGGTGGTCCCGATCCACGGCTGGCACCACCTCGAGAAGAAGCTTTCCGTGCTGGGTTACCGCTTCGGCAACATTGCCTATCTTACTGATATTAAGATGCTGGACAGCGAGGCGGAGCTGGAGAAGCTGCGCGGCGTGGAGTTCGTCACCCTCGGCTGCGTCAAGGTCGAGCCGCACCATTCCCACCCCTCCCTGCAGGAGTGCCTGGATTTCTTCGAGAAAGTGGGCGCGCGCGAGTCCTACATCACCCACCTGTCCCACCTGCTGCCCCGGCACGAGGCCTTTGCGGCCATGCTGCCGCCGCATGTCCATCCGGCCTACGACGGGCTGGTTATCGAATAGAATGTCATGAAGCTTTCGGAACTCGGCGAATTCGGCCTCATTGAGCGCATTCAGGCGCGTTTCCGCGCCCCCGACGGGGTGACGGGCATCGGCGACGATTGCGCCGTGCTGCACCAGTCCACCGGCCGCGACACCCTCGTCAGCAGCGACATGCTCATTGAAGGTACGCATTTCCTCCGCAAGGAGATTCCTCCTTACGATCTCGGCTGGAAGTCCGCCGCCGTCAATCTCAGCGACGTCGCCGCGATGGGCGGCAAGCCCACGGGCACTTTCCTCTCCCTCGCCCTCCCCGCCGACCTGGACACGGATTGGATCGACGCTTTCATGCACGGCTATGCCGACATTTCTGAGCGCTTTGGAACGCCCCTGCTCGGCGGCGACACCACCGCCTCGCCGGACCGGATCTGCATCAATGTGACCGTTCTCGGCGAATGCCCTTACGCGCGCGCCCGGCTGCGCAGCAACGCCCAGAAGGGCGATGTCATCTGCGTGACCGGTTCGCTGGGCGATTCCGCCGCCGGCCTGAAGGCCATCCTGGAAGGGGTGGAGCGCGATGTGGAGGTGCAGCGCCTGATCGACCGGCACTACCGCCCGGTTCCGCGCGTGCCGGAGGGCGAGGAGCTTCGCCTCAACCTGGGCGTGCACGCCATGATGGACCTCTCCGACGGCCTCGGTTCTGATCTGCAGCATATTCTTGATGCATCGGGGATGAATGCCGAAATTGACGTCTCTGCGATCCCTCTCTCCCTCGCGCTGAAGCACTGCTGCCAGCGCTTCGGCTGGGATCCCCTCGCCCTCGCCGTCTCCGGCGGCGAGGACTACGAGCTCCTCTTCACCTGCACCCCGCAGGCCGAGATGCTCCTCAGCGTCCCGCACTTCGTCATCGGCAAGGTCACATCCAGCCGTTCCGTGCAATGTCATCCTGAGCCAGTCGAAGGATCCAGTCATTCCGGGCTTGACCCGGAATCCCGTATCACCTGGCGCGGCACCGCCTCCCCCCTCTCCCCGGGGTTCGATCATTTCAAGAAGGGATAAGTTGCTTTTTCGGAAAATATCCCTACCTTTGCAACAGGATTCGTCGAAGGGGAATTCGTTTGAAGGGATGACAACCCTCCCAATTATTTGGTCCGAGCCCCACTTTCAAAGCCGTTACCTGACGGCTTCTTTTCATTTTATGACAGGTGTCCATAAAATCGGCCTTTGGTGCAAAAAAGGTGGACACCTCCTCCCGAAAAACGCCTAAGAAGGCCCAAAACGCCGACAGGTGTCCTAAAATATCGCGTAGAATGGCGATTTAATGGACACCTGTCAGATAGTCCCACCCGGTGCTTCTGGCAGAGGCGGCAGGGCTGCTGACGTCCGGGCAGAAAAATGCCCGTCCGCCAGCACCCTGCCGCCATTCCGCCAAATGCCTATAGCGCCAGCCGCCCCGCACACGCTCCCCACGGCCCCCGACGGCGCAGGCAAACGGCCACAGGCTCCCGCGCACCTCACGCGCCGGCTGGCGCAAACATCACGAAAACATACATTAATAGATTATCTTGTCGAGCGACAGTAACTTGCCACTTTGGTATAAAGGAATCTCACTAATCAGGTATCTAAGAATCGTTTATTTCTGCTCTATTACTTTTGAGGATTCCTCACCGAACTGGGAGATGACGCGGACCGCAATTTTATGCCCAGCACGATACTGCAAAGGCTCCGATTCGAAACCATATAGTGTATCCCATACGTCATCATCTAGTTCGAGGCGTAGAGTATGTTCAGCATTCTTCTTCGTAGTCAACTTGGCTACTGAACTTAGGCCTTTCTTCCAGGCCTCAAATTCCTTCTTATCACCGCCGCAGAAATGTAAGCTCTTCACAATAAACTGGCGGCCATCGTAATCATCATCAATCTCCCAGTATGCAATATCAGAGACGCTACGAGCGTTGACATCGTCTTTAATCGGGTCGTAAATATCAAGACCACGAATTTCAACGTGGCATGTATTGGGAGAATCAACAACAAGAGCGATATCAGGTTCGCCGATGGTAATGAAGGAGCCGGCGCCTTTGTCTTTCTTGAGGAGGCCGTCCTGCATCAAGTCATCATGCATACGAACCTTGGAAACGGTGAACTGGCCCAGATTATAATCCTTGTCTTCAATGCTGTCCTGGAAGGAGAAGCCCAGCAGAACGAGCCAAGAAGCACCTTCATGTAGACGCGTGTCACGGAATGTGCGTACAGCCTCATTAACAGCGCGTTTGGACACAGAGCCGAACTTGGGACCAATATGGAAATACACAAGACGTTCTCTGCCTTCAGCGTCGTTGTAGTAACCTTTTGCATTCAAGAACGGGTCGGAAACAGCCTCAACGCCGTGGAAGATAGCTTGCTGGGATTTATCACCATTACGGATACCACTGGTCTGCAAATGGCTAAAAATACGCTCCTGGAATAAACGATTCTCTTCAGCCTCGTCGGTGCTATGGTTGACTTCTTCAGGACTAGTCACATTGAAACTCTGGAGAGTCTCGACAGTGAATGGGCCACTGACGCGTATTTTTTTCTTATTTTCTTCTGGAGAATCATAAAGGACCTCTTCGTCAAATTGCTCATTACTGGACAAAGCCTTTGGAGAAATATGAGGGACTCGATTGTACCTAAAGCCTTGACGAATATCCTCGCCAAATAACTCGTAATACGGGAAGATAGCAGTAGTTAATCTCTTTTTGGCAATATTCAGCGCTATACGACTTGTATCAATAGTTATCCATCGACGTCCCCACTGCTCCGCTACATAAGCTGTTGTACCACTACCGCACGTGGGGTCAAGAACCAAATCTCCAGGGTCAGTAGTCATTAGTATACACCGCTGAATAGTTTTGGTTGAAGTCTGAACAACGTATACTTTGGGGTCTTTGCGGCTTTGAATTCCCATTACATCATCCCAGATATTATTCAACTCCATCATGGGAAAATCTTCGAAATAGCGAATATAGTTCAAACTATTAGAAGACTCATAGATACGTCCGAGCTCCTTTAAGCGATTTACGCCATCTGGCCAGTTTACCGTCCAATGGCGATCGTGGGGAGGATTATAAATCTTGCCATTGAATTCAAAAGGTTGAGGAACACTTGCACCGCCTTGTGATGTCATATCTCCGAAACGAACAACCTTGCATCCTTTCGGCCTGCTTTTATATGCAAAAGCCATGTTATTCCGTTTCTCCCATTCTTTTATTGGCATCAAAGTACCGTCTCCAAGCTGTAGATAAGAATAATGAGGATCTGATAATGGGTCTTTTTCTACGAATAGTTTCCTCATTTTAATGCTCTGAATATCTTTTGCATACCAAAGGATATAGTCAGCGACATTACCTATTGTGTTTGCCGTAAAACCAGAAGTTTTTGTGTATATGATTTGGCTAACAAAGTTTTCGCTGCCAAACACCTCATCCATTAGATTACGGACGAGATGAACATTTTCATCTGAAATCTGTACAAAGCACGAGCCGCTTTGGGTAAGCAATTCACGAGAAATAATCAAACGATCGCGGAGATATGTCAGATACGAATGGATGCCCAATTCCCAAGTGTCGCGGAAAGCCTTAATCATTTCAGGCTCACCAGAAACATTCTGGTCATTATCCTTCACATCGCGGTTGTTAAGTTTCATCTGCCAATTGCTCCCGTACTTAATGCCATATGGAGGGTCAATGTATACGCACTGCACTTTGCCTGCCATGCTCTCACGTTTGAGAAGCGAATTCATCACCAGTAAGCTGTCGCCTTGAATAAGGCGGTTCTTCCAGTCAGCATTGTGCTTATAGTACTCCGTAACCCTTTCCAGTTCATCCTCAACAATAGTGTTGGGAATGTCAGAACCGAATAACGACATCATCCCAGAGTTATTGTCTTCCTTAATCCGGTACAACCCCTTGATGAGCATCTCCGGACGAATGTCTTCATGCACATAAAGGCTGCGGATGTCCACCTTCAGGTCCGGAGCCTGCGTCTCCTCATCATCATTGTCGTATTTCCGAAGCCAGTATAGTTCCGGATCACGTCCACGGACAAAGTCGTGTTTGAAAGTCCGGTAGGCGGCTTCCCTGGGGCCGTGGGCCACAACCTCGGTTTCCTCACCGGCAAGTTCAGTTGTCGGGAGGGTTGCCCTCTTTTCTCCGGTATGGACAATTGCGTTTACGGGTTTGTCTATGGTGCTCATAATTCGTTGATTTTGCTGATTAATGTAGCCTTTATGTTATCAATATCCTCGATTTCAATGAAGTCCCAGCGGCCATACTTCTCCAGGTTGTTGGTGGCGGGAATCCAGTAATCCAGCGTGTAATGACGCTTGATGTCCTTATTGCCGGAACGGTCATTGGAGAAGCCGGAAATCTCGATTATGAGATTCACTCCGTCGCCGTCCTTGGTCTGACAGACAGCAATGAAATCCGGCACATAGTCGTGTTCTACGGCTCCGTCGGAATAAGGTATCTTGAAGTCCAGGAAATGATTCTTGACATAGTATTTGACCTGAGGGAGTTCCTCTAGCGTCTTGGCAGCAATCTGCTCCCAACTGGCGGTATCGGCCACAACGTGGTTGACGTGGCTCTTGACGGTTGCATACACCGGTTTTGTTGTAGCACCGCGAACATGCGCAGTGGTTCCCTCCGGATTGTAGTAGTTGAGGATGGCAGAAATGCGTTCCGATGAAGCACCCGCCATGCGGATTCCCTCATAGATACTGGACACCACCTTGTTGATGTCCCAGTTGAGGACCAGACGGCGCTGCTCCTCCGTTCCATCGCCACCCAGTACTTCAATCTGCGTGTCGTACCATTCGGTAACAATGTCCTTCAGCTGCGTGAAGAACTGGAACATACGGCCCGTCTTAGGGTCATTATATTTGCGGGAAATGAGTTCCTTCGTCAGTTTGTATACCACCTGGGCATCGCGAACATCACGGTAGTCCATTTCCATTTCAATCTGCTCATCAGTGACGGCCGTCATCATAATGGTCCTGGTGGGGATTTCTGTAAGGTTGAGGCGGAACTTGGGAAGACCCGTGTAATCGGCTTCAATCTTACCGTCCTTTGTCTCTACCCGGTAGCCTGTGATATTCGGGAAACGAATCTCGAAGTCCTTTCTCTCCGGCAGAGCCTTGATTATGGTCTGAGGCTTGGGCGGACGTGGCAGTGCTGCAGTACCACCCTTGAAGGTCTTGAACGGAACGCCAATGATGTGAGCATATTCCGGAGGGAACTTATAGACAACGACGTCTTTCTTATTGCGAAGACGCTTGAGTTCCTTGTTATCCAGTTCTTCCCCGGTCTGGGAATCATAAGCCACCAGTTCGTAACTGCGACGGCGAAGGGCACGTCCTGCAACCTGCTCGCAAAGGAGCTGGGAGCCGAAAGCTCGGACACCGCAGACGTGAGTGACAGTGTTGGCATCCCATCCTTCAGTCAGCATAGAGACCGAAACAACACAACGGATATGTGCACCCAGAGTACCAGGCTTGCCCACGCTGTTTACCACTTCGCGAAGGATGTCACCATCGGAAAGGTTATCCGCACTGCCGGCACCGTGTATCTGGGCATATTCGCGCTTGAACTGCTCAATTTCGTCTTTGAATACAGCCTTGAAGTCATCGTCGATTGTGGCGGCTGCTTCATCTATGGCCGTGCTGTCTATCAGAAGTGTGGGCTGTTTCTTCAGCGGAAGGTTATTCTGGTAGTTAGAGAAGATGGGAAAATGGCCCTCTACGTAAATGGTATTGCCATTCTGATCCACACTTTCGTAACCAGCGATGTACTTGTAGACCTCCTTCGAGACGGTGGTATTGTTGCAGACCACGATGAATACCGGCGGCGTAGTAAAGACATCCACACCGGCTTCACCTGCCTGGCGCATACCGTTATCGTAATCTTCATAGTCCTTGACGAACTGTGACAAGGCGCTATTCAGGAGAGTCGGAAGGTTAGGAGCCTGTTCTCCGACTTTTTGTACTTCTTCACCGGTACGTTCCGCTTCTTCCTTCGCAGCCTTGCGGGCACCGCGAACGCCTTTCTTCGGGAGGTCCTTGCGGATATGCTCGTAGATGTTCCGGAGCTTGGGTTCATCGAGATCCTGAGTATCATCGAAGGTCGGGAGGAACGGGATCTTCACCAGACCGCTCTCGATAGCATCCACCAAGCCAAAATCACTGACCACCCAGGGGAAGATGGAATACTCCGGATAACCGGAGCCCTTGAGGTAGTAAGGCGTGGCGGAAAGGTCATAGACGTGCTGGATACGGTAGCCGTTCAGCTTCATCTGACGGAGCCCCTCGTACCAGACCATAGCCTTCTCGTTCTCCTCCTTCCCCTCCTGCGTCTCTTCATCATTAGCAGTCCTGCCGGATGTGGCTTTTGGCAGATAGCAGTGGTGCGCTTCATCGTTGATGACCAGGATTCGCTTGCCCTTCATATTGCGGCCTACGACTCGGGAAAGAACAGTTGAAAACTCTTCCTTATCGGTCTGTTTCACCATCTCTCCATCTTTGTAGACCAACTTACCATCCAACGGGCTTGCCTTCTTCCCGGAGAAAACCTTGGGCTCGAACTGGTGGTAGTTGGTAATGGTAATGGCAGAATTCAATCCACCCAGTTGATGTTCGTATACCGGCGGAATGAGTTGGCGAACGTGATAATAGTCCTCTTTGTCTGTGACCCATTTGTTGGTATCATCAATGAAAAGGACGCCCAGGCGGTCACGGATGGTAATACCAGGAGCCACCAGCAGAAAATGGTCGGCAAAACGGGTATCCGTGGGGTATTCTTTCTTGTTGAGATAGTTGTACAAGATGAACATCGCCATCACAACGGTCTTACCGGTTCCGGTTGCCATCTTAAAGGCGGTTCTGGGCAGAACAAAGTCGTAATCCGGGGAAACAGTATTGCGGCGGTCTTCCAGATCGTTCAGAATGCTACGGCCAATATTAGGGTCACGGTCGGCAATCTCATTGAGATAAACTGCTGTTTCCACGGCCTCACGCTGGCAGAAAAAAAGGCGGTGGCGGAAAGCACGCTCCGGATTATTGAACCAGAAATTCAGCAGTTCCCTTGTCACGCGAGTGGCACCAGCATAAGATTTATTACGCCATTCTCCAACAACTTCACGGATATGGTTGATGAAACGGGCATTGGGATCTGAACCGTCATCCAGTTCGGATGCTCCGAAGATTTCGGGATTCTGCTGGCCAGAAGGCGTTACCGAGAGGTTTGACGTGTACGGCCGTCTACCTTCCAGCACTTTGCTATAGTCGAGGTTCCCGTTGGAGTATGCGTCGTAATGGAAACGAGGCTCCTCGTAGGGGTTGTTCAGTATTGGACTTTGCTCCATCCTGCCGGAAAAAACGCCGGGCTCGATGGCATTTTAGTGCTATTAAACGCGAAAGTGCGAGCCTCCTTTTAGTCTCATCTACCCAATCGGGCTCGCCAAAGCCCTCGAAAGAAACGAGTCAAAAGTAATAACGGCTCGCACTGCTATAGTGTGAGCCGAAACCCATATTATAGCCAGCGCAAGCGCTTCACTCAGACTCCGCTTTCTTTTGAATTGGCGATTCGATTGGGTCGGAATCAAGCTAAACGCTTTCGGTATGTTAACTATGCTTTCCTGTTGGGATTGCGTAGCAAATTTAAGAAAAAAAACAGAGTATTACGTATCACACTAATATTTCTGCGCCGACCGGATCGGGAATCCCATCCTAATACAGGTTTCCAGAAATATCGCGTAGAATGGCGATTCTTTGTACACCTGTCCCAAGGCAACAGCATTCTGTCAGCCGGGTAAAGCTGGCAGGGACTGGCGCCGGAGGACGTGTCCACCACCGGACTTGGACAGGGGGAAGGGCCGGAGTGGAGGGCGCCGCAGGCGACTGGAACGAAGTTCCTCCGGAGCCGGGTCCCTGCCGACTGCCGGTATGGTTTACAGTGTAGTTTTCAAGGATAATGATTATTTTTGCATAGGTACGGTCGTGAAGTCGGCCGGTAATGAAATCAGGAGCATTTGCGCTATCCCCCTCTGGGAAGCCGCTCCCTTCACAAATTATTCAGTATTATTTATTTATCGCGAATCGCGATAGGTATTTTCGTTAATTAGTATTGTAAATTAATATCATTATACTATATTTGCACCATAAAGATAATATACATTATGTCAACAACTGCTATATCCATCCGCCTTGACTCGGACATCAAAAAACAATTCGACAAGCTCTGCAACGAGTTCGGACTGAGCACAAACGCCGCATTCAACCTGTTTGCCAGGACCGTAGTCCGCGAGCAAGCTATCCCCTTCCCTATTTCGCTGAAGAACAGCGAATCTGAACAACGGTCCATTGCAGCAAGGAATGCACTTCAGCGGTCACAGCATCTGTCCGCCGAGGAATCACACGAATGGACAGACGAAGAAATCGATGAACTGATCGCCGCCTATAGGCATAGAAAAAAGAAGAAATAAAACATGATATATGCAGTTATTGACACCAATGTATTAGTCGCCGCAGCCAAAACACACAAACCCGATTCATCTACTTCCAGGATTCTCTCACTCGTATTTGACGGAATCATACAACCTCTAGTATGTGAAGAGATACTCGAGGAATACTATCAAATACTCCACTTGCCCGTCCTGGACATTCCCTCAGATATAGCGTCGGACATCCTGACTAAATTCAAAGAAGACGGTATCGACCCGGGAAGGACACCTTCCCCGGAAGAACATCCGGATCCGACAGATCAAGTTTTCTATGAGATCTGTCTATCTGTGGAAGATGCTTATTTAGTAACCAACAACAGAAAGCACTTTCCAAATAAACCCCAGGTTGTAACGCCCACAGAGATGCTTGTTCTTCTGGTGGAAGCAGGGGTAATCTAAAAAACAGGATGGATAGTTCCGCGCCGGCCGGTGCGGGAGGCGTGCGGGGGCCTGTGGCCGTTTGCCCGTGCTGTCGGGGGCCGTGGGCCGGGTGCGGCGGGTCGGCCGGCGCTGTAGTAGTGTGGCGGGAGCCGGCAGGGTGCGGGAGGACGGACATTTTGTTGTCCGGACGACCGCAGCCCTGCCGGCTCCGCCAGTATAGACCGATGCCGTCCTCAGAAAGGGCCTAATTTGAGGATAAGTGGCGGAAAAACCGGCTTTTGTCCTCACCAGCACCCCATTTTGAGGATACAATACGAAATTCGCCGACTGTGGGGCCGGCGAATGACGAGATTCCGGGTCAAACCCGGAATGACTATGACAGGTCGGGCATGACATGCGGGAGATTACTCCACCGTCACAGACTTCGCGAGGTTGCGGGGCTGGTCGACGTCGCGGCCCTTGGCGATGGCGACGTGGTAGGCCAGCAGCTGGAGCGGAACAATCGAAAGGATCGGCTCGAAGCACTCCTCCGTGTCCGGGATCTCGAAGGACCAGTCGGACAGGGTCTTCACGTCGGTATCCCCTTCCGTGACTACGCTGATGATGCGGCCCTTGCGGGCCTTAACCTCCTGAATATTCGAAAGAATCTTCTCGTAATTACCGCGGCGCGGCGCGATCACGACCACCGGCATCTCCTCATCGATCAGGGCGATCGGGCCGTGCTTCATCTCGGCGGCCGGGTAGCCCTCGGCGTGGATATAAGAGATTTCCTTCAGCTTCAGCGCACCCTCCAGGGCGACCGGATAATTGAAACCGCGGCCCAGGTAGAGGAAATTGTGCGTATAGGTGAAGACCTTCGCCAGGTCGGCGATCTGCTGGTCGTGCTCGAGGATCTTGGCAATCTTGTCGGGAATGTTCTGCAGCTCCCGGATCAGGGCGGCGCGACGTTCGTCAGAGACGGTGCCGAGCTGCTCGGCCAGGCTCATCGCGAGCAAGAAGAGCGTCGTCACCTGGGCGGTGAACGCCTTGGTGGAAGCGACACCGATCTCCGGACCGATGTGCGTATAGCAGCCGGTGTCCGTGGCGCGGGCGATGGAAGAACCCACCACGTTGCAGATACCGAACAGGAAGGCGCCCGACTCGCGGGCCAGGTTCACGGCGGCCAGCGTGTCGGCCGTCTCGCCGGACTGGGAAATGGCAATCACGACGTCCGTCGGATAAATGACCGGACGGCGATAGCGGAACTCGGACGCGTACTCCACCTCAACAGGCTTGCGCGTCAGCTCCTCGATCATATACTTGCCGATCAGGCCGGCGTGCCAGGAAGTACCGCAGGCGCAGATGACGAAACGCTGAGCGTTCAGCAGTCGCTCCCGGTTGTCGATGACACCGGAAAGCTTGACCTCGCCGAGCTCGGGATGCAGGCGGCCCTGCATGGAAGCGCGCAGCGTGCGCGGCTGCTCGAAAATCTCCTTCAGCATGAAATGCGGGAAGCCGCCCTTCTCGATCTCGCTCAGGCTCAGTTCCAGCTCCCGGACCTCGGCTGTCTGCTCGACGCTGCGCAGGTCCGTGATGCGGAGATCCTCGCCGCGCTGGATGAAAGCGATCTGCTCCTCACCCAGGTACACAACCTTATTGGTATACTCGATGATCGGAGACGCGTCGGAACCGACGAAATACTCCCCTTCTCCCACGCCGATGATGAGCGGGCTGCCCTTGCGGGCGGCGATCAGCTTGTCCGGCTGGTTCTTGTCCATGATGACGAGCGCGTAGGCGCCGACGACATGCTTGAGCGCCATGGGCACGGCCTTGTCGAAAGACACCTTGCGCGAATCCATCATATACTGGATGAGCTGGATGACCACCTCCGTGTCCGTCTGGGACTGGAAATGATAGCCCTTGCGGGTGAGCTCCGTCTTCAGGGACTGGTAGTTCTCGATGATACCGTTGTGGATCAGGGCGAGCTGATGATTCTCGGAATAATGGGGATGCGAATTGACGTCGCTCGGCTCGCCGTGCGTCGCCCAGCGGGTGTGGGCGATGCCCGTGCTGCCGGACACATTCTTGTCCGCCGCCGCAGCCTCCAGGTCCTTGACCTTGCCCTTGGTCTTGTAGACGACCAGATCGCCGCTGTCGTTAATCAACGCCACGCCGGCGCTGTCATATCCCCGGTACTCGAGCCGGGTCAGTCCTTTGATCAGAATCGGGTAGGCCTGCCGGCCACCCACATATCCAACAATACCACACATACTGTAATAATTCTGTTATAACATGCAAAGATGGCAAGAATTCCGCAAAAACTCAATAGGCCTGCTCATGAACGCCTGCCACGGCGCGGCCGCTCGGGTCGTTCTTCCCCTTGAAAGCGGCGTCCCACTCGAGCGCGATGGCCGTCGAGCACGCCACGCTGGCCTCGCTGGGCACGGCGCGAGCCGCGCTCTCGCTCGGGAAGAGCTCCGCGAAAATCGAACGGTAGTAGTACTCCTCCTTGCACTGCGGCGGATGCACCGGGAAGCGTTCCGCGGCGTGCGCCATCTGCTCGTCGGTGACGGCCTCGGACGTGAGCTGCTTCAGCGTATCGATCCAGGAGTAGCCGACACCGTCGCTGAACTGCTCCTTCTGCCGCCAGGCCACCTCCTCCGGCAGCATGTCGGCGAAGGCCTCGCGCACGATCTTCTTCTCAATGGTCGCGCCCGGGCACATCTTCGCCTCGGGATTCAGGCGCATCGCCACGTCCAGGAACTCCTTGTCCAGGAAAGGCACGCGGCCTTCGACGCCCCAGGCGGAGAGGCTCTTGTTGGCGCGCAGGCAGTCGTAGAGATGCAGCTTGGAAAGCTTGCGGACCGTCTCCTCGTGGAAGGCGCGCGCATCGGGCGCCTTGTGGAAATAAAGGTAGCCGCCGAAGATCTCGTCCGCGCCCTCGCCGGAGAGCACCATCTTGATACCCATCGACTTGATCACGCGCGCCAGCAGGTACATCGGCGTGGAGGCGCGGATGGTCGTGACATCATACGTCTCCGTATAATAGATCACGTCCCGGATGGCGTCCAGGCCCTCCTGGATGGTATAGTTGATCTCGTGGTGGACGGTGCCGATGTGCTCGGCCACGCGCCGCGCCTTCTCGAGGTCGGGCGCGCCCTTCAGGCCCACGGCGAAAGAGTGCAGGCGCGGCCACCAGGCGCGCGTCTTGGAATCGTCCTCGATGCGCATGGCGCTGTATTTCTCGGCAATGGCCGAGATCACGGAAGAATCCAGACCGCCGGAAAGCAGCACCCCGTAGGGCACGTCGGACATCAGCTGCCGCTTCACGGCATCCATCAGCGCCTCACGCACGGCAAGGGTGGAGGCGGGGCCGTCCTTGACGGCCTCGTACTCCATCCAGTCGCGCGTGTACCAACGTTTCACGCCCGGCTCGCGGCTCCAGTAGAGGTGGCCCGGCAGGAAGGGCTCGTAGCGCTCGCACTGCCCTTCCAGGGCCTTCAGCTCGCTGGCCACGTAGACCTTACCGTCGGCGTCGTCGAAACCGATGTAGAGCGGAATCACGCCGATGGGGTCGCGGGCGATCAGGAAGGCATCCTTCTCCACGTCGTAGAGCGCGAAGGCGAAGATGCCGCTGAGATCCTCCAGGAAATCCGGCCCTTTATCGCGGTAAAGGGCCAGAATCACTTCACAGTCGCTCCCCGTCTGGAAATCGTATTTCCCGGCGTAGCGGCGGCGGATCTCCTGGTGATTATAGATCTCGCCATTCACGGCCAGCACTTGCTTCCCGTCCGGGGAGATCAGGGGCTGTCCGCCCGATTTGGGGTCCACGATGCTCAGGCGCTCGTGGCAGAGGATGGCGCTGCCACCACACCAGATGCCGCTCCAGTCCGGTCCGCGATGGCGGATCCTGCGACTCATTTCCAGGGCCTTCCGACGCAGGGCGTCAGACTGTTCTTTGACATTGAAAATACCGACTATTCCACACATAAGCTTACTGTTTTATTCCTGTTGGATAGATTCCGGGTCAAGCCCGGAATGACTATAAAAAACGAATGATGATTACTATCAATTACGCTACGGCTGCAGCGTAAAGCCAATCACGAAGAAGGCCTCCCGGGTGTACGGGTTGGCAGCCACCTGCGCGAAGACGGGGATGGAGAACGTGTCCGTGACGGTGATCTCCTTCGAGGCCGTCACCGAGATGTTCACCAGCGCGAACTTCTCCGTGCCGTAGAAATCCGTGGCGAACGGGACCGCGCCGACGGCGGCCGTCCAGTCCGCACCGGCCAGGGAGAACGGGGCGCTGAGCTCGACGTAGCTGCTGAACGCGCGCTTACCGGCGGGGTTCACGCCGTCGTTGCCGGCGAAGTTGGTGTACCATTGGATGGCGGCGAAGCCGAAATCATAACCGATGTTGGCCTCGAAGACATGGTTCGTGCAGTCGGAACGATACATGAAGTAGCGGTTCAGCGGGTCCAGACCCGCATCGAACCAGTAATCCGTCACGCCGATGTTGAAGCCGCCGATCGTGTAGCTGAGCGTCAGGTCGAACTCCTTCGTGTCGGCCGGATTGGCGATGCCTACCGAACCCCAGGCCGACAGGCTCAGGCCCTTCCAGTCCAGACCGAGCGTCGGTTGGAAGGACACGCCGCCCAGGTCCTGGCCACGCCAGATGTAACGGCTGACGAAGTCGGCGCCGATGGAAGCCTCCACCTTGTCCTGTGCCTTGGCAGGAATCAGGGCGTTCAAAGACAGGACAGCAACAGCGAGAATGGTAAATATCTTTTTCATAAGGTAATACAATTTAACAGTTGAACAAATGGATTAGTTGTTGTAGCAGCCTTCACCGTGCTCGTAGACATCGAGGCCTTCCTCCTCCACGCGCGGTTCGACGCGCAGGCCGCAGAACTTCTTGATGCCGAAGAAGAGCAGGAAGCCGCAGACGGCCGCCCAGAGGTCGATGACCACGATACCGAGGGCCTGCACACCGAAGAAGTGCCAGCCGCCGCCGTAGAAGAGGCCGCCGTCCGTAGCCAGCAGACCGGTCATCAGCGTACCGAGGATACCGCACACACCGTGCACGGAGGAAGCACCCACCGGGTCGTCGATGTGCAGCTTGTGGTCGATGAATTCGATGGCGAACACCAGCACGATACCACAGACGAAACCGATGATGACGGCGCCCCAAGGGGAGACCACGTCACAGCCGGCGGTGATGCCGACCAGACCGGCCAGGATACCGTTGAGCATCAGGGAGAGGGACGGCTTGCCGTACTTGAACCAGGTCAGGAACATCGTGGCAGCGCCACCGGCGACAGCTGCCAGGTTGGTGGTCAGGAACACATGGGAGATGGCGGTGCGGTTCACTTCCCCGCTGGCGGCCAGCTGGCTGCCCGGGTTGAAACCGAACCATCCGAGCCAAAGGATGAAGACGCCGAGCGCAGCAAGGGCCAGGTTGTGGCCCGGGATGGCGCGGCTCTTCTTGTCCTTGCCGTACTTGCCGATACGCGGGCCGAGGGCGATGGCGCCGATCAGGGCCAGCACGCCGCCGACGCTGTGGACGATCGCCGAACCGGCGAAATCGTGGAAGCCCATTTCGCTGAGCCAGCCACCGCCCCAGGTCCAGTGACCCTCGACGGGATAGATGAGCAGCGAAATCACGGCGCTGTAGACCAGGTACATGTTGAACTTGGTACGCTCAGCCATGGCACCGCTGACGATGGTCGCGGCCGTGGCGCAGAAGACCGTCTCGAAGACCAGGAAGCCCTCGACGGGGAGGTCACCCTTGTAGAAGGACAGGTCGCCCCAGTTGGGCGCACCGATGAAGCCGGCGCCGTCGCTGCCGAACATGAAGCCGAAACCGACAAAGAAGAAAAGGAGGGAACCCAGGATGAAGTCCACAAAGTTCTTCATCAGGATATTGACAGAGTTCTTGCTGCGCGTGAAACCGGCCTCACAGAGGGCGAATCCCGGTTGCATCCAGAAAACCAACATGGCTGCGAGCAACATCCAAACAGTATCGAGAGATATAGCTAATTCTTCCATAACATTCTAATTTTAAAGGTTTACACTACTACTAACCAAAACTACTTCTTGTCCCGCAGGACAGTGTCGCCGTGCTCGCCGGTCCGGATGGACCAGGTGTCGTCGACCGGGCTGACGAAGATGCGCCCGTCGCCGACCTCGCCCGTGCGGGCGGCGGCCATGATGGCCTGGATGGCCGGCTCCACGAACTGCTCACGGCAGACGATGGTAATCTCGATCCTGGAAATGACGTCGGTGGAATACATCACACCGCGGTAGATGCGATCCTCCCGGTCCTGCCCGATGGCCTTGACCTCAGAGTAGGAGAACCAGTTGATGTCGGCGTCGAACAACGCTTGCTTGACATCCTCAAAGTGCGTCTTACGCACAATGGCTTCAATTTTTTTCATCATAACACTACTAACTTAAAATGGTTAACAACTTTCGAAAAAACAAAAAAATCCCCCTATCATGCGAATTTCAAAGAATTCGCAAGTCACTCTCTCTCAATATTTTAATGAATAGTTACGCGAGCGTCACTGTCGGGGCATGTCGGTGGCTCCATTCAGGATGCCGGACCGGTCCACATAAGCGATAAACGCTTCGTTGCAGAGGCGGACGCCGCCGGGGGTCGGATAACGTCCGGTGAAGTACCAGTCGCCGGGATGGTTCGGGCAGGCGGCGTGCAGGCCCTCGATGCTCTGGAACACGAGCTCGACGGGCGCCTGCATCCCTTCCGGGCGGAGCATCTCCACGATCTTGGCGTTGATTTCCTCCACGGAGAAGGGCGCATAGACGTTCCGCACATGGTTGTTGGACAGCGGATCCGTCTTGCAGGCCTGGTAGATTTCGGCGATCAGGTGCCGCATGCCGCGCTCCTGCAGGAGGGCGATGGCGGCGCGGAAGGCGCAGAGCTCCTCGAGGTGCGACATGTCGATGCCGTAGTAGTCCGGGTAGCGGATCTGCGGGGCGCTCGACACCATCACGATCTTCTTCGGATGCAGGCGGTCGAGGATCTTGAAGATGCTCTCCCGCAGGGTCGTACCGCGGACGATCGAGTCGTCGATCACGACCAGGTTGTCCACACCCGGCTCCAGGGAACCGTAGGTGATGTCGTAGACGTGGGCGGCCAGGTCGTTGCGCTCGTCCCCTTCCGTGATGAAGGTACGCAGCTTGATGTCCTTGACCACGACTTTCTCGATCCGCACGTCGTGGTCCAGCCGGCGTACGCCCTCCGTCATACCATAGAAGGCCACTTCGGCCGTGTTCGGAATATAAGAGAATACGGAATGCGCCACGTCGCCGTCGATCGCCTTCATGATGGCGGGGGTGAGCTGCTCACCCAGGCGCTTGCGCTCCCGGTAGATGTCGCGGTCGGAGCCGCGGCTGAAATAGATCCGTTCGAAGGAGCACGCGCTGTTCTCTTTCGGATGCTGGATCTGCTCCAGCTCCATTTTGCCGTGCTTCGTCACGATCAGGGCCTGACCGGGACGGAGCTCATGGATGTCGTCGGCCTGCAGGTCGAAGGTCGTCTGGATGACGGGGCGCTCGCTGGCCACGACGACGATCTCGTCGTCCTGGTACCAGAACGCGGGGCGGATGCCCCAGGGGTCGCGCACGGCGAACATTTCGCCGCTGCCCGTCAGGCCGCACATGACGTAGCCGCCGTCGAAATGCGGCATCGTCGAGCGCAGCACGTTCCCCATTTTCACGTGGTCGTCGATGAATTCCGTGATCTTGACGCCCTCCAGGCCCAGCTCCCGCGCGATGGAGTAGAGGCGCTCGACCTCGCGGTCGAGGCGGTGGCCCATCAGCTCCAGGGTGATGTAGGAATCGCCCATGATGCGGGGAGACTGGCCCTGAGCCGTCAGGAAACGGAAGACCTCGTCGATATTGGTCATGTTGAAGTTGCCGCACAGGCAGAGGTTCTTCGCGCGCCAGTTGTTGCGGCGCAGGAAAGGATGCACGAACTGCAGTCCGCTCTTGCCCGTGGTCGAGTAGCGGAGGTGTCCCATGTAGAGATGGCCCAGGAAGGAGCCGTCAATGGCCTTGAACACCTCGGTGATCGCGTCCTTGCCCATCGCCCGCTCGCGGAACATGTACTCCTCGCCCACCGGCGCGTCCAGGTTGACGCAACCCACACCCGCGCCTTCCTGGCCGCGGTTGTGCTGCTTTTCCATCAGCAGGTAGAGCTTGTTCAGGGCGTACCGTTCCGTGCCGTATTTCTCTTTATAATACGACAGCGGTTTCAGCAGGCGGATCATCGCCACGCCACACTCATGCTTCAACGTTTCCATTTGCGATACAGGCTTTGATAAAACTCATGAACAGCGGATGCGGATGCAGGACCGTCGAGGCGTACTCGGGATGGAACTGCGTGCCGATATACCAGCGCAGCTCCGGAATCTCCACGATCTCCACCAGGTCGGCGTCGGGGTTCACACCCACGCACTGCATGCCGGCTTTCTCGTAATCCTTGCGGTACTTGTTGTTGAACTCGTAGCGATGGCGGTGGCGCTCCCGGATGCTCTCCTGGCCGCCGTACGCCTCCGCGGCGCGGCTGCCGGCGCGGAGCTGGCAGGGATACTCGCCGAGCCGCATCGTCCCGCCCATCTGGGTGATGTTCTTCTGCTCCTCCATGATGTCGATCACGTTGTGCGGCGTGTCGGGGTTCATCTCGCTGCTGTCGGCGTCGGCGAGGCCGAGCACGTCGCGGGCGAACTCGATCACCATCATCTGCATGCCCAGGCAAATGCCGAAGCAAGGGAGGTCGTGCGTGCGGGCGAACTCCGCGGCGAGGATCTTGCCCGCGATGCCGCGATGCCCGAAGCCCGGGCAGATCACCACGCCGGCCATGCCGGCGAGCTTCTCCGCCACGTTCTCCCGCGTGATGCCTTCGCTGTTGATGAAGTGGATCTTCACCTTCACCTCGTCGTAGATACCGGCGAGGTTCAGGCTCTCGCGGATGCTCTTGTAGGCATCCTGGAGGTCATATTTGCCCACGAGGGCCACGTGCACCAGCCGGTGCGCGTTCGCCTGCTTGTCGAGGAAGTCGTGCCAGGATTTCATGGCGGGCGTCTCCCCCACGGGGATGCCGATCTTGCGCAGGATGGCCGCGTCGAGGCCCTGGCGCTGCATGTTCACGGGCACCTCGTAGATGCTCGGCAGGTCTTCGCTCTGCACCACGCACTCGAGGTCCACGTTGCAGAAGGAAGCGACCTTCATGCGCACGGCGTCGTCCAGGTGGCGCTCAGTGCGGAGCACCAGGATGTCGGGCTGGATCCCCATCCCTTGCAGCTCCTTGACGGAGTGCTGCGTGGGCTTGGTCTTCAGCTCCTCGGCGGCCTTCAGGTAAGGCACATAGGTCAGGTGGACGCAGACGGAGTCGCGGCCGAGCTGCCAGCGCAGCTGGCGGATGGCCTCCATGAACGGCGCACTCTCGATGTCACCGATCGTGCCGCCCACTTCCGTAATCACGAAGTCGAGATCCTCCCCCTTCACGTCCTTGCGCAGCATCCGGCGCTTGATCTCGTCGGTGATGTGCGGGACGACCTGGATGGTCTTGCCGAGGTAGTCGCCCCGACGCTCCCGGTCGATGACCGTCTTGTAGATACGGCCCGTGGTGATGGAGTTCTCGCGGGTGGTGTGGATGCCCGTAAAGCGCTCGTAATGACCAAGGTCCAGGTCCGTCTCCATGCCGTCGGCCGTCACGTAGCACTCACCGTGCTCGTAGGGATTGAGCGTCCCCGGGTCGATGTTGATATAGGGGTCGAACTTCTGGATCGTCACCTTGAATCCGCGGGCCTGGAGCAATTTGCCCAGGCTGGCGGAGATGATACCCTTGCCCAGCGACGAGACCACGCCGCCCGTTATGAAGATATACTTCGTGTTCATCATTTCTTTTTAGGTTTTTTGAAGTATGCGTCCACGGCGGCCGCGGCAGCGTGGCCGGAAGCCATCGCGCGGACCACCAGGGAGGCGCCGCTCTGCACGTCGCCGGCGAAGAAGACATTCTCCCCCACCTCGGGCAGCTGCGGCTTCAGGAAGCCCATCGCCAGCAGGACGATGTCGGCCTTGACCAGTTCCGGCTCGCCGGCGGGAACCATCAGCGGGCGTCCGCCCTCGGGGTTGGGTTTCCAGTCGATGGGCTGGATCTCCACGCCGGTCAGCTTGCCCTTCTCGCCCACGAAACGGAGCGTGTTGATGTTCCAGCGCCGCACGCAACCCTCTTCGTGCGAAGAGGAGGTCTTGAGCGTGCGCGGCCAGTTCGGCCAAGGGTTGGCCGGGTCGTCCGGCCCTACGGGCGGCTTGGGCATGATCTCGATCTGCATCACGGACTTGCAGCCCTGACGGTGCGCCGTGCCGATGCAGTCGGAACCCGTGTCGCCGCCGCCGATGACCAGCACGTCCTTGCCCTTGCAGCTCACGCGGTGGGCGGCGTCGACCTCAGCGCCGTACAGGACGCGGTTCTGCTGCGCGAGCAGCTCGAGGGCGAAGTAGACGCCCTTCAGCTCGCGCCCGGGCACGGGCAGGTCGCGCGCCGTCGGGGTGCCGGTGGCGATGACGTAGGCGTCAAAGCCCTTCGGCAGCGCGTCCGGCGCCACTTCCTCGCCGTAGCGGAAGGTGATCCCCTCCTGCTCCATCAGCGCGATGCGGCGGTCGATGACGGTCTTGTTCAGCTTGAAATTCGGAATGCCGAACCGCAGCAGGCCGCCGGCCTTCTCGTTCTTCTCGAAGACCGTCACGGTGTAGCCCTTGCGGTTCAGCTGGTTGGCCGCGGCCAGGCCCGAGGGGCCCGCGCCGACCACGGCCACCTTGCGACCGTTGCGCTCCGGCGCAACCGGGTGCACATAGTTCTCGCGGTAAGCGATTTCCGTGATGGCCGCTTCGTTCTCGCGGTTGGTCGTAGGCTCGTGCATCGTCAGGTTGAGCACGCAGGCCTTCTCGCAGAGCGCCGGGCACACGCGTCCGGTGAACTCCGGGAAATCGTTGGTCGAGTTGAGCAGGCGGTAGGCCAGCTCGAAGTCCCCTTTATACACGGCGTCGTTCCACTCCGGCGGACGGTTGCCCAGTGGGCAGGCCCAGTTGCAGAAGGGCACGCCGCAGTCCATGCAGCGAGACGCCTGCAGCCGGCGGTCGCCCTCGTTGAGCGTCTGCTCCACTTCCCCGAAATCCTGGATACGGTCATGAACCGGCCGGTAGCCGGCTTCCTTGCGGGGTATCGTCAAAAATGCTTTGTAGTCTCCCATAAGGCGTCAATATTGGATTTGGAGGTTCTGTACTTTCTCCGCCAGGCCGCGCAGGCGCTCCTGTTCGAGAACGTGCTTGTATTCAATCGGAATGACCTTGATGAAGTCGTCGACCGAGCGGGCCCAGTCGTCCAGCAGCGTCCGCGCCAGGTTGGACCCGGTGTAGAGGTAGTGCTGGCGGATCAGCTCGTGCAGCTCCTTGCGGTCGAGTTTGTCGTCCACGAGGGAGATCTCCACCATGTCCAGGTTGCAGTAGTAGTCGAAGACGTGCTCGGGATCGTAGACGTAGGCCACGCCGCCGGACATACCGGCTGCAAAGTTGCGGCCCACGGGACCCAGGACGACCACGCGGCCGCCGGTCATGTATTCGCAGCAGTGGTCGCCCGCGCCCTCCACGACAGCCTTCGCGCCCGAGTTACGGACCGCGAAACGCTGACCGGCGCGGCCGGCGACGTACATTTCGCCGCCCGTGGCGCCGTAGAGGCAGGTGTTGCCCGCGATGATGTTGTCCTCGGCCTTGAACGTGGCGCGTGCGGACGGACGGATGGCCACGCGGCCACCGCTCAGGCCCTTGCCGACGTAGTCGTTGGCCTCGCCCTCCAGGCGTACGTTCACGCCGCCGGCGAGGAAGGCGCAGAAGCTCTGGCCGGCCGAGCCCTTGAACTTGATGTTCAGGGTCGAATCCGGCAGGCCCTCGGCGCCGTACTTAGCGGCGATACGGCCGCTGAGCATCGTGCAGACGGCACGGTCGGTGTTGGCGATGGGATATTCGAGACTGATCTCCTCCTTCCATTCGATGGCCGGCTGGGCGGCCTTGATGATCTCAAGGTCACGGACCGGCGGGAGCGCATGGAACTCAGCGCCCGACCAGCCGCAGGAGCCCTCTTCCTTGAAGAGCACGCGGGACAGGTCCACGCGCGCCGCCTTGGAGGACGGATCCACCGGCTTGCGGACCAACAGCTCCGTGTGGCCCACGACCTCGGAGAGGCTGCGGAAGCCCATCTCCGCGAGGTATTCCCGCACTTCCTGTGCGAGGTAGGTAAAGTAGTTGACGAGGTAGTCCGCCTTGCCGAGGAAGTGCTTGCGCAGCTCGGGATCCTGCGTGGCCACGCCCGTGGGGCAGGTGTTGAGGCTGCACTTGCGCATCATCACGCAGCCGAGCACGATCAGCGGCAGGGTGCCGAAGCCGAACTCGTCCGCGCCGAGCAGCGACATCAGGAGTACGTCGCGGCCGGTCTTCAGCTGACCGTCCACCTGGAGGCGGACCTGGCTGCGCAGGCCGTTGCGCGCGAGCGTCTGCTGCGCCTCTGCGAGGCCGATTTCCGGGCTGATGCCCGCGAAACGCATCGAGGATGCAGGAGAGGCTCCGGTGCCGCCCTCGGCCCCGGAAATGACGATCAGGTCGGCCTTGGCCTTGGCCACGCCGGCGGCGATCGTACCCACGCCGCTCTCCGACACCAGCTTGACGCTGATGGCGGCGGCCGGGTTGACGTTCTTGAGGTCGAAGATCAGCTGCGAGAGGTCCTCGATGGAGTAAATGTCATGGTGCGGCGGCGGGGAGATCAGGGAGATGCCCGGGATGGAGTTGCGGGTCTTCGCGATGATGGCGTTGACCTTGAATCCCGGCAGCTGGCCACCCTCACCGGGCTTGGCGCCCTGGGCGACCTTGATCTGGATCTCCTCGGCGTTGACGAGGTATTCGGCCGTGACGCCGAAGCGTCCGGAAGCCACCTGTTTGGTCTTGCTGGACAGCGACACGCCGTCCACTTCCGTGTGGTAGCGCTCGTTGTCCTCGCCGCCCTCGCCCGTGTTGGAGCGCGTGCCGAGGCGGTTCATCGCCAGGGCGATGGCCTCGTGGGCCTCGATGCTCAGGGCACCGAAGCTCATGGCGCTCACCACGAAGCGCTTGACGATGGACTCCACGGGCTCCACCTCCTCGACGGGAATGGCGGTGCCGCGCTTGAAGTCCAGCAGGTCGCGCAGGAAGAGCGCCTCGGACTTGCCGTCCACGGCGGCGGTGAATTCCTTAAATTTCTTGTAGCTGCCCAGGCGCGTGGCGATCTGCAGCGCGGAGATGGTCTCGGGGTTCCAGGCGTGGGCGATGCCGCCCTTGCGGTAATGGAACTGGCCCACGTTGGGCAGGAAGTCGGTCTTCGGCGCTTCGGCATATGCCTGCGCGTGGAACCACATGGCGTCGCGCGCGATGGTCTCCAGGCCGATGCCGCCGATGGTGGAGCGCTCGGTACCGAAGTACTCGCGCAGCAGGCCTTCGTCCAGGCCGATGCTCTCGAAGATCTTGGCGCCGCGGTAGGAGCGGATGGTGGAAATACCCATCTTGGCCATGATCTTCAGCAGGCCCTTCTTCATCGCCTCGATGTAGTTGGTACGGGCCGTGGCGTAGTTCAGCTGGATCTTGCCGCCGTGCGCCAGGCTCGAGATGATGGCGAAGGAGAGGTAAGGGTTGATGGCGGAGGCGCCGTAGCCGAGCAGCAGCGCGGCGTGCATCGTCTCGCGGATCTCGCCGCTCTCGACGATCAGGGCCGTCTGCACGCGCTTGCCGGTGGCGATCAGGTGGTGGTGCACCGCACTGACAGCCAGCAGCGAAGGGATGGGCGCATGGGTCTCGTCCACGTCGCGGTCGGACAGGATGATATAGTTCACACCGTCATCCACGCATTTCTCGGCCTTCTGGCAGAGGTTCGCGAGGGCCCGGCGCAGGTTGGCCGCGGCCGCGGTGGTGTTCGCCGCGCACTCGAAGAGCATGGGGAGCTTGACGGTGTTGAAGCCCTTGTAACGGATGTTGCAGAGCAGGTCGAGCTGCGTGTTGGTCAGGATCGGGTGCGGCAGGCGCACCATCTTGCAGTTGTCCTCGTCCGGGGTCAGGATGCCCGCACCCACGCGTCCGATGTACTCGAACAGCGACATCACCATCTGCTCACGGATGGAGTCGATGGGCGGGTTGGTCACCTGGGCGAACTGCTGACGGAAATAGTTGAAGAAGCTCTGCGGGCGCTCCGTCAGGACGGCCAGCGGGGTGTCGTTGCCCATCGAAGAAGTGGGCTCGATGCCCTTCTCGCACATGGGCTTGAGGGCGTTCTCCACATCCTCGGCCGTGCAGCCGAAGAGGAGCTCCTTGTGCAGGAGGTCGGCCTCGTTGTGCTCGATCTTGCGGCCGCTGTGCAGGTCCTCCAGCTGGATGCGTCCGGCGGAGAGCCACTTGCGGTACGGGTGCTCGGAAGCCAGCTGCTCCTTGATCTCGGCGTCGTACCAGATCTTGCCTTCCTTGGTGTCGACGAGCAGCATCTTGCCCGGCTCCAGGCGGCCTTTGCACTCGATCTCGGTGGGATCGAAGTCCAGCACGCCCACCTCGCTCGCGACGACCAGGAAGCCGCGCTTGGTGATGGTGTAGCGGCCGGGACGCAGACCGTTGCGGTCCAGGATACCGCCGGCGTAGCGACCGTCGCTGAAAAGCAGCGTGGCCGGGCCGTCCCAGGGCTCCATGAGGATGGAATGGTACTCGTAGAAGGCGCGCAGGTCCTCGGAGATCGGGTTCGTCTCGTCGAAGCTCTCCGGCATCAGCACGGAGACGGCCTGCGGCAGGCTGAGCCCGCTCTGGGTGAGAAATTCCAGCACGTTGTCCAGGCTGGCGGAGTCGCTCATGTCGGGCTGGACGATCGGCAGCAGGTCGCCGATGTCGCCCATCGCGCCGGAGTTGAGCACGCTCTGGCGGGCCTGCATCCAGCTGCGGTTGCCGCGGATGGTATTGATCTCGCCGTTGTGGCAGAGCATGCGGAACGGCTGCGCCAGGCTCCACTGCGGGAAGGTGTTGGTCGAGAAGCGGGAGTGGACGATCGCCATCGCGCTCGTGAACCACTGGCTCGTCAGGTCGGTGTAATACTCCCGCAGCTGGCGGCTGGTGAGCATACCTTTATATACGATGTTGCGCGTGGAGAGGGAGCAGATGTAGCCGTCCTCTCCCAGGCGCTCAACATGCTTGCGGATGCGGTAGAGCTTGCGCTCCAGGTCCGCCTCCTCGATAAATTCGGCGCTGGTCACGAAGAGCTGGGCCGTGTACGGCTCGCCCTTGGCCGCTTCCGCACCGAGGCACGCGGAGTTGACCGGCACCTCGCGGATGTGGCTCAGCACGCAGCCTTCGTGCTCGACCTCGGCCCGGATGGACTCGAGGATGCGCTCACGCTTGGCAGCTTCCTTGGGCAGGAAAACCAGGCCCGTGCCGTAACGGCCTTTCTCCGGCACGGGAATACCCTGGAGTAAAATGAATTCATGGGGAATCTGGACCATGATGCCGGCACCGTCGCCCGACTTGCCGTCGGCGCCTTCGGCACCGCGGTGGCTCATGTTTTCGAGCACCGTCAGGGCGTTGTCTACCAGTTCATGGGTCTTGTCGCCGCGGATGTTCACGACCATACCGACCCCACAGGCATCGTGTTCCGATGCCGCGTCATATAGACCGGATTTCATCTAGTGTGTTTCTAAAGAAATACTTACAATGATGATTGATAACTAGCTGATGAAGAGCATCTCGCGATACTTCGGCAGCGGCCACATCTTGTTGTCGACCACCTCTTCGAGCTTGTCGATCGGACGACGCAGCGCGAACAGGCTCTCAGCGATCTCGTGGTAGGCCAGGGCGCGCTTGTACCCGTCCTCGATGGCGTTGGCGGCCTTGCGGGCCTCCTTCATCGCGGTGGCCTTCTCGCGGACATCGTCCACATACTTGTTGATGTCCTCCAGGATGCGCAGCTCGGTGGTGCAGCTGTCCAGGTTGCCGTAGACCTCCTTGGCGAGGGCGACTTCCTTCAGAAGCTTGGCCTTGTACTCGAGGGCGGCCGGGACGATGTGGTTCAGGGCCATGCGGACCATCACGCGGGATTCGATCTGGACCTTCTTGACATAGGTCTCCCATTTCACTTCGTTGCGGGCCTCCAGCTCCTTCTCGGTGTAGACGCCGGTCTTGGTGAACATCTCGATGGCGGCGGGCTTGGTGAACTCGGCGAACATCTTCGGGACGTTGGTCTCCACGTCGAGGCCGCGCTTGATGGCTTCTTTCTTCCACTCCTCGGAGTAGCCGTTGCCGTCGAAGCAGACGGTATCGATAACGGACTTGATGATGGGCTTCAGGGCGTCCATGATGGCCACGTTGGTCTTCTTGCCCTTGGCGATCTCCTTCTCCACGTCGGCCTTGAAGGCGATGAGCTGCTCGGCCACGGCGGCGTTGAGCGTGGTCATCGCACCGGCGCAGTTGGCGCAGGAACCGACGGCGCGGAACTCGAAGCGGTTGCCCGTGAAGGCGAACGGAGAGGTACGGTTGCGGTCGGTGTTGTCCACGAAGATCTCCGGGATCTCCACCAGGCCGACGCTCTTGCCCTTCTTGCCCGCGATCTCGATCGGGGTGTCGGACGGAACCTCAAGCAGTTTGTGGAGCACATCGGTCATCGTGCGGCCGAGGAAGGCGGACACGATTGCGGGCGGCGCCTCGTTGGCACCCAGACGGTGGGCGTTGGTGGCGCTGGCGATGGAGGCCTTCAGCAGGGCGTTGTGCTTCTGCACGGCGGCCAGGACATTGACGAAGAAGGTGACGAACTGGAGGTTGCCCTTGGCATCCTTGCCCGGGGCGAGGAGCTGCGTGCCCTTGTCCGTGCCGAGCGACCAGTTGTTGTGTTTGCCGGAACCGTTCACGCCGTCGAAGGGCTTCTCGTGCAGGAGCACCACGAAGCCGTGCTTGCGGGCGATGCGGCCCATCAGGTTCATCACGATCTGGTTCTGGTCGTTGGCGAGGTTGGTCTCGCCGTAGATCGGCGCGAGCTCGAACTGGTTCGGAGCCACCTCGTTGTGGCGGGTTTTCAGAGGAATGCCGAGGCGGTGGCCGGCGATCTCCAGGTCACGCATGAAAGCGGCCACGCGGGTCGGGATGGCGCCGAAGTAGTGGTCGTCCAGCTGCTGGTTCTTGGAGGAGTTGTGGCCGAACAGGGTGCGGCCGGTGATCATCAGGTCCGTGCGGGCGGCGTAGAGCGCCTCGTCGACGAGGAAGTACTCCTGCTCCCAGCCCAGGTAGGAATAGACCTTGGACACACCCGGATCGAAGAGTTTGCAGATAGGCACGGCAGCGTCGCTGACGGCCTTGAGGGCTTTCTTGAGCGGGGTCTTGTAATCGAGCGCCTCGCCAGTATAGGAAATGAAAACAGTCGGGATGCAGAGGGTGTCGTCCAGGATGAAGACCGGGGAGGTCGGATCCCAGGCGGTGTAGCCGCGGGCTTCGAAGGTGGCGCGGATGCCGCCGTTCGGGAAGGAGGAGGCGTCCGGCTCCTGCTGGGCGAGCATCTTGCCGTCGAAGGTCTCGATGACGCCGCCCTTGCCGTCGTAGTCGATCAGGGAGTCGTGTTTCTCGGCGGTACCCTCGGTCAGGGGCTGGAACCAGTGGGTGACGTGGGTTACGCCGTGCTCCATCGCCCATTCTTTCATGCCGCGGGCCACGCCGTCGGCCGTCTTGCGGTCGAGGGGCTCACCGCCTTCAATGCAGGCCAGGAGCGCCTGGAGGCTGTCGGCATCCAGGTATTTGCACATTTTCTTTCGGTCGAACACGAGTTCACCGAAGTACTCGGAAGTCTTGCCAGCGGGGACTTCTGCAGGAACCTCCCTTCTCATGAAGGATTCCTTAACCAAATCAAATCTGTCCATAAACACTACACTTATAAATTAAACTAACTACTTATCTTTTTTTCGTCGTCCGTTACACGTTCACACTTATAAAAGTAGAGAGGCTAGTCCACCGGACCAGCCTCTCTTATCTGATTTTCAAATTGTGCTTCTTTTAATGATGTGTCGCATAAGGACTGGAGTTATACGCACCTGGAAGCACCCGGAACCTGCTGCTGGTTCTGGGAATTCTGCTTCTGATTATTCAGGGTGCGTGCCACTACTTAACTTTGTTTTAAACCAAAAATTCGACTGCAAGTTACGAAGAAAAATTGGAAATGCAAGAGTTTTTCAAAACTTTTTAAAAGTTTTTATTATACCACTATTATAATATCTTGCATAGCTTATGCAAATCCGCTATATTTGCGTGTATGAAGCGTCTTGGATTCATTCGTGTAGCGGCGGCCATGCCGCGCGTGCACGTGGCCGACCCGGCGGCGAACGCCCGGGAAATCCTCCAACTTTGCCGGGACCTGAAAGCGCAGCGTCCCTCCGTCATCGTCTTCCCGGAACTCAGCGTGACCGGCTACACCTGCGCCGACCTGTTCGGCCAGGAGCGCCTGCTCGCCGACGCGGAAGCCGCCGTGGCGGAGATCGTCGCCGCCAGCGCCAAGCTGGAGCCGATGCTCGTCATCGGCGTCCCCGTGCGCCACGCCGGACGGCTCTTCAACTGCGCCGTCGCCCTGCGCGCCGGGCGCATTCTCGGCATCGTCCCCAAGACCTATCTCGCCGGCAACAACGAATTCTACGAGCCGCGCTGGTTCGCCTCCGCACGGGTGCTCTCCCCCTCCGGTGCGCGCATCCGCTTCGCCGGCCAGGACGAGGTCCTGCTCGGCACGCGCCAGCTCTTCCGCATCGGAGAGGCGCTCGCCGCCATCGAGCTCTGCCAGGACCTGTGGGTTCCCGTTCCCCCCTGCTCGCAGGCCGCCGTGGCCGGTGCGCAGCTGATCCTGAACCTCTCCGCCAGCAACGATTATCTCTTCAAGCACGAATACCGCAAGAGCCTCGTGAGCGCCACCGCTTCCCGGCTCTACGCCGCCTACGTCTACGCTTCCTGCGCCGAAGGCGAATCCACGCAGGACCTCGTCTGGTCCGGCGCCTCGCTCATCTGCGAGAACGGCACCCTGCTCGCCGAAGCCGAGCGCTTCGCACGCGGCAGCCGCGCCATCCTCGCCGACGTGGACATCCAGCGCCTGGACACCCTGCGCGCCAAGGAGCACAGCTTCGGCTTCGAGGGGCCCCTGCCCGCTTACGTCACGCAGGACGCCGGCGAAGCCGCCGCGACGGATTTCGAGGCGAAGCTCCTCCGCTACGTGGAGCCGCATCCCTTCGTCCCCCAGGGCGATCCGGAGGCGCTCGGCGTGCGCTGCCGCGAGATCCTCGCCGCCCAGGTGGCGGGCCTGACCACGCGCCTGGAGCACATCCGCTGCAAGAAGGCGGTCATCGGCGTGTCCGGCGGCCTCGATTCCACCCTCGCGCTGCTCGTGACCGTGCTGGCCTTCGACACCCTCGGCCTGCCGCGTGAGAACATCATCGGCATCACCATGCCGGGCTTCGGCACCACGCACCGCACCCACGACAACTCCGTGGACCTGATGCGCGAGCTGGGCATCACTTCCCGTGAAATATCCATCGTCCCCGCCGTCCGGCAGCATTTCGCCGACATCGGCCAGGATGAGAACAATCACGACCTCACCTACGAGAACAGCCAGGCGCGCGAGCGCACGCAGCTGCTGATGGATGTCGCCGGCAAGGAAGGCGGCATCGTCGTCGGCACGGGCGACCTCTCCGAGCTCGCCCTCGGCTGGTGCACCTACAACGCCGACCATATGTCCATGTACGGCGTCAACGCCAGCGTGCCCAAGACGCTGGTGCGCACGCTGGTCCGCTGGGCCGCGGACAACAAGTTCGACGCGGCCGGCGACATCCACGCCACGCTGCTGGACATCGTGGACACCCCGATCAGTCCCGAACTCCTGCCGGCCGACAAGGACGGCAAGATCGCCCAGAAGACGGAAGACACCGTCGGCCCGTACGAGCTGCACGACTTCTTCCTGTATCACTTCTTCCGCAGCGGCGCCGATCCCGACAAGCTGCTCTTCCTGGCCCGCAAGGCCTTCGCCGGCAGCTATGACGACGCCACCCTGCGCAAGTGGCTGGAGACCTTCCTGAAGCGATTCTTCAACCAGCAATTCAAACGTTCCTGCCTGCCCGACGGGCCCAAGGTCGGTTCCGTCTCCCTGTCGCCCCGCGGCGACTGGCGGGCCCCGTCCGACCTGGAAACCTGGTGGAAGCTCACTGACTAAGCAATGTTCGAGAGAATCGTCTCCGTCCTCAACGACATCATCTGGAGCCCCGCCCTGGTCGTGCTCCTGGTGGGAGCCGGTCTTTACTTTTCCGTTAGGACCCGCTTCGTGCAGGTGCGCCGTTTCGGACTGATGATCCGTTCGCTGTTCGCCCGCGCGGAGAAGTCGCCGGACGGCAGACAGCACGGTATATCCTCATTCGAAGCATTCTGCGTGGCCCTCTCGGGCCGCGTGGGCACGGGCAACATCGTCGGCGTGGCCACGGCCATCGCCCTGGGCGGCCCCGGCGCCATCTTCTGGATGTGGATCATCGCCTTCTTCGGCGCATCCACGGCCTTCGTGGAGTCCACCCTCGCCCAGAAATACAAATTCCACCACGCCACGGGCTTTCGCGGCGGACCTGCGTCCTATATCGAGAAGGGCCTGGGCGTCCGCTGGCTGGGCATCCTCTTCTCCGTCCTGGTCCTGGTGGGCTACGGCACCTTCCTGCCCACGGTGCAGGCCAACGGCATGGCCGGTGCGCTGGACAATTCCTTCCAGCTCTCCCCGCTCGCTTCCGGGCTCGGACTGGCCTTCGTGCTGGGACTCGTCATCATCGGCGGCATCAAGAGCATCGCACGCGTCGCATCCATCGTGACGCCGTTCATGGCGGCGGGCTATATCATCATCACGCTGATTGTCATCGCCCAGCACCTGGACGCCGTGCCGGGTGTGTTCAAGGCCATCTTCGACGGCGCCTTCGGCATCCAGCCCGTGGCGGGCGGCATCCTCGGCTCCACCATCATGATGGGCGTCAAGCGCGGCATCTTCTCCAACGAGGCCGGCCAGGGCGGCGGCGCCATCGTGTCCGCTTCCGCAGCCGTCTCGCACCCCGCCAAGCAGGGCCTCGCGCAGGCCTTCTCGGTCTACGTGGACACGCTGCTCATCTGCACGGCCACGGCCCTGATGATCCTCTGCTCGGGCACCTACAACATCCTCGACGCCAAGACGGGCGAGCTGCTCGTGGCCGGTGCGCCGCAGCTTGGCGACAACTACGTGGGCTACACGCAGGCGGCCGTGGATTCCGTCCTGACGGGCTTCGGCAGCACCTTCGTGAGCATCGCCCTCGTGTTCTTCGTGTTCACGACCGTGATGGCCTATTACTTTTACGGCGAGTCCAGCATCATGCAGATCTTTGCGGACCGGCCGGAAAAGAAGAAAACAGAACAGGTCTGCATCTGGATCTTCCGCTTCTCGCTGCTGGCGATGGTCATCTTCGGCGCCCAGCACGAGACCAACGTCATCTGGCAGTTGGGCGACGTGGGCGTGGGCCTGACGGCCTGGATCAACGTCATCGTGCTGATCCTCCTCTGTCCGCAAGCCATCAAGGCCCTGCGGGAATATGAATCCTCCGTTTCCAAAAAACGCAAATCATGACGACGAAACCTTACCTGCACGAAGTCAAGTACTACGAGACCGACAAGATGGGTATCACCCATCATTCCAACTATATCCGCTTCATGGAAGAAGCCCGCATCGACTGGCTGGACCAGCTGGGCTACGGCTTCGACCGGATGGAGGCCGAGGGCATCGTCTCCCCCGTCGTCTCTGCCGCATGCAATTACAAGAAAACCACTACGTTCAAGGACGTAATTGAAGTGGAAGTCAAGGTCAAGAGCCTGAGCGAAGTGAAGCTGATCATCGCCTACACAATGCGCGTGGCCGGCAAGATTGTCGCCACCGGCGAGACGGTACACTGCTTCTTCGACGGCGGCCGTCCGGCCGTGATCGCCGAGCGCTTCCCCGCCCTCTACGAGGCGATGCAGGCCACGATGAACGCGTAACTTTCCCTTATGAGCAACGAACTGAATCTCGTCAGCCTGCTCCCCCAGGTGCAGGCGACGGTCCGGGAAGCCTCCCGGCTGATGATGGACCGGGAGCACCTGCTGGTCAAGACCAAGGGCTCCGTCACGAACCTCTGCACCAGCGCCGACCTGGCCGTGCAGGATTTCCTGTACAAGGAATTGCGCGCGCTGCTGCCGGGCTCGGGCTTCCTGGGAGAAGAGAATGACCTGCTGGACACCCAGCACGAATACGTCTGGATCGTGGATCCCATCGACGGCACGGCCAACTTCGCCCGCGAGCTCCCCGAATGCTGCATCTCCGTGGCCCTGAAGGGAGGCGACGAGATCCTGCTCGGCGTGGTCTACAACCCCTACCACGACCAGCTCTTCGACGCCGTCAAGGGCGGCGGCTCACGCCTGAACGGCAAGCCCATCCACGTCTCCGACCGGCCCTTCGACCAGAGCATGCTGATCACGGCGCTCTGCCTCTATCATAAGGAGCACGCAGAGACCTGCAGCGCCATCATCCGGGAAGCCTATCAGAAATGCAACGACGTCCGGCGCTTCGGCTCCTGCGCCATCGAGCTCTGCTACCTGGCCTGCGGCCTGTGCGAACTCTACTTCGAGTACCGCATCATGCCCTGGGACTACGCCGCCGCCTACCTAGTCCTGACCGAAGCGGGCGGCGTGCTCACCGGCCGCGCCGGCGCCCGCTTGCACTTCGACGGCCCGACCATCCTCGTCGGCGCCAACAATCTGGAAAACCACCAGATCCTCAGCGATATCGTCTCCCGCCACACGGCCTAGGCCCCTCCCTCTCCTCCACGGCCGAGCCCTCCTAGGCCGAGCCCCGCCCCATCCTCACCAGCACCCCATTTTGAGGATATCCCCGGGAAAAAGCCCGCCCTGTCCTCAAATCCAGCCTATTTTGAGGATAAGTGGCGGAAAAACTGGCCTTTGTCCTCACCGGCACCCCATTTTGAGGATATACCTTTGGAAAAGGCCCGGGCCGTGCACAAACAGTGGCATTTTTGCGCACGGAACAGGGAGATTATCCAGTCGGCAGCTTCAACTCCCTGTCCTGGGCGCTCACCGCCGGAATATACGATTTCCGGCGGCTCCCGCGGGTAGTCAATTTGCTGGCAGGGTTGTCGAGTGCCGCTGATAGTGCTTGGGGGCACCGCCGCCGCCCATTACCATAGTCGGCGGCAGCAAGTCGGACGGTTTTGAGAGCCATGGGGGCTCTCAAAATCGCCCGCTTGCTGCCCGGTTGGTGTGGCCGCACCAGGCAACAGGCGTGGCGTCGCGAGCCGTTTCGACGAGCTCAGCGACGACCCCTAGCCTGTAAGCGCCGAGCCGCGTAATGCGAGGCGCTGATGCCTTTGACTACCACGCTCGTCCTGCCACCCCCCATTAACAGACCTCTCCCGGCTGGAGGCGCCGACTACCGTAATGGGAGGCGGCGACAGCCCCAAAACTACCTCACCCGACTAGATGTCCGTTTTTCATAAACGACTATCAATCAAATACTTGCTAGAGTAACCGGGGACTTTGGAACCTGGTTACTTTCAGAAAGTATTCAATCATAAGTAATTACGAAAAACAGGCAACCCATCCTCCTTCCCCACCCCCAAATTCTTGCCCAAACTCCCCTTAATCAAAATCATCTGCGGAGGTAATATGCCACTGGATGGCGTAGAATGGTGGTGGGGGCCGCAGGTGGCGACCTGGGGCGCGCATCTGCGGACCTCACCTGCCCCACAGTGGCGCCAAATCAAGGTTGGGTCCGCAGGTGTTTTTGAACAAGGGGCAGGTTGGCGTAGTGGAGGAAATGCTCGATCTATTTTTGCTGTGAGGCGGAACTGTCTGTTGGATAGATGATTATATATTTATACTCCCCCAATTGGGGGAGTATAAATGCATCAATTTCTATCAGTCAACCACTTATAGCTCACAGCGAGAGACAGTGGCAGGTGGCAGTAGTGCCGGGAAGGAGGAGAGGCCCGATCAGGTCGGGCATGACAAGGCTACCTTCTACCCTTCGAAGAAGTAGGCGTCGGGGATGCGGTGGAGGTTGTAGCGGGAGGCCATGGCTTCGCCGTAGGCGCCGGCGGAGCGGATGGCGACAAAGTCCCCGCGGTGGCACTTGTCCATGGAGAACTCCTTGACGAAGACATCGGAGCTCTCGCAGACGGGTCCCACCACATCATAGATTTCCTCCGGCTCGCCGGAAGAAATGTTCTCCACACGGTGGTAAGCCCGGTACATCGCCGGACGCACCAGCTCGGTCATGCTGCCGTCGATGATGGCGAACTGCTTGTGCGTACCCTGCTTGACATAGAGCACGCGGCAGATCAGCGAGCCGCAGGGCGCCACGATGGAGCGGCCCGGCTCGAAGTGCACGACAGTCCCCTGCGGCAGCTTGAGATGCTTGCGGAAAGTCTCGAACCAACCGGCGAAATCAGCAATCGGGAAATGGTTGGGATGCTGGTAATTGATGCCCAGGCCGCCGCCCACGTTGATGTCGCCCACCGGACGGCCGCCGCGCTGCAGACGCACAACCAGCTCGTTGACGCGGTTGCAGAGGGCCACGAAATCGCTCATATCGAGGATCTGCGAGCCGATGTGGAAATGAAGTCCCACATAGTGCACATGCTGCAGGCGCAGTGCCAGGTCCATCACCTCGTCCAACTGTTCGTAATTGATGCCGAATTTGTTCTCGGCCAGGCCGGTGGTGATGCCGGCGTGCGTGTGCGCGCCGATGTCAGGATTGATGCGCAGGGCCACGGGGGCCACCTTCCCCATCTCGCCCGCCAGGGCGTCGATGATCTCCAGCTCGGCCGCGGACTCCACGTTGAAACGGGAAATGCCGGCCTGCAGCGCGAGGCGGATCTCCTCGTCGCTCTTGCCCACACCTGCGAAGACGATGCCCTCCGCGGGGAAGCCCGCGTCCAGCGCCGCCTGCACCTCGCCGCCGCTCACACAGTCGGCGCCGAAGCCCCGCGAAGCGATCTCCGCGAGGATACGGGGGTTGTAATTCGCCTTGACCGCATAGTGCACCCGGAAGTCCGGGTTGCGGTCCAACTGCTCCCGCACGAGGTCAAGCGTGCGGCGCAGCAGGGGCAGATCGTAATAGTAGAACGGGGTCCGCAGGCCTGCAAAGCGTTCTACCGGGAAATCACCCTTCAGCATTACTTAAACAGGCATTTGCTCAAGGAGCGCAGGGCGCGTGCCTTGTCCTCCCCCTTCACGAGGAAGGAGATGTTGTAGTTGCTGCCGCCGTAAGAAATCATACGCACGGGGATGTCCTTCATGGCGTCCAGGGCACGGGACTCGAAGCCCACGTTCTCCCAGTCCATGTCGCCCACCACACAGATGATGCACATGTCCAGGTCCACGCCCACGGTGCCGTACTTCTTGAGGTCGTGGACGATTTCGCCGAGGTGGCGCGTGTTGTCGATCGACATCGACACGCCCACCTCCGAGGTGCAGATCATGTCGATGGAAGTCTGCCAGCTCTCGAAGATCTCGAAGACCTTGCGCAGGAAACCGTGCGCGAGGAGCATGCGGGAAGACTTGATGCGGATGGCGGTGATATTGTCCTTCGCGGCGATGGCCTTGATGGTGCCGGCCTCGGGGATATTGTCGATCAGCGTGCCGGGAGCCTCAGGATCCATCGTATTGAGCAGGAGCACCGGAATGCCGGCGAACTTGGCCGGCTGGATGCAGGTCGGATGCAGGATCTTGGCACCGAAATAACCCAGCTCAGCGGCCTCCTCGAAATGGAGGTGACGCACGGCCGTGGTGTGGTCCACGATACGGGGATCGTTGTTGTGCATGCCGTCAATGTCGGTCCAGATCTGGATCTCCTCCGCGCCGACGGCCGCGCCGATCAGCGAAGCGGTGTAGTCCGAGCCGCCGCGCTGCAGATTGTCGATCTCGTCGTGCGGGTTGCGGCAGATGAAGCCCTGCGTGAGGTAGAGCGGGGCCTTGGGATATTTCGCGAGCAGCGCGGTGAGCTTCTCCTTGATGTAATCCGTATCCGGCTCGCCCTGGACGTCGATCTTCATGAAGTCGAGTGCCGGCAGCAGCTGCACCGCCACGCCCTTCTCCTCCAGGTAGAAGGCCATCATGTGCGTGGACAGGAGCTCGCCCTGACCGACGATGATCTTCGACTCCACCTGGGTAAAGAGCTTCTTGGTGAAGGTCTTGATATAGTCGAACACGCCGTCGGCGTACTTCTGCGCCTTGTCGCGCGCCTCGGCCGTGCTGTACAGCTCGGCGATCACGCCACGGTACTTCGCCGCCAGGCGGTCGATGGTCTCGCGGGCGCCCTCGACGTTGCGGTTGAACAGGTAGTCGGAAATCTCCACCAGGGAGTTGGTCGTGCCGGACATGGCCGACAGGACGACGAAATTGCGGCCGCCGCGGGACACGAGGTCCGCGACATGCTGGATGCGTTGTGCGGACCCAACCGAGGTGCCGCCGAATTTCATAATTTTCATATCCTTACAATGTTTTATCTTCACTAACGGTTCTGGTACTTGTCCAGCATCGGCTTGAGGATGGCGGTCAGCTGGTCGTTCTCGATCAGGAAGCCGTCATGGCCGAACGCGGAGCTGATCTCCCGGTAGGCCGCCGTCTTGAGGGCAGCCACCGTGGCCCGGCCGTGGCTGGGCGGGAACAGCACGTCGCTGTCGATGCTGATCATCATACAGTTCGCCTGGATGCGCGAGAGCGCCGCGTCCACCCCGCCCCGGCCCCGGCCGACGTTCATGCTGTCGAGGGCATAGGTGAGGTACCAGTAGCTGTAGGCGTCGAACGCGCGCCGCAGGAGCTTCAGGCCCTGGTAGCGCTGGTACGAGCCCGCCCGGTCGGCGAACAGGGTATCCTCCTCCGGCTCCGCCTGCGTGAGGTTGTAGCCGGCGTAGGTACGGTAGGAAATGAGGGCGATCGAGCGCGCGCAGGAGAGGCCCGCGGCGCCGCCGTTCAGATCCTTCGCTTCGCGGAATGTGGGATCGGCCTCCAGCGCCATGCGCTGGGACTCGTTGAACGCCGTCATGAAGGGCGGCACGCGCGTGGCCGTGGCCAGGAAGACCACGTCCCGCACCACCTCCGGCTCCATGATCACCCATTCCAGGGCCTGGAAACCGCCGATGGAGGGGCCGAGCATCAGGTCGATGTGCTCGATGCCCAGGTGCTTGCGCACCAGGATATTGGCGTTCACGATGTCGCGCACCGTCGTGCGCGGGAAGTCGAACAGATAGGGCCGCCCCGTCTTGGGATTAATCGACGCGGGCCCCGTCTCGCCGTAGGGCGAGCAGAGCATCGACGCGCAGACGACGTAATAGCGGTCCGGATCGAAGAGCTTGTCCTTGCCCACGAGCTGCGGCCACCAGTCCTCGGGATTGGAATTGCCGGTCAGCGCGTGGCAAACCCAGACCACGATGTCGCCCGGCCGGTATTCCCGGTCGGAGGTATGGTACACCAGCTCCAGGTGGTCGAGCTGACCGCCTGCTTCAAACTGGAAGGGTTTGTCTATGACAAGCTTATTATATCTCATATAAACTATTTCTTCGGATGATCCCGCTCGAATTCAGCCATGCGCTCCTCGAGGACGGGATAGAGTTCTTCGCGCATGCGGCTCGTGCAGCCGCGCACGCCCTGGCGGGTGCTGCCCGTCGTGGACAGGGAGATGCTGCTGACGCCATAGTACATCAGCTCGACCACCAGCTCGTCGCCGCTCAGGCCTTCGTAGCCCAGGGTGAAGAAGAAGCCGTCCCCTACCTCGCGCGTCACGTCGCGGTCGTAGACCACGGAGAAACCGTGCCGGCGGAAGATTTCCTTCATCCGGGCCGCCCGGCGCGCGTACTCGCGCGTGTCCTCCACGAAATCGATCTTGCCCTCGCAGGAGAGCCGCAGCATCTCGGCGTAGCCGTACTGCGTCGTGGCCGTGCAGCCGCTTGTGATCATGTAGAGGATGGAGGCGGTGAGCGTGACGCCGAACACGCCGGCGTCGAGGTAACGCTTCGCCATGGCCGGATACTGCTTCTCGTAGAGTTTGTCGGAGATGCAGCAAAGCGCGATGCGCTGGCCGGCATAGCTGAAGATCTTGGACGCGGAGAGCATCAGGATGTAATTGTCCGTATAGCGCGCCACCGTGGGCAGGAAGGGGGCCTCGTAGGGATGGCCCAGCTCCCGGCGGTAATCCATGCAGAAGTAGGCCAGGTCCTCCATCACGACGGCGTCGTACTTCGTGGCCAGCTCGCCGATCACCTGCAGCTCTTCCTCCTCCAGGCAGATCCATGCGGGATTGTTGGGGTTGGAATACACGATGGCGGCGACATCGCCCGCGGCGAGTTCCTGCTCCAGCTTCTCGCGAAGCCGGGCGGCGCCGCGCCAAGCGTAGATGTCAAATTCGCGCCAGCCGATCCCGAGCACGCGCAGCTGCGACTTCTGGATCGGGAAGCCCGGATCGACGAACAACACCTTGTCCTTGCCGGGGATGCGCTGCGTGCAGGCGATGAACGACCCGAAAGAGGCCGCTACGGAGCCCGTCGTGGGCACGCAGCCCCGCGGGGCGATATCGACATCGATGAAGGCCTTGACGAACGCGGAAGCGGCCTCTTTGAGCTCGGGCACGCCGGCCGCGGCCGGATACTGCGAACCGATCCCGCTATCCAGCGCCCGCTTCTCAGCTTCGACGCCGTAGCGGTTGATGGGCAGGCCGGGCGAGCCCTGGTCCATCCGGACGAAGGGTATCCCCGTCTTCTGCTCCAGGTACGACGCCGCCAGGAGGATCTCTCCGATCGTGGCGGTCGACAGGTCCGCTATGTTGTTCACGCGACAGGCCTCGGCGACCAGCGCTTCGCTGAAAATCTTCATCCTTAGATCTTATAGCACCAGCCGTGGACGTCTTCGATCTCACCGAACTGGATACCGGTAATTCTCTTGTAGAGTTTGGTGCAGACGGGGCCCACGGCGCCGTCTTCCTCGTAGCGGAAGCTGCGGGACACCGCCGGCTCCCGGAGGACGGGCTTCATGTCGATGTGCGACATCGGGGTGATGACCACGGCAGTGCCGCAGCCGCCGGCCTCTTCAAACTCGGCCAGCTCCTCGAGGGGCACGCGGCGCTTCTCGACCTTCATGCCGAAGTCCGCGGCGCACTCCTGCAGCGTCAGGTTGGTGATGGAAGGCAGCACGCTGTCGGACAACGGGGTCACGTAGGTGTTGTCCTTGATGCCGAAGAAGTTGGAGGAGCCGAACTCGTCCACATACTCGCGCGTCGCGGAATTGAGGTAAAGCAGCTCCGCATAGCCCTGCTGATGGGCGATCTGGTAAGGCACGAAGGTGCCGGCGTAGTTGGCGCTGAGCTTGTAGGAGCCCGTACCCTTCGGCGCGGCGCGGTCGAAATCGCCGGGAATCACGGCGGCGGCCGAACGCAGGTGGGCGCCGTAGTAGGAGCCCGCCGGGGCGCACATGACGGCCAGGATCACCTCCGGATACGGCACCAGCTGCATCTGCGGGTGCGGAGCGAAGAGCAGCGGACGCAGGTACAGCGAAGCCTGATGGCCGTAGGGCGGCAGGAACTCCAGGTTGTTCTTGACGCAGAGTTCACACATCTTGATAAACATCTCCTGGGGCGGCTCGGGCAGTCCGAGGAAACGGGCGGAACGCGCCATGCGGGCGGCGTTCTTATCCGGACGGAACATCACAATGCTGCCGTCCTTCTGGGTGAAAGCCTTCAGGCCCTCGAAGCAGGAGATGGCGTAGTGCAGTCCCTGCGTGAAAGGGTCGATGGTGAAAGAGAAGGTCTCGGTGGTCTGGATGTCAGACCAGGCGCCGTCCCGGTAGTGAGCCAGGACCACGGTGCGCGTACGGTAGGCGTCGAAGCCTAAAGTATCCCAATCTATCTGTGCCATAACTTTAGCTTATATTACCGTTTTTTAGATGTGTTTTGCCACCCAATCACCCACTTCCTCGGTCGTATGAGCGGTGCCGGAAGCGGCCAAATCATCGGTGACATAATTGTTTTCAATGCTGGCAGTCAATGCGTTGCGAATTGCACGTCCTTCCTCCATCAAACCGAAGGCATATTCGAACATCATCGCAGCCGAAAGGATGGCTGCGAGGGGGTTCGCGATGTTCTTGCCGGCGGCCTGCGGCCAGGATCCGTGGATGGGTTCGTAGACGCCGGTCTTCTCGCCGACGGAGGCGGAAGCGAGCAGGCCCATCGAGCCGGAGACCACGCTGGCCTCGTCGGTGAGGATGTCGCCGAAGGTGTTCTCCGTCACGACGACGTCGAAGAATTTCGGGCCCGTAATGAGTTTCATCGCGGCATTGTCCACGAACATGTAGTCCGTCGTGACCTCGGGGTAATTCGGGGCCATCTCCTGGGCAATCTGGCGCCACAGGCGGGAGGACTCGAGCACGTTGGCCTTGTCCACCACGGTGAGATGCTTGCGGCGGCGCATGGCGTACTCGAACGCCTGCTTGAGGATGCGCTCGATCTCGTAACGGTGATAGATGTTCGTATCGTAGGCGGTGTCGCCTCCGTCGAGGCGGCCCTTCTCGCCGAAATACATGCCGCCGGTGAGCTCGCGGATCACGAGGAAGTCGGCGCCGTCCACCAGCTCCTCCTTGAGCGGGGATTTGTGGACGAGCGACTTGAAGGTCTCCACGGGGCGCAGGTTGGCGTACAGGCCGAGCTGCTTGCGCATGGCCAGCAGGCCCTGCTCCGGACGCACCTTGGCGGTCGGATCGTTGTCATATTTGGGGTCGCCGACGGCGCCGAAAAGTACCGCGTCGGAATCCAGGCAGGTCTTGTAGGTCACCTCCGGGAAGGCGTCGCCGAAACGGTCGATGGCGCAGGCGCCCACGTATGCGAAATGGTAGGACACCTCGTGTCCGAACTTGCGGCAGACGGCGTCAACGCTTTTGACCGCCTGGCTGATGACTTCGGGGCCGATGCCGTCCCCGGGCAGAAGGGCAATGTTCAGTTTCATTTCAATTGATTCAGATCCATGTTTTCAATGATGTTGAGCATCTTGACCGTGGCCTTGATGGCGGCTTCCGTCTGGTCGGAGTCGATGCCGCGGGTCTTGAACTCGTAGTCGCCGTTCTTCCAGGAGATGCTGGCGGACACGAGGGCGTCCGTCTTGCCTCCCGGGGGGATGGTGACCTGATAGTCGGTGAGCACGGGGTGCTTCTTGCCGAGCTTCTCGTAGATGATCCAGAGCGCCTTCATGAAGGCGTCGTACTGACCGTCGCCGGGGGCGGCGGCTTCATATTCTTCCCCGTGGATGCTGACCTTGACGATGGCCACCGGGCGCATGCCGCGGGCCAGCTGCAGGGAGTAGTTGACGATGTGGATGTTGTCCTGGGTGGCGTTGTGCGTCGTCTTGAGGACGTCCGCCACGATGAACGGGAGGTCCTCCGGAGCCAGGGACTCCTTCTTGTCGCCGAGCTCCACGACGCGCTGCGTCACGAGCTTGATCTGCTCGGGCGTGAGGCGGATGCCCAGCTTGTCGAGGTTCTTGGCGATGTTGGCCTTGCCGCTCATCTTGCCCAGCGCGTAGCTGCGCTCGCGGCCGAAGCGCTGCGGCAGCAGGCGGTTGGCATAGAGGTCGGCCTTGTTGTCGCCGTCGGCGTGCACGCCGCTGCTCTGCGTGAAGACATTCTCACCCACCACCGGCTCATTGTCCGGGATGCGGATACCGGCGATGCTCTCCACGTACTTGCAGACGTGGGTGAGGCTCCCCTCCTCCACGCGGACGGCGCAGCCGAGCTGGTCCTTGAGCGCCGCCACGACACTCGCCACGGGGGCGTTGCCGCTGCGCTCGCCCAGCCCGTTCACGGTCACGTGGACGCCGCCGACGCCGGCACGGGCCGCCGCCAGGGTGTTCGCCACGGCGAGACCGTAGTCGTTGTGGGCGTGGAAATCGAAAGCCAGGTTCGGGAAGCGCTGCTTCATCCGGCCGATGTATTCCTCCACCTGCCAGGGGTTGAGCACACCAAGAGTGTCGGGCAGCATCACATGCTGGATGGGCTGGAAACGAAGCTTGTCCAGCAGGCCGAACACGTAGTCGGGCGAATCGGCCATGCCGTTGGACCAGTCCTCGAGGTAGAGGTTGACCGCGAGGCCGCGCACGCCGGCGTGGCCGATCACGCGGATAATGTCCTCGGCGTGCTGCTCGGGGGTCTTCTTCAGCTGCTTCTCCAGGTGGCGCAGGGAACCCTTGGCGAGGATGTTGACCACCTTGCCGCCGGCGTCGGCGATCCAGTCCACGGACACGCCGTCGTCCACGAATCCCAGGGCCTCCACGCGGTCCAGGCAGCCGGCGTCGGCGGCCCAGGCGCAGATGCGCCGGAACGCCTCGCTCTCCCCCTTGGACACGCGGGCGGACGCAACCTCGATGCGGTCGACCTTCAGCTCCTCGAGCAGGAGCTGGGCGATGGCCAGCTTCTCGTTCGCATTGAACGAGACGCCCGCCGTCTGCTCGCCGTCGCGCAGCGTGGTATCGAGTATTTCGACAACTCGATTGTCGAAATACGGTCGTCCAACGACCCCATCCCCAAACCCCTTCCCGGCGGGAAGGGGCTTAGTCGCTTCGCTCCTAGCCTTGTCTATTTCTCTCAAATTGTTCAATTTTTGACTTATTTTCAAGAAGATAATCTATATCATCTAATGCGTTAGTCAAGCAATATTTCTTATAGGCGTTGAGTTCGAACTTCTCGCTGCGGCCGGTGGCCAGGTTGGTCACCGTCTGGGCGGGAACGTCGACGCGCACCTGCATCTTCGGGTCGGCGGCGATGCTGTCGAAGAGTTCCTGCAGGAACGCCTCCGAGACCACCACCGGCAGCACGAAGTTGTTGAGTTCGTTGTTCTTGTGGATGTCGGCGAAGAAGCTGGAGATCACCACCCGGAAGCCGTAACCGGCGATGGCCCAGGCGGCGTGCTCACGGCTCGAGCCGGAGCCGAAGTTCTTGCCGGCCACCAGGATGCAGCCGCCGTAGCGGGGATCGTTCAGCACGAAATCCTTCTTGGGCGTGCCGTCGGCATTGAAGCGCCAGTCGCGGAACAGGTTGTCGCCAAAAAACTTCTCCTCCCGCGTAGTAGCCTTCAGGAAGCGGGCCGGGATGATCTGGTCCGTGTCCACGTTCTCCAGCGGAAGCGGCACGCAAGTGCTCTCTATGATGTCGAATTTCTGTTTCATAATAGCGTTCTGGGATCGGTTACAACACCCGTGACGGCCGCGGCCGCCGCGGTCAGCGGACTGGCAAGCATGGTGCGGGAGCCGGGGCCCTGGCGGCCCTCAAAATTACGGTTGCTCGTGCTGACGGCATATTTCCCGGCGGGGATCTTGTCGTCGTTCATCGCGAGGCAGGCAGAGCAGCCGGGCTGACGAACCTCGAAGCCCGCTTCCGCGAGCTGCTTGTCCAGCCCCTCCTCCTCGATCTGGCGCTTCACGGCCCAGGAGCCGGGCACCAGCCAGGCGGTCACGCCGGCGGCCTTGTGACGACCCTTCACCAGCGAGGCGAAGGCCCGGAAGTCCTCGATGCGGCCATTGGTGCAGGCGCCGAGGAAGACATAGTCGACGGGATGTCCAAGCAGTTTTTGTCCCGCCTGGAATCCCATGTAATTCAACGCTTTCGGCGTGGCATCTGCAGGGATGCTTCCACTCACGGGGATACCCATGCCCGGGTTGGTGCCGTAGGTGATCATCGGGGCGATGTCGGCCGCGTCGAAGACAAGCTCCTTGTCGAAGACGGCGTCGTCGCCGCTGCGCAGGGTCTTCCAGTAGGCCACGGCCTTGTCCCAGGCCTCCCCCTTCGGCGCATACTCGCGCCCCTTGAGGTAGGCGAAGGTGGTCTCGTCCGGGGCGATGAAACCGCCGCGCGCTCCCATCTCGATGGAGAGGTTGCAGAGCGTCAGGCGGCCCTCCATCGAGAGCGCGCGCACGGCGCTGCCGCGGTACTCCACGAAGTAGCCCGTGGCGCCGCTCGTGGTGAGCTTCATCATCAGGTAGAGGGCGATGTCCTTGGCGGTCACGCCCTTGCCGAGCGTGCCCTCGATGCGGATGCTCATCGACTTGGGTTTCTGCTGCAGGATGCACTGGGAGGCCAGCACCATCTCCACCTCGCTCGTGCCGATGCCGAAGGCGACGGCGCCCATGGCGCCATGGGTGGAAGTATGCGAGTCGCCGCAGACGATGGTCATGCCCGGCAGCGAGAGTCCCTTCTCCGGACCCACCACGTGGATGATGCCGTTATCCGGGCTCATCATCCCGTAATGCGTGAGGCCGAACTCGGCGGCGTTGCGCGCGAGCGCATCCACCTGGGCCTTGGACACGGGATCCTCGATCGGCTTGTCCTGGTCGTGGGTGGGCGTGTTGTGGTCCGGCATGCAGAAGATCTGCTGCGGGCGCAGGCACTTGATCCCCCGGGCGCGCAGGCCGTCGAAGGCCTGCGGGCTCGTGACCTCGTGGCAGTACAGCCGGTCGATGTAGAGCTGGGTCGGACCGTCCTCGATGAGCGAGACCACGTGGGCGTCCCAGATTTTGTCGAAAAGCGTATTCATTCTCCTAGTTCTGGAATTTGTTGATACAGTCAATGTAAGCCTCCACGGAACCGGTCACGATGTCCGTGTTGGCGCCGAAGCCGTAGTAGACGTGCCCCTCGTGCTCCACCTGCATGTGCACCTTCGCCACGTCGTCCGAGCCCTTGGTGATGTTCTGGATGGTGAATTCCTTGATCACCATCTGGCGGTGGACGATGGTCTTGAGCGCATTGATGGCGGCGTCGACCGGTCCGTTGCCCTGGGCCGCGCCCTCGAACTTCTCGCCGGCGATGTCCAGGCCGATGCTCGCGACGGGCTTGAGGCCCTTGCCGCTCGTCACCTGGAGGTAGTCCAGCTTGATGTGGGCCACGGCCGCGCGCTCGGCGCCGGCCAGCACGAGCAGGTCGTCGTCGTTGACCTGCTTCTTCTTGTCGGCCAGCTTGAGGAACTCCTGGTAGAAGGCATCCAGCTTCTCGTCGGTCAGCTTGATGCCCAGGGTCTCCAGGCGGTAGCGCAGGGCGGCATGGCCACTGCGGGCCGTCAGCACGATGTTGTTGTCGTCCAGGCCGATGTCCTTCGGATCGATGATCTCGTAGGTGCTCACCTCCTTGAGCACGCCGTCCTGGTGGATACCGGACGAGTGTGCGAAGGCGTTGCGACCCACGATGGCCTTGTTGGCCTGCACGGGCATGTTCATCAGGCTCGACACCATCCGGCTGACCGGATAGATGCGCGTCGTGTTGATATTGGTCTGGAGGGGAATGTCGGAATGGCTCTTCAGGATCATGGCGATCTCCTCGAGCGCGGTGTTGCCCGCGCGCTCGCCCACGCCGTTGATCGTCACCTCGCACTGGCGGGCGCCGTTCAGCAGGCCCGACATCGTGTTGGCCGTGGCCATGCCGAGGTCGTTGTGGCAGTGGGTAGAGAGGATGGCCTTGTCGATGCCGTCCACATGCTCCATCAGGTATTTGATCTTGGCGCCGTATTCCTCCGGCAGGCAGTAGCCCGTGGTGTCGGGAATGTTCACCACGGTGGCGCCGGCCTTGATCACGGCCTCGACCACCTGCGCCAGGAAGGCGTTGTCGGTGCGCCCGGCGTCTTCGGCGTAGAACTCCACGTCGTCGACGAACTGGCGGGCGTACTTCACGGCGCGCACGGCCCGCTCCATGATCTCCTCCCGCGTGGAGTTGAACTTGTAGCGGATGTGTGAGTCGGAAGTACCGATGCCGGTGTGGATGCGCTTGTGTTTCGCAAACTTGAGCGCATCCACCGCGGCGTCGATATCCTTCTGCACCGCCCGGGTGAGGGCGCAGACGGTGGGCCAGGTCACGGCCTTGGAGATCTCCACGACCGAGTTGAAGTCGCCGGGACTCGAGACCGGGAAGCCGGCCTCGATCACATCCACGCCGAGCTCCTCCAGCGCCTTCGCCACCTGGATTTTCTCCACGGTGTTGAGCTGGCAGCCGGGCACCTGTTCACCGTCGCGCAGGGTGGTGTCGAAGATGTAGATCCGGTTGTTATCCATAGGGATTACTTGTTTTCAGGACGCAGTTCACGGACGGCGGCGCCGGTGCGCCAGAGTTCGCTGTCGCGCAGGGCCTTCAGTTCCTTCTCCAGACCCTCGCGGTAGTCCGGCTTGGAGTTGGAGTCGATGGAACGCTGGGCCTCACGGCCGCTGGCAACCTCGTTGTAGAGCTTCTCGAACACGGGCTTGGTAGCGTCGTGGAACGGGCCCATCCAGTCGAGGGCGCCGCGCTGGGCGGTCGTGGAAGTATTGGCATACATCCAGTCCATACCCTTCTCCGCGAAAAGCGGCATCAGGGACTGGGTCAGCTCCTCGACGGTCTCGTTGAAGGCCTCCGACGGGGAGTGGCCATGCTCGCGGAGCACTTCGTACTGGGCAGACAGGATGCCCTGGATGGCGCCCATGAGCGTGCCGCGCTCACCGGTCAGGTCGGAGTAGACCTCACGCTTGAAGTCGGTCTCGAAGAGGTAGCCGGAGCCGATGGCGATACCGAGGGCCAGGGTGCGGTCAAGCGCACGGCCGGTGGCGTCCTGGTACACGGCGAAGGAGGAGTTGATGCCGCGGCCCTGCAGGAACAGACGGCGCACGGAGGTACCGGAGCCCTTCGGGGCCACCATGATCACGTCGACATCCTTCGGAGGAATGATGCCGGTGCGGTCGTTGAATGTGATGCCGAAGCCGTGGGAGAAATAGAGCGCCTTGCCGGCGGTCAGGTGCTTCTTGACCACGGGCCACTGGGCGATCTGGGCGGCGTCGGAGAGCAGGTATTCGATCACGGTCGCCTTCTCGCAGGCTTCCTCGATGCTGAAGAGGGTCTTGCCGGGCACCCAGCCGTCAGCGACAGCCTTGTCGTAGGTCTTGCCGGGGCGCTGGCCGACGATGACGTTGATGCCGTTGTCCTTGAGGTTCAAGGACTGTCCAGGGCCCTGGACACCGTAGCCGATCACGGCCACAACTTCGTTCTTGAGGACTTCGCGTGCCTTTTCGATCGTAAACTCATCGCGGGTGACGACATTCTCGACCACACCGCCGAAATTCATCTTTGCCATACTCTTTTTGTTTTTATTGGTTTCTATTTTGTAAATATTCTTCCATGATGCCGTGTTCGGCGGCGCTCGTCGAATTGTCCGGGAAGCAGAAGGCTTTCACCACCTCCACCTTCTTCTCGATGAAGCCCACCACCTGCTGCGCGGCGCGCTCGGTGGTGATGGCCCGGAAGGTGAAATGGTGGATGCCCGGGAACTCGGACGGAAACACCGTCAGGCTCTCGATGTTGATGCCGCGGCGGGTGAAGATGTTGGAGATCGAGCTCAACAGACCCACCTGGTTCTCGGAGTACACCGAGATGATATACATATTGCTATTCTCCATCGCGATACCATTCATCTTTGTTCAACAGGATCTCGTCCAGCCGGCGTCCGCCGGGGACCATCGGATAGACCATGCCCATCTCGGTCACGTGCGCGTCGAGGATGTAGGCCTCTTTCGCATCCAGCATTTCGCGGATCGCCTCGTCCAGCTCCTTGCGGTCGGACACGCAGCGGTAGCGGATGCCGTAGGCTTTCGCGATCAGCGAGTAGTCCGGGTTGAGCAGGCGCGTCTGCGAGTAGCGCTCGCCGAAGAAGAGCTCCTGCCACTGGCGGACGTTGCCCAGCCAGTTGTTGTTCAGGATGACGATCTTGACCGCCGTCCCTTCCTGCATGATGGTGCCGAGCTCCTGGATGGTCATCTGGATGCCGCCGTCGCCCACGAACAGGCAGACCTGGCGGTCGGGCTCTCCCACCTTGGCGCCGATGGCAGCCGGCAGGCCGAAGCCCATCGTGCCGAGGCCACCGGAACTGATGAAGCTGCGCGTGTCCGCGAAACGCGAATAGCGGGCGCCCATCAGCTGGTTCTGGCCCACGTCGGTGACGATGATGGCCTTGCGGCCGGACAGTTCGGCCACCTTGGACACCACCTCGCCCATGTTGATCGGGCCCTCGTCGGGCGTCGTCTCGGGCGCGGCCACCTTGGACTTCTCCACGGCGTCGTAGCGGCGCGCGGAAGCGGCCCACTCGTCGTGGAAGGAGAACTTGATCTTCGCGGTCAGGCGCTCCAGCACCTCGGCGGCGTCGCCCAGGATGCCCACGTCGACCGGAATGATCTTGCCGATCTCGGTGCGGTCCACGTCGATGTGGATCACCTTCGCGTTCGGCGCATAGTGGGACGGCGTGCCCGTGACGCGGTCGCTGAAACGCATGCCGACGGCGATGAGCACGTCGCACTTCTGCGTCATCATGTTGGAGGCCACGTTGCCGTGCATGCCGGCCATGCCCACATAATAAGGGAAATCGGACGGCAGGGCGCTCAGGCCCAGCATCGTGGAGCACGCCGGAATGCCGCCCTTCTTCAGGAAGGCCTTCAGCTGCTCCTCCGCGTGGGAAATCACCACGCCCTGGCCGAACACCACGAAGGGGCGCTCGGCGTTGTCGATCAGCTCCGCCGCCGCGTCCAGGGCCGCCTCGTCGGCGGGCGCCGGCAGCGCATAGCTGCGGATGTTCGTGCATTTCTCGTATTCGAACCAGCCCACGCCCACCTGGGCGTCCTTGGTAAAGTCCAGCACCACGGGGCCGGGACGGCCCGTGGAGGCGATGTGGAAGGCTTTGGCGACCGCCGGGGCCACGTCTTCGGGCCGGCGGATCTGGTAGGTCCACTTGTCGATCGGACCGGTCATGCCGACCACGTCCGTCTCCTGGAAGGCGTCGGTACCCAGCGAGGCGTTGCCCACCTGGCCGGCGATCACGATGACCGGGGTGGAATCCACCATCGCATCGGCCACGCCGGTGATCACGTTGGTGGCGCCCGGACCCGAGGTCACGATCACGACGCCGGGGCGGCCCGTGGCGCGGGCATAGCCCTGCGCGGCGTGGATCGCACCCTGCTCATGGCGCACCAGGATGTGCTTCAGACGATCCTGGTAGCTGTACATTTTGTCATAGACGGTGATGATCGAACCGCCCGGATAGCCGAAGACGGTGTCCACCCCTTCGGCGATGAGAGACTCCAGCAGAATCTCGGCTCCTGTCAATCGCTGTCCCATAAGCTTTAGTCTTCAATGATCCGGATGGCTCCCTTGTCCGCGCTGCTCACCATGGCGGCGTACGCCTTGAGGCTCTTGGACACCTCGCGCTGGCGGAACGGCGGCGTGAAGGCCTTGCGGCCCCGGGCCTCCTCCGCGCGGCGGCGCTCCGCGAGCTGCTCGTCGCTGAGCCGCACCGCGATGCTGCGGGAAGGGATGTCAATCACAATGATGTCTCCGTCGCGGACCAAGGCGATGTTGCCGCCGGAGGCCGCTTCGGGGGAAATATGTCCGATGCTCAGGCCGGAGGTGCCGCCGCTGAAACGGCCGTCCGTCAGCAGGGCGCACTCCTTACCGAGGTGCATTGATTTGATATACGAAGTCGGATACAGCATTTCCTGCATGCCGGGGCCGCCCTTCGGGCCTTCGTAGGTGATGACGACCACGTCGCCGCTGCCCACCTTGCCCCCGAGGATGCCCTCGCACGCCGCCTCCTGGGAGTCGAACACGCGGGCCGGGCCCTCGAAATGGAAAATGCTCTCGTCCACGCCGGCCGTCTTGACGATGCAGCCGTCCTGGGCGATGTTGCCGAAGAGTACGGCCAGGCCGCCGTCGCGGGTGTAGGCGTGCGCCACGTCGCGGATGCAGCCTTCGGCGCGGTCGGTGTCGAAGCTGTCGTAGTACATCTTCTGCGAGCCAAGCTCGATGTTGAAACGGCCGCAGGGTGCGACGCGATAGGTATTCTTCGCCTCCTCCGTGCAATTCGGGGAGAGGATGCACCACTTGTCGATCTCTTCGGCGAGGGTCATGCCGTCCACGCGCTTGAGCGTGGTGTCGACCAGGCCGGCCTTGGCCAGCTCGGCCATGATGGAGACGATGCCGCCGGCGCGGCCCACGTCCTGGATATGGTACTTCGCCGTGTTCGGGGCCACCTTGCAGATGCAGGGGACCTTGCGGGACAGGGCGTCGATGTCGGCCATCTTGAAGTCCGCGCCCGCCTCGGCCGCCACGGCCAGCAGGTGCAGGACCGTATTGGTCGAGCCGCCCATGGCGATGTCGAGCGTCATGGCGTTGAGGAACGCGGCGCGCGAGGCGATGCTGCGGGGCAGCACGGACTCGTCGCCGTCATTATAATACTTGTAGGTGTTCTCCACGATCTGGCGCGCCGCCTTGCGGAAGAGTTCCGCGCGCATGGCGTGCGTGGCGAGGATGGTGCCGTTGCCGGGCAGGGCCAGGCCGATGGCCTCGGAGAGGCAGTTCATCGAGTTGGCCGTGAACATGCCGGAGCAGCTGCCGCAGGTCGGGCAGGCGTGCGCTTCTATCTCTGCCACCTGGTCGTCGCTGACGGAGGGGTCCGCGGATTTGATCATCGCGTCGATCAGGTCGAGCTTCGCATCGCCCAGCGCACCGGCTTCCATCGGGCCGCCCGACACGAAGATGGTCGGGATGTTGAGCCGCATCGCGGCCAGCATCATGCCCGGAGTGATCTTGTCACAGTTGCTGATACACACGAGCGCGTCCGCCTTGTGCGCGTTAACCATATATTCAACGCTGTCGGCGATGATGTCGCGGGACGGGAGGGAATACAGCATGCCGTCGTGGCCCATGGCAATGCCATCGTCCACGGCGATCGTGTCGAATTCGGCCGCGAAGCAACCCAGCTTCTCGATCTCGGCCTTGACAATCTGGCCGGCATCGTGAAGATGAGTATGACCGGGAACAAACTGCGTAAAGGAATTGGCGATGGCGATGACCGGCTTGCCGAACTGGCTCCGCTTCATCCCGTCCGCCATCCAGAGCGCACGAGCCCCGGCCATTCTGCGGCCTTCGAAGGTTACACTACTACGATATTTCATAACTAACTGCGGGGTACAAAAACCCCTTACCGGTCACGAATCTCGGGAATTTTTGCGGAAAAAACAAGGAAAGTGCAAAATATTTATTAAAATTTTGAAAAATTGCCAAAAAATGCTTTACTTTGGGATGGATAAACGCGTTAGTTAGTCATGAAAATCCTGAAATTCGGCGGTTCTTCGGTGGGCACACCGGAGAGCATCCTCAGAGTCAAAGAGATTGTAAGTTCCCGCCAGGAACCCTCCATTGTAGTTGTCTCCGCCCTCGGCGGCGTCACGGACCAGCTGATCCGTGCCTCCAAGCTGGCGGCGGCCGGCGATGCGGCATTCCGCGACGAAGTCGCGCAACTGCGCGCACGGCACCGTGCCGTGTGCGAGGCCGTTGTGCCCGCCGCGGCCGTCAAGACCGTGGAGACCGAGATGGACACCCTGCTGGACCAGCTGGAGCGCATCTGCGAGGGCATTTACCTGCTGCAGGTCATCCCCACGAAGATCTCGCACGAAGTGATGAGCTTCGGCGAGCGGCTCTCCTCGCGCATCGTCACCGCATGCCTCCCCTGCGCCATGCGTTACGACGCCGTCGATTTCATCAAAACCCGCCGTCACGGCCACCGGGACGAAGTCGATCAGGGACTCACTTACGACCTGATTCAGAAGACTTTCCAGGGCTGGAGCCAGGCCGGCGCATCAGCTGTCGTGCCGGGCTTCATCGCCTCCGACGCAGCCACCGGCGAGATCACCACGCTGGGGCGCGGCGGCTCCGACTACACCGCCAGCCTGATCGCCGCGGCGCTCGACGCCGAGCTGCTTGAGATCTGGACCGACGTGGACGGCTTCATGACGGCCGACCCGCGCATCATCAAGACTTCCTACGTCATCGACGAGATGAGTTACGAGGAGGCCATGGAGCTCTGTAATTTCGGAGCGAAAGTGGTGTATCCTCCTACCCTGTACCCAGTTTGCGCGAAAGGGATCCCCATTCTCATCAAGAATACTTTCAATTTGAAAGCAAAGGGAACGATCATCAAGAAAAACGTTACCCCCGGGACCACTTCCATCAAGGGTATCTCCTCCATTGACGACATCGCCCTGATCACCCTGTCCGGCACCTCCATGGTCGGCATCGTGGGTGTGGACGCCCGCATCTTCGCCGCCCTCACCCAGGAGCAGATCAGCGCCTTCCTCGTCAGCCAGTCGGCTTCCGAGACGGGTATCTCCATCGGCGTCAGCCGCGCCGACGCCGCCCGCGCCCGCGAAGTTCTCGACGAGGCCTTCGCCCGCGAGATCGAAAGCGGCGCCATCAATCCGGTGGAAATCCGCGAGGAGCTGGCCGCCGTGGCCGTGATCGGCGAGAACATGAAGCAGCACGCGGGCATCGCCGGCAAGCTCTTCACCACGCTGGGACGCAACGGCATCAGCGTCATCGCCCTAGCTCAGGGCGCCGCCGAGTCCAACATCTCCTTCATCGTGGAGCGCCGCCAGCTGCGCAAATCCCTCAACGTCATCCATGACAGTTTCTTCCTGTCCGAATATAAGGAACTCAACCTCTTCCTGTGCGGCATCGGCACCGTCGGCGGCCGCCTGATCGCCCAGATCGCGCAGCAGCGCGAGACGCTCATGCGCACGCGCGGCCTTAAAATCAACATCGTGGGCATCGCCCGCAGCACGCGCGCCGTCTTCGACCGCGCCGGCATCGACCTCGCCCACTGGCAGGAGCGCCTGCAGCAGGACGGCATCGAGACCGACCCGCTGCGCCTCAAGGAGGAGATCATCGGCATGAACATCTTCAATTCCGTGTTCGTGGACTGCACGGCCAGCCCGGCCGTCGCGGCGCTCTACGGCGACTTCTTCGACCACGGCATCTCGGTGGTCGCGGCCAACAAGATCGCCGCCTCATCCGACTACGAGAACTACCGCCGGCTTAAGGAGCTCGCGCGCAAGCGCAACGTCAAGTGGCTCTTCGAGACCAACGTCGGCGCCGGCCTGCCCATCATCGGCACGATCAACGACCTGTGCAACTCCGGCGACACCATCCTCAAACTGGAGGCCGTGCTGAGCGGCACGCTCAACTTCATTTTCAACACCCTGTCCGCCGACGTTCCCTTCAGCCAGACCGTCCGCATGGCCAAGGAGCAGGGCTTCTCCGAGCCCGACCCGCGCATCGACCTCTCCGGCAAGGACGTCATCCGCAAGCTGGTCATCCTTTCCCGCGAAGCGGGATATGAAGTAAACCAGGAGGACGTGGAGGCCAACCTCTTCATTCCGAAGGACTTCTTCGACTGCAGCGAGGAGGAATTCTGGGCCAAGCTCCCCTCCCTCGACGCCGGCTTCGAGGAGCGCCGCCGCAAGCTGGAAGCCGAAGGCAAGCGCTGGCGTTTCGTCGCCAAGATGGAGAACGGCAAGTACTCCGTCTCCCTGCAGGCCGTGGAGAACCAGCACTCCTTCTACGTGCTGGACGGCTCCAACAACATCGTCCTGCTGACCACCGAGCGCTACAACCGCCACCCGATGCTCATCCAGGGCTACGGTGCGGGCGCGGACGTCACTGCCGCCGGCGTGTTCGCCGACATCATGAGCATCGCAAACATCTAACGGAACGGGAATTATGAAGAAGATCAAGGTATTCGCACCTGCGTCCATCGCCAACCTCGGCTGTGGTTTCGACGTGATGGGCATGGCCCTCGACGAAGTCGGGGACGTGCTGGAAATGACCCTCGACGAGGAGGGCTCCGGCATCACCATCACCAACGATACCGACGTTCCCCTGCCCGAATCCGTCGAAGACAATGTCGTCACCCCCGTCATCCGGAAATTCTTCGCGATGACCGGCCGCAGCGGCCGTGTGGACGTGCGCATTGTCAAAAAGATCTATCCCGGCTCCGGCATCGGCTCCAGCGCCGCCTCGAGCGCCGCGGCCGCCTTCGGCATCAACGAGCTCTTCGGCGCCCCGCTGTCCGAGGAGGACGTGGTCATCTGCGCCATGGAGGGCGAGAACCTCGCCAGCGGCGGCTACCACGCCGACAACGCCGCGCCGGCCGTCATGGGCGGCATCACGCTGATCCGCGGCTACGAGCCGCTGGACATCATCAAGCTGCCCGTCCCGGGCAACCTCTACTGCCCCGTCATCCATCCCCACCTGATGGTTTCCACCAAAGAAGCACGCAGCATCCTCCCCAAGGAGATCCCGATGCACACCGCCATCACCCAGTGGGGCAACGTGGGCGGCCTCGTGGCCGGCCTCTGCACCGGCAACATTGAGCTGGTGGGCCGCGCCATGCGCGACGCCGTCGCGGAGCCCTACCGCAAGGGCTTCATCCCGGGCTTCGACGAGCTCCGCGCCAAGCTGCTCGGCGCCGGCGCCCTCGCCATGAACATCAGCGGCTCGGGCCCGTCCGTGTTCGCCCTGGCGAACCGCAGCGACATCGCCCAGCGCGTGGGCTCCATCATGGAGCGCCATTTCGCCCAGCAGGGCATCCTTTCTGAAACTTACGTGGTCAAGGTGTCCAACAAGGGCGCCCGCCTGATAGCCTGACGCCTATGCAGTACTACAGCACCAACGGAAAAGCCCCCCGCGCCAGCCTGGAGAAGGCGGTAATCCGCGGCCTCGCCGAGGACCGGGGACTCTATATGCCCGAGCGCATCCCCGTCCTGCCCGCCGAGTTCTACGAGAACATCCAGACGATGACCTTCCAGGAAATCGCCTGCACCGTGGCGGACGCGTTGTTCGGCGAGGACATCCCCGCCGCGGAGCTGCACCGCATCGTCGAGGAGACGCTCTCCTTCGACTGCCCGGTGGTCCCCGTGACGCGGAGCATCGGCGCCCTGGAGCTCTTCCACGGCCCCACCCTCGCGTTCAAGGACGTCGGCGCCCGTTTCATGGCGCGCCTGCTGCGCCATTTCACGCAGCACTCCGACGACCCGCGCACCATCCACGTGCTCGTGGCCACGTCGGGCGACACGGGCAGCGCCGTGGCCAACGGCTTCCTCGGCGTCGAGGGCGTGCGCGTGCACGTGCTCTACCCGAAAGGCAAGGTCAGCCCCATCCAGGAGTGCCAGTTCACCACCCTCGGGCAAAACATCACCGCCCTCGAGGTGGACGGCAACTTCGACGACTGCCAGGCCCTCGTCAAGAGCGCCTTCATGGACGCGGAGCTCACCGAACGCCTGCGCCTGACCTCCGCCAACAGCATCAACGTCGCGCGGCTCCTGCCGCAGTCGTTCTACTATTTCCACGGCTACGCCCAGATGAAGCGCCTCGGCCTCGCGAACCAGCTGGTCGTGTGCGTGCCGAGCGGCAACTTCGGCAACATCTGCGCCGCCCTGTTCGCGAAGCGCATGGGCCTGCCGGTCAAGCGTTTCGTGGCGGCGAACAACGCCAACCAGGTCTTCTTCGACTACCTGCAGAGCGGTAAATACGACCCGCGCCCGAGCATCCCGACCCTCGCCAACGCGATGGACGTCGGCGACCCGAGCAACGCCGCCCGCATTTTCGAGCTTTACGGCCACGACTGGAAGGCCATCACGGACGATATTTCCGGCAACATCTGCAACGACGACCAGATCCGCCAAACGCTGAAGTACTGCCGTGAGAAATACGGCTACCAGCTCGACCCGCACGGGGCCTGCGGCTTCCACGCCGTCTACCACAACCTGGGTCCGGGCGAATCCGCCCTGCTCTGCGAGACGGCGCATCCGGCCAAGTTCAAGGACACCGTCGAAGCGGCCACCGGTGCGGAGATTGAGATTCCCGCCCGCCTCGCCGCCTTCATGCAGGGCACGAAACAATCCGTCCCGATGGGTCGGGACTATGCCTCATTCAAAGATTATTTATCAAAAATTCAATAAGTTATGAAAGTAGCTATCGTAGGTGCAAGCGGAGCCGTGGGACAGGAGTTCCTGCGGGTCCTCGACGAACGCAATTTCCCCATTGACGAACTCGTACTCTTCGGCTCTCCCCGGAGCGCCGGCAGCAAATACACCTTCCGCGGGAAGGAATATGAAGTGAAGCTTCTCCAGCACAACGACGACTTCAAGGGCGTGGACTACGCCTTCGTGTCGGCCGGCGCCTCCACTTCCAAGGAATTCGCCGAGACCATCACCAAGCACGGCGCCGTGATGATCGACAACTCCAGCGCCTTCCGTATGGACGCCGACGTGCCTCTCGTGGTGCCTGAGTGCAACGCCGAGGACGCCCTCGTGCGCCCGCGCGGCATCATCGCCAACCCGAACTGCACCACCATCATGATGGTCGTGGTGCTCAAACCGATCGAGGCCCTCTCCCACATCACCCGCATCCACGTGGCGAGCTACCAGTCCGCCTCCGGCGCCGGTGCCCAGGCCATGGCCGAGCTGCAGCAGCAGTACCAGGAGATCGTTGAGGGCAAGCCCGTGACGGTCAAGAAGTTCGCTTATCAGCTCGCCTACAACGTCATCCCGCAGATCGACGTCTTCCAGGACAACGGATACACCAAGGAGGAGATGAAGATGTTCAACGAGACCCGCAAGATCCTCCACTCCGACGTGCGCTGCAGCGCCATGTGCGTGCGCATCTCCTCGCTGCGCTCCCACTCCGAGGCCGTGTGGATCGAGACCGAGAAGCCGCTGACCGTCGAGCAGGTGCAGGCCGCCATCGCCGCCGCGCCGGGCGTCACCCTGCAGGACGATCCGTCCACGCAGACCTACCCGATGCCGCTGTTCACCGGCGGCAAGGACGACGTCTATGTGGGCCGCGTCCGCAAGGACCTCGCCAACGACAACGGCATCACCCTCTGGCTCTCCGGCGACCAGATCAAGAAGGGCGCTGCCCTGAATGCAGTCCAGATTGCTGAGTACTTGATTTCCAAGAAATAATGGCGGAAGGCAAAGCAATAATCCTGCTGCACTGTCCTGACCAGCAGGGCATCATCACCGACGTGACGGGCTTCATCACCCGCAACCACGGCAACATCGTTTACATCGACCAGTACGTGGATACCATCGAAGGGCACCTCTTCATGCGTATCGAATGGGAACTCAAGGGATTCTTCATCCCGCGCGAGCACATCAAGGAAGTCGTCGACGAGTTGTTCGCCGAGCGCTACGGCATGGTGTCCAGCATCTTCTTCAGCGACGAACGGCCGCGCATGGCCATTTTCGTGAGCAAGATGAGCCACTGTCTCTACGACCTCCTCGCCCGCTACCGTGCGGGCGAGTGGGACGTGGACATCCCCTGCATCGTCAGCAACCACGAGGACCTGCGCTTCGTGGCCGACCAGTTCGGGATCCCCTTCTACGTATGGAGCATCGCCCCGGACAAGTCCAACCGTGCCGAGGTGGAGAAGGAAGAGATGGAACTCCTGCACAGGGAGAAGATCAATTTCATCGTGCTCGCCCGCTACATGCAGGTGATCAGCGACGAGATGATCGCGGAGTACCCGCACCACATCATCAACATCCACCACTCCTTCCTGCCGGCCTTCGTGGGGGCGAAGCCCTACCACCAGGCCTACGAGCGCGGCGTCAAAATCATCGGCGCCACGAGCCACTACGTCACGCGCGAGCTGGACGCCGGCCCGATCATCGAGCAGGACGTCGTGCGCATCACGCACAAGGACACCCCCGACAGCCTGGTGCTGAAAGGACGTGATCTGGAGAAAATCGTGCTCAGCCGTGCGGTCACCAAGCACATCGAGCGCAAGATCCTGACCTACAAGAACAGAACGATCGTCTTCGGTTAAAACGGAAACGCGGCGGTTTAGACCAGCTTGATGAAAGAGATGGTGCGGCCGCAGTCGATGCCCTCGTTACGGGCGGAGAAGAAGGTAGGATCCTGATAGGTATCGATCCCCGCAACCTGGATACAGGCGGCGGGGACGCCTGTTTCTTCCAGGAGCCATCGGTTGGCCTTGAAGAGGTCGATGTGGTGTCCGTCCGCCATGGGGATGTCGCTGTGGCCGGGCCGGAACGACCAGATGTCGTCCAGCGGGAAACTCTGTTCCTTGAAAAATTGCACGACCTCCTCGCCCACCTGGAAGCTCGCCGGGCCGATAGCCGGCCCGAGGGCGGCCCGGATGTTCTCCGGACGGCAGCCGAACTCCTGCTTCATCAGGAAGAGCGTCTTCTGGGAAATGCGCTGCACGGTCCCCTTCCAGCCGGAATGGATGGCCGCCACGACCCGGCACTCCGGGTCGTAGAGCAGGATGGGCACGCAGTCCGCCGTCCGCACGCCGATGGCGCAGCCCGGCAGGGCCGTCACGAGCGCATCGACGCCCTCCAGCTCCTCCCGCGTCAGATCCGGCCGGTCCACGACGGCCACACGGACGCCGTGAACCTGATGGCTCTGCACCACAGGATACGGGAGTTCGGAGTCCCGGCGGGTGGAGAAAGCCTCCACACCCGGGCCCAGATCATATCGGAGAAGCTCGCTGCTTGTGGTCATAACAAGACAAAGATACGAAAAATTACCGGACGCGAAGCACGCTTACGCCCAGAATCTTGGTATTCGCCTTCAGGTAGGCCGCGAGGGTGCGCGGCTCGACAATGACCTTTTTCGCCGCCGTGGAAGCATGGATGAACCCCAGGGCATCGCCCGCTTTCTCCCGGTACGCGATCACAACGTGCGAATAATCCAGCCCCTCGATGGAGGTGGCGAAGCAGAGGATGTCCCCGCTCTGGATGCGGCTTTCCGCATCGGCCAGCCTGTCCCGCGGGATGTAATAGCGCTCCACGCCATCCAGGCTTTCCTCCACGGCGCGGATGGCGCGGCGGTTGTCCTTGGCGTACTGCGATTCCCCGGTCAGGGGCGCATAGCTGTCGGGATGCTGCGTCATGAAACGGATCGGGCGCGCATCCCGCACACCGCCCAGCTCGTCGGAGAGGTCGTCGAACAGCCCGTTCGCCTCCCCCTGGCGGATCCACTCCGCCGTGTAATGCAGACGCGAGGCGTAGCCGTCCACGACGCCGTTCCGGTAGCGGGACTGCTGCAGGGTGACGGCCAGGTCCTCGAAGGTGGCCTGCGCGCCGCACCGCTCTACGGTCCGCACGAGGCCGAGACAGGTCTCGGCGAAAAGGATGCAGTCCGTGCGGGTCAGGTAGATGCGCAGGCGCTCTTCCCTGCCCTCCTGCGTGGCGGCCTCGTAGGGCTGGCCCAGGAGGGCCTTCGCCGCGAGGATCATCTGCGCGCCGGGATCCTGCTGCGGCGCGGCGGCGAGCCGCTCCAGCACCAGCTTCCCGAGCGCGATGTCGTCCGCCGTGGACACGTAGCTCTGCGCCCCTGCGAACAGGGACGTCAGGAACAGGCAGACGGCGATGACGAATTTTCTCATTTAATAAGGGCTTTGCCCGTGCGGCCGTCGATGCAGATCTTCAGCTCTTCCTCGAAATGGACCTGGCGCAGGTACTCCGTCTCGAAGGCGGCCGGCATGGCATCCAGGCGCGCCGCGTCGAAGCACTCGCCCTCGCGGGCGTAGGGATTGACGTTGACGTAGCCCGCGTTGAACGAGGTCATGTTCTGGAAGAAATGCGTGCCCTGGCTCGGATCCACGCGGAAGTTCTCGAGGCAGCATTCCACGATGGCGCGCGCCTCGGAGATGTCGCTCCACTGCACCGGCACGCCCAGCGACGGGATGCTGGAGCCCCAGCGGCCGTAGCCGACCAGGACGTAGTTGCGTCCCTCCTGGCGCATCTGCGCGTTGAGCGCCTTCAGTTCCGTGGCCATTTCGCGCGTCTTCAGCACGTCGAAGGCCGACTCCTTGAGGTACACGATGTCGTGCACGCCCTGGATCCAGCCCGGGCCGATGGCGCTGCCGGAACTGACCAGCGCATTGTCGGTATCGATGTCGTTCCAGTCCACCTCGGCGTCCAGGCCGTCGGCGGAGATGGGCCGCACCTGCAGGACGTTGAAGATGGCGGGGCTGTCGGGGCCGACGTCCAGGTTGGCGGCGAATTCGATTTCGACGCCGCACTTGACTTCCTTCTGCGTGATCTCGAGCAGATTGTTCAGGATGTCCGCCAGCGGGAAGGTGTTGTATTTGAGGATGTGCGCGAAGGTGACGAACTTCGGGCCGGCCGGGGCCGGCGAATCCACCATGCGCTGGTTCTCGTAGTCATAGGTGGAGACCACGCGGGAGAAGTTGCGGAAGCAGCCGCAGTCCGTGACGGGGATGCGGTCCAGGTTGACCGCGTCGTCGACGCTGGTCTTGAACTTATCCGGCTGCAGGTCAAGCGCATACATGGCCTGCTGCGTCTCCGTCATCACCAGCTCGGGCGTGGAGGTCTGCAGGACGTTGCGCGGGTATTTCGGCGAGAAGCGGAGCACCTGGTCGCCGTCCACGACGGCCTTGCCCAGGCCGAGGGCGACCTTGGCGACGCCGTCCTCCGGCGCCTCGTAGCCGATCGGGTAGAAGTTGACCGAGCGGGCCACGCCCGAGAAGGTCGGGAAGAAATAGCCCCGGTCCTCGCTGCCGCAGATCTCCTGCAGCACGATGGCCATCTTCTCCTCGGAGAGCACGTTGGCCGTGGCCGTGATGTAGCCTCTGGAAGAGGCGAAATACACGGACGCGTACACGCTCTTGATGGCCTTGGACAGCAGGCGGAGCTGCTGGTCCTCATTCTCCGTGTGCGGGATCATGTAGGTCGAGTAGACCCCCGCAAACGGCTGATAGTAAGAATCTTCCAGCTTGGACGACGAGCGCACGGCGAGCGGCTTGCGAACGTTGCGGATGAAGACGCGCAGCGCCTCCGTCAGCTCCTGCGGCAGGGTCGACGCCACGAATTCGGAGAGGATCTCGGCGTCCGACAGGTCGGAATTGATGACGTATTTCAGGCCGTTCTCACGGATGAAGCGGTCGAAGTATTCCGTGGTGATCACGAGCGTACGCGGCACAAGCACGCGCACGTCTTCCCACTTGTCGTAGAGGTCGTATTTCTGGAGGATGTGGTTCAGGAACGCCAGGCCGCGCGCCTTGCCGCCCAGGGAGCCTGAGCCGATGCGGGCGAACCAGATGGCGTCGTTGTAGGTTTCCGGCTCGAAGAGCGCCACGACGCCGAGGCCCTGGCTGATGCGGTAGTCGCGGATCATGCGGAGGTTCATTTCACGCACGTGGGCGACGTCTTCGTCGGAATGGATGCGGATCGGGCGGAACAGGTCGCCGATCTGGAAAATACCGCGGCCGTAGAGCCAGCGGGAAATGTAATTCTTGTCCGCGAGCACGCGCAGCGCCCGGTCGGACATGCCCGCCACGACCTGCTCGAACTCGTAGAGGTTGCGGGCGCGCGCCGTGACGCGGCCCGTATCGGGATCCGTGACCACGAAGTCGCCGAAGCCGAATTCGCGGCCGATGTAGTCCGACACCTCCTGCGTGAGGGTCTTGGAGCGCTTGTGCACGAAGCCCACGCCGAGCTGCTCGGCCACGGCGCGCATGCTCTCCTGGGAGGACTGCATCAGGAACGGAAGCATCGGATCCTCCTGCCGCACCACGCGGCAGAGGTCGATGCCGGCATCAATCTTCTCCTGCTCCGGCTTGTCGCCCTTGTGCAGGACGAAGCCGATGTCGGAGATGATGCCGATGACGTTGGATTTATACTTCTGATAATAATCGTAGGCCTCGTCGTAGCACGTGGCCATGAGAATCTTCGGCCTCGCGCGCTTACGCAGGAACTGCTGCTCCTCGTTGAGCGCGTCGCGCACCGCCTCGCTGTTCTGCTGCAGTACGAGGCGGTACAGCAACGGCAGATATGTCGAGTAATAACGCACGGAGTCTTCCACCAGCAGGATCACGCGGGCGCCCATCTCCAGGCAGTCGTGCTCGGCGTTGAGCTTGTCCTCCAGGAGCTTGATGATGGCGATGAGCACGTCGGTACTGTTGTTCCAGCAGAACACATAGTCGATGCCGGCGTGGTCGCATTCCGCGATCTTGCGATAGATCTCCCGGGAGAACGAGGACAGCAGGACGATCGGGGTGTCCGGCGCGAGCTGCTTCGCTTCCACGGAGAAGGAGAAAACGTCGAGCTTGCCGACGTTGTACATCGTGATGATGAGGTCGAACCCCTCCCCGCCCTTCAGGATTTCGAGCGCTTCCAGCGTAGACTCGGCCCGCACGATGGCGGGCGGGTTGCTCAGGTTGAGATCGGAGTACTCCTTCGTGATCAGGGCCTCGATGTGTCCGTCCTCCTCCAGGGAGAAACTGTCATAATTGTTACAAACCAGGAGGATTCGGCGAATCCTCCTGGCCATTAATTGTGTGTAGTCCGTGTTATTGCTCATAGAGACGATTTAGACCAGACCCTGGGCCACCATCGCGTTGGCTACCTTGATGAAGCCGGCGAGGTTGGCACCCTTGACGTAGTTGATGTAGCCGTCCTCCTCGGTGCCGTACTTGATGCAGGCAGCGTGGATGTCGGACATGATACGGTGCAGGTGCTCGTCGACTTCCTCGGAAGTCCACTTCTGGCGGATCGAGTTCTGGGTCATCTCCAGGCCAGATGTCGCCACGCCGCCGGCGTTGGACGCCTTGCCCGGCGAGTAGAGCATCTTCTTCTCCTGGAAGATGGCGATGGCCTCAGGCGTAGAGGGCATGTTCGCACCCTCGACAACGCACCAGCAGCCGCCCTTCACCAGGTTCTCCGCGTCGGCCTTCTCGATCTCGTTCTGCGTGGCGCAAGGGAGCGCGATGTCGCAGGGGATGCGCCAGGGGCGCTCGCCCGGGAAGTACTGGGCCTTCGGATACTTGGTGACATATTCTTTGATACGACCGCGGCGGATGTTCTTGAGTTCGAGCACAAACTGGTGCTTCTCCTCGTCGAATCCGTCAGGATCGTAGATAAAGCCGTCGGAATCGGAGAGCGTGACCACCTTGGCGCCCAGGCGCATGGCCTTCTGGGCGGCGTACTGGGCCACGTTGCCGGAGCCGGACACGACCACGGTCTTGCCCTCGAAGCTCTCATTGCGCGTAGCGAGCATCTCCTGGGCGAAATAGCAAACGCCGTAGCCCGTCGCTTCCGTGCGGAGGAGGCTGCCGCCGAAGGGCAGGCCCTTGCCGGTCAGCGTGCCCGTGAACTCGTCGCGGAGGCGCTTGTACTGACCGAAGAGGAAGCCGACCTCGCGGCCACCCACGCCGATGTCACCGGCCGGCACGTCCGTGTCGGGACCGATGTGGCGGGAAAGCTCGGTCATGAAACTCTGGCAGAAACGCATCACCTCGGCGTCAGACTTGCCACGCGGGCTGAAGTCGGAACCACCCTTGCCGCCACCCATCGGGAGCGTGGTGAGGGAGTTCTTGAAGGTCTGCTCGAAAGCGAGGAACTTCAGGATGCTGAGGTTCACGCTGGCGTGGAAGCGGATACCGCCCTTGTAGGGACCGATCGCGCTGTTCATCTGCACGCGGTAACCACGGTTGATATGGATCTCGCCCTTGTCGTCGGTCCAGGGAACGCGGAACATGATGACGCGCTCCGGTTCAACCATACGCTCGAGGATCTTGAGGTCCATCAGATGAGGATAAGAGGTGACATAAGGTGCAACACTTTCCACCACCTCACGGACAGCCTGGTGAAATTCTTTTTCGCCAGGGTTGCGTGCGATCAGCTCATCCATGAACCGATCGACGTAGTTCTGTGTGAATTTGTCCATTTATTATGGGAGTTTAACTAACCGGATTCAAATGTAAGAAAAAATTTTAATAATTCCACACGCTTCGCTGAAAAAATGTCAGCAATTTTGACAAAATGTCTTGATTATCAGGGAATTAAGTATGTTTTTGCGCCAAAATGTCTCAAAACGGCAAGTGGTTTACGAATTGTAAGTATGTAAAGCGTCCCCCGGTCGGGACGAAGATTAAAAGTTAAACGACAATTTTAAATGATAGGAGATTTGATTATGTATCCCGCAAGAAGAAACCAAGCTTGGATTCCGAGCATTTTCGGTGACCTGTTCGACGATTTCAACGTGATGCCTGCGAAGCAGTTCGCTTCCCCGGCCGTGAACATCAAGGAGACCGACAAGGCCTTCGAGATTGAGATTGCGGCTCCGGGCATGACCAAGGACGATTTCACGATCCGCGTAGACAACGACGAGGAGCTGGTGATCGCCCTCGAGAAGAAGCACGAGGACAAAGAAGAGAAGAAGGGTGAGAATTACCTCCGCCGCGAATTCTCTTACACTTCCTACCACCAGGCCTTCACCCTGCCCGACAACATCGCCGTCGAGGACATCAAGGCCACGATGAACAACGGCATCCTCGGCATCGAACTGCCGAAGAAGACCCCGGACAAGCAGATCCCGGCTTCGCGCCAAATCGCGATTGCCTAATCATCACAACACACACTTATAAATGTAACGGCCCGCTCCTTCGAGGTAGCGGGCCGTTATCTTTTTATAAGGTATCGATCAATTGTTTCAGGAACTGGAAGGAGCTGTCTGAGATGCGGTCCCAGAAGTCCGCATAGGCCTGCATGTCGTGGCCGCCCACGCGCGTGTCGCTGATGATGCGGAAGCTCAGGAAGGGCACGCCGTAGTGGTGGCACACCTGCGCGATGGCGGCGGACTCCATGTCGCACGCCAGCGCCTCGGGGTAGGTCTTCAGAATCTTCTCATCCTCCTGCGCCGTCGTCACAAACCAGTCGCCGGTGCAGATGAGGCCGCTGTGCACCGGCTGCGCGGCCGGCAGGGCCAGCGCCTTCTGCAGGAGCGCCGGATCGGCGTCGAAGCGCTGCGGCAGCCCCTGGACCTGGCCGGGGAGATTCCCTTCCCCGCACCACACGTCGTGGTAGGCCGTCTGGGCGCCCAGCACCGTGTCCCCCACCGCCACCGACGGCGCCAGGCCGCCGGCGCAGCCGGAATTGATGATGCAGTCGGGGCGCTCGCGCAGGATCAGTTCCGTGGCCGTGCGGGCCGCGCCCGCCTTGCCGATCCCGGACTGCACGGCGTCCGTCATCCCGGCCCGCTGCAGCGCCGCGAGCTCCTTGCTCATCGCTACGATTAATCCGATTTTCATACGCTAACAACAAATCAATGCACAGAGCGCTCGACGCGAGGTTTGCGGCCGGAGAAGATGCGCTGCGGGAGCTCCATCGCGACGATGATACCGAGCACGATGGCCACGGCGGCCTTGGCGGCGCCGAAGCCGCTGGTGAGCGCCGACGCGAGCTGGCCGGACACCAGGTAATAGGTGCACCAGAAGATGCCGGCTCCCGGCACCAGCGGGAAAATGCCACAGAGCAGGAAGACCTGGGCGGGACACTTATGGTCGATGGCGGCGATGCGCGCCAGCACGCAGATCAGCACGGACGAGAGGATGACGGCGATGATGGGGCTCACGGCGGCGAAGCGCACCAGTACGAGATACAGCAGCCAGCCGACGGCCCCGATGAGCCCGGAGGTGACGTACTGCGCCCGCGGCACGCCGAACAGGTCGGCGAATGCAAGCGTGCCGACGAAGGCGGCAAGCGTTTGGATAATCAGCCCGGCCGTCTCCGGATTGACGCTCATCCCCTCCAGTACGATCATGCCGCCGAAGCACCAGCCGTCCAGCAGGAAGCTGAAAGCCACGCCCAGCGCGATGCAGAAGAAGCCGAGCAGCGCGTCCGTCAGGCGCGTCAGGCCGGCGATGTAGTCGGAATTCGCCAGGTCCCGCACGCCGTTCACGAAAGGCACGCCGGGGACCAGGGGCATGATGGCGCCGATGATCATGTTGCTGAGGCTCTCGCCGAAACCAATGCGGTAGAAGAGCAGGCAGAGGAAGGTGACCAGCAGCGCGTTGCTCACGCCGCCCACAATCTTGGACAGGAAACGGCCGCTGAAAAAAAGGATATAGGCATAGAGCAGCGCGCCGACGACGAACGCGGCGGCGCAGTCCAGCCAGCCGCCGCCGAACACGGCGCAGAAACCGGCGGCGCCCAGCGCCGAGCCCAGGATCTGCTCCCAGTTCGGCTTGGGGGCTGATTCGCGGATGAGCTTAAGCCGTTCGCGCGCCTGTTCAAGCGTGCAGACATCGTGGGAGATATCGTAGCTCAGCCGATTGACAGCTACGACCTTGGACAGTTGGATGCCCCGGATGGGAATAAACTCCACGTTGGCGTAGGTCTGCGCCTGTCCGCCGCCCTGGCGGACCTTGTCGACCGAGCCGGTGGTGAAAATGCCGTTGCTGAGCACGAAGAAACTGCCCGAATCCACGCCGTAATGCGACGCGATGCGGGACATAATGTCCTCGACCCGCGAGATTTCCGCTCCGTTCTCCAGCAGGATGTGTCCCGCTTCCGCCGCCACTTCCAGCACCTCCGAGAGGTCGGCTTCCTGTCGTGTTGTCTCTGTCATAATTGCAAAGATACGATATTTCCATTACTTTTGCAGGCCATGATCCGCAATATCTTTTTTGACTTCGACGGCACGCTGGCCGACACGACTGAAGGCATCGTACAATGCAGCCTGGCTACCCTGCGGCAGCTGGGCCTTCCCGCATCCACCCCGGAACGGATCCGTTCCGTCATCGGGCTCCCGCTCACCGGGTGCTTCGAGCGGGGCACCGACACCCCGCCCGAGCGCATCGCCGAAGCCTGTGCCACATACCGCAAACTGTTCAATGAGATCGCCATTCCGTGTACGACGCTCTATCCCGGCACGAAGGAAACGCTTGCCGAACTGCAGGCGCGCGGAGTCACGCTGGCCCTCTGCACGTCGCGCAGCAACAATTCGCTGAATGCGCTGCTGCAGGTGCTCGGCATCCGGGCGCACTTCTCGGCCATTGTCACCAACGAGGACGTCTCCCATCCCAAACCCGCCCCGGACATCGCCCTCCTGGCCCTGGAGCGCCTCGGCGCCCGGCCGGACGAGACGCTGGTCGTCGGCGACACCGTCTTCGACCTGCAGATGGGCCGCGCGGCCGGTTGCCGCATCTGCGGCGTCACCTGGGGCAACCAGGACCGCCCCCAGCTGGAGTCTGAGTACCCCGAACTCATCATCGACGATTTCCGGGAGCTGCTTGCATACTGTATCGAACGTGCTGATTGATAGGAAAATATGGACAAAAGACTGAAACGGCAGCTGGATTTCATTCTGGAAATCGACAAGGAGAAAAGCATCTTCCGGCAGACGCACCTGTCCGGCCACGGCCGGGCGGAGAACGACGCCGAGCACGCCTGGCACATGGCCGTCATGGCCTGGCTGCTGCGGGAGTATGCCAACGAAAACGTGGACGTGGCGAAGGTCATGATGATGTGCCTGATCCACGACATCGTGGAAATCGACGCCGGCGACACGTACGCCTACGACCCGCAGGGCCTGCAGACGCAGCAGGCGCGCGAGGACGCCGCCAAGGAGCGCATCTACTCCCTGCTGCCCGACGACCAGAAGGCGGAGCTCGTCGCGATGTTCGATGAATTCGAAAACTGGAGCAGCCCGGAAGCCCGTTTCGCGCACGCGCTGGACAACCTCCAGCCGCTGATGCTCAACGGCAGCAACGACGGCGCCGACTGGAAGGCGCACGGCGTAACGGCCCGCCAGGTCTACGGCCGCCAGAACAAGACGCGCCTCGGCTCCGAGCGCCTCTTCGAGGTCGTCGACGCCATCATCCGCGAGCAAATCACCAAAGGCAACCTCCCGGAAGGGGAATAGACGAAGATCCTGGCCGAAAAGATTTGCTTTTCCGGAAATAAACTCTATATTTGCAGAACGTATGACACAACTGCGCGCATATCACCATCACCACCGAATCTGAGGATCCGGTAGGTCGTCGTGTGCGTGCGTGTTGCGTTGAGAGAGGCTTGCCGGAATATCGGTAAGCCTTTTTTCATAGATTCCGGGTCAAGCCCGGAATGACTATGTAAGATGAAAAGTTAGTAGATAAAATGATAAGATTAGCCATCCAATCCAAGGGCCGGTTGAACGAAGACAGTACCGCCCTGCTGCGCGAGATCGGGATCGACATCGACGATTCTCGCCGGAAATTCCTTTCCCAGGCCCCCAATTTCCCCCTGGAACTCCTTTATATGCGCGATGACGACATCCCCGGGGTCGTCTCCAGCGGCACCGCGGCGCTCGGCATCGTCGGCCTCAACGAGGTCGAAGAGCACGGCCTGCCGGTGCAGATCGTCAAGAAACTCGGTTTCGGCGCCTGCCGCATCTCGCTGGCCGTGCCCAAGACCGTAGACTATACCGGTCCGAAGTGGTTCGCGGGCAAGCGCATCGCGACCTCCTACCCCCGCATCCTGAAGAAATGGCTGGACGAGCAGGGCATCGAAGCCCGGATCGAAGTGATCACGGGCTCCGTCGAGATCGCCCCCGCCGCCGACATCGCCGACGCCATCTTCGACATCGTCTCCTCCGGCGGCACGCTCGTGTCCAACGGCCTGGTGGAAGTCGAGAAAGTCTTCTGGTCCGAAGCGGTGCTCATTTCCAGCGGAGACCTGACGCCTGACCAGCAGGAGATCCTCGACGAGATGCTCTTCCGCATCGACTCCGCCATGGTCAGCCGCCGCAAGAAATACATCCTGATGAACCTCCCGCAGGCCTCCGTCGAAGAAGCGACGCGCATCCTGCCCGCCATGCGCAGCCCGACCGTGATGCCGCTCGCCGCCGAGGGCTGGTGCTCCATGCACTCCGTGGTGGACGAAGACGACCTCTGGGACAAGATCAAGCAGCTCAAGGCCATCGGCGCCGAGGGCATCCTGGTCCTGAATATCGACAAGCTTATTCCGTAAACCATGCTGGAGACCTATATCAACCCGTCCCGGGATCAGTGGGAGGCGCTCTGCGCCCGTCCTTCGGCCGCCAATCCGACGGTCCGCGCCCGGGTGGAAGCCATCCTGCAGCGCGTGCGCGAGCAGGGTGACGATGCGCTCCGGGCCCTGTCGGAAGAGATCGACGGCCGCCCGCTGGGCGCGATCGAAGTGAGCCCCGAGGAAATCCTCGAGGCGGAGGTGCGCGTGAGCGGCACCGTCAAGCGCGCCGTGGCGCAGGCGGAGGCGAACATCCGCGCCTTCCACGAAGCGCAGCGCCCGCGCGAAGTCAGCGTGGAGACGGCCCCCGGCGTGCGCTGCATCCAGCGCCCCGTGCCCATCGAGCGCGTGGGTCTCTACATCCCGGGCGGCACCGCCCCCCTCTTCTCCACCGTCCTGATGCTCGCCGTCCCGGCGAATATCGCCCAGTGCCCCGAGGTGGTGCTCTGCACCCCATCCGGCAAGGACGGCAAGGTCAACGCGGAAGTCCTCTACACCGCCGCCTACTGCGGCGTGAAACGCATTTTCAAACTGGGCGGCGCCCAGGCCGTGGCCGCCATGGCCTACGGCACACAGACCGTCCCCAAGGTCGACAAGATCTTCGGCCCCGGCAACCAGTACGTCACCACGGCCAAGCAGCTCCTGTCGGCCGGCACCGTGGCCATCGACATGCCCGCCGGGCCGTCCGAAGTCATGGTCGTCACCGACGGCTCCTCGCCGGCCTCCTTCGCCGCCGCGGACCTGCTCTCGCAGGCCGAGCACGGCGTGGACAGCCAGGTGATGCTGGTCTGCCCCGACGCCGCGACCGCGGAAGCCGTCCGCGCGGAAGTCGAGCGCCAGACCCGCGAGCTGCCGCGCGCGGACTTCGTGCGGCAGGCGCTCGAGAAGAGCCGCTGTGTCGTATTCTCCGAGCAGGAGGACCGCATCGCCTTCGCGAACGCCTACGCCCCCGAGCACCTGATCCTTTCCGTGGCGGATGCCTGGGGCTTCGCCGAGCGCATCACCGCCGCCGGCAGCGTATTCGTCGGCGCGTGGACCCCGGAAAGCGCGGGCGACTACGCCTCCGGCACCAACCACACCCTGCCCACCTGCGGCTGGGCCCGCTCCTTCAGCGGGGTCAACCTGGACAGTTTCTACCGCAAGATGACCCTGCAGGAGCTCACGCCGGAAGGCTTGCGCGGCCTGTCGGCCACCATCGTCACCATGGCGGAAGCGGAGGGCCTGCAGGCCCACGCCAACGCCGTCAAAATCCGCCTGCAAAATGAATAGCCAGGATATCGAAGCGCTTGTGCGCCCCAACATACGCGCCCTCTGCCCCTACAGCACGGCCCGCGACGAATACAAGGGCTCGCTGGGCATCTTCCTCGATGCCAACGAGAGCCCCTACCCCACCGGCTGGAACCGCTACCCGGATCCGCGCCAGAAGGCCCTCAAGGCCAAGCTGTCGGCCATCAAGGGCGTGCCGGCGGAGAGCATCTTTCTCGGCAACGGCAGCGATGAGGCCATCGACCTGATGTTCCGCATCTTCTGCACGCCGGGCGTGGACAACGCCGTCGCCATCGACCCCAGCTACGGCATGTACAACGTCGCCGCCGACATCAACGACATCGAGATGCGCCGCGTGCCCCTCGGGGCGGACTTCTCCCTCCCCGTGAAGGAGCTGCTCGCCGCGACCGACGCGCACACCAAGCTGCTCTTCCTCTGCAGCCCCAACAACCCTTCGGGAAATGCGTTCCCGGCCGCGGAGCTGGAAACGCTGATCCGCGAATTCCCGGGCATCGTGGTGCTGGACGAGGCCTACGCCGACTTCAGCGCGCAGGGCAGCCTGCGCGGCCGCCTGGCGGAATTCCCCAACCTCGTGATCTTCCAGACGCTCTCCAAGGCTTACGGCCTCGCGGGGCTGCGCCTCGGCATGGCCTTCGCCAGCCCGTACATCATCGCGCTGATGTCGATGGTCAAATACCCGTACAACATCAACCAGTCCACCCAGGAGATCGTCTCCGAGGCGCTGGACAAGCCCGTCGAAGGCCAGGTGGCCGAGATCGTGGCCCAGCGCCGGCGCATCGCCGCGACGCTCCCCGCCTTCGGCTTCGTGCGCCGCGTCTATCCGAGCGACGCCAACTTCCTGCTGGTGCAGGTGGACGACGCGGACGCGCTCTACGCGCACCTGATCGCCGACGGCATCATCGTGCGCAACCGCAACCGCGTCCGCGGCTGCGCGGGCTGCCTGCGCATCACCATCGGACTCAAGTCCGAGAACGACAAATTGTTAGAATCCCTGCAAGCATATGAAAAAGGCGATATTCATCGATAGGGACGGCACCCTGCTGTGCGAACCCGCCGACGAGCAGATCGACGCCCTGGACAAGGTCGTCTTCGTGCCCGGCGCCATCAGCGGCCTGAAGGCCCTCACGGGCCTGGGCTACGAGCTCGTCATGGCCTCCAACCAGGACGGCCTCGGCACGCCCGCCTTCCCCGAAGAGACCTTCTGGCCCGCCCAGAACCTGCTGCTGCGCACGCTGGAGGGCGAGGGTGTGGTCTTCGACGACATCCTCATCGACCCGTCCTTCCCGGCCGATAAATCCCCCAACCGCAAGCCCGGCACGGGGATGTTCGGCAAGTACCTCGACGGCTCCTACGACCTCACGGCCAGCTGGGTCGTCGGCGACCGGGAGACGGACCGCCAGCTGGCGGAGAACCTCGGCGCGCAGGCGCTGCTGGTCGGCGAGAAGAGCTGGGCGGAGATCGCCGAGACCATCCGCAGCAGCGCGCGCAGCGCGACCGTCGCCCGCAAGACCGGCGAGACGGACATCTACGTGCGCGTGGACCTGGACGGCAAGGGCCCGTCGGGCGTCGACACCGGCCTGAAATTCTTCGACCACATGCTCACGCAGCTCATCCACCACGGCGGCATCGCCCTGGAAATCAAGTGCAAAGGCGACCTGGAGGTCGACGAGCACCACACCATCGAGGACGTCGGCATCGCCCTCGGCGAGGCCCTGCGCCAGGCCCTCGGCGACAAGCGCGGCATCGACCGCTACGGCTTCGCCCTCCCGATGGACGAGAGCCGCGCCATCGTGCTGCTCGACTTCGGCGGCCGCAGCGAGCTCGTCTGGGATGTGCAGTTCACACGCGAATACGTGGGCGACGTGCCCACGGAAATGTTCAAGCATTTCTTCAAATCGCTCTCCGACGCCATGCGCGCCAACCTTTACGTGCAGGCGCGCGGCGAGAACAACCACCACCTCGCCGAAGGCATCTTCAAGGCCTTCGCCCGCTCGCTCAAGCAGGCGGTGCGGCGCGATGTTTTCAGTTACGACCTCCCCTCCAGCAAAGGACTGTTATGATCGCAATCATCGACTACGACGCCGGCAACATCCGTTCGGTCGGCAACGCCCTGCAGCGCCTGGGCGCGGAATATGAACTCACCGCGGATCCCGCCCGCATCCTCGCGGCCGACAAGGTCATCCTCCCCGGCGTGGGCAACGCCGCCGAGGCCATGGCCAGCCTGGAGGCCCGCGGCCTGTGCGGCCTCGTCAAGACCCTGCGCCGCCCCGTGCTGGGCATCTGCGTGGGCATGCAGCTGATGTGCCGCGACTCCGAGGAGGGCCCCACGCAGTGCCTGGGCATCTTCGACGCCCACGTGCGCCGCTTCACCGAGGCCCCGGACGCCAAGGTCCCCCACATGGGCTGGAACGCCATCGGCAACCTGGACAGCAAACTGTTCAAGGGCCTGGACGGCGGCAGCTTCGTCTATTTCGTCCACTCCTACTTCCCCGGCCTGTGTCCCGACACCATCGCGACCTGCCGCCACGGGGAGCAGCTCTTCAGCGCCGCGCTGAAATATGAGAATTTCTACGGTACCCAGTTCCACCCCGAGAAGAGCGGCTCCGTGGGAGCGGCCATTCTCCAGAATTTCCTCGCCTTATGATCCACATCATTCCCGCCATCGACCTCATTGACGGGCGCTGCGTGCGCCTGACCCAGGGTGATTATTATCAGAAGAAGGTGTACGACGGCTCCCCCGCCGACGTGGCTCGCAGCTATGCCGACTGCGGCGTGCAGCGCATCCACCTCGTGGACCTGGACGGCGCCAAGGCCGGCGCCCCGAAGAACCTCGCCTCGCTGGAAGCCATCGCCAAGGCGGTGTCCTGCGAGATAGAATGGGGCGGCGGACTCTCCGACGAAGCGTCGGTGCAGGCCGCCTTCGACGCCGGCGCCACGCACGCCATCATCGGCAGCGTCGCCGCCCGGCGTCCGGACCTGCTCGAGACTTGGCTCAAGAAGTACGGCGCCAAGATGATCCTGGGCGCCGACGTACGCGACGGGCGCATCGCCGTGTCCGGCTGGCAGGATTCCGTCGCCCTGGGCATCGAGGACCTCGTGTCGCGTTTCCAGCCCCTCGGGCTGCAGGAATGCATCGTCACGGAGATCTCCCGCGACGGCATGCTGTCGGGGCCCGCATCCGCACTCTACGTGCGCCTGCAGCGGGATTTCCCGGAGATCAGTTTCACCGTGAGCGGCGGCATCTCCGGCATGGGTGACATCCGCTCGCTGGACGCCCTGCACCTGCGCAAAGTCATCGTGGGCAAGGCTATTTTTGAAAACCGTATCAGTCTGGAAGATATCAAGTCATGGTCGCAAAGCGCATCATCCCCTGCCTCGATGTAAAGGACGGCCAGGTCGTCAAGGGCATTAACTTCGAGGGGCTCCGCGAAGTCGGGGACGCCGTGGACATGGGTGTGAAATACTCCCGCGACGGCGCCGACGAGCTGGTCTACCTCGACATCAGCGCCACCCAGGAGGGACGGCGCACCTTCGCCGCGCTCGTGGAGCGCATCGCCCAGGGCATCGACATTCCCTTCACCGTGGGCGGCGGCATCGGCAGCATCGAAGACGCCGCGCGCCTGCTGGACGCCGGCGCCGACAAGATCTCCGTCAACAGCGCCGCCATCGCGGATCCGACACTCATCAGCCGGATCGCCTCGAAATACGGCAGCCAGTTCGTCGTGGTGGCCATCGACGCCAAGTGCATCGAGGGCCGCTGGACCTGCACCACGCACGGCGGCAAACGCCTGACCGACGTGGAGCTCTTCTCCTGGGCCCGCGAGGCGCAGGAGCGCGGCGCCGGCGAGATCCTCTTCACTTCGATGGACCACGACGGCACCTGCGCGGGCTACGCCGACGACGTCTACGCCCGCCTGACGGACGAGCTCACGATTCCGGTGATCGCCTCGGGCGGCGCCGGCTCCGTCGAGGACATCCGCCGCGTACTGACCGAGGGGCGCGCCGACGCCGCCCTCGCCGCCAGCATCTTCCACTACGGCCAGATCCCCATCCCGCAACTCAAACAGGCGCTCCGCGCCGCAGGAATCAACGTAAGAATATGAAATTCAGCGACTTCAAATTAGATAAGACAGGCGACGGCCTGCTACCGGTGATTGTCCAGGACGCCACGACCCTCAAGGTCCTGATGCTGGGCTACATGAACGAGGAGGCCTTCGAGAAGACGGCCGAGACGGGGCTGGTGACCTTCTGGTCGCGCAGCCGGCAGACGCTCTGGACCAAAGGCGAAACGAGCAACAATTTCCTGCATGTCGTGGAGATGTTCGCCGACTGCGACGCCGACACGCTGCTCATCAAGGCGCGCCCGGACGGGCCCACCTGCCACCGCGGCACCACCGCCTGCTTCGACACGCCGGAGGATGAGGGCTTCATCCGCACCCTGGCGGGCGTCATAGCCGACCGCCATGCCAAGATGCCGGAGGGCTCCTACACCACCAAGCTCTTCATCAAGGGCCCCAAGGCCATCGGCAAGAAGGTCGTGGAGGAGGCCGGCGAGGCCGTCATCGAGGCCGTCGACGGCAACCGCGACCGCTTCGTCTATGAGGCTTCCGACCTGATCTATCACCTGCTCGTCCTGCTCGAGCAGCAGGGCGTCTCCCTGCCCGACCTCGAGCGCGAGCTCGCCTTCCGGCACCGCTAGATCATCTTCAGCCACTTCCTGTAGCCGAACACTGCGACGACGCTGTAGAGGCCGTAGATCGCGGCCTTGAAGGGGATGCCTTTGCGGACGTAAAGAATGCAGCAGACCACGTCCACCACCAGCCACAGGAGCCACTGTTCGGCGTATTTCTGCGCCAGGGCCCACAGGGCCACGATGCTCAGCGCCGTGGTAAAGGCATCCGCCACCGGTACGGTGGAGTTGGTCCAGTGCGTGAGCATCCACCAGATCCCGAACCAAAGCAGCAGCATCGCTGCCAGTGAAGGCAGGATGTGCTGCTTCTTGTATCGGGTGATCGGACGCTCGCTGCGCTGCTGCGTTTTCGCGTGCTTGAACCATTTCCACGACGCATAGCCGTACACGCCGGCCAGGCAGTAGTAGATGGCCATGCCGAAATCGGCGTACAGGCCGGCTTTGTAGTAGAGCACCATGTCGATGGCCGGCATGATGATGCTCGCCAGCCAGAGCCAGATGCTGGCCTTGTACTCGAGGATCAGGTAAACCAGTCCGACGACGAATCCGAGAATGTCCAGGAAGCGCAGCGTATCCATATGTTTAGAATCTTAAAGTGATGTGGCCCAGCACGGTGAGCGGCGCCACCGGCACGAAGCCGAGCTGGTAGTAACGGTTCTCAGGCGTGTGGCCGTAGCTCTCGGCCACGGCGCTGTAGACCCAGCCGCTCTGCGCCACGCGGGCGGAGAAGATGTTGTTGAGATCGAGGCCGAAGACCACTTCCCGGAGGACCTTGCGCGGCTTGAGCGTATAGCTCAGCGAGAGGTCGGAGAGGCTGTAGGCCGGCAGGGAGCGATCCACGTTCTCGCTGTTGTCCAGGTACATTCGGCTGACGTAGCCCGTGTGCCAGACGGCGCGGAAGCCGCTGAAATGCACGTTCACGAAGCCGTTCAGGATGGCCGACGGGGAGAAGGCCAGCGCTTTATCGGTATAATGGAAGGAACGCATCTCGTCTCCGTTGCCGTCGCAGTGGTACTGGGCGTAGTCGGGATTACCCTCCCAGTCGTCCCAGTCCTCGATGACTTCGTCGAAGTCCAGCAGACGGTTGCGGCTCAGGGCGGCGTTGCCTTCGACGCTCAGCCAGCGGGTGATGTTCCACCCGGCCGTCAGCTCGGCGCCGAGGCGGTAGGAATCCGGGATGTTCGTGGTCAGCGCCTCGCCGATGTCGCTCAGCTCGCCGGTCTGGACCAGCTGGTCCCGATAGCGCATATAATAAAGGTTCACGCCGGCGTGGAAGCGCTTCCCTTCAAATTGGTAGCCGGCTTCCCAGTCGAGCAGGCGCTCGGCACGCGGGAAGGGGTATTTTCCGTTATCCGTGAAATTGTTGCGCTCCGGCTCGCGGTGCGCCATCGCAAAGGAAGCATAGGCCCGGTGGCCGCCGCGCTGGAAGTTGACGCCGGCCTTGGGATTGAAGAAATCGTACTTCACGTCGACATTCAGCATGTGCTTGCTCGGGATGTCCGTTTTCTTGTCGATGATGTACTTGTCGTTGTAGCCGTCCGTCTTGTAGCCGACGTGGCGGAACTGCAGGTCGCCGAAGACGCTCCAGGCGTCGTCGATGGCGTAGGAAGCCTTCACGAAGCCGCTCAGGTCGAGCTTGCTGGCGTCGGAATCATAGTACTGCCGGGGCTTCTCCCCGGAAATGCCATACCGCGCCGCCACTTCGGCGTTGCTTGTATAGGTCAGGTAACCGAAGTGGTTGCCCTGGAACTGCTGCCAGGACAAACCGGCGATGACGTCCCAGGCGTCCTTGCAGAAAGTAACGTTCGCCACGGCGCCCCAGGCATCCTGCATGAGCCCTTTCTGGCGGATGAAGTCCGCCTTCTTGACCTTGTTGCCCGCAGCGTCCTTGAAGTACTCCAGGCCGTATTTGATGATCTTGTTGTTGTAGCGGAACTCCTCGTAATAACCGTAGCCGTGTGTGTAGTGCGGCGAGACGGAGAGTTTCCAGTACTCGTTGATATCCCACGCGAAGTTCAGGATGTGGTGGGTCTGCCAAAAATTGTCGGTGGTGCGGGGCCAGAGGCTGCCGTCGCTCAGGCGATAACGCTCGAGCGTGTAGTTGGTGCCGTCGATGAGCATCTGCTCGTAGAGCGAGTTGTAACGTCCCACACCGGCGTTGTACATATCCGCGTACGTCTTGATGCCGGTCTTGGCGCCATAGGTTCCATCCATGATGGACAGGTCGTTGCTGCCGGCCGTGACGCCGTTCCAGGCCTGGCCGGTGACTTCAAAGTTCCCCAGGATCCGGTAGGAGAGCTTCCAGCTGCGGCCCAGCCAGCTCAGGCTGCCGAACCAGTTGCCCGAGCGGCCGTCGGTGCCGGGCAGGTAGCCGTCGGTCGTGGTCTGGTGGTAGCCGCCCTCTAGGATGAGGTGGTTCCACAGGAGGCCCGTGGAGGCGTTCACGCCGAGGTTCATCGTGTTCCAGGAGCCGTAGGAGGCGTTCAGCTCGGCCGTCGGCACGAGCGAGGGGGCCTTGGTGCCGAGGGCGATGGTGCCGCCGAAGGCGCCGTCACCGTTGGTCGAGGCGCCCACGCCGCGCTGAATCTGCACGCTGCCCATCAAGGCGCCGTAGGAGTTCATGTTCGCCCAGAAGACCGTCTGGTCTTCCGGGGAATTGAGGGGCACGCCGTCGAGCGTGACATTGATGCGGGAGCCGCCCGCACCGCGGATGCGCATATAGGAGGTGCCGGTGCCCACGCCGTTCTCGCTCCAGGCGAGGATGCCCGGCGTGCGGGCGAAGAGCATCGGCAGTTCGATGCCGGTGGTGGAGAAGTCCTGTAGCTCGGCGCGCTGGATGTTGGCGACGGCGAAGGGAGCGTCCTTGGCGGCGCGCACGGCGCCGATCACGACTTCCTGGAGTTGTTCGACCTGCAGGGAATCCGGCTGCTGGGCGGCAGCCGGGAACACGCCGGTGGCTGCCAGCAGGAGCGGCATCGCGGCGTTCAGTAAACGTTTGTACATTGTAAAACCTTAAATGTAAATAAATTATACAAATAAGGGGATGGGAAGATAACTGTTCCTACGCGGGCATTACCCCGATCAGGTATGAGGGTATCATCTCAGCCTCGGCCCAACGGGCCTCAGCACCCCTTGGTCTGCCACTTGCAAACCGGACGCAAATATAGCGCGTCCGCGCCATATTTGCAAGTATATGCTGGGGGGGAAACACCCACAGTTACGAACATTTTCCTTATCTTTGGGATATGTTTTCCGAGCAATCATTGCAAAACATGTCCCTGCGGGAGAAGGTAGGACAGTTGTTCATTGTCCGGCCGGAGTCGCTGGAGCCGGCGATCCGCTATGATTCCGAGGCGGAGTTGCCGCCGTACCGCCTGCAGGCGGTCAGCGACGGAATGCGGGCGCGGGCCCGCGAATATCCCGTGGGCGGCATTCTGCTTTACGGCCATAACATTCAGGACGCAAAGCAGTTGCGCCGCTTCGAGAAGGACCTTCGCGCCCTGCCGGGCAGTCCCCTGCTCTGCATCGACGAAGAAGGCGGACGCGTGAGCCGCCTGGCGAACAATCCGGCCTTCGACGTGCCGCGCTACGAAAGCGCCGCCGCGCTGGCGGCCGCGGGTCCGGAGGCCACGTACGAGGCGGCGCGCAGCATCGGACAGTATCTGAAGCAATACGGCTTCGACATCGACTTCGCCCCAGTGGCGGACGTCAACACCAATCCGGACAACATCATCATCGGCACGCGCGCGTTCAGCGACGACCCGCAGAAGGCTGCGCCGCTGGTCGCCGCCTACGTGCGGGGCATGCAGGCGGCCGGCCCCGCCGCCACCCTGAAGCATTTCCCCGGCCACGGGGACACGCTGGCCGACACGCACCACGGCTACGCCTTCACGCAGAAAAGCTGGGCGGAGATCGCCGCCTGCGAAATGATTCCCTTCCGCGCGGGCATCCAGGCCGGCGCGAAGCTGGTCATGGCCGCCCACATCGCCGCCCCGGCGGTGACGGGCTCCGACCTGCCCGCCACGCTCTCCCCCGCCATCCTGACGGACAAGCTGCGCGGCGAGCTGGGCTTCACGGGCGCCGTGGTCACCGACGCCCTCGAGATGGGCGCCATCACCCGGGCGTTCGGCAGCGGCGAGGCCGCCGTGCGCGCCCTGCAGGCCGGCGCCGACCTGCTGCTCTGTCCGCTGGACTACTGCGCCGCCTTCGACGCGGTCGAGGACGCCGTCCGCTCGGGCGCCGTGTCCGAGTCGCGTTTGGAGGAGAGTCTCCGCAGGAGAATTGCTATCTTTGCCGCATGACAACGCTCTTCCTGATCGTCATCGCCGCCGTCATCCTGGTTTGCGTCTGGCTCAACAACCTGTCCCTCCGGATCGGTATCCCGACCCTGCTGGTATTCATGCTGTTGGGTATCATCTTCTCCTACACGGGCCTCTGGCCCATCGATTTCGACAATCAGGAATTTGCCGAGCAGATCTGTTCCGTGGCCCTGCTGTTCATCATGTTCTACGGCGGTTTCGGCACCCGCTGGAAGGCCGTCCGGCCCGTCATCCGGGAAGCCGGCCTGCTGGCCACCCTGGGTGTGGTCATGACGGCCGTGCTGGTCGGGCTGTTCGGGCATTTCGTCCTCGGCTGGGAATGGCTGGAGAGCATGATCTTCGGCGCGGTCATGAGCTCCACGGACGCTGCGTCCGTCTTCTCCATCCTGCGCAGCAAACGGCTGGGACTCAAAAACAACACGGCCCCCATGCTGGAAATGGAAAGCGGCAGCAACGACCCTGCCGCCTACATGATGACAGGCATCCTCCTTGCCGTCATGACCGGCACGAACAGCGGCGGGAACATTGCCTGGATGATCATCGCGCAGATCCTGTTCGGCGGCCTGGGCGGCATGATCATCGCCCAGCTCGCCACGCTGTGGTTCCGCAACATGAACATCCAGACCCACGGTTTTGACTCGTTATTCATCCTCGGCACCGCCATCGCCGCCTACGCCCTTCCGAGCCTGGTCGGCGGAAACGGCTACCTGAGCGTCTATATCGCCGGTATCATTCTGGGGAACGAAGAATTCCAGGACAAGAAGTCCCTGGTCAGTTTCTTCGACGGCGTGACCAGCCTGATGCAGGTACTCATCTTCTTCATGCTGGGCCTGCTCGCCCGGCCGGGCCTGCTCGCCAAGGCCATCGTGCCGGCGCTGGCCATCTTTGTCTTCCTGCTGCTGATTGCGCGTCCCGCTGCAGTATTCGCCATTCTGACGCCCTTCCGGAAATACCCATTCAAGCAGCAGGCGTTCATCTCCTTCGTGGGCCTGCGCGGCGCCTCCGCCATCGTGTTCGCCATCATGGCGACGGTCTTCAATGCCCAACTGCAGAACGACATTTTCAACATCGTCTTCTGCGTGGTCCTGCTGTCCATCTCCCTGCAAGGCGCCCTGATCCCCTGGGTGGCCAAGAAACTGGATATCATCGACCGGCACGCGGACGTGATGAAAACCTTCAACGACTACTCCGACAGCACCCCGATGCGTTTTGGCCGGGTGGCTGTCGAAGCGGACGGCCCCTGGGCCAACAAGTACGTCAAGGACCTGGTACTTCCCGGGACGATGCTGCTGGCCATGATCATCCGCGGCGAGGAACGCCTCCTGCCGCGCGGGGACACGCTCCTGCTGCCGGGCGACGACGTCATCATCATGGCCCGTGGCTTCGAAGACAAGAAGACCTATCTCCAGGAGAAGACGGTCAAGGTGGACAGCCGACGCGTCGGCCAGCCCCTCTCCCGCTATCCGGGAAACGGGCTGATCATGATGATCCGACGTGGGGACAAAATCATTATCCCCGAAGGCGACACCATTCTGGAGGCCGGGGATAAATTAGTGATTCTGAAATTAGAGCAGGACTCGCCTACTGTATTTCGAAGAGGTTGAGGAAGCCGGTCATCATGAACACCTGACGGATGTCGTCAGAGATGCTCTTGACGATGACTTTACCTCCCTGGGATGCCGCAGCCTTGCGCAGGGACAGGAAAATGCGCAGACCGGAGCTGGAGATGTAGCTCATCTCCGAGCAGTCCAGCACAATCGTGCCGGCGGCGTCCGACATCAAGGGTTCAAAATGCTGTGCGACGTCCTGGGACGCAGGGGTGTCCAGACGACCGACCAGACGGACGGTGGTCACGGAATCTTCTTTGTTGATGATAACTTCCATATGCTTTATTATAATTTCTTAGTCATTGACAGAATGTTCTTTCCATCGGTCCGCTCATAGCTGACCGAATCCATAATGTTGCGGACAAGATAAATGCCAAGACCACCAATCGGCCGGTCCTCCACGCCCAGCGTGATGTCGGCCTCCGGCGCGGCGGTCGGGTCAAATTCCTTGCCGCTGTCGGAAATGATGAACTTCAGCTTGTCCTTGCTCATGATGGCTTCGACGTCCACCAGGCCGTCGGAGCCCTCCGGGTAGGCATAGAGGATGACATTGGTCACAGCCTCCTCCAAGGCCAGGTTCAGGCTCATCGCCAGACCCTGGTCCAGTTTGATTTCATCGGCAATGGTCTCGATGAAATCTGCCAGCTGCGGAATCTGCTGGATGTCGTTGTGCAGAATCAGGTGGCGTTCGGTTTCGTCCGGTTGCATATCGTTGAGATAATGTATAAACAACATAGTTAAATCGTCGCTCGGATCGGCAGCTCCGACAAAGTCCGCGACCGCTTTCTGCATGGCTTCCAGGTTCTCCTGAGAGCTGCGGCGCATGCGCAGCACGTCCTGCATCCGGGCTTCGCCAAATTGTTCGTGCGTGAGGTTCTCGGCTTCCGTGACGCCGTCCGTGTAGAGGAAGAGGGCGTTGTCGTAGCTCAGGTCCATTTCCTGCTCCTGGAAGGACATGCCCGGCAGGATGCCCAGCGGCAGGTTCGGAATAGCAGGGAGGAATTCGATCTTGTCAGTCAAGACCAGCGGCGGGTTGTGGCCGGCATTGCAGTAACGCAGATGCCCCGTGGTCATATCCAGCACGCCGCAGAAGAAGGTGACGAACATCTCGTTCTCGTTCATGTCCGACATCGACTCGTTGATCAGGGTCACGATGCGCTGGGGGCTCTTCTCGTGGGCGGAAACCGTACGGAAAAGGCTGCGGGTGACGGCCATCACCAACGAGGCCGGAACGCCCTTGCCGCTCACGTCGCCGATACAGAAGAAGAGTTTCTCGTCCCGGATGTAGAAATCATACAGGTCACCGCCGACCTCCTTGGCCGGGACGATGGTAGCCGCCATGTCGATGTCCTTCCGCTCCGGGAAAGGCGGGAAAATCTTCGGGATCATCGACATCTGGATATTGTGGCCGATCCGGAGTTCGTTCTCCATCCGGTCCTTCTTCTCTTTCAGCTGCGATACTTTAAGCTGGTTCTTGGCAGCCGAGCGCAGGATGAGGATCAGCATGCCCAGACCCACCAGCATCAGGATCGTGACCAGCATACTCATGCGGCGGATTTCGCCGTAGATCTCGCTGTCCGGAATGGCGATGGCCATCGACCAGCCCGTCTTCTCCACCGGCGCGTAGAAGACGAACAGGCGCTCGCGGCGGCTCTGCTTCAAAGATACGTTGCCGGCTTTGCCGGAAAGCATTCCATCTGCCAGAACATTGAAGTTGGCCGTATCTTTCGCACCCGTGGCAAACTCCTGGATGGACTGATGCATGTTCAGCTCTTCGACAGGGCTGACCATGATCTTGCCCTCGCGGCTGACCAGGACGCTGAAGGCGTCCGGATAGACGCGCACGTTGCCGACCAGGTCGGTCAGCCAGCCCAGCGAGACGTCGGCCGTGAGCACGGCGGCGACACGTCCGGCATCGTCCATCACCGGAACGGAATAGGTCGTCATCAGGACTTCGCCGCCACCTTCGTCGATGTACGGCTCGGACCAGTAGCCGAAACCGTAATTGAGCGGCTCGGTGAACCACTCCTGGGCCGGATAGTTGTACTCTTCCGTGGCCAGGGATTTGAGCTCGGTCGTCCCGTCCGCCGTCCGGCAGACATAAGGAGCGAAGAGCGGCAGTTTCTTGTTGTAGCCGGGCACCAGCGCGATGGTCGAGCCCATTACGGAAGGATTCTCCTCCACGATGCGGCGCGCCACGACAGCCAGGCTGTCGGGATAGTCCAGACACCAGCGGGTGATCCAGATGCTGTTGTGGACGGCCGCCTCGGCCTGGTCCACGATATCCATAATCTGATTGCGCGTGGAGCGCAATTCACTCTCCGCCCGCAGGGAAGCCTCCTGTTTCAGCATGCGCTGCGAGGAGAAATACTGGATCAGCGAAGTCGCCTCCAGCGTCACCGCAGCCACGACGATCAGCAGCAGGCCCGTTCCGGCAGATTTCCGGGCAAGGGTTTTGAGGTTGTCACTAATATCCATGGCTGTCAGTCTTCAGTGTCTCCCATAATAATAACCAGTTCGTCCCCCACCTGCAGCGCCAGGCTGCCGTGCGGCACGATAAATCGTCCGTTGCGCCGGACCATGATCACGCGGATGCCATGCGGAAGATGCAGGTCCCGCAGGGTCGGGCCGCGGGAGAGGTCTTCCTCCGTGACGGTGTGGTCGCGCAGCATGCCCATCTCCTCCGGGATCTCCATACCGAAGGTCTCCGCTTCCGGATCATCCTCAATGCAGAGGTCCAGCTTGCGGGCCACGGGCACCAGCAACGTGCCCTGGACCAGCAGCGAAAGCAAGGTGATACAGAACACGATGTTGAAGATCTCCACGCCGCCCTTGACGCCGCCCAGCACCGCACACATCGCGAACAGGATAGGGCCGGCGCCCTTCATGCCTGCCCAGGAGATATACGCACGGGCACGGACGGAGAGGCGGCGGAACGGCAGCAGGCTGAGGAAAACGCCCAGCGGACGTCCCACGAACATGATAAACACGCCGATCAGCAGGGCGGGCCACATCACCGCCGGCATATGCGACGGCCGGGCCATCAGACCCAGGAGGAGGAACATCAGCAGCTGGGCCATCCAAGTCGTGCTGTCAAAGAATTTCAGGACGTCCCGCTTGAACGGAAGGTCCCGCATATTGCCGATGACGATGGCCGCCACGTAGAGCGCCACCAGGCCGTTGCCGCCAATCATGGACGCAAGTCCGTTGGCGAACAGGGCCAGCATCAGGATCAGGATCGAATAGAGCGGGCCGGTGGACAGGGTGAAACGCCGCATCAACCAGCGGGCGCCGAAGCCGACACCCAGCCCGATGGCGAAACCCGAGAGGATCTGCCACAGGGCCGTCATGGCGACGATAAAGGCACCGTAGAGCCAGGAGCCGCCTGCCAGGCCAAGATGGTCACTGGAGGTGACGACCGACACCAGGATGAGCGTCAGCGTATAGGCCATCGGATCGTTGCTGCCGGATTCCAGCTCCAGCACCGGGTCCAGGTTCTCCCGCAGGGTCAGCCGCTTGCTGCGCAGCACGGAGAAAACGGACGGAGAATCGGTCGAAGACAGGATGACCGCCAGCAGGAAGCAGCCGAGCAAGGTCAAGCCGGCGCCGCCGATGCGGGCGCCCAGGACGAAGTAAATAAAGAAGCCCGTGGCCAGCGAGGTCACGGCCAGGCCCACCGTCGAAAGCATCAGGCCCCGCGCCATCACCGGGCGCGTCTCCTTCAGGGAGGTCCGCAGGCCGCCCGACAGGAGGATGAAGGTAATGCCGAGATGGCCGAGGAATTCGGCCAGCTCGTGATTCTTGATCTCCACGCCGAGCCCGTCCGGGCCGGCGGCCATACCGATGAGCAGGAAGAGCAACATCGCCGGCACACCGAACTTGGCGCCCAGACGCGAAATCAGGATCGCGACCAGGACCAGGAAGGAGAAGAACAGCAGGACGTTGCCGGTCTCCAGGTGAATCGATATGGCGGGCAGGATGTGCATTTGTTTACTTCAGGATAGAAACGAGTTTCACCCGGAACTCGGGCATCGGGCACTTGGTGTCACGCTCGACCATCAGGGTCTTGAGGCCGGCGTAGGGATCGATCTCCTCGTTGATGTCGCGCAGGGGACGGTCCGCGCCGAAATAGTCATGCGCGAAATAGCCCCAGAAAGCCTCGGACACGCTCTTGGGCATGTGGAAGGCCTCCTTGATGAACTCCTCGTTGCTGAGGACGCTGCACAGGTACACCATGGACACGTCGAGCATGGTGCCGCCGTAGCAGAAATCTCCCAGGTCAATGAAATAGCGCTGGTCGCCCACGAAGAGGGCATTACCAAACTGGAGGTCGCCGTGGTGGGCGATGTCGGAGTCGGGCATGTCGGCGATGAAGCGGCCCAGCTTGTCCTTCTCCGTCGGGTTGAAAAAAGGATTCTGCTCCAGCAGCTTGTAATAATGGTCCTTGATGTTTTCGAACTGCGTCGTATCGACATGAATCTGATGCAGTTTCAAGCACATCTCCGCGAACTCGGCGGCATACTTCTCCACATTCTCCGGATCATCGCCGATGGCGCGGGCATAGGACTTCTTGCCGACGATGCGGCGGAAACGGATGCCGTAGCGGCCGTCTTCCGTGACCACGTACTCGCCAGGCTCGGGCGAAGGGATGCCGGCTTCGAACACTTTGCGGGCCAGCAGCATCTCGCTCAGCGGTTGCTGGATCTTGCCGGCATGGTAGAGTTTCAGCATCACCGAGGGGTCGGTCTTGTGGTTGTAGCTCTCGCCGTTGGCACCGCCGCCAGCCAGGACATAATCGGAAAGGGATATCTTGACAGCTTCCATAATTATTCTTTACCAAATACTTGATTGATCAGACTTTCAAATTCGCGGAAAGCGAACGTGTCCTGCAGTTCGCGCAGGGAGTCCGCCAGGCCGCGGTAGTGCCATTCGTGGTCCTTGGGGTCCTTAGCGTGGAAGAGGTTCCACAGCGCGTCCCCCTGGACGGCATAGTCGCGCGCAATCGCGCGCATATTGGACAGTTTGTCCCCCAGCGCCACCATCTTGGCGTCGTGCGGGGCTTTCGCCAGCCGGTCGATGGCAGCCTGCTTGCGGGCGTGCCAGCTGTCCTCGTCGCTGACGCCTTCCACAAAGGCGTCGCTCTCGGCCGCGACCAGGTCGGCGATCCGGTCGCCGAACTCGGCGCGGAGCTGATCCACGGTCACGTCCGTATCTTCCACGGTATCGTGCAGCGCCGCCGCGGCCAGCAATTCCTGGTCCGGCGTCATCGTGGCCACGATCTCCACCGCTTCCATCGGATGGACGATATAGGGGAAGCCCTTGCCGCGGCGTTCGGTCCCGGCGTGGGCGCGGACCGCGAAAATGATCGCGCGGTCCAGCAATTCTGTATTCAACGCTTTGTTTGCCATGGCTTACTTCTGGTTCATAAACGGTAAATCCTGCGCCTGCTGGGTCAGGAACTCGGCCATCATCTCGTTGCTCTCCGACGGGCCGTTGAGCTGGTCGAACATGGCGCGGATGCCGGCCCGGCCGCCGCCGCGCTTGAGGATGGCGGCGATGCAGATGTCCTGCGGGGCCAGGGACGAGGAGATGATGTCCAGGTCCGTCAGGCCGATCTGGTAGCAGGCGATCTGGTACGCACCCTCGCCATACTCCTTGATCATCTTGGAGACGTCTCCGAGCGTATGGCACTCCAGCATCTTGAACACCGGCATGAAAGGCATCAGCGGCACCTCCTGGATCTCGGCCTGGTTCACGGAGGCGATGCGTTTGTTCAGGGCGTCGAACGGCTTCAGGTCGAGGAAGCTCCGGAACGTGTCGCCGTCCAGCGGGGCGTCATCCAGGTTCCCGGAAGCGACCAGGGCGCGCACCCGGCGGCGGTAGTCAGTCAGCTCGCTGCGGATGAGGCTGAACTGCTCGTCCACAAGCTCCAGCATACCCGCCAGGCGGCTGAGGTTGCGCAGATACATCTTCGGGATCTCCACGCCGCTCTTATAGCCCGTGTCGTGGTTCATATTGGCCCACGCATGTTGCAGGACCGTACGCATCTGGATCTCGAAGCGGTAAGGGAATCCATCCTTCGAGCAGATATAATGCAGGGAAAGGTAACCGAAACTGTCGATTTCATGGATCTTCCGCTTGTCCACGGAATTGTCCCAATCCACCGTAAACAGGCGCTCCACAGCCGACGCCACCTTGTCGACGTCGTCCGTATAGAAAGTGATTACGCGAAGACCGATGATATCGGTGATATCCGCCAAGCTCTTGTATTTGCCGCCCTTGAGCTCAAGCTTGCCGGCCAGGGATTCTTCCGCCTTGACACGGTACTCGATGGCGGCCACCAGCAGGCCCGCCTGGTCGAACGTGCTCTTCAGCGTGTTATACACTTCCTTGGCGACGGTCTTGCACTGCGGGAGGGCGTCCCGGTACTCCTGGAGAATCGCTTCACAATGTGGGTCGAGATGTCTGTCCATCAGCAAATCTACTTGGGGTAAATCCTTACAAATTTACTCTTTTTTTTGCTTTTTTCCTACTCCCCCGTTCTATCTTTTTTTTGTACCTTTGCACACTATGGGTAAACTGTACGACGAACTCATGGCGGATTACCGCTTCCGGGAAGGCCTCAAGACCTGCATCAACTGCGGGACCTGCACGGCCATCTGCCCGGCTGCCGAGTTCTACAAATATGACCCCCGCAAGATCGTGGATACGGTCCAGCGCAAGGACGAAGCCGAGATCGAGGCGCTTCTCAAGAGCGACACCATCTGGTACTGCGGCGAATGCATGTCCTGCTCAACGCGCTGCCCGCGCGGCAACACGGCGGGCCTGATCATCATGGCCCTGCGCAACCTCTCCGCCAAGCTGGGCTACTTCACCTGCTCGGAGAAGGGCCGCCAGCTCTGGCCGCTCACCAAGATACTCACCGGCAATATCCTGCACTACGGCTACTGTGTCCATCCCAGCACCTTCAATCCCGATGACCACCCGGAATCCGGGCCCATCTCGCGCTGGGTGATTGAGAACAAAGAGGAAGTATATGGCCGGCTCGGCGCCAACTATCAGGGCAAGGGTCCCGGCGTCCTTCGCCGCATCCCGCAGGAAGATCTGGACGAGCTCCAGGCCATCTTCGACGTCACGGGCGGCACGGAGCGCATCCAGGCCGTGGAGAAAGCCTCCCGCGCCAAGGCGGAGGAGATAGGCATGGACTTCGAGGAATATACGAAATACACTTTTGAGCACTGCTCGACGGGGCACTTCAACAACGAATGATCTACCAAGGCAAACAGAAGATCTGGGCGGACTACCAGAAAGAGATTCCGGACAATCATTACTTCTACGTCCGGAGCTGCATCCGGCAGAATTTCTTCCCGGCCAGCGAGCGGTATTTCCTCAAAATTTGCCGCGACCTGCTCGGCCGCGACATCTATGAGACCGAGCACCACACCACCTGCGCCGGCATCGCCTACCACTGCGACACCCTCCCGCAGGAGACGGCCATGACCGTTGTCGCGCGCCAGTTCGCCCTGATGACCGAGGCCGGTTACGAGAACCTCGTGACCTCCTGCATCACCTCCTTCGGCAATTACTGCGAAGTACTGGAGAGTTGGCGGGAGTTTCCGGAACTGGAAGCGATGATTCGCGAGAACCTTTGGAAGGCCTGCCGGCGCGAGTTCAACAAGCCCAAGTACGTGGCGCACGCCAGCGACCTGGTGTACAAGCTGCGCGGCGAGATCGCCGAGCGGGCGAAGTTCCACCTGGTCTCCCGCGCCACGGGCGAGCCCCTGCGCATCGTGGAGCATATCGGCTGCCATTATTCAAAAATGTTCCCCCACAAGGGCGTCGGCGGAGCCGAGTACCCCTGCGTACTGAGCGGCATGGCCGAAGCCTGGGGTGGCCAGGTCATCGACTACCCCGAACGGCGGCACTGCTGCGGTTACGGTTTCCGGCAATACCACGTCCGGGCGAACCGCGGCTATTCCCTGTCCAACACACACAAGAAATTCGAATCCATGGAGCCCTTCCACCCGGACATGATCATCACCAACTGCCCCGGCTGCCCGTATTTCCTCGACCGCTGGCAGTACGTCATCGCCGAGCAGACGGGCAAGACCTACGGGCGCAACGGCTACGGCATCCCGGTCCTCACCTACGAGGAGCTGGCCGGGCTCGTGCTCGGGGTGGATCCCTGGGACCTCGGCCTGCAGATACACCAGGTGGCCGTGGAGCCGCTGCTCGACAAGATCGGCATCCCCTACGATCCGGCCCGGAAATACCTCGGAATGGACGAGAAGAAGATTATGACCCCGGGGCTCCCCACGTCCCTCAAATGCTTCTAAAATATGGTCAACCGTCAACCAGTCGTCGCCGTCATCGGAGCCGGCATCGCCGGACTTGAGGCCGCCCGCCAGCTTGCTGCGCTGGGTTACAAGCCCGTCCTGATCGAGAAATCGAGCGCTACGGGCGGACACGTCGCCCAGTGGAACCGCCTCTTCCCCGACATGACACCCGCCGCGGACGTCATCGAGCCCCTGCGGGCGCAGACCGCCGGCGTCAAGACCCTGCTGGGCACGGAGATATCCGCCATCAACCGGCTCAAGGACGAATACAACCTCGTCCTTTCGGACGGCTCTTCGCTGCTCTGCCAGGCCGTCCTCTTCGCCACCGGCTTCCGCCTCTTCGACGCTTCGAAGAAGGAGGAATACGGCTACGGCATCTACGACCGCGTGATCACCAACCGCGACCTCGAGCACTGGTTCAACACCCGTGAGGACCAGCGGATCCGCCAGCCCAAAGCCGTGGGCTTCGTCCACTGCGTGGGCTCGCGCGACCTCAAGGCCGGCAACACGCAGTGCTCCAAAGTCTGCTGCATCACCGCGATCAAGCAGGCCATTGAAATGAAGGAGGAATTCCCCGACGCGGAGGTCTACTGCTTCTACATGGACCTGCGCCTCTTCGGCAAGAAATACGAAGATTTCTATATCAAGGCCCAGCGCGACCACGGCATCCACTTCATCCGCGGACGCGTGTCCGAAGTGGGCGAAGCCATCGACGGACGCGTGGTCGTGAAGGCGGAGGACACCCTCAACGGCAAGCCGGTCAAGGTCACGCTCGACCTGCTCGTGCTGATGGCCGGCATCCTTTGCAATCCGGACGCGCAGCGCTACGCCCGCGAGACCGGCGTCGCCGTCGACGAGGACGGCTTCCTGAAGAGCCGCGACAACCTCGCGGCCATCACGGAATCCTCCCGGCCCGGCGTCTTCTTCGCCGGGGCCTGCACCGGCGCCAAAACCGTGCCGGAGACGCTCGCCGAGGCGCGCAGCGCCGCCCTGGCCATTCACCAGTATTTCTCGAAACGCGTTTAGATGGACTTCGGATTCAAGCTCTCCCCCAGCTCGGCCGTCAACCTCGACACGGTGGACCGGCGCCGCTACGACCGCCTCGTGCAGTTGCAGCCGGACGCGCTCACCTGCATCGGCTGCGGCAGCTGCAGCGCCACCTGCACGTCGGCGTCCTGGACGGGGATGAGCGTCCGCAAGGTCCTGCTCGGCCTGCAGCGCGGCCGGGACGAAGAAGTCGATAAAATGCTGTCCGGCTGCATGCTCTGCGGCAAATGCACGATGGTCTGCCCGCGCGGCATCAACACGCGGCAGCTCATCCTGACGCTCTGCCGGCTGGATAAAAACGGGGAGGTCGTGCGATGAGGGAACGTTTTGCCAGCGGCTTTGATCCGTTCGTGATTCCGTTCGTGATCGGGATGATCTTCGTGCTGGGCTACTGCCTGATCGCGATGGTCCGCGTGGTCTGCCAGCTGCCGAAGGCGGACCGGAAGCGCTTCCTACTGTCGCTCATCACCCCGAAATACATCTGGATGAACGTCCGGGACATCTTCCTCAACTGCCTCATCCACGTGAAGTTGTGGAAGCGAAACAAGGTCCTGGGCTACATGCATTCGAGCATCGCCTTCGGCTGGTTCATGCTCATCGTGCTGGGGCACCTGGAGGTCATGCTCTTCGTGCCGGAACGCATTCGTTTCTTCTACTATCCGATCTTCTTCAACTACTTCGTCGCCGAGACGGAGCAGACCCTGCAGGGCGCCCTGCTGATGTTCCTGATGGACTTCTTCCTGCTGCTGGTGCTCAGCGGCATCGTCCTCGCCATCATCAAGCGTTTCGTTTCGCGCATCGTGGGCATGCGGCGCACCACGCGCCTGAGCGTCCTGGACCAGGTGGGCCTCTATTCCCTCTGGGCAATATTCCCGCTGCGCCTGCTGGCCGAGAGCTTCACGGCCCACATCAGCGGCGGCAGTTTCCTGACCATCCCCGCCAACTGGGTGTTCCGGCAGTTCCTGGGCAACGACCTCAACGCCCTGCCGACCTGGTGGGCTTATTCCATCGCGCTCTGCATCTTCATGTGCGTGCTGCCCTTCACCCGCTACATGCACATCCCCGCGGAGATGCTGCTGATCCCCATGCGCAACGCCGGAATCAAGATCCGCCATCCCCGCAAGGGCTTCGCCCTGCTGGAAGTTTATTCCTGCCCCGCCTGCGGCGTGTGCATCGACGCCTGCCCGATGAGCGTGCGCAAGGCCAACCTGCGCGACTGCACCGTATATCTGAACCGCATGCTGCGGCGCGGCAACGAGCGCCGCATCGCCGAGATCTCCGACAAATGCCTGCTCTGCGGCAAATGCTCCGCCGTCTGCCAGGTGGGCGTGCAGGGGCCGGAGCTGCGCATCGCCCAGCGCGAGCGGCGCAAATTCGCCCTCTCCCCTTCCTATGCGGACCTCGACGTCCGGCCGATGGCCGAGGCCGTGGCGGGCAGCGGCGGCGTGCTCTATTTTGCGGGCTGCATGACGCAGCTCACGCCGTCCATCCTCCGCGCCACCGGCTCCCTGCTGGACAAGGCGGGCGTGTCCTGGAAGATGATGGACCCGGACGGCGGACTCTGCTGCGGCCGTCCGCTGATGATGGCCGGACGCACCGAACAGGCGCGGGAGCTCATCGCCAAGAATGTCGAAATCATCCGCGCCAGCGGCTGCGACACCCTGCTGCTCTCCTGCCCGATCTGCTATCGCGTATTTAAAGAAGAATATCCCCTGGAAGGCATCCGCGTGGTGCACCACAGCGTCTTCTTCCAGGAATTGATCGCCGCCGGCAAGCTGCCGGTGCAGCGCGAGGACGGCCTCCGCCTCGTCTGGCACGACCCGTGCGAGCTGGGCCGCGGCTGCGGCATCTACGAGCAGCCGCGAGCGGCGCTCGCCGCCGCCGGCGAAGTGGTCGAGGCCGGCAAGAACCACGCCGAGAGCATCTGCTGCGGCGGCAGCCTGGGCAGCCTATCGCTCAGCTTCGAGCAGCGCCGCCCGATGACGCAGAACGCCCTCGACAACCTCACCGTGGCCGATCCTGACCAGATCGTCACCGGCTGTCCGCTCTGCCTCGCGACTTTCGTCCGCGCCGCCGACCGGCCCGTGCGCGACATCGCGGAAGTCCTCAACGAGCACTGCTAGTTCCCCGCCGCCCCTGCCCGTCAATCGCCGGCGGTTCCTGAGCTTGTCGAAGGACGACCGGCGAATCTCCCTTTCCATCCTCAAAACAGGCCTTATTTGAGGACAAAAGGCCATAATTTCACCTCCCATCCTCAAAACAGGCCCTATCTGAGGACGGGCCTTGCCCCAAAGGAGCCTTCTACGCCTTCGGCGGGCGGCAACTGCCTCCGGAGGAACTCCATTCGGTCGCCTGCGGCGCCCTGCATTCCGGCCCCTCCCATTGTCTCCTGCGTCCTTTTCTCATTCGGAAGTCCGCAAGCAAGCTTGCGTCTTCCTCCTTCGAAAAGAACTTGTATCCAACGGGCCCCTCCCCCTACCCGTGTCCGGGGGTGGACACGCCCTCCGGGGCCAGTCCCGCCCGACGACTCCCCGCCTACCACACAAGCAGGCTGGTGAATAAAAAGGCATAGAATAAGGTTCGAACAATGGAAAACAGACTTTTTCAAATCCTTTAACACTTTTTAACAAAATCCGTTTGGCGGTCTCAATCGGGACCGCTATCTTTGCGTCGAGAAATGCGCATTTCATTGATTTATAATAATTTAACTTTTTTAGGTTTTATTATGAATGACAATGAATATTTAAACAATCAAAAACAGATTTTTCATGATCTGCTGGAAGCAACGATTCATGAGTATTCAATGATTCCAGGAAAGGATCGGGGTGACATCACAATTGGCGCTCACGGAACGGTGCTATCCTTCAGGAATTCCACAAAAGGAATCCTTGCAGGTGTAATTGCCCGTTCGGTTCTGCCGGAGGCCGATGACATAACTCCCGATAGAGTAATCTCAGAGTTATACCCGCTGGAATCGTTGATGAAAGCGGATGTGTTTGGACTACATTCTTTCCACAACAAAGAGTGCACTATCCTTACGTATGAGGGCGGCGAAAGGAAAGATCTTTATATCTACCCAGACACTGCTCAAGACAGCTTGCTGATTCATTTAGAGTGGAAAGGTAAGGAAGGGATGGTTACCATACTGAAAGAGGATGATGTGGTTGACGCCATGAAGACCGTGCTAACGAAAGAGTTCGATGGAAATCGTCTCACCTGGAAACCTGAAGTCTGGTTCAACGGGAATCGGGTTAAATACTAATGAGCATAGCACATGATTAACGATTACCAGACTAATGTCGTCTATCTGGCCGATGGCATCCGCCATTATATGCCGCTGGCGATAAATCTGTTCAATGCTCTGGAAAGCGCAGGAGTGGAAACGCATCTCCTGCGCCATACAGAGTCTGCCAAACACGTCTGGGCTCGGGACTATATGCCGCTGCAGCTGGACGAGAAACATTTCCTTCAATACCGCTACGCTCCGGATTATCTGAAGAAAGATCCCGATTATATCCCGCCATACGAGACCATCTGCCGCGGGCTTCATCTCAAATGCAAGCAGACTAAGCTGGTCATTGATGGGGGTAACGTGGTCAAGAGCGGCAATCGTGTAATCATGACCGAAAAGGTCTTCAAGGAGAATCCGCGTTATACACCCGACTATCTCAGGCAGGTGCTGGAGGAGGCATTTGAATGTGAGATTTGCTTCGTCCCTTGGGACCGGTATGAAATGTTCGGCCACGCCGACGGGATGGTACGGTCGATAGGAGATAACTATGTACTCATGAACAACTACGTTGACTATGACAAAAGCTTCAGGGATAAGCTGAAGAGAGAACTTGAAATCGCAGGTTTTTATGTAGTGGAACTGCATTATGATATGCCCCGGCCCTCCAAACAATCCTGGGCATACTTGAACTTCCTTCAGGTAAATAATTGTATATTTGTTCCTGGACTGAACCTCCGCGAAGACGAAATAGCCATCGAGCAGATCCAGGGGTATTACCCTCATCATAAGGTAGTACTGGTCCCGGACTGTCTGAGCTTGGTCCGGGATGGAGGAGCGCTGAACTGCATCAGCTGGAACATTAAAACAACCGATAAAGAGCAATAATTATGGATGGAAGAACACTTAGAAATGAGCTGACAAAGTTCAAGTCGTCACTCATGGAAGTACATGCTGCTGGTGAGAATAATCCCAACAAGATGTCCGAACTATTTGTCCCTATTGCCAGAAAACTGCTCTTTGGCGGTTACTTTGAGGTTTCGAGTGGAGATAAGGTCGTTCGGAGGATCTTTCCCTATACCGTGGAGTTCTATTACCACGAAGAAGAAGGCCAAGTCAAGGACTACATCGTTTATCATAGAAACTCGGATAACCCGAGTAAAGATCCTATTGAGCCATTTCAAATCAACACCTTCCACACCCATCTGTCCGGGATTGATGTGACCTTCGAGGGGAAAGATGAGAAAGGAGTATTTCGCGCATCAGCACTAATCCGGGCATATCAAGTCATAAACGGAGAAACGGGCATTCCTTCAATTAGTGGAGAGGATCAGCCTGAGATGAACCCACATTCAACCTACCTGTATAACGACCTGTTTATGGGCATCGACATAGAGAATGGTATCCAGGTAAAATGGAAGAACCATGAATGGGCACAAGAAGGCCATCTCTATAATGGCTACCGATTCAACGTGTGCGAGTACGATGAAATCAAGCCATCAAAAAAAGGCGAATGGGTGAGGCATGTGAAGAAGACGAAAAAGAATCATCCAAAGTTGACCCCGGAGGAGATGCAAGACAAGAAGCCTTGGGCTTTTAGCAGAGGAGTATTCACCGATTTGTGTGAGTTGAAATAGTCTTTCGAGTTTTCAACATTTCAACATTTTCAACAAGCACTTTTTAACAAGTACAACTTGCTTATAATCAACGTGTTTAGAACTTATGAAATAGTTCTAAACAATGCTTTGATTTAGCTGAACGCGGGCCTATATTTGCCCAAGAGAAACACTTAATATCATGACAAATAATACACGAAAAAGGACCGCGTCCATCGATGCGGTTCAGATGGCATCGGCCGAAATCGGCCATAAGCCGCCCCAGGCACCAGAGGCCGAAGAAGCAGTAATCGGTGCGATGATGCTCTATGAAGATTGCCTATACCAGGCAGTAGGTTCACTCAAAGAGAAGAGTTTCTACACTCCCAAACTCCGTCCAATCTTCGCGGCCATCAGTTGGCTATTCAACCATCGAAGCGCTGTCGATATCACAACGGTGGCCGACAGGTTACGAACCGATGGTACCCTGGGAGAGATAGGTGGCCCAACCACTCTGGCCAGTCTTACGCAGAATGTAGGGTCTGCAGCCAACATAGAGTACTACGTGAAGATCCTGCAGCAAAAGACCATCCAGCGAGACCTCATTGAGGCCGGGTATGGCATCCTCCGGAAAGCCTTTGATGAGACCTATGAAGTGGACAAACTCATCGAGGAGTCCCAGACGGAGGTCTACAACGCCGTACAAGGCAATATGCGCAGCGAGTATGTCGACATCGGCAGCGCCTTGAACAGAGCCCTGGACCGCCTCCAGTTCGTACAGAAGACGAAGGGTTTGACCGGCATCCCGTCCGGATTCCTGTCACTGGATGCGATTACCCGCGGCTGGCAGGACGGAAACCTGATTGTCATTGGCGCCCGCCCTGGCCACGGCAAGAGCGCTATCGCCCTGTATATGGGTAAGTGTGCCGCTATCGATCATAATGTTCCAACGGCATTCTTTACTCTGGAGATGGCCGACATTGAGTTGGCCGACCGTCTGATCGGTATGGAATCAGGCCTGTCCTCCGGGAAGAGAAAGGGTAAGGACAAGATGGAAGACTATGAGTGGGAACTGTTGGAGAAAGCCTTGTCGAAGGCTGCTAAGGCGCCATTATACATCGATGAGACTCCAGGGCTCACCATCACGGAATTCTTGTCCAAGATCAAGCGAATGGTTCGGGAGAAAGGTATCAAGATCGCCTTCGTCGACTATCTACAATTGATGCATGCTTCGGCTTCATTGGCCCAGTACCGCGCTCTTGAGATTGGCGAAATATCTCGGCAGCTGAAGGAAACCGCAAAAGAACTGCACATTCCCATCATTGCGTTGGCGCAGCTGAACCGTAATCTGGTAACTCGGCAAGGATCATCATTCGGTCGTCCTGTATTGAGCGATTTGAAAGATTCAGGTTCAATTGAGCAGGATGCCGATATGGTTCTATTCATCCACCGTCCGGCTCTTCTGGGCCTTAGCGAGGACGGCATTGACCGGGCCGAACTGATTATCGCCAAGAACAGGGCCGGAGAAATGGGTATTATCCCTCTCGAATTCGATGGTGACCATGTGACCTTCACCGAAGAGACTATTTCTCTAGCGGACAGGGCGTCCTCTATTCCTATTAAATCACCAATGGGATCAAATGACATTACTCCGATATCTTCAGAAGTGTACTCACCATTTCAACACTTTATACCTGATAATGAGTAAGCTGTTGGATACAATTTATTGGTAGCCACAAGACCCACGACGCCGCCAGGCGGGTGGGGACTGGCCCAAGCGGACGTGTCCACCCCCGGACACGGGTAGGGGGAGGGGCCCGTTGGATACAAGTTCTTACGAGGATGAAAGGCGGCAAACTTGCTTGTCGCCTTTCATTCGAGGAAGGACGCAGGAGACAATGGGAGGGGCCGGAGTGCAGGGCGCCGAAGGCGACCGAACGGAGTTCCGCCTGGGCCAGTCCCCCACCCGCCTAGGGCGGCGCCCTGGGTATTCCAGACAAAAAAAGAAGGTCAAACTAGTAAAGTTGACCTTCCTTTATACTTGGAATAGATCCCCGATCAGGTCAGGGATGTCGGAACTATTTCGCGGGCTCGATGACGCGGTAGTGGCCGCTCAGGTGCATGAAAGCGAAGAGGCGGAGCAGGCCGTCGTAGTAGGCGTCGAAGTAGCCGTCCTCGTAGGGCTTGTTCTCGCTGTCCCAGAGGCGTTGCGCGAACTCGCGGGCAATCTCGTGGTCAGCGGCCAGCGTCGCGGCGGCCAGGGTGGAAACGAGGCCCACGGAGTGGCGGGTGCCCGTGCCGCGGAGCTCGCCCATGCCGGCCGGCATGGCGAAGTCGACCTCGGTGCCGTCCACGTTGTACTGGTCGGCGAACTCGTCGATCCCCTTAGAATAGAAGAAGTCCTGGATGGTGTTGGCGTAGTTCGTCTGCCACTCGCGGTCAGCGCAGGCCCAGGAGTAGTCGAGAGCGATGTTCATCGGCACGCGCCAGGAGTCGAAGCGGAACGCCGGCTTCATGCGGCGGCCGAAGAAGGCGGGCGTCTCGATAAAGGAGCCGTCGAAATTGTTCGTGTCCGGGTTCAGGCCGGTCTCCGGGTCGATGCTCTTGTGCAGGTACTCGCGACTGGCCTTGGCGCACTCGCGCCAGAAGTCGGCGCGGCCGTCGTCCGCCCAGCGGGCCCAGACCTCGTAGAAGGCAGGCAGGTGGTAGGAAGGATCGGTGTAGGACACGCCGCGGCCGTCCGGGGTGAAGATGATGAGGTGGTTCTCCTTGTTGATGAAAGGCATGATGCCCTCGGAACCATCTTTCTCCCAGGAGCAGTTCAGGATGTTCTGCGCCTCGGCGAGGTAGTTGATCTCCCCGTCATTGCCCCAGCGGTTGGAGGCGAAGATCAGCGAGGTCACGAAATAGAGCTCGCCGTCGGAGGCCGGACCCGCACCGCGGATGGTGCCGTCCGGGCTGAGGCTCCAGGCGAAGTAGCCCTTCATCGGGCCGTCCTGGTACTGCATGTACTTCTTCGCCCAGCGGAACAGACGGTCGAAGACGTCCTTCTTGTCCAGCTGGACGGCGACCATCATGCCGTAGGACATGCCTTCGGTGCGGGCGTCGTAGTTCTTGACATCGGACATGTAGCCCATGTCGTCGCCCACCTCGAAGTACACCTTGTCCGGGCCGCAGAAGACCTCCTGGTAGATGGACTCCAACTTGGCGTCGATCTCCTTCTGGGAATACCCCATCTCCGCAAAGACGTTGCGGTACTTGTGCGTGTCGAATCCGCCCTTGGTCCAGGGCTTCAGGCTGGTCTGGCCGCAGGCCGACAGCATCATGCAGGCGGCGGCCAAAAGGATAAAGACTTTCTTCATTATGCTAATAATTGGTACTATCTGTCACGGAAGTTCCACTTGCAGTTGTCGCTGGAGAAGTCGAACTCGCCCAGGGCTACGGTGCTGTCGCCCGTGCTCATCAGGCACTTCTGATGCTTGCCGCATGCGCAGGTGATCTTCGTCATGATGCGGAAGGTGCCGTCGGTCAGCTGCTCGATGCGCCAGAGCTGCTCGTCGGCGCCGGTATACTGCGGCACGGCGACCAGTTCGCCGTCCTCGGTGGCGGCCAGAGCGCGCTCGGTGCCGGCGATGGTGATCTTGTAGTACGGAGCGCCGAGGTAGCCGCCCTTGTCGGGCACGGCCGTCACCGTCCAGCGCTGGTGCGGGCGGAACATGTAGTCACCGGCACGGACGGCGATGTCGCCGGCGGGCCAGCCACCCTGCACCTCTTCCAGTTTCTGCTCCTCGAGCTCCACGACGGGTTCGTTCGGGTCGATGCGGAAAGCCCGCATGCCACCGGCCTGGCGCACGAAGTCGACGGCGAGTTCCAGGGAGTAGCCGCGACGCTCGGACTCGATCTCAAAGGTACCCTCCTTGAACGGATCGGCGGCCACCGGCCAGCCGTTCTTCCAGAGCAGGGAGCGCACGGCCAGCACGCTGCGGCCGCTGCGGTTGTAGTCCGCCTCGTAGTGGAAGGACATCTTCTCCACGCCCTCTTCTTCCACGAAGTGGCCGAAGTGACCGGGGCCCGTGGCGCGGTTGCCCGCGGAAAGGACCATCTTGCCGCCGCCCTGGAGCATGTTGCGGCCCATGTTGTCGAGATACGGGCCGGTCACGCTGCGGGAGCGTCCGCAGACGATGTTGTAGGTAGAGTTGACACCGTCGCAGCAGGTGCCGTGGGTGCCGAGCAGGTAATACCAGCCGTCCTTGTACATGAGGGCCGTGGCCTCGCAGTCGATGGCGATGTCCACCGCCTCGTTGCCGGGCATGCGCTTGCCGGTCGCAGGGTCGAGCTCGACGATGCGGATGGCGCCGAAATAAGTGCCGTAGGAGCACCACAGGCGGCCATAGGGATCCATCAGGAAGGCCGGGTCGATGGCCCAGCAGTCCTCGTCGTCGCCCGCGAAGGCCACGAGTTCAGGCTCGGTGTAGCCGAAATCGGGAGATTCAGGATCCAGGGTCTTGGTCCACATGGTGGTCACAACGCCGCGGACCTTGCCCTCGGTGCCGGGATAGCCGGCGCTGTAGGAGACCAGGTAGCGGTCGCCGATTTTGATCACGTCGGGGGCCACGCCGCCGCCCGTGCGGACGGCACCGTCGCGCCAGGTCCAGCCGTCATCGGACATCAGTCCGCCGGAGCCGGTGCCGAAGGTGTAGTACTTGCCGTCGCACTTGACGATCGTGGACGGGTCGTGGATATAGACATTGCCGATCTGGGCGGCTGCAGGCAGTGCAAACAGGGCCGCAAGCAGGATGGCGACCAGGGAGAATTCTATCTTTTTCATAAGGCGTTCGGATTACTGGTTGGTGACGGTAAAGTTGGTAACCGGGCGGCCCTTTCCGTCCAGGAAACGGACGCAGAAGTCGCTCATGCCGGGACCGTTGATCACGGCGCCGCGGATCACGTTGCGGCCGGCCTTGAGGGTGATCTTGCGGGAGACGCAGTCATCCACGACCATGCGGCGGTCGCCGGAGAGCAGGATCACCTCCTCGCCGTTGATCCACCACTTGGAGCCGGAGTTGGAGCCGACGGACATGCGGACCGTCATGTCCTCCGGGACATTGATGACGGTGACCGCCAGGTACAGCGCCTCGGTGGGATGCAGGCCCAGGCCGGTGGCGAAGCGGTAAAGCTTCACGTTGTAGCGCTGGCTGTCATACCAGTGCCAGGCCAGTTTCGTTTTCTTGTCCAGTTTGACCTTCTGGCCGTCTTTCGGGACGATGGTCATCTGATCCTTGAAATACTCCTTGGCGAACTCCGCATTGAGATAGGTGTCGTCAAAGATGGCATTGGTGCGGATCTCCGGTTTGGCGATGGGCTCCAGGAGCGCCCAGCGGCGGATGAATCCGTCGGCGTCGGGCGTCGCCGGCGTGGCGGACACCGGGGCGAAATAGTCTTCGAGGACTGGATGATGGTAGGAAAGGTCCAACTCCTGCGAACGGGCGGGAAGCGCCGACAGCAGGCTCAAGGCAAGGGCGGAGAGCATGATCCGCCGGAAGAATGATACTGACATAATGATTGATAGAAGTTAATTGGTTCTCAGTTGGGTTACAAATATAGCAATTGCCGCACATATTTGCAACCCGGTTGCGCGTACAAGCCGCTACCTTTGCAGCAGAAAACAAAAAGAACGCAATATGGCACACGAACATCATCACCACCACGAGCATCATCACGATGAGGACAGCCCCAAAGAGCGCCTCGTAAAGATCGCGGCGGCCACCGTCCTGCTGGTCGTCGCCGTGCTCGTCGAGAAGCGGACCGACTGGGCCGCCTGGCATTATCTGCTGCTTTATCTGGTCCCCTACCTCATCGTCGGCTGGGACACCCTGAAGGAGGCCGCCGAGGCCCTCGCACACGGCGAGGCCCTGGACGAGAACTTCCTGATGAGCGTCGCCACGCTGGGCGCGCTCGCCATCGGCTTCCTCCCGGGGGCGGAAACGCAATTCCCGGAAGCGGTCTTCGTCATGCTCTTCTTCCAGGTCGGCGAACTCTTCGAGGGCATCGCGGAAGGCCGCTCGCGCCGTTCCGTCGCCCATTTGATGGACATCCGCCCCGACACGGCGCAGGTCGAGCGGGACGGGGCCGTGCTGACGGTCGCGCCCGAAAGCGTAGCCGTCGGCGAGACCGTCCTGGTGCGCCCCGGCGAGAAGGTCCCGATGGACGGCGTCGTGCTGGAGGGCAATTCCTCGCTGGACACCATGGCCCTGACGGGCGAAAGCCTGCCGCGCAGCGTCGCCCCGGGCGACGAAGTCCTCTCCGGCTGCGTCAACCTCAGCGGCGTGCTGCGGGTGCGGACGACCAAAGCCTTCGGCGAATCCACCGCCTCGCGCATCCTCGAGCTCGTCGAGCACGCGGCCGAGAACAAATCGCGCAGCGAACACTTCATCACGCGCTTTGCGCGCATCTATACCCCCATCGTGGTCGGACTGGCGGTCCTGCTGGCCGTGCTGCCCCCGCTCGTGACGGGCGAATGGGCCACCTGGATCTACCGGGCGCTGATGTTCCTGGTGGTCTCCTGCCCCTGCGCGCTGGTCATCAGCGTGCCCCTCACCTTCTTCGGCGGCATCGGCGGCGCCTCCCGGCAGGGCATCCTCGTCAAGGGTTCCGCCTTCCTGGACACGCTCTCCCGCGTGCGGACCGTCGTCTTCGACAAAACCGGCACGCTGACCGAAGGCGTCTTTGCCGTCACGGCCGTCCATCCGGAAGAGCTGGACGAGCGCGAGCTGCTGCACCTGGCCGCGCACGTGGAGCGCCATTCCACCCATCCCATCGCCCAGGCCCTGCTGCACGCCTATCCCGACGAGCAGGACGGCTGCAGCGTGTCGGACATCCACGAATTCGCCGGCAAGGGCCTGACGGCCATCGTCGAAGGGCGCACCGTGGCCGTGGGCAACGACAAGCTGATGGAAGAGCTCGGCGCCGCCTGGCACCCCTGCCACCACACCGGCACCATCGTCCACGTGGCCGTGGACGGCGTGTATGCCGGCCACATCGTCATCTCCGACCGCGTCAAGGAAGACGCCGCCCGGGCGGTCTCCGACCTGCACGCCGCCGGCATCGGGCAGGTCGTCATGCTGACCGGCGACCAGCAGGCGGTGGCCGACGCCGTGGCCGCGCCCCTGCAGCTGGACGCCTGGCACGCCGGCCTGCTGCCGGCCGACAAGGTCGCCCGCGTCGAGGCGCTGCTGCCGCAGGGCACGCTCGCATTCGTCGGAGACGGCATCAACGACGCCCCCGTCCTCGCCCGCGCCGACCTCGGCATCGCCATGGGTGCGCTGGGCTCGGACGCCGCCATCGAAGCCGCGGACGTAGTCCTGATGGACGACAAGCCGTCCAAGGTCGCCCTGGCCGTGCGCATCGCCCGCCGGACGCTGCGTATCGCCCGCGAGAACCTCTGGTTCGCCGTCGGCGTCAAGTTGCTGGTACTCATCCTGGCAGCCCTCGGCGTCGCCACTTTGTGGCTGGCGGTGTTCGCCGACGTCGGCGTGACGGTGCTCGCCGTCCTCAACGCCATGCGGGCATTGCATTGACGCTGTGAGACTTTTGCATGAAAAAGGCGGGATTTTCCCGCTTTTTTCGTATCTTTGCGCCCCCATTTATGAAAAGAAGTATTTTATACATTCTCCTGTTCTGCCTCCTGGGCCTGGCCGCCCAGGCGCAGACCCGCGTACGCGGCGTTGTGACCGACGCCCAGACAGGAGAGCCGCTCCCCTACGTGTCCGTCGTTTTCCCGGGCACCCAGATCGGCACCATGACCGACCCCGAAGGCCGTTTCTCCATCGAGGCCAACGGCAGCTATTCCAACGTGAGTTTCATGATGTTAGGCTATGAGACCTACATCTTCAACATCCGACCGAACTCCACCACGCGCGACGCCAAGATCAAGATGAATCCCGACACCTACGGCATCCAGGCCGTGATCGTCAAGCCGCGCCGCCGCCGCGACAGGGCTTACCGCCGCAAGGGCAATCCGGCCGTCGAGCTCGTCAAGAACGTCATCCGTCACAAGGAGGAGAACCATATCCACTCCACGGACGGCTATCAGGTCGAGAATTACGAGAAACTCATCCTTTCGCTGGACAAATTCGACGTCAACTTCGACAGCAGCAGGTTCTGGCGCAAATTCAGGTTCATGGAGAAGTACGTCGACACGGCCCAGTTCAAGAACACCCCGGTCCTGACGGTCTCCCTGCGGGAGGACCTCTCCACGACCTGGTACCAGAAGCAGCCCAAGCGCACGCGCACCTATGTCGAGCGCCGTCGCCGGCTCGGTCTGGACGAAACGCTGGACGCCGGCGGACTCGGCACCAACATCCAGGCCATCTTCGCCGACTCGGACATCTTCGAGGACAACATGGAGGTGCTGCTTAACCGCTTCGTGAGCCCGCTCTCAAGCTCGCTGGCCACCGCCTATTACAAGTACTACATCTCCGACACCCTGATGGTGGACGGGGTCCAGTGCATTGACCTGACCTTCGTGCCGTTCAACAGCGAGAGCTTCAGTTTCACCGGCCATCTCTACGTCGTCAACGACAGCACCTACGCCGTCAAGAAATACTCCCTGGGCATCCCGTCCCACATCAACCTCAACTTCGTCAGCAACCTCGCCATCGAGGAGACTTTCGACAAGACGGAGAACGGCACCTGGGCTTCGAAGGAGAAGAACACCTACGCGCAGTTCTACATCTTCAAGTGGATGCGCGAGCTTTACGCCCACAAGAAGATCGTCCACAACGACTATGACTTCACGCACACGGCCGTACCGGACAGCCTGCTCCGCCAGCCGGACGAAGTCATCGCCAACAAGGACTGGTGGCGTCCGGACGACTGGTGGAATGAGCGCCGTCCCGTGCCCCTGACCAGCAAGGAAAGGATTCTGGACAGCCTCATGACGGACATCTATTCCGTGCCCCGGCTGCGCCGTACCGCCAGCGTCATCGAGTCCCTGGCCTCGGAATACTTCCCCACCACGCCGGCCGACCGGCAGGCCAACCCGCAGGACCGCCTGAAGAGTAAATTCGACATCGGCCCGGTCACGAACATGGTCAACTACAACATGCAGGAGGGCCTCCGCCTGCGCATCGGCGGCATGACCACCGCCCGGCTCAACGACCAGAACTTCCTCAACGGCTATGTGGCCTTCGGCTTCCGCGACAAGCGGGTCAAGGGGTCGGTCAGCTACATCCACACTTTCGAGAAGAAGGATTTCCATCCCTATGAGCCGCTTCGGAATATCCTCACCCTGACCGCCAGCTACGACCTCGAGGCGCCGGGCCAGAGCTTCTCGCTGCTGGACCGCGACAACATCTTGATGTCGACCTGGAAGGAGCAGCCGCTGCAGTACGTAGCCCGCGCCCAGATCCGCTACGACCGCGAATGGCTGTCCCGCTTCTCCGTGTCCACCTACGTCCGCTTCGACCGCGTCTGGCCGACGGGGACGCTCGAATACTTCCGCTACGGCGCGGACGGCTCGCTCTCGCCCGTTCCGGTCTTCAATGACATCTCCGGCGCCATCCGCCTCCGTTTCGCCCCGGGCGAACCGCTCTTCTCCAGCCGCCTCGGCAAGGAAGCGCCCATCACCCTGGCGAAGGACGCGCCGATCGTGAGCCTGACCCATACGGTGGGTTATTTCGACAACACCTTCCTGTACAACAAGACGGAATTCACGGCCGAGAAGCGCATCTGGCTGTCTTCCTTCGGCCACATTGACGCGCAGCTCTCGACCGGTTTCATCTGGAGCCGCGTCCCGCTGCCCAAGCTCTACACGTCCAACGCCAACCCGTCCATCCTGCTGGTCAAGGACGCGTTCAACCTCATGAAGCCGATGGAGTTCGTGATGGACCAGTACGCCGACTTCTTTGCTACCTACTACCTCAAGGGCTGGATCTTCAACCGGATTCCCCTCCTGAACAAGCTCAAGCTCCGCGAGGTCGTCTCCTTCCGGGCCCTCATCGGCTCGCTGTCCGAGAAGAACAACCCGCTCTTCAACGCCGAGGGCCTCTACGCCCTGCCTGACGGGACGAAGATGATGACCAAGACTCCGTACATGGAATACACGGTCGGCATCGAGAACATCTTCAAGTTCCTCCGCGTCGACTATATCCGCAGAATCAGCTATACGGAAGGCCTGTCTGAATCCGAAAAGTTCGGCTTCAAGATTTCCTTCCGCTTCACCATCTAACTGACGCCGCCATGAAAAGAATCATACTCCTCATCCTCACCTCGACCCTCTGCCTCACGGCCCTGCGCGCCCAGGATGCCGACTCCCTGAAAATCAAGCCCGTCAGCCTCGGTGTGCTGCTGCAGGCCAATTACGCAGGCGAGGATATGTATCTCGCTGAGCCCGGCCTGTCCGCCTATCCCGGATTCGGCGTCGAGCTCGGCGGTTTCATCGATTACCACATGACCCGGCGCCTGATGATTGAAGTCCAGGGCATCGTATGCCTGCAGAACGGCAGCTACGTCTCCACGGACCGGGATCTCGGCTTCGTGTTCTGGCACCAGCGCCCGATCAACTACCTGGCCGACATGCGGCTCGTGGGCATCGATATTCCGATCTTCGTGACATACGCGTTCCCTGTCGGGTCCGGCAGCATCCGCCTGGGCGCCGGTTTCTTCACGCACGTCACCTTCGCCGCCTGGTGCCCGGGAGACAAGGATTTCATCACCCCCTACCGACGCATCATCGAGATCAAGGAATCGGGCAAGCCCCGCTACGCGCTCAACGACAGCCACGCCGGTATCGGCTGCCAGTTCGGCTACGAGTTTGAATGCGGCCTCCAGATCAACCTGGGCTTGAAATACAGCGTACTCGACATCATCAACTACGAGAGCAAAATCGATTACGCCCACCCTTACAAGGTCACCCTGGGTGTGGGCTGGCACTTCTGATAAAGACGACACATGCACGATCATCACCATCATGAGCTGCCTGCCGGCAGCGCAGACAACGCCGCGCTCCGGCGCGCATACTGGATTGCCATCGCCCTCAACTTCGCCTTCGTGATCGTGGAGTTCCTGGCCGGACGGATCAGCCATTCCGTCGGACTCGTGTCCGACGCCGGCCACAAGATGCTGGACGTCCTCACCCTCGGCATGGCGCTGGTCGGCTTCCACCTGGCCCGCCGCCCGTCATTGGACGCCCGGCGCATCTCGGCGGTCATCGCCCTGGTCAACACCTGCGTCCTGCTGTTCGCCGTGTTCGTGATTGTCCGGGAGAGCATCGACAAATTCAGCTACGTCTCGCCCGTGGACGGCAGCACCGTCTCCTGGATCGCCGCCCTCGGCATCCTGGTGAGCGGTCTGAGCGCCTGGCTGCTGATGCGCCACCGGGGCGACATCAACACCCGCGCCGCCTTCCTGCACATGGCCACGGACTCCCTCCTGTCGCTGGGCGTGGTGATCGCCGGCATCGTGATCAACCTGACGGGCCTGTACATCATCGACCCGATCATCTCCCTCGTGATCGCCGCCGTCATCCTCTTCAACACCCTGCGCCTGCTCGCAGACGCGCTGCGGACGCTCTTCCATAAAGCATAGAAAAGCGGACCGGAACCCGGCCCGCTTATCCGCACGCTAGCGGCGTTTTTCCCGCCAGACCCGTGGCATCGTCCCCGTGATCTGGAAGAACTGTCGCTTGAAGTTGGTCTTGTCGTCGATGCCGACCATCTCCCCGATTACCGAAATCGGCACGTTCGGAAACTGCCGCAGCAGGGTCTGCGCTTCCCGGATGCGGAGTTCCTTGCGCCAGGTCAGGACGGATTTCCGATACCGGATCCGGACATGGAGGCTCAACTGATCCGTCGGAATCCCAATGTCAGCGGCCATGGCCTCCACCGTCGGCAAACGTTTAGTATACCCTTTTCGGACGACCCATGCGTCCACGGCCTCGCGGATCTGCGGCTGCATGCACAGCTGCTCGTTGGAAAACCGGGAGCGCCGTTTCTTTTTGCGAAAGAAAATATTCATAAATTATTATCTTTGCAGACTAAAAAAACAGAGTGATGTTCGAAAACTTATCCGATAGACTGGAACGGTCCTTCAAGATCCTGAAGGGCGAAGGAAAAATCACCGAGGTCAACGTGGCCGAAACCCTCAAGGAGATCCGCCGGGCGCTGCTCGACGCGGATGTATCCTACAAGGTTGCCAAGGACTTCTGCGACCGCGTGAAGACGAAGGCGATGGGCGCCAACGTGCTGACGGCCGTCAAGCCTCAGCAGATGATGGTCAAGATCGTCCACGACGAACTGGCCGACTTCATGGGCGCCGAGCACAGCGAGCTCAACCTCAAGGGTTCTCCCGCCGTGGTGCTCGTGGCCGGTCTGAACGGTTCCGGTAAAACCACCTTCAGCGGCAAGCTCGCGCTGCACGTCAAGAGCAAGCGCGGCATGAAGGTGCTCCTGGCCGCTTGCGACACCTTCCGTCCCGCCGCCATTGAGCAGCTGAAGACGCTGGGCACGCAGGTTGGCGTCGAAGTCTATTCGGAAGAGGGTGAGAAGGACCCCGTGAAGGTGGCGAAAAACGCCATCCAGTATGCACGGAGCCAGGGATACAGCGTCGTCATCGTGGATACGGCCGGTCGCTTGACCGTCGACCAGGAGCTGATGGAGGAAATCTCCACGCTGCACAAGGCCGTCACCCCGACGGAGACGCTCTTTGTCGTGGACGCGATGACAGGCCAGGACGCCGTCGAGTCGGCGAAGGCCTTCAACGAGGCCATCGACTACGACGGCGTGGTGCTGACCAAGATGGACGGCGACACCCGCGGTGGCGCCGCGCTCTCGATCAGAGCCGTCACCGGCAAGCCCATCAAATTCGTCAGTTCCGGCGAGAAGATGGAGGCGCTCGATATCTTCTACCCCGCCCGTGTCGCGGACCGCATCCTGGGCATGGGCGACGTCGTCTCGCTCGTCGAGAAGGCCCAGGAGCAGTATGATGAGAAAGAAGCACGGGCCCTCAAAAAGAAGATTGCCCACAACCAGTTCACGTTGGCTGATTTCTACGACCAGCTTAAGCAGGTTCAGAAGATGGGGAATATGAAAGACCTGGCCGGCATGCTGCCAGGTATGGATAAGGCGCTGAAGGATGTGGATATCCCGGACGACGCCTTCAAATCCACGGAAGCAATCATCCAGTCGATGACGCCTTATGAGAAAGAGCACCCGGAATGCCTCAACGGCTCCCGGCGTCAGCGTATCGCCAAGGGTTCAGGCACGACTGTAGCGGATGTCAACAAGCTGCTCAAGCAGTTCGAACAGACCCGCAAGATGATGAAGATGGCCGTGGACGGATCGCTCCAGCAGCGCCTCAAGGCATTCAAAAGATAAGCGAAAGATCCTCCTCGAACATCGGGGTAACGAGCTTCTCCGGCACGAAATACCACGCACCGAGCACGGCGCGGTTGCCGAAATCCTCTGGACCCACGGTGCCATGCCGTTTGAAGTACTGGTAGACCATCTCCCGGATCTCGGGAAGACGCTCCTGGATCCGTTCGTCGACCTCTTCCTTCGACAGGCCCGCTCCCTTGTAGAGAATATCCCCGCCGCCGCTGGCACGGTACGATGTCATGGCCACGGTGTACCATTCGTCCAGCTTGAACGGAGTACCGTCCGCGAGCGAGGTGATCTTCACCCGCTTCCCGACAGGCTTTGTCAGATCCACGGTATAGAACAATCCCGCCGCTGAATCGAAATTATAGGTCCGGGCCACGAAGGACCAACGCCGCGCCCCGGTCCGGGGATCCGGCGCATCGGAGATTCTCAGGGCATGTTCCCCGGGAGTCTGGATCCAGTTGTCGTAGGAATACTCCAGATAGTCCCTGATTTCCGACCCTTTCATCCGCAGGACGTACAACTGGTTCTCGAACGGATAGATCGTGAACATGTCGTTGTAGATCACCTGTCCGGCCGTGACCGTACCGTCAAACGTCAGCGGTGCCATGAAGGAAATCTGGGCGCCGGACGCCTCCAGCTGGACCATGTGGATCAGCGCGGCATAGTCGCACATGCCTTTGTATGCGTCGCGCGTATGAAGATCCACCGAAAGCACTCCCACGGGCTGCAGGGTAAAGGCCTTGACGGCCTCGAAAGCCGGGTGGAATTGCTCTTTCATCGCTTCGTTCACCTTATTCTTGTCCATGCGGACCGTCTCGCCGCAAACCTGCTTGCCGGCGGCCTTGGAGACCGTGATGACAGCATGCCCGACGTTGCCCGCGCGGGCGCCGCCGTCGATCAGCCAGGTGCCGTCCTTCTCCTTGACGAAGGGGACATGGTCATGCGAGCAGACGAGCACGTCCACGCCTTGCAGGCTCTCCAGCAGGTCGAGTCCCTGCGATTCGAGGATGGAGCCATCCCCCTCGCCCGTACCGGAGTGTGTCAGCACCACGACCACGTCCGGGTGTTCCGTTTCGCGGACCTTGTCCACCCATTCCTGCGCGCAGGGGATCAGGGATTGGAATTCTATTCCGCTCCATATCTTCTCGTCCAGCCATGCCTTCATGTTCGCATTCGTGAAGCCGATCACGGCCACCTTGAGGCCGCCGCGGCGGAAGACTTTATAAGGGGCGAAATAGGGCTGGCCGTCCTCGCCGACAGCGTTGGCCGCCAGGAACGGGATGCCGTGCGCACGCAGCTGTTCGTCGACCTTGTCATAGACCGGATGCCCGGTCTCGATGTCATGGTTGCCTACGGCCACGGCGTCGTACCCCATATAATCCACCAGCTGGACGAACAGGTGCTCGCCCTCCGTGTCAACGTAATTATAGTAATAGGGAGCATTGTCTCCCTGCAGGCAGTCTCCGGCATCCAGCAGGAGGACGTTCTGCTTGCCCACGGCCTGCCGCAGGCTGTCGACCCAGGCGCTGACGGACATCAGGCTCGTCTTCTTCGCCTGGCCTTCGACGTAGGGTTCGTCGAACCAGGATCCGTGGATGTCGCCGGTCGTAACGATGTGCAGGGTGCGCTCTTTCGGGGCACAGGCCGTTGCAAGACTCAGTACAACAGAGAAAATGGCTATCAGTTTGTGTCGCATAATGTGCGAAATTACTAAATTTGTCCCGATTATGAAACTGTTTACCGAAGTCCACTGCGAAAAAATTATCACAATTGCGCATTCCGACCCTGTCTGCGTGCTGGGCAGCTGCTTCGCCGATGAGATGGGGGCCCGCCTGGCGGCCGCCGGTTTCGACGTGCTGCGCAATCCCTTCGGCACCCTCTACAACCCGGCCTCCCTCGCGGCGGCCGTCGCGCGGCTGGACAGCGCCGAGCCCTTCACGCAGGAGGACTGCGTGGAAATGGGCGCCGGCGCCGGGCTCGTCTGCAGTTTCTCGCACCACACCGCCTTCGCCCGCCCGACGCCGGAGGAATTCCTCGCGCACGCGAATGCGCGTTTATCGGAAGATGCCGCCCGCTGGCGCAACTGCCGCGTCGTCCTCCTGACGCTCGGCACCGCCTGGGTCTGGCGCGCCCTCGAGCGCCCCGGCCAGCCCGTCGTCGCCAACTGCCTCAAGCGCCCCGCGCGGGAGTTCGCGCACGAACTCCTCTCCGTCGAGGCCTGCGCGGAGCTGCTCCGCAGCATCGTCGAGGCCCATCCGGAGAAACGCTTCCTGCTCACCGTCTCCCCCATCCGCCACCTCGGCGCCGGCGCCCACGCCAACACCATCTCGAAATCGACGTTGCATCTAGCAGTAGAGCAGGTCCTTTCCGGGCCCCTCACAGTCATTCCGGGCTTGACCCGGAATCTCTTCCCATCCGGGCTTGCCCCGGAATCCCGGTCGGCGGACATAAAGCGTCCCGGTGTGCGCTATTTCCCGGCCTACGAGATCCTAATGGACGAGCTCCGCGACTACCGCTTCTACGCCGACGACCTCGTCCACCCCGCCCCCGCAGCCGTCCAGCTCGTCTGGGAGCGCTTCCTCGACGCCTGCACCGACCCCGCCGAACGCGAACGCATCCACGACGCCGAGCGCGCCTCCCGCGCCGCCTCCCACCGCCCCCCGCGATAACAGGATGCACTTTTCTCGCATCTCGTCCTCAAAATAAGGCTTAAATGAGGACGGAAGCCGGTTTTTCTGCCACTTATCCTCAAAATCGGCCCTTTTTGAGGACAGTTCTACCCGCTCGCGCGTGCACGTATAATAGGTGTGGATAAAAAGGGTAAAATTTTTTTTTGAAAAGATTTGGAAGTTTCAATTTTTGTTGTACCTTTGCGGTGTACTAATGAACTAATACACTGAAAAAGCAATGATACACATCAACAATCTAGCATTCAGCTATGGAAAAAATGAGGTCCTGCGGAACATCTCCATGGACCTGGAGCCGGGCAAGATCTATGGTCTTCTCGGTGAGAACGGCGTCGGCAAGACGACGCTCCTGACCCTCCTCTGCGGCCTGAAGAAGACGCAGACCGGCACCATCGAAACGGACGGCCGCGACCCCTGGAAGCGCGAGCCCGCCCTCCTGCAGGATCAGTATTACCTCCCCGACGAGGTTGCCCCCATCAACGACAAGGCCATCTGCTGGGCCAAGGCCAGCGGCAAATTCTGGCCGAACTTCCGCCTCGACACCTTCGAGAAGATCCTCGGCGAATTCGAGGTCAACCCGACACAGAAGATGAACGCCATGTCCGCCGGCCAGCTCAAGAAGACCTACATCGCCTTCGCCCTCGCCTGCGGCGCCCGCTTCCTCTATCTCGACGAGCCGACCAACGGCCTGGACATCCCGTCCAAGGCGCAGTTCCGCTCCGCCCTGATGAAGTACACGGCCGAAGACTCCACCATCGTGATCTCCACCCACCAGGTGCGCGACCTGGAGAACATCATCGACCCGATCATCATCCTGGACCGCCGCGACGTCCTCCTGAACGCCACGATCGAGCAGATCGCCGACAAACTCTACTTCGACTACGGCACCACCCTGCACCCCGAAGCCCTCTACTCCGAGCAGCTGCCCGGCGGCTTCATCCAGGTCCTCCCCAACACGGAGAAGGCCGACAGCAAAGTGAACATCGAAGCCCTATTCAACACCGTCCACATGCACAAGGATCTCGTCAAAAACCTCTTCAACCATGAATAACATTTTCGACTTCAAGCGTTTCGGGAATTACTTCCTGTACGACCTGCGCAACGCGAAGAACACCTACGCGATCAGCCTGCTCCTCTGCGGCACGATGCCCATCCTCGGCTTCGTCTTCGCCCAGCTCCTCAGCCTGATTTTCCAGCAGCGTTTCCTTGAAATGCCCGTGTTTACGAAATACTTGCTTCTCTTCGCCGGATACCTGGTCGTCGTCATCGGCGCCGGCACCAAGATCTACGGCAACCTCACCGAGAAGCGGGCCGGCTCCAACTTCCTGATGATTCCGGCCTCCACCTTCGAGAAATGGCTCTCCATGATGCTGATCGCCTGCATCGTGCTGCCCGTCATCCTGCTCGGTCTGCAGCTTGCCAGCGACGCCCTGCTGAGCTTCATCTTCCCCAACACCTACGGCGACCGGGTTCTCGAACTGGATTTCCTCCAGGGCGTCAAGGACGGCTTGATGGATAACGGCGTCAAATTGAACTTCGAAGCCATCTGCTTCCTGGATTGGGTCGGAAGCATCCTGGTCTTCTTCCTCGGCGCGCTCTGCTTCAAGAAGAGCAAGGTCGGCAAGACCATCCTCTGCCTCTTCGCCTTCAGCACCGTCCTCTCCACCCTCTCCATGGTCTTCTTCGGACAATACGGCCCGACCTACATCAACGTCTTCGACAGCGACGTCGACCCCGTCCAGTTGTTGACCGGACTCAACTGGTTCCTGAACATCTACTTCATCGTCGTCATCGGTGGTCTCATGGGCGGTATCTACTACCGGCTTCGCACACTTAAACATTAAAAATATGGAATTCGACAGCAACAAACCCATCTACATCCAGATCGCGGACAACCTCTGCGAGCGGATCCTCTCCGGGGAATTCAAACCCGGCGGGCGCATCCCCTCGGTCCGGGAATGGGGTGCAGAGATCGGGGTCAACCCCAACACCGTGGCCAGGTCCTACGAGATCCTCACGGACCGCAAGGTCATCTTCAACCAGCGCGGCATCGGCTTCTTCGTCGCAGGCGACGCCATCGACGTGATCCGCGAGACGGAGCGCCGCAAGTTCATCGACGAGGAGCTCCCGCTCTTCCGCAGCCGCGCCACCCTGCTCGGCATCAACCTCAAAGAATTCATCGACTAACGCAGCACAACCATGAAAAAATCAGCATACATCCTCGGAGCAGCCCTGCTGCTCACCCTCCCCTCCTGCCGCTTCATCAGCGTGAGCGAAGAGGCGAAGGAAGAACTCAAGAACAACTTCTCCATGAACGGCGAAAGCTCGGGCGAGCGGATCATCGCCAGCGACAACTACATCACCCGCAACGATGTGACCGGAGAATTCTCCGCCCTGGAATGCAACCTGCCCGGCGACGTGATCTACACGCCCGGCGACTGCGCCGTGTCCATCTACGCCCCGGACAACATCCTCGACATCGTGACCGTCCGCAACCAGAACGGCACCCTCGAGATTAAGACCAACACCTCCCGTATCCGCAACCTCAAGCACGTCAAGATCAACATCTCCAGCCCTGTGCTCGAGAACGTGGTCTTCAACGGCGCCGTGGACTTCAACGCCCCGCAGGGCATCACCGCCCTGGACTTCCGCGCGACCGTGAACGGCGCCGGTGACATCGACATCAACGGCCTGCAGAGCAGCAAAGCTGCCTTGATTGTCAACGGAGCGGGCGACGCCACCATCAGCGGCATCGACTGCGACGATCTGCAGGTCGCCATCGCAGGCGCCGGCGACGCGATCGTGTCCGGCCGCGTCAGCGGCAAGGCCAACCTGAGCATCAGCGGCGCCGGCGACATCGACGCCCGCGAGCTCCAGTGCACCGACATCGACACCAAGGTGCGCGGCGTCGGCAGTGTCAAGAGACCTAAATAATTAAACAATATTCTATGCTTACAACGGCTAGCGGGCACCCTGTGAAGGATGCCCGCTAACTTTTCGGAGCGTAGAGTTAAACTTAAATTTTACCTATTATTACAAATATTATTAATTAAAATTTCGGGATGTCAAAGGTGGAAGCGGGGATCGTAGCGTTCTCTTCGAACTTCACGGCCTCGTTGCCGAACTGGAACTGACCGCCGTCCGTGAGGGACTTCAGGGTGATGCCGTTCCAAACCCAAACGGTCTGGCTCATGGCCATGCCCATCTGCTCGGCCTCCATCGTGTACTTGGTGCATTCCTTGCCAAGGATCGTCTCCTTGCCGGCTTCCTTGATCTTGTTGGCGGACTTCACCGCGTCGGTCAGATTGAGGAAGTTGATGTCGCTGCCGCCCATCATGCCGCCTGCGGGCATTTCCTGGACCTGCTTCTCGGCCACGTTGACCATGTAGGTCTTGCCGTCCTTGCGGATGATGGACATCTCCATCTCGTTGCCCATGAAGTTCATCTTCATCTTCTGGGCCTCGAGGGCACCGTAGTTGTCGAAATAGATGGTGGTCTCACCCATTTCGGACTTCTGGGTCAGAATGCCGGACTTGATGCCGTAGCGGTTCTGGGCCGAAGCCACACCTGCCACGCTTGCGAGCAGGAGCATCAGGGAAATCAGTTTTTTATGCATCGTAAAATGTTTTTGGTTGTTTCGTTTTACGGTGCAAACATAAAAAAACCGAACCTTGTGCGGTCCGGTTTTTCGACGAATTGCCTGATTTCTTCGACGAACGCCCCGAATTACTCTTCGGCGGGCTTCATCGTCGTATAGACATTGGTCACGTCCTCGTCGTCCTCGAGCATGCCGATGAGCTTGTCGAGGGTGGCGCGCTGCTCGTCGGTAACTTCCTTGAGGTCCACGTTCGGGATCTGCTCGAAGCCACCGGAGATGAGCTCGTAACCATTCTCTTCAATGTATTTCTGGATCTGGCCGTAGGCGCTGTAGTCGCCGTACATCACGATGACCGGCGTCACGTTGCCGTCCTTGTCCTCCTCTTCCTGGCGGAAGAGCTCCTCCACGCCGTAGTCGATGAGTTCGAGCTCGAGCTCCTCGAGATCGACGCCCTCCTTCTCCTTGACGCGGAAGGTGCACTTGCGGTCGAACATGAAGCTCACGGAACCGGTCGTACCCAGCGAACCGCCGCACTTGTTGAAGTAGCTGCGGACGTTGGCCACGGTGCGGGTATTGTTGTCCGTGGCAGCCTCCACGAGGATGGCGATGCCGTGCGGGCCGAAACCTTCGTAGATGATCTCCTTGAAGTCGCCCTGCTTGCTCTCGGTCGCCTTCTTGATGGCGCGCTCAATGTTCTCCTTCGGCATCTGCTCGGAACGGGCCTCGGCCATGAGGGCGCGAAGGCGCGGGTTGCCGGTCACATCGGGACCGCCCTGCTTGACGGCGATGGTGATTTCCTTGCCCAGTTTGGTGAAGGTACGGGCCATGTGGCCCCAGCGCTTCAGTTTGCGCTCCTTGCGGAATTCAAATGCTCTTCCCATAATTATTCAGCGACTCTGGCGATGTGTTTGGCGATATCGTAAGCTTCGAGGGACTGCGGATACTTGTCCTCGATGGCCTTGTAGCAGGCCAGGGCGTCCGCCTTGCGGTCCAGCGCCTCGAGGGCGGAACCCTCCTTGAGGAGGTAGCCGGCGGCGAAGACGTTATCGGCGGCGTTCACGGCAGCCTTGTAGCTGCGCACGGCGGCCTCATAGTCGCCGAGGGCCACGTAGGCGTCGCCTTCGCAGGCCTTGGCGCGGGCGGCGAGGATGGGCTCCTTGCCGTTGTACTTCTTCAGGTAGGAGAGGGCCTCCTCGTTGTTGCCAAGCTGGAGCTCGCAGATGCCGGCGTAGAGGTAGACGGCCTTGCCGGCCTTGGAGCCGTAGTCGGCGATGATGTCGGCGAAACCGAGGTTGTTGCCGTCACCGTTGAGCGCAAGCTCGTACTCGCCGGCCTGGAAGCTCATCTCGGCAGGATAGGCCTGCTGCATCGCTTCCACGCACTTGGGCTGATAGATGAACTTGTTGTAGGCGAGGATGCCGAGGCCGATCACCAGGACCACAGCCACGGCGCACCAGATGGCCTTTTTGTTTTCGTTGTAGAACTGCTCGGTGGCGGAGACGGTCTGCTCGATGTTCTCCTGCCGCTGGGCTGCTTTGTCATTCAGATTTTTCTGAGCCATATAAGAATTATTTTTGATTACTCGTTTATTTTAAGCCCGCAAAATTAGAAAAAATACTTTAACTTTGCAAGACATGGCCACGCTTCAGAAAATCGTCATACAGGACTTCCGCAACATCCAATTACAGGAGCTCAGCTTCTCGCCCAACATCAACTGCATCAGCGGCGGCAACGGCGAGGGCAAGACCAACCTGCTTGACGCGATCTGGTATCTGTCGATGACCAAAAGCGCCTTTTCCGCCTCCGACCGCTTCAACTTCCGCTACGGCACTTCCGCCTTCGCCCTGTCGGGCACTTACGCCCTGCCCGGCGGCACCACCGCCCGCTTCAGCATCCGCGTCCAGGACGGCGGGCAGAAGAGCGTCCGCCGCGACGACAAGCCCTACGAGCGCATCTCCGAGCACATCGGCGTGCTGCCCATCGTGATGGTCTCCCCGGCCGACACGGCCATGGTGAGCGAGGCCGGCGAGGAGCGCCGGAAATTCGTCAACGCCGTCCTTTCGCAGATGGAGCAGCCCTACCTGGCTGACGTCCAGCAATATAACCGCCTGCTCCTGCAGCGCAACAAGCTGCTCAAGGCGGGCGTCTTCGACGAAGCGCTGCTCGGCACCTTCGACGAGCAGCTGGCCGCGCTGGCAGCGCCCATTTACGAGCGCCGCAGCGCCTTCTGCGAGCGGCTCGTGCCGGTCGTGCAGCAGTACTATGCGGAGATCTCCGGCGGCCGCGAGCAGGTGGGCGTCGAGTACCGCTCCGACCTGCAGAAAGGCGACCTGCGGGACATCCTGCGCGCCCACCGCGACCGCGACCAGGTGCTCAAGTTCACCTCGGCGGGCGTCCAGCGGGACGATTTCCTCTTCACGATGGACGGGCACCCCATCCGCCGCTGCGGCTCGCAGGGGCAGCAGAAGTCCTTCCTCGTGGCCCTCAAGTTCGCCCAGTACGAGATCATGAAGGCAGCCTACGGCTACCCGCCCATCATGCTCCTGGACGATCTCTTCGACAAGCTGGACATGAACCGGGTCGGCAACCTGCTGCGCCTGGTGGCCGACAAGGAATTCGGCCAGATTTTCCTGTCCGATTCCAACAAGGTCCGCACGGAATCCATCGTGGACACGCTCACCGCGGACCGCAGCTATTTCGAGACGGCAGGAGGCGTCTTCACTCCCGTCAATGACTAGAGTCGCCCGCAAGACCGCCCTCCCCCTGTCCGAGCTGATCCACGAATACCTTCGCGCAAGCAAACTCACCTCCGGACTCAACACCCAGCGCATCTTCGCGGCCTGGGACGCCGCTTCCGGCGCCGGCCGCTACACGATACGCCGTTTCTTCCGGGATGGAAAACTTTATATCACCGTCGACTCCTCCGTGGTGCGCAGCCAGCTTACCTTCCAGCGGGACACGCTGATTGCCAAGGTCAACGCCCTGCTTGCGCAGGACGAGCTGTTCACCCGCACAGAAGGAGACGCGGACATCGTCAAAGAACTGATTCTGAAATGAAATTCGTCATCGATCGCGCCATACCCTTCGTTGAAGGCGTCTTCGAGCCCTACGGCGCGGAGGTGCTCTACAAGGACGGACCGGAGATTGTCCGGGAGGACTTGCTGGACGCCGACGCGCTCGTCATCCGCACCCGCACCCGCTGCGACGCCGCCCTGCTGAAGGGGACGGCCGTCAAGCTCATCGCCACGGCCACGGCCAGCATGGACAACATCGACCAGAAGTGGTGCAAGGAACACGGCATCTACGTCCAGAACGCCTCCGGCTGCAACGCCGGCGGCGTGACCAACTATGTTTTCTCCGCCCTCTTCGGGACCGCTTCGCGAAAAAGCATCTCCCTCGAGGGTGCCACGATCGGCATCATCGGCCTCGGCTCCGCCGGCTCCCGCGTGGAGGAGATGGCCCTCGCACTGGGCTTCAAGACCCTCCGCTACGACCCGATCCGCGCCGAGAAGGAATGGCATACCGAATTCCATGACCTGGACACCGTCCTGGAGGGGTCCGACGTCATCACGATGCACATCCCCGTCAACGACACCACGCGCGGCATGGCCAACGCCCATTTCTTCGCCACGATGAAGCCCGGCGCCTTCTTCATCAACGCCGCCCAGGGTGAACTCGTCGTGGAGAAGGACCTGATCAAGGCCATCCCCCGCCTCGGCCCCGTGGCCCTCGACGCCTGGTGCCACGAGCCGAAGGTCAACCGCGAACTGATGGACCTCGTGGACATCGCCACCCCGCACATTGCCGGCTACACCCTGCAGGGCAAGCAGATCGGCACCTCGCTCGCCATCCGCGCCGTCGCGCGTTTCTTCTCGATCAAGGAGCTGTACGATTTCTTCCCGACCACGGAAATCCTGGAGTATCAGGCCGTCAAGATCGACGCCCACGACAAGACGCAGGGCCAGATCGCCTCGGTCATCCAGTACAACTACCCGATCTTCACGGACGACTTCATGTTCCGGATGAATCCGGACAGTTTCAACGAGCTCCGCATCAACTACCAGTATCGCCGCGAATTCTATTTCTAATAAACCACATCAAACACAATAACACTATGGACAAGACCACCATGAATGCTCAGATCGAGCGCTTCCGCAAGGGATTCCCCTGGCTGAAGATCGTCGCGCCCGCCATCCCGGGCAACGGCATCGAAGTGCTGGACGAAGCGGCGCAGGACGCCGCCGTCCGCTACGCCGACGAAGCCGAGGTGCACGGCCGCTGCAAGTTCGTGCCCGCCTCCGGCGCTGCCTCCCGCATGTTCAAGGACATCTTCGCGGGCATCGACGCGCCCAACGCGGCCACGGAGAAGCTGGCCGCCAACCTGGAGAAATTCGCCTTCTATTCCCCCGAAGTCTTCGGGAAAGCCCCGTTCGACCCCGTCGACGCCGCCCGCAAGCTCCTCACCGACGCCGGGCTTGCCTACGGCGCCAAGCCCAAGGGCGTGCTGAAATTCCACCGCTACGCGGACGAGACGCGCACCGCCCTGGCGGAGCACTTCGTCGAAGGCCAGGCCTACATGCGCAACGCCGACGGCACCGTGGACCTCGTCGTCACCATCTCCCCGGAGCACCGGTCCCTCTTCGAGGCCGCCGTGGAGGAGATCCGCGCGACCTACGAGCAGCGCTACGGCGTGAAATACAACATCACCTTCACCTACCAGGCCAAGGAAACCGACACCCTGGCGGTGGACGCCGAGGGCAAGCCCTTCCTCAAGGAAGACGGCAGCATCTTGACCCGCCCGGCGGGCCACGGCGCCCTGATTTACAACCTGAACGCGCTGGACGCGGAGCTCGTGTCCATCAAGAATATCGACAACGTCTGCGTGGAGCGCATGCAGCCCACCACCTACCGTTGGAAGAAGGTCCTGATGGGCCGCGCGCTTGAGCTGCGCGACCGCATCCACGGCTACATCTACGCGCTCGACCAGCTCACGCAGGTGCGCAAGGAGATAGCCGACCGTTCTTATATCCCGATTTACAATATCAACCAGGACGATCCCTTCGCCACGCCGGAATGCCAGGAGCTCTGCAACGAGATCGAGGAATTCCTCCACGACGAGCTGCGCATCGAGCTGCCGGAGCCCAAGGACAGCCGCGACCGCGCCCAGATGCTGCGCGCCAAGCTCGACCGCCCCATCCGCGTCTGCGGCATGGTCAAGAACCTCGGCGAGCCGGGCGGCGGCCCCTTCATCATCCGCGACAAGGACGGCGCCACCTCCCTGCAGATCCTCGAAGGCGCGCAGATCAACCCCGACGACCCCGCGGCCGTCGCCGCGCTCAAGTCCGCCACACACTTCAACCCGGTGGACCTGGTCTGCTGCCTGCGCCGCCACGACGGCAGCAAGTTCAACCTGCTGGACTACGTCGATGAGGAGACCGGCCTGATCAGCAGCAAGAGCTACCAGGGCCGCGAGCTGCGCGCGCTGGAACTGCCCGGCCTGTGGAACGGCTCGATGTCCGACTGGAACACCCTCTTCGTCGAAGTCCCCATCGAGACCTTCAACCCGGTCAAGGTCGTCCTCGACCTCCTGCGCGACGCACATCAATAGATTATTGTAATGAGAAAGCTCACCGGACTTTTGATTCTGCCGCTGCTCTGCATCCTGATGCCGGGGTGCAAGGAACAGGCGCCGGATCCGCTCCAGCAGGCCCTGAAAGCCTATATTCTCCAGGGAGAAGAAGGCACTTTCCAGCTTTACCGCATCGAAAAGATCGACTCCACCACCTTCCGGACGGAGTTCGAGCGGCGGCAGAATGTCTATGAGCTCAAACTCAAGCAGGAGAACAAACTCTACCAGGACTACCTCTCGCAAAACAAGCCGAAGAACGCCAAGCGCCATTCGGAAGCCATCGTGCGCACCTGCGAGATCATGAACGGCCTGGACAGCCTCAAGGCCGGCATGGAAGGGCGGCTGGACGACATCGCCTACTACGACTACGTCTTCTCCGCCAAAGCCAGCTCCGACAGCCAGTATTCCGAATTCCAGAGCGCCTACGTCAGCATCACCCCGGCCTACGAGATCATCACCCTGACCGAAGACCGCAAAGACCTGCACAAAGCCGGCGGCCGCGCCATCCCCGGCTACCTCCAGCTCCTCGGCCAGGACGCCGACGAAGAATAGGAACGCCCCATACGCAAAAAGAGCCACTGGAATATCCAGCGGCTCTTTTTTGTCTGGGTGACTTGACTCGAACAAGCGACCTCCTGGTCCCTAACCAGGTGCGCTACCAACTGCGCCACACCCAGATGCCCTCGAAAGGGATTGCAAAGATAGTCATTTTTTCGGAAAAGCATCGGCTTTCCGAAAAAATAATAAAATCAGAACTTGACGCGAAGGCCGACGGAGGCGACGCTCAGGTCACCGACACCCAGATCCAGGAAACCGCAGAAGCGCTTGCCGACCTCCAGGCCGAGCATCGTTGCCTGGCCGGCAACGCGGAATTGTTTGATGACCGGATCGTTGCGGTACAACGCTCCCACGGCGAACATCGAATAGGTGCGGAACCACTCCCGCTCATACCAGTGAAGCTTGACGCCCACCATGGCGGTACCAAAGCGGTAATAAGAACGGGGCTCGGCCATATTTTCGTCGAAGAAATCCATATACGCGCCCGTGAAGCCCAGACTCACCATATTGGACAGGCGGTAGAAATACGACACGCCAATCGAGCCGATCGAGACGACGTGGACCTTTGCGAGGCCGGTCATAGCCGCCGTAATATTGGCCAGTTGCTCCAGCCCATAGCCATAAAGTTCCATATTGGAGAGGCGGCCGTAAGAGACGGATATCTCGTGACGATAGTCCGGCTGCGCCTGTGCGGACAGGGACACCAGCAGAATCAGGAAACAGACGATATATTTCTTCATAGGAATTGCGATTTCCACAAATTTACAACTAAAATCCGTCTTTCGTGCTTTTTTGAGGAGAAATGACTAACTTAGGGGTGCTCAAAAACCAATTTTATGAAAAAGACCCTCTTATTGATCGCCGGCTGCCTGCTGTGCGCAGCTTCTTTCGCGCAGGAACCGGTTACTTTCACGGCCGAGCAGGACCACCAGAACATGCTCGACCAGCTCGGCATCAAGTCCATCCGCCGTGGTTTCGACGCCGACGAGAAGAGCCCTTACGCCGCCAATTACGACGAGAGCGTCGCCAATCCCTACCCCGTTCTTCCCGAGATCCTTAAGACCAACAAGGGCAAGAAGGTGACCACCGCCAAGCAGTGGTGGGAGGTCCGTCGGCCCGAGATCGTCGAAGGCTTCGAAAGCGAAGTGTACGGCCGCGTCCCGGCCAACGTCCCGAACGTCACCTGGACCGTCGAGGCGGAGGAGGTCGAGATGGTCGGCATGATCCGCGCCAAGGCCAAGCAACTCGTCGGCCACGTGGACAACAGCGCTTGCCCGTCCATCAACGTGGACATCAAGATGGTTCTCGTGACCCCGGCCAACGCCGAGGGTCCGGTCCCCGTGCTGATGATGTTCGGCGCGGCGAACATGCCGAACCCCGTCAAGCCCGGCGGAGCCGACATGGCCGTGATCAACAAGGCCCTTCGCCGCCTGCTGGAGAACGATCCGGAGACGGCCGCCCTCATGAAGAAGTATCCTGCCTGGCAGCCCTTCGAGCCTGCCAACCCGTTCGCGGCCTTCGCCCGCCCGCAGCAGCTCGCGCCCGGCCAGGATCCCCCGTCCAACCAGCAGCTGCTTGCCGCCGGCTGGGGCTACGCCATGATTGACCCGGCCAGCATCCAGGCGGACAACGGCGCCGGCCTCACCCGCGGCATCATCGGCCTTACCAACAAGGGCCAGCCGCGCAAGCCGGACGACTGGGGCTCCCTGCGCGCCTGGGCCTGGGGCGCCGCGCGCGGCCTGGATTATCTCGAGACCGACCCGGACGTCGACGCGAAACACGTCGGCATCGAGGGCGTGTCCCGTTACGGCAAGGCCGCCCTGGTGACGCTCGCCTTCGAGGATCGTTTCTACATGGGTCTCATCGGCTCCTCCGGCAAGGGTGGCGCCACGCTGCACCGCCGCATCTTCGGCGAAGGCCTGGAGAACCTCTCCAACTCCGGCGAGTATCACTGGATGGCCGGCAACTATATTAAGTATGACGCCATCGAGTCCAAGACGGGCGCCTGGAACGCCGGCATGCTGCCGGTCGACTCCCACGAGCTCATCGCCCTCTGCGCCCCGCGCCTGGTCTTCATCAGCTACGGCGTTCCCGAGCAGGGTGACGCCCTCTGGCTCGACCAGTACGGCAGCTGGCAGGCGACCGTCGCCGCCGGCGAGGTGTTCAAGCTCCTCGGCGCCCGCGACCTCGGCCTGTCCAACGACTACCGCAAGGAGCCGATGCCGCCGGTGCTCACGGGACTGCTGGACGGCGAACTGGCCTGGCGCCAGCATGCCGGCGGCCATACGGACGGCCCGAACATGAAGTATTTCATCGAGTGGGCCAGCAACAAGATGAAGGAAAGTAGCAAGAAATAGAATCGAACCTTAAATAATGAAGAAGAGCCGCACGCCGCGGCTCTTTTTTTTTCGAAGATTATTCCCTATATTTGTCCGATTTTGTATTACCGAATTATGAGTATCCAGCAAGATAAAATCCAAGAACTGGTCGAGCGCCGCGCCACGGCGAAACTCGGCGGCGGCCAGGCACGTATCGACGCCCAGCACCAGAAGGGCAAACTCACCGCTCGCGAGCGGCTCGAGAAGCTCCTGGACCCGGGCAGTTTCGAAGAATTCGACATGTTTGTGCAGCACCGCTGCACCAACTTCGGCATGGATGCGACCCATCCGGACGGCGACGGCGTCGTGACCGGACAGGGCACCATCGACGGCCGGCTCGTCTTCGTCTTCGCCCAGGACTTCACCGTCAACGGCGGTTCCCTGAGCAAGACGATGTCCGAGAAGATCTGCAAGGTCATGGACATGGCCGTGCGTGCCGGCGCCCCGGTGATCGGCCTCAACGATTCGGGCGGCGCCCGCATCCAGGAGGGTATCGACGCCCTGGCCGGCTACGGCGAGATCTTCGAGCGCAACATCCTCGCCAGCGGCGTGGTGCCGCAGATCAGCGGCATCTTCGGTCCCTGCGCAGGCGGCGCGGTGTATTCCCCCGCCCTGACCGACTTCACCCTGATGGTGCAGAACACCTCCTACATGTTCCTCACCGGCCCGGCGGTCGTCAAGTCCGTCACGGGCGAGGACGTGGACCAGGAGAGCCTCGGCGGCGCCGCAGTGCACGCCTCCAAGTCCGGCGTGGCGCACTTCAGCGCCCCGTCCGAGGAGGAAGGCATCGCCACCATCAAGAAGCTGCTTTCCTTCCTTCCGCAGAACAATCTCGAGACGGCGCCCGAGCGTCCCACGCAGGACCCGGTCGGCCGTACGGACGACGCCCTCAACGACATCGTGCCCGACAACCCCAACAAGGCCTACGACATGTACGGCGTGATCCGCAGCATCGTCGATGACGGAGAGTTCTTCGAGGTCCACAAGGATTTCGCGAAGAACATCATCGTCGGCTTCGCCCACATGGGCGGCCGCAGCGTGGGCATCGTGGCCAACCAGCCCGGCGTGCTCGCCGGCGTGCTGGACATCAACGCTTCCCGCAAGGGCGCCCGCTTCGTGCGCTTCTGCGACGCGTTCAACATTCCCCTCGTGACCCTCGTGGACGTCCCGGGCTTCCTGCCCGGCACGCAGCAGGAATACGGCGCCATCATCACCAACGGTGCCAAGCTCCTCTTCGCCTATGGCGAGGCCACGGTCCCCAAGGTGACCGTCACCCTGCGCAAGAGCTACGGCGGCGCGCACATCGTGATGAGCTGCAAGCAGCTCCGCGGCGACGTCAACTACGCCTGGCCGACGGCCAACATCGCCGTCATGGGCGCCGAGGGCGCCGTGGGCATCCTCTACGGCAAGGAGCTCAAGGCCGAGCCGGATCCCGTCAAGCAGGCGGAGATCGCCGAGGCCCGCAAGCAGGAATACAACGACCTCTTCTGCAACCCCTACCAGGCTGCGCAGAAGGGCTACATCGAGGACGTCATCGAACCGCGCAACACGCGCTTCCGCGTGATCCGCGCCCTCGCGACCCTCGAAGGCAAACGACAGGAAATCCCCGCGAAGAAACATGACAACCTTCCTTTATAGTCTCCTCCCCCTCACCGCGGGCGGCGACCGGATGGCCGAGATCGATCCGCACGGATGGACCCTCACGCTCATCAGCGTGACCGTGGTCTTCTCCGCGCTCATCGTCCTCTACTTCATCTACAATTTCTCCGGCAACATCTTTTCGGGCAAATACAAGCGCAAGCCGAAGGCCCCGAAAGCCGCCAAAGGAGAGATCAGCGGCGAAGTAGCGGCCGCCATCGCCATGGCGCTGGAAGCCGAGGCCGGCAGCGAGACGGAAGTCGCCATCGCCACGGCCCTGCACCTGTACCTGAGCGACGCGGTGCATGACATCGAGCCCGGATTCATCACGATCCGCCGCAACCCGTCCCCGTGGGACAACAAACAGTTGAATTTCAGAAAAACACCCCGCAAATGAAAGCATACAAGTTCAAGATCAACGGCAAGGAGTACAACGTAGCCGTGAACGGAATTGAAGGAAAGAACGCCGACGTGACCGTCAACGGCGTCAACTATCAGGTCGAACTCGAAAACGAGGTCGCAGCCGCTCCCGTGGCCGCTCCGGCCGCCGCTGCCCCCGCAGCCGCTGCAGCTCCTGCAGCCGCTCCCGCAGCTGCCGCTCCCGCAGGCGGTAAGAAGATTGGTTCCCCGCTCCCGGGCGTCATCATTTCCGTCGACGTCAAGGAAGGCCAGGCCGTCAAGCGCGGCCAGAAAGTGGCCGTCATCGAGGCCATGAAGATGGAGAACGAGATCCTCGCCGAGTGCGACGGCACCATCACCGCCATCCATGTCAAGCAGGGTGATTCCGTCCTCGAAGGTGCTGACATCGTAACGATCGGTTAATGGAAAATATTTTAGACAGCCTCCAGCAGTTCTGGCAGTTCACGGGTTTCGCGAACTGTACCCCGGCGCACCTGATCATGATATGCATTGGTCTGGTCTTCATCACGCTGGGTATCGTCAAACACTGGGAACCGCTGCTGCTCGTGCCGATCGGATTCGGTATCATCATCGGCAACATTCCGCTCTTCTTCGATCCCGAGACCGGCATGGGCCTCAAGATCGGTATCTACGAAGAGAACTCCGTGCTGAATATCCTCTACCACGGTGTGAAGAACGGCTGGTATCCGCCACTCATCTTCCTGGGCATCGGAGCCATGACGGACTTCAGCGCCCTGATCTCGCAGCCGCGCCTGATCCTGATCGGCGCCGCCGCGCAGATGGGTATCTTCGGCGCCTACCTGCTCTCGCTGACGCTCGGCTTCGCCCCCAATGAGGCGGGTGCCATCGGCATCATCGGCGGCGCGGACGGCCCGACGGCCATCTTCCTGAGCTCCAAGCTGGCTCCGGAACTGATGGGCGCCATCGCCGTGTCGGCCTACTCCTACATGGCCCTCGTGCCCGTGATCCAGAAGCCCATCATGCTGCTCCTGACCACCAAGAAGGAGCGCGTGATCCGCATGAACAAGCCGCGTGTCGTGAGCCAGCGCGAGAAGATCATCTTCCCGATCGTCGGCTTCCTCTGCACCGCTTTCATCGTGCCCTCCGGCCTGCCGCTGCTCGGCATGCTTTTCTTCGGCAACCTGCTGAAGGAAAGCGGCGTGACCAAGCGCCTCGCCGCCACGGCCAGCGGTCCGCTCATCGACGTCGTGACCACGCTCATCGGCGTGACCGTGGGTGCCTCCACCCAGGCGGACGTCTTCCTGAACGGCCGTTCCGTCCTCATCTTCGGCCTCGGCCTCGCCTCCTTCGTGATCGCCACCACCTTCGGCGTGCTCTTCACGAAGTTCATGAACCTCTTCCTCAAGGAAGGCAAGAAGATCAACCCGCTCATCGGCAACGCCGGCGTGTCCGCCGTGCCGGATGCCGCCCGCGTGTCCGAACAGGTCGGCCTCGAGGCGGATCCCTCCAACCACCTGCTCACCCACGCTATGGCGCCGAATGTCGCAGGTGTTATCGGTTCCGCCGTAGCGGCGGGTATCCTGCTGGGATTCCTCGGCTAGCACGAATTATTCAGAAACTATAAAAAACCGGCTTTTTCATCCGAAAAGCCGGTTTTTCTTTGTTCTTTGCCGGAATATTTTATAGATTTGTGAACGCCCCAGAGGCGGAAATTGACTAATAACTAGCATAGGATATGTCCAATAAATTACAGGAACTCACGGAGAAACTCTACAACGAAGGGCTCTCCAAAGGCAAAGAAGAAGGCGAACAGCTGCTTGCCCGTGCCCGTTCCGAGGCGGAAGGCATCGTCGCCGCCGCCCGCAAACAGGCCGACGACATCGTAGCCGCTGCGAACAAGCAGGCCGACGACCTTCGCGACAAGACAGCGTCCGACATCAAGATGGCCTCCGCCCAGTGCCTGCAGGCCACCAAGAAGGATATTGAGAACCTGCTCGTGAACGCCGTCAGCGCCGACAGCGTTAGCAAATCCCTCTCCGATCCCGATTTCCTCAAGAAAATCATCACCACCGTCGCCGAGCGCTTCAGCACGAGCGAATCAGCCGACCTGGCCCTGGTCCTGCCCGCTTCCCTGCAGCAGGAGCTGGAGCCCTGGGTGGCCGGCGCCCTGGCCAAGACCCTGGGCAGCGCCCCGAAGGCCCACTTCAGCAAGAAAGTGGCCGGCGGCTTCTCCATCGGCCCCAAGGACGGCAGCTGGTTTGTCAGCCTGACCGACGAGACCTTCCGCGAGCTGATCGCCGAGTATCTTCGTCCCGTGACCCGCAAGCTCCTCTTCGGCTAGACAGAGATGGACAATTACGCGTATATCATCGCCAGCATGCCTGTCCTCCACCTGGAGGACGACAAGGCGGACAACCTGGTGGCCCAGGAGCTCCTCGACGAGATCCGCGGGCAGTTGTCCGCGCGCGACACGGCGGTGCTCGACCAGCTGCTGGACGGATACAATCCCGAGAAGCTGGACGCGGAATTCTATCAGAAAGCCCGGCAGCACCGCAACCGCTTCATCCGGGAGTGGTTCAGCTTCGACCTGAACCTGCGCAACGCCACGGTCGCCTACCTCAACGACTCCCTGGGCCGCCAGGAAGGCCTGGACCTGGTCAAGCTGGAAGGCCGTGAGACGGAAGAATTTCCCGAAGCGGTGGCCGTACAGCAGGTCCTGAACTGCGGCGACATCCTGGCCCGCGAGCGCGGCCTGGACGAGCTCCGCTGGAAGAAGATCGACGAGCTGACCCTCCTCGACAGCCTGGACCTGGAAGTGATCCTCGGCTTCGTCGCCAAACTCAAGATCATCGACCGCTGGCTGCAGCTGGATCCCGACTCCGGCCGCGCCCTCTTCCGCCGGCTGGTCGACGACATCCGCTCCACCTACGATAATAAAAAACAGATTCTTACGATATGAGTACTAAAGGAAAGGTAACGGGCATCGTCTCGAACCTGGTCACCGTGGCCGTCGACGGGCCGGTGGCAGAGAACGAACTCTGCTACATCTCCGTCGGCAGCGAGAAGCTGCTCGCCGAGGTGATCAAGGTCAACGGTGAGAAGGCCTCGGTCCAGGTGTTCGAAAGCACCCGCGGACTCAAGAACGGCAACGATGTCGAATTCCTCGGAAAGATGCTCGAGGTCACGCTCGGCCCCGGCCTGCTATCCGGCATCTACGACGGCCTTCAGAACAACCTGCAGACCATGACGGGCGTTTTCCTCAAGCGCGGCGAATACACCGACCCGCTCGACCGGAAAGCCCTCTGGGCCTTCACACCCCTCGCGAAACCCGGCGACCGCGTCGTCGCGGCCGACTGGCTCGGCGAGGTCAAGGAAGGCTGGCTGCCCCATAAGATCATGGTCCCCTTCGCCTTCCAGGGTGAATACACCGTCAAGAGCGTCGCGCCGGCCGGCGAATACACCGTCGACCAGACGGTCGCCGTCCTCACCGGCCCCGACGGCGAGGACGTGAACGTGACCATGACCCAGCGCTGGCCGGTCAAGGTGGCCGTCCGGGCCTACCGCGAGAAGCCGCGTCCGACCAGGATCATGGAGACGGGCGTGCGCTGCATCGACACCTTCAACCCCATCGCCGAGGGCGGCACCGGTTTCATCCCGGGCCCGTTCGGCTGCGGCAAGACGGTCCTCCAGCACGCCATCGCCAAGCAGGGCGACGCCGACGTGATCGTGATGGCCGCCTGCGGCGAGCGCGCCAACGAGGTCGTGGAGATCTTCACGGAATTCCCGGAGCTCGTCGACCCACACACCGGCCGCAAGCTGATGGAGCGTACCACCATCATCTGCAACACCTCCAACATGCCTGTGGCCGCCCGTGAGGCCTCCGTCTACACGGCCATGACCATCTGCGAGTATTACCGGGCCATGGGCCTGAAATGCCTGCTGCTGGCCGACTCCACCTCCCGCTGGGCGCAGGCGCTCCGCGAAATGTCCAACCGCATGGAGGAGCTGCCGGGCCAGGACGCCTTCCCGGTCGACCTGTCCGCCATCATCTCCAACTTCTACGCCCGCGCGGGCCAGGTCGTGCTGAACAACGGCCAGACGGGCGCCGTAACCTTCATCGGTACGGTCTCCCCGGCCGGCGGCAACCTCAAGGAGCCGGTGACCGAGTCCACCAAGAAGGCCGCCCGCTGCTTCTACGCCCTCGAGCAGAGCCGCGCCGACCAGAAGCGCTACCCGGCCGTCAACCCGATCGACTCCTATTCCAAGTATCTGGAGTATCCCGAGATCAAGGAATACCTCGACACCACCATCCAGCCCGGCTGGACGGAGAAGGTGCTGCGCGCCAAGAACTACGTCCGCCGCGGCCGCGAAATGGCCGACCAGATCAACATCCTCGGCGACGACGGCGTGCCGATGTCCTACCACGAGGCCTTCTGGAAGTCCGAGCTCATCGACTTCGCCTTCCTGCAGCAGGATGCGTTCGACGCCATCGACGCCCTCTGTCCGCTGGAGCGACAGAAGTTCATGCTCGACCTCATCCTCGCCCTGTGCGACCGTCCCTTCGAGTTCGAGAACTTCGACGAGTGCCGCGTCTACTTCAAGGACATGATCAACACCCTGCGCCAGATGAACTACACCAAGTTCCAGAGCGCGGAATTCAAAGAATACGAGCAGCAGCTCCGCAAACACCTCGCATAGCTTATGGCAACGAAAGCATTCCAACGCACCTATACGCAGCTCCAGGCCATCACCAAGGCCACGGTCACGCTGAATGCCAGGGACGTCTCCAACGACGAGCTGGCCACCGTGGGCGGCAAGCTCGCCCAGGTCGTGAAGACCAAGGGCGACAGCGTCACCCTGCAGGTTTTCTCCGGCACGGAAGGCATACCCACCAACGCCGAGGTGTCCTTCCACGGAGCGCCTCCGACCCTGCGCGTCAGCGACCAGCTGTCCGGCCGTTTCTTCAACGCCTACGGCCAGCCGATCGACGGCGGCCCCGAGATCGAAGGCGAAGAGCGTGAGGTGGGCGGCCCGTCCGTCAACCCCTACAAGCGCCGCCAGCCCTCCGAGCTGATTCCGACCGGCATCGCCGGCATCGACCTCAACAACACCCTCGTCTCCGGCCAGAAGATCCCCTTCTTCGCCGACCCTGACCAGCCATATAATAAGGTCATGGCCGACGTGGCCCTGCGCGCCGACGTCGACAAGATCATCCTCGGCGGCATGGGCCTGACCAACGACGACTACCTCTTCTTCCGCCACGAATTCGAGTCGGCGGGCGCCCTGGACAAGATCGTCTCCTTCGTCAACACGACCGAGGAGCCGCCTGTGGAGCGCCTCCTGATCCCGGATATGGCGCTCTGCGCCGCGGAGTACTTCGCCGTGGACAAGAACGAGAAGGTGCTCGTCCTGCTGACGGACATGACCCTGTACGCCGACGCCCTCTCCATCGTGTCCAACCGTATGGACCAGATTCCGTCCAAGGACTCCATGCCGGGCTCGCTCTACTCCGACCTCGCCAAGATCTACGAGAAGGCGGTCCAGCTGCCGGACGGCGGATCCATCACCATCATCGCGGTCACAACCCTGAACGACGGCGACATCACCCACGCCATCCCGGACAACACGGGCTACATCACCGAGGGCCAGCTGTTCCTGCGCGCGGATCCCGACACCGGCAAGGTCATCGTGGACCCGTTCCGCTCCCTGTCCCGACTCAAACAGCTCGTGCAGGGCAAGAAGACCCGCGAGGACCACTCCCAGATCATGAACGCCGGCGTGCGCCTGTACGCCGATGCCCAGAATGCGAAGACCAAGCTTGAGAACGGTTTCGACCTGTCCGACTACGATCTCCGCTGCCTGGACTACGCCAAGGAATACGCCACCCGCATCCTGTCCATCGACGTCAACATCACGATCGACCAGATGCTGGACACCGCCTGGGAGATTTTCGCCAAATACTTCTCGCCGGCCGAGACCGGCATCAAGCAAGCTTTAGTCGACAAATACTGGAAGAAAGCGTAACACCGTGGCAATTAAATTCCAATACAACAAGACCTCGCTGACGAATCTTGGCAAACAGCTCAAGGTGCGCCAGAACGCCTTGCCGACCCTCAAGAACAAGGAGTCGGCCCTGCGTTCGGGCGTGCTTGAAGCCAAGGCCCAAGCCGAGCGCCTCTTCGACGAATTGGAAGCCTCCCTGCAGCGCTATGACAACATGGCCGCGCTGTGGAACGAGTTCGATCCCGGGCTCATCCGCATCGTGGACGTAGACCTGGGCGTCACCAAAGTGGCGGGCGTAAAGACCCCGCGCCTGGACAACATCCAGTTTGAGATCCAGCCGTTCAACGCCTTCGTCAAGCCCGCCTGGTACGCCGACGGCGTGGAGATCCTCAAGGAGCTCTCCCGCCTGGGCATCGAGTCTGAGATCTACGAGCAGCGCCGCCAGATCCTGGAATACAACCGCAAGAAGACGACCCAGAAGGTCAACCTCTATGAAAAGGTGCAGATTCCGGGCTACAAGGAGGCCATCCGCAAGATCAAGCGCTATATGGAGGACGAGGAGAACCTCTCCAAGGCTTCTTCCAAGATTGTCAAGACCCGTCACGCAGAAGAAGAGGAGGCAGGCCTATGATTGCGAAGATGACCCAATACTCCTTCATCCTCCTGCAGGGGGACAAGGAGCAGTTCCTGAGCGAGCTGCAGCAGCTGGGCGTCGTGGACATCACGCGTTCCGCCAAGCCCGTGGACAGCTATTCGCAGTCGCTGCTCGACAAAATCAACACCCTCAAGGTGGACATCGACTGTGCCAAGAAGGGCATGGACGACACCCTGCTGGGCCTCCAGGCCGTGCGCGAAACGATCGTGCGCGAGCTGGAAGAGGCCAGGCCCTGGGGCGAATATGATGCTGCAAAGCTGGAGCCTTTCGGCGGCCTCCGCTTCTTCTGCGTAGCCGCCAAGAAATACGATCCCGCCTGGGAGGAGCAGTACGCCATCCAGGTGGTGGAGGAGCGGGACGGCCGCGTGTGGTTCGTCATTCTGGGCGACACGGCCGGCTTCCCGGTCAAGCCCCTCCCCACCCCGCAGAAGACGGCTGCCGAACTGCAGGCCCTGCTCGACGAGCAGGACCTCAAGATCGAGAACCACCGCAAGGTCCTCGAAGGCCGGAAGGACGACATTCCTGAGATACAGCACCACCTCCGCAAACTGCAGGCCGAGCTCGACCGCTACCTCGCGGGCACGGCCGCCGTGCCCGCCGCCGAGGACACCATCGACACGCTCGTGGGCTTCGCCCCGACGGCGTGCGACGAAGCGGTGACCGCCTTCCTCGACCAGGCGGACGTCTTCTACCTGAAGAACGACGCAACGGTCGAGGAGAACCCGCCGATCGAGTTCAAGAACAACAAGTTCGTCCGCATGTTCGAGACGCTGACGGACATGTACGGGCGCCCGTCCTACGACGGTTTCGACCCGACGCCGTTCATCTCCGTCTTCTTCCTGCTGTTCTTCGCGTTCTGCATGGGAGACGCCGGCTACGGCCTCGTGCTCGTCATCGCCGGCCTGCTGTTGAAGAAGGTCCCGTCCTTCAAGGACATGGCGCCGCTCGTGGTCACCCTGGGCGTCGGCACGGTGGTGGTCGGGTTCCTCTTCCACAATTTCTTCTCGATGGACATTTCACAGTGGCCGCTCTTCGCGCCGATCAAGGGCATCTTCATCCCGGCCGAGATTGCCGGCAATGACGCCTCGATGATCCTGGCCCTGGCCGTGGGTATCCTGCATATCTGCATCGCCATGGTCGTGAAGACCATCCACGCCACGCGCACCAAGGGCTTTGCGGCCAGCCTCGGCACCTGGGGCTGGACGCTGCTGATTGTCGGCGGCATCATCGTCGCGGCGGTGTCGTTCGCGGGCGTGCTCAACGCCACGGCCACCAAGTGGGTCGTCATCGTGCTGGGCGTCGTCTCCGCCCTCGGCATCTTCGTGTTCAACGATCCCAAGCGCAACAAACTCGCCAACGTGGGCATGGGGCTTTGGGATACGTACAACATGATCACGGGCCTGATGGGCGATGTGCTCAGCTACCTGCGCCTGTATGCGCTCGGCCTCGCCGGCTCCATGCTCGGCATGGCGTTCAACGACATGGGCATGATGGTGCTCGGCGACGGTTCGAACATCGCGCTCTGGATTCCGTTCATCCTGCTGGTGCTGGTCGGGCATACGCTCAACATCGCCATGTGCGCCCTGGGCGCTTTCGTGCACCCGCTGCGTCTCAATTTCCTGGAGTTCTTCAAGAATGCGGGGTATGAGGCCAATGGACGTAGGTTCAATCCTTTGACTAATAATGAATAAACAATAAAAACACAATCGATTATGGAACAAATTCTCGGTTATCTCGGACTCGGACTCGTGCTGGCGCTTGCCGGTATCGGCTCCTCGATCGGCACCACCACGGCGGGCAACGCCGCCGAAGGCGCCCTGAAGCGCAAGCCGGAGGCTTCCGGTAGCTACCTGCTGCTCTCCGCCCTTCCTTCTACGCAGGGTATCTACGGTTTCGTGGCTTTCTTCATCATGCTCGGCCGTTTCACTTCCGGCACCATCAGCGGACTGCTCTGCTTCGGCGTGGGCCTGTCCGTCGGTGTGGCATGTATGATTTCCGGCATCCGTCAGGGCCAGGTTTGCGCGAACGGTATCATCGGCGTCTCGCAGGGACACGATGTCGTCACCAATACGCTGATCTACGCGGCTCTTCCTGAGTTCTACGCCATCCTTGGCCTTGTTGGTGCTATTATGGCGCATTAGGGTTTTCCCCTTATCCGAAAAAAGCGAAACGCAACAAAAGCGTTTCGCTTTTTTCTTTTCTAGTTTATCTGGTTTTCTTGCTTCTAATTATTATTCCTTATTGCTTATCCCGCCGGAGGGAAGGTGGCTGCTCCCTGTCGGGCAGAAAAATGCCCTCCAGGGAGCACCACCTTCCCTTATCCGGCTCGCGGGTTAAGCAAGTTTGATGATGGAGGCGTCCCAGGGAGGGACGGTGGCGGAGGCGTAGGCGGTGGTGAATTCCGGGAGGACGGGGCAGGCGCCGCGGAGCTCCGGCGGGAGGGAGATCCGCACGGTAGCGGGAGTGTCGGAGAAGTTGCAGACGACGAGCCAGGCTTCGTGGGCGGCGTAGCGGACGAAGGCAAAGTGCCGGTGCAGGTTGAAGCCGGGGGCGTTTTCGTTGCAGTACATCAGGTCCCAGGTGCCGCCTTCGGCGAAAGCGGGGCGCTTGGCGAAGGCGAGCAGTTCGCGGTAGCGGGCCAGCACGCCGGCTTCTTCGGGCGCGAGTTCCGCTTCGCCGTGCAGGCTGCGGTACAGTTCGCGCAGCTCGGCCGGGTCGCTCCAGTTGAAGATCGAGGTGCGGCCGTCGGCGCCTTCGATGCCGTCCTCCCCCACTTCCTGGCCGAAGTAGAGCATGAAGGGGGCCGTGTTGAACAGCAGCGAGCAGGCCAGGGCGGCGTAGCCTTTCGCGGCGGCGCCGAGGAATTCCGGCGAGGCGAGCCGCTGCTCGTCGTGGTTCTCCAGGAAATTCAGCACCCGCGGCTGCAGGTCGCCGAGCCACTGCCAGTTCCAGGTGATGCCGCGGGTCGACGCACCATGGCAGCAGATGGCGCGCAGGGTGTCGTAGAGGCCGGACTTGTCGTAGAGCAGGTCGAAGCCCACATCGTCGAGGTAACGGCGGTAGTTGTCCTTCTGGTAGACCTCCGCCACGAAGAGCAGGCTGGGGTAATCGGCCTTCACGGCCGTAATCAGGTCCCGCAGCGCATCGGGCGGCACCAGCTCCACCATGTCGCAGCGGAAGCCGTCAACGCCCCGGGCAGCCCAGAAACGGAGGATATCGAGCATCTCCGCCCGCGTGTCGGACGAAGACCAGTCATTTTTGCGCGTGTCGGTCCAATCGCCGTCGCACCAGTCGTAGTGGCAGATGCGGCCTTGGTAGTCCGGCGCCACATGGTTGGGGATGTAGTCGATCAGCACCCGCATCCCGGCGGCGTGCGTCCGCGCGAGCAGCGCGTCGAATTCTTCGAGGCGATTCGCCGGGTCGTCCGCCAGGTAGGGGTTGACATCCCGCCAGTCGGTGATGGCATAGGGCGATCCGGGATCGCCTTTGACGAAGTCCTTGCCCGTGGCGTGGCGCGGCACGCCCGTATACCACACGTAGTCGACGCCCAGCGAGCGCAGGTAGTCCAGGGAAGCGTCGTCCCAATCGGAGAACTTCCCCTTCCCCCACAGCCGGGGCAGCGTTTGGTAAATGATTCGTTTGCTCATGCGCTAGAAAGGATAACCAACGCCGAAGTGGATGGCGGAGCTGCCGTGGAACCAGTCGCGCGGCTTGACCCAGCGGTCGCCTTCCGCCCGTCCCGGGTCGTGGATGCGGAAACCGACATCCAGGCGGATCAGGATGAAGTCAAGGTTGACGCGCAGGCCCAAACCCCAGTCGGCGGCGATGCTTTTCAGCGAGAAGAGCGAATCTTCATCAACATCTCCACCCAGTCCGTCCACGACATCCTTCCGCAGGAAGGGCAGGTACCAGATATTGCCGGCTTCGGCGAAGACGGCCCATTCCAGCTTCCAGAAGGACGGGAAGCGGTATTCGATATCGGCTTCCATCTTGAGGTCGCCGGTCTGGCTCGGAATCTTGAAGTAATCGCTCAGGGGCGAGAAGCCCGGACCCAAAGTACGGGCCTGCCAGCCGCGCATGCTGTTGGCGCCGCCGCAGTAGAACTGCTTCTCGAACGGAAGGGACAGGGAGTTGCCGTAAGCCAGGCCGGTACCGGCCACGAAGTGCAGGGCCAGGGACTGCAGGTCGCCCCAGCCGAAACGGAACACGCGACCCAGGTTCAGTTCCGCCCGCACATACTGCTTGTACGGCAGCCCGAAGAGCAAATGCTGCGTCATGACGCCGCCCTCATACTTCGGCAGGATGGGATTGAACAGGGAGATCACATTGCCGGAGGCCTCCAGGCTGAAGCGCTCGTAGTGATAGGAGGTCTTGGGCACCACGGACGCATCGGTCGTGTGGTAGATCATGCCTCCGACGCCCGCATTGATCTGATCCTCGAACGTATCCCACAGGTATGGATAGGTGAGCAGCTTATCCAGGAAGGTCTCATCCACTTCGTACAACTTGACCGTGCTGACCTGCAGGGGGTAAAGTTGGTAGAAGTAGTTCTTGCCGATCTGCCCGTTGTAGCCGAAACCGAACGAGGTCAGGATGCGCTTGTACTCCGGGCGGTTCTGGTAGTTGAACGAAGCCTTGAATTCCGTGCGGGGAATGTTCTCGCCGCGCATGCGCCGGAGCGAGAAGCCCAGCAGGCGCGGGAAGCTCAGGGAGGCCGTCACACCCAGCTCCGACGAAGAGATGGTGGTCTTCGGGACCCACTGCCAGTTGCCCGTGAAGCCGAGGTCCAGCCACTCGCCGCCGTGGAAAAGGTTCTTGTGGTAAAGGTTCAGCTGGGGCGAGAAGCCCAGCAGGGTGGAAGCGTTGGTGGAAGCCTCCAGGTTGATCTTGAAGCCCAGCTGGTCCAGGCCGGACAGGCGGATGTCGCAGTCCACCGTGGCGCTGTCGGTCGGGCTCATCTCCACGCTGACGCTGTTGAACACCTTGAGGGCGGACAGGCGGGCGTAGGTCGCATTGATCATCTGCTCGTTGAAGAGCGCGCCGGGCTCGATCGTATTGAACTTCCGAAGCAGCTTCTCCCGGAACGGGATACCGGCCGGATGGATGATGTTGACCTGCCCGATATGGTATTTGACCGGCGTGTCCTGGATCCGGTAATACAGCGTCGTCCTGTCCGTGAGCGTATCCGCCTCGAACGTGTAAAAATTCTTGTTGAACTCGTAGTAGCCCAGGTTGCGGAACACGCCGGCGCCGCGCACCGTCTCCGCCTCCAGGGACTTCTCCGCAAGGAAGTCCCCCACATGGACGGAGATGTTGCTGCTGTCCGCGCGGAACTCCTCGCCAAACTCGCCGCCGGGGACTTCATAAACGATGTTGTCGATGGGATAGCGCTTGCCGGGGTGGACCAGGTATTTCACCTTGGCCATGCGCTTCTTATATTCCACTTCCGCCGTCACCTTGGAATTGTAGTAACCCAGCGTCTCCAGGTGCTTGGCGATGTTGGCGCAGGAGCCGTCGATCAGCGTCGGGTCGAAGACGACCGGCGCCGAGCCGATGGTTTCCCAGACGCGGTTGATACCCTGTCCGCTGCCGTTCGACCAGTTGTAGATGCTCATGCCCGGGCTCCAGTTGAAGATGAGGCCCTTCTTGGCCTGCTGCTTGATATACGGCGTCGCCTCATTGGGCGACAGCTTCTCTCCTTCGTAAACCACTTTGTTGGAGAGGAGCCGGTAGCTTCCCTCGGGTACCAGCTTGGTGGTACTGCACGAGACAAGCCCCACTAACGATATGATCAGCAGCAAACTACGTTTCATCTTCTTCTGAACTCTGAGAGGGTGATGGCCGTGGCGGCAGCCACGTTGAGCGATTCGGCGCCGGTGCCGGCGCCCGTCTCCCGGGCGGAGCGCCCGAACGACGGGATCAACAGGCGCGCGTCCGCCTCGGCGGCGACTTCGGGACGGATTCCGTTCGCCTCGTTGCCCATCAGGACGAGCCCTTCGGGCACCAGGCTTTCCTGGTACAGGTTCTTCCCGTCCAGGAAGGTCCCGTACACCCGCATGCCCGCTTCGCGGAAACGCCGGGCGATGTCCACGAGGTCAGCCGTCACCACGCGGACCCGGAACACCGAGCCCATCGAGGCCTGGATCACCTTGGGGTTGAACAGGTCCACGCAGTCGTCCGACGCGAAGACGGTCTCCACGCCGAACCAGTCGGCGATACGCAGGATCGTTCCCATATTGCCGGGGTCGCGGATGCCGTCCAGCCCCAGGCAGAGGCTGCGCGGCAGCGCGATGCCGGCCGGCTCGGGGCGGGCCACGACGGCCAGCACGGGCGACGGGGTGGAGAGCTGACTGATCCGCGCCATGGCGGCTTCGCCGATCTCGTCGCGACGCCAGACGCGCACCACCTCGAAATCGGACAGGAGCGCCTCCTGCACCATCTTCTCCCCTTCCACGACAAACAACCCGTACGCGTCGCGGAATTTCTTTTCGCGAAGCGAGCGGATCTGTTTGATTTCGGCCTGCGTTATCGTCATATCATTGTATCAAAAAACCGGATCCGCGACGAATCCGGTTTATTAATGGCGGGAAAATATATTTAAATTTCCTCGACAACCGGGGAGTTGGCGTTCTGCATCACAGAAGCGATACCGGCCTTCATCGTACGCTCGGAGGCATACATCTGGCTGGAGCCGATGACCTGGCCGTTGGAGGCTTTCAGGTTGAAGAAAGGCTTGCCGTTCTTGGCTTCCTTGACTTCGTAACGCTCGGCGATGGGGCCGTTCTTCTTAACGGACTCAATACCGTTCAGGCAGGCAGCCTTGGTATTGTAGCCTTCGCTGGTGAGGATGACCTGGCCGTTGGTGGCCTTCAGGTTGAACTGGAATTCGCCATTCTTGCGAACCGTAACAACAAATTTACCCATGGTTGTATTGTTTTAAAGTGTTGAAATGTCGTTGCACAAATATAGTAAAATAATGATTCACTTACATCCCATCCCATGTTTTTTTATAACTTTGTACCGGAAATAACGCCTCCCGCTATGGACAATTACCAGATCAGAAAAGAACTCTACGACGCCGCATCCCTCTATGCCGGCTTCGACCCCGCCGACGAGGGCAGCTACGCCAACTGCTACGACGCCCACGTTTATGCGGACTACATCGCCAGCGGCAAGCACAGCCGTGACCTCGCCGTCACCCTGCCCCGCACCCTGCACGACCATTCCATCAGCGACGCGCTCTACCGTTTTCTCAGCGGCTACGATCCGTTCAACATCGTGGGTGTGATGGGCGGCCACGCGATGAAACGCAGCGAAGATTTCTACCGCAAGGTCGCCTTCATCAGCAAGCGGCTCACCGAGCAGGGCAAGCTCATGGTTTCGGGCGGCGGTCCCGGCGCCATGGAGGCGACGCACTTCGGCGCCTGGATGGCCGGCCGCACGGAGAAGGAGTTCAACGAGGCGCTGAAGATGCTCCGCGTCGCGGACACGTTCAACGACAAGGGCTGGCTCTCCGCCGCCTTCCGCGTGATGGAGCGTTTCCCGCAGACGAAATACAAGAGCCTGGGCATCCCCACGTGGCTGTACGGCCATGAGCCCTCCTCCCCTTTCGCCACGCAGATCGCCAAATACTTCGACAACAGCATCCGCGAAGACACCATCCTCACCGTCGCCGTCGGCGGCATCATCTTCACCCCCGGCTCCGCCGGCACGATCCAGGAAGTCTTCCAGGAAGCGGCCCAGGACCACTACAAGACCTGCGAGGTGGCCAGCCCCATGGCCTTCATGGGCGTGGACTTCTTCACGAAGGATCTCCCCGTCTACCCCTTCCTCGTGGACATGATGGCGCGCGGCAGGTACCACGATCTCCTGCTCTCCATCTCCGACGACCCCGAGGCCGTCATTCGCGAGATCATGGCGTTCAAGAAGGAGAATGCCGTGACCGTTCCCGGAAAATTCTTTAAATAGTTCAGATATGAAAATCAAATCTATAGGAGTACTTACATCCGGTGGCGACGCACCCGGCATGAACGCCGCCATCCGGGCCGTCACCCGCGCCGCCATCTACGAAGGCTGGCGGGTCTTCGGCATCTACCGCGGCTGGGAAGGCCTCATCATGGGCGACATCAAGGAGTTCTCGAGCTCCAGCGTCAGCAACACCATCCAGCGTGGCGGCACCATCCTCAAGACCGCGCGCAGCGAGGAATTCCGCAAGCCGGAAGGCCGCGCCAAGGCTTATGAGAATGTCAAGAAGTTCGGCCTCGACGCCCTGGTGGTCATCGGTGGCAACGGCTCCCTCGCCGGGGCGCAGATCCTCGCGAGCGAGTATGACATCCCCGTCATCGGCCTGCCGGGCACCATCGACAACGACCTCTACGGCACCGACTCCACCATCGGCTACGACACGGCCCTCAACACCATCATGGAGTGCGTGGACAAGATCCGCGACACGGCCAACAGCCACGACCGCATCTTCTTCGTCGAAGTGATGGGCCGCGACGCCGGCTTCCTGACGCAGAACAGCGCCATCGCCTCCGGTGCGGAGGCCGCCATCATCCCGGAGGACCGGACCGACATCGACCAGCTGGCCGACTTCATCGGCCGCGGCATCCGCAAAAGTAAGAACAGCAGCATCGTGCTCGTGTCCGAGAAGGACGGCGGCGCCATGCACTACGCCGAGCGCGTGCGCCAGGAGTATCCCGAGTACAACGTGAAGGTCTCCATCCTGGGCCACCTGCAGCGCGGCGGCTCCCCGACCGCCTACGACCGCATCCTGGCGAGCCGCCTGGGCGTCGCCTCCATCGAGGCGCTCAAAGAGGGCCAGCGCAACATCATGGTGGGCATCAAGAACGACCAGATCGTCTATGTCCCCTTCTCCCGCGCCATCAAGATGGACAAGCCTATCGACAAGGAGCTCATCAATGTCCTGAGCATTTTGTCAATTTAAAAAATCTTCTTACATTTGCACCCGCAAATTGAGATGGGGTATTAGCTCAGTTGGTAGAGCGTTAGGTTCGCAATCTAAAGGTCACGAGTTCGATCCTCGTATGCTCCACTTTAAGAGGTTTTTCTTTAACGAAAGTTAAATGGGAAGCCTCTTATTTTGCTGATTATAAGCACTTTTCTTAAAAATTTAGTACACTTTTAGTACATTTTCAAGGACCAATTTCGTCTATTTGTATAGACGATTATAATACTTGTGTACTGTGGCTACATTGTTTACTTTCCCACCGGCAGCCATAGCAGTAACGCCAGCACGGAAAACACGAGTCCGGCGATGGTACCTACGGCGTTTTACTTGGTGATCACATAATCAACTCTAATGAGGGAATACTTATCAATGGTATTAGTAAGTAACTTTACGACCACTGTCCCAGGCCCCGATTTTCCATTTGTATCAATTCTTATCTTGATTTCTTCTTCTTCTCCAGGAGCAATCGTTTTTTTCGGGTAGTTTACAGACGTACAATTACATGTAGCGACCGTAGAAATGATCAACAATCCTTCGTCGCCAGTATTCTTTATTCTGGAGTTTATCTCAATCAGTTCTCCTTCTCTATACTGTCCAGCATTGACTATCCTGTTATTGAGAAAGGATAGTTCCGGTCCAGAAGAAAAGAAGACAGACAATAAAAGGACAAGGAGGTTCATGTTAACTTAAATCGAATTATTATGAAACGTTCTTTCTCCAAATCTTCTCCAGCAACAGCATAGTAAAAACCGTCAGCATATCCCAGTATCTCAATGTTATTTGGTATTATTAAATCATATACCAGATTACCATTCTCTCTTTCATATACCTGTAATTTCCATAGAGAGTTGCCATCTAATTTACATGTCCTGAAAACATACCCATTATAACATGACAGACGAGAATAATAACCGAATTTTTCGCGTTGCACCTGGTATTTTTCTTCATATGCCTGAAATGTTCTTATGCCAGGATATCTGGATGTGATATCCTTTTCCGAGTACCCGAAGCTAGAAAGAATCGTTCCATCCAAAAGCATTTTGTATATTTTGGGCGAAGCCGCAAATGAAACGAATAAAGTGTCCTTATCTTGAAAGAAGTCATAATCAGAAAACATGGATAGCGTTCCCTTTTTGTAAATAGGCGGATAATTCCCGAACAAAACAGGAGCCTTGTCCAAGGAATCTGTCCCGTACCTCATGAAGGTGTGCGCAGTACGGAAATACTTTCGGCTATGAGAAGTAATATAATATTTATTAAACTTTATATGATCGGATACTATGGGCATAATAACGCTATTCTGCGTTGCAACGATCCTATGACAATCTAAATTATACTCATATATTTCATGCGCTTCCGAATCCGGGTAATCATACAATTTGCGCATGGCGTGATTGTCGGAAATCCGGCTGGATTTTGTTAAGAACCACGCTGCACGAGATTCCCAAATGCAAGAAAAGTTGGCAGTGAATCGGTATAGACGGGCATTGATGTCCTGTATCACAAATGTCTCGCTCTCAGAATCATAAGCGCTAATCCATGATGGACTGATCATCTCGCCAGGCCCCCTACCCTCTTGTATATATTCATCTATAAAATCACCAGATAAAGAATAAACCTTGACCCCAACCATGCATTCATCGAAAAAGCAAAGTGTCTCTGGAGTCATTAACCATTGCCCCAGCAATGATGTTCTGCGGCCATCCATGAAGATTGTGTCTGCGACGAAACAAGCCTCCTTTAATTCCTTCCGGCCATAATGCGGGACATCCCATTCTCGGTTATCACAAGAAGAGAGGCAAAAGACACACATTAGCAACAACAAAAACCCGCTAAAATAAAACTGATTGTGCCAGTTCCATTTTCTTATAGAGATGCTCATAATTCTGCCCAGTGGCCTTTTCGAATTGTTGTTTATATCGAGTACAGATTTCTCGAGTTTGCTTTTCAAGTTCTTCATCATTATACGAAAGATCTTGCATCCAGATATCAAGGCTAGCTCCTACCCGAGAACGCCATTTTGCAATATTAACCGTGTCTGTGTAATATGTAAAATTCTGTAAAACGGGATACTTCCTTAATTCTTTAACCACACTAAAGGAGAAATTAGGAGAACCAAACAATAACTCTGTCTCTGTTTCTATTTTGTGCATGAAGGGATTACCTACCGGATTGCCTTCAATGCACCAACATATAGCATTGGAATCATTTGGGATTACCCATTTTACAGACAAAGTGGCACGGGAGACGTATAAAAAACCTTCGAATGATTGATAATCAAACGATAATTGATACGGCGAAATCAACGTGGGCATCGAATCATCCTGTCGTCCACCGACAAACAATATCGCATCAGAAACAGTAATCCGAATTGGGTTCCATTCCTGATCCACGATAATATATCCCTTCCCTATTATTCTGCTTTTTTTTTCATTCTTTGATTGAAAAATAATTATATGCCCTTGTTCTCCCCGCTGTAACACGGTGTCACGGATGGAGTACGAATACATTTTTGTCCGCCTCGGATGAAGTGGAGAATAGTTTTCCAGTATATACAAACGATCCCATAATTGTGGCCGGACATAATTATCATAGCCCACAAAATAACTTTTAAGAGATGATCGTTTTGTAGAAGGAATAACCCGCCACGGGCTCATCTCCTTCCCATCTTCAGGATTATGCAATCCCGAAATCAGCACATCAGTCGAATAGAATGTCGCATGGTTCTGTCCATCGACTTCTGAGAATCCGCTTATGGCCTGAAAATGAATACACTTCCCCGAGCTCTTAACAACTCTGGTATATTGAAAAGGCGCTATGAAAGACGCCAGACGTCTTTCATGAAAAGCCTTTGCTATAATGCGAACTTGACGGAGTTCTGATTGAGCATGGGAGCAAGATGTACCTATAAGCAATAAAGCAAAACAGACAACAAGTACGTTAAAATAATCTACTAAGCGTCGCATCCGTCATTGTACAAAGAACAGTCGCTGATAGTTCCTGGCTGAGGGCCAAAGCACCATTTCCTAAAACTAAATGCGTTTCCGGATTTGCACCACCCATATTTGCACCGGCAATGATCGCCCCAATCCGGTTCGCTCTCATCGTCAGCCAATGATTCGATAGCTATAGCGGAAAATGTCTGGGGGTTTACAAGCGAACGAATAAAAAACGCACCACCAATGAAACAGATAAAAACAAAAAATGTGATTAATACTTTTTTCATATTACTTTAATAACAGGAATATCGCTTCAATATTAGTTTACTATTGGAGTTTCAAAAGCAAAGTAAAAAGAAATGTATTACAATTCCAACCTACAGATAAAAAAAATCATTACAGAGCACCTTCGTAATGATTTAATAGTTAACATTTTACAAGACTGTAAAAAGTGTGATTAATTACAGCCGCACACTTCTTCGATCCAAACTCACGCAAGCCGCAGATTTGCAGCACATTACAAACCTATCCCATCAAGTTCTGTCAGATGCTTATGTAATGATTATTTTTGCTTCCACCGGCAGCCATAGCAGTAACGCCAGCACGGAAAACACAAGTCCGGCGATGGTACCTACGGCGAAAGCAAACCAAAACACCTCCCCGGGGCCGTCAAACAGGAATGGAATCAGGCCCAGTACCGTGGAAAGGATGGTCAGCGAGATGGGCCGGATCTTGCGGGAGAAGGCGTGGAGGTAGGAACAGCACGACAACCACTCCGAGATGAGATAGATTCCGGCATTGACCGTGATGCCGGACAGCATCACGAACGCCGCGAAGCCGCCTTTGTCGAAGGTAAAATCACTCACGCCAAAGGCCAGGAACAGGCCCACGAATGACAGCGGAATCATCAGGATAATCGCAAGCGGAAGCCGCAAGGAATTAAAGTGGACGGCACAGATCACGAAGATAATTGCAATCACCAGCAGGATCAGCCAAGCGTACTTCTCCTTGTGGTCATAGTACCATCCGCCCCGATCATCGCTGGCCCGGAAGCCCAGAGGCAGCACGCTCCCGTTCATCCAGTCCACCGCCTCCTTCATCACCTTGTCCGCCAGCTGGATGGATCCGATGAAATTGAAACGCACCGTGATCCGGTACGACTGATCCTCCTTTTGGATTGGCAAGCCCGTTCGGTCTTTGGAGATGCTTCCGACTTCCGAAAGCTTCATCTTCCGATCCGTGTCCACCGCCACGGCGCTATTGTTCACGTGCCAGAGGTCCAGCACATCCTTGTCCGACGACACCAGCCGCACATTCACGTATTCCCCACCGTACGGAAGACGCAGCACCGACGCGTCGTAGAGCGGAGACTGCAGCGCAGAATAATAGGCATACGGACTGATGCCGCGGCCGCTCAGTGCCTCGAAATCATAACGCAGGTTGAACTCCGTGCGGGGCCGGTCATTCCAGCCCACGCCCCAGATCTCGGGTCCGGACACGCGGCGGTTCTCCGACAGGTACTCGACCAAGCGCTCGCCGTAAGCGTTCAGTTCATCGGCATTATAGCCCGTCAGGGAGATGCTGTACGAGCGCGAATCGGTAACGATATTGTTATTGAAATAGCTGTCATCAATGCCGGACACGCTCCAGTTGGCCCCGCCGAAATTCGTAGCCATTGAGATCACGTCGCCCTTGATGCGCGAGGGCAGCCAGGTCCCCTCAAACTCCGGCTTGAACCACACCGTAATCGTGCCGTTGTCATAACTCCTGATCCGGGTTTCGAATACATCAACCTCTTCGAAATGCGCCAGGTAGTTCTCCATGCTGCGCATCACCTCGTCCAACTGCTGCACAGTGCAGCCTTCTGGCATTCCGGCCCGCACATAAAGTTGCGGCCGGGCCGGCTCGCGGTAGAAATCGGAGCGCGCCATCGCCTTATTAAACAAGCCGAAACTCGACCCCAGTATCTTATCTATGGTGCTTTTGTTGTCGGCGTAGGGCCGCCAGCCCACGATCTTGTTCAACACCGCCTCATAGTGCTTCGGCTCCCGCCCTTCCTGCCCGAACTTCGCCGGCAGCAGGCAAGTGGGGATGCCGAACAGCACGACCAGCGCCACCCAGTACACCCAGCGGTGCCGTACGCCCCAGCGGATATAGCGCCCGTAGGCGGCGCGGCGGCGCGCCAGGCGCCTCAAACGCTTCGGACGGGGCATCCGCACCGCCACGGGAAAGTAATCCAGCAGCGCCGGCACGAATAGGTAGGCCACGGCCAGCGACACGCAGAGGTTGATCACGATCACCCAGGTAAAGTCCGTCAGGTTGGCCTTCTCCTGCTCCGGCATCAACAGGATCACCAGCAGCGCAGCCACCGTGGTCAGCACGGCGCAGAGCAGCGAAGGGAACACTTTCCGGTCCCCGCAGCGGGCATAATGGTCGATCATCACGATGCTGTTGTCGATGATGATACCCAGCGACACCGTCACTCCCGCGAGGGTATAGATGTGGATCTGCAGCCCCAGGAAGAAATACAGCGCCACCGAGACCAGCAGGTTCACCGCCAGCGTAACGGCGATGACCAGCATATAGCGCCACGAACGCGCCATGACAAACACGAAGACCAGCAGAATCAGCAGGCAGAGCGCCGTCCGGAAATAGATCTTGTCCAGCTCATCGGAGATATATTCGGAGTAGTCGTAGCTCACCGAGACACCGATCTCCTCCGGGAAACCGGCCTGCAGTTCCGCCATCCGGTCCTTCACCGCCTGCACCACCCCGAGCAGGTTGGCATCGGAGCTCACCACCACCGACAGCGTCAGCACGTTCAGCCCGTTCACGCGGTAGTACGAATTCGGCAGCGCCTCCTGATAGCGCCACGAGGCGATCTCCTCCAGATGCACCACCCGCTCCCCCACCCGCTTCACGGGAATCGACCCAAAACCAGCTCGCTGGTTCCGCAACCTGACCCCCCAGGCCTGCCCGCCCGCCTGCGTCATCCCCACGATCTCCTCTGCATAGTAGTCCGACAGCGCTGAGCGGATATTCGCCGCCGTAATGCCCAGGGCCTCGCAGCGCGGCGCGTCGAAGATAATCACCCACTCGAAAGGCGTCTGCCCGTAGAAGTCCACGCTGCCCACCCCCTCCACCGTGGACAGCGGATAGAGCAGCTCCCGCTCCACGAAAGACGCAATCTCCTGAGAGGGCAGGGCGCTGCGGATGCTGTAACTGATGGCGGTCTGCGTCTTCTCGCCGCGGGCATTGAGCGAAATCGACGGGTAGGTGCAGCCCGCTGGGAGTTTCGAATAGATGTTGCGGATCTGCGAGGCTACCTCGAAACGCACGGCCTCCAGGTCCGCGCGCCGTCCCACCGTCATCGAGATGGAGCCGCTGCCGTCGCGCGAGACGCTGCTCACGCCCGAACAGGCGCGGATCGTCGAGAGCACGCCTTCCAGCGGCGCCGTCACTTCCGCTTCCACGATGCGCGCCGAAGCACCGGGATACTGGTAGCTCACGGAGATGTTCCGCGTGGCGGCCGTGGGATTGTACTGCACCTTCAGGCGCGGGAAGCAGGCAATGCCCACCACGGCCGCCACCGCCATCAGCAGCAGGACCGAGAAGGACGATATGCGCCTGCGCTCCGCCATCAGATACGCCGCTTCCGATAGAAGGCGGCATACACTGTGGGCACGTAGAAGAGGCTCACGAGCGTGCCCGCCGTCATTCCGACGATGATCACCAGGGCCATCGGGTACTGCAGATCGGCGCCCATATTTCCGCGCGACAGGAACGGCGCCACGGCCAGGATCGTGGTTAACGAGGTCATCAGGATGGCCTTGAGCCGGCGGTGGCCCGCCTCGTGGACGGCCGCTTCCACCTCCATCCCGCCGCGCACCAGGCGGTTAATGGTGTCAATCTTGAGGATGGAGTCGTTGATCACGATGCCGGTGATCACCACGAGACCAATCAGCGACATGATGTTGATACTCACCCCCAGCAGCCACAGCGCCCCCAGCGAGACGGCGATGTCGATCACCACCTCCGACAGGATGATGAAAGGCTGCAACAGCGACTCGAACTGCGATGCGAGGATCAGCAGCAGCAGCGCCAGAGCCACCAGCAGCACCAGCAGCATCCCGCGGATCATCTCCCGGTTCGTAAACCAAGCTCCGGTGAACGCGGCGTCGAAGCCGCCCGTACGGCGCAAGGCCCCCCGGACAGCCGTCAATGCGGCTGGGACATCCCGCGCCGGAATGTCCAGCGCCAGCGGATAATAGCTGCCGTCATCGCCCGAGACCAGCGTCTTAAAGTCCTGCTCGAAGCTCTGCCGCATCAGCGCCGACGCAGGAATATCCACCGTCCGCGACGGGTCGGCCGCATCCGGCACGCTCACGCTGGCGCGGGCGAGGATCTGCGCGAGCTCCTCCGTGTCCGTGCCCAGCACCACCGGCACCGATCGCGCGCCCTGCACGATTTCGAACAGTTCATTGCCGTTCAGCGCATTGCGCAGCACGCCCGTCAGGTCACTGAAGTTCACCCCATAGAGTGCCATCCGTTCGGGATCGGAAACGTACAGGACGTCTTGCTGCAAAGGGATATCGTCAATTTGGACCCCCGGCAGGGCGGCCCGCACTTCCGAGAGCGCCGCCCGGACACCCGCCACGGAAAGGGTTCCTCCACCGTCGGTCGGACGCAGGCGCACAAGCAGCTGCGGCTCCCGCTCCGCGAAGACCATCTCGAAGATGTTGCCGGACGTTCCCCACGCCTGGATGGCCGCGGGCCAGCGTTCCCGCACAAGCGCGGAAAGGTGCTCCTGCAGGGCCGCCAGCTCCCGCGCCGAGCCGCAACTGACATACAGCGACGCCTCGCTCATCGACTGGTCCTCGCTGTGCCCCAGCACGAACTGCGGCACCCCCACCAGGGCGGTGGTGCTCACCTCGTCATTCCCGGTCTGACCGGGAATCTCCGGGTGTGATGAGGTCGCCGCCTCCAGCGCCATCACCCTGGAGCGGTTCTCCTCCAGCGTAATATGCTCGTTCCAATCCACGTGCAGGATAGCGTCGGAATAAGTAATCGGCGGCAGCTTCTCCTTGCGCATCCCCCACACGCACACAGCAGCCAGCACGGCGCAGCCCAGCGGCAGCGCCCAGGCGATCCACTTGTGTCCCAGATGCCAGCCCACCGTGCGGTCGTACCAGCGCATCGCCCCGTCAAAGCGGATCCCCGAAAGGAAAGCGTTCAGCCGGAAGGCCGGCAGTTTCTTGTAGATGGCCCAGTAGTACACCGGCAGCACGACCATCGTCACGGCGTACGACACCAACAGGACCGTGGTCACGGCAACGGCCTGGTCATAAAACAGCTGGCCCGCGAGGCCGTTCAGGAAGATCAGCGGGATGAACACCGCACAGGTCGTCAGCACCGACGAGAGCATCGCCCCGCGCACTTCCTTCGTACCCTCCACGACAGCGCTGCGCAAAGCCTCACCCCGCTGCCAGCGAGCGGTGATGTTGTCCGTCAGCACGATGGTGTTGTCCACCATCATGCCCACGCCAAGCAGCAGGCCGGACAGGGAGATGATATTGATTGACAGCCCGATGGCATAGAATACGAAGAACGACACCACCAGCGACACCGGAATCGTCAGCGCCACCAGCAGCGGCGAACGCAGGTCTTTCATGAAGAAGAAGATGACCACGATATCCAGCAGGATGGCCAGAAGGATGTTCAGCAGCAGGTTGCGGATGGAATAGTCCAGCAGCGCCGTCTGGTCGCGCGTCAGCGTGAAGCGCATCTGCGGATAATCCTGCCCGAAGGCTTCCAGCTGCTCGGAAATCCCTTTGCGGAGCGCGGCCATCCGGGACTCGCTCTGCTTGATCACGGCCAGCGACACGGCATCCTGCCCGTCGCTGCGCGAGAGGCCCGTGCGGGGTGCCGCCCGCTCCGTCACGGATGCCACATCCTTCACCTGGAGCGTCCGGTCCCCCACCTTCAGCCACACGTCAGCGATATCCTCGCGCGACGCGGCGAAGGAGCGGAAACGGACGTTGTAGTGGTACTCCCCGTCCCGGATCGTCAGGTTCGACAGCGTCACGTTGGCCGACGAGACCGCCCGTTCGAACGCGGCCATCGTCAAGCCCAGCCGCGCGAGCGCCTCGGGATCCGGTACCACCAGGATCTCGCGCTCCGCGGTCCCGCTCAGGTCCACCATCGCCACCTCCGGCAGCTGCTCGATGCGCTTCGCGATCACGTCGCGGGCGAATTCGCTCATCCGAAGGAAATCCCCGCCCCTGTCGCGCAGCGTGATGTTGACATAAAAAGCCGGGATGTCTGTAGCAGCCGCCTTGAAGACCTTCGGCCGGTCAATGCGCGGAAGCGAACCCATCGCGCGGTCGATCTTCTCGTTGACCTCGATGTAGAAATAGTCGATGTCGCGCCCCTCCTCGAAGGAAAGCGTCATCGTGGCGCTGCCGTCGCGCGCCTCGCTGCGGATGTCCTTGAGGTGCGCAATCTGCACCAGGCTCTGCCGCAGGGGGTTCACCACGGCGGCGTCCAGCTCTCGCGCCGACAGGTCCGGCGCCGACACCTGCACGGTCACGTAGGGGATGTCCACGTCCGGGATCAGCGACACGGGCAGCCGCCCGATGCCCACGAAGCCCAGCACCACGAAGACCAGCAGGATCATCGTGACGGAGACAGGACGGTCCAGAAGCTTGTTCAGCATGGCCTTATTCTTCCTTCAGGACGACGTGCGAGCCGTCCGCGAGGTTCAGGTTGCCCGACACGATCACGCGGTCACCCTCCGACAGGGTCGCACCGCGGTCCGTGTTGGCCGTGACCGCATAGGAATCGCTGTTGGCGCTCAGCGTGTGGACGTACACCCACTCGGCCCGGTCTCCCTCGCCATAGCGGAACAGCACCTCCAGCCCGTCGCGGATCACCACGGCGCTCTTCGGCACCACCAGCTGCGCCGGCAGGTCCTTGTCCACCACCACGCGGACGTTCATCCCGTCCAGCAGTCCCGCTCCGCCGGGAATCGTGGCCGTGACGGCAATCTGGCCGTTGCGGTCCACGGTGGGGTTGATGCTTTTGATGCGTCCGGAGAAACTCCGCTCCTGTCCGAAGGGCGTCACGGACACGCGTTGCTCTCGCTCCAGAAAGGCATACTCTGACTCAAGCGCCGAAAAGGTCACGTCCAATGTCCCGTCGGCAATCAGGGTACAAAACGGCTCAGAACCCGTGCGGTCCCACTGTTTCAGCTGCAGGTCGGCCACCCGCCCCGCAAAGGGCGCGCACAGCACCGTGCCCGCCAGCGCCCGCTGCGCCTTCTCGTATGTATTACAGGCCGCACTGTAGCCGGATCGTATTCCGGCCCGATCCCGCACTTCGGCGGGCACTGAAGCCGAATCGGCAACAGCGTAGCCCAGCCCGGCCAGCACGTCCAGGTACTCCAGCCGCGTACGTTCCCGCTCAATCCGGGCACTCTCCAGCGCCGAGCGTTGCTCGCTGTCGTCCAGCCGCGCCAGCACGGCCCCCTTCGCCACGGACGTGCCGTTCTGCACGCCCACGGAGACGATCTGCCCGCTCTCGCGGAAATACAGCGCGCTCCGCTGGGCCGCGCTCAGCTTGCCGTTCGCGACCAGCTGCATCGGGAAAGTCCGGCGCTTGAGCGTGATGACTTCCACCGCATTGACTTCCGGGGTGTAGGCCAGCTTGCTGTCGTCCTGCGGGCCGCCGCCCTGCGGGTCTTTGCAGCCCGGCAGGCAGAGCGCAACCACCGCCAATATGAGGGATAGCTTCTTCATGTCCATGCTATTGCGTCATTTCATCATAATCCACCGTCAGGTCCTCGCCCGACAGGAAGTCGTAGAGCGTAAGCTTGCGCAGCGTGTAGTAGTAGCTCCAGAAACTGGAGATGTCGCGGATGTACTTCTGGATGGCGCTATCGCTTTCCGTACGGGCGGTGTTCAGGTCCGTCACGCTGGCCTTGCCGCTACGGAAACGCTCCATCACCAGCGTATAGCGCTCCTGCGCGATGGCGGCGGCGCGACGCGACACGTCGCACAGCTGCCGCTGGTTGTTGAACTGTCCCACCGCCGTGTACAGGCTGATGCGCTTGTCATTCTCCGCCTGCTCCACCTGCGCCTTCACCACTTCCGCGGCCGCCTCGGCCTTCTTCACGCGCCCCTTGCCCTCGCCCCAGTCCAGGATCGGCACGGTGAAGGTCAGGCCCACCACTTCCTGGTCCAGCAGGTCGCGATACACCCCCCGCAACTCCGGCGCCGTCTTCGACAGGCCGAAACGGGCGTTGAGCTGCATCGTGATGCCGCGCGAGGCCTTGGCCTTGGCGATGGCCGACTCGGCATTCAGCAGGTTGATGGCATTGTCCAGCGGGAAGGAGGCGTTCTCCGAAGCCTTGTCCAGCACGAGCCCGTAATCCATCAGCACGGCCGGCAGCTCCTCCTCCAGCACCGGCTCCACCTCGCGCGTCTCGTCCAGGCCCAGCAGCGAATTCAGTTGCAGGCGCGCCTCGCGAAGCGCCACGTGGTTCTCGTTCACCGCGATGCTGTCCGAGAGCTGGCGAAGCTCCAGCTGGAGGTACTCGTCGCGCGTCACACTGCCCAGCGACAGCCGTTCCCGGGCGATGCGGAGCATCTGCGTGGTGTTGTCGTAGTTGGTCCGGGACACGTCGTAGAGTTTCTGCGCCTCCATCACCCCGAAGAAGCGGTCCACCGCTTTCAAAGAGACATCTTCCATCGACTCCAGATAGGTCCGCTTCGCCCGCTCGTACTCCTTCGGGGAGATGAGCTTGTCCCACTTGAACTGGTTGTAGGCGAAGAGCGGCTGGCTGTAGGACAGCGTCACCGGTTGGGCGTACCAGGTCTTCCCGCCCAACGCGAACTGGTCAATGCGGGTGAGGTCGGTGTAGAGCGACAGCGTGCCGCCCGTGAAGGGCAGATTCTGCCGTACCCGCAGCCCCAGGCTGTTCTCCATGTTGTAATTGGACGTATAGACCATCTCGCCCGTCTCGTAATTCTGCAGCAGGCGCAGCGACCGGTCGAAGCTGCCCAGCGTGCCGTAGAGTGACAGCGACGGCAGGCGGCTCGCCCGGTAGGAGCGCCAGGCCCAGTAGTCCGACACGAATGCGGCCTTCGCCTGCAGCGCCGGCACAGACCCCGCACGCGCCGCACCGATGACCTCTTCGAGCGTCATCGGTTGCGCCTGCGCGCCCGCACAGGCAAGCAATCCTACAGCAAACCAAAAACAACGTGTTACCATCGAATGTAAAATTCGGCTAATCCAAACTACGACCTTTCTTTACCTGTCGTTCTATCTTTTCGAAAAAACGTGCATCATGACGCAGGTCTCCCACTAATAGGACCTGTCCTGAAGAATCTATAAGGATATCCTCGGATCCGCTTTTGCTTTTTATTCCGAGTTCTTCCTGGAATAGCTTTTCCCGGTCCAAATACACCGGCCGACTAAAGCATGCGTCTTCCAATGCTGATATCACAACCTCATCCGAAATCTCCTGTCCGGGTTCTAAGATAAAACAATAATCAAGCCCTTCTTCCCCAAGTCGATCAATAAGGTCGTCCCACAAATAATACTGTTTCAGCAGACACACGCTGCACAATGCCGAAGAGTCGTAATGTATAAACAGAACCCGCGCAGTCGAATCCATTGGGAATTGGCCCTCAAATGGAAAGACTTGAGCCTCTACTTGAGGTGATTCCTTTGAACATACCGGAAACTGCTTCGGATACACGAAAGAACTCCCGGAACACGAACAAGCCAAAACGACAAAGACAATTATCCTGCAGGGGAGACGCATTTTTCCTTATACACTTTAACAAATATAGTGTTATCTTCTATGGAAGGATCTGAGTTTGATGGATTATAGACATGCATCAAACGATCTCCCGCCGAGTAACCAGTAAAGACAGGATCATGTTCGCCTTTCTCTATCAGGCCCTTCAGGGTGCCCTTCTCTGACGATCTGCCGGAATAGAGCCGGCCGGTATCTTTGTTGTAGAAAAAAATACTGTACTTCTCCTGATACCTTACCTTGACACCCAGCCAATGATCGGTTTCAAAGTATTCAGGGACATTATAATAGTCCGAATCCGATCCCATGGACGGACGCTCCGTTGCCCGCAACTCTTTTGACCAAATAACGTCAAAGCAAAGATGAAACGGAATCGTTAGTAAGCCATCAGGTGAAACATGATATATTTCATTTTTGTCCTGCTCTCCACGAACTGTCACGGTGCCATCGCTCAATCGATGGAAATTCTGATACGGGACATAAACCAATGTGTGCCTGAAATCATCATCCAAAGGAGCCAGCGTTTCCGAGAAAGTCCCCTCTGCGTCTACGGCAACAAGTCCTCGTGGTTCTTCGGCAGGGCCAAAGGCGATATATACCAGGAAGGAGCCATCCTCCTTCACGGCAAAATCATTAAAAATCCGCACGTGTTCACCAAGAGGAATGGAACGCAGAAACTCTCCGGATTCAGAATAGACCACAATTCTCCTTCGATTTATATCGTATATGTTTATCTCCCCATTCGCTGGATTGACGTCAAAGCACTCCATGGAGAGATACTCATAATCCGCACGGCCTTTTTTGAATAGTTTTAATAGCACTTGCCCGCTATCATCAAACACGATAATACCCTTCCGGTAAAAATCCGTAAGATAATAACGACCACGAACATACTTCAATTCATAGATATATGAAATCGGCTCCTCTGGATTCACCTGAATAACCTGAGGTTTCTCAAACATATCATACAATGAGATCCCTGTTGGCCGGGCGGGCCCTTTCAACTCGACGGGAATCTCAATTGTCGATGCGGCTGTCCCTTCGTGTTCTCGTTGTTGATTACACGAGGAAACCGCACACACGATGAAAAAACAAATAAATAATCTGTTATATATCATAGTTTAATCTGGCATAAAGCCACACATCGGATGCTGAGATGACAAGTCACACATCGTATGTTCTTGAGGTCGACAACACTCGATTGTAATGATAGGATTGCCTTGTTCATCATCAATTTTGAATTCGACTTCTACGTTTTGCATTCCGTTCCCTTCGGCCCAGTCTGCATAGGCAGGACGGCTAAACAAAAGAAATACCGAAACAACGAGCAAAATCGCTCCGCCGAAGAATAAGAGTTTATTTCTCATAACATTCATGGTTTAACAGTCAACAATAGTTAAATTATAAAAATATATCTCACATCATAAAAACGATTAGATTGCAAAGTTAGCTAAATCGTCAGTCAAATGCATGTGGCCAGTAAAATAAATCATTACAGACGCCCTTGGTGACCAATTGATTTCCAAGAACTTACAAAGGTCAATTATTTGCCGATATTACAAAGGCGGAAAATGGCGGATTTACGGCTGTTTCCGCAGTGCAATTTCCAGGGAATCCAGCGTCACTTTCGTTTCCTCCCGGAGCTTCACCATTCCCGCGTGCCGTTCATTCACCGGCATCATGACGATGCGCCGGGCCGTCTCCAGCGCCTCCCCGCTCCTCCCGGTCCGGACCTGCAGCCTCATCAGCCGGACCAGAGGATACAAGCGGGACGGCACCATATAATGCGCCTTCTCATACAACGCCTCCGCCCGGGTATCATCGCCCAGTGCCTCGGCATTCTTCCCCAGAATGATCTCGAACATCGGGTCACAACTCATCCGGGTTCCCCGTTCCAGAACTTCCGTACTTTCTGCATACCGCCCTGCCTGATGCAGCGCGTATCCCTGTGCATACACTGCCCGGAAATCTTCTCTGTGTGTCATCCTGAGCGCAGCCGAAGGATCTGTCTCAGACGCTCCCAGGAATCCCATCCATCCCGCCAACAACCCTGCAACGATGACAGGCAATACTCCCATCCGCCACGAACGGACCTGCAAGATTCCAACAACCAAAGCGATGAGCACGAACCCTGCCCCCAGCAATCGCAACTGCGGTACCGACAGCGGATACGATGCGCAGGCAAACACAGACCAGGCCGTCAGCCCGGCCGCGAAAGGGCTCCTGGCCTTGTACAACACCGCAATGGATGCCGCCACCAGCAGCACCGACAACAACAGTCCTGGGACACCATACTCCACCCCGATGCCCAGGAACTCATTGAAGGCATACTCCGGGCATCCGGCAACCCGCACCACAGTGGGAGACGCCGTCTCCAGATGAGCCCGGAAGAAAGCTTCCTGCGCTTCACCATACGCCCAGGCCTCCATTCCCGGACCGGCACCCGTCCAGGGGCGTTCCGCGATGGCCAGGCACTCCATCCGCCAGATATGCAAGCGCCCAAGCGCCGACTCAGGCTTAATCAGGAATGCCCCGGCCAACAGGGCAATCACCCCGACGCCCCCGGCCGGAATCATCCACCGCTGTTTTCGAATCCTTTCCCGTACCTGCGGCATTCGGATTGCTTCGACAGCAAGGGCGACCAACAACGCCAGCCAACCCGCCCGGCTCATCGATGCAGGCAGCACCAGCATCCCAATCCCGATCGTCACCCACACTAGAATGGTTATTATCCCTGTCAACGTCATCCTGAGCCTGCCGAAGGATCTGGTCATTCCGGGTCCGTCTTTCGTCATTCCCGGCTTGACCGGGGATCTCATCACCCAAGCCCCCGCCACCGCCATCACACACGCAATGAACCCACCAAACGGCCCTGGGTTATTGAAATGTCCCGTCAACGAATATAACGAGTGGTGGGACATCCGCCAGCCAAGCACCTGCATCAGCCCGTACCCGGCTTCAACGATGCCCCAGACACACACCGCCACAACAAGTAGCATATTCAGCAATTGAAGGACAGTATAACGCCACTCGATTCTCATCATCTCTGTTTAGCAACAATCCCAACGACGAACTCTTCCGGCACAAAGCCCACATAACGGCTGTCCCGCGAATCCACGATATGATCCCCTACAAAGAAATACCAGTTCTTCTGGAAAGTGTATTCACTGATCGCTCGGCCACCTAACCAAGCCTGCCCATGAGACCACTCCGGCCGGGTCCCCGTCTCATAGCAGATAGATTTGGCATAAAGACGTACACCCATGCTGTCGAGTTGCACGGTCATTCTATTCTCCGGGACAACCAGTGGGCCAAAATCCCGGATCGTCCACTGTTCGTGCAGTCCGGCGAACTGGCCAGCTTCAAGTCCCCGCCAGGTCAACACCGAATCAGGTGTCGTCCGAAGGAGGGCTTCCTGCTCTGCCGGGATTCCAACCGGATCGGCCCCTGTGCTATAATAATGGCCATTTCGGGCTCCAACTGTATCTCCCGGTGCCCCCAGGCAACGCTTTGCATAGACATAATTCAGCTGGAAAGTCACTGCATGAGATTGGCCCCACCCCTCCGGGCTATTGAAAACGGCGATATCTCCAGCCCGAAGACGCCGGAACCCCGGCAGGCGGATACAGCGCAGCAGCTCTCCCTCCCCGAACTTGAAGCGCGTATAAATCCGCGGGCCCATCAGATACTTTCGCACCCACACGCCCTGTCCTTGCTCCAGCGTGGGAGCCATAGAGGATCCCCGGATGACAAATCGGTCACAAATCAGTACCCGGCGCCCAAAGTGCAACGCCACCAAACCCACGATGCACACGCAGGCCCAGATTACCATTGAGGCAAACTTATCTGCCTTCCGAGAAGACAATGCTGTTCTGATTCGCTCCCAACTCATTAGTCCAACATATACAATTTGATTCCGTTGAAGGGATCATCCGGCGGCAAGTCATCCCAATGTCCCGCCGCATGACTCTCATCCGTCTCAAAATGCAGTATGTACTTGCCTGCAGCCAGCCGGAGAGTGTCCTCCTGCCGGCGGTTCTTCAACGCTCCGCCGGCATGACATGAGCGGTTGAATTCCAAGCGCCACAGCACATTTCCTTCCGCATCTTCCAGATGTCCGTTATCGAACATGAATGCGGCCTGCCGCTTCAGGTCATCCTCCACCTCCACCAGCAAGTATAAATTCTCCCGGTCCCACAGCAAGCGATACCAACCCGAAAGATCCGCCTCATCCCGGAGCGATCCCAGGATTACATGCGTCATCGGGATGCGTTCCTGCTGTTCCCAAACCTTATCTGCCACGCCATCAATGACCGGAGCCACTGCAGCCAGAAGTCCTGCCAGCGGAAAATCTCCGAATTGCGACCATTCCAGGTACAACTTGGAGTTCACGCCACTCCAGGCAATCTGCGAGTCGCGACTTCCTTCGTCATTGTCAAGCACGCTCACATCCATACGTAACACGTCCTTGTCCGTTGGTATCCCGTCAAAGCCAAGGGTTCGCCACGGGAGTGCGACCTCAAAGGTGTATCGTGTATCTGACGGATCGTACTGTGCGAAACGGACGCCCGTAGTATCCGCGTTGTTGCCCGTCACCCGTCTGGAGTCCCAGACGAAGCGATACTGCCGGCACACGGTTCCCAGGTCAATGAAAAACTCGATACCATCGTTGAGATACGCCTCCACGAAACCGGGAATCAATTCGAAAGAAGTCCCTTCGGCCTGCCCGACAATCCGCACGGTGGCCTCTTCCCGGAGCGTGAACGTGCGTGTCAAAATCTGGTTGTTATCCGAGGCCAACAGCTCTGCAAGACAGGCCGGATCAGCTTCCGGGACTGGCGTCTCGGGAGACAAATGGAGACGTACTTGTCGGCATGAGATTAGACCAACAAGAACAAAACAAAAAAATAAAGCGTATCGGCACCGGCACCGCATATTACTCTAAATTCCTAATCAAGAATACTTTTGACGCCGTCGAGAACACTTTCCCAGATAAATGGAAATCTTTCACATTTCGTCCCTCTAAGGTATAATACATATAACCATCGGCTATAATGTCTACATAATCAGAAAGATTCACCTCGTAGTCAACAACATTGATATTATCTATATCCGAGAAGTACGCCAAATAGTTTCTCAATTGTGATTGAGGGACAAGAAAGCATATTGTTTTCTGTCGGAATTGAGAACACATATCATACAAAAGCGCATTATGTGTTTCCACACACGCCCTGCAAGTATGAGGTGCAACCAACACAAACATGTCTCCGTCCCCTTTTTGAATTAGGCCGCTCATATCCAACATATTCTGGACATCTTCCGTCAGAATATTGGACCTGCGCACAAGTTCCGATTCCAACATTGAGCAGGGATTGGCTTTCTCATTATCCTGTTTGTTGCTCTTCGACGTTTTTAAGATGAATATCCCTTCTGCAATATTTGTAACAAGCAGAAGTATAATCAGGCTACTTAAGCCGTATTTTCGCCAAAACATATCCATCATCGTCCTCCGCTATGCTATTGAGTTCATTATTGATAATCTTCTCCCGGAATAAATCTTTCGTACGGTTTAGTTCTTCTATCGTGAAAAGCCCGTACAAAATGCCATCGCTTATAAAACGCAACGATCCTGGCATAGACTCTTTAACTAAATCAGATAAAGAAAACCAACACCACTTGCTCCCGTTAAACAACCCGTATTCTATTCTATCTCGATCTTCGGTTTGATTCTTCAATAGCAGTTGTACGAACTTATATTCATTACTTTCCGAATATCCGATTATGATGCCATAATTGGAAGCGAACAATTCTTCGGCAGCGAGAAACGCGTCTCCCGCGGTGAAAAAGGATTCCTTGATCGAGTATCGTCCTAAATCAAATGATAAATAAGGAGTAACTTTCTCATTATAAAACTTATAAATCGTCGGAGAATAAGAATCTATGAAGACAACGCTCCCATCCGCCGAATGAGCAAACACATCATTGTCCAAAGTCAAAGCCAATAGCTTAGAATCCAATTCTAAAAAGCCGAACTCCTTACCATCTTTCTCTCTTTGAAATATTACACGGTATCCTTTTTTTGCACCATATCCATAATAAGACAAAAAACCGGAACGCGTTCTAAAAGAGTGGAATCCTAAGTCCTTTTTGTTGGTTTTTAATAGTTCACCGTCCGTTGAAAAAACAAGCTCTTGCTTCGGATCATCATACACGTGAATATGATCTCCTAATACTTGAACATCACCAATTCTTGTATACTCCCCGGGACCGTTTCCTCGTCGCCCAATAGTATTTAAGAAAATCCCGTCCTTGGAATATAAGTTTAGCTTTGCATTTTGTTTATCTGCAAGCAGGAAGCCATCCGGCAATAAATACAAGTATACATTGTTTCCTAACAAATGCTGTTCATCCATTTCAACCGGAATCAGTTCTACCGATGAAATAACATCAGCAAAGGATGTATTTGACCGCTCTTCAACAAATTCGACGGAAGGGGTCAATATACTCGAATCATGATGGGCCCTCTCTCGGCACCCCCAAAGGAGAAGGCCGAGAGAAGACACGATAATAAACGAAACAAAACGCATTTGTCGCATATATTTATTCTGTAGATCTCGGGCAATCTTTTCTACACAGTTCGCATGTTTCTTCCTTGATACACATATACGTCAGTAGATACTCACAATAGCCCATAGATTGGTAGCGTCTATCGCTCTCAATCTCAGAAAGAGCCTCCATCGGGGCATTCACAATGGGATTGTTTCGAGCTAAACTCTTAACCGTCACAAATCCCGAGAACAGCAAGCATGCTGCAGCCAAAGAAATTAATACCTTCTTCATAAGAAAATGGTTTAAATGGTTAATAAAAAAAGTAAGACACATAAGTGTGTATATTACGTTCAATACCAGATTTGTTTCCCTTTTTCGTAAGCAAAGATTCTCTCCCGTCTCTTATCACTATCCAGATCGCGCAGCAATAGCAACGCTCCTTTCGGCACCCGATGGCAAACCAGCACCGAATCCGTCGCTTCACGAACTCCCAGCGACACCCAGCTGCCGCGCCAGTAGAACAGTTCGTACCGTTTGCCCGGGGTGACGGCATTGCTCTCATCTTCCGGATACTTCGCCGTCAGTCGTACCGTCCGGCGCCACAGGCGAGGCCGGAACAGTTTCAACCGCCCGCTTCGTTCCACGACAAGCGGCCAACAGAGCGCTTGTCCACGCCCATTTTCGCTGACCACCGGCAGGAAAGCAACGCCCCGCGCCACGGCCGGGAATACCGCACGACGGCCACGCCATGCCCCGTCGGCGACACTACACCAACGTTCATTATCGAAGACCATCAGCCCGGGCTTTCCGGACTGTTCTCCGCGTCCCCGGATATCCAGATCGGCCGTCGGGATATATTCCGTGGTAACATCGATTTTCCCGGCGCTCAGATAATCCTTGCGCAACACCTTCGGGCGCTTGCGCAACATTCTGCCCACGCCAATGAACTCTTCTTTGGTCCTGCCGGGATCCAATTCGGGACCGTTGAACTGGATCAGCTGACCGTTCTCGTAGAGGGCATTCCAGGCGTGCGAACTGCTTCGGTTGCCCCAATGCGGAACGCACTCATAGGTCGCGCACACGCCCAGCGCCCGCAACGGATACAAGATCATCAGCGAGGCACCGTTGCATGTGCCTCCCCGGAGCTCTTTTGCCTTCAAATAGCCGGCATCTGTCGGATAGTTGTCGTTGTAATGAACAGTATACCATGTATTCACAAAGGCATCGACACGTCGGCACACCTCCGAAGGTCTTATCCCCGGTTCTGCAATCGCTGCCTCGCGTAAGGAGGCATACTCCTCCCACACCGCCGCCCGCCAGCGCTCCGGAGCCTCGTTACCCATCTTGTAGGGAAGCAAGTACCGACAGAAATCCTCGAAAGACACATTCCGGGCCCAGGGGAGTTCCCAGGCCCGGAATGCATACTCAATATTCTCGGCAAGGTAGTCCGCGTCAATGACCTCTGCATCCATTACTTTTATCTTCACTCCCGTCTCTTCAAGTACACTGGGATCGTAATGCCACTGCTGAGGAAGGCCATTTATTAAATATTTCGCTGCTTCCAATTTCCACTTATCTTTAGGAAAAGAATACCGTGAAAGGAGACTAAACTCAATCTCTTGTATTCGTTGACCTGAAAAAGAATCTGCGAAAGCGATAATAGATATATCATTGAGAATTAAAATGATAAGTAGAAATGATATCTTTTTCATCTCTCATCTGCTTTACATTTATAATTCTTTTAAACCGTACCGCATTGAAACAACATCCAAATACATATCAATAGCTTTCTCATTCCTAGTATCCGGGACGAAAAGGTGACGTATTTCGCTATCATAAACGAACATAAAGGGTACTTTCAACTCCTCCACACTTAATCCCAACGACTCGTTTGGGCTAAGGTATACCTCCGAATCAGTTGAATTGCGAGATCGATAGTCTGTGCCTATAAAAAGAACAGGAAGGTTGTTTCCTATCTTTTTTTCAACTTGAGTAAACACAAAGTCATTGCAAGCTTTACAGCCAAGATGAGAATGCCAGACGACAAGTACAGGTTTTCCCTTCAAATTTCTTTCAATCAAAATATCTCGCCACATATCTTTTTCTATTTGAAGGCCGTCCAAATTGCACGAAAAAAAGACTTGTCCGACATTGTCAAAGTCGGCGGAATTATCCATTGATTCATTCACACACTTCTCATTATTCCTCAGCAGGTCCAGACCGGAAAAAACAACGGCTAATGATAACAAGAAAAAAACTACGCATTTACCCAACGGGCTCATATTAAATACTTTATTAACACATAATTGGGGTCTTGGCTATTAAAACTCAACTTCTCCTCGGGGACTAATTGTCGTGCAATTTCCGGAGGTGCCAAGAAATACATGTATTTCCCACATACAAAGCCAGGGCTGAACATTAATCCTTCTTGCGTCCGCGTAAACAGATGCGTCACGTCTGATAGTTTATCGTAAATAATATTCACGCCTCGACCCATAAACAGGACATTTGCAAACACAAGACGTGACGTCTCTCGTATGGCAGAAAATGGTCCTGCCATCGTATTGGACGCTCGCTTCAATTCATTTATTGATGACCCCGTTTTATTAGCATCTACTTGCTTCGATTTGAAAGAGAAACGCCCTAGGTTCCATGAAAGATGAGGTAAAGCGTCCTTTCCAACAAGACGAAAAACCTGTCCTGTCGGCCCATCTGTGTAATAAATATCCTCATCAAACACATAAAAAGGACTCCCCGTAGTTTTATATCCTGCACGACGGTTTTGTTCAACCATTGGGATCCCCTCCACTTCAAACAATCCTTCGCTATCTGGCTCCCAATAACGTAGTACGGAACTATCAAATCCCGAAAACAAATAGTATCCTGAATGTGATGACTTAAAATTGACTAAACCCTTCATTTGATATGGAATGCTCAGTTCTCGAATAAACGGAAAACTGCCTTCAAAAGCATACGATAGGATCTTCCCTGTTGCGTCAAGAATGTCAACACTTCGACGTTCCTTATTATAATCTACGTCTGTCAACATGGCATATTCCCCGGGGCCCCGACCATATTTAGACAATGTTCCACACCATTTTCCGTCCAGATTAAAAAACTTTATAGAATTATCAGCACGATCCAGTACAATGAGTTTATCCTCAACAACAAGATAGGTTGATAAGCACGACACATTTAGATATGCGGAATCTGTTGCCTCTAAAGGGATCACATCAATTTCCTTGAAAAAATCTAAAAAGGATATCTCCTGTGTTCTTAGTAAATCAACATCAACGTGATAATCTGCAACTATACTTTGCTGTTGTCGACAAGCCGACAACAGCAAAGATATCGTCAAAACCTGTATTGCAGCTTTTGCTTTTACACAGACGGACGGCATATGTCAGAATCTATTTAACAAATAGATAGAGAAAGGGCAATTGTCTGCTTGATGTCCCGTCCATTCGCAATAGTAGTAGATCTCTAGACCCCATAAATACGAATCGTAAGCGATTCTATGGCACAGGCCGTAATTCCCAGAATCACAGGTAATTGTGGCTTCTCCTTGAGTCAGGGCCTCCAGATTCATAGTAAGCGGACGCTTGCTCTGTTGGGCAAGAATCATAACCATAATGCCGACCAACAAAGACATGATGGCGGCCATACCTAAATACATTTTTCTCTTCATAATAAAAATATTTAAAAAGTGTCGTGATACTCTAGCAGAGCTATTGTGCTTCCCATCAATTCCTTCAGTTGCGCGCGCAACCTTGCCTTCTTGCAGCCAGTGAAAGAAACTGCAAGAAGGCAAAGGAAGGACAGGAGCAGGATGCGACGCATAAGACCTTGTCTGTCTATTCGATTACGAATGATCCTGTATAAACGTGACCGTCGGATAGGGTGAAAGTAATCTCATAGACGCCATCGTCTCCAGAAATCACGAAAAGATGGACGCCCTGCGTGGCGTTGATGTTTGTCTGCGAGTATGATCCCGTGGTCTGGTTCTCTATCTCAACAAATACCGTCCCCAGATCATAGAGGAAATTCACATAGATGGTGGATACTGACGAGAAGTATGCTGCCTGAATTGGAATCAAAGCAGGTGCATGGTGTCCTGTATCTCCGCCCAAAGAGCCATCATTCGAGATAATGATGAACGTTTGATCGTCATCCGCGTAACACGGGACAGTCCCAAACGTGACTAGCGTCACTATAATGAACGCCACAACATAGAAATAATGTTTCTTTTTATTCATTTTGCTCTCGTTTTTGCTAAGAGCAAAGATAAAGAGGCGGGAAAGACAATTCCAAATTTCAGACGCAAAAAATCATTACAATGATGTTTTGTAATGATTTGGTTATCAATCCGTTGCTGAAGTGTAATAAATGCGCAATATTACAGTCTGATTCTTCGCAGGCCGACTCTCGCACAACTGTTTGATTAACAACATATTACACCCACCCCTGTTTTTTATCCGGAGCAGGAATCTGTAATGCCTTTTCTACGTATATCAAACAACGCATCATAATCTGCATTGTTCAATCTCGCAATCTGGTCTTTAAGACGGTGTTTTTTGACACGGACGTTATTGCTTGTCAGATTGAATCTCGCCGCCACCATTTCTGCGGGAAGGTCCAGTAAGCAGCAACACAAGAAGAGCTGCTCATTCGGGTTATCCTTAAGATGCAACACCTCGACCAATGGTATGATCTTTCCGTCCAGATCCCGGTCCAGTCGCCGGACCAGTTTCTCTCCGGAATCATTTATATCGTATATCTGGCACAGTTCCTCTTTGATAGATATCAGGCGAGAATCTTTCTTAATCCAGGATTCTCCGGTGCGGTTCAGATGCCAAATCGCAGCCTGAAGCTTCCCTGTCTGCCGGAAACGAAACACCCGTTCCTGTCTTGCTGCTTCCTGACTGTTATGCAACTGCTCTTGAAGAACGACTGTTCGAGTCTCATGCTCAGACGCTTCCTTCTCCAAAATGGAACATATTTCCAGCACCCGGGATTTGTCTGCCTCCAGTTTGTTTTTCCTTATATATACCAAGGCAAAAGCAAAACAAAATACAAGCAGGATAATCACCAAAACAAATAATCTGACCTTATATTGCATCCGCCTCTGGATAGAGAGCATTTCCTGATACTCAGTAATAGCTCCCGAAACAGGATCGGACAAGATTCTTCTTAATTCTGACTCTTCCCACAAACGGGCCTTTCGCTGTGACTCGTATGCTCGCTGATAATCACCGATAGCGAGAGCGCATCGACAAATCCAAGCCTCAACCGATCCTAAGGATGCTGTAGTAAAACTCGCTAACTGGTCCAGAATCTGCTTTGCTTCACGATGCCTCCCGCAAAGCACCAGAGCATAAGCATAGGCTCCAGCCTCCTCGGGTGTCAAACTACCAGATATCTGTCTTTTCTGATTCAACACCGCCAGCGCGCCCACGGGATCCTTGTCCGGCTGCAAGACCTTCATCCTACCATAGTTGGAAAGATAGATTGCCAGAGAATGCGGGTATTCTTTCGAGTGCGCAATGGCCTCTTGGTATAGAGAATCTGCCTTAGCCCACTCCTGCCGGGAATGATACACAATGGCCAAGTCGCCCAGCGCGGATTCGTAAAACGGATCACTCGCTTGCTTGTAGGTCCTCAGGGCTTTCTCTACATACTCCTGTTCCTTTCCCGTATTATGAACAAAATTATAAATACTGGAAATCGCCTCATACAACAATCCGGCGGCATGCCTATCTTGCGCTTCATCCGCATACCCTTCTGCTTGATAATAGCGAACCGCAGCATTATTCCACTCCTTTTTCTCTTGTGCGATTCGCCCTTGGTAAAAAAGAGTTTTCATCTTCTCGTCGGCCGTACCGTGATTCTCATACCACGCAACAGCCGGATCCAGCAGGCCGGGTGCCGTGATATCCTTGTAGCACTTGTCCAGCGCCATCGTGTGCAGTAGCGAGTACCGGGCCCGCAGGGCGCGGGTGCTCAGGGCCGTGGAGTCCACGCCCTCCAGCACCACCAGGGCGCTGTCGGGGCGATCGTTGATGTAGGTTTCGACATCATCCAACGTCGCCGCCACGCGCTGCCTTGATGACGGGCCGCAGGCCGCTAAAATAGATACAACTGTAATCAGCGCGGACAGATGATATATGTATCGTTGAGTCTTCATTCTAATTACAAATAATGCAATGGTTTATCATTTGAACGGATAGCATATGGCCATTCATTCTCGCTCTTGTAAGCCCACACTTCCGGATCATGTATTAGAAACGAACCACCCAATCCTAGGCCAGGCGTATTGAAGTACGCCATACAGTCTATTACAAAGAAGAAAGCATGCCCAGAAGGATCAACAAAACGGACAATGTTCTCTTTATGAAGATCCGCGATATAGAAATCAGAGTTCAAGTACTCTGAATGAACACGAGGATTGTTCCCACCAAACCCATGAGTTTCTCCGAAACCGATACTATGCATATAATCAATCACCTCTTTATCAGATACCAATTCACCATTAATGTGGATAAATGGTTGACGAACAAGTATCGCGAAATCACCTGCACGAGTCCTACCAAATCCTTCAACTTTAAGAGAGGTTTCAGGAAATACAGCATTATGAATCGTGATCCTATCAAGGGCTAGTTGAATAGATTCATATTTATATGTCTTCCATTCTTTAACAACATCCTTCCCGTCCTTATCGCCATATCTCTCTTGAAGAAAAGACTCCGTGGGGGCAATCCAGCAATTGTTATGCTTTGCCCACGATTCTATTAATAACTCTTGGATTAGATACTGGAAGCCGAGGCTGTCACTTGATAATGAAGTCTCTGAGCCTGTGCAACCGCCTCTTTGTGCGATAATGGATGCTGCGACATGTAGACGAGAGCCGTTTTGTAAGCCTCGTAACGCCGCTCTATTTGAGCCCAATCTGTTGAGCGCAAAGTTTTCATCTTCCAGTGCTTGTTTCAGATGGTGTAAAAATAAACCATCAAACTCTCTTTTCCAAATGTTTTCTATTAATTCTTCGCGTGACATCAATGACAAACTATTCATGTCATACAAAGATACAAATTCTCTCTCGACCAGAAAACAGATTCTCCTAGTAATAATTATTGTTTGATATGACGCAGTTCCTTTCCAAACAATCAGGTTATGTTGCGACTCAATAGCATAACGCTAATAAAACGATTCAATGGTCAAGGACTAAACCCTTACCTTAAACAAATCCTTCACTCTAGCCAATGTTGTGTATTGCGCCCCTGTGCCTTTGTAGATTGACACAAAAGCCGCCCAATTATTTAGAATATATTGGCGCACAGAGACGGTTTAATTGGAAGGAGAAGCGCACAAAATTGCTTGGTGAATATACAATTAAAAATGGAGACCATTTGGAGTTGGAATCAGACAAAACTTTTTCAAGCCCCAGCACCGCAGCTGACTTCTGCATCGGCAGCAGCAACAATGGATGGATTGTCTGGAAAGACAAGGATGGCCAGACGTTGGATGAAGTTTATAGGAAACAGTTAGACAAGTAAAACAATTCGCCCCTACTATATAACTACCGCCAAACTGTTATTGGTTTGGCGGTAAAAACTTATTCGAGGATTATCCAATGGCCTCCGTTAGCAGGCCCTTCACGTTCAATTTCAATTCCTTTCATCTTGGCCAAATGCCACTCTATGGTTTTGACTGAGACCCCTATTTCTGAGGCCATTTCGGGGATTGTAACTCTTGGATTCTTCCTCATTATCTCCCTGATTTTTACCCTAGTTTTTACCCTAGTTTTTACCCTGATTTCTTCGTTTTCAGTACCCTTCCCAGGTGAACTGGTGGACTGAACAAGCCGTAGCGTCAGCTCCACCCGGTCATCATTCTGACCGAAGTGTTCCTTGATTTCAGGCGCTGGCCACTTGTTATCGGCCCAGCCTTTCTTGATGGTATCAGCTCCGCTACCTGCACGTTCGCCGCCGCCAATCATCTCAAACATCTTGTGAAGTGCCGAG